>NZ_JABVWW010000022.1 GCF_013350005.1 Methylocystis silviterrae
GGAGGAGAAGCTGCGCTTCGCCATCCGCGAAGGCGGCCGAACCGTCGGCGCCGGCGTCGTCGCCAGCATTATCGAGTAAAGCGAATCCCGGGCCGCGGGCCAAGCGCTCGCTCTTGTGAAAGAAGCCGCGCGCAACGGCGCGCGGCGCATGAAGGCGAGCAGAACCGCTCGCGGTCCTAAAGGACGGAACAATGAACGGTCAAAATATCCGGATTCGCCTCAAGGCGTTCGATCACCGGATTCTCGACACGTCGACGAAGGAGATCGTCTCGACGGCCAAGCGCACGGGCGCTCAGGTCCGCGGTCCGATTCCGCTTCCGACGCGCATCGAAAAATTCACGGTGAACCGTTCGCCGCACATCGACAAGAAGTCGCGCGAACAGTTCGAGATCAGAACGCATAAACGCGTTCTCGACATCGTCGATCCCACCCCGCAAACGGTGGACGCGCTCATGAAGCTCGATCTTGCCGCCGGCGTGGATGTCGAGATCAAGCTCTAAACGGAATTCAGGCGGCGCTCGCTAAAGGATGCGAGCGCGCTTTGCGAAGGATTGGATCATGCGGTCGGGCGTCATCGCGCAAAAGGTCGGAATGACCCGCATCTTCACGGAGGCGGGCGAGCATGTGCCGGTCACGGTCCTGAAGCTCGACGGCTGCCAGGTCGTCGCGCAGCGGACTCAAGAGAAGAACGGCTACACCGCCGTTCAACTCGGCATCGGCCGCGCCAAGGTCAAGAATGTCTCGAAGGCCGAACGCACGCGGTTCGCCGCGGCCTCGGTGGAGCCGAAGCTGAAGCTCGCCGAGTTTCGGGTGAAAGAGGAAGAGTTGCTGCCGATCGGCGCCGAGATCACGGCGGATCATTTCGTCGTCGGCCAGTTCGTCGACGTGACGGGAACCTCCACCGGCAAAGGCTTTGCTGGCCCGATGAAGCGCTGGGGCTTCGGCGGTCTGCGGGCGACCCACGGCGTCTCCGTTTCGCACCGTTCGCACGGTTCGACCGGCGGCCGTCAGGATCCGGGCAAGACCTTCAAGAACAAGAAAATGGCCGGCCATATGGGGGTCGAGCGCGTCACCACGCAAAATCTGCGGGTGGTGCAGACCGACCCCGCGCGGGGACTGCTGCTGGTCGAAGGCGCGGTGCCGGGCACGGCCGGCGGTTGGATTTTCGTGCGCGACGCGGTGAAACGCGCGCTGCCGAAGGATGCGCCGCAGCCGGGCAAATTCCGCCTCGGCAACGGACAGGGTGAAGCCGCGAATTTAGACGCCGCTCCGCAAGAAGCGAAGAAGGAGGACTGAGCCGTGAAGATCGACGTCACGTCGTTCGACGGCCAGGCGGCCGGTTCGATCGAACTTTCCGATGAGGTCTTCGGCCTTGAGCCGCGCAAGGACCTGATCTTCCGCATGATCCGCTGGCAGCTTGCCAAGCGGCGCGCGGGCACCCATGCGGTGAAGAACCGCGCCGAGATCGCGCGCTCGGGCAAGAAGCTGCACAAGCAGAAGGGCACCGGCGGCGCCCGTCACGGCTCGGCGCGCGCGCCGCAGTTCCGTGGCGGCGGACGCGCCTTCGGCCCGGTGGTGCGCAGCCATGCGCATGACCTGACCAAGAAGGTGCGCCAGCTCGCGCTGAAACATGCTCTGTCCGCGAAAGCCAAGGACGGCGGCATCATCGTTTGGGAGACGGCGGAGCTCGCCGAGCCCAAGACGAAGCTGCTCGCATCGAGTTTCGCCAAGACCGGCCTCGAGAACGCGATCATCATCGTCGGCGGCGCGCCGCAGAACAATTTCGTGCTCGCCGCACGCAATATCCCGAAGATCGACATCCTGCCCGTCGAAGGCGTCAATGTTTACGACATCCTCCGCCGCGAGAAGCTGGTGTTGACCCGCGCCGCCGTGGACGCGCTGGAGGCGCGACTGAAATGAGCAAGGACGTTCGCCATTACGACGTGATCGTCGCCCCGGTCATCACCGAGAAGGCGACGCTCGCCTCGGAGAGCAATAAGGTGGTCTTCAAGGTCGCCAAGACCGCGACGAAGCCGCAGATCAAGGCGGCGGTCGAAGGTCTCTTCGACGTCAAGGTCGAGGCGGTCAATACGCTGGTGCGCAAGGGAAAGGCCAAGACCTTTCGCGGTCAGCGCGGCCAGCAGAGCGACGTCAAGAAAGCGGTCGTGACTCTCGCCGAGGGCCACAAGATCGACGTGACGACCGGACTGTAAGGAAGGCGTGAGGATAGAACGATGGCGCTGAAGACATTCAAGCCGGTCACGCCGAGCCTTCGCCAGCTCGTCATTGTCGACCGCAGAGAGCTCTACAAGGGCAAGCCGGTCAAGACTCTGACCGAGGGCAAGAGCTCAAAGGGCGGGCGCAACAACACCGGCCGGATCACCGTGCGTTTTCGCGGCGGCGGCCATAAGCAGGCCTATCGCGTCGTCGATTTCAAGCGGCGCAAGCTCGACGTTTCAGGCAAGGTCGAGCGGCTCGAATATGATCCGAACCGGACGGCGTTCATCGCGCTCATTCGCTACACGGACAATGAGCTTGCCTATATTCTCGCGCCGCAGCGGCTCTCCGTCGGCGACGAAGTGATCGCCGGCAATCAGGTCGACGTGAAGCCCGGCAACGCCATGCCGATCGCCAACATCCCTGTCGGCGCCATCGTGCACAATGTCGAGATGAAGATCGGCAAGGGCGGCGCCATCGCAAGGTCGGCCGGCACCTATGCGCAGATCGTCGGCCGCGACCAGGGCTATGTGATCATCAGACTGAATTCTGGCGAGCAGCGCCTCGTGCACGGCCAGTGCTTCGCGACGCTCGGCGCCGTGTCCAATCCTGATCATATGAACACCTCGATCGGCAAGGCCGGCCGTACACGCTGGCTCGGCCGGCGCCCGCACAATCGCGGCGTCACGATGAATCCGATCGACCATCCGCATGGCGGCGGCGAAGGCCGCACCTCTGGCGGTCGTCATCCGGTCACGCCCTGGGGCAAGCCGACCAAGGGCAAGAAGACCCGCACCAATAAATCCACCGACCGTTTCATTGTGTCCTCGCGACACAATCGCAAGAAGAAGGGCTAACCCATGGCGCGCTCGATTTGGAAGGGCCCGTTCGTCGACGGCTATCTTCTCAAGAAGGCCGAGACCTCGCGTGGTTCAGGCCGCTCCGAGGTGATCAAGATCTGGAGCCGCCGCTCCACGATCATCCCTCAATTCGTGGGACTGACCTTCGGCGTCCATAACGGCCAGAAACATATTCCCGTGTCCGTGTCGGAAGACATGATCGGGCACAAATTCGGCGAATTCGCTCCGACCCGCACCTTCCACGGCCATGCGGCCGACAAGAAGGCCAAGAGGGGCTAAGAGAGGCTAAGAGAGGCTCACGATGTCGAAGGAAGCCAATCCGCCCCGGCTTGCGGAAAATGAAGCGAAGGCTGTCGCGCGCATGCTGCGCGTCTCGCCGCAGAAGCTCAATCTGCTCGCGCAGTTGATCCGTGGCAAGAAGGTGGATCGCGCGCTCGCCGATCTGGAGTTCTCCAGAAAGCGGATCGCGCATGAGGTGAAGAAGGCGCTTGAAAGCGCCATCGCCAACGCCGAGAACAATCACGGTCTCGACGTCGACGATCTCGTCGTCGCCCAGGCCTTTGTCGGAAAGGCGCTGGTGATGAAGCGTTTCCACGCCCGCGCCCGCGGCCGTGCGAGCCGCGTCGAGAAGCCGTTCGCCAATCTGACGATCATCGTGCGCGAAGTCCAAGCGCAAGCCAACGCCTAAAGGATTTAAAACCATGGGTCAGAAGGTTAATCCGATCGGGCTGCGACTGGGCGTCAACCGCACCTGGGATTCGCGCTGGTTCGCCAATAAGGGCGAATACGCCAAGCTCCTTCACGAGGACATGGCGATCCGCGAAACGGTGTCGAAAACGCTGAAGCAGGCGGCGGTGTCGAAGATCGTCATCGAGCGCCCGCACAAGAAGTGCCGCGTCACGATCTATTCGGCGCGTCCCGGCGTCGTCATCGGCAAGAAGGGCGCGGACATCGACAAGATCCGCAAGCTCGTGGGCAAGCTCACCGGCAGCGAAGTCGTCATCAACATCGTCGAAGTGCGCAAGCCCGAAACCGAGGCCGCGCTCGTCGCCGAGTCGATCGCGCAGCAGCTGGAACGTCGCGTCGCCTTCCGCCGCGCGATGAAGCGCGCCGTGCAATCGGCCATTCGGCTGGGCGCGCAGGGCATTCGCATCAATTGTTCGGGCCGTCTCGGCGGCGCCGAGATCGCCCGTCTCGAATGGTATCGCGAAGGACGCGTGCCGCTGCACACGCTGCGCGCCGACGTCGATTACGGCACCGCCACCGCGCATACCGCCTATGGCGCTTGCGGTATCAAGGTCTGGATCTTCAAGGGCGAAATCCTCGAGCATGATCCGATGGCGCAGGATAAGAAGGCGGCCGAACAGGCGTCCGGCGGCGATCATGGCGATCGCGACCGTGGCGGCGAACGCCGCCGTCGCGAGCACCGCGAACCGCGCGACGCGGCGTAACGAACAAGATTAAAGAGCGCAATCATGCTGCAACCCAAACGCACCAAGTTCCGCAAGGCCTTCAAGGGCCGCATCCGTGGCGCCTCCAAGGCGGGCTTTTCGCTGAACTTCGGTCAGTTCGGCCTTAAGGCGCTGGAGCCGGATCGCATCACCGCGCGCCAGATCGAGGCCGCGCGCCGCGCCATGACGCGCCATATGAAGCGCGCCGGCCGCGTCTGGATCCGCATCTTCCCCGACGTGCCGGTCTCCAAGAAGCCGACCGAAGTGCGTATGGGCAAGGGCAAGGGCGCGCCGGAATTCTGGGCCGTGCGCGTTGCGCCCGGCCGCATCATGTTCGAGATTGACGGCGTCCCGGCGCCTATCGCGCGCGAGGCCTTGACGCTCGCCGCCGCGAAGCTGCCGATCAAGACGCGCTTCATCGAACGCATCGCCGAATAAGGGGAACGTGATGAAATCCAAACAGCGCCTCTCCGACATCAAGGCGATGACCGAAGATCAGCTCAATGACGAAGTGCTGAAGCTCAAGAAAGAGCAGTTCAATCTGCGCTTCCAGCGGGCGACCGGCCAGCTCGAGAACACCTCACGCGTGCGCGTCGTTCGTCGCGACATTGCCCGCACGAAAACCATCGCCGCGCATAAGCGCGCCGAAAAGCAGGGTTAAAGCGCCATGCCGAAGCGAATTCTCCAGGGCGTCGTCGTCAGCGACAAGCAGAACAAGACCGTGGTGGTGAAGGTCGAACGTCGCTTCACCCACCCGCTGTTCCAGAAGACGGTGCGCCGCACGAAGAACTATCACGCCCATGACGAGAACGGCGCGTTCAAGGTGGGCGATTCGGTGACGATCGAAGAGACCGCGCCGATCTCGAAATTGAAGCGCTGGCGGGTCGTCGAAGTGACGGCCGAGGCGTAGTCGTTAGAACGAACTGTCCGGACGAAGTCGGCGCGAAACCGAAACCAGACCGGAACGAAAGGCGGGTAAGCCATGATTCAGATGCAAACCAATCTCGACGTCGCCGACAACTCCGGCGCGCGCCGCGTGATGTGCATCAAGGTGCTGGGCGGCTCCAAGCGCAAATACGCCGGCGTCGGCGACATTATTGTCGTGTCGATCAAGGAGGCGATTCCGCGCGGCCGCGTCAAGAAGGGCGATGTGCTGAAGGCCGTCGTCGTTCGCACCGCGAAGGACATCAAGCGTGCCGACGGCTCCGTGATCCGTTTCGATTCGAACGCCGCGGTGCTGATCAACAATCAGAAAGAGCCGATCGGCACCCGCATTTTCGGGCCTGTGCCGCGCGAGCTGCGCGCCAAGAACCACATGAAGATCATCTCGCTCGCCCCGGAGGTTTTGTAATGGCCGCCAAGATCAAGAAGGGCGACAAAGTCGTCGTTCTCGCCGGCCGCGACAAGGGCCGCAGCGGCGAAGTGTTGCGCGTGATCCCCGACGAGGGCCGCGCCGTCGTCGACGGCGTCAATATCGTCAAGCGCCATCAGCGTCAGACCAAGGATCGCGAAGCCGGCATCATCAACAAGGCCGCGCCGATCAATTTGTCGAATCTGGCGGTCGCCGATCCCAAGGACGGCAAGGCGACGCGCGTTGGATTCAAGATTCTCGACGACGGCCGCAAGGTCCGCGTCGCCAAGCGTTCCGGAGAATTGATCGATGGCTGAGGAAAAGAAGCCCAAGGCCGAAAAGCCCGCCAAGGCTCAAAAGCCCGCCGCCGAAGGCGCGGAGGCGAAGGAGCCGAAGAAGGCCGCCGCCAAATCGGGCGAAAAGCCTGCGGCTAAGGAAAAGCCGGCGAAGGCCGGCGACGACGCGGCTGTGGTCGGTGCGGACGGCGCCTATGTGCCGCGCATGCGGAAGCATTACGAAGAGGTCGTGCGCGAGACGCTGCAGAAGCAGTTCGGATATAAGAACGCGCTCGAAGTGCCGACGATCGAGAAGATCGTGCTCAACATGGGCGTTGGCGAATCCGTCAATGACAGCAAGAAGGCGACGTCGGCGGCGAGCGACCTTAGTCTTATCGCTGGCCAGAAGCCGGTCATCACCCGCGCGCGCAAGGCGATCTCGACCTTCAAGCTGCGCGAGAACATGCCGATCGGCGCGAAGGTGACGCTGCGCAAGACGCGGATGTATGAGTTTCTGGATCGTCTGATCACCGTGGCGCTGCCGCGCGTGCGCGACTTCCGCGGATTGAATCCGAAGTCCTTCGACGGTCGCGGGAACTATGCGCTCGGCATCAAGGAGCACATCGTGTTCCCCGAAATCGACTACGACAAGGCGGAGTCGATCCTGGGCATGGACGTGATCGTTTGCACGACGGCCAAGACCGACGAAGAGGCGCGCGCCTTGCTGAAGGCGTTCAATTTCCCGTTCCGGCAGTGAGGGCGTAACGGCTCCTCAAACGCGGATACTGAAAGGCGAAACTGGTAATGGCGAAGAAAAGCGCGATTGAGAACAACAAGCGGAAGCGAAGGCTCGTGAAGTCTTACGCCGGGCGGCGCGCGCGGCTGAAGGCGGTTGCGAACGACAAGACGCTGAGCGTCGAAGAGCAGTTCGAGGCGCGTCTCAAGCTTGCTGAGCTCCCGCGCAATTCGGCGCCGGTTCGCGTGCGCAACCGCTGCGAAGTGTCGGGCCGTCCGCGCGGCTTTTATCGCAAGCTGAAAATGTCGCGCATTGCGCTACGCGAATTGGGGTCCCGCGGCCTGGTGCCCGGCCTCGTGAAGTCAAGCTGGTAAGGAGACGCAGATGGCGATCAACGATCCATTGGGCGATCTCCTCACCCGCATCCGCAACGCGCAGATGCGCCGCAAGGACAAGGTCTCCTCTCCGGGCTCGAAGCTGCGCGCGCATGTGCTCGACGTGCTGAAGGAAGAGGGCTATATCCGCGGCTATAGCAGCACTGACTTCGGCAATGGCCGGACCGAGTTCGAGATCGAACTGAAATATTTCGACGGCGAACCGGTCATCAAGCAGATCGAACGCGTGTCGCGTCCGGGCCGCCGCGTCTATGCGGCGGTTGACGCAGTGCCGCGCGTGGCGAATGGCCTCGGCGTCACCATCGTGTCGACTCCGAAGGGCGTCATGGCCGATCACGCGGCGCGCGAGAATAATGTCGGTGGCGAGGTGCTGTGCAAGGTCTTCTAGACCTTGCGCCTCATCAAACAGGATTTGCAACCATGTCTCGTATCGGCAAGAAGCCTGTCGTCATTCCCGCCGGCGTCACCGCCAAGGTGGACGGTCAGCTCGTGCAGGTGAAGGGCGCGAAGGGCCAGCTGGAGTTCCTGGCGCCCGACGACGTTTCCGTCGTCCAGCAGGACAACGCCATCTCGGTCGACCCGCGCAATGAAACCAAGCGCGCCCGCGCGCTGTGGGGCACGGCGCGCGCCCAGATCAACAATATCGTCGTCGGCGTGACCACGGGCTTTGAGAAGAAGCTTGAGATCACCGGCGTCGGCTATCGCGCCGCGGTGCAGGGAAAAACGCTGCAACTCGCGCTCGGCTATTCGCATGACGTGAGCTATCCGATTCCGGCCGGCATCGCGATCGTGACGCCGAAGCCGACGGAAATCAGCATCAGCGGCATGGATCGGCGCCAGGTCGGTCAAGTCGCCGCCGAGATCCGCGCCCTGCGCCCGCCCGAGCCCTACAAGGGCAAGGGCGTCAAATATGCCAATGAATTCATCTTCCGCAAGGAAGGCAAGAAGAAGTAAGGACCCGCCATGGCCAGGGATGTCAAAGTCGAACAGCGTCGAAAGGCGCGGGTGCGCCGGGCGATCCGTGAACGCGCCAAGGGGCGGTTGCGCCTTTCGGTGTTTCGCTCGTCCAAGCAGATCTATGCGCAGATCATCGACGACGAGAAGGGCGCGACGGTCGCCGCCGCCTCTTCGCTCGAGAAGGCGAACCGCGAGGGTCTGAAGACCGGCGCGGACGTCGAGGCGGCGAAGGTCGTCGGCAAGCTCCTCGCGGAGCGCGCCGTCGCCAAGGGCGTCAAAGAGGTCGTTTTCGACCGTGGCGCTTACATGTATCACGGGCGCGTCAAGGCGCTGGCCGACGGCGCCCGCGAGGGCGGTCTGGAGTTTTAACTGGGGGCGCGCGCCGTTGAGGGCGCGCGCTTCTCGCGCGGAATGCGTGCCGGCGCAGATGCGCCGGGCGTCGATCCGATGGGTCGGCAGTGAAGGAAGCGAGCGGCGCATCACGCCGCGTAAGTGACGGAAGAGACAATGGCGCGTGAAGGAGAAGGCGGTCGCGGCCGCGATCGGGATCGTGACGATCGCGACGGCGAATTTGTGGATCGTCTGGTCCACATCAATCGCGTCGCGAAGGTGGTGAAGGGCGGCCGGCGTTTCGGCTTCGCCGCGCTCGTCGTCGTCGGCGACCAGAAAGGCCGCGTTGGCTATGGACACGGCAAGGCGCGCGAAGTGCCTGAGGCGATCCGCAAGGCGACGGAAGCGGCGAAGCGCGCGTTGATCCGCGTGCCGCTGCGCGAAGGCCGCACGCTGCATCATGACGTTCATGGCCGCCATGGCGCGGGCCGCGTCATCCTGCGCGCGGCGCCGGCCGGCACCGGAATCATCGCCGGCGGTCCAATGCGCGCGATTTTCGAAACGCTGGGCATGCACGACGTCGTGGCGAAGAGCCAGGGGTCGTCGAATCCCTACAACATGATCCGCGCGACCTTCGATGCGCTCGGCCGCGAAGACTCGCCGCGCTCCGTCGCGGCGCGCCGCTCGCTTAAAGTTTCGGTGCTGCAGTCGCGCCGTCAAGGCGTCGACGCCGACGCCGTCGACGCGTAAGGAGACGACCCATGACGAAGAGCACGCAGCAGATCGTCGTCGAACAGATCGGCAGCCCGATCGGCCGTCCCGAACGGCAGCGCCGTACGCTTCTTGGCCTCGGCCTGACGCGCATCGGCCGCCGCCGCGCGCTGGAAGACACGCCGGCCGTGCGCGGGATGATCGCTAAGGTGGCGCATCTCGTGAAAATCGTCGACGCCAAAACCGTCGACGGGAAGTGAGGACGCGGCCATGAAACTCAATGAAATCACCGACAATCCAGGCGCGAGCAAGAACCGCATGCGCGTCGGCCGCGGCATCGGCTCCGGCAAGGGCAAGACCGGCGGGCGCGGCGTCAAGGGTCAGAAGGCCCGCACCGGCGTGGCGATCAAGGGCTTCGAGGGCGGTCAGATGCCGTTGCATCGGCGCCTGCCGAAGCGCGGATTCTACAATCCGTTCTCGACCCACTACAACGAAGTCAATCTCGGGCGGATTCAACAGGCGCTCGACGCCGGCAAGCTCGACGCCACCGCGCCGGTGACGATCGAGGCGCTGCTCGCGGCCGGCGTCGTCACCAGACCACGCGACGGCGTCAAGATCCTCGGTCAGGGCGAGTTGAAGACAAAGCTCGCCTTCGAGGTCTCGGCGGCCTCCAAATCTGCGGTCGCGGCCATCGAAGGCGCCGGCGGCTCCGTGAAACTTCTCGCAGGCGAGACGCCGGCGCAATAAAGCAAAATGTGCGGCCGCTCTCGCTTGAGCGGCTGCGCTGTTTTATACAAACGCTCCGAACGGAGCGGGCGAGCCTCGCGCGCTGCTAGCTCCGAGCGCTGAGCCCAACAAAAATGCGTCGCGTCGACAGCGGCGCGAAAGGGGAGTTCCTTCATGGCATCGGCAGCCGAGCAGCTCGCGGCCAACGTCAATCTCTCCGCCTTCGGCAAATCCGAGGAATTGAAAAAGCGCATCCTGTTCACGCTGGGCGCGCTGATCGTCTATCGCCTCGGTACCTACGTGCCGCTGCCGGGCATCGACCCCGAGGCTTTCGCGAAAAGCTTTTTCGGCCAGTCGAAGGGCATGCTGGAGCTCTTCAACATGTTCGCGGGCGGCGCCGTGCAGCGCCGCGCGATCTTCGCGCTCAACATCATGCCGTATATCTCGGCGTCGATTATCATCCAGCTGCTGACGTCGGTGATTCCGACGCTCGAGACGCTGAAGAAAGAGGGCGAACAGGGCCGCAAGGTTCTCAACCAATATACCCGCTACCTCACCGTCGCGCTCGCGACGTTCCAGGCCTACGCGATGGCGATCGGGCTGGAGGGCCAGCAGGGCGTCGTCACCGATCCGGGCATATTCTTCCGCATCACCACGGTCGTGACGCTGGTCGGCGGAACGATGTTCCTGATGTGGCTTGGCGAGCAGATCACCTCTCGCGGAATCGGCAACGGCTCTTCGCTCATTATCTTCGCCGGCATCGTCGCCGCGTTTCCATCGGCGATCGTGTCGACTTTGGAGCTGGGCCGGCAGGGCGCCATTTCGACGGCGCTGATCATCGGCGTCATCGTGATGTCCTTCGCCGTCGTCGCCTTCATCGTGTTCATGGAGCGGGCGCAGCGGCGCCTGCTGATCACCTATCCCAAGCGGCAGCACGGCAACCGGGTCTATGAGGGACAGACGTCCTTCCTGCCGCTGAAGCTGAACACGTCCGGCGTCATCCCGCCGATCTTCGCGTCGTCGCTGCTGCTCTTGCCGACGACAGTGGCGAATTTCTACCAATCGACCGGCAGCGAAAGCGTCTTCGCGACGATCTCAGCCTATTTCGGCCATGGGCGGCCGCTGTATATGCTCGCCTATGTCGGATTGATCGTGTTCTTCGCCTTCTTCTACACCGCGATCGTCTTCAATCCGGTCGAGACGGCGGACAATCTCAAGAAGCACGGCGGTTTCGTGCCGGGCATTCGCCCTGGCGAACGCACGGCGAAATTCATCGACGAAGTGCTGATGCGGATCACGGTGCTCGGCGCGGCCTATCTGGCGGTCATCTGCATCATTCCGGAAGGGCTCATCGCCTACGCCAATCTGCCGTTCTATTTCGGCGGCACGTCGCTGCTCATCGTCGTCAGCGTCACCATGGATACTGTGGCGCAGATCCACGGTCATATGCAGGCGCAGCAATATGAGGGGCTGATTCGCAAGACCAAGCTTCGTGGCGGGAAACGCGCCCGATGAGGCTGGTGCTGCTCGGTCCGCCGGGGGCCGGCAAGGGAACGCAGGCGGCGCGTCTCGTAAAAAAGCACGGCGTGCCGCAGCTGTCGACGGGAGACATGCTGCGCGCCGCGGTCGCGGCGAAAACTCCGATTGGACTGAGGGCCAAGGAGATCATGGACGCTGGCGCGCTGGTGCCGGACGAGGTCGTGATCGGCTTGATCGATGAACGGCTCGGCGCGTCTGACTGCGCCAGCGGGTTCATTCTCGACGGCTTCCCGCGCACTGTGGCGCAGGCCGAGGCGCTGCAGGAGCTTCTCGTGCGCAGGGGCTTGTCGCTCGACGCCGTGCTTGAGCTCGCCGTCGACGAAGGCGCGCTCGTCGACCGGATGCGCAAGCGGGTCGACGAAACCCGCGCCGCGGGCGGCGCGGTGCGCGCAGACGACAATCCGGAAAGCTTCAAGACGCGGCTCGAAGCCTATCGGGCCCAGACGGCCCCGGTGTCGGCGCACTACGCCAAGCGTAGCGAACTGACCAAGATCGACGGCATGGCGCCGATCGAGGATGTAACCGCGGAGATCGATCGCGCCCTGTCGGGCGCCAGCTAGATTTTTTCGCGGAATCGCTTGACCCTCAACCCGTTGGCCCCTAAATAGGCAGTCTTCACGTTGTTGGACAGTCGGCTCCGGCTCCCGGATTGGGGGGCGGGGCCTGTTTTCGTATGAAGACGGTTCACAACCGTCCGCATGGGCCGGGCTCCACCGGACGCGGGCGTCATCCTGGAGCTTAAGGCTCCTTCTCACATGGAGAGACAAAGTGGCCCGTATTGCAGGCGTCAATATCCCGACCAACAAGCGCGTCGTCATCGCGCTCCAATATATCCACGGCATTGGGGCCAAGAAGGCTGAGGAAATCTGCGAAAAGGTGAGCATCCCGGCCGAGCGCCGCGTGGCGCAACTCACCGACGCGGAAGTTCTGCAAATTCGCGAAACCATCGACCGCGACTACATGGTCGAGGGCGATCTGCGCCGCGAGGTCGCGATCAACATCAAGCGCCTGATGGATCTCGGCTGCTATCGCGGCCTGCGCCATCGCCGCCAGCTCCCCGTGCGCGGCCAGCGCACGCACACAAACGCCCGCACCCGCAAGGGCAAGGCGAAGCCGATCGCCGGCAAGAAGAAGTAATCGGCCGTCAGGACAATCATCGATGGCCGGGACACGCCCGGCCATGACAACCGAAATCCCTAGCGCCTGGAACTACGGGCGCGTTTGAAGGACGCAAGAAAAAATGGCTAAGGACACAACGCGCGTTCGTCGCCGCGAGCGCAAGAACATCGTTTCCGGCGTCGCGCATGTAAATTCGACGTTCAACAACACCATGATCACCATCACCGACGCGCAGGGCAACACCGTGTCGTGGTCGTCCGCGGGGTCGATGGGATTCAAAGGCTCGCGCAAATCCACGCCCTACGCCGCGCAGATGGCCGCCGAAGACGCCGCCCGCAAGGCCGGCGAGCACGGCGTGCGCACGCTCGAAGTCGAAGTCTCCGGTCCGGGCTCCGGCCGTGAGTCGGCGCTGCGCGCCTTGCAGGCGGCGGGCTTCACCGTGACTTCGATCCGCGATGTGACGCCCATTCCGCACAACGGCTGCCGGCCGCGCAAGCGCCGCCGCGTCTGAGTTCATTGTCTGATTTGATTTCGCGCGGCGCGGCGCATGCCCGGCGCCGCACTCAGGAGCTTCAAGGAAAGGCCTCCAAGTGAGCATCCAGAAGAACTGGCAGGAACTCATCAAGCCGAACAAGCTCGAAGTCGCCGCCGGAGACGATCCCAAGCGCGTCGCGACCGCGATCGCCGAGCCGCTGGAGCGCGGCTTCGGCGTGACGCTTGGCAACGCCCTGCGCCGCATTCTGCTGTCGTCGTTGCAGGGCGCGGCGATCACGTCGATTCACATCGATGGCGTGCTGCACGAGTTCTCGTCGATCCCGGGCGTGCGCGAGGACGTGACCGACATCGTCCTCAACATCAAGGACATCGCCATCAAATACCAGGGCGATGGCATGAAGCGCCTGACGCTCAAGAAGACGGGACCGGGGGCCGTCACCGCGGGCGACATCCAGGTGACGGGCGATGTGCAGGTCCTCAACCCTGAACTCGTCATCTGCACGCTCGACGAAGGCGCCGAGATCCGCATCGAGTTCACCGTCGCCAACGGCAAGGGCTATGCGCCCGCCGACCGCAACCGCGCCGAAGACGCCCCGATCGGCCTCATTCCGATCGACAGCCTCTATTCGCCGGTCAAAAAGGTCAGCTATCGGGTCGAAAACACCCGCGAGGGCCAGGTTCTCGACTATGACAAGCTGACGCTGACGGTCGAGACGAATGGCGCGATGAGCCCGGAAGACGCGATCGCCTATTCGGCGCGCATTCTGCAGGACCAGCTCAATGTCTTCGTCAATTTCGAAGAGCCGCGCCGCGAGGAGGCCGCGCCGTCGATTCCGCAGCTCGCTTTCAATCCGGCGCTGCTGAAGAAGGTGGACGAGTTGGAGCTTTCGGTGCGGTCGGCGAACTGCCTGAAGAACGACAACATCGTCTACATCGGCGACCTTATCCAGAAGTCGGAAGCCGAGATGCTGCGCACGCCGAACTTCGGCCGCAAGTCCTTGAACGAGATCAAGGAGGTGCTGGCGCAGATGGGGCTGCATCTGGGCATGGAAGTCCCCGGCTGGCCGCCGGAGAACATCGACGATCTCGCAAAGAGATTCGAGGAGCATTACTGAGTCGCACCCTCCCCTTGAGGGGGAGGGTCGTCCTGCGTAGCAGGCGGGGTGGGGTGAAACCCACGAAGTTTCGGGGTTCACCCCCACCCGACCGCCTTCAGCGGTCGACCTCCCCCCTCAAGGGGGAGGTGGAGTGAGCGCCCATAATCGACGGCCGTTCCTTGGCACGGCGGCCGCATAATCAACGGAGAGCCGCATGTATCACGGTCACAAGAAGCGCCGCTTCGGGCGCACGCATGAGCACCGCAAGGCGATGTTCGCCAATATGGCGCAGGCGCTCATCAAGCATGAGCAGATTGTCACGACGCTGCCGAAGGCGAAGGATCTGCGTCCGGTCGTTGAAAAGCTTGTGACGCTGGGCAAACGCGGCGACCTCCATGCGCGCCGGCAGGCGATCGCCAAGATTAAGGACGTCAAGCTCGTCGGCAAGCTCTTCGACGTGCTCGGACCTCGCTATAAGGATCGCAACGGCGGCTATACGCGCGTGCTGAAGGCGGGCTTCCGCTACGGCGACAATGCGCCGCTCGCGGTCATCGAATTCGTCGATCGCGACGTGAACGCCAGGGGGCAGGACTCCGGGCCGGTCCACGAAGGAGAGGCGGCGGCGTAAACCGCTCAAGGGCGATCGCTTCGATCGTCATCATGATCAGCAAACGCGGCGTCGTATCTCGATTACTGGGATGCGGCGCCGAAAGCGTTTTAAGAGCAAGGAAGCGTCGGAGCGCCTCGCGCGAAAACCGCATGGCCGACGACAACGCTGCGAGATGGCGCTCGACGCGCATCTCGCGCAGTAAGATCATTTCGGCGCGTTCTTATCGTCTCGCGTCTTTGCGTCTATAAATGCGCCGCGTAAACGAGCTACGGAGCGCTTCATGAAGATTTCGGCGCGTCACATTATTATGATTATGGCTGCGGCGCTCGCCTGCGCCCTCGCTGCGTCCTTCGCCTCCGCGCGCGCCGAAGTCTCGCCTGAGGCGGCTCAGACCGCCTCGCCAAGGCCGCCTGGCCGCGTCGAGAGCTTTACGCCGCCGGCGCCTGATCGCGCCGTGCCGACGAGCCGCGGCGAGTTGATGAATTCCTTCGCGCCGGTGGTCAAAAAGGCGCAGCCGGCCGTTGTCAACGTCTTCGCGTCGCGCGTCGAGCGCATGCCCGCCAATCCACTTTTCGACGACCCGATCTTTCGTCGCTTTTTTGGCGAGGGCGGCGGCATGCCGGGACGCAACATGGCCCAATCGCTGGGCTCGGGCGTGATCGTCGATCAGAGCGGCCTTGTCGTCACCAACAACCACGTGATCGAGGGCATGACCGACGTGAAGGTGGCGCTCGCCGACAAGCGCGAATTCGCCGCCAAGATTTTGTTGCGCGATCCGCGCACCGATCTCGCGGTGCTGAAGCTGGTCGACGGCGCCAATTTTCCGACGATGGAGCTTGGCGATTCGGACGCGCTCGAAGTCGGCGATTTGACGCTCGCGATCGGCAATCCTTTCGGCGTCGGTCAAACCGTGACGCAAGGCATTATTTCGGCGCTTTCGCGCACCCATGTCGGCATCAGCGACTATGGCTTTTTCATTCAGACGGACGCGGCGATCAATCCCGGCAACTCGGGCGGACCGCTGGTCGATATGAACGGGCGCGTCGTCGGCATCAATTCCGCGATCTTCTCGAAGTCCGGCGGATCGGTCGGCATCGGCTTCGCCATCCCCGTCAATATGGTCAAGAGCGTGATCGCCGCCGCGAAGGGCGGCGGCAAGCAGGTGCGGCGGGCGTGGATGGGCGCGACGCTGCAAACGCTCTCGCAGGAGATAGCCGACGGTCTCGGGCTCGATCGTCCTACCGGCGCTTTGCTGGCCGACGTCGATCCAAAGGGGCCGTCAGCTGAAGCCGGTCTAAAGCGCGGCGACGTCATTATCTCGGTCGACGGCCAGACGGCCGATGACCCGGAGGCGGTCGGCTATCGGCTCGCCACCAAGCCAATTGGCGGGCAGGCGACGCTCGTCGTATTGCGTGGCGGCAAAAAGATTGTCGCGCAAATTCGACTCGCGCCGGCGCCGGAAACGCCGCCGCGCGACGCGATAAGGATAAAGGGCGCGTCGCCCTTCGCCGGCGCGACGGTCATGAATATTTCTCCCGCGGTCATCGAAGAGATGTCTGTGCAGGGAACGACCAATGGCGTCGTAGTTTCCGAGGTCGATGACGGCTCCTATGCGCAGCAGCTCAATCTGCAGCGCGGCGACATAATTCTCGCCGTCAATGATCAAAAGATCGGGACGACGCGCGACCTGGAGAGCGTAACGGCAGGGCGCGCCTACTATTGGAAGATCACCCTGGCGCGCGGCGGGCAGGTGTTCACGACCGTCATCGGCGGTTAAATCGGCATGGGCGCGCTTGTGATCCTCGTCACGACGATCGACGACGAGGAAAAGGCGCGCGCGCTTGCCCGGGCGGCGCTCTCCGCAAAGCTCGCCGCCTGCGTTCAGATACATCCCATTCGCAGCCATTACGTCTGGAAGGACGAGATGCGCGAAGCGCCTGAGTTCTTGTTGCAGATGAAAGCGCGCGGCGACGACTATCCGGCGCTTGCCGAATTGGTCCGCCGTCTGCATAGCTATGAGACGCCGGAAATTCTGCGCATCGACGTCGCCGAGGCGGACCGAGATTATCTCGCCTGGGCGATGGAGGCGACGCGACGGTAAGCGCGCCGGCGGAGCGTCTTCCAAATCGCCGATCTCGGCATTACCTTTCCTGCGCGGCGACGCTCTGTGCGCCGCGCCAGCCTTCGGGACCCTTGGATGTCACCTCCCACCGACTATTTCGTTGATCGCCGCAGGCTTCGCCGCAAGCTCGGCTGGTGGCGTCTCGCCGCCCTGATCGCCTTAGGTCTGGCGGGCTTCGTCGCTGTGGTGCGGCTCGGCGGCGCCGATTCGGCCGATAAGCTCACGCCGCATATCGCCCGTCTCGAGCTGCAGGGCGTCATTACCGGCGACGACGATACAATCGATATGATCAAGAAAATCGGGGAGTCGAACCAGACGAAGGCTCTGCTGCTGGAGATTGAGAGTCCCGGCGGCACGACGACAGGCTCGGAACGGCTCTATGAGGAGCTTCGGCGCGTTGCGGAGAAGAAGCCCGTCGTCGCCGTTGTCGGAACGGTGGCCGCGTCCGGCGCCTATATCGCCGCGCTTGCCGCCGATACGATCGTTGCGCGCGGCAATTCGCTCGTCGGCTCGATCGGCGTGCTGTTCCAATATCCCAACGTCTCGAAGCTGCTCAATAATTGGGGCGTCGAGGTCGAGACGATAAAATCGTCGCCGCTCAAGGCCGCGCCCAACGGGCTCGAACCGACGAGCCCGGAGGCGCGCGAGGCGGTCGCCAGTCTTGTCGCCGACTCTTACGCTTGGTTTAAGAACCTCGTTCGAGAGCGGCGTAATCTCGACGAGGCGGAACTCGCGAAGGTCTCTGACGGCCGTGTCTTCACCGCGCGGCAGGGCGTGCCGCTGAAGCTCGTCGATCTCATCGGCGGCCAGCGCGAGGCCATCGACTGGCTGGTCGCCAACAAGGGAATTGCGAAAGACATGCCCGTGCGCGAGTGGAAGAAGAAATCCAGCCTGGAGCGGCTTGGGCTTGTCGGCGCCGCCGCCGGCGTCGCGCGGGTCGCCGGACTGGAAGCGATCGCCGGTTTTTTAGAAAAATCAATTCTCCTCGAACGGAGCGGCGAGCTTGACGGCCTTTTGGCGATTTGGCAGCATTCGGCCGCCAACTGACTCGGGCGTCGCGACGCCAACACATTGGATCGCCTCATGATAAAGTCGGAACTTATTCAACGGATCGCGCGCCGAAACGGCCATCTGTACCAGCGCGACGTCGAGACGATCGTCAGCACGATTCTTGACGAGATCACCTCTGCGCTGGCGCGGGGCGATCGCGTCGAATTGCGTGGCTTCGGCGCTTTTTCGGTCAAGAAGCGCGATGCGCGCACCGGCCGCAACCCGCGCACTGGCGCGCAGGTTTCGGTGCAGCAAAAGAGCGTGCCATTCTTCAAAACCGGTAAAGAGATGCGCGAGCGCCTCAATGAAAATTATCCGGGCTGAGGCGATTTAAAGCGGCTGCGTCCTCTCGGTCTCGGGACGCGCGGCAGCGGCGAAGCGGCGGCTGTATGTGGCGGCTGCCCAGCGTGTCGCGCGGCGCCGGCAAGAGGGAGATGTTATGAAGTCCATCCTGCGCGTCATCGTTTTCGTTCCCCTGGCGCTCATCATTCTGTTTTTCTCGATGGCCAACCGCGGCTCGGTGCGCATCGGGCTTGATCCCTTCGCGCCGAGCGACGGATCGGGTCCTTCTTTCGAGGCGCCGATCTTCCTTGTCGTTCTGGCGTCCATGGCGATTGGAGTGCTCGCGGGCGGGATCTCTTCCTGGCTTGGGCATCTCTCCGTGCGCCGCGCCGCGAAGGTCGCTCGCGCCGAGGCGCGCAAGACACGTGTGGAGATCGATAAGCTGCGTCAGCAGGCGTTGGCGAGCCTGCCGGCCGATAAGAGAGTGAAGAGCAGTTAAGCGGCTTCCTGTCGCCACGCCTTAGAGCGCTTCCCGATCACATGGAATCATGTGATCGATAAGGAATCGCTCAACATCAAAATTGGAGCAGGTTCTCATCGAAAAAGTCTGTCACCTTTTTCGGAACCTGCTTTAGAGCGCGGCTCGCGAAAAAGTGGGAACCGGTTTTTCGCGTAGAGCGCGCTCTAAACTATGGAAGTCGATCAATTTATCTGCATTTGGGCGATTCCGCCCAAATGCAGCGTGATCTAGTGAAAATCCCGCGATTTCGGCAGGATGCGGACATTGCGCGGATGGCCGCCGCGCGGATGCTGGGGATGGATGAATTCGTCCGCGCGAGACAGCACGATTTCCGGCCGATGCGCTTCTGACAGCCTATTGAGCTCTTGGCTGCGGTCGATAATGCGCTGCGCCATCAGATGCACGACGTTCTCGGGGCTCTTCTGCACCCTTCCTTCCACCAGCATGAGTCGTGACGCCATCGTCTCGCGGCGGTAGCGCTCGAAGAGCCGCGCCCAGATGACGACATTGAGGATGCCGGTTTCGTCTTCGAGCGTGACGAAAATGGCGTTGCCCTGTCCGGGCCGCTGCCGCACCAGCACGACGCCGGCGCCGCGCGCAAAGGCGCGGTCAGTGAGCGCCGAAACTTCCGCGCAGGACATGATCCGTTCGCGCGCGAAAATCGGCCGCAACACCGCCATTGGATGGGCCTTCAACGAAAGCCGCAGCGTCTGATAATCGGCCGCCACATGTTCGCCAAGCGACATGGACGGCAGCAGCGGATCTTCTTCACTGGCGAGTTCGCGCGCGTCCGCGGCCGCAAAGAGCGGCAGGGGTTTCGCGTCGGGCAGACGCCGCACGGCCCAGAGCGCGTCGCGGCGGTCGCTTTGCAAAGAACGGAATGCGTCGGCGTCGGCGAGCGCACGCATCGTCGCGCCGTTGAGCGCCGCCCGCCGCGCGAGATCTTCGACGCTGTCATAGGGCTTCGTCCGCGCTGCGACGATGCGATGTCCTTCGTTCTCATGCACGCCGTCCGCCTGCCGAAAGCCGAGACGCAATGCCAAATTTCCGTCTTCCGCGCGCTCCAGCCTATTGTCCCATTCACTGAAATTGACGTCGATGGCGCGCACGTCGACGCCATGCTCGCGCGCGTCGCGCACGATCTGCGCCGGCGCGTAAAAGCCCATCGGCTGCGAATTGAGCAGCGCGCAGGCGAAGATCGCCGGATAGTGGCATTTGATCCAGGAGGAGATGTAGACGAGCTTGGCGAAGGACGCGGCGTGGCTTTCCGGAAAGCCATAGGAGCCGAAGCCCTTGATCTGCTCGAAGCAGCTTTGCGCGAAGCCACGATCATAGCCGCGCGCCGCCATGCGCTCGACCATCAACGCCTCGAATTCATGGATCGTGCCGAGATTGCGGAAAGTCGCCATGGCGCGGCGCAGACGATTGGCTTCAACGTCTGAGAATTTTGCGGCGACCATGGCGAGCTTCATCGCCTGCTCCTGAAAGAGCGGCACGCCCTTGGTCTTTTCGAGAACCTTGCGCAATTCATCCGCCGGCCCGTGCTCCGGCGCGGGCGAGGGATAGATCACCGGCTCGCTTCCGGAACGGCGGCGCAGATAGGGATGCACCATATTGCCCTGAATCGGCCCCGGACGCACGATCGCCACCTGAATGACGAGATCATAGAATTCGCGCGGCTTCAGGCGCGGCAGCATGTTCATCTGCGCCCGGCTCTCGACCTGAAAGACGCCGATGGAATCGCCCCGGCATAGCATGTCGTAGGTCGCTCTATCGTCGGCCGGCACATCGGCCAGGCCCATGTCTTTTCCCTCATGGGCGCGTAAATAATCGAAACATTTCCGAATGCAGGTGAGCATGCCGAGCGCCAGCACATCGACCTTCATCAGGCCGAGCGCGTCGATGTCGTCCTTGTCCCATTCGATGAAGGTGCGCTCAGGCATCGCGGCGTTGGCGATGGGCGTCAACTCGTCGAGCCGTCCGCGCGCGAGAACGAAGCCGCCGACATGCTGCGAGAGATGGCGCGGAAAGCCGAGCAGCCGGGTGGCGAAATGAATGGCGCGGCGAATGATTGGATTTTCGGGATCGAGCCCGGTCTGGCGGATATAAGCCTGCGGAATGTCGGAGCCCCAACTGCCCCATTGCGTGCTGGCGAGCGCGGCGGTCACGTCCTCGGTCAGTCCGAAGACCTTGCCGACTTCGCGAATGGCGCTGCGCGGCCGGTAGCTGATGACGGTCGCGACGAGTCCCGCGCGCTCGCGGCCGTATTTGCCGTAAATATGCTGGATGATCTCTTCGCGCCGCTCATGCTCGAAATCGACGTCGATGTCGGGCGGCTCCTTGCGTTCCTGCGAGATGAATCTGGCGAAGAGCAGATCATTCTCCGCCGGATCGACGCAGGTGACGCCGAGCACATAGCAGACGGCGGAATTGGCGGCGGAGCCGCGCCCCTGGCAGAGAATCCCCTTATCTTCGGCGATCCGCACGATGTCGTGGATGGTGAGAAAATAACGCGCATAGTCGAGCGTCTTGATGAGCGCCAGTTCTTCGCGCAGGAGCTTCTCGACCTTCTCCGGCACGCCGTCTGGATAGCGCATCCCCGCGTGGCGATAGGTCAGTTCCTCGAGCCAGTCCTGGGGATTGCGCCCGGGCGGCACCGGCTCATCGGGATATTCATATTTGAGTTGATCGAGCGAGAAATCGACGCGCGCGAGAAAACATTGCGTCTCTTCGATCGCCTCTGGCGTCTCAGTGAAGAGACGCGCCATTTCTTGAGGCGTCTTCAAATGACGCTCGGCGTTGATCTCCAGCCGGCGCCCGGCTTGCGCGAGCGTCACGCCTTCGCGAATGCAGGTCATGACGTCTTGCAGATCGCGCTGGCCGGGATCGGCGTAAAGCGCGTCATTCGTCGCAAGCAAAGGCGTCTGCGTTCGCGCGGCGATCTCTTTCAGTTTTGCAAGACGCCGCCTGTCGTCGCCCCGCCGCGGCATGGTCACGCCGAGCCAGACGTCGCTTGGCGCAAGATCATTGAGACGCGCAAGCATGGACGGCAGGCGCGCCAGATTGCGCGACGGCATGACGATCAGCAGCAGATCGCGGGCGGCTTGTGCGAGATCGTCGACATAAAGACGGCATTCGCCTTTCTTGGCGCGCAGATTCCCTGTCGTCAGCAGCCGCGTGAGCCGCGCCCAGCCGTTGCGGTTTTGTGGATGAACGACGATGTCGGGCGTCTCGTCGGCGAAGACGAGCCGCACGCCGACGACGAGCTTAAAGGATTGAGCGCGCTCTGCGTCGATCTGCGCCAGAGGCGCGGCGTCGTCGCCGGCCGGCGGATCGCGCAATTTTTCGCGCAGCTCTTTAAGCGCGGCATAGGCGCGCACGACCCCGGCGACGCTGTTGCGGTCGGCTATCCCAATTCCGCTATGGCCGAGCAGCAGCGCCGTCAGCGCCATGTCTCCAGGATGCGACGCGCCGCGCAGAAAGGAGAAATTCGTCGCCGCGACGAGTTCGGCGAAAGGCGCGCTCATGCGAAGAGCCCATGCAGGAACCAGCGCGGCGCGGCGGTTTCGCTTTCATAGAGGCCTTCGCGAAACACCCAGAAGCGGTGGCCGTCGCGATCCTCCAGCCGGTAATAGTCGCGCGTTCGCCTGTCGCGGCCGACTGCGTTGCGCCACCATTCCGGCGCGATGCGCTCGGGCCCTTCGGCGCGGGCGATCAAATGGCGCACGCGGCGCCATTTGAAATGCATCGGCGGCCCGTCCGGGGTCTCCGCCATTGTGTCGATGGGCTGCGGCGGATCGAACAGAAACAGCGGCCGCAAGGGCGGTTCGGCCGGCTCCGGTTTCTCCCAGGAATTGGGTTTGGAAGGAGACGCCGCGTAAACATAGGAGGCGGCGCGCACGGGATCATGCGTCTCATGCGCCGCAAAGCGCAGCACGCGTTCGCGGCCAAAACGCGCCGCCAGGCGATCGACGAGATCGGCGACGTCGCCTTCCTGCGCGTCCTGCCGCTCGAAGCCGATCTGGCTTTGCGCCAGAGTTTCGGCGTTGAGGACGCAAAAGCGGATAACGTCGAAGCCGAATCCCGGATCGAGCGGATCGGCGAGCGAGTCGGCCTTCAGGCGAAAAAGACGCAGCAATGCCTCGACATTGCGCGAGGGCGCGCCGGTTTCGAAATTGAGGGCCGCGACGGCGCCGTCGGTGCGAAAGAAGCGCGCTTCAAAAGCGCGGCCGCCTTCGCCACGTCTTTCGAGAATGCTCATCGCTTCCGCGATCAACGGCCGCAGAACATTCTCTATCGCAGAGAGATCGAGAAAAGGCTCGGCGAAGCGCCGCTCGACCATGCATTCCGGCAAGGGCCGCAAGGGCGTGATGCGCGCGTCTTCGCGTCCCAGAATGCGGGTCAGCCGCCGCATGGTTTCGTCGCCAAAACGCGCCGTCAGCGCGGCCGAGGAACGATCGGCGAGATCGCCCAAGCTCGTGAGGCCGGCGCGCGTCAGCGCCACGCTCGTCTCTTTTGGCGCTTCGAGCGCGGCGATGGAGAGCGGGCGTGTGAAAATTTCATCTTCGCCCGGAGGCGTGACGCCCTCTTGGCCAAAACGCGCCAGAGCGCGCGCGGCCTCGGGCGTTCCGGCGACGGCGGCGCGGCCCGTGAAGGAGAGGCGCGCCATCGCCTGCAGGATGCAGGTCCGCATCATCGCTTCGCCGCCAAAAAGATGCGCGCAGCCGGTCGCGTCGAGCAAGAGGCCGCAGGGCGGATCGAGCGCCACGAGCGGCGTGAACTGTTCGCAAAAGGCGGCCAGCCGCAGCATCAGCCGCTCGTCGGCGTCAGGGTCGGCCTGCGCGACGGCGAGATGGGGGGCGCGCGCCCTGGCGTCGGCGAGCGTCATGCCCGGCGTCAGACCGAGCGCGATCGCCTTTCGATCGAGCGCGTCGATGCGCAGCGCGCTGCGTTCTTTTTTGACGAGGATGAGCGGCGCGTCATCCGAATTTGCGTCCGGCTGTCTGAGGCGCGCCTTCGCCAGGCGCTCCGCCGACAGGAAGGGAAGCCACAGGGCCAGATAGCGACGATGCGTCGAATGTTCTGTCCTCGAAGGCGCCACGGTCACGGTTCCACTCCACACGCCACTCATGCTGCTCTTGCCCCGCCGCGCCGCCACGCTGGCGCAGCAGAAAAACCGTAAAAGCCGCTGATCCCGGCGCATTCGCCGCCAGCGCGCGGGAAGGCGCGGCGCGCACCAGCCAGCGGCTGGCGGCGGCGCTCGGCGCAGGGGAGGCGCCGATGCGCGTAACGAAGATCGGCGAGCCGGCGGCGGCCGCCGCCAGAGAGAGGCGCCGGCTCGCGGTGAGGTCATAGGCGCGCGCTTCGCCGAAGAGTTCGATCAGCGTCGCGCCCACAGTTGCGCAGCGCCCGGCCTCCAGGCCCGCCTGCAGCGCCTCCTTGGCGTCGCGCACGCGAATGAAGGCGACAGCGGCGGGGTCGAGGCTGATGTCGGCGAGGCCCGGCGGATAGGGCGCGCCGGATTCGGCGGTCAGCGCCTCCTGCCGGACCCAGAGCAGCGGCTTCTCCGCGCCCGCCAATGCGCGCCTGGCGAGCGCCAGGGCGAAGCCCGTCGCCGCCGGGGCGTCGGCGGCGGTCCCGGCATAGGCCTCATGCAGCGCCGCCCGGAGAATGCCGCCGCCAAGCCGCCGATCAAGGGCGGGCGCGCCCAGCGCGATCGTCTCGGCAGCTGCGGCCGGATGGGCGCAAGCCAGGCTTTTCCGCAGCGACGCCAGCGGTTGGGTCATCTCACGAGTTCCTGTTATGTTCTTATAATGACTCCCGATGCGGGAGAGTCAAGCTATGGGGTTAGGGAGAACAATCAGGTGAAAGGGCGACTACACTCGCCCTCTGCTGAGGAACGCCCGCAAGTCGGGTTTACCCGACTTGCGCATATAAATGTCGATCTTGGGCTTGCCCAAGATCGGGGCGCGTCTCGAAGCGCGAGGGCGAGGTCCCGAGGGCGTCATGAAGGTTTCCTCGTCCTTCGAGACGCGGCCTTCGGCCGCTCCTCAGGATGAGGAAATCTTCACCCCATCGTCAGAGAAGCGTGCAGCGTCGTCTTCTGCGCTCACTTCGTCTTCAGATATTCGACAATGGCCATCGCGCCGGCGACGTCGTCCGACCAATCGAGCTTCAAGGTCTTGCCGTCCTCGACGACGTCTTTGTCGTGTCCCTTGTTGGAGAGCGCCGGAAAGGACGTCGTGTCGAAACGATAGCCCTCGCGCGAGAGCGTCTGCGCCGGCTCCCAGGAGAAGCCGACGAGCTTCTTGTCATAGTCCAGCCGGCTCTTGATGAAGACAGCCGGGCGCTCGCGCGGGACGAGGAGATGATAAAGCGTCGGCACTGAGCCGTTGTGCAGATAGGGGGCCTGCGCCCACACGCCGCCAAGCGGCAGCGCGTTATAGCCTTCATGCGTCGCGGGATCGGCCATGGAGACGTCGGCGCGGTTCTCCAGCGAGACCCCTTCGAACTTGGCGCAGGGCGCGATCCGGTCGCCCGAGGGCGGCATCTCGACGACTCTCGTCGGCGGACAGATCTTCGTGAAACTGTCGCGGGCGTTTTTCGCAATTATATCACTAACGACCCGCGCCCGGCCGAGATCCGTGCCGAGGTCGTAGACCTTGCCGTTATGCGGCCGATGACACGCCGCGCAATTTTCTTCAAAGAGCGCCGCGCCCTTTTTTGCGAGCGCGAGATCGACGGGGAAGGGATAGACGGGCGCCGGCAGATCGCGCAGCAGATCCTCGCTGAAAGCGGCGATGCGAATGTCGGTGTCGGCTCCGAGCCCCAACGTCAATTCGGCGGCGAGGTTGCGGAAGATCGGAATCGGAATATTGCCGTTCCATTGCCCGCCGCCGTCGACGAGTAGCGTGTGATCCGGGGACCAGCGCGCCAGCCGCTTCTCCTGCTCCCACACGGCCATGAAGTCGGTGATGCCCGGCGTCGGCGGCAGGCTTGTCTTCGGATCGGGATTTTCGCCGCGCGCTTCGGCGGCGGCGTAGACCATCGACGTGCTGACTCCGGTCGCGTCGGCCATGCCGCCGAAGCCCTGGGTCATCTGCTCCTCGAAGCCTTTGTAGTTCTTGTAGACGAGGTCGAGCAGCGAGACGTATTCCAGTCCCGCACGCGTTAGATATTTGCCGATGATCGCTGGCGCGTCCTGCATGAAGAGCTCGATCTGACGCGTCTCATAGGCGGCGTCGAAGCGGCGGCCAGCGAAGGAGTAATTCTTGTAGAAGTAATTTCTGTCTTGGGCATGCGCCTTGTCGAGCGCTGTAAGAATGGCCCGAGTGGCGCGTTCGATCTTCTCCTCTGGCGTCGTCGCGCCGGCGGTGATCTTCTCGATCGTGTTTCTGACTCTGACGCGATATTGCACGAGATTGAACTGCGCGTTCACGCCGCCGTCGAGATAGCGAAAACTGCCGTCATCGAGACGCACGCGGCCGATATGGCAGGCGCCGCAACTCAACGCCGCGTAATCGACGGCGCCGCTGGGAGTGTCGCGCGCCAATCCGGTCCAGCCGAAGCCGCGCGCGATGGGGTAGGTGGGATCGCGCTCATCGATGAAGAGGCCGGCGACGTCGAGAAAATTATTCCCGCTGCCCCATTCTTCGGGCGCGAGCTTCGGCAGCAGCTTCAAAATGATGAAGGGCGCGCCATCCGTCAGGCCAAAGGGAAAATCCGCGAACCAACGATAGGCGACCGGCTTGCGGCTGATGTAGGCGTCGAGCGCCTTCAACCGTCTTTCTTGCTCGGCGCGCCACTCGCCGCCGGCCGGCGCCGTTTGCGCCCAAACCGGCGCGTGGAGGCAGGCGTGTGACGCCAGCGCCAAGCCTGCGACGAACGAAACGCGCGCGATAGCGCTTGTGAGATGCGTCACCACGGCCATTTTGGGAATCCCGTCGGCTCTTTGGGCTGGGACCGGAACTTCGAAGAGGCGATATAGACGTCGCGACGCAGCCGATTGATGCCGCCTATCGGTCGATGCGCCGTCAGCCCGTGCCATGGCGTGAACGCCATATGCTCGCATTCCGTCACCTGAAACGCATTGTCGAAATCTTGCTTGTCGATCTCGATCGTCGCGACATTTTGCTGCGGCGCGGTCGTCTCCGACCATTCGGCGGTCGCGTCTTCGATTGGCAGCGAATCATCATTGCGCAGCTGGACTTTGAAATCGAAGACAGCCGGCTTGCCATTGGCGGGATCGAGGCTCTTCTTCATCGCCTCGCGCAGATAATTCGTGGTTGGATTTGCCGGCACGGGCGTCTTTTCCCCGCCTCTCGGCGTCACGCTGAATTTCGCGACCCTGTCGGGGCCATAGAGAAACGGCGCAGCGGAAAAATACGGACTCTCGAGCGGATTGCCGACATTGGTTTGCTGGATCTTCTTGACGACCGCCGCCGTCTTCAGTCGATCGGGCGACAGGGGCGGCGTAAAAAAGGACGTGATGTCGTCATGTTTCGCGAGCTGAATTTTGGTGACTTCCAGATATTCGGAGACGTTCGGGAAGGCGAAACCGGGAAGATTGATCAGCAGGAAGTCCTGCGTCTTCGCGCCGGGTTCGTTCAGCAGCGTCTCTCCCTCGACGCCGATGAGCTTGATCGCCATGCCGCGGCTGTCGGGTCCCTTCTTTCCAAGATCGGGCGCAAGAAAGGGCGTAGCGTTGGAGAAGCGAATCCAGGCCGGATATTTCTTGCCCGGCGTCGCGAAGACGCCAGCCCGGTAATTCTGGGGGATATCGGGATTGACGATGAACGTCGCTTTGACGCAGCCGTGATCTTTTGGATGCACGCCGCGCCGCGCCATGCCTTCAGGATAGCGCATCTGCAGAAGCTGCGTGGTGAGCGAAATGATCTGCCCAATCTGCTCGGCTTCGCCCGGAGGCGCCTTTTCGAACTTGGTGAGCGGCGGCGGCGTCGTGACGGCGGCTGCCGCCTGCTCGGCGTGGGCGCCTTGGCGCGGACTTGTTGACACGGCCAAAAGCATGGCGGCCGCGACAGACGCGCTCCGTCTCTTTGTCATGATCGTCCTCCCCTCGAGAAAGCGATTTTTAAATTGCGCATTTGAAAGAAGTCCGCCGCAATGGCGTTATACGCCCGCGTGACCTTGACGCCTAGAATGGCGTTATCGACGTTGTGAAGAACGTTGAGCGGCGCGATAGCAGATGCGGTTGCGGCGAAGCTCGCCGCGAGCAGCTCTCTCAAGAACATTGTTCGCTCCCACCCGAATCGACGAAACTGAAAACGCTATCAGTTTTGCAAACTGACAAAGGCGCAATATAAGCTTGCCGCTTGTGGGGGAACGCCGATCCTTCGCTAAGGTTCCGCCGGCGGTCGAATTTGCAGCGCAGGATGCGCAGCGCAGCGCAGTGGCGCGCGGTTGCGCCTATCCCTTGCGCGCAACTATAGTAGCGATCTCAAACAGTGCGGAGTGCGCCCATTGCGCGTCGCCGTTTACGATCGGCTGCCGAAGACAGAACAGCGGTTTTGCGGAAGCGATTCCGCAGAGCCGAAAAATGTCATCGAACGGTCGTGAAAAGCGGGCTTCGATGCGCGCCAGACAATGTGCTCAATGATCCTGGCTGAAGCGGACTCAGAGAACGCGCCCGTAGGTTCACGTCGCTTCGGCGTTGAGTCCTGTGCGCAATTTGGCGCTGAGCTTATTCATGACGCTTGTTGCGACCGCGCGCGGATCCGCCATATGGGTCTTCGCGGCCGCGCAGCGCTCGCGCGGGCCGTCGAGAAGCGGCTCCGACGTCTGCCCGGCGTCCTTTTCGTTCGATCCAGCGAATTGACGGGTTCGACTCTCATTGAATTTCAGCAGCCCCTCACAAGCGCGCGGCTGATGCAGGCGCTCGAAGCGGCGGTCGCCGAAGAGCCGGCATGGGACGTCGGCGAAGGCGCGTCGCTCACGCCGGAAAACGCCGCTCACGCCGAGGCGATCGCTGCGCTCGCGACGCGGCTGGAGACGGATATCGGTCGAGGCTTAACGACAGAGGACGCCGCGGCGAGATTAGGGAAATGGGGGCGTAACGAGCTCCGCCGCGCAGAGCCGCGCTCGGCTGCGATTGTTTTCGCCGAGCAGTTGACCAGTCTGCCGATTGTTTTGCTCGGCGCATCGGCGGTGGTGTCGCTCGCGACCGGCGGCGTCGCCGACGCGGTGATGATCGCTGCGGTGGTGCTGATCAACGCCGGCATCGCCGCGGCCACCGAACGTCAGGCGGACCGTACGATTTCGGGCCTTGCCTCGGAGGAGCTATCGGACGCCGCCGTGATCCGTGATGGCGCGCGATTGAGGATCGACGCGCGCGATCTCGCGCCGGGCGACCTCCTGCTGATCGAGCGCGGCGTCTTCGTGCCTGCAGACGCGCGCCTGATCGCCAGCGACGATCTGACCGTGAACGAATCGCCGCTCACCGGCGAGGCGCAACCGGCGCCGAAAGACGCAAAGATTGTTCTGGCGCCGGATACGGGAGTCTCGGATCGTCGCAATATGGTGTTTCGCGGCACTGCGGTGACCGGCGGATCCGGCGCAGCCATTATCACCGCTATCGGCGCGCAGACCGAGATCGGCCGCGTGCAGCAGTTGCTCGGCGCGCTGCAGCGGCCCCAGACTCCCATCCAGCGCGAACTTGGCGACGTCGAGCGCGAACTTGTCATCGTCAATGGCGCCATTTGCGCGTGCGTCTTCGCTCTTGGTCTTCTGCGCGGCCACGGACTTATCCCCACTCTGCGCAGCGCGATTTCGCTTGCCGTGGCCGCCATCCCCGAAGGGCTGCCCGCAGTCGCGACCACGACGCTCGCCTTGGGCGTGCAGGACATGCGCAAACGCAAGGTGCTGGTGCGCAAGATCGACGCGGTGGAGACGCTTGGGGCGATCGAAACGATCGGACTCGATAAGACCGGCACGCTCACCGAAAACCGCATGGCGGCCGTTTGCGTGCACGTCGACAATGGCGCGGTTGAGCTGCAGGAGGGCCGACTGTTGCGAGACGGCGTCGATGCCGACGCCGCAACAGTCGCTATTGCGCGTCGCCTCTTCGAAGCGGCGACGCTATGCAGCGCCGCCGCCGTCGCGCCCGCGGCGAAAGGTTGGGAGATCGACGGCACGCCGACCGAAACCGCGCTGATCGAAGCGGGCGTGGCGATGGGCGTCGATCCCATCGCTTTGCGTCGATCTGCTCCTATGGCGACCTGCGTGGCGCGCGGCGAGGGCCGCAAGCGCATGAGCACGCTCCACGAAGTGGCCGGCGGCGTGCGCGTGCTCTGCGTCAAAGGCGATCCGGTCGAGGTGCTGGCGCGTTGCGCGACCCGCAGCATGGCCGATGGCGTAGCGCCGCTTGACGGCCCGGCGCGGACCGCCATTCTCAAGGCCAATGAACGCATGGCTGGCGACGCGCTGCGCGTTCTCGGCGTCGCGATCGGCGAAGCCGGCGGCGATCCCCGTGACGAGCGGGATCTCGTGTGGCTTGGACTCGCCGGCATGGCGAATCCTATTCGCGCCAGCGTCGGCCCGGCGCTCAAGCAGCTGCATCGCGCCGGCGTGCGCACGGTGATGATCACCGGCGATCAAAGCGCGACCGCCTTCGCCATCGCGCGGCGCCTCGATCTCAATCACGGCGGCGAGCTGCGCGTGCTCGAAGCCGGGCAGATGGCGAAGATGCAGCCCGAGATGCTCGAGGCGCTGGCGAGACAGCCGCATGTATTCGCGCGCGTCAGCCCCGTCGACAAGCTCAACATCGTCAAGGCGCTGCAAGGCCACGGCCATATCGTGGCGATGACTGGCGACGGCGTCAACGACGGCCCCGCCTTGCGCGCGGCGGACGTCGGAATCGCAATGGGCGGAGAAGGCGCCGACGTCGCCCGTCAGGTCGCCGACATCGTGCTCGCGACCGACGACATGGATGGCATCGTCGAGGCGATCCGACTTGGCCGCGCCACTTACGCGAATATCCGCAAGGTGCTGCGCTATCTCATATCGACCAACGCATCCGAGACGATCGCCATGCTCGGCGCCGCGCTGGTCGGCGGCGAGCCGTTGACGCCGATGCAACTGCTCTGGCTCAATCTGGCGACCGACGCGCTGCCGGCGATCGCGCTAGGACTTGAGCCGCCGGAGCCCGACGTTCTCGATAGGCCGCCGCATGATCCGAAAGCGCCGATTCTTGCCGCTTCCGATTTTAGGCGCATTCTTCGCGAGGGTTCGGTGATGGGCGTCGCGGCGCTTATCGGCTATTTCAGCCTCGGCGGCGGGGCAGGCGGCGCGCGCGCCGGCACCGTCACCTTTCACGGCCTCACCTGCGGCCAGTTGCTCCACAGCCTGTCCTGTCGTTCGGAGTTGCGCGGATTAAGCTGCGAGATCGGCAGGCCGCCCAATCCGACGCTCTATGGCGCCGTCGGCGCGACCCTGCTGCTGCAGGCGGGTGTGCAACTCTTTCCGTTGACCCGGCGACTTCTCGGCCTGTCGCCGCTCGGCGCCGGCGATCTGTTGCGGATCGGCGCCATCGCCCTCGGCAGTTCGCTCGCTAACGATATCATCGGCAGAATCGCCGATCGCGAAGAGGCGCCGCCGTTCGGCAATGGAGAAAGCGATGTCGCCTGACATGATCTTCACGTCGGAGTCGGTGACTCCGGGTCACCCCGACAAGCTCTGCGATCAGATCAGCGATGCGGCCATTGATGCGCTCCTGCGTGAAGACGATCGCGCGCGCGCAACTGTGGAGTGCGCCCTGGCGACGGGCGTCGTCTTTCTCGCCGCGCGATACGCCGCCGACGCGCTCGTCGATTTGCCGGCGCTCGCGCGTGCGGTCATGCAGGAGGCCGGCTACGCCGCCGGAAGCTTCGACGCGCGCAATTGCTCGATACTGACGAGCTTCGTTGAATTGCCGCTCGAGGCGCGCGAGCCGCCTCTCCAAGAGCTCGACGACGACGCGGCGATCAGCAGGCGCGTCGCGCATGAGCAAGCCAATGTTTTCGGTTACGCCTGTCGCGATACGCCTGAATTCATGCCGGCGCCGATTAGCCTCGCGCATAAGGTCGCCCGCGCCCTCGACGCCGCTCGGCGCAACGGATTTTCGTCGCTCTCGCCCGACGCCAAGACGCAAGTCTCGATTGAATATCGCGGCGGTCGCCCCGCACGAATCTATGGGGTTTCGCTGACCGTCGCCTTTGACGGCGAGGCGATGGACGACACCAAGTTCGGACAGCTGCGCGCGATCGCGCTTGATGCGCTTTCCGCGGGCGCCATGAGGCCGGACGCCCACACGACGGTTCACGTCAATGCCGGCGAACCCTTTGAAATCGGCGGACCGGCGCGCCACGCCGGCCTGACCGGGCGCAAGAACGGCATCGATGCCTATGGCGAGATCGCGCGCCAGAGCGGCTCGGCGCTGTCAGGCAAGGACCCTTCGCGCATCGAACGCGCCGGCGCTTACGCGGCGCGGCACGCCGCCAAGAATATCGTCGCGGCGGGCCTTGCCGAGCGCTGCGAAGTTCACCTGGCTTACGCGGCGGGGCAGGCGGAGCCCATCAGTCTCTCGGTCGAGACCTTCGGCACGGGCTATCTTGCGGATGAGAAAATCGCCAGACGCCTCGCCGCGCTCCTGGATTTCCGGCCTGGCTCGATCGTACGCCGCTTCGGCTTGCGCACCGCGCCCCAGATGTGCGGCCCGGCCGGCTTCTATCTTCCGCTCGCGACCTACGGACATTTCGGCCGCGCCGATCTCCTCCTCCCGTGGGAAGCGCTGGATGTCGTGGATGCGCTTAAGAGTTAAGCCTATTCCCCATTCCCGCCGTCGCCATCCAGCGACCAAACGCCGCCCAGTCGGCTCGCGTACCACAGCAAGGTGATCGCCGGCGGAAAAACGCTTTCCTTCGACATCTGCCACAGCGCGGCGGCAAAGAGCGCGAGCGCCGCGATGACCTTTGGATCGATGGAAACTTCCGGCGCCTCGCGCGCGGCGTGAGGCGCTTCGCCGACGACAAAGAGCCGCGCCTCCTGCGCCGCGGCGCCGATGCGCGCCAAGGGTCCGCTGTGCTGAATGAGCACGCTGCCCGTCAGCGGCGCCACTTCGACGTTGCGAACGCCGGCGATCGCCGACAGGCCCTTGGAGACCGAAGCGAAATAAGCGGCGTCGCCGCGGCGGTCGGCGACACGCAGCCGCGCGCGGCCGGGCATGGCGTGGGCCACCTGCGCCAGTGGCAGGATTGCGTCGTTCATTTACGCGTTCTCGCTTGCGGCCCGGGAGGCGGGAGCTTCGCCTGCTGGCGCCGCGCTCTCGGGCTTTGACGTTGCTTCGGGCTTGGTTTCGGTCTTCGCTTCAGTTCTGGCTTGCGCGGCCTTGGCCTGGGCGGCGGCCATCGCGGCCGCGAAAATATCGGCTGCGGCCTCGGTCTTCGCTTCGGCGAAGAGATCCTCGGCGGCCTCGGCGAGTTCGGCGCCTTGCACGCGCGCTTCGTGATAGGCCATCACCGCGGCTTTCATCGCCGCCTTGGCGATCGGGCGCACGCGCTGCGTTCCCTGACGGTTCAGGAGCAAAACGGCGGCGGCGCCCGTCAACGCGCCCAATGCAAATCCAAAGGGTTTCATCACTTCGACTCCGGTCCGATTCGCTATGGGCCGCCGGGGCCAAGCGGCGACGGCGAAGAAATTCTATCAAGACATCCTATCAGCAACAATCGACGCGATCGCGAAAAGAGCGCGCGAACACGGTCACATAACTGTAACGTGGCGCGGTCCTATGAGCTGCGGCTACCCGCTGCTCAATCGGCTCGGACGCCGCTTGTCTCTCAGAACATCATGAGAAGCCATGACCGCAATGCCTAGTATCCAGACGCTCGACCGCCTGCCTCCAGTGGAGATGAACGGCCAGACCGTGGGGCGCTATCTCGTGACGTCCGTGCCTCTGGCCCGCTGGCAGGAGAGCGCCGGCGAGGCGCGGGGGCGGTTGATCGGCCAGCGTTTCGACGACGCCTCGCATGTTTTCGTGCTTGCCGAAGATGGTCGTCTGATTGGCGTCGTCGCCATACGCGATCTGCTTGGCGCGCCGGAGACGACGCCGCTGCATGACATTGCGCGAACGGCCGAAGCCTACAGCGTGCCGCTCGGCGCGGATCGCGAAGCTGCGGCGAGCGTCGCCATTCACTCGGGCCTGTCCATCTTGGCCGTCTGCGACGCCGAAGGAAGATTTCTCGGCGCCGTGCCGGCGCGCGCGCTCATGACGATCTTGCGCGACGAGCATCTTGAGGATCTGCATCACATGGTGGGCATCCTCGGCAAATCGGAGGCTGCAAGAGACGCATTGACGGCCGCGCCGCACCGTCGCGCGCTTTATCGATTGCCATGGCTGCTTGTCGGCATGGCCGGCAGCGCCGCGGCGACCGCCATGATGTCGCGCTTCGAAACCGCGCTCAGCGCGCATATCGCCGTCGCCTTCTTTATCCCTGCGATCGTCTATCTCGCGGATTCGGTCGGCACGCAGTCGGAAGTCGTGGTCATCCGCGGCCTGTCGCTGACCGATTCGGCGTTGCTGCCGCTCTTCGCCGGGGAGCTGGGCACCGGGGCGCTGCTCGGCGCGATGCTCGGCGGTCTCGCTTTCCCGATTGTCTGGTTCTTCTTTTCGAGCGTCGGCCTCGCCGCGACTGTCGGAATTTCGCTGGCGGTCGCGAGCACCATCGCAACGACGTTCGGATTTCTGATGCCCTGGATTTTCGCGCGGCTCGGCTATGACGCAGCGCTCGGTTCCGGCCCGGTCGCAACCGTGGTGCAGGACACGTTTTCGCTCTTGACCTATTTTGTCGTCGCTTCTTGGCTGGTGTTCTGAGCCGCGCGTTTAAGAGAGTGCGGCGGTCAGTCGCGACGCCTGAAGACGGCGACGCCGCAAGGTTCGAGAAGACACGAGCCGATCAGGAGAGTCTCTTCGCCGACCAGCGCCGAAATATCCGTCGTCGTCGCGCCGTAATTGAAAATGTAGCGCATCGCCCCATTGTCGCGGACGCGGATATCTTCCGGAAGATCGAGCGTCGATATGCCAGCGACAACGAAAACCCGTCTCAGCACGCTCTTCAGCAATTCTTCGTCGGGCCAACCGGCGAGATAAAAGACGTTGTCGGATCGCGCGAGCGCCGTTTCGCCGTCTTCCGATGTGAATTCGGGCGCGACGCTCTCGCCGAGAGCCAAGAATTCGCGCCACCGCACGAAAGCGCCTTGTCCGGAGAGCGTAATTCGTGCGCCTGGCCGAAGGCTTTCGACGCGTCTGACGCGAATGTCGATCACGCCTCGCAAAACTCCGGGAGGCAGTTCCGCAGGTATTTGAAAATCAGCCGTCTTCGATCCGGCGCGGGGACCGAGAAGGATGGTCGCGTCGCTTTTCGCCAGCGCCTCTGCGAAGTCGTCAGACGGCGCAAAAAGCGCGGAAGCGATGATCAGCCTTCGATCAGCGATCGCCGCCGCGGTCGGCGGTATGACGTCGATGGAGAGCCCCGCGCGCCGCAGCGCCCGATAGAAGCCCAAGACGAGATCGAAATAGGAGAAGTTCTGGCCTTGCGGCTCGATGCGCCACGCCCAGGCGCTTTCATAATCGAAGATCAGCGCCACTGGCGCGCGCGCTGTTTCGACATGCGCGTTGAGAGCGTCGAGTTCCTTCGAAATGTGCGCGACGACATCATAGGCTTCATTCGGCGCGGCGTTTGGCAGGAGCAGCCCCTCGTGCATCTGTTCTTGCGCGAAAGGCGCCTGCCGCCAGCGAAAATAACTCACCGCCTCGGCGCCGGCGGCGAAGGCTTCGAAGGTCCAGAGCCGCACGGCGCCTTTCGCGGGGGCCGGATTCCACGGCGCCCAATTCACCGGCCCCGGCTGCTGCTCCATCACCTGCCATCGGCCGCGCCCGCACGCGCGGTAGAGATCGTGATGAAAGGCCTGAAAGTCAGGATCGCCCACGCGCATGTAGCGCAGCTTGAAATCATCGTCGTGAGAGGAGCGTTCGAGAAAGCCGAGCGGATAGCTGTCCCACGCGGCGATATCGAGATCATCCGACAGCGCATAGTGATCAAAGTCGACGAACGCGCCCATGAAATTATGAAGGATCGTCGCGTCCGGCGCATGACGGCGGATGATCTGCGCTTGGCGTCGATTGAAGGCGACGACCTGATCGGATGAGAAGCGCTGAAAATCCATCAGATGCGACGGATTGGCTTCGGTGACGGTCAGGTTCGGCAGCTCAATCGCGTCGAAACTTCGATATTCCATCGACCAGAAGACATTGCCCCAGGCTTCGTTCAGCGTTTCGATCGAGCGATATTTGGCCTCGCACCATCGCCGAAACGCCTGCAGCGCGGCTGGCGAATAGCTCAGCACAGTGTCGTGGCAGCCATATTCATTGTCGGTCTGCCACGCCGCTACGGCGGGATGGCCGCCGAAAGCCCGCGCCAGATGCTCGACGATGCGCTCGCATTCTTGAGCGTAGCCTTCGTGGCTGAAACAATAATGGCGGCGCGAGCCGAATTTGCGCGGCCGCCCATCGGCGTCGAGCGCCGCCATCTCCGGCATCTTATCGACGAGCCATTTGGGCGGCGTCGCCGTCGGCGTGCCAAGCACGACCTTGAGGCCGGCGCGATCCAGCGCCTCGATGGCGCGGCTCAGCCATTCGAAACGATAAGCGCCATCGCTCGGCTCCAGCCGCGACCAGGCGAATTCGCCAATCCGCACAAAGGAGAGACCTATCTCCTTCATCATGGCCGCGTCCTCGCTCCAGCGTGACTGAGGCCAATGTTCAGGATAGTAGCAAACGCCAAGGCGTTGACGTGTCATGCGCGGACTATCATTTGATCCCCTACCGCCGATCCGATGCGGCGTCGCCTTGACGATTTGATGACAATGGGATTGTGGCCGGAATGGAGTCGAGGATCGAGCGAGATCTGGTTGCCGCCTTCCGCCGCAGTTTCGAGCGTGAGCCACGCCTCTTTCGGGCGCCGGGCCGCATCAATCTCATTGGCGAGCATACCGATTACAATGACGGCTTCGTCATGCCGGCGGCGCTTGATCTCTCGATCTGGGCCGCCATTGCGCCGCGCTCCGACCGCCGTTTGCGGATAGGCTCGCTTGTCATGAATGAAGTCGTCGAATTCGACCTCGACGACGCGAACGCACAGCCGCGCGGCGATTGGACCGATTATGTGCGCGGCGTCGCGATCTTTCTCCAACGCGCCGGTTACAAGCTGAGCGGCGCGGATCTCATCCTCGACGGAAATCTGCCCATTGGCGCGGGACTTTCGGCCTCGGCGGCGTTTGAAGTCGCCGCGGGCTTCGCGCTTTTGACGATTTCCGGCTGCGAGGTCGACAGAGTCGAACTCGCCAAAATCTGTCAACGCGCCGAAAATCAGTTCGTTGGCGTTCGCTGCGGCATTATGGACCAGTATATATCGTGCTGCGCCGTCGCTGGGAGCGCCCTGCTGCTCGACTGCCGCAGTCTCGTTTCGCGGAAGGTCGCGATAGATCCGAATGCGCGTCTTGTCCTTTGCGACACGATGGTGCGCCACCAGCTCGCGAGCGATGAATATAATTTGCGTCGCGCGGACTGCGAGCGCGCGGTCGCGATTCTCTCGACGCGGATCGATGGAATTGCGGCGTTGCGGGACGTGACATTCGCCCAATTGATGCGACACGCCGATGCGATGCCCGAACTCGTCTTTCGCCGCGCGAGTCACGTCGTTGGCGAGATCGACCGGACGTTGCGCGCCGCTGCGGCGCTGGACGCGGGGGACCTTAAGGAATGCGGCCGTCTCATGTATCTTTCGCATGAAAGTCTGCGCGACGATTATCAGGTAAGCTGCGCCGAGCTTGATCTCATGGTCGATATCGCCCGCAGCCTTCCGGGAGTCTATGGCGCTCGGATGATGGGCGGCGGATTTGGCGGCTGCACCATCAATCTTGTGAAAGCGAGCCGCGCGGAAGCCTTCGCGCAGGCGATGGCTGACAGATATCGCACAGCGACTGGCGTTACGCCGCCCATCCTCACCTGCGTGCCTGGTCCTGGCGCGGGCCCTGTCGGCGATTAGGAGCGGCTCGTGTCCCTGCTGAACAGCGCTTCGCATCGCCGACTCAATCAGCTCACGGGCGAGTGGGTGCTCGTCTCGCCGCATCGGACCAGTCGTCCATGGCAAGGCCAGGTGGAAAAGACCCACGATCCCGATCGACCTCGATACGATCCGACCTGCTATCTGTGCCCGGGAAATGCGCGGGCGAATGGCGGGCGAAATCCCAACTATGAAGGCGTTTTCGCCTTCGACAATGACTTCGCGGCGCTCACGCCGCAGGCGTCAGCGGAGGAGATCGTTCAAGACGGACTGCTTGTCGCGCAAAGCGAGCCCGGCCGATGCCGCGTGCTGTGCTTCTCGCCGCGCCACGATCTGACTTTATCGCGCATGACCGTTCCCGAGATCGTTCCCGTCATTGACGCATGGCGGGAGGAAACCATTAGTCTGGGCGAACTCGACGCGATCAACTATGTGCAGATTTTCGAAAATCGCGGCGCGGCGATGGGCGCGAGCAATCCGCATCCGCACTGCCAGATCTGGGCGACGCACAGCATTCCGAACGAAGCCGCGAAGGAATCGGAGCGCCAACGTGCATATCAGAAGCAGAACGGCTCCTGTCTGCTATGCGACTATCTCGCGCTCGAGCAAAGCCTCGGCGAGCGAATCGTTTGCGGCAACGATCATTTCGTTGCGCTTGTGCCGTTCTGGGCGATTTGGCCGTTTGAAACCATGGTGCTGGCCACAAGGCATATCGGCTCTTTTGACGATCTTACCGGAGACGAGGTTGAGGCGCTCGCCGAGATCCTTCAACGCCTGACGATTCGCTACGACAATCTGTTTGAAACCGACTTTCCCTACTCGATGGGATTTCACCAGCGCCCGACGGACGGCGCGCCACACGCCAACTGGCATTTTCACGCGCATTTCTATCCGCCGCTGCTGCGTTCGGCGAGCGTGCGGAAATTCATGGTGGGCTTCGAGATGCTGGGCGAACCGCAACGCGACATCACGCCGGAAACGGCGGCGGCGCGTCTGCGAGAGGTTTCCGAAACGCATTATCTCGACAAGCCCACACGATAAGCGGGATTCAGCGAGATGAGGAAAAGCGCGATCGCCGTCGAAGCCGCAGCGCAGCTCGTTCCCGACGGAGCGCGCGTCATGATCGGCGGATTTTTGGGCGTCGGGTCGCCTGAGCGGTTGATCGACGCGCTCGTCGCGCGTGGCGCGCGCGCATTGACGATCATCGGCAACGACACAGCCTATCCGACGGTCGGCGTCGGCAGGCTGATCGAAGCGGGATGCGTTGCGCGCGTGGAGGTCTCGCATATCGGCACCAATCCGACCACGCAGCGATTGATGAGCGCCGGCGCGATCGACGTGGAGCTCATACCGCAAGGCACGCTCGCCGAACGCATTCGCGCCGCGGGCAGCGGGCTGGGCGGCGTCCTGACGCCGACCGGCGTGGGAACGGTCGTCGCGCAGGACAAGCAGGTCATCGAGATTGACGGCGCGAGCTTTCTCATCGAGAAGCCGCTGCGGGCGGATTTCGCCCTGCTGCGCGCGCATGAGGCCGACTATTACGGCAATCTGACCTATCGTCTGACGGCCGCAAATTTCAACCCGGTCATGGCCTTCGCCGCGGACTGCGTCATCGTCGAACCCGACGAGATCGTCCCGGTTGGAGTCATTCCGCCCGACGCGGTGCGCACCCCGGGCGTGCTCGTCACGCACATCGTGGGCAGGGCGCGCTGATGGACGCTAAGGAAATCATCGCGCGCCGCGTCGCCCTGGAGCTGCGCGACGGCATGCTCGTCAATCTCGGAATCGGCCTGCCGACTCTCGTGGCGCGTTTCATCCCAAAGGGGATGTCCGTCGCCATGCAGAGTGAAAATGGCCTTATCGGATTCAGCGCGCCGCCGCCGGATGGAATGGAGAATCGCGATCTCATCGATGCAGGCGGCGGCTTCATCGCGGCGCTGCCGGGCGCCGCGAGTTTCGACAGCGCGACGAGCTTCGCGCTGATTCGAGGTGGCCATGTCGACATGGCGGTGCTTGGCGCGTTGCAGATCGACGCCGCGGGTCATCTCGCCAGCTGGATGATTCCGGGAAAGTTTACGCCGGGGATGGGCGGCGCCATGGACCTCGTCGCGGGCGCCAAGCGCGTCATCATAGCGATGCAGCACGTCGCCAAGGGCGAGCCGAAGATGGTCGAATCTCTGACCTTACCACCGACGGCGACGCGGCGCGTCAGCCTGATCGTGACGGAGCTTGCCGTCATTGAGCCGACCGATGAGGGGCTGGCGCTACGCGAACGCGCGCCCGGCGTCAGCGTCGCGGATATCGTCGCCTCTACTGGCGCGCGGCTGATCGTGCCGGAAGTTACGCCTGAGATGCCTCTCTGTCGCGATTAGCAGGCAGGCGTCGATACTTGATATCGACCACGCTCGATACAGGTATCGCTCTGGCCGCGTAGCGCACTTTGCGCAGCGGTCGTTAGCCTAAACGAAAGAGCAACCGATGAGTAAGCTGTTGATCTTTTCTCTTTCCGCCTTCATTGGCCTCGCCGCGTTCAATCCCGCGACAGCCCGGACGATGGACAAGCAGCGCACGGCCTGCGAGCGTGATTCCCACAAGTTCTGCGCGGCGGAAGAGCCCAATGCGATCGCCGTCGAAAAGTGCCTGCGCGCGCATATGAACGAGCTTTCAAGCGCGTGCAAACGCCAGTTCAAGGCAAAGCGCCGCTGATTCAGCGCGTCGCTTGAGGAATGCCGGCGCCGGCCGCGCATTCCGCCAAGGGTCGGGCGCCGTGAGGGTGCGCAGCTTCATTGCAGCGCCTTCGCAGGCCCACTAAACTGCCGGCCATGAATCGGCTGTCGAAAAGCGCCAAGGCGTGGGGCGCGTTGCTTGCCGCCAGCGCGCTGGCGTTGTGCGCTTGCGCCGTATCGGCGCGCGCCGCGCCCTGCGGATCGTCGGCGTCCGGTTTTAGCCAATGGCTCGAGGAGATGAAACGCGACGTCGCGGCGGAAGGCGTTTCGCAACGGACGCTCGACGCTGCGCTGACTGGCGTCGCCTATGATCACGCGGTGATTGGCCGCGACCGCGGACAGCGGATTTTTCACCAAAGTTTCGAGAAGTTTTCGAGTCGCCTGGTGACGCCCGCGCGCTTGAGCAAGGCGCGGGCGCTGCTTCAGCGGCACGCGGCCCTGCTCGCACAGATCGAGGCGCGCTATGGCGTTCCCGGAGCGGTGCTCGTGGCGATCTGGGGACTGGAAACGGGCTTTGGCGCCGACAATGGGCGCTTCAGGACGATGCAGGCGTTAGCGACGCTCGCCTATGACTGCAGGCGCTCCGCGCAGTTTCATGAAGAGCTGAAGCACGCGCTGAGAATCGTCGAGCGCGGCGATATGTCCCCGGCGCAGATGCGCGGCGACTGGGCTGGAGAAATCGGCCAGACGCAATTCATGCCTTCCTCCTATCTGAAATATGGCGTCGATTTCGACGGCGACGGCAGACGCGATCTCATACGATCCACGGCGGACGCGCTCGCGTCGACGGCGAATTTCCTCAAGGGCAAAGGCTGGCGCTCTGGCGCGGGCTGGAATGAAGGCGAGCCGAACTTCGCGATTCTGCTCGAGTGGAATCAGGCGCGCGTTTACGTAAAAACGATCGCCCTGCTGGCGACGAAGCTCACGGGCGCGCAGTGAGAGGCGTCGCGCTGTTCAGGCGCATCTCGAACGATCGCTGAACGATCCGCTATCGTAAATTTTAGCAAATTCTTCGTTGAAAAAGTTCGTTGTTCTAAATTTCGACTAGGCTATAAGGCTCACGGTTCCGCCGCCTCACCAGCGCAGGTTTTGCCATGCCTTACGCCTCAGTCTCGAAATTTCGCCGCGGCATATTCCTGCTTGCGCTTTGTGCGGGCGCGTTCGGCGTTTCGCTCTCCGCGCCGCAGAATATCTCTCTGGCCAGCTGGACGCCTCCAAAAACCTCTGGCCAAATCGGGGTTGAGTTGATTCACTTGGTCATGTCGCAAGGGGATCGCGG
>NZ_JABVWW010000023.1 GCF_013350005.1 Methylocystis silviterrae
TCATTGGCGCTTCCTTTCGGAAGCTGTGAATCACGACATCGCGCCCAAGCCAACAACTTTATAGGTCCGAGCCCTAGTTCGATCTTTCTGGCCCGAGCCGCCTCGGCAGTCGCGCGAGCGGCGGCGAGCGCCTGCATATGATCATTGCGCGTGTCGGGGTTGCCATAGCCGTTCAAGGCGTGGCCGGTCGCTTTGCCCGCGTCGCTGAACGCGAGCAACGCCTGCATTGCCAGTTCGGTCGGATACTTGCGATACTTGTCTCGCTTGATCTTCGCGGTATCGAGGACCTGCTTCGCACGATCGCGCGAGAGGCCCGCCGCTTCCGCAAGCTCGGTTATTCCCGCCTCGGCCGGGAGCGTGTAATCGTGCATGCAAGGTTTCCCGTCAGGTGGAGGCGTAACGCCAATGTCGCCAAGTAGTCTCTTCGCCGTATCGACCATAGTCATCGCAGTTATGTTAAAATTGGCGACAGAACTATCGTGTCCACCCGCCTCCTAATGCCGCTGGATAGCGGCCTAATCCCACTGAACTTTCAAACTCCAGAGCAAGCAGCCGTCGCCCTCAAAGGTCTCCGAAACGGCACTTGGGCATTGTCAGTCGGCGTTCACGATTAGCGGCCATAAGAATGCGAACGGTCAATGGAGCAACAGCGCCTCTTAAAAGAGTATCCATTTTCGCCGAAATGCGGATTTAGGGGCGAACGCCCTCAATAAAGAATGCGTCAAAAATCTTGAGTTTTGAATATGCGGGCGGCCTCGCAAAGCGCGCTCGTACATAGCGCTGTAGCCAGCGAGGCTGCGTCGATCAGCCTAGGCATTGTCACTATCGAATTCGGGGGTGTTTTCAATGAAAATCATGCGGCAGCGGACCCGCGGCGCGTTTTAGGGCCTCGGGAAGGACCCGCTCACTCACCTTGTGAGGTGGTCGGGACTGTGCCACCCCCAAGGGTGACTCCAAGGTTCGCCGCAGCTTCGCGTCTCCGCCCGATTCAGAAAAGGCGGCCCTCAGCGAAGGGATACTCGGATGGCGCGATGATGCTAATTGCAGGGGTTGATAGCGGCGCTGCGGACTTGGGCATCGTGTTCGATGTCGTGTTGCCTACATTGGATGATGGACAAGGTTTTTTGCGACGACGAATGTCAGGTGCGCATCGAAGATGCGTCCGCCAATTTCAGCACATGCCAACAATCTGATCCGGCCCGCGCCGGGAACGGATTTTCACACGCCTCAAACGTATGACCGCTCTCTGGGACGCAGGACGAAATCGTTCAGCCGTTTCCCCTGGGCACGCCCAGCAGCCAAGGACGCTCTCGCAGGTCAAACTGGCCATCCATGCTCGTACCTGTGTTGATCGCGCTCTAATTTGGCGATGAAAGGATGAACCTGGTCGAAAGCTTTATCGACATCTTTGGTTCTGATCGCGGCGACGGTCTCGATCGAAGGCCGCACATCCGCCAAGCGGAAGCCGCGCCCGTTCAGAACTTTCTGATAGCTGGCAATATGGAGGTCGGTGAAGCCGTCCGAAAACTCAATCTCCTCCCCGTCAATCGTAATAGAACGATAGGTCTTCCTGGACGTTGCAACAGCTTCGGGAAGATCACGCGAATTAATCGAAAGGAACCAGTGAACCCGCGCCCGATCATACTCCAGGTAACCAGCGGCACAATCGATGGCACGATGATAAACGATATTCTCGCGCAGGTCGCCGAAAACGAAACTAAGCATGTCGTAGAAATGTACGCCGATATTGGTTGCGATGCCTCCCGACTTCGCCTCGTCGCCTTTCCAAGAAGCGAAATACCACCGACCACGCGATGTGATGTAGGTTAACTTGACGTCGTGCAATTTCGATTTCGGTTCGCCGGCAATCTTTTCCTTAAGGGCTATGATCGATGGATGAAGTCGCAGCTGCAGTATCGTGAATACATTTTGACCCGTTTCCCTCTCCAACTCCTCCAAGCCGCCAATATTCCACGGATTGAGAACCAGCGGCTTTTCGCAAATTGCGTCGGCGCGCGAGCGCAGTGCGAACCGCACATGCGCGTCGTGGAGATAATTTGGCGAGCAAATCGACACATAATCGATCTTATGCCCCTTCCGCCGCATGAGATCGATGTGACGATCGAAGCGCTCGAATTCTGTGAAAAAGTGCGCATCAGGGAAATAACTATCGATCACCCCCACAGAATCGGAGCGGTCGACAGCAGCCTTCAGGACGCCCCCGGTTTCTTTGATCGCACGCAGGTGGCGCGGAGCAACATATCCGGCCGCTCCGATCAACGCATAGCTTTTGATCATATTAGTCTCGCGGTTTCATGTCCGTACGAGCCCGTCACGCTTTGATGATGTTTGCGCCAGACAGATTTTTTCGCTGGCAGACGTTGCGGGTATCGACGATTAGTTTGGCGGACTCGACCACGAGAGGCCAATCTAGCTCGTCGTGATCTGTCGATACGAGCACGGCGTCGTAGGCCGCGATCCGCTCTGCAGTCAGTTGAATCGAGCGTCGGCCAGCGAGCTCGGGATGCTCGCGTGTGCGCGGTATTTCCGGAATGAAGGGGTCGTGATAGTCGACTAAGGCTCCGCGCTTCTCGATCAGCTTTGTTAGCTTGAGGGACGGGCTCTCGCGCATGTCGTCGATTTTCTTTTTGTAGGCCATGCCGATGATCAGAATGCGCGAGCCGTTGAGGGCGCGCTGGAAGCGGCGGTCAAGCGCTTCGGCGAGTCGCTCAACCACATAATGCGGCATCGAGGTGTTGATCTGGCCAGCGAGCTCAATGAAGCGAGTGGCGACCTCGTGCTCGCGCGCTTTCCAAGTTAGGTAAAACGGATCGATCGGGATGCAGTGGCCGCCGAGCCCCGGTCCGGGATAGAACGGCATGTATCCGAACGGCTTAGTTTTTGCCGCCTCAATCACCTCCCAGACGTCGATCCCCATCTTGTCGAAAACTATCTTGAGCTCGTTAACCAGCGCAATATTGACCGATCGGAAGATGTTCTCAGTGAGCTTGGCCGCTTCGGCTGTCGCGCTGGATGACACCGGCACGACCTTAACGACAAGCGCCTCGTAAACCGCCTTGGCGATCGCCAAAGAGGCCGGATGATCCGCGCCAATGATTTTCGGGATGGTCGCAGTTCCGTAATCCACGTTGCCTGGGTCCTCGCGCTCGGGTGAGAACGCGAGGAAGAAATCCCGTCCCTCCCTGAGGCCACCAGCCTCGAGAATGGGCTTCATGATCTCCGTCGTCGTCCCTGGCCACGTCGTCGATTCCAGCACCACCAACTGGCCTGGACGAAGAGTCTTGGCCACATCGCGAGCGCTCTGTTCGATATACGTTAGATCTGGCTCGCGATACTTATTGAGGGGGGTCGGCACCGCGATCAAGATTGCGTCCGGCGTCGACAACTCTCTGACATCGGAAGTTGCGCGGAAATGTCCGCCGGCGCGAGCCGCCACGATCGCATCGATGGGAATGTGCTTTATCGACGTTCGGCCAGCGTTCAATTCCTCGACGCGCTGCTCGTCGACATCGAACCCGAGCACTTTGAAACCGGCTCGAGCTGCGACTAGCGCCAACGGCAGGCCCACGTAGCCAAGGCCAATGATACCGATCGTATAGTCGCGAGCGGAAATGCGCGAAATAAGCATTTCCAGATTTGCGGTGCTCGTCTCAAGGAGAGTGGTCATTAGAACTCCGTGGCCCTCTTAAAAGTCAGAATGCGTGGGAAGGGGGCAGAGACCTTTTTGGCCCTGTCCGCCGTTGGCTTGTGTTGCACCGAGTGTCACGATGCTGCGCATTACTCGCAGGATGGCGCACAGCTTTCGATCGCGCTTCAGCTATTGGCGCGGTGCATGAACCAATCCCCCAGCACCAAAACATCCATTTTAGTGCGTAAAAAGCAGTCTAGCGCTTCGACGGGCTTGCAGACCACAGGCTCGTTCTCGTTGAATGAAGTGTTGAGCACCATAGGCACGCCTGTGATCTCCCGGAACGCCTCGATCAAGCCCCAATATCGCCGATTTGTCTGTCGGTAAACCGTCTGCAGCCGACCCGACCCATCGACGTGGGCAACCGCCGGCACGAGCGTGCGTTTCTCAGCGCGGATCTGGTAGACCTGCATCATGAAAGGCACGTCGCCGTCCTCCTCGAACCACTCGAGCACATGGTCTTTCAGCACTGAGGGAGCGAAAGGTCGAAAGCTCTCGCGGCGCTTGATCTTCAGGTTCAGGACGTCCTTCATATCGGCACGCCGTGGATCACAGACGATCGACCGGTTACCGAGGGCTCGCGGGCCCCATTCCATCCGTCCCTGGAACCAGCCGACAACCTCACCGCGAGCGATGGCCTCCGCCGTCATCTGGCAGAGGCGCGCCTCATCCGTGGCGCGTGTGACCCGGCAACCGCTGTCATGGATGTCTGCGCCTCGCTCCTTAAGCAGCTCTGCGATCTCGTCATCGTTTGCCGAAGGACCAAGGTACGCATGATCCATGACAGTACGTCTGATCAGCGCATCACCCGCCAGCACGCAGATTGGCGCGTCGGGGTTAGTAACGGTTGCTTCGGATTGCTCCCTTTGATGCCAAGCGTAAATCGCCGCGCCGATGGCGCCACCCGCATCTCCTGCAGCCGACTGCACGTAGAGGCGTCGGAAAGGCGATTGACGGACAACTTTGCCATTTGCCACCGAATTCATTGCGCAACCGCCGGCTAGCGTAAGGCTATCCAGCCGATGCTTATCGTGCAGATGATTAATGAGATGAAAAAAGGCTTCCTCATATACCGTTTGAACGGAGCGCGCGATATCCCGGTGTTTCTGCTCCAGCGGCTCATTCGTGTGGCGCGCCGGACCCAATAAGGCCTCAAGCTCTTGCGAGAAGAGCGTCCCCACGCGCGGGGCGCCACCCTCCCAGGCATAATCGATTTTTTCGCGATGATGCCGAAAGAAACGAGTGTCGATTTCGAAGCGGCCACTGTCACGGAGCTTCACGACGCGGCGCAAGGCGGCGACGTATTCCGGGCGGCCGTAGGGCGCGAGCCCCATGACTTTGTACTCATCGCCATAATGCGGAAAGCCAAGGTACTGTGTGAGTGCTTGATAGAACACACCGAGCGAGTGCGGGAAATGCACGCGCCCTTCGACGTTGATCGACTTATCGCGTCCGACGCCCCACGCGGCTGAGGAAAAATCGCCGAAGCCATCGATCGACGCCACGCAGGCTTCCTTGAAGGGTGAGACCAGGAATGCGGAGGCAATGTGCGCGAGGTGATGCTCTACGCGCTGGAGCTTTCCCTTGAAAGGCGCTGCGGGAAATGCGGCAGAGAGCTCGCTCTCTATCGATTGACGCTTGGCGTGATTGCGCAGGCGGTCTACGACGAAGCGGAAGTCGGGCCTCTGCCGTAGGGTAAACTCAATCTTCTTGAGGAAGCTAGCAGAAGGTTTCGAATTAATGGCGACGATGTCGACGTCAGCGAGCGTCGCGCGCGCCTCGTTGAGGCAATAGTGTATCGACTCGGACGGAAATCCGGCCCAGTGCTTGATTCGCCGAAACCGCTCCTCCTCCGCCGCCGCGACGATCACACCGTCGCGAACGAGACAAGCGGACGAATCGCCATGGTAGGCATTGAGGCCGAGGATGATCATGTTAAGTCTGAACTACCATTCTGTTGTGGCCGTACCGCAATCGCCATCAGGGATTTGGCGAGCGGGGGAACGCGTCCAACCCTTAAGAACCTGATCGACTCGAAGCCGACGTCGGCCAATAGCTTGCCTAGTGTCGCGATGGAGAAAAATTTGATGTGCCCACCGACCCAGAGCGCGCCAAAATGCCTGTCCATCTGGCCGGTGAGAGCGAGCGCGACGTTCTTGATATATCCATGGTAGGGCGTCGATATGATCGCTGTCCCGCCAGGCTCAACGAGGTCGAACAGCCTGGTCGCATAGCCGTGCGGATCATATAGGTGTTCGACGACTTCAACGCTTACGACCACCGGAAATCGACCATAACGTTTGGCGAGATCATCGTAAGCATTCGCAACCTCGAATCTGCAACGGGGGTGTGCGGCCGCGGCTTGAGCGATCCCGCTTTCGGACGTGTCAACCCCGATAACGTCAAACCCGAGACCATCTAGCATTCCACTGATATAGCCATTGCCGCAGCCAAGGTCGAAAATCCGACCTTTGCCGTCCGCACGAAGCTGTTGCACTTCCCGCGACAATGCTGGCCAGAGATAGCTGTCCGACCAAGTCGATGAAGCATGAGTGTATCTGTACTCGTCGCTTTCCACGTGATTTCCTAGCAGTCAGCGTTGGCCGTCGTCAGCATTTGCGACACGAAATTCGTAGCTTAAAGAATACTGCGTTTATATGGCTCATCTTTCTGAACCCAAGGCCAGAACGCCGCGCATTCTGTTGACGAAAACGACATTTCGTGTCCGCCGATTTCGAAGGTCATATCATTCGATTCGTCGAGCATTATGACGACATGATGATGATGAGAGCGATCAAGAAGGTTTGAAAGTCCTCCTCCTCCAATCGGCGGCTCTCGGTGTCTCAAAATTGCGACGACGAATGGTTCTTACTCCTACTGGCTCGTCTTCGCCTCAGTCACACCCCGAAGGTGGCCTTGTTGCATTAATCTTTCGGTCCACAAGCTCCAGCGCAATCATCGTCTCGGCCAGTGTGCGCTGTAGCACATAGAGCCAGCCCGGCCAGCCGTCGATCAGACAGCGCTTCAATATTAGGGTGTACAGGAATACGGCAATTGGAGCCGGCCAAGCCATCAGGCGGATACGGTCGGCCCAGCGTAGATCGCCTCGATTGCTAACCAGAAGATAGTCTGCCTCGCGCGCAGCATATCGTTGTTGCGATGAAAGCCAACGCGATAGCGGCTTACGATCATCATGATGAATTTTGCCTTTGAGCCGCCCCACGGAACCATCGATCTCCACTCGGTGGCCGTGCCCTTCGTTCCGGTACCGCGCACAGTCCCGGCGATAGAGCACGCGGCGTGGAGGATAAAGCGTGCCGCCCAAGGGATTACCGCAAACACAGTAAACGAAGGATGCCTCGTAGGCGGCAAAAGTGCTGGCCCGAAGCGTGCTAAACTCCGCTTCCAAGGCTGCGCTCAACTCGTAGTCCGCATCGAGAGACAATACCCAGCGCGTGTCGATGCTCGATAGGCCAAAATTGCATTGGCTCGCAAAGTCATCGAACGGACGCTTGACGATATCCACGTTGGGATAACTTCTAGCAATCTCCAACGTCTCGTCGTTGCTGCCACTGTCGATGATCAACACTCGGCTGGCCCAGCCGAGGCGATCGAGACAGCGCGCGATATTCGGCGCCTCGTTAAACGTTATCACCATGGCGGTGACTTGGTGCGCGATGAGTTCACTCATCGATTGATGCCCGATGCGGCGCTTGACACACCAAATCTTGGTAAAGCGCCTCCATCCGCGCAGCCACGGCGGACCACGAGAAGTGCTCCCGAGCGGCCGCTCGACCGGCCGCTCCCATTTGCCGTCGCAAGGCCGGATCGGCGACGAGACGAGCGATAGCTCGGCCAAATTGCTCAGGATCGCCCTGCGCCACGAGCCCGGCTCCAGTCCGCTCCACCACGTCGGCCAATCCTACCTCCGGCGTCACTACAACGGGGATGCCGCATGCCATGGCCTCGAGCACGGCTATCCCAAAATTCTCCGAATAGGAGGCAAGTGCGAAGATGTCGGCCCTGGCGAACGCCTGCCATTTCGCGGGGCCCTGAACCGCGCCAAGGAATTGGGTGCGCGGAGCGACGCCATGCTGCGCGATGAGCGCGTTGAGTTGGCGCGTATAACCCTCATCGTCGTTGCCGGCAATCAACAGGCGCGCGCCTGGCACATGCGCCATGGCCGGCACCAAGCGATCGAAGCCCTTGATCCAGCTAATGCGCCCTAGATGTAAAACGACGGCGCCATCGGTGCAAGACGGCTTAGCATCGGGCAAGATTGATACGGCTTCAGGCGGCAGATCGAAAGCATTGGGGATCATGTCAATCCGCTTGGGCTTTAACCCTAGACGGGTCAAGTTAACTCCCTCGATTTCCGCCGTGACGTGCACGCTCGCGGCTTCTGCAATATTGTGGCGCTCGAACAAATTAATCCATGCTAATTTCAGAAGTCTACTCTTTCGCTCTATCAGTTCGGGGACGAGCATTCCTCGAGGTGAGATGACATAAGGTATGCCGGCGAGCCGGGCCGTTGCCGCACCCGCAGCAGTTGGCCAAAGGAAAACCGAGTGCAGATGAACCACGTCGAAACGGCTCACGTTGCGTGACAGAACCGCAGCCATGTTTGGCGAGCGATAGAGTCGTCGTCCAAGGCCAGTCGCGAAGTAGGTGACGTTTACGCCATCGAGCAACACTGGCTCATTGAGCGGCACGTTAGAGACGCTTGGGCCATCCACGTTCGTGGTGTAGACGTCGACATGGTGCCCGCGGCGCGCGAGCCCGCGGCACAATCCGTGCACTGAGTAGATTGGTCCACCATATCGCCTCGCCGGCAGGTAGGTCGGGACGATGTGGAGTATCCGCATCACCGGCTTCCGCTCAAAGCGGGCGATAGTCTTCGCAAGAGATTGGGCAACGCGAAGCGATTAAGCAGCCAGACAACGAGGACCGATACCGCTAGAGCACCAAGCATCTTTGCCGAGCTGTTGCCTATGCCGGCAGCCGGCAGAAGAATTGCGGAGGAGAGTCCCATTCCAATAATGCCGCGAGAGCGACGACCGAATGTGAGCCAGAAATGGATCCTGCCAAGAGCTAGTCCAAGCGCGAACAGTGCCACCATCATTCCAAACTTGCCAAAGTCGATGTATGCCTCACCAATGTATCCAATGGACACCTGAGTACCCTGTTCTGATCCAGCAACTCCAAGGCCGGTGTATTTATTAGTGAGAGTGGACTCATCGATGGCAGATTTCGAGGGAAATAAAATGCGCGGCATGAAGGGTCTTGAGATGGCGTCTAGCCATATTTCTCCGTAGGCATGGGGTATCACGCGCGGCACATAGTCCAAGCTGGCCCCGAAAATCTCTACGTAGGATATACGAAGGATTAACTGGTGCACAGCATCGGATATTTGTCGAGAGTCGATGTTAGTCGCGAGTTCGACGAGTTTCCCTACCTGCTCGGTACGGCTCACAGTAACCATTTGACCTTTTTGGTCGCCGGCAACAAAGGATCGATAGCCCGGCTTGATCGCGGTCCAAACAACGCCAAGTGAAAGAGCGGCGACAGCAACGAGGGCTAATCCGGCTATTTGTGCCGCCTTGAATCGCACCCCACTGGCAGCGATACCGAGGAAAGTGAAAATAAATACAAACTTAAAGGATGAAAAATATCCACCAACCGACGAAATCAATTCTAGTAGAAACGCTATGAACCATGGGAATTTTAGACTCTCCGGTTTAACAAAAGTCGCAAACGTAAAGGCCACGAATGCAGCCCATTTTAAATTGACCAGCACGAGGAAAGGCTGGGACAATCCAGGTATGATCGTTGCTAAGATCTGTGCTGTCCAAGATATGACGAATGCCACTACATAGAGAAGGATCCAGGCGCGCGCGGGAGTTCGCATTACCTGGTCCCGCGATAGAAGCGATATGGATAGCCGTGAACGTCCTGCTGCTAAGCGCATGCCGGAGGCAAGCGCGAGCAGCCCCAAAAGCGTGAGTAGTGTGGCATTGAACATGTCAGCGCCAGTCGACGCCAACAGACCAATATCGAGTTCGCGGACGTTCGCGTAAAATATGGCGATCGATGCTTCAATCCATTGCATCACGAAAACAAAAAGAAGGATTGGCACTTCTCCCGGACGCCAAAGGAGTGCGGAACCAACAAGCAATATCAAAAGAGCAATGATTGTCAGATCGGTATTTGGACCGAGGCCGACGGTGAAGAAAATAATGGCAACGAGCGGCAGTGTAAAAGGAGGCAGCCAGCCAGAAGCTGGCTGCGTCGTTCTGACCGGGTGGGCCGCCCATATACTGTTTGACGTTTTCATTTGTTGCCAACAGAGGCTGAAGCAGTTCCGCTTACCGGTGTTTTCGTATTCACGAGCGACCGAATGAGGGCGTGCAGGATCGGGCGCAAGAAGGTCCTCAACCAAGCGAGGCTGATACGGAATTTGTAACCGCCGGCGGAAAGGACGACGTTCACGGCGTCGTCTTCGCCAACTTTAAGGCAGCAGCGGCGGGTATGGCGCTCATCCTTCACACTCCGATCACGCCTCGATAGAGGAGCGTCGCCTGAGCTCGCGCTTAATGACACCGGACACGCCGCGGGCTCGGCAGTTGGATTGCTTGGCGTGGGGCGTAGCGCCCCGCCGCCTGCTGGGCTGCGCTGGCTGACGCAGGCGAAGCCCGCTCGACAACAACGATCTACAGTGCTCGCAGACGTGTTCGCTTCAGACAGCGCGAACATCTGCTTGAACAGCAACAGCGGCATCAAAAACTGGCTCCCGATACCCGCCGAACCTGTAGAGCGGCAATCTCGCCGTCGAGCAGTCCCAGGGGAGCCTTGCTCGGCAGGCTGTCCCAGTTCGTGCTTCATTTAGAAGATCTGGTCGAGCCGCGATCGGAAAAGATCGACCGCCCCCGTGGGCGCCGATTCTTCGGCGGCATCGCCCTCGCTCTCCGCATTCCGTATTCTTCACTGGCGACTTGGTAAACATGCGCCCAGCGCTCAGCAAACTCGTGCACCCGCAAGTGTGCGAGCGACAGGCGCGATGCTTCACCGGCTGCCATGGCCTGATCGGGGAAGGTAAGATATGCCCTGAGTGCGCGGACAAGCGCTACCGCATCGGCGCTGTCACAAACAAGCCCGTCGACGCCATGCTGGATCAACTCCGGGATGCCACCGCGTGGGAACCCGATTACCGCCCGACCGGCCGCCTTAGCCTCCACTATGACGTTTGGCGAGGGGTCAGCGAACAACGATGGCACAACGACGAAAGCTGACTGAGCTAGGAAACAGGGCACGTCCTCGATCACCCCAAGAAATTCGACCCGATTTGCAAGCGGGGGATCCGCGAGCGTTCGGCTACGTAAGTCACGCGCCCAGGCGTCGCCCGCCCAATCGGAAATGCGGCCAGCTAGCGCAAGCCGCACATCTGGAAACTCCCCCGCGACATGTTTAAAGGCTTCGATCAACAGATGAGGGCCTTTATGTTCCGCAATCTGGCCCACGTAAGCGATGAGGCGACCAGCAAACGGCGCCCAAGCTGTCTGGTCTTCTTTTGCCATTTTCATGCGCTCGGGAGGCTTATTGTAAATAACTTCGATGCGATGCTCGGGAACACCGTTGGCAGCTAACGACTTTGCAACGAAGGACGAATTCGCCACAAACCTGTCCGTTCGGTGGACGACGTAACGCCACGCTGCCCGCCAAAACCAGTTATGCGTAGTCGGTTCGTCGCCCGCTCGGAAGACCAGTGGCCTGCGAAGCAGCGTCAGCCCGAGAAGGAAGTTCGCTACGAAAAACTGACTGTTGACATGGATGTGCGTCGGTTTGAAGTCGCGCACGGCGCGAAGGAAAGCGATGTTGGCCTGCACAAGGCGGCGTGCGTTTCCCCACAGCAATTTGTACCAAGTGAGTCCCTTGCCGATGCAAAGGTATGGAACCTTGCGCCACGCGAAGCCGCGTTCCTCAAGGGCTAGCGGGATGATCGTATTCCATCGCTCGTCCGATAATAGAAATAGAACCTCCGCACCTTGTCGCTTCAGAGCCACCAGCGCCTCAATATTACCGCGCTCGGCGCCGAACAGCGCGACGCCGCCAAACAGCACCAATATTCGCGGCGGGTCAGCCACGTCTGGCTCTACTGCGTTCGGTTGGCTGGAAGGCGCTCATGGCTTCAACAATGCCGTTGGCAGCTGTGTCGATGCTGTAGCGGTTAGCTTTGGCTGCGATAGCATCGTGCGACGGCGGCTGATCGATAAGTCGCCGCATCGATTGGGCAAGGTCGGCGACATCGCCACAATGAAAGACAGAGCCCGCAGTTCCGTCAGCCGCCAGGTCGTAAGCGCAACCACACCGATCAGATACGATCAATGGCTTGCCACAAGCCAACGCCTCGTTCGCTACTAAGCCCCAGGTTTCACTCTCCGATGCGAGCACCAAAATATCCGCAGCGGCATAGACGCTCGGCATTCGAGATTGATTACAGAAACCGAGTGCATGGTATGGGACGCCCGCCTCAGCAGCGACGTGCTGCAACGAGTCGTGAAGCTTCCCAGTGCCGGCTACCATCAGTTCAATGCGCTCGCCAGTCGCGCGGCACTGGGCCACTGCACCAACAATGTCGGCCACGCGTTTCAAGGGTTCGAGTTTGCCCGCAAACAGTGCCAGAGTAACGCCTTCCTCGACACCACAGGCCCGACGCAATTCTGCCCGAGCTCTCAACGTCGCGCGCTCGGCGAACCAGTCGTTATCGATGCAGTGCGGAGAGAAGTACATGCGGTCGGTTGGATAGCCGTAATGCAGCCAATAGCGGCGAGACTGCTCGCCTACATAAAGTGCTGCGTCAAATACTCTCAGCGCTAGCGGATAGACCATTGCCTTACCAACGCGCTTGATAAGTCGCCTCGGCGTATTCAGATGGCTGTCGCCCCGCACCATCACGGGCAGTTGTGCGCGGCGGCAGGCCCAAATGGACTGCCAATAGCACTTCAAGTGCCAGCCCATCAGCAGCACAGCATCTGGCGCGTATTGAACGAGGGCGCCGCCGACGTCCGGGGTATCGCATCCGCTAAACGCTTCGAGACTGGGCTGGCTGGAAACGTTCCGCATGAACGTGGAAGAGTAGCCGCTCGTCAGATCCACGTCCCAATCAAATGGGACCTCGAAACCGGCGGCGGCTTGGTCTGCTTTCGTTGCGCGATGCGCAAAAAGCACATGGAGGTCGCAGCGCTGCGCCAGAGCACGGAATAGCGGCGCCTGATACTGGATGGGGTGCGACGTGACGACGGCGAGACGCATCAAGCACGTTTCCGTTCAGCGGCAATACGTTCGAAGATTGCCGCGAATTGGGCAGAGATCGCGCGTGCCGTGTAGGGAGCATAAGTTGTCGGGACAGCACGACCGAGTGAGCCCGGATCAGTCACAAGACGCACGATGGCTGAACCTATCGCATCGCCCATCGCGGAGAGATCGTCGCTCGTTTCGAAAGCTAGCGAGATGCCTCCACCGGCAGCCGATAGGATCTCATGCGAGCTGCTGCGTTTGTGAAAAAGCGATAAGTACGGCCGGCCTGACATCAGGCCAGGGTAGATCTTGGATGCAGTATAGTGGACCTCGTCAGATCCAATAAGCAGAATGCCGTCCGAACGAGTAAGCGCGCCGATGGCCTCCATATAGGGCAGCCGCTGCGGTATTTCTCGGACGACGCCCCCGATGCCGAGCGCTTGCGCAATTGGCTGGACTCGGAAGTGGTCAGTATTATTTGGCTGGTTGCTGGTTCCGATGAACAAAAGCCTCACGTTGGCCATCGCGTTCGGCGATCTCCCGCGCGCCTCCGCGAAGGCGCTAAGAAACGCCCTCATCAGCGGCTCGGTGCGCGGCATGAACGTGCCGACGTAACTCAGCGTCACCACGCTCGGATCGAAAAGGCCAAACCTATCGTTGGCAGAATGCTGCCGTAGCATCTCGTAATCGTCCGGATCGCCGCCGATCGGAATTGGCGACAAGCGTGAGGGGTCCAGCCAGGGATAGCGTGCAGCCATCTGTTCATTCTGCGTTTCCGAAACCGATGTGATGAAGTCGGCTGCACGCACGGCCCTGGGTTCGAGGGCCACAGATAAGCGGTGCGATATGCCCGCCTTCGACCAGAGCGTCTGCTCGGCGCCCCACGCCGACACCCATGGATCCTGGAAATCTAGCACGACGGGTACGCCGAATCGTCTCTTGATTTCCGCTGCGAACAGCATTGGGTAGTACGGCGAGCCGGTAATGAGAACTGCGTCCACAGAGCGGGTGGCGAGCAACTTCATGACTGCGGCGCGCAGCGGCCGCCAAGCGCGCAGGCCAATTTCGCCTAGCCCCAATGGGCGGCAATATTTCGAGGAAAGCGCAGCTGCCTTCACCACCTCCACCGAAGAGGGAACCAACGCAGCAAGATCCCGATCGAGCCGCTCCTCGTGAAAGGCTTCGTCTACCGTAACTACAATTGGCGTCCACCCGCTTGCAGGCAGGTGCTTAGCCAAGTGCCGCGCACGATGCACGCCGGCTAGCGTCGAAGGCGGGAAGTAGGGAGATACGATGATCGCGGTGCGGCTCAATAGATTCGACCTGATCGCCTCAATCCGCCCCACGCAGCCATGCTGCTATCCCTTCCGCCAAACCAATCCATCAACGGCGCAAAGGTTCGAGGATATCCCGGCTGTTTCTCAACTTGCTTCAACATAGAGCGATTCCCCGCGTCGACTCGCTGTATCTCGAATCAGCATCGAGTCGGCGCCATCGCCATATGCGCGCTTCTCAACCTGCTTAAATCCACAGCTAAGCAATGCAAGCTTGAGCGTCGAAAAATCCCAAATGAACTGATGACCATGTTCTCTGAAAACAAAATTCACATCAATCATCGGAGTCTCAAAAGGAAATTTCCCATGAATATCGCCAGCATTCGGCATTTCAACCGGATGACCGGCTTGGTTGCTAGCGTACCGGGACAAATAAAGCTCCCCGTCGGGGACGACGATGCGAAGGACGGCGCCATCGCGCAAAACCCGCCGGAATTCCCCGAGTAGTTTGACGGCTTCTTCAAACGTAATGTGCTCCAACATGTGTTCGGTAAAATGCCCCCGAAATATTTGTCCGGAAATGGCAACCCGCGGGTGACATCCCAACACACGTCGACGCCGGGGCGCCACATATAATCCAGATTGCAAAAGGCCGCGTCAATGTTCGGACCACATCCAACATCCAAATAGGAACCCGAGGGCTTCCTCCTGGCAAAAATCGGTTTGTTGCGGATGATGGCGCTGATGGCGTACTGGACTTTGCCATAGCTAAAGATCGATCGCCCCAGGGAGATCCTTGTGTTCGAGAATTCCATCATCACTCCTGCCGTGAGCTGATTGATCACGAGCTGCACGGTCGGTGCGCAGCGAACAAAGCCAGCGTATATAGGCGCGCTGAAGTTATGGCGCCACACAACTGCCCGTTCGAGGCGGCAAACGGGCGAGACGATAATGCAGTCGCAGATGCAGCTAATGATGTTTTAACTGCGCCTTAAGTCTTCCGCGGCTCGCCATGCAATCGTGTCTCGACCGAACGCCTTTGTCCGGAATCCGAAGCTCGCCAGCCGATTCATCACCGACGCCATATCGACCGCTGTGAGATGCTTGTGTTCAAAAACGACGAAGCTCACACCTAACAGATTGAAGTCGATGTTACCCAGAACAGTCGCCTCGAGCCCCTCTATGTCCAACACGAGGCAGTCGACCAACTCACAACCGGCGGCCGTCAGTGCATCCGCGACCGTCAATGTCTCGATGACGATTGTCTCAATGAAAACACTGGGAGCATGCTTGACGATATTGTCGCGGTCGAACGAAGCAAGCTCCGCGTAGTATGCCGGTAGCCCGTCTCGCTCGATTGTCTCAGGCGATACGTAGTAAAACTCAGTTTTGCCGCCGGTGCTGGAGATCGCGCAGTTGACAAAGAATAGCCGATGCGACGCTTCCCGGTAGTTGGATTTCAAGCGCTCGAACGCCCAAGGCTGCGGTTCGACCAGGATGCCGCGCCAGCGCTCGTCTGCGACCACGATGGGCCGGAGCGGATCGCCCGCGATTCCATCATACGCGCCAATTTGTAAAAACGTGACTTCTTCCCTGTCAGCGTAGAAGGCCCTCAACCGAGATGTGGGAGTGTCGTGCCAGCTCTCGGGCAGATGACCGTACACCTTGCGAGCGAGGGGCCCGATTCCCGGCGCCCAGCGCACCAGCCATGTTCCTATGTCTCTTATCGTGATCACAGTAAGACCAACCTCATCGCTTCAATGTGGCTAAAAACTGGCGGCCCTCAAAACCACGCTTCGACATACAAGGAGTAGGGACGATGCCGGTCGCGATCGATGAAGCCGCCTGGGAACCGCCCCTCACGGAATGCGCGCCGCGCAACTTCCTTGAATCCGGCCCGCTTCAAAGCAATTGCGAGCGTCTCAAAATCGTACCCGCCATAGTGCTCATGCTGCTGAACCATGACATGGTTCAAAGCCTGCATCTTGGTTTCAAAGCAGTCTCGCAGAGACGCTCCTGGCGCGGCAAGGGTCTCAAGGCCTGCCCAGCCTTCCTTGCACGTAAGCATAGCGTTCGTCGTCTGGTCGGTTTACAGGCATTTTCATGATCAATACTGGGCCCAGCGCCTGCTTCAGGGTCATGCTTGCTTAATCTTAGATCAACTGCCCCTAAAAGTTCGCGTAAGGATTATGCAAAATAATTGCATCGAGAGGAGTGTCGCGCCGTCTCAATTCACGAGTGCTGCTGTCTGGCCTTTTTCTGCGCGGACCAGAGAGCGGTAGGTCTTCTCATAGTCCCGCGCAATCACGTCGTCGCTGAAGTGGGTTTCGCAGCGCTGGCGGACCGCGGCGCGATCGATGGCATCGACTGCCGCGACTGCGGCCGCCAGTTCCTCGACGTTGTCGACGACGTATCCGGTCTCGCCATGCGTGACGACTTCCGGCACCGCGCCGCGTCGGTAACCGATGACGGGTGTCCCGCAGGCCATGGCCTCGGCCATCACAATGCCGAACGGCTCCTCCCACAGGATCGGCATTAGGAAGGCCCGCGCGCCGCCCAGCAGCGCGCTCTTTTGTTCGTCGTTGACGGGGCCGACGTAGCGAATTAGCCGGTCATCGACGTGCGGGGCGACGTTGGCTTCATACCAATCCCTGTGCTCTTGCGGGATGTTGCCGGCGATAATAAGCGGGATGCCGGTGCGCTTGGCCACCTCAATGGCGATATGCGGGCCCTTGATCTCCTCGACGCGACCGAGGAAGGCCAGTGGCGCATCGGGCGCCACAAAAGCTTTGAAGTCATAAGTCGCCATCGGCACGCCGTTGTAGACAAGGCGCCAGTCGCCGACGTCCTCGACATGCCGCATCATCCACCGGCTGATTGCCGAGAAATGCAGCGTGCCGCGCGAAAGCCGATGGCCAAGCTCGATCGAGCGCCGGCTGATCGCACGCTGGTAGGTCATCAGCTTCGGAATTGGCAGCGGCAGAATCGGCGCCATATAGGCAATGCGTGAGAACGAATGAACGAGATCATACCGTTCCATCAGTACGGCTTTGCCGAGGGTGAGCGCATTTCTGACGGTGTCTGCACGGGAGAGACTCGAGGCGCCGGGCCACGGCACGAGCCTGCAGGCCGGCTTGGAGTCGGCATGGGCGAACAGCGTCACGTCGTGGCCGCGTTGGACCAATGAACGAATGAGCATGTCGATGACGCGCTCGATGCCACCGTAGTGATGAGGCGGTACGGGAAGCTCGGGGTCGGCCGTGATCGCGATCTTCATTCGCTTGCATACGCCCTGTTGTTGCTCAAGACCGACGCAACGCAATCAAGCAGAATCCGGCTTTCCCTCTCCCAATTGAAACGCTCCTGGCCCAGCGCAAAGCACCTGGCGCGCAACGAAGCAAGCCTCCCCGGAGCTTGCAGCGCCTCGTCCAGTCGGCTCGCCAACACCTCGGCGTTGTCGATCTCATAGACGAGAGCGTCCAGACCGCAACTGCGCGCAAAAGCACGTTGTGCCGGCGTGGCTGAAATCATCGGGGGCAGTCCGGCGAGCAGGAAAGAAAATATCTTGTTCGTCAAACAGATGGCGCGATTCTGTGTTTGCGCGGTCTCGGCGACGAGACCCAAGTCATAATGCGCCGCCAGCCGCTCCATTTTCTCCGGTGATTCGATCGGCAACACGTGGATCCGCGCAGCAACCTGGCTGCTGGACGCGGATGTACGCAGGTGATTGATGTAACCTGGCGTCTGGCGGCCCCTCAGGTAAAGATGAGGCTTGGAGCGCGCTTTACCGATTGCCGCCACCGCAGTTTCAAGGCCGCGATCGGGCCCGATCGTCTGCGAGAACCAATAGAGCGACGGACCAGGTTCAGCCGTGCCGCAAGGTGTGGGCCGCTCAGGTGCGTGGCTTAGCGGAAACGCGTTGAGAATCACGTTGGGGCGCATGATCCCGTATGCTCTTGCATAAGCGTCCGCTATGCCAGGAGACGCTGCGGTCACGTACGCGGCGCCAGGCAAATACGCGCCTTCAATCGCACGTAGGCGCTCTCTGTCATGCTCGTGCTCGGTTGAATCGGGCAGATCACCGAGATGGAAGTCTTCCGCGTCGAAGGCGTAACGCGCGCCGTGGCGTGCTGCCGCCTTTGCCGCTGCGGGAAGCGCAGCCGGATAATGCGCAATGTAGAGGTCCGCCTCGACGCCAAGCGCTGCAGCGGTGATGTCCGGCGAGGCGGGATGCCACTCAGCCTCACGCACGGTGTTGTTGCTACCAAACCCAATGGCCAATGCAGTGCGAGCGGCACGCTGGCGGACGATCTGCTTGATCCGAATGCGGGGAGACGCCAGGGGCCCGAACGGAATGCGCGCGGCGATCCGCCAAGGCCTTCCCACAATCGCTGCGTCGTGCTGCATCCCCCAATCGAGGAAGCTCGCGCAGATCACCGAAACCTCGTAGCCCGCTGCGCTCAATGCATCCGCCTCCTTGACCAAGCGCGGATTCGTGACCAAGTGACCCGGCGTAATCAGACATATGCGGCTAGGTCTCAAGCAGGTCGCCCTAGCCTTCGAGCGCGCGCGCGAGGTTGTCGCAGACGCGGTCCTGATCGGCGGCCGTGAGATAGGCATGCATCGGCAAGCTCAACACCTCTTCAGCCAACCGCTCCGAGTTCGCCAAGCCGGTCGCGGGAACTGGGCTCAAAGAATAGGGCATCTGGTGATGAAGCGGCTTGGGGTAGTAAACGGCGGTTGGGATACCTGCCGTCATCATCGTCGTAGCGATCGCGTCACGCCGTGTGGCGGGCAACCGCACCGTGTACTGCGCCCAGACTGACGTCGAGCCTTCGGGGACAGTGGGCGTCCGTAAGATTTTTGATAGCCGCTCCGAATAGCGCCGTGCAATGGCCTGGCGCGCGGCGATTTCCTCGGGATAGATCGCCAGCTTCTCGTTGAGAATGGCGGCTTGGATCGTGTCCATCCGTCCGTTGATTCCTAAGCGAACGATATCGTATTTGTCATCGCCCTTGCCGTGCTGGCGGATTGAGCGCATCGCGTGCGCCAGCGTATCGTCGTCCGTGAAGATCGCACCACCGTCGCCATAGCAGCCGAGTGGCTTTGCGGGAAAGAAACTCGTCGCCGTGACCCGGCCAATGGCGCCGACTTTGCGGCCGCGATACGTGGCGCCATAGCTCTGCGCAGCATCACATATGATCGCGAGGCCGTGCTCGGCCGCGATCCGCTCAATCTCAATATAATCCGCCGGCAGCCCGAACAGATCCACCGGCATAACAGCTTTCGGCACAAGGCCACGCTTCCTTGCCTCCATGATCGCCTCTTGCAGCGAGGCAGGATCAAGGTTGAACGTCTCGGGGATCACGTCAGCCAGCACAGGAGTGCCGCCGATCAGCATGACCACCTCGGGCGTCGCGGTGAACGTGAATGCGGGACAGAAAACCGCATCGCCGGGTCCGACGCCGAGCGCCATCAGCGCGATCAGGAGCGCTTCCGTGCCGCTTCCGCAGCTCACGCAGTGAAGGGCGCCGGAGAAGCGCGCGAGCCGTCCTTCAAGCTCGACCACCTCCGGTCCCATTATATAGGCGCCGTGGTCGAGCACGCGGGCGATCGCCGCGTCGAGGCGTTCGCGGATGCGCGCTTGCTGCGCCCTGAGGTCGACAAACTCCATTCTTGCCGACGTGGAGCGAATCGTATGTGCAACACCAGCAGCGCTGGACTGATGGAGTTTAAGCGACTCTGAGCTGGCCATCCGAGGTCTCTTTATAGCAGCTGCCGTCGATAGGACAGACGAGGTCGGACCCGAGTCGCGCGCCGGCCTTACTCATCCAACCGATTCGGCGCGCCGGCACGCCGGCCATTAGCGCGAATGGTTGAACGTCGCTGGCTACCAGGGCGGCGGCAGCAATGAATGAATACTCGCCAAGCGTGTGACCGCACACGATTGTCGCGTTAGCGCCGATCGTTGTCCCTCGTTTTATGAGCGTCTTGCGAAACTCAGTCTTGCGCTCGATCTCTGCCCGTGGGTTGTTGACGTTTGTGAACACGCAGGACGGTCCGCAGAACACGCCGTCCTCCAACTCGACGCCAGCATAGAGGCTGACGTTGTTCTGGATCTTGCAGTTGTCGCCGACAACCACATCGGGCCCGATCATCACGTTCTGTCCAATCGAGCAATGCGCGCCGATGTGGCAGCCCCTGAGGATGTGCACAAAATGCCAGATCTTCGTGCCCTCGCCGATCACTACAGGCGCGTCCACATAGGCGCTCTCGTGAATCGCAACTCCGGGAAAGCGCGGGTCCAGCCGCATTTGGGCGGCGGCGTCAGGGCTAGCTAGGCCGGTCAATCTATCTATTCCGTTGGCGCCGACGATAGAGCTCGACAAAGGGACGAACGCGCAGACGGTCCCCATCGACGGCCGAACCGAGCCGCCGCTTCGTGTGTCCGCAATCCGCCGATCAGTGAGTTAAGCGCCAGCAGGCTTCGCATATATCGCTTCACCGTCCGACCGACGCGAAGCGCGAGCGTATGGTGACGCAATTCGGCGAGCGATCGAGACGTCGAGAACACACCCACGATAGCCGCCTCACCCGTTCACACCGGCGTCATTTCCGCCCATAGCGCACCGCCCTATCCTTGATCATGCAGATATAACCGCACGCGATTTCAACCCATCGCCAAACACAGGCCGACGGCCATTGTCGCGTGGCCATCCACCATTCCGTTGTGCGGCGATCGTCAACAACCTAGCTCGGCCGGCGCTCCGGATACCTGCCGAACTATCTCGGCGAGCTGGCGCGTCGTGGATAAGCTCGTATAAGCACTAAGATATCTGAGGTCGACTTTCTTAGTTAAACCGTGTTCGACGAGTTCACCGAGTTGCCGGCAGCTTCCCTCAGTGTCATCCGGGTCGAACAGCACAGATATGCTGGACTTTTCAAGGAAGTCACGCTGCGTGCCCGGGCATACGAATCCTAGAACCGGCTTGCCTGCTGCGATGTAGTCAAAAGTCTTTGAGGCTAGACAGTAGTCCTCGCCATCGAGGACCTTGATCGATGTCGAAAGCAAAGCATCGCTACCTTCGAGGATCTCCTGTGTCTCCTGCTTTGGCTTTAAGCCGTGCCAAGTGCAGAAGCTACTAAGGCCGAAGGCATCCGCCATCTCGGACAACCAGTCAGGCAACTCGCCAACATAGTGGAATTCGAGCCTATTCCCCAGGTCTGGATTGATCTCGCGCAAACGGGCCCATGTTCGAAAAAAGAAGTACGGCGTGCGGTAGATCCAGCGTTGCCGAGTCGCGTAGTAGTGCAGCCAGCGGTGCGGTTTTTTCTTATACCATGGGATGATCCCATTAGCGTTCTCGTGCAGCGCGTTGAAGTAGAACTGCCCGGCATAGGAAATTCGCAGCCGCGATTTCGCTGGAGCGAGGCGCAACTCACTTGGTGGCGAGGTCTCGAAGTCAAAGGCGTTAGGGATCCAGTGAAATTGATCTTGGCGCTTACGCGTCAGCTGCCACTGCATTCGCGTAAGCTGTGGCGTGACACAGATGATGGCGTCGGCCGCGTTCATCAGCTTGACTTCATCTCTCAGCACGCGGCGATAGTGAAGCCATGTGCGAAACGGCGCCGATCCCCATTGCGACCAGGCATCTCGCATGTCGACAATCAGCGGCTTGTCAAGAGCATTGCGCGCGGCGAGCGCTAGACCAGCCACATTGAAGGGCGGGCATGTCGCCCAGATAGCGTCGATCGAATGCGTGGCTTTGAGGTGCGCAAACAATTCCTCGAATGATGCGCATCGTATGCCGTGAATGTCCGCTGCCGCGTCCTTCGATTCTGACAGCCTGTCCCGTTCGATAGCCCCCACGTCTAATATGTAAATCGGCGTATCATTGGGCACCTTCGCCGATAGTGCTGGGTTAAGAATGTGCACTTTCCCGTCGGCGAGCTGCACCGGATCGAACGTGACGACGATCGGGCGTATGCCGAACTTCGGCAGGTGTGTGACGAAGCGCAGCGGACGGAACGCCCCAGCCGCCTGGATTGGCGGAAACTGAAGCGCGATGACGAGGAGGTTTATCACGACAGTAGATGCTCGCGCATGCCGTCCGCAATGCGTACGCTCGCCTTTCCGTCTCCGTAAAGGGGCCGCCAGGCCGTGGTCGGCTGTCTATCCAGAACCGATTGCAGGGGCTCGGACAATGGGTCCCAAAGCTGGTTCCAACCGCCCTCGAGGGTTTCTACCCACTCGGTCTCGCTGCGCGCGGTCACGCAAGGCTTTTTGGCCCAATACGACTCCTTCTGGAGGCCGCCAGAGTCGGTGATCACGCAACTACACGCCTCAAGCGCGGCAAGCATCTCGAAGTACGACAGCGGCGCCACACAGCGCACGTTGGCCGGGAGGTCATTTTGCTTCATTCGTTCGTCGAGACGTGGATGAACGGGCCAGACGCAGGGAAACCGGAGTTCGCCAAGTGCTTTCACAATGCGCGCGAGCCGCTCGCGATCGTCCGTGTTAGATGGCCGGTGGATCGTCACGATCGCGAACGGCGAGCTTCCCGGGAAATGCGGTCGGACAGATTGCTGGGCGACGGGCATGAAGGTCTCGAATGCATCAAGCATCACGTCGCCGACATCGATAACCCTCTTTGCGACTCCCTCCCGAGCGAGCTGCTCGACGCCCTGCCCCGAGCTGCAGAACAAAAGGTCCGATAGATGATCCACGACGACGCGATTGACCTCTTCCGGCATAGAGCGGTTGAAACTCCTCAGTCCGGCCTCAACGTGTACAATAGGAATAGTTAGCTTGGCCGCCGCCAATGCCGCTGCGACCGAGGAGTTGGTGTCGCCATAAACCAGCACGGCCTTGATGCGCCGAGCATGCTCTAGCATGATCTCCTCAAGACCGATCAACATCTGTGCGGTCTGTTTGGCGTGGGAACCTGATCCGCAAGCGAGGTTGGCAAATACGTTATTGATGCCTAGCTCTCGCAGGAAACGGCCGCTCATCGCATCGTCATAATGCTGGCCGGTGTGAACGATCCACTCCTCGATCCCAGCGGCTGAGAATCCGCGTGAGACGACGGCCGCCTTGATAAACTGCGGGCGGGCTCCGACGACGCTAATTATCAACGCGCCAGCCTCCTTTCTTGGCGATCGTTGTAATCGGCCTGATCCAGCCCATGAACTCGCGCAGCAATCTGAGATCTCGCTCGTCCGTGCCGAACTCCTCATGCCGCCGGCCGGGCAGTTTAAGGAGATCCTCGAACTCCGTCCCCGAGAAACCGAGCTTCTTCGCCACGTAAATCTTGTCTTCTTCCTGAAGCTGTGGATCGTAGGTGGGCTGCTGCAGCTCGGCGAGCGCCTGCTCGCGCGTCATCTGCTGCGATAGGATGAGATTCGACAGATGCGCTCTGCGTTTATCGATGCCGTACTTTCGCGGGAGGATGTAACCTTGGTAGAAGCGCGTGAAGATCGATTCGTAGTGCTTGCCGCCATAGTCGCGCCAGCCGAGTTCAGACATCAGCAGGTCCTTGGCCTCCTGCTTCCTATAGTCGACGAGATCGAGCAACTTGATATCCTGCATGCGGAAGCGCATTTGGTACCAAGCCGACTGCCACACGCCGAGTGCCGGTAGGCGCTTCATCGGCAGCTCGCCGTAGCGGCGGTGGATGCCCTTGATGCTGACGAGATCGAATTTGCGATAGTACCACTCCCGCGGCAGCAGCCATTCGGTGCGGTGATTGTTACCTGATAGGATGAAGCGGATGCTGTTCTGCCTCGCAACTTTGTAAAGCGCGCCGAAGATCATGTGATCCGTCGGGACCTCGAGATCGAGCACCGATGCCTTAAAGTACGCGCGCTGCAAATCGCGGAACTCGGGCCAGTCCATCACGAATGTATGTAGCGGTAAGCGCAACCGGCGGCAGATCTGCTCGATATTGGAAACGGCAAGCTCGCTGTTCCAACCATTGTCGAAATGGACGAGAAGGGGCCTGAGCCCGAGCTTGACGGCTAGCCAAGCGAGATAAGAGCTGTCTACGCCGCCACTGAGCCCTAGAATACAATCGTATTTCCTGCCCTGACCATAAGTGCGCAGCCGCTTAACCGTGGCCTCCAGCAGCGCCGCCCGCGACTCGGCGTTCGGCTGTTTTGCAAGGAAAGCCTGGTGCTCGTGCCAGTAATTCGACACGCCTTCTTCGTCGAAGGTCACCTCGGGGTCGCTCGTGTCGATGACGAGCTTCGTGCAGATGCGGTACCGCCGACGCGCGCTCCCGGGAATGTCGGTCTCGGCTGGAAATAGGTGCGTCATGCCGCGAGCCTTTTGTACAAGCCCTCGAGCTCGGACTCGGATGGATAAGAGATCAGAACGCCTCGCGCCGCTCCGTGAAAAACGAACATACTGCCCGCTGCGACAGCGCTGCATCCGGCGTCCGCCACCGCTGCATGGAAATCGTCGAGATCGCGCGCGCCGCCGAGCGCGATCACCGGCACTGCAACGCTGCGCGCGATCGAGGCCAGCAACGGCACGTCGTAGCCCCGGAACGTGCCGTCACGGTCGACGGATTGCACGATGATTTCGCCCGCGCCGGCCTCGACGGCACGGCGGGCGGCCTGCTCAGGCGACAATTTTATCTTACCCTTGGAGCCGGTAACCAGGCTAGGGCCGAACATCCCGCGCTTGACGTCGATGCATACGACAACGCTCTGAGCCCCGGACTGCCGGGCTGTCTCGCGCACGAGCTCCGGATTCTCATGTGCCGCTGTCGACAGCACGACCTTTTCCAATCCGCAGCGTAACAGCCGTTGGATTTGTGCGGGGCGCGAAATCCCGCCGCCGTAGCCCACTGGCATGAAAGCCTCACTGGCAACGTCCTCGATCAAGGCGTAGTTGGGCTCACGTCCTTCTCGCGTGGCGTCAATGTCAAGCAAAATCAGTTCGTCGGCCCCCTTCTCGTTGAAGATGCGCACGGCGTTGATCGGGTCGCCGACGTAGGTGCGGTTGCCGAATTTGACGGTCTTCACGAGACCGGCAGCGGAGTCGATCAATAGGGTTGGGATGATGCGAAACCGCCGCATCGCTAGCGTTCCCCTCGCGCCAGCCCGTGCGTGCGTGCGAAGTTGTCGAGCAGCTGCTTGCCGAAGCGATGGCTTTTCTCCGGATGGAACTGGACCCCAGCTATGTTGCCGCGCTCTATGCCGGCCACGAATCGGTAGCCGTGCACGGCGTGGCATAACTCGTCCGTCTCCTCGTCGGCTACGATGTGGTAGGAGTGCACGTAGTAGAAGCGCGGTCTCGGTGCGGCGCCCGCGAACAGCCCGCTCGAAGCGCGGAACTCTGTGTCGGCCCAGCCCATGTGGGGCACGCGCAGCGAAACATCGAGCCGTGCCTCATCAAACCGCCGCGTATCAGCCGCAATCCAGCCGAGACCCGGCTCTGTCCCTTCGTCACTGCCGCGAGTCAGCAGTTGCGCGCCGAGGCAGATGCCGAGCAGCGGGACCTTCTTCTCGAGCGCCATCTCATCAAGCACCCCGCGCAGATCGAGCTGCTTGAGGCTGCGCATGCCGAAGTCGAAGTGGCCGACCCCCGGCAGGATTAGCGCTGACGCAGTCGCAATTTCGGCCCGCGCGCTCGTGATGCGTGCGGCGACGCCGAGGCTCCGAAGCATGTTCTGCACCGAGCGTAAGTTCCCGGTGCCGTAGTCGACGATCGTCAGCATGGGTCGAGAGTCATTCGCCGCATCGCAACTACTTATCGATGCTCAACTGTCTCTACGACGAATAGCTTTACCAGCAGCGCCTGGTCATGCATTGCCGTCCAACTGATCATCGGGGCGGTCAAGATGCGGAGCAATTCTTCGTTTTTACCGCGGAAGCTAAGGCGTGCACATCGTCCTTCGGACAAAACACATAGTCAGAAAGCTCGAGGCTGCCGTGAATACCGATCTCTTGAATCTCGGTCAGGCCATGCAGTGCTCCGGACTGCGTTTTGAAGATGCGAAACATGACATATTGCTCGTCGCGCATCATGGCCTCGATCTTGCGCTGCCTGTCGAGCCTGGCGACATTGTTCGCGGTATAGCAGGGCAGGATCTCGACGATCAGCCACGGCTTGAATTTGGAGAGTGCGTCACGCATCGAACTTATGACTTCCACCTCGGCACCCTCTACGTCAATCTTGACGAGCCCGAGGTCAGGAAGGGCCACGAACTCCTCTACGTCGGCAAAGCGCATCACCGGGACGAGCTTGGTCGCGTCAATGGCCTCGCCGGGCCTGAAGCCCTCGACCAATGAGGCCGACGGATCGCTTGTACTGCCATGATAGAGTTGCAATTTGCGTAGACCCGTAGCCTCGGCGAGTCCCACCGGGACGATCAGCACATCTGACAATCGATTGACCGCGATCAGTTTCTCGACATATGCGACGCACTCGGCATTCGGCTCGAACCCGATGTAGCGGCGGGTCGGATCGGCGGCTTTGACGGCAATCAGCGTCTGACCGATGTTGACGCCGCAGTCGCAGAACATACCGGCGCGCGCAGGCAGTAGCCGGCCGAGCAGTTCCACCATCCAAGGCTCCGACACATCGCACATGGAGCCGTTGATCATCGGCGTCCGGAACACTTGGCCGGAAAGCTCGATGGCTGCCGTGAAAAGACGCTCGTGCCTGGGCAGACGGCGAATTAGCTTCTTGTGTAGTGTCCTAAGTTTCATGATCTCTTCGCCGGCGTAGATGTGCTCCTCGCGACAGTTTGCAGTCGCGTGAAACGTCCGACGATCCAGTAGCCCGGCGTCGTCTGCCTCGGCCAGCAACGCTTTACGAGACCTCTTATTTTGCTGTTTCGCGGGCTGGTGGAGGCGGAGACGGCCGCGGATCGCTGCGCCGGGGTGGAATTTATTTGTGCTTGCTTTTCCTTCTCCGGGGTGTAGCCGCACAACGGGCAGAGCGGCGACATAAATAGCTCGGACCGATCGGGAACGCCCCGCAGCTTTCGCCATATACTATAATAGGTCCGAAACCCCCAGTAGTGTGTGTTTACCACCGGAATTGAACTCTCCTCCATCCGAAATCCGAAATCGGAAAGGAGCTCAGCGAATGTGCTATCGTTGAACGATCGCAGATGCAGATCGCGATTGAAGACCGTGCGACATTGCGGGCAAGTATCGACTTCCTTCTCAATCGCCTCATTGTAAGGCACGCTGATGATGACAGTATTTTTGGCGATCCGCGCCAGTTCCGAGAGGGCGTTTTTGTAGTCCCGTACTGTCAGGTGTTCGATCACCTCCAGGCACGACACGCAATCGAATGATTGGTCATCAAACGGCAAACTAGCAAGCTCGCAGCACATCTTTTCGTCGGCGTCGCGCACTTGCTCTAGAGCGGCTGAGCTGCGGTCGACGCACGTAATCTGGATTGAAGGGAACTTCTGCCTCACTATCCGGGCAAACACGCCATCGCCGCAGCCGACGTCGATCAGATTGACGCATCCCTCTGGAATGAGCCGCGCAGTGCCCTCGAGTCGCTTTAGGTCGCTCGGGTCGTCGACTATCCCGTAGCTCCAGAACGACTCGTAGTAGTCAGTCTCGAAAGTCAATTCGCTCGTCCTGTTGAGTGATCGCTCCCGGCGGAGCGTGGTCCTTACGGATCTTCCCACTATGGCGAAGTCGCAAGCCCCGGTCTGGGGCTCGGCAACATCAACGCTCGCGCCAGCAGAGGTCCTCCAGGGACCACCTCGAGGAGCTCTGTCAGCTGAGTCGAAAACACGAGGCGCAGCGTGAGAACGTAGGTGGTGGCAAGAAACACACCGTCAAGCATTAGGCGAAACAGGATTGCAACGTCCTCACGAGGTGACGAGCGCATAGCGAGCGTGACCGCGGCGCCTGCCAAACTGGCCATAGCCGCCGGGACGATGGCCATGGTCACCCCCTTAGCGGAAACCGCCCCGCGTTGAAGCAGCACCACGATCGTTATGCTTGCGAATGCTAATGCATGCAAAGCGAGGCCGGCGAGATACGCTTTGGCGCCATATGGCACCAGCAAGAACACCAAGCCGATGGTGGTCACGCCCGCCACTGCGTCGATCGATAACGTGGCTCGACTGTCGTCGTTAGCCAGGAGCAGGCCCGACAGCGTGTTCCAGGCGCCGACCATTCCCGTCGCCATAGCGGCGTACGGCAAGAGCGGTACGACGCTCTCCCACTTCGTGCCGTAGAGGAGCAACACAGTGTCGTTTGCGGTCAACGCGAGGAACGCCACCACCGGCATCGTCGTCCAGCATACGCCGCGCAAAACGAGGCTCGCGAGCCGCTGAAACCGCTCGGAGGCGCGCTCCGCCCGGGTAAGGACCGGGTGCAGCGCCGTAACGGTGGTCGCGCCAATCCGCCCAGCCAACAATACGGCGAGCCCGTTGGCGCGGGTGAAGATGCCGAGAGTGGCAACGTCGTAGATGTCGCTGACGAGTATGTTCTCGCTGAGGGCACGGGCGCGGCCAAACAGGCCGGAACCTATGCGATCCAACGCGAACCGTACGGTGGCCCGGTAGCGGGCCCAGCTCCACGTCCAGTCCGGCCTGAAGCGCTGCAAGACGAGCAAATCGAAGGCCGCAGGCAGTCCCAGCATTGGTGGCTGCAGGATGAGCGCCCAAACTCCGCCGCCAAGCAGCGCGACGGCTAGCCCCACGGCCATTCCCAGCAGTGTTCCAATGATGAGCTGGACGCGGAAGCGCTTCCAGTCGTGATTGGCCTCAAGCATGCGGGCGCGTAGCGTCGCGGGAATCTCCAAGAGCAAGACAATCCCGAGCGCCGCGAGCGGAAGCGCCGCATCGCGGTAGGTTGCTGTGAACGTCAACCCAAATGCGAGCAGAAGCACTACGCCGAACAAAAGAGTATTGATCACGGCCGCGGCCGTGAAGTGGGCTTGCCAATCGATGCTTTCGGGATTTCGGATCTGCAGTGCGTGCAGGGAAAAGGTCGAATACGAAACTATCGACACCGCGCCGATGATCGATTGGACGAAGGCGGCCGTGCCATAGTCCGTAGGGCTCAATATCCGCACGAGGATCAGCATCACGCCGAACTGCGCCACGTCGCGTAGCAGAGTGAAGCCGCCACCCCACAGCAATGACGCCCGCGCGGAGTGGCCGAGACCTTGCGCTTTAACAGGCGCAGAGAGTGGCTTCGCCGGCTCCAACAAATTACGAATCTCCCACCGCAACGCCGCGACTTACCACGGTCATCAACCCATTGGTGGTCACCTTGAATTCATCGAATTCAGAGCCGACGTGCTGCGGAAGATTTCCATAGTCTTCGATGAAGTAGACGAACCGGTCCGCCAAATGTGGCCGCACCGACCGCCAAGTCATCACAATCGCGTCAAGCGAGTGAAGCCCGTCGTCGATCACAACGTCTAATTTGGCGCCCTTCAGGATGTCCCCAAGCGCCGCTCCGCCGTCGACCAGCTGATCATACTCATGCACTTCAGGCGTCGTGCGCTGAAAGGCGCGACGTTGAATGAGTCGCGGCCGATTCTCTTCGAAGTGACTGAGATCGATATCGAAGCCCAGCACGCGCGCGTCGGCGAACAGATCGCACCAGATTGCGAGGCCGGTGCCCCTGAGAATGCCAAATTCTGCGACGGTCAGGCCCGCTCGGCCGATGAACGGCGTCAAGAAGCGAGAGTAGGTTGCGCCATAGCCGTGATGCAGCATCCGGTCTCCGCCGGTCATGCCGCCAAATGCTAACTGTTCGGGCGTGCGCCCGTCGAGCGAACTGACGCGGCGGCGCGTGACGTTGGTGACAAAGCCACCGTAATACGCCTCGCGTTGAATGAGCCAGTCTCGGCTGCCAAGAGGCGGCCTCCGGAGCAGATAGGGCAGCTCGACGAGCCGTGTGCGTGCAGTCTCGACCATCCGGCGAACCGGGCGAAGCCTCTTGCGAATGGCTTTGAACGACATGGATTCTTCCCTACGTCGCCACTACTGTTGCAAGGGATGGCAGCAAAGCCCGCTTCCGACGCGCTTCGCATTCGCGCCAATGGCATAGCAATGTCATCAGGCGAAACAATTGATTGCCATCATTTCGCCAAACCTCAATGGGGCGTGACCAGTGGTCAGTTCCGGTGATCAGCTCCATCCGGCACCGCTCCTCGGGCGAAATGCTATTCCACAAGCGCCGCAGCGTCTGACTGTGCACCGCGTACCAACCATAGTCTGGCCACGAACCGCTTGGGGGCGGTCGGTCTTCCGGCATCGGCGGAGCCGGCGCAGCGCGCTTAAGGCGGCGTCCGAACCAGCCCGTCGCAAACACGATAGTTTTTTCGAGCGAACCGGCATCGACGCGCCAACCCCAATTCGCGTCGACAATCCGCCCAGCACCGGCGCAGATGCGTGCGGCGGACTTGCCCCACGCCTGACGATTCAGCTTCCAATCTGGATGCAGCCGACTATAGCAGTCCGCAACACGCGAATCGGCGAAAAACGTGTCGTACGGGAAGATACGATACATGATCTGGCCTGAGACTGAGACCGTGTAGCAAGCCGGCCGAATGCGACGATCCTCGACGAGCAGCCTGTCGCGCGGCGTCGCCAACCTATCGGGGCAGCCTGCGAACCACGCGTCCATCCGCGCGTTGATGTCCTTGGCGAGAGCCGGCGGCGCCGGCAGCGGGACATTCGGCAAAAACCCCTCGCGACGGTGGTCGACATAGCGCAGAAAGGGCAAGCTTCTGCCAAGCAGCGGCACGTGCTCCTTCTCCATGCCGTAGCCCTTAAACACCCAATCTGTCGTGCAGGCGGTCATAACCAGATCTGGATCAAACTCGGCCAGACGCGCCTCCATGCCAGGATAGTGGCTATCCTCTGCCGACCACATGGCGCCTGACCAGCGTGCAATTTCAGGAAGATTACGGGGGTAATAGTCGTTGTCGCGTTGCAGGGCGATGAATTTGGCGCCGGCTGTCGCGCACAGGGCGCGCGCGATTTCGGTCTCCTGTTGCGCGTGTTCGAAGATGTTGACGCCCGCAATCTTGTTGCGATCTTCCGTGCTGAACAGCATGACGCGTGAGTCGGCGCCCCCGCTTATGAAGAACAGCGGACGCTGAGCAATTGCCGTTCGCTCCGCGATCGCGGATCTGACCGCCGCCGACAACGCATCAGCCGCTTCATCAATTGACGCGTAGAACGGCTGCTCAAACGGCGTCCAATAGGTCGAAGTCGAGATTTTGCTGGGGCGCAGCGCGACGGTGATGCATGTCGCGGCGCCAGCGTATTTCACCTCGTTGAAATAGGTGTGCGGAGGAGTCGTGCGCCAAGCGCGAACAAATTCCGCCATCGACACGTGATCGTAAGTAACGGAGGCGTTCGGGTCTGCAAGCAGCGCGTCCGGGAATGTCGTGATGATGCAGTCGGATGGGCTGTCGCTCCGATAAATGAAGCACGGATGATAGCCGAACTGATCCGTATAGACGTGATGGTCTTCAGACCGAGGATCATGGACGACCACGATGGTCGAGCCGTTGTAGGGCGCAACGCCGTCTACGCCGCTTTCCAAATACCGCTCGAGCAGAAGGCGCGGCCCGAGCCCGCCCTCATAGGGCAATCCCTCGGCCCGAGCCCAATCGTGCGCCGACCAAGCCAGATGACCGGAGCAGATCACGCGCACGCCCGTCGCAGGATCATATGCAGGCCCGAACCTCCGCTGGTTCCGCCCGACCCACAGAAAACCGCCCGAGCCCGATCTGATAATCGCAGTGTCGACTTCGCGCGCGATCTCTCGCGCGACGGATTTCAACCGCGCCTCGCTGATGTCGCGGGGGGAGTAGTACAGCGACATCGCCCGACCTACCGCTTCTTCAACACAGTCAGGGAATCCTGCTGGTTCAAGATCTCGAAACGCGGATCGTGCCGGATGAAATCGCGAAAATATTCAATGCTGCCGAGCGTGTAACCGGGCGGCTTCTCTGGCGTCAGTACCGTGTCGTGCAAGGCGACAATGCCGCCTGGCGCCAAACGTTCGCTCCAATAGGCCCAGTCAGCCTTGATGCCGTCGAGCGAATGATCGCCGTCGACGAATACAAAGTCGACCGGCGTCGGCACATCTCCATCGACTTCCGTGCTCAGCTTGGACACGAAGCGGACTTTGTTAGCGAGATACTTACCATTGTAACTGCGCGCAATCCGTTCTCCCCAGGAGATGCCGAAGCGGCCCGCGAAGAACGGATCGATCCCATATATTACTGCGTCTGCGTCGGCTCGCTCTGCAAGCATGCGCGTCGTGCGGCCCTCGAACACGCCGATCTCGACGATACGCTTTGCTCCCGGCAGGAAACTTGCCAGCAGTTCGCGCTCGGCGGCCGTGGTCTGTGTCTGCGGCTCATCAATGCCGAGCATGACCTTCGTATAATGCAGTGCTGAACGTCCAATCACGCACGTCCTCCGACTACTGCCGATTCTGCATCAATCATCAGAAGCGTTTGAATTGTAGGCGTTCGTCTGCGATTTGGCGGCACAGCCGACTCGAGCTCGACCATTCTTGTACTGCGCGAGATGAGATTGGCGGCGCCCTGCGCAACTGCGCCAAATCCGCGCCAGACATGCATTGTTCCAGCCGAAAAACAGCCGATGAGCGTTTCGTTGCGCAACTAGACGAGGCCCGGCGCTACGTTAGAGAGCGCTGCCGCGAGGCGCTTTTCAAAATTCGCGAATGAGAAGTAGTCGAGGCCCGGCGGAATCGCCTTCGGCCGCGAGAGGGCGTCGAGGATCGCCCGTTCAAGGGAATCGGCGTCTTTTGGATCGACGAGCAGACCGAGTTCGCCGTTGCGGACGGCCTCGCGGGTTCCGTCCTTCGTGCTCGCCACGACAGGAATGCCGCAGGCCAGCGCTTCCACAACGACGAATCCAAAGCCCTCCCAGCGGCTCGGCATGATATAGGCATCCGACAAACGGAAATGATCGGCCTTCCGCGATTCAGAGAACCGGCCAGTAAAAACCACTCGATCGGCGACGCCGAGCGACTGGGCTTTCGCTTCCAGTCGCATGCGGTCGCCGCCATCGCCCGCACATAGGTACACAATTGCTGGTTCCCGCTCTGCCAAACGCGGCAAAAGCTCGATGATCTCGTCGAAGCCCTTCGCGCGCTCGTTCGGATCCATGCGGCCAAGGGTCATGATAACGCGCCGACCGGCCAAACGATATCTGGCAAGAAGATCCTCGGCTTTGTTTCCCATGCCGTAGTCCGCGGCGCGAATTGCGTTCGGCACGATCGCAAGCTCGGCCCGTAAGGGCTTGGCCCAACTTTTGAAACGATCCAGCGTGAGCTGACTGATCGAAATCACGACGTCGACGCATGCAAGCGCAGCGCGAGTTAGCGCGCTGGGCGGCTTCGACCAAGCATCGATGCCGTAAATCGCAAGAACAAGCGGACGCCGCCGGATCTTGGTGATCGAGGCGGCAAGGGGGAGCAGATTCAAGTGCGCGCAGTAAACAAGGTCGTACGACCCGCGGAAGAGCCCCTCGCGCAAGCTGCAGAAAATAAACTTCAACAGGACGCCACTGGCGGAACGCACATACCGGGTCTTTGGCGGCGAAGCGAACTCCGGCGACGAGATGATTCGCGGCACGACGGTGATTTCCGCGACCGATGGCAATCCCGAAAGCGCGTCGATAACGTCGCGATTATACTGCGCGATGCCGCCGAAGCCACCGTGGGCGTCGGTTGCTAGCATAAGAATACGCAATCCACCTTGCCCGCTGTCACGATCTGATTGCATCAGGATTCGCAGCTCATTTCTCGGCAACCAGAAGTGAACCCATGTGCAAGCACCGTTGGTCATGGCTCGCCACGGTCGACGGTAAAGTGCGCTCGAGGAACGCCTTCTTACGACCGAGCGGCAACGGGATAACGTCGTTTTTCAGAACGCAGATACGAATCGGTTTGACATGAATAATCCGCTGCTTAAGGCGCCACTCTGCCGGAGTGTAAAGCCATCGGACTGACCTCCCCCACGATTTCTTCGCGCTTTTCCATGAGGCAAGCTCAGCTTCGTTTGATGGCAACTGCGTCGGGCGCTGGATACCATCAACCTTGCTCGAGAAGTTCTGCCCTTTGAAGTTGGGCTGCGATTCCTTGGATGAACGATTCATGGTGATGACTTTGTCACACAGCCAGAGCTTGCTCGAAGTATACCGACGACTGCCGTCGCCCCACCTCCCGCGCCCATCCACGCGTATACCCATAAGCCGACGTCCGCTTGCCGAGCGTCACGCTAGGGCTTACGCGCGCGAGCCACGCGCCCACGGGAACTCCGAAACCCGTCTTGCCCCGTTGAATGACGCTCGAAGGCAGCGGCGCCGAAGGGGCCAGCGCCAGCTCGGCTTTGGCTTGACCGTCCGTATCAGGCGGGCCAAGGGCGGCGATCTGCTTCAGCAACACAGCGTCGACCAGAGGCGTCCTGACTTCGAGGGAATGTGCCATGCTCGCCCAGTCCGCGTCGCGCAGGAGCTGATTGCGCATGTAGAGTGAAGCTTCCATGCACGCGACCCGCGCGAAACCCGTCGCGGGCGTGGGGTTGAGGGCGGCGCCGATGATCGCAAGCGGAGTCAAGCGAGATAATCCGGCGCTTACAATATCGCGATCGAGAACGCCCTCCAACTCCCACGGCATAAAGAGTCCCCGCCTGAGCAGCCAGGCGCCTTCGTAGGTTCCGCCATATTCCAGCATGCCCGCGACCTTGGGGCTGAGGTGAAAGTGGTCGGGACCGACAGCCATTAAGGCGCCGCGAACGAATTCGCCGAGACCGGGAATCGCCGCCGGCGCGGACAACCACCGGACCCATTTTGGAATGTCGCGGAACGCTGGATAGCCGCCCAGCAGTTCGTCGCCGCCGATCCCGGAGATCGCCACTTTCAGGCCTCTCTCTCGCGCAGCCTTCGACACAAACCACATGTTGACGCCATCGACGCTAGGTTGGTCCATAGCATCCAGGATGTGGGGAAGGTCCGCGTCGAATTCGGCCTTCGTGACCACACGCGTCGTGTGCCGCGTGCCGTAAGCCCGCGCAACTTCTTCAGCGATCGGCGCCTCGTCATTGGCGCTGCCTTCAAACTCTTTGAAAGCAAGTGTTACCGTCTCGATTTCGCTCTGGCCGACGTCGCGCATCAAGCCAACGAGCGCACTCGAGTCGATACCGGCGGACAGAAATGCCCCGACCGGCACGTCGGCGACGAGATGATGCCGTACGCTATCAAGCAGCGCCTCACGCGCCACCGCTTGCCGCGCTTGTCCCGTCGCCTGCGGCATCGTCTCGGCGCCCACGTAGACCTCGGCTATGGAGTAATAGCTCCGCAGCGAACCAACTCCGGCCGCGTTGATGCTCATCATGTGGCCAGCGGGAAGTGCCTTGATCTGTTCATAGAGCGTCAATGGCTCAGGCAGGCTGCCGAATAAATAAAAACCGACATGGCCGGCTGGGTCGCTTCTATCGTCGATGCCGCCTCCAGCGAGCAGCGCTTTGACCTGCGAGGCAAATCGGAACGTCCGCCCGTCATCAGCGTAGTACAGCGGCTTGATGCCGTAGGGGTCACGGGCAAGGAAAAGCTCGCGCCGATTGCAATCCCAGATCGCGAAGGCGAACATTCCGCGTAGGTCGTACACCATCTCTTGGCTCTTCTCGGCGTAGAGATGCAGGAGAACCTCTGTGTCCGACGTGGTCCGGAATACATACCCCTTTGTTTCGAGCCGACATCTAAGCTCGCGATAGTTGTAGATCTCGCCGTTGAACGTGACAACGAGCGCACCATGGGCGTTCGACATGGGTTGCGCGGCCCCGTCTGATAGATCGATGATCGACAATCGCCGATGGCCGAAGCCGACCCGACCGTTGTCGGAGATCCACTCTCCCTTCCCATCCGGGCCGCGCGCGGCCATGTGATCGCGCGTCCGCGCGAGTTCTGCGAGGTCGATCGGGTTAGCCTCGCGATAGGCGAGGATTCCGTTGATGCCGCACATTACGCTGTTGCGGTCCTGATTCCCGGCGATGCGATGCGTCTAGACTTCTGATGCCACGCCCACGCGGTCCTGACGATGTCGTCGATGCTTGCGATTTGCGGCTGCCAGCCAAGCTCGTCCCGCGCAAGAGCCGTATCGCTGACAAGAGCGGCGGGATCGCCGGCGCGGCGCTCTCCTCGCGACGCTGGCACGGTGAGTCCCGTCACCCGCTCGACAGCGTTGACGATATCGAGCACCGAAAATCCTTGTCCATTGCCAAGATTGTAGACTGCGGATTGGCTGCCCGTTTCGAGCGCGCTGAGTGCTTTGGCGTGGGCCTCCGCTAGATCTGTCACATGGATGTAGTCGCGGATGCAGGTGCCGTCGGGGGTGTCGTAGTCAGTACCGAACACAGTCACGTTGGGCCTGCGCCCAGATGCCGCGTCGAGAACGAGAGGCACGAGATGTGGCTCGGGATCGTGCCACTCACCGATCTCTCCGTCCGGGTCGGCGCCGGCCGCGTTGAAATAGCGCAGCACTATGGAACGAAGGCCATGCGCAGCGCCAAAGTCCGCCAGCATTCGCTCGATCATTAGCTTTGAGGCGCCGTAGGGATTGATCGGCCACTGAGGCGTGTCCTCGGTGATCGGCAACCGGTCGGGCACTCCATACGTTGCGCAAGTACTTGAGAACACGAACTTGTCGACGCCGTGATCGCGTGCGGCCTCTAGCAGGTTCAACGAGCCTACGACGTTGTTACGGTAGTACTTGCCAGGATCGGTTACCGACTCGCCGACATATGCGAACGCCGCAAAATGCATGATTGCGCTCGGCCGGTAGTGAGCGATCACCTCGTCAACGCGGGCACGGTCGAGAATGTCGCCCCGCTCCAGCGGGCCCCATTTCACGGCCCACTCGTGGCCGTAGACGAGACTGTCAAATACGATTGGCAGGCAACCTGCTTTCGAGAGCGCTTTACAGGCATGCGAGCCGATATATCCAGCGCCGCCCGTCACCAGAACATGACGGCAATCAGTCATTTCTGTCCAGCATCTGATCTCGCGAAGTCAAACAGCAACGCCCGCCACTTGCCGATATGCCGCGGTTTTTAGCCGCGCGTTGATCTGATCCAGGCGAACAAACAGCGTATTGGGCGAGGAAGCCGAGTTGCCGGACGAGCCATGTGAAACGATTGACCTTTCGAAGGGCATATAAGCGGCGCTAACGAAGCCATGTTTCTCCATGACTGATCGAATCGTTGGATCAACTGTCTCCGTGATCACGGCAACAAGGGACGTCTTCATGAGGGTGTCAGAGGCGCCAGCGAAGACTTGTGGCTCGTAGCCCTCGACATCCATCTTGATCAAAACCGGGTCTTCCTTGGCCAAAATTTCGTCGAGGACGCGAACCGCGACCTCGCGAGTCTCAAAACTGGTATCGGCAGTCACCCGATTGGTCGTGTCCTGGCCAATCGTGAAGCGCTCCGTTCCCGCCGCAGCGCCAACGGCCGCCTCGATGATGGTCACGCGGTCGCCTATGCGATTGGCGTCAATGTTTCTCTTGAGCGATTGAACCGTGCCGGGGTCGGGCTCGATCGCAATCGAGCGAGCGCCGCACACCGCCGAAGCAAGAATCGTATAGCTGCCGATGTTGGCCCCCACGTCGACGAACAGATCCCCTGGCCGCAGAAGGTGCAAGAGGAAAGCCATGTCCGTGAACTCATGAAGCCCACAATAGATGTTGCCCGTTGCGCCGGCCATGCCGTTTCGTGCGACGAGCTTCGATCCTGCGATCCAATCGAAGACGACCTCATCGCGCAATCGACTCTCAAGCTGCCAACGCACGTACCGCCAATAGGCGCCGAGTAGTCCTCGGGAGCTCAGCGGGTGGCGCGCGATGAATTGGAGGGTGGGAACGATCGACCGCATCCGAACCTAAAGGTTATGCCCCTGCAGGGCGACGCCGAAGCTCGATGTTCGAGCGCCAATGAACCTATGCGAACTCAAAAAAGAAATCCTTGCTCGCCACGCTACCGCCATTCGGGTGAAGGCGCGCCTCCATCCGCTATCGTGCCGATGACGCCCCGCCTATCGCGCGACGCTTATCCTTGACGAGCTTACGGCGAAGGCGGACCAAATCGCTCCATAGCGCCGCCGCCCGCGAACATTCGAGCCCGCTTGCTCGCCTGCTCGCTTAAGCCGCTTCCAGGGCGGAGCGGTCCAAATAGGCCGATACTTTACCGTTCATGATGTCCAATAGCACACGCACACGTCCATTGGCATCCAATCGTTCCAACACGCCTACGGCATGGGTGAAAGGACCCGCCAAGACGCGCACCGATTGACCTTCGCACAGATCGCGGTCGAAACGGATCAGCCCATCTTCATCCACGAGGTCGAGCAGACTTTCAACGACGCCCACCGGAACTGGCACAGGCGCTTCTCCTTGCATGATCAAGCTGGCGACGCCGATGGTGCCATTGATGCTTCGCCAACGGTCTCGCCCAATGTCGAGCGCGACGAACATGTAGGAGGGGAAGACCGGAGTAGGCGCGGTGCGCAGTTTTCGCGCGTGGCGAATCGTCTTCATGACTCGGGGCAGAAAGACTGAAAAGCCTTGCTGAAGGAGCTGAAATTCCGCTCTCGACTCCTGTCGCGGCAATGAGCGAGCCACATACCACTTCTTGCAGCTTTCAAAAGGCATTCGCTCGCTCCAATTTGGCCGAGGGAGAACGGATCATCAGCATCGTCGTACATGTCCGCCAAATCGCAATATTTTTTGATTTACTGCCATGACTGAAACGGCAAGTCAGCAAAATTTTTCTGCGTTTAGCCCGCCTCGCTCCCAGGCGAGTGGCCCGGGCAACGATAGTTTAATCTCCGGTTAAAGGCTTTTTTTTGATTGCGCCTTTTTGTGTCTGATTGGCGGGTCGATTTCTTTGCCAGCCTTCGTCCCCGCCAGTGGACCTCCAAGCGACCTGAAATCAGATTTGCGCGCGAAAAAAATAGCAACTCCGTCGTTCTTAGACGACGCTCATCGATGGCTGCCGATGAACGCGCGCCCTCCGCGAACGCGTGACTGGCGGGTCGATCAACAGGCCGCAAGCGAAGGCAAATAGCGCCGTCATGGCGCTCGTGCGAAGCGGATAATCAAGGAGCGAGTGAGCGAGAAGGAGAAGGATAATGAGAATCGATGCGCGGACCAACGCTCGGTCGACAGGCAGCAGATCGGAGTTAGGCTTCGCAAAGACGGCGATTCCTTTACGTGTCAGCCAAAAAAGAAAGAGGATGAGCAAAGTTGGACCCACCACTCCTGTTTCAAGCCACATTTCGAGCAAGTCATTGTGCGCGTGATTGACGTATCGTCCGGCTAGGAGATCCGCCGGCTTTTCGACAGTCGCATAGACGGACGGAAAGCTTCCTATGCCTGACCCTGTCGGCATAACGTTCGTCGCGGCTACGACGGTGTTGTGAGCAAAAATCAGGCGGGCGTCGGCCAGGGCGTCAACGTCAAATCGATCGAGCAGGCGAAATAAGGCTGATTGGCCAAGAAGCAAGATCGCAAGCGCGAAGATGGCCGCCAATCCACGAAAAACGTTCACATTAGCGCGGGCGCGATGACTCTCGACGCCGGCGACGATGCTCGCGAGCAAGGCGACGATCATCAAAAGGATGCCACCGCGCGAGCGCGCCATGGTTTCGCCGACGATGAGCGCGGCGAGCGCGACGCCCACGGCAAGGGCGCCTAAGGCGTATGTCGTCTCGACGCCTTTCCTTTGCTTGAACGACAGCCCCGTCAGTTGAGACACAAGCATCGTTGCGCTCAGTGCAATCGCGCAATAAAGCAGCGCCGCGAAGTGATTGCGGTTCGCGAAAAATCCCACGGCGTCGTCCCGATTGGTATTTTCGAAAAATCTCAATGGGCTCGTCGGTCCTTGCGCCAGTTGGAGCAGTCCCAAGAAAACGCTGACGACGCCAAAAGCAACGAGCGCGAGGCTCATCACTCTGCGTTCCCGCCGGTCGAGCGTGAGAGTGGCAAGAAATATCGCCACAGGCGGCAATAGCGAGAGGGCGGCGAGCAAGGTCGCTTCGGGCGTCATGCTTATGGGAGCCCATGATGGCGAGCGTCCGAGAAGCTCAAATGATTCGACGACGATTTCCCGATGCCTCAGATGCGTCCAGATCCAAGGCGGCAATGGGATAAGCTGAACTAGGGGAACGGCGACGATCGCGGCGCAAAACCCAAGCGCTAAAGATTTTTCGCGGCTTAGTGGCGCATCCAACACTCGCCAAAGCGCGGCCAAGAAAACTGGGATTGAAAGCAGCTGAAGAATGGCGTCAGAAAGAAAACCGTCTCTTGTCCCACCTCCCAAGAGGAGGCAGAACAAGAGTTCGGTGATAGAGAGCGAAAGGAACAATTCGACCTACCCAGGCGAGGCCGAAATCTCTTCCTTAGGGACTTGCTGCAAGAAACAGGGCTAACGCCGCTGCGTTGTTGTTATCGCCGCCGCCGCTAGAAAGAACCCCCGCGCCGGCAAGGGCGCCGCCTACCAGCGCCGTGCCTCCAACGCCAAGCATCAAATTTCCGCCCAAATCGCCATCGGCTCCGCCGACTTGGGCGCTGAACGAACACGGAGAATGTTTAGCGACCGTGGCCAGGGAGTTCGCTTTAACAGTGACGCTGCATCCATCAGGATAGACGACGCGCGCAACACTCTTGCTGCCAACTTTCACCTTGTCTCCCGGGGAGAGCTCAGCGGCCCCCTGGACCAGATCGAATCCCTTTTCGCGACCAACCCAAACCTGTCCCTTAGCGTCCACGAGTGAGGCCGCCTGAGCGGAGCCGCTAGCGACCATTGCCGCTAGAATGAAGATTTTGCCAACTTTCATGATCGCAACCCTCCTTCATTAAGCCTTTAGGGCTCGGACCTATAAAGTTGTTGGCTTGGGCGCGATGTCGTGATTCACAGCTTCCGAAAGGAAGCGCCAATG
>NZ_JABVWW010000024.1 GCF_013350005.1 Methylocystis silviterrae
GGGTCGACGAATGTCGCCCGTGCGGGGTCGAAGCTAAAAATATTGGCGGCGTAACTGCTGCCGCCTGTGACATTGACGTTGCGCTGATTCACGAGTTGCGTGGTCAGAAGCCCGGCCATAATCAGCTGGTTCCAAAGCGCGCCAATATTCGATCTCGCTTGACTGTTTTGGTCCCATGCGCCCTGCGCGAGCGGCAGCGCGCCGATCGCCAGCGACGCGTAGCGTTGATCCGACGTGTTCGAGGCCAGCGCTGGCGCCATTTGTTGCAGCGATGAAACCGTTTGCGCCGACGCCTTCAAATTGAGGGACTGCGGTGTATAGGCGGCGGGCCCACTTGTCGGCTGCGCCGGCGTTAGATTGCTCAGATCCATATTGGAGAGCGAACCACCGGACGCGTCGGACCGGGAACCCGACACGTCAGCGTCGCCCGCAGGGGGCACGGAGCCGGCCGCCGAACCCGGCGTCTTATGGCTCTTGGTGATCGCTTGCGACGGCTCGAGCGTCTGGTCCTTATAGACCCGCGCCTTCTTCATGCAATCCGCGATGCTCTTTTCCGTCCCCTCGCGTGGCGGATCGATCACAGGCACGGCCGCGCCCGCCGCGGCGGCCCACAAGAAGCCGGCCACGGCGACGCCAAGGCTAAGCCGCATCGGCCACCTCCTTTCGGGCTTCGGTCCAATCGCAGAAGATGGGCACCCAGATGCGCGGATCATCCCCGACCCGCGCGCGCAATTCCTCGCATTCGGCGACCGTCTCGACATTGCCCGAGAGTACTTTCACAAAATCGGGCATATCCGACAGATCGAGACGCGCGATGACCGAGTCCTGGTCATGCTTGATCAAAAACTGACGGGAGTCGGGGTGGGTGTTGAGAACCCATTCGAACTCGCGTTCCGACAGCTTGAAGCCTTCGACATAGCTCGCGTGATCCGCCTTCGCATTCGGGAAAAAGATATTCGTTGGCGTCTGTTCGAGCAGCGTATGCCCCATGGGCGACTGGATAATGTCTTTCGCCGACTGTGTTCCGAATCCAACAATGCCGTTGAGCTTACGGATGGTTTTCAGCTTGTCGTTGAGGAAAGACGCAAATTTGTCGTCGGTCAGGATTTTCCATCCCTCATCGATGAACAGCATCATGGGTGCGCCATCCATCATCGCTTCAATGCGGTGGAAAATGTAGCCGAGCGCTGCGGTGCGAATATCGTCGTCTTCGAGCACTTTCGTCATGTCGAAGCCGAAGACGCCGTTTGTGGCTGACCAGCGATCGACGTCATTATTGAACAGCCAGCCGCGCGCCTTGGTCCAGACGTCGAAGCGCGACGCGAGATCGTCCTGCCCCATTCGTTCGGCGCCGCGCAGCAATTGCGCAACGTCGGAAAACCGGCGCTCGCGCGCGGGAATCGAGAAAATCTGGTCGACCGCGCATTCGATAATCCTGATTTGCTGCGCCGACAGGTCCGAGCCATCGCGTGGCCGGACCATGAAGCTCAGCAAGTCGTGGAGAAAGGCGCGGTCTTCGGCAGACCCCGCCAGTTGCAGCGGGTTGAAGCCGGTTGGCACGCCCGGCGCCAGCACCTCATAGGAGCCGCCCATCGCCCGGATCAGCGGATCGGCGCCGCGATCCTTGTCGAAGAAGGCGACGCGCGGGCGCGGCGTGACACGCATCGCTTGCGCGAGCAGAAAGCCGAGCCCGACGGTCTTGCCGGAGCCGGTCGGGCCGACGACGGTAAAATTGCCAACCTGCCGTCGATGGAAGTTGAACCAATAGGGCGTCTGGCTCGTCGTCTCCAGGACCGAGATTGCCGGTCCCCAACGATTCCGGTCCTTCTGACCGACCGCGAAATTGTGAAGCGACGCAAAGCCGACGAAATTACGCGAAGAAATCAGCGAGCGGCGCGCGATATAACTGAAATTGCCCGGTAACTGCGCCCAGAAGCAAGGCTCAGCGTTCATGTCTTCGCGAACGATGATCGTCCCGAAATTCTGCAGCTCCTGCGTCGCGGCCTGCACGCAGGATTCCATCTCGCGGATCGTGCGGCCGAGCGCGCAGACCGTCAGATGATGGTAGCCGAGCACCGTCGCGCCGGTGACCAGTTCATTGCGGGCGATGGTGATCGCCGCCTCGACTTCCGTTCCGGCCTCGTCGGAGGCTTTGATCTGGCGCTCGACCTTCGCAATATGCGTTATCACCGGCGCCCGGTCTTCGAGCGCGAAGGACTGCGACACGATCAGCTCATGGGGAATGCGGAGCAGCCCGTCGAGCATCCCGGCCCCCGTATAGGCGGGATATTCACGTACCGAGAGCAGGGCCCCGAAACGCGTATCGGCCGACGCGGCGCCGCGCAGCTCCAGCGCCTTTTTGCCGAAGGTGACGCGCTTTGTCGGCAGATAGGCGTCGAGAGGCATGCGCGGCAGCGCGAGGCTCAGCGGCGCGCCGCCGTTGATCAACATCGCCAGGAACTCGGCGATTTCGGAGCAGACGACGCCGTTTCGCATCACACAGCCGAGTATTCGCGGCGCATAGCTCGCCATCTCCCTGTAATAGTTCGCCGTCGTGTCCTTCAGCTCGCGGATCGCCTCGCGCTCGATTTCCTTTTCTTCGACGCCGAGGCCCTTGCGAAACAGAGTCGCGGCCCTCTCCGCCATGCCGACCTTGCCGACGAAGCCGCGCCGAATGATCGTCACATAGAGATCATTGACAAACATGCGCTTTTTCGCCTGTCCCGCCATGTAGCGGCGATCCAGCTCCTGGCAGAACCAGTTATCGAAAGCGCCGCCAATTTCGGGCACGACCTCCCGGCGTATCGTGTGACAATAGACGGCGAAGCGGCTGTCGTTCATCGCGCGCAGGAGCGTGTTGCGCGCCGTGAGCCGCATGTCGATGTCGGCTTGATCGGCCGTCTGGAAGCAGAAGCCGCCGATCTTCACGACCATGAGGAAATGACCGTCTTTGGTTTTGACGATCTGTTCCTCGACGTGGCGTAGATAGGGGATATGCTTCGCAATCGCGGCCTCTTTCGCCTCGATCGCGCCGAACGTCAAAGACCGCAGAATGTGCTTTGCGAGTTTCGCCAAATCGCCACCTTACGGCTGGTAGGAGTCGCCACCCCAAAATCGGTGATTGCGGGTAATTGGACACTTGCCGAAGCGCGTCAGGATCACATCGACAAAGCGATTGTCCCGGACCGTGAGCACATAGGCCACGGCGTGGATCGGCGGAAAAAGCAGGAACATCAGCAGATTCTTGGTGTTGATGAAGATCAGCACGACAACGCAGCATTCGAGAACAAACAGCACATAAGGAACGCCAAGCATCATAGGCGGGCGCGTCAGGCCGCCAACGAGAGGGTCTAGTTTGGGCCTTCTAAAGGCCATCAGCGTCCCCCCATCCCGCCGGTGAGTGACGTGACTACCTGCGCTGCCCCGAAGATCAGCGCGACGCCGATGACGACGGAGAACGCCCATCCCCACGGAATGCGCGATGTGAGCGCGAGATACCCGACCGCCGCGACGGCAACCGTTGCGGCTGTGGTAGCGAAGGTCCCCGTCATAAAATCGAGAACGCTCGACAGCGCGGTATTGAGCGGCTGAAAGGTTGCGGAGGAGGCTAGCGCCGGGTCGCTTGCCGCAAAAATCAAAATGCAGATAATCAAACTCGGCAACAGACAATCGCGCCTCCTCCAAAAGTTCATTTCTGTTCTCCCTGATCGTCGCTGCTGACGTAAAGCACCGAACCGCCGATCCATTGCGGTCCTTTGGAATCAGCCTTTGGCTTCTCCGTAGTCTCTTGAACGGACGGCGCGTGAAATCTCGATTGCTTGGCCACGCCCCCGGGTTGCCGCGTCGAAGCCCCTTCAAGGCCGTAATACTTGTTGGTTGCGTTCGCGACGTAGCGCACCGTCTCCGCAATCGCGGGCACGCCGCGCGATTGGTAGACCCGCTCGGGCCCGGCGTTATAAGCTGCGGCGATGAGCATCAAATTCCCGCCAAATTGTGCGCTGAGGTCTCTCAGGAAGAGCATCGCTCCATGCACATTCTCGGCCGGATTGCATATGTCGTGAACGCCATATTGGGCCGCTGTGTCCGGCATCAGCTGCAGGGGGCCGCGCGCGCCCTTGCGTGAATTTAAGTCCGCTCCGTCATTGGATTCGAGCGAAAGAATCGTGAGGGCTAGTTTTCCATCGACGCCGACGCTTGTCGCCTCGCGCGCGACGAGATCGCGCAGGCTCGCGTCGTCCATCGCACTTTCACAGCGCTCAGGGAGAGCACCCTCGCCGGTCAGCGCCGCGTCGATCGACGGCTGACGCATCTTGGCGGGAGGCTGAGCGACGGGGATGTCCGATTGTGCCGCCGCGTCAACGGCGACGAGCCGCCCGAACCTCTCTGGCACAACTTTGGTCGGCGCATCCTGATGAACACCTTCAGCCCTCGCGATCACCGCGGTCGGCGCGCTTATGCGCGCGCCGTGCTCTTGTGCGTGGGCGTTTAGCGCTGGGAACACGCAACACAGGGCAGGCAGCAAAAGTTTCCGCATGGCGAAACTCCCGTGGAGTCGCCCCTCCTGTAACGCGCATCTAATAAAATGGCAATCTCCAAAAAAGTGCGCTATTAGGCTTTCGAGGCGCGTCATTGCGGCGGGCGCTTTCGTGACCGCGCGCGACAACCAGTCAGGCGGGGCGTTTCATGTCGAATAGCGAACCAAACAACCATTATTACGAGCCTGCCGTTCGGTCGTTAGGCCTCATTGAAGGTGCTATCATTGTGATGACCGTCGGCGCGATGGCGGTGGTGCAGTGGCTGGACGAGCAGCCCTTGCAGGTTTTTGGCTGGTTCCTCTTTCCGATCGAATTTCTGTTGAACGCTGTATTTTTTCCCGGGACGGAAACGCGCGTGCGAAAGAATGGCGCCGCGTTGCTTGAAGCTCTCCCGATTTTCTTGCTGAGCTACGTTCTGTATCGCTTTGCAAAAGGGGCGATTTCCGTTCTGCGCCTTATCCTGCCGAAGCGCCCGCAATGAATTGTTGGGAGCTTTTGCGCGCCAAGAGCGCCGCGATCCTTCTTGTTGGCTGTTACTCCGCCGTTGCAATCGCGCAGACCTACACGGCGGACCCGGGAACTTGGCGCCCCGTCGCCTATTCGGACCTTACGTTCCCGCGCGGCGAAGCCGAATCATTCGCGTCGCTTTGGCAGGACAGGCTCGATGAGAGCAACAGGAAGTCGGCGCCCATCGATCCTGGTGGGCTCAATATGAGCATCGCTGTTGGCAATCGCGGCGCCAGCGAGTGGCACTTCTCGATCAATTTCCAGACGAAACTCGTCGCCTTCAGCGTGCTCAGCACGCCCTACCTGTGCACCGACGAGTATCCGTCGCCAACACAAGGTATCCGAATCAAGGTTTGCCCGTCGCGTCTCGCGACGTTTGAAAACAACAGCTACAGCGCCATCGACGGCGCCGCATGCTTTGTCGAGAAGACGCCTGGCGCGCCGGCTGAGGACTCGACCGCGACCGTCACTTATGCCGCTTACGATGTTCCGACGCGCACGATCCGCCTGCGCTACACTGTGTCGCATCAAGAGATCGACCGCTGCGCTCAATCCGTGCCACTTCACCCGGAGAATGCGGTGCGGTAGCGCGCCGTCAGCGGCTGATGAAAAGGAGCCACGCCATGCAGCACATCACCCTTCCCTCGCGATCAAGGCCGACCATGCGGATGATAGCGCGAGCGGGCGGCTATGAGCGTCAATCACAAAATCCGTCTCCACAAGCGGACCCTCGGATTTTCTGTCGGCGCTTTGCGCCTTTGACGCCGCCGCGCGGTCCCGCCGTATCCATGGCATTGACTGGCAATGTGAAGGAGGTCGTCATGAGCGCTGCAACCGTCATCGCGCTTCTCATTCCGTTCACCGCCGGCGCCGCACAAGCTGAATCACATCGCCTTATCGCTCAGGAATTTTCGCTTGTCGGCGCCGGCGACTTGCAAAGCGTCATTTGGGCCGACAAGCTGCCGCAGCTTCAAGCGAGCCGCAACGCCCTGCAGCGGGCGGCTCCGAGCGCTCACCTAAAATCGATCGCGCAAGTCTGGACGGCGACTTTCTCGGGAAACGGTCGCTCCTATGTCGTATCTGCGATCAATGACGGCTGCGAATCGAGCTCCGCGGCTGAGAACGCCTTGATTTGCCCGGTCCGCATCGCCGAAGTTGTCGGTGGAAAGGTGCAGGTTGTCGCCGATACGACGCTGCCGATTTCGTCGGTACGCGGCAATGCCGGCTACGACGCGTCATCCAATGCAAATTCGCAATACATGACCATCGCGTCGTTCGACCCCGTGTCGCGCGCAATTTCTTTCACCGACGTTTCCGCCGGTCAGAAGACCGCGCTTTCCGTTCGCGTCAATCTCCGATAGCCGTTTCCCGCAAGAGGCCCGAAATGCGACGCCACTCATTCACAATCGCAGCGTTGCTTACCACGGCGGGCGGCTCGCCGGTCGAGGCGTTTTTCGCGGCGGGCTGCACCAATCAGCATTATTCCGCGTCCGACGTCGCCACTGCAATCCAAAACTGCGACAGCGCCAGTGACACACTGAAAAGCAACGCATGCAATTTTGGCGGAGCGGCGATGGCCGAGTCTGGGGGCAATACCTGCGAGTCGAATGGCAACAACTTTGGCGTCCTTCAGCTTACACGCGGGAATCTTCCGCAAGGCATGACGTCCGATGAATATCTGCGCCTCCCGATGCAACAGCAGGTGTGCACCTGGGCGCAGCAGGTCGGCAATTCCAATACACGCGGCGGCTACACGACGCTCGCCAACAATCGCAATATCGACGGAACGCCCGTCACATCAGGTATGTTGATGGCCTGCTTCCAGTTCGGTCAGCTGATCTGCAAAAGCGACATCGCATTCATGCAGTCACACGGCGGGGCTTGCCCAACCGCAGGCAATGGCGGCGTGCGGGCAACAAATGCGACTCTCGCGAACGGGTCCGCCAACCTCGACGGAAATAACCAGTCGATATGCTCCTGGGGTGGCGCGATCCAGAGCAAGATCAACCAAGCAGCCGCCACCTGCAAACCGGGTAATGGCGGAAACAATGGTGGCACTGAGTGCCCCGGCAACGGCACGACGCCGAACGGCGTCATTCCGCCGACGCCGGGCAATGCGCCCGTGCAACTTCCCCCAAATCTGGCTTGATTAAAGTCATGCGCACCGTAGTACGACTCGCCCTCGTCATCGCATCGACGGCGCTCCCCGCGGTCGGCAGTGCACAGACGCAGACTCCGCCTGCGCTCCCCGTGTTTGACTTTCCGCAGTCCGGCGTCACCTTTCAGACGGGAGACAGCTGGTCCACGAACGGACAGGCTTTCCGCCTCTATGGCGTTCAAAGCTGCATTCGGGGGACGTTTTTCACGAACTCAGCCAAGGTCCGCACCGATTGCGGGGAGGTATCGCTCGCCTATCTCGCTGCGGTCGTTCGCGACGCGACGCCTCGATGCACTGCTATTGCGCAGGCTGGCGCGCCACCAGTCATCTTCTCGGTTTGCGCCGTTCATATCGGGAGCAACACACTCGACCTCGGAACCGTGCTTATTACGCAGGGCTTCGCGTTCGCGGCGACTGACGCCGCCGGCAAGCCGACGAAATTTGAATACGGCGTCGCCGAGAGTGAGGCGTCGAAAGCAAAGCGCGGCCTTTGGGCTGCGGCCGACCTTCCCCACCCGTCGAAGATCCTCATCGAAGCGGCGCGCGGCGCTCGACCGCGATAGCGATGCTGGCAAGCGCCCATGCCGTCGCTCAGCTCCTGGGCGGGCGACGCGAGGGACGTGGCTATCTCTGCCATTGTCCGGTCAAGACTCATGGAAAGCAACGCGGCGATCGACGGCCCTCGCTCAGCGTCAACGACGGCGACAAGGGCGTGATCCTGCATTGCTTCGCCGGCTGTGATCCGCGCGATGTTATCGCCTCCATCAACGCCGTTGACCCGAACGCGCGCGCCGAAATCACAGATCGACCGCCGCTCAACGACAAGCCGGCGCCGAAAACCACGAGCGTCTATGCGCGCCGAATCTGGCAATCGGCGGTGCCCGTTAAGGGGACGATTGCCGAGGGCTTCTTAGCGGAGCGCGGTCTACCGACCACGCCGCCGGCGTCAATCCGCTTCCTGCCCTCCTATCGTTACGACAAAGAGCGGCCGCGAAGCGCCCTGCCCTGTCTTGTCGCCGCCGCCCAGGCGCCGTCGCGCGAAATCGTTGGCGTTCAACTCACCTTGCTGCATCCGCGCGGCCGGCGCAAAGCCGACGTTGAATTTCCGCGGCGCACGATCGGCCCGCTTGGCGCGTCTATGCTCCGCCTCGCACCGGTCACTCCCTCCCTTGGGATCGCCGAAGGTTTCGAGAAGGCATGGGCCGCGCAATTGCTATTCAGCGAGCCTGTATGGGCGACGCTTGGCGCCGATCGTTTCGGCGTCGTCAATTGGCCCAGCGACGTGACGAGGCTCACGATCTATGCCGACAACGATGGACCTGGCCTAAAGGCCGCACGTGAATTTCGCGCCGCGCATCCTGAAATTGGGGTTCGCATCCGCTTTTGCGCCGCCGAGGGGCAGGACTTTGACAAGCTTTACAAGACCGTCTCTGGGGATCACGGCGAAGCCTTGAAACGCATCATCGAGGAATGAACCGCTGCTTGGCGCCAAGTCCGGACATTGCTGAGGGGCCGTGTCTTTCCGGGTTCGACCCGAAAAACCTCGTACATCGAGGCTGACGACGGACTGAGGGGAGCCAATGCAGACGATTCCGATCGAATCACAATGTACGCGCGAATTGCTGTGGAGAATGTCGCCGCCGGTTCCTTCGGCGGCGCTACCAAGTGACGGATTGACCAAAATGCGTGACAATCAGATGTTCCGGAGTTTCGAACCGCACGGGGGTGCGATTGTTCACGATTCTACATATTTCTGATTTGCATCGATCGCGTGAAGAACCTGTCGATAATGATTCCTTGATTGCCGCGCTACTTGGCGACGGCGATCGCTACCTCGGGGAAATGCCGCCGGTCCCGCGGCCCGGTGCAATCGTGGTCAGCGGCGACCTAGTCCAAGGCGTCCCAATTGGCGCGAATGGATGGCAGGACTCGATGCGCGACCAGTATCGGGTCGTCGCCGCATTTCTCGAGCAATTGGCAATTCGGTTTCTGGAGGGCGATCGGAGCAAGCTTATCATCGTTCCGGGTAACCATGATGTCTGTTGGAACACCTCTTTTGCCGCAATGGAACGCGTCCCAGAGGATCAGTGGCCGACGGATGTCCGCCGGGCCCTGGTCGAACCGGACAGCAACTATCGATGGTCGTGGCGTGAGCGGGCTTTGTACCGTGTCCATGATCACAACGCATATGCCATGCGAATGGGATTCTACTGGGACTTGGTCGAGAACTTTTACGAGGGCGTATCCCTTGCCGCTGGCATCGATCGAAACCGCGGCTACCAACTCTTTGAATTGCTTGATCGCAGCATCATCGTCGCCGCGTTCGATTCGATTCATCGCAACGATTGCTTCAGTTATTCTGGCGCGATACCACGTGGTGCCATCGCCCGATGCAATCTTCACCTGCGTGACCGCCCGCATCGCTACGGTCTTCGGATTGCCGTCTGGCACCACAGCTTCCAAGGCCCTCCCCAAAGAGAAGACTATATGGAGGCGGGCCAAGTTCGGGAGATGGTCGGCTTGGGATTTCAGCTGGGCATCCACGGCCACCAGCATGTTGCGGAGGCGACTACCCAGTACATTTATCTTAATGAGACCCAGTCTATGGGTGTAGCGTCGGCTGGTTCGCTATGCGCCGGGGCGCGGGAACTGCCGCGTGGTGTGAACCGCCAGTACAACCTGATCGTGATCGACGATACGTTGCGTAGTGCAAGGGTCCATGTTCGCGAAATGACCGATGGCGAGCAGTTTAGCGGCAAACGAAACGGTGCGTTTTTGCAAGGGTTTTCGGAACTGACTTGGCAGGCGGCGACAGACGTTGCGGGCCGCCCCATCGACGCCGCCGAAACAAATGATCGAGCTTGCGTCATTCGGGCAGAAGAAGCTCTGCGGGCCGGCCGCTTGCGGGATGCCATTGAATCATTGCGCGATGTCAAACTCACTCCTGGTTCTTATCAGCGTAAGCTTGCCATTGATGCGTTTCGGCGAGCCGAAGATTGGAAGAGCCTGAGCGACGCGATCGGATCGCCCGAGAACGTCGAGGAAACGGTCCTCCTCATCACCGCCTTAGTTAATCGTGACCAATTCGAAGGAGCCGTGTCGACGCTTGATGAAGCAACCGACCTGGACCCGGCCACACGCCAAGCACTTCGAGACAAGATAGCCGTAAAACAAGCTATGAGGCGCTGATGACCACTGAACTAATCCCATTTCAGATCGAGGCGCAGCGCGTTATCCAGCTGTTGGCCAAGCAGATTTACCAGTCACCCCTAGCCCTACTGCGCGAGAACACGCAAAACGCCTTTGACGCAGTTCGCCAAAGGATCGCTTCCGACGCTGAGTTCACGCCACGCATTGATATCCAGTTGGCGCCGGATCGGGTGACAATTTTCGACAACGGAATTGGCATGACGCCGGGTGACCTCAAGCAGCACTACTGGACGGCAGGAAGCAGCAGCAAGAACAACGAAGCAGCGCGGGCGGCAGGCGTTGTCGGTACGTTTGGCATCGGCGCAATGGCCAATTTCGGCATCGCAGATGCACTCACCGTTGAGACTGAAAGCGCCATCACGGGTGAGCGGACGATCTGCCGGGCTGAGAAGGCCAAGTTGTCGCTGAAAGAAGACTGCATCGAACGCGAGGTTGTCGCAACGAACGGCCAGCCTGGGACAACAATCATCGCTCACATTGCAACGGGCTCCCACATAAACGTTCAGCAGGCGCGGAACTACATTGCGGAGTTTGTCTCGCTGGTGGCGGTTCCTGTTTATGTCAACGGTGAGCTGGTAAGCCAGAGGTCTGTCGATGAGGCAGTGCCTGTCGTTCCTGAGGCTTGGCGCCTGAACCGCAAATCTGAAAAGCTCGGGGACAGGCTGACCGCCGATTTGGAGCTTGTTCTCTCCAATAACGCGGACATCTGGATCAAACTGACCGAGATTATTTGGGCCCAGAAACAAATCCCCGGACGTATTGTCTTGCGCACTGGTCAGTCGACGTTGCGTACGTTTCGAAGTGGCTTCGGCCTGGCAACAGCTTCAGTTAGCTCGGCCTATCAGTTTGGCGGTGTCGTTGATCTTCTCTTGCTCGAACCCACGGCAGGGCGCGAAGCAATAACTGTCGACGGAATGCAGTTCCTGCAATCGATGATGACAGAAATAGATGCCTTTGTGTCGCGGTATCTGTCCGAAAGGGACGAGGCGGACGTCAGCACCCCGTTTATGAACTGGATAATAGCGCACAACCGCTACGATCTCTGTGGCCATCTCCGGATGACAGTTGTTCCTGGCGACAGGATCGGACTCCTAGAAGTGAGTGAGCGCTCAAAAAAAGCCCCCATGATGCTCTACGAAGGGGCCGACCAAGGGATGATCAATATGCACGCCAGTGAGGATTCTCCGCTGCTCGTTCTTGCACGCAATAACCCTCGGCGACGCTGTGAGCAGAATTACCTTCGCTCGCACGCGAAGGTGACGCTGATTTCGGATCATCCGGTCGTCAAGGAACGCCGTCGGCTCAGTGAGTTGACCATGGCCGAGAGCGGATTGGCGTTTCGTATTCAGACCATATTGGAGTCCGACTATTTTCTTACATGCGATGTCGACTTCGGGACAATCAGCCATGGTCTTCCCGTCTTGGTAGAGAAGCGGCATGAGCGGGTCAGGGTCACGCTGAATCCAGATGGTCAAACGGTGAAGCTGCTTCTTGGTCTTTACGATACCGAGTTCACTGCGTTCCAAAGCATGGCCAAGGATTTTGTGCGTAACGTCATCTTCCCCCGCGTGGCCGACTATGTTCCCAGCAGCACGCGCCAAGGTGCGGAGGCGTTTCTGAAGGCGATCCGGCGCCCCCGCGAAATGTTTGAGTACGCCGATGACGATCTTGGCAGTCTTCCGACCATCTGGGATGACTACAACGAAGGGAAGATTTCGCTCGACCAGGCTGTGGAGCGGTCGCGAACAGCAGTGCGGTCCAGCATCCAAGTGGTCGATCACGCTGCGAGTGCGCGTGACGTTGTCCCAGATGTGATCCAGAATGAACAATTTCTGCAGAATGCCGCGACCGAAGTAGCCCTCGATCTAGAACCTGCGCCTGCTATCACCAGGCAGGAGGTCGCAACGTCGGCCAAGCTGCTCGTTATCGATGACAATGAACCGGCCTTACGCGGATATCGCTGCTTCTTGGCCATCACGGACAAGGCGCGAGAGGAAATGGGAGAGTTTTTCTTGCAGCCTCATCGCACGTCGGTCGTCTGGGGCGGACAGAAGACCTTGTTTATTTTTCTGCACCATTCGGGGCAGTTCGGTCTGTATTATGATCTTCAAACCCGAGAGCCCGTGGAAGCTCCCGCAGGAGGCGGGTCATTTCCGACTGCCACGATCGTTCTAAAGGATCGATTGTTCATTCCGATTCCGGATGCAATTCGGGCGAGCTTCATTCCAACACAAGGCGAACGTAAACGATTTGAGGTCAGGGCGGACATCCTGCGGACTGATAGTTCCGACTAGAGCCGGTCTTAGCGTCAAGATCCTCCGATTGTTCGCCACTGTCGCGAATGACACCATAGCTTCGGAATGCTGTTCGAGGCCAAGACGAAAATTACACCGCGACGTGGTTGGGATCAGTGGCGTCGGCGCTGTAGTTGCGTCTGACAGTTTGAGGCCAAGTGCGAAGCTCTAATTGACCGCGTGTCGCCCATGGTGGCGGCCTTGGGGCCCGACGGGGAATTTCCGCAAATAGTCATTTTGTTACCTTCCTCAGGTAACGAAAAACGAGGAAACTGTCCTTCTGCGTTCTTTCCTCAGGCTCCTCGTTGAGATGGAAGCCGCGCAACTCGCGAAGTTTTTGGGGTCGCCGCGCGTTTGGCGCCGCTCGCCGCTTTGCGTGGCGACTCGACGCCGAGCAATTCCCACAAGCTGATGTTCAATCGTTCCGCGAGTTCGACCAGCACGAGCAGCGATGGGTTCGATACGCCATCGGTGATGAGGTAGAGCTGCGGCAGGGAAACGTTCAGAAATTTCGCGAATTCCTGTTTGGTCAGGCCGCTTTTACGGAAGCGCTCGTTCACGACGGTGCCGATCGTCTCGACCATTTTCGGCCCGGAGGGATTCTTGCGGTCGCGAACCGGCTTGGCTTCAAGCAACTCGTAGAGCGGGACGCGAAGCTTTTTCGAGATTTCCGCCAACATTGTGATGGACGGGTTGCCGAGCCGCCGACGCACATAGCGAAACTGCGAGCCGGACATGCCGACGAATTCGGCGAATTCCGGCTTCGACAAGCCGCTCTTCGACTGTTCGGCGATCAGTCGATTCGCAAGGTTTGCGAGATAGGGCGACTCAAGCCGATCAGCGATCGTGACGACCATGAGCCGGCGTCGTCGATCCGCCTCAGCCGTACCCCCCGCATTATCCGCCTTACGTGACCGCTTTGGCCCGCCGCCTATCATCTTGCCCCGGAAAAGTCACGACACCGCCCCCGCACTGTCATAGATTCTCGCGCGACTGCCAAGGGCAATCCGGGAATTTTTGCCAGTTTATTAGACTTGGCCTGCTTGGCGTCGCGTCGCTGCGCGCCCAAAGCAAGGCTATGGCTCGTCAAGCGACCAAGGCGAGCGAGACGGCCGCCCCCAGTCGCGGACCGGGCTTTTCGCTGCTGTTTTTGCGAAGAGCGAGAGCGGTGAGCACGTTTCACGACGGGATGGAAAGCGAGAGAGAGGCTCCCGCGCGCCCGTCGTGGAGGTTTCGCGCATGACCAACAACTACGGCGAGACGATCGCCAAGGCCCTCGCCATTGACGGCGGGCATCTCTTCATCGGAAGAGGCGGGTTTTCATTGCATTACGAGAGCGGCTGGTTGAGCGGTTATGACTGCGAGCCGGTCAAAGCTGCGGCGGTCGCGGCCGGCTTGCCCGTGATCGATAGCCGCATGGTCGATTTCGGCAAAGTCGCGGACCTCGCGCTTCTCGGTCCGATGATCGCGGTCGGCAAGCTAGCCGATCCGCCGCCCTGGCACGCGCTGTCCTATGCGCCGCTCGCCGCGGTCGCCAAAGCTTACGCGCGCGCGGGCGCCGAGGTGCGGAACGTGTCCGGGTGCGGCGGCAGTGAGGTGGCAGCCCGAGAGCGAGAGAGCCCTTTGGGCTTTTCGACGGAGCAGAGGGTGAGAGAGAGGCTCTCGCCCATCCGTCGCGGAGTTCAGGGACATGTCAAAGATTGTTTTGACGGCGGCGCGGGATATCGCGCTCGACAAGCTCGTAGCGTCGGACGCGAATGTGCGCCGGATCAAGGCGGGGGTGAGCGTCGAGGATCTGGCCGAGGATATTTCGTGGCGGGGATTGTTGCAGTCCTTGAGCGTGCGGCCTGTCGTGGACGACCAGGGCGCGGAAACGGGTCAATTCGCGGTCAGCGCGGGCGGGCGACGTCTCGTGGCGCTTAAACTGCTCGTCAAGCAGAAGCGCCTCGCGAAAAACGCGCCCGTTCCGTGCATCGTGAAAACCGACGGGATCGAGGAGGAGGATTCGCTCGCCGAGAACACAATGCGCGAGGCGCTGCATCCGCTCGATCAGTTTCGGGCGTTCAAGAGTCTGCAGGATCAGGGCGTCACGATTGAAGAGATCGCCGCGCGGTTTTTCGTCGGCGCGCCGGTGGTGCGACAGAGACTGAAACTCGCAGCGGCGAGCCAGAAGCTGCTCGACCTTTACGTCGCCGAAGAATTGAGCCTCGAGCAACTCATGGCCTTTTGCGTCACCGACGACCATGCGCGGCAGGAGGAAGTTTGGAAGACTCTCAACCGTTCTTACATCAAGGAGCCCTACACGATCCGGCGTCTGCTGACCGAAGGCGCGGTGAAGGCGGGCGACAAGCGCGCGGTCTTCGTCGGCGTTGAAGCCTATGAGGCGGCGGGCGGGGTCATCCTTCGCGATCTCTTCCAGCAGGATCATGGCGGCTGGCTGCAGGATATGGCGCTGCTTGATCGCCTTGCGCGGGAAAAACTCGCGGAAGCGGCCGACGCGCTGCGCGCCGAAGGCTGGAAGTGGTCGGAGATCGCGATCGATTTTCCCTATGGCCACTCGAATGGGCTGCGGCGGCTGCCGGCAAGCTACGCGCCGATCTCGGAGGAGCAGCAGGCGCGTTACGACGCCGCGCTCGCCGAATATGACGCTTTGTCGGACGAACACGAGAGCGAAGAAGATCTTCCCGAGGAGGTCGACCGCAAGCTCGCGGAACTCGAAAAGGAGATTGCGGCGGTTGACGAGCGACCGGCCATCTACGATCCGACCGAAATCTCGCGCGCCGGAATATTCGTCAGCATCGACTATGACGGCGCCCTCAAGGTCGAGCGCGGCTTTGTTCGCCCCGAGGATGAGGAGCCCGCAGGTGCGCCCGCTGGCGGCGAATCCACGGGATCGGGGGGCGCTGCAAAGCGCGTTGGCGACGTCGCAGTCGGCAGTCCCGATGGAGACGCGGCCGACCATGACGAGACGGAAGTCTCGTCAAAACTGTCCGACCGATTGATGAGCGAACTTACCGCCCATCGCACGCTCGCGCTGCGCGTCGCGCTCGCCAATGAGCCGGAGGCGGCGTTTCTCGCGGCGACCCACGCGCTGGCGCTGATGAGTTTTTACTCTTCCGGCCGCTTCGACGGCTGCATCGAGATCGACGCCAAATCCGTCCCCCTCGGTCCCTATGCCTCCGGCCTCGCCGATCTCGCCACTGCGCGGGCGAATGATGAAGCGCTGGGGCATTGGCAATTGCGACTGCCAAAGAAATCGGACGATCTTTGGGACTGGCTGGTGAAAGCGGACCGCGAATCGACGGCCGGACTTTTCGCCTTCTGCGTCGGCCAGAGCGTCAACGCGCTGCAGCTTCCGCACGAACGCCGCTCAAAGGCGCTGGATCATGCCGATCGACTGGCCGAACATGTCGGGCTCGATATGAGCGCGCATTGGACGCCGACTGTTGAGAGCTATTTCGGCAAGGTGACCAAGGCGCGGATTCTAGCGGCGGTGCGCGAGGCCAAGGGCGAAGCGACCGCGCAGATGATCGACCATCTGAAAAAATCCGACATGGCGGTCGAGGCCCAGCGTCTGCTCCAGGGAACAGGCTGGTTGCCCGAGCCGCTTCGCGGCTCGACAACGGATGATGCTGACGCGGCAATCGTCCAAAAGCAAGAAAGCGATGCCTTGCCGGATTTCCTGGGCGATGACGAAGACGCGGCTTTGCTCGACGCCGAGGAAGAGGAGCCGCGCGCCACAGCCGCGGAATGATGCTCAGCGGCGGGATGGCGCGCGCCGTCCCGCCTTTCGCCGCATCTGCCGCGTCGACGCTGACGTTTCGTCGCCCGCTCAAGAAGCGCATTCGTCACTCGCTGAATCTCTGTCTCCCGACACCGTCGCGCGTCCTGAACGCGCGCATCTTCCCTCTGTTTTGAAAGGCGCCGCCATGGGCTGGCTCTATATGCAATCGCTCGGCGGTCATGCAGGACCGCGTGACTATCTCGACGCGCAATTCAGCTTCGAGAATGCGGAAGGCCGATCGAAGATCCTGTGCTCAAAGCTCCTTGGCGACACGTACTACGCCGCCCTCGAGCAGCAGCGCAGCGACGGCGCACGTGAGGTCTTCGCGCTTGTCTGCCTCACCTACTACAACCCGCGTGATCCGGAAGGATTCATCTTCGGCTACAAAGATATGACCGAAGCTATGGGGCCCTGCGCGAGCGACTGCCCCGAGGACATTCTGGATCTGTTGACGCCGACGGATCGGCCTTACGCAATCGCCTGGCGCGCCCGCTGTCGCGAGAACGCCGTTGCGCGGCGCAGTAAGTCATCACAAAAATCGGCGTCGTCGTTCTGACGGATTGGCGGCGGCGGCGTCACGGCGCTGATCGTCGGCGCGACGGCGGGGGGAGAGAAGAGGAAAAGGGCTTGGCCGGGAGGGCGAGCCCGGGAGGAGCAAAGAGAGAGCGTCCCGGGCCGGTCACAATCCCGGAGACAATCGATGAGCCCGATCCTCGCTGCTACGCCCCGCGAACAATCCGAACTTTCCTTCATTTCGACAGACAAGCCGCATGCGCTGATGATGGCGGCCCAGACACTCGTCACGCATCTTGCAAAGGGACGCGTCATCGACGCCCCTGCCCTGCGTGCGGCGATGGAAGGCGCGTTCGGCGCGAGCGATGCGCAAGGCGCCTGGAGCTGGAAAGACGCCTATGAGGTGGTCGAGGCGGCGCAGGTTCTGTTTCTGCGCCGCTATGGGCCGGCAATGGCCGCGCGGGCTGCCAATGATCCGGCGCGCCTTCTCGCCATGCTCAAGAAAATCGCCGCGCTGCTGCCGAGCGAAACGCGCCGCTCGGAGGAAGCCCAAGCGCTGCAGCAATTCTCGACGCCGCTGGAATTCGCCTATGTCGCGAGCATCGCGGCGGGGATCGTTCCGGGCGATGTCGTGCTTGAGCCTTCCGCCGGCACGGGGATGTTGGCCATCCAGGCCGAACGCGCCGGCGCGAAACTCATCCTCAATGAATGGGGAGAGACGCGCGCCGATCTCCTGAAACGTCTATTTCCTGAAGCGCCGCTCAGCCGCATCGACGGCGCGCAGCTCCACGATCGTCTCGACGCCGATCTGGTTCCCAGCGTCGTCTTGATGAACCCGCCCTTCTCCGCGTCGCCCTTGATCGAGGGACGGCACGCCGCGGCGACTTTCGAGCATATCCGCGCTTCTCTCGCGCGCCTTCGAAATGGCGGACGCCTCGTCGCCATCACGGGTGAGAATTTCTCCCCGACCGTGAACAGCTGGCGTCGAAGCTTCGAACGCTTGCAGGAACAGGGCCGGCTGGTGTTCACGGCCTCGCTCGCGCGCGGATTTTTCGCGCGGCATGGGACGAGCGTCGAAAGCCGGCTTTCGGTCTTCGACAAAACGCCCTCGGAAAACCCGAAAGAATTTGTCGCGGGCTTCGGTCCGGTCGCCGATCTCTCGGAATTGCTCGCGCAGGTGCAGCGCGAAATTCCGCCACGCGCGTCTCTTGCTGCCGCGGTTGGCTATAGCGATAAGCCTATCCAGGTAGGCGTCCGTTCGACCGCGAAGCGTTTCACGCCGATCATTGAACCGCGCCGCGCCGCGCCGCGTCTCGCCTTTGCGGAGTCAGCGCATCGCAACGCCGTCGCTCTTCCCTCCCCTAGCCCGCGCGCGGAGATCGTCGAACTCGCCTGTGAGTGTCGCGACTGGAAAGCGCCCGAGGGCGGCGCGCTCAGCGCCGGGCTCTATGAGCCCTATGCGGTGCAGTCGATCTCAATTGACGGCGCGAAGCCGCATCCGACGACGCTCGTTCAATCCGCCGCCATGGCGTCGGTCGCGCCGCCAAAGCCCAGCTATCGACCGCATCTGCCAAAGAGCGTGATCGAGTCTGGGCGCCTTTCGGACGCGCAGCTTGAGAGCGTCATCTATGCCGGCGGAGCCCATAGCGACCTTCTCGCCGGCGCCTTCCTCGTCACCGAAAGTTTTGACACGGTCTCCGTCGCGCCGGATGACGCCGAGAAGGCGGTCCGCTTTCGCCGCGGCTATTATCTTGGCGACGGCACCGGCGCCGGTAAAGGACGTCAGGTCGCGGGCGTCGTCCTCGACAATTGGCTGAAGGGCCGTCGCAAGGCGCTCTGGATCTCGAAATCCGACAAGCTGTGTGAGGACGCGCAGCGCGATTGGTCCGCGCTTGGCCAGGAGAAGCTGCAGATCGTTCCGCAGTCCCGCTTCAAGCAGGGCGCGCCGATCAAGCTCTCTGAGGGCATTCTCTTTACGACCTATGCAACCCTGCGCTCGGATGAACGGCAAGGCCGCGATGGCGCGGTTAAGGCGTCGCGTCTGTCACAGATCATCGACTGGTTAGGCGCCGATTTCGACGGCGTCATCGTCTTCGACGAGGCGCATGCGCTCGCCAATGCGGCGGGCGACAAGGGCGAGCGCGGCGAGAAGACCGCCTCGCAGCAGGGCCGCGCCGGATTGAGATTACAGAACGCCCTGCCCGGCGCGCGTGTCCTCTATGTCTCGGCGACCGGGGCGACGACCGTCGCCAATCTCGCTTATGCGACGCGTCTCGGCCTCTGGGGCTCGACCGACATGCCCTTCGCGACGCGCGCCGATTTCGTCGTGGCGATGGAGGCGGGCGGCATCGCCGCCATGGAGGTGCTGGCGCGCGATCTGAAAAGCCTCGGTCTCTATGCGTCGCGCGCCCTCTCTTATGCGGGGGTCGAGGTCGAGATGCTGGAGCATCCGCTCTCAGTGGAGCAAATCCGTATCTATGACGCCTATGCCGGCGCATTCGAGATCATTCACAATAATCTGACCGCGGCGCTGGAGGCGGCGAACATCACCGGTGAAGGCGGCAGGGCCTATAATCGTAACGCCAAGGCCGCGGCGCGTTCGGCTTTCGAATCCAACAAGCAGCGCTTCTTCAATCATCTGATCACGGCGATGAAGGTCCCAAGCCTCATCGCGTCGATCGAGCGCGATTTGGAAGCCGGCCATAGCGCCGTCATCCAGATCGTCTCGACCAGCGAAGCCTTGATGGAGCGCCGCCTTGCGGAAATCCCGTCCTCGGAATGGGGCGATCTTTCCTGCGATATCACCCCGCGCGAATATGTTCTCGACTACCTCGCCCATTCTTTCCCGACACAGCTTTTTGAAGTCTATTCCGACGAGAATGGCGATCTTCACTCGCGCCCGGTAATCGACGAGCACGGCAATCCGGTCCAGTCGCGCGAGGCGATGGAACGACGGGATCGTCTGATCGAGCATCTCGCGGCGCTGCCCGCCGTGCAGGGCGCGCTCGACCAGATTGTTCAGCGTTTCGGGACGGATATAGTGGCCGAGGTCACCGGCCGCTCAAGGCGGATCGTGCGCAAGACCAACGCCGATGGCTCCGACCGGCTTTGCGTCGAGAACCGGCCGGCCTCCGCCAATCTTGGTGAAACGCAGGCCTTCATGGATGACGAGAAGCGCATCCTCGTTTTTTCCGATGCCGGCGGCACGGGCCGCTCCTATCACGCCGAGCGGACCGCCAGGAACCAGCGCCTGCGCGTCCACTATCTGCTCGAACCCGGCTGGAAGGCGGATAACGCCATTCAGGGCTTAGGGCGCACCAACCGCACCAATCAAGCGCAGCCGCCATTGTTCCGGCCGGTCGCGACCAACGTGAAAGGAGAAAAGCGCTTTCTCTCGACGATCGCCCGTCGGCTTGACACGCTCGGCGCCATCACGCGCGGCCAGCGCCAGACAGGAGGTCAGGGCCTGTTCCGGCCGGAGGACAATCTCGAATCCCGTTACGGTCGCGCGGCGTTGCGCCGGCTGTTTCAGCTCGTCTTCGCCGGCAAGGTCGAAGGCTGCTCGCTGACGGGCTTTACGGAAGCGACCGGCCTCGATCTCACCGATCAGGACGGCAGCCTCAAGGAGGAGCTGCCGCCGATTTCGACTTTCCTCAACCGCATCCTCGCACTGCCGATCGCGTTGCAGAATCTTCTCTTCGACGTGTTCGAGGGGCTGATGGCGGCGCAAATCGAGGCGGCGATCGAGGCCGGCGTCTTCGATGTCGGCGTAGAAACGCTGATGGCGGAAAGCCTCGTCGTCAATAATCGCCAGACCATCGCCGTCCATGGCGGGAGCGGCGCGGAAACGCAGCTCTTGACCATCCTGCGCAAGGATAAGACGCGGATCACGACGCTCGACGCGGCGCTCGGCTATGCGACGGCTGCGCAAAAGTCGCGACTGATGATCAACGACCAGTCGGGCCGCGCGGCGGTGAAGCTGCCGGCGTCCGCGTTGATGCAGGATGACGGCTCGGTCGTACCACGCGTTCGGCTGCTGCGGCCTGCCCATGCCGATGTGATCACGGTTGAGGCGCTGGAGCGCTCGCATTGGCGCGATGCATCTTCAGAAGAATTTCAGCGGGCATGGGAGAGCGAGGCCGCCTCCCTTCCCGAACTGACCGAGAGCACGTTCCATATCGTGACCGGCCTCCTGCTGCCGGTCTGGAATAGGCTCCCCGACGAGGCCGCGCGGGTCTATCGCCTGCAGACCGATCAGGGCGAACGGGTCATTGGCCGGCTCGTCTCGCCGGCAAGCGCCGCTATGCTCCTTGAGGCGACGGGCGCCGGCGCGCCTGCCCTCGCGCCACCCGCCGCCATTGCGGCGGTCATGCAAGATGGCGCGAGCCTCGTCCTGACTGACGGGCTGGTGCTCAAGCGTGCGCTCGTGATGAACCGGCATCGGCTCGAACTCACAGGCTTCTCCGACACGATGGTCGAGCGCCTGAAAGCGCAGGGTCTCGTCTCCGAGATCATCGCCTGGAAGCTACGGCTCTTCGCTCCGCTGGGCGATGAGGCTTCAAAAATCGTCGAGAGACTTCTTGCCCTCTATCCGCTGCTCCGCGTCGCGCCCGCGACCCGCGTCAATTCGTAATGCGGGAGGCGATGATGGAAAGCCCGGCCCGGACTCTGTCCAGCAGCCTCGCCGAACATGTCGAGGCCGTTTGCAAACATTATCTGTCGAACGGTCGTCGATGCGGCAATTACTGGATCGTTGGCGACGTCAACAACAATGCGGGCCGCAGTCTGTATGTGCGGCTCAAAGGGCCGCTCTCCGGCAAGGGCGCGCGTGGAAAGTGGACGGATGGCGCGACGGACCAACATGGCGACCTTCTCGATCTCATCCGGGAACGAGAAGGGCTTACGTCCTTCCGCGACACGCTCGACGAGGCGCGACGCTTCTTGGTCGCGCCGCGCGAGACGACGACCGAGAGTCGCGGTCGGAATTCAGGTGAATGCGACACGATCGCGCTCGCCCGCAAAATCTGGGCGGCTTCGCAGCCGATTATCGGTACAAAAGCCGAGGCGTATTTGCGTTCGCGAAAAATCACCGCTGATTTGAGTCACGCGCCGCTGCGCTATCACCCGGCGCTGATCTATCGTGAAAGTCGGGACGGGCTCTCACGCAGATTGCCGGCGCTGGTCGCCGCCGTCACTGACAATAACGACGAGATCACAGGCATTCATCGGACGTTTTTTGATCCGGCGCGCAACGTCAAAGCGAACGTCGAGTCGCCGCGGCGTTCGCTCGGCGCCATTCGTGGCAACGGCGTGCGCTTTGGCCCCATCGACGAATTCGCCATCATCGGCGAAGGGATCGAAACCGTGCTTTCGCTCAAGAGCGCTTTTCCCAACAGCCCAATGGTCGCGGCGGTCTCGGCGGCGCATCTCGCGGCGTGGGAGGTTCCAGCCGGGTTGCGTCGCTTGATCATCGCCGCTGACAATGATGGAGCCGGACGAAATGCCGCGCGCAAGCTTGCGGAACGCGCTGAGGCTGCTGGCGTCGAAGCTGAAACAATTGTCTCGCAGGGAAACGATTTCAACGACGAACTACGGCATATTGCATTGGAATGCCTTCGGCTCCGTTTCGTGAAATTCACTGCCAATGTCTGAGTTCGAGGAAAGCAGACGCTCCTGGTGCGTGTCACCGAGGGCTTATTTGACCCGTAGTGGACCTTGGCGGGGTCCGCTTCCGCCATGTAAATCCGATCAATCCGGAAGGAGCGGAAGACGAAGTCTTCGGAGCGGCGATACTTATTGGTCGCCCCGCGTCGGCCAGTTAAGCGGTATCAGCGCCCGCCCGGACGCGCGGGTCCACCGCTCTCGCGTCGCCGCGACGTAGCGAGGATCGTCCGCGAAATAGGCGTGCTCAATTAGAAGCACTTGTAGACCCTTCCGGCATGCCGTTTCGGCGAACAGGAAGTCGATGTGCCTGCGCATCGCCTGCACGTCCTCGTCCTCCTCGCCGCCGGAGATCTCCGCCTCGTCCTCGTCTTCGCCGCTCTTCGGGAAGTAGGGCCGGCTAATCTGGTCGAGCACTAGCAGGCCTGGGACCGGGGCGTTGACGGCCTCGAAGTAGCGCTGCAGCGCGAAAGAGAGTGCGATGTGGATCGCAAGGTAATTCTGGTCGGACCCGACGTCAGGTAAGCGCAGCACTGCCCCGCTGTCTGCCTCGATGACGGTGACCTCCGGCCGGCGAGACGAGAAGTCCAGCTCCGACCCGATGCACGGCGCCACCGTGGGCAAGGCGGCGAGCGCCTCGGATGCGAACTGCGAGACCTTGCTCTCAGCACGATTTAGCTTGATCTCCTTTGCTTCCCGGTCGACCCGTGCCTCAAGTTCGGCGATCTCCCCGCGCAGAACGGCGAGATCGCGTGTGGCCTGACGCGGCTCGTCCACGCTCGCCTCCAGGAAGTAGGAGATCCGGCCCAGGAGATGCGCGCGAAGCTGCCCAAGATCGGCCAGGCGGCGGGTCTCCTCGCTCTGGCGAAGCCAGGTTTGGATCTGGTCGTCGATGCGGCGCAGCTCGGCGTTGAGCCGGCCGATCTCCTCATCAAGCGCCCGGTCATGTTCGACCAGGCGCGGCCTCACGCGATCGACTGCGACGCTTTCGGCCCGCACGTTGGTCAGCGTCTGTTGCAGAGCTGCTGCCATCTCGCGACCACGTTCGGACGGAGCATCGCAGACCGGGCATGACCCAGCGATCCCGTCGAGGTGCAGATGCTCGGCGAGCGTCAGCTTGTCCCGCTGACGAGCGACCGTCCCTTGAAAGCCTGTAGCTTCACGAAGCGCTGTGCGAGTCGCCTGGGAGCGACGGCGCACGACAACCAGTTCGCTCAGGATCTCCCGACGGCGCCGGTTCAGCGCGCCAAGCTCGCCCTCGCTGGGATATGCGCTCGCCTGGAGCTGCGTCTCGGAGACCGTCTTCAGCTCCGCCAGTAGCGAAGCTTCCGTCGCCTCCACCGAAGGCGGCGCGGCGAGCTCAAGGCGACGGGCTTCCTCCAGAAGGCTCGTCGCTCGCTGCTTGAGCATGGTCTCCGCCGCGGCGCGGGAGCGCTGGCGCGCCTCTTCCTTTTCAAGTGCCCGCTGCAGCTGCCTCAGCCGCCGCTCGTCCATCGCGCTCGCCTCGTCGGTCACCCGCAGGAAGTAGGGAAGGGCGGCGACGATGTCGCGCGCCTTGTCCGCCTTCTCCAAGCCGTGAAGGAGCGTGGACTCGCTGTAGATCACCTCTTTCGTCACAAACAGGTAGGGCGTAACGAGGCGCACTGTGGCCCGCCCGCCTGCGCTGGCGACGTCAGGGTCGCCGCCCACATCGCCGATCCCAAATGCCCGCTCGATGAAGGCCTTTGCGGCCTCCAGCGTTGTTGCTCCGTCGAACCCGTCGACCCCATCGGGCAGAGCCAGGTTCCGGCCGGCCGCGGTGAACATGCGCGTGCTGGTCGCCTGCCCCACGGGCGGGATTATGCGTCCCACGATCATCTCGGTATCGCCCGCCACCCACTTCACGCCTACCGCGATGCTGCGCCGCCGCACATGGGCGGGCAGCTCGCATTTGCTGGAGCCGAGGCAGTAGTCGATGGCCTTGATGAGAGTGGACTTCCCCGTCCCGGACGCGCCCGTGATGATGTTCATGGCGTTGGGCACGAAGCTCACTTCGCGGCGCTGGCCTGATACGCCGAGGAAGAAGATCGTGGCGATGTTCCAGCGCGTCATAACGTAAGACCCATGATGGCGAACACCGACCGCGTCGAGCCGGCGGTCGCGAACCAGTATCCGAGACGCGCCGCGCGCTTGATCGCCTGTTCCGGCTCGTCGCCGAGCGCGTTGATCGCGCTCCGCTTCAGCGTCTTGTCGCCCAGAATGAGGCGGGCACCTTTCCCGATCGCGAGTACGCGTGCGAAGCAGCCGAACCGGATCGCGTCCGTGACAATATCGAGCGAAGCGTTCACACGCTCGCCAAGCCCGACCTGCACCTGAGGGCTGCGCTCCAGCCATTCGCGCAGGCCGGTATTCTTGTTGGTGCCGTCGAACGCGGTGGCGAACTCCCCGGACAGCGCCACCGGCAGCGCCAAGTAAGCGACCGGCGTCTCCGGACCCTCCGGCCGAGCCGATAGGTAGGCCTTCGTGAACTCGACGAGCGCGGCAGCGCAAAACGCCGGATTGGTCTCGGCATAAACGTCGTGAGCGACTCTCATTTGTCGCCCCCCAGCCTCGCCTTAAAGTCTGGATGCCAGCCGACCTGCAGGTTTATCGCGAGCACCTGGTAGCTGCCGCGGACGTAGTAGGCCGCGCCCCAGCCCTCGGCGATGGGACGGATTGTGATCGGGGCCTCATTGTGAGTCCAACGCAGGAGCTCAAGGCCCGACGCGCATTTCTTATCGTCTTCGAGCGCGGCGCACGCGTCGGCCATCTCATCGTGGCGATCGGACCAATGCTCCCGTAACACGTGATCGTACGCGGTGATCTTCGCCTTCATCGCCGGGTTGCCTGCGGCCCAGCGCCCCCTCTGTTCGCGGGCTTTCCACTCCTCTCGGATCGCCCGTTTAAGGTCGAACGACTTGCCCTTCACCAGCTCGATCTGGCGGGCGAGCATTCCGTCGGGCTGGTAGTCATCGGGCGGCCCAACCTGCTCGAACTCGGGCACGAGCTTCTCCTGCTCAAGGTCGGCGACAATCGTCATGATCTGGCTCTGCAGCTCGGCCCGCGCGATGACGCGCTCCCGCTCACCACACAGCGAGTAGACGACCTGCCGGTCCCACCACTCGACGAGCCGCTTGGCCACCGCTGGGCGATGCTCGGGCAGGACGAGGTAGAAGTAGCTGGCAATCTCCTTCTCAATCTCGGCGACCGTCGGGCTGTCTGGCCGAATGACGGCACGGCGGAGGAGATTCAGGCGCTCGAGTTTGGATAGGGCGAGGAAAGCTTGACAGCCATCCACGCGGTCTCCGTGGGGCAGCGTTTTTTTGGCCTTCGCTGCGGCGTCGCGCGTCTCCAGTACGCGCTCAGCCTCCTCGGTCATGGCCGTCACTAGGTCGGCGCGATCAGCCTCGGTGTCGGTCAATGCCAAGAGCGGGCTGCCCTCGGGGATCTCGCCCACGGCGACGAGGTGCAGCGAGGTCTCGGCCAAGGTTAGACCGGGCAGCGCGTCGATCCAGACCTTCATCGTCTGCCACAGCGACCGCGACTTGAGGGTGATTGCGGGCGGGTTAGCGCTGATCGAATGCTTCAGCTGAAACAGCAAGGTCTGGCCGTCGGCTTTCAGCACCACGTCGTCCAGCTGCTCGATGCCCACCGCCGCGTCGTCTGTGTTGAGTATCACCAGAGCCCGCAGGGCGTAGAAAGCCTGGTACCAGAAGCCCAGCGCCGACCCCGCGGCCGCGTGCGTTGCGCTCGATTGAACCTGGTCCATGCTGTCGAAACCCCAGTTCGGTTTACTCGCCCATTCGAACCGGAGTTGCGCTTCCGCGCGCTCTGATACTTGCGGTCAGCGCGCGCGACGCCTTGTACACCTTCAATTACCCCGGATTAGCCGATTGGCCTTCGATTTTATCGAGAACTTTGGATCATGCGAAGCCGCGGAGCAAGGTGGGTTGATCGAGCCTTATTCGCTTGATCCCAGGTTTTATGGCTGTTCGAAAAGCCCTACTCACTTCGAAATATCGGGACGCGAAAGGCATTAACATTCTCAGCATTCAGTGAGAGCGGGTTAGACGCCGTGGGAACCCCCGTTGAGCTACCACCAGACTAGCGTGTGCTATCAGCGTTCATTCGGCGACTGGTTCTGGCGCATTGCTCCCATAGGCGGTCCAGTCTCGGAATGACCGGTTTGCGATCCGATTCCAGACCTCTGCTTTCAGGTTCGAAGCTGCGCAAGATTTCTCAGATCACAAGACCCCAGAACGAACTTTTCCTTCCGTGCTTGCCGCGCATCCGCGTTACGAAGGATTCGTGCGGTTCAAATTGCCCGAAATCCGCGATCGCCGAAGCGAGACTGGCGCATTCCTGAAAATGACGCGCGGCGTGCTTGTATCGACTGGACCTGGCGTTATCGAGAGAGAACTCGATCATTGCGCGCAGCGCCAGCGTCGCCGCCAGGGGATGCTTGCCGGAAAGCGCCTCCGCGACCGGGGTCAACACTTCGTAGCGATCGCCATCCAATTTTTCGGCGCGCGTGAGTACGAGCTTCGCCGTGCGATCGGGCGCGGGCCAAGCGGCGAGGAACGAAAGCACCGCACTGAAATGCTCGAAATTCTCGGCGAAATCGAGCGCGCGATTTTCCGCCTCGATGTCGTCGAAGTCGGACAGACGTTTCAGATGATCACGCAAGTGCCGCGCCGACAGAAATCGTTCGAAGCATGACCAGCGCGCCGCCTGTGCGTCATCGCCGCGCTCAAGAGCATCCAGTGCGGCGATGCGCGCGTCCTCCCATTCGAAGTCGGGCCAGCCCGCGCGCCTCTGCTCCGCCGCTTCGAGCACCTTCAGCGCTTCCGCCGCGCGACCGGCCACAAGGAGCCGCGCGCCGATTTGGGCGGCGATGCCTGGGACCTTTCGTGTTTCGGGCTCATATTGCGCGACGAAGGCGTCAACGTCGCCCTGCGCATCGGCAATGTCTCTTAACGCCATCTCGATGACGCGGGCGCGGTGGCGATCGACGATTTCGTCTTCGTAGATCGGACCGCTGGTCGCCCAACCGATTTTTCGGCGCTCGTGTTCGGGCAACTTTCTGATCGGCTCCTTGGACAATGCGACGAAGCGCTGCTTCAAATGTTGGAGACCTGCATCACCGAGCGCAGGACATAGAGTCGCGATAAGACCGTCGAATTCTCCATAGTCATTGTCGAGCAGCGCCGGAAACGTGCGGTCGGCCAATTCTTCCGCATCGCCTTTAGCGGCTTCAGCCAGCCGCCCCAGATCGCTTACGCCTCCGTGGAAGATTCCGATCACCGTTCCGCTGCTGTCGTCGCAACGCGCGAACACCGAAGACGCCAGCGCGAGAAAACGCCACATCAGATCGAGCGCTTCTTTCGGATCGGCCTTTCCGACATGTTCGACAATAGCGCGTCGCTGCGCCTCGAGATCGTCGACGAGCGCGCGGCGGCTCTGCCAGTCGACGAAGCTCCGGGAGCGCGAAATGGCGATGAGCCGCTTGCGAATTTCGCGTGCGGCGTCGGCTGGGCTTTGCGCCCCCGCGAGGGCAAGACGCAAGCGTCGCTTTGCCGCGGCGTCGCCGCTGCTGATGTCGATCAGCAGTTCGGCCAGCCGCTTCGCGCCGAGGGCTTCCAGGTTTTGGGCGTTGAGCGTGTTTTTCGGCGCCATATCGGATCGAAGTTCGGGAGACATTGAACCCGCTAGGAAAACATAGCTCAGAGTTAGTGGCGCGTTTCTCTCGTCCCGTTTGAGGGGTTCTTTCTCCGTAACCAGACGGGTGGCCCTGCAATCATTCACACATCGATGGTGGTGTGAATTTGAACTGCGGAGCGGATGACGGAACTCGAACGTCGTCGCCGCTTGCACTTCGGGCTTCCCAATTTAAGCAAATTCAGTGACGATCGAATAAGCGGGCTCAAGCCGATCTTCAATGTTAGCGGCCCTATGCCGCGTCGCGCACATGCATCTCAATATGCAGCCCGGCCGCCGCCGCCATGTTGACGAGGGCGTCCAGGCCGAACAGGTTGATCTTGCCGCGCATGAGGTCGGAGATGCGCGGCTGCGTGACGCCAAACAGCTTGGCCGCCTGCGACTGACTGAGGCCCGTCCGGGAAATGTGATCTTTCAGCGCCAGCATCAGGGTCGAGCGAAGCTTCATGTTTTCTGCTTCCTCGGGCGTATCCTCGATGGCGTCCCAAACATTGTCGAAGCGCTCGTTGCTCATTGGCCTCACTCCTTTGTCAACTCTCGATACCGTTTCTCCGCGAGGTCCAAATCTACCTTGCTGGTCTTCTGCGTCTTCTTTTGAAAGTAATGCAGCACGTAAACGGCATCGGCGAATCTGGCGACATAGATAATGCGGAACGCGCCGTGCGCCTCTCGAATGCGAATCTCTCGAACACCTCGCCCGATCGCCGGCGTAGGCTTCCAATCGTCGGCCTCTCCGCCACGTTGCAGCGGAAAGGCGCGCAGATCGTCGAGGGCGCGCCTCGGAACTCGACCGGGATCGGCGTGCTCATTGGGCGCAACATGTATTGTATAAGCCGGCAACCGGGTCCGATTGCCACTCGGGGGATACCTCGCCTTGAAGCTCGACAGTGCGCGTGCTGCGCACGACGCTCTTAGTTGCGGTTGCGGCGGTGCCTGACTTCATCTCTTCTTCGTCGTTTTCGCTGAGAGGGCCGCGCGCCGGCCTGAGAGAGCAGCGATGTCGCCACAAGCGTCACGCTTGCCGCAACGCTCCCTGCCGACTTCTTTCCCCTGCCCTGCCCTGCCCTGCCCTGCGCTGGCGCTTCGGGCATTCCGCGCGGATCAAAGAAGTCGTCGGGGAACGTCCTCCACTGCGTTTCGGCCCTTCGGGTGCGCCGCGAGCCGCCCGTAGCTTTTGATCGCTGTCAGGCTGCGATCGGCGCGGCCTCAAGCGAAAGCGCAAAGCGATGAACGATGAAATCGCCTCCCAGTCCTTTGACACATTCGCCCTGGATCACGAATCCCAGTCGCCCTCCTCGCACCTTCTCGATGAACTCGCCTTGCACGGCTATCGCCGGCTCGAGGACGAACCGGATACGCGTCCCCTGCCCTCGTCTGACGACGCATTTTTGGCGCTCGAAGCCGCCATAGAGGCCCTGTCGGGTCTCTTTCGCGAAACGCGGCTCGAAGCCGATCTTCCCGACCTTCTCTGGTCCTTCGTCAATCTCTTTCATCGCAAGGCGGATCGTATCGACCGCGATCTGGACGACAATGAAACCGCGCAGCGTCGCCGACAGGCGGAGCAGGACGGCTCGGAAATCCGCTCGGTCGAACTGGAGCGGTTGATCGCGCAAGGCCTGACGCTGACCGAACGGCGCAACGCCTTCGAATTCTTCCGGGACCATCTCGCCGAACTCTATGCGACGGAGACCGGTTCCGCCTGGCGTCCGCGCTCAGGCTCAAAGGTCAATCACCGCGCGCTGACCGCTGCAATGATCGACAGCCGGGATTTCCTGAACGCCAAGAAGCTGGCCGAGACGCAAGCGCTCTTGCCGCCCGGCCCTCGGATCGCCTTCGCGGGCGGCGTCGATTGCAACGACCATCAGCGGATTTGGTCCGCGCTCGACAAAGTCCACGCGAAGCATCCCGACATGGTTATTTTCCATGGCGGCGGGGCAAAGGGTGCCGAGCGAATCGCATCCTGCTGGGCGGACAATCGCAAGGTTCCTCAAGTCGCCTTCAAACCGGACTGGAGCCATCACAAGAATGCCGCGCCCTTCAAGCGCAATGATGTGATGCTCGAATCATTGCCAATCGGCGTGATCGTCTTCCCCGGTTCAGGGATCGTCGAGAACCTTGCCGACAAGGCGCGCAAGATGGGAATTCCGGTGTGGCGGTTTGATACGATCCGCGCGTGAACGCGGCCAGTTGGCCGCGGCCAACTAATGAAATCTGGTCCCGCCGCGACGGGCGTTAACCAATCGTTTACTCAAAATGCATTGCTCAAGGCGCCGAATCGTGTTCCTGATACGGAAGAAGAGCGGTTTGCAGATCAAAATCGTATCACGGAATAAAATCGTGGCCACGCAGGCAGCCGAGATAGCAACAACATCAGACGCGCGCATTTCCGCGCATGCGCGTCTCTTGTCCGAACAACTTCAGGCGCTCGGCTCGCGACTCTATCCGCCAGACAGTCAGAAGCTGCTTCGCTCTTTTTCATCCGGGGAAGCCGCGAAGCTCTTGCATGTGTCGGACGGATATTTACGGCAGCTTTCTCTCGACGGCATTGGGCCGGCACCAGAGATCAGCCCCTCCGGGCGGCGCTCTTACACCCTTGCGCAAATTAACGAATTGCGTCGGCACATCGCAACGGTGAAACCACGCGACGCGCTCTCCGTCCTGCCCCACCGCCGCGCCGGCGAGAAGATGCAGACCATCGCCTGCGTTAATTTCAAGGGCGGCTCCGCAAAAACGACCACCTGTCTCTATCTCGCGCAGTATCTGGCGATGTCCGGATTTCGGGTGCTTGCGGTTGATCTCGATCCGCAGGCGTCCCTTTCTGCGATGCTCGGCTTGCAGCCCGAATTTGATCTCAAGGAAGGAGACACGATCTACGGGGCCATCCGATATGACGGCGTCCGACGGCCGGTCCGGGATTGTGTCCGCAGAACCTATTTCGACGGGCTCGACCTGCTTCCGGGCAATCTGGAACTCATGGAGTTCGAACATGAAACGCCGCGCGCCTTGGCACTCGGCACCCGCTTGCCGGGCGGCATGTTCTTCGAACGGGTCGGCAATGCGCTCGCGGAGATCGAAGCTGATTACGACATTGTCGTTATCGATTGCCCGCCGCAGCTTGGCTATTTGACGCTGGGCGCACTTTGCGCCGCGACCGCGCTCTTGATTACCATTCATCCGCAGATGGTCGACGTTGCGTCCATGTCGCAGTTCCTGCTCATGGCCTCCGACCTGATGGCGGTTGTGCGAAAAGCCGGCGGCGACTTACGCCATGATTTCATTCGCTACGTGATCACCCGCCACGAGCCGCATGACGGGCCGCAGTCGCAGGTGGTTGCGCTGCTCCGCAACCTTTTTGGGGAGGAGGTTCTCGCGGCTTCCGCCTGGAAGTCGACCGCCATCGCGGATGCGGGGCTGACGAAGCAATCTCTGTACGAGCTCGAACGCGGGGCGATCGGGCGCGCAACCTATGATCGCGCCATCGAGTCGCTGGAAGCCGTCAATGGCGAAATTCTCGGGCTCATCCTTCGAACATGGGGACGAATTCCATGACCCGACGGAACATTCTGGCCTCACTACTCGAGAGCAAGTTGGCCGCGGCCAACTCGCCCGATCGCCCGAACCCGGGAGGTAAGGAACGGGTCCTCGCCGGGCCGGTGAAAACGATGAGCCTCACGCTCGATCGGATGGCGGAAGAGTCCAGAACGCTACAAGAAGCGCTGGCGACGGGCGCCGCGGTGGTCGAACTGGACCCCGAATGCATCGACGTGTCCTTTATCAGAGACAGGCTGTCCGGCCCTGACGACGCCGAGTTTTTGGTGCTCAAAGAGTCGCTGCGCGCGCATGGCCAGGAAGTGCCGATTCTTGTGCGACCGCACCCAACCCGCAGCGGCGCTTATCAAGCAGCCTATGGACATCGGCGGCTCAAGGCGGCGCAAGATCTCGGGATCAAGATCAAAGCCGTTGTCCGCAACCTCGATGACCGACAGCTGATTATTGCCCAAGGCATCGAAAATTCCGCGCGACGCGATCTCACCTTCATCGAGCGCGCTATTTTCGCAAAGTCGCTTGAAGACAGCGGGCATGATCGCAGCGTCATTATGGCTGCGCTGTCGACGGACAAAACCGAGCTTTCCAAGCTGATCACCGTCGCGCGCGCGCTGCCGGACGCGATCATTCGAGCGATCGGGCCGGCGCCGAAGGCGGGACGGCGGCGGTGGCTGCAGTTCGCCGACCTCCTGCGCACGCGCAAGACGCTCATTCGTGTCGAAGCCGTGCTCTCCGAGCCAAATCTCCCGGCCGACTCCGACGCGCGGTTTCTGAAGGCGTTTGCGGCAGCCGGGGAAAAGGGCTCCAAACCCGCCCGGGCGGAAATTTGGAAGCGGCCGGACGGCGCCGCTCTGGCGCGGATTAGCCGCGATCCCAAAGCGACTGTCCTGCGCTTCGACGAGAAAGCTGAACCCGACTTTGGCGCCTACGTCGTCGAGCGCCTGGCCGATCTCTACGAGGAATTCCGCACACGTCGTGCGTAAGCGGAGCGTTGCGTCGGAACAACGGAAAGAAAAGGAACGCGCAAAAGAAAAAGGCCCCCGAAACGTTTCCGCCCGGAAGCCCTTCTCAAGATTAAGCACTTAGAGAATCACACTTCCGCGAATCGCTGTCAAGAGTCGGCGCCGTTTCGGCGAGCAGATTTCTTTTGCCTGAACGAGGCAAAGAGTCATGCGCACACATTCAACGACGCCCTTTGGGCGGCGGCCGCTGTCGCTCGCCATGGTGGCGGCGCAGGCGGCGACGCGGGATTTCGCGGCAAAACCGGACGCCTCGGAGACCGTCGTTCATAAATGGCGGCTGTTTCGGGCGCTCACGGAAGCCAAGGGCCCGCTCGGCGTCACCGACCGGGCGCTATCGGTCCTGCACGCCTTGCTGAGCTTCCACCAGGAAACTGCGCTGACGTTGCCAGAGGCCGAAGGCAGGGAAGGCGGGGAGAGTGATTCGCCCGGCATCGTGGTGTTTCCGTCGAACCGGGAGCTCTCGATCCGCGCGCATGGCATGGCGCTGGCGACGCTGCGCCGGCATCTCGCTTCGCTTGTCGAGGCGGGGCTGATCATCCGGCGGGACTCGCCGAACGGCAAACGTTTCGCGCGGCGGGGGCAGGGGGGCGAGATCGCGGAAGCCTTCGGCTTCGATCTGGCGCCGCTGATTGCGCGCGCGGCCGAGATCGAAAACCTCGCCGAAGAGTTGCGCGTCGAGAACCGCGCCATCGCTCTCCTGCGGGAACGCATCACGCTGGTCCGGCGCGACATCGTCAAGATGATCGAGACCGGCATGGAGGTGGGCGTTCGCTTCACGCCGCTGTCGATCAACGGGCAGGAGATCGGGGAGTGGGAAGGCCTTTACCGACATTCCCAGGCCCTTTCGGCACGCTATTCGCGCGGCCTCGGGCGCGCGGAACTGGAGGCTTTGGCGGGCGACTTGGCGGTCTTCGCGGCCGAAATCCAGAATCTATTGGAAACTCACGTCAAACAGCAAAAAAGAAGCGCCAATGAGTCCCAGACTGAGCGCCATATACAGAATCAAATCACAAACATTCCTGATCTTGAACCTAGCCTTCCAGAAGGCAGGGCGGAATCGCCCGGGTCAATGCCAGAAGATCCCGAAGCCGAAAGGGCAGGGCCGTCAACAACCGAGGCGTCCCGTACCGGAACGGGCGAGCGACAGGGGAGTTCGACACGAACCTATCCGCTCGGCATGGTGCTGCAAGCCTGTCCCGACATCGTCGATTACGGCAAGAACGGCGAGATTGCCTGCTGGCGCGATCTCATCGACGCTGCGGCGATCGTGCGCTCCGCGCTCGGCGTCTCGCCCGACGCCTGGAAACAGGCGCTCGACGTTTTGGGCGAGCATGACAGCTCGATCGTCATTGCCGCAATCCTGCAGCGGGGCGAGGAAATCAAATCCGCCGGCGGCTATTTGCGGGTGCTGACCGGAAAGGCGCGGGCAGGGGAGTTTTCGCTGGGACCTGTGCTGATGGCGCTGCTGCGCGGCAAGGCCGCAAAGGCCGCGCGTGAACGGCGGCAAGCGGGATGATCAATTTGACGTGGGGTTGCTGCCGTGGATTTGGCGATTATCGTAGCCGATCGAGGGAGCGCGGACGCGATGACCGATACGACGACCCAACTCGCCATCCTTTCCGATGCGCTGGTCAAAATCATCGAGCTTGGCCCGCTGGCGGCGGAGGGGAAAGCGTCGCCCGCCGATCTTTTGACCCGGTCGGGAGACATCGCCGCGCAGGCGCTGACCGCCGCCGCCACCTATGGTCAGTTGCCGCCATTCGCGGAGGCTTTGGCTCCTCAATCGGCCGACGACAGGTAATGACACGCAGGCAGGCCTTGCGCGCGGAATTCGAGATCGTGATCGACGACGGCGTCATAGATTCCCTGCCGGCCAAGCCGTAATTTGGGCTCAGCCGGGGAGGGGATACGCTTTGGCGAAGTGCACGGCCGCGGCTAAAGCTTCACGCGGCATATCAGGGTTCTCCGCGGCGATGTCGTCGAGACAGTCGCCGTTCAATAACCGCGCGTCGACGGTAAAAGGGCAGTGATGCGTATGCCTTTGATGACGGGTGCGCCGCCCTTGATTCCTAGAACGCTTTCGATCCACGCATCGACTTTGTCTGGGCGAACCAATCCTGTAATTTCGTAGGTGAGTTGGGTCATGCGGCTTTGTCGGACCGGCTCGAGCGCCGGCGGGTCACGGTCTTCGCAAGACCTGCCTCCTTGATCACCAGGGCCGGATCGCGTGCAAGAATCCGCACCAACATGCCGGCGGCGCCGGACGGCGAACGTTCGCCACGTTCCCATTTGCGCACGGTCCCCAGAGACGCGCCGGTGACCTTTGCGAATTCTTCCTGCGTCAGTCCCGCCTTAAGACGGGTTTCCGCGATGAAGGAGCGATCGACCTTGACGCGATGCGCGCGCGCACCGGGGCTTTTACGCCCCTTCGCATAGGCCAGAGCATCTTCGAGGCCCGCGATCAGCTTACCGAAATCCTTGTCGTCCATAGCGCTACCTCCCGAACTGAGCGCGAATTGCCGTGGTGAGCGCCGTCGCCGCCTTGCGTTGCCTGGAGTCGAGATCGCCTTGCACATTCTTGGCGTAGACCGCGATGAGAAACACCGGCATGTCTGCGTCGTGAAAGAAGGTGATGAGCCGCGCTCCGCCTCTCTTTCCCCGGCCTTTCAGCGGAATGCGAACTTTTCGCAAGCCGCCGGTGCCTGGGACCACGTCTCCAGCTTGAGGATCGGCAGCGATCGTGTTGACCACGTCGATCCTTTCGGCTTCGTCCATCAATTGCACCGCGTCGGCCAGATAGGGCGCCGTCTCGACAACGGTGATCAGCGACGCGCTTTTCATCGGTCGCAATATACCCCAAAGGGGTATTTAGACAAGTGGTCGCCGCGGCGATCTTATCGCGGGCGCACCGCAGCGAAGGACGATGCGAACGCCCTCGGTTACAACCCGGCGGCCTTGGTGAGATTGACTCTGAAACGATCGCGTTTGCGCTGGTAGCGCCGAGTCATCTCGGGGGAGGCGTGACCGAGATGTTTTTGCACATGCGCCTCTTCGATTTGCGCAGACGAGGCAAGCCCGGCCCGCAGCGAATGGCCGCCGAAGGCAAGCCGTCGTTCGCCTTCGGTCAGATCGCCGCGAATGCCGGCGGCGAGGGCGGTTTTCTGCACCAGTCTGGCGACATGCTTGTCCGTCAGACGGCTGGCGGAAACGCCGCCATTCTTGCGCGCGATCGGGCGGAAGAGGGGGCCCTGGCTTATTCGGCCGAGCCGCAACCAGGTCTCGAGCAGCGCGACGGGACAGGTCTCGGGACGCGAGCCGCGGCCGATTTCGACCTCGCGCCAGCCGGTCTTGCCGGAAATCTGCAGCACCGCGCCGCCGTCGTTTTTGCTGGCGCTCGAAACATCGACGCCAGAGGGAAAAATCTCGATCCAGCCGGTTCCATCTTCGGTTTGGTCGGGGCCGCAATCGAGCCCGACGATCTCGGAGCGGCGCAGACCGCCGGAAAAACCGATCGCCAAAATGGCGCGGTCGCGTATCCCGCGCAGATCCATCTCGAGGACGCTGAGCATCGCCAGCAGTTCATCGGCGAAGATCGCTTCTTTTTGGAGAGGGGGGCGGCCATGGGCGCGGCGAATGCCGGCGAGCACCGTCGAAATATGCCGGTCGCTCGTGTCGAGCGGCTCGCCGCGCTGGCGGTAATGCCAACAAATGCCAGCGAGCCGCCGCTCTAAAGTAGCGACTGAAACCGGCTCCCGGCCCCGAACTCCATCCATGCAGGCGGCGAGATAGAGGCCGACGGTTTGCGGGTCCGGGGGCAGGGGGTCGAAGCCTTGCCGGCGCAGCCAGGCCGAAAATTGCCGCCAATCGCCGTCGTAAGCGCGTCTGGTGTTGTCGGAGCGGGCGTTGCGGGCGTAGTCGCGGGCTTTTTCGGAAAGCGCAGAGAGATGGGGGGAGGGGGGACGCTCTGTGAGGGGCGCCTGGCCGCTCTCGAACGGGTCGTCGATGTCAGCCATCTCGTGCTCTTTTGGCTCCCGGTTTGAGATCCCGCGCCGTTCGAACGGAAAAATCCGACGCCTCGGCAGGCTGGCGGAGGGTGTTTTCGATCTTTTCGCCCTGTCGTTTTGCACAATTTGTTGGACTCCAAGCCATTGAAATGCCCCGAATCGGCTTGAGCTTTATTGCGTGGATTCTGCCTTATTCGCTGGAATTTTTCACCCTCAATAGGTGGACGGCGTGGCGAAGCGGATCGACAAGCTCGGCGCTGATGACGCGCTCTGGCGCGTCGCGATGGCGCGTGCGGAAACGATCCGCCCACTGATCGCCGCCGGAACGCTCAAAGCCGGCGTCATTGCTGACGCCTGCAGGAAGCTCGGGGTCCGACGGGCGCGACTCTATGCGCTGATCGAGCAGTTCCGCGAAGCGCCCGTCACCAGTTCGCTGTTGCCCGCGCGACGCGGTCCGCGGGAAGGATCGAGCCGGCTGACGCCGGAGCAGGACGCCTTGATCGGCGAGGCGATTTTGCAATTCTACCGCACGCGCCAAAAGCCGAGCGTGAACGCGTTGCGACGGCATTTACGACAGTTATGCCAGGCGAAAGCGCGCCTGTTCCATCCTGGAATGCGATCAAGGCGCGGGTGGCGCGCGCCGACGAACGCCTTTTGCTGCGCGACCGGGAGGGGGCGGCGGCGGCCCGCGCCCGTTTCTCGCCGGTGATCGGCGAATATCATGCAAACCATGCGCTTGAGGTCGTTCAAATCGACCACACCAAAATCGACGTCTTTGTCGTTGACGCCGAGCATCGCCAGCCGCTCCAGCGACCATGGCTGACGCTGGCGATCGATGTGGCGAGCCGCATGGTGACCGGCTTTTACGTTTCGCTTGAAGCGCCGTCGTCGACATCGGTCGCGTTGGCGATCCAGCACATGACGTTTCCGAAGGCGTCCTGGCTCACGGCGCGGGAAATCCCCGGGGAATGGCCGGTTTCTGGCCTCCCCGAGGCGATCCATCTCGACAACGCCAAGGAATTCAGAGCGCGCGCCTTGACGCGCGGCTGCGACGAGCATGGCGTGCGGCTGATTCACCGACCGGTCGCGCGTCCGCATTATGGCGGACATATCGAGCGGCTGATCGGCACGATGATGAGCGCCGTTCATCTGCTGCCCGGCACGACATTCTCGAATGTCGCGGATCTCGGCGACTACGACGCCGCCAAGCACGCGACCATGACGCTCGACGAACTGGAGCGCTGGCTGGCGTTGGAAGTGATCCGCTATCACGACAGCGTGCACAGCGCATTGAAACTGCCGCCTCGCGCGGGATGGCGGGAAATGCTGGCGGCGCGGCCGGCGCCGATCGCGCATCCCGCCGATCCGGCCGGCTTCCTCCTCGACTTTCTTCCCTTCGAGGAACGCCTCATTCGGCGCGACGGCGTGCGACTGTTTGATCTGCGCTATTGGGATGACGTTCTCAGTCCCTGGGCGGGGCGCCTGCGCCGACGGCTCAGGGTCAAATACGATCCGCGCGATCTCTCGACAGTCTTCGTCGAGGATCCTGACGGCGGCCATTGGCCGGTGCGCACCGCCAATCTGAGCCGACCACGGATTACGCTGGCGGAACTGAAACTGGCGCAAGGCGCTCTGAAAGCGCGTGGCCAAGCGCTTGTCGACGAGCAGCTGATTTTCGAAACGGTCGAACAACAACGCGCGCTTGTCGCTTCGGCGTCAGCGGCCACGCGGTCGGCGCGTCGTCAAGCCGAACGTCGGGCGCGCGCCTTGGCGGCTTCGGGACAGGCGACCGCGTCGACGACAGGGGCAAGCGCCAACCCCGATGCGGATAATTTTGACGACGTCCTGCCGCTGGCGATGGAGGAATGGTCATGAGCGCGATCGGGGAGGGCGATTACGCCCACATTCTACCAGCCTATCGCACGAAGGCGGCGCTCTCCGACGCCGAGCGGATCGCATGGATCAGGTCGGATCGCTGGATCGAGACGGCCCAGGCGAAGGCCGTGCTCGCGCGGCTCGAGGATTTGCTGACCTATCCGCCGCGCGATCGCATGCCTTGCCTACTGATCTATGGCGACACCGGCATGGGAAAGACCAAGATAATCCGCAAATTCCTGCGGGCGCATCCGCCGCGTTTCGATGGCAAGATTGGCGTGACGGCGACGCCCGTGGCGGCGATGCAAATGCCGGCGGAGCCGATTGAGCGCGACGTCTACGGCGAACTCTTGAGCACGCTCCAGGCGCCGACTCCGGTCGAGGCGACGACCCACCGGCTGAAAGAAACCTGCCGCGGGCTGCTCAAGACTCTCGGCGTCCGCCTACTGATCATCGACGAGGTTCACGCCATGCTTGCCGGCACGTTTCGGCAGCAGCGGATTTTCCTGAACGCCATTCGTTTTCTGGCGAATGATCTGCGGGCGCCGCTCGTCTGCGCCGGAACCGACCTCGCCCGTCAGGCGCTGTTGACCGACCCGCAGCTTGCCGAGCGTTTCGAGGCGTTTCATCTTGATCGCTGGCGGAATGACCGGCATTTGGCGGAGCTTCTGATCAGCCTCGCCGGGCTGCTGCCGCTGCGCCGTCCGTCGATGTTGCACACCGCCGAAGTCAGGCGACGGGTGCTCGACATGACCGATGGCGTGACGGTGCGCATTTTTCGACTCGTTGAGAGCCTGGCGATCGAAGCGATCCGTTCGCAGGAGGAACGGATCACGGCGCAAAGCTTCGACGCTCCCGACCTCGTTCTGCCGCTCGTGGCGATGACGCGGAATGTCGAGACGCGCCTGATGCGGTCGGCGGGCCGATGAGGCGGCGCCTTCCGATCGCGCCGCGTCCCTATGCCGACGAGCTCTTGTCGTCGTGGCAGGGACGGGTCGCTTGCCGCTATGGGATAACCCGCGAGGCGCTCGGGCGTTGGGCCGGCCTCTCGCCTCAGCACGCCGCGCCGGGCGGTTTCGTGGCGGCGGATTATGCGCCGACGGGGGAGGTCCTGGCGGCCTGGTCGCGAGCCTGTCGGCTCGATCCGGCGCGCATTGACGATCTCGCTTTGCGCCGATCCGGGCGCACGCTCGACCGCTATGTCTGGCCGCATGAAGCGGGCGGCGTCTTTGTCGGCTACGCGTTTTGTCCGGCTTGTCTCGAAGAGGATGCGGCGGCCGGCCGCGACCAATATTTTCGGCGGCGCTGGCTGCAGATCGAGGCGCTGCTTTGCGAGCGTCACGACCGCCTTCTCGTCGAAGCCTG
>NZ_JABVWW010000025.1 GCF_013350005.1 Methylocystis silviterrae
CTTGGTGCGACGGCTGTTCCGATGTCCGTGTTGCCAACGAAAAATCCAGCGGCAAACTTTATGACACAGTAAAACTAATGGGAATGCCGATGACGCCGAACATCAGCCAGACAGCAAAGCAAACGACAAACGCCCAAGTGGATACAGCTAGAACAAAGATGCTTCGCGAGCCCGGCATGAAGCCTCCAGCTTCCTAGCGCCTCGGCGAAACGCCGCCACAAGTTCAAGCTACTCGTCGCAATCAGATAATTGATGACATACGAAAAACGGATCGAATCTTGTTAGAGCCTGGAAAATTCGCCACAATCCAATTTCCATAATATCATGCAATGAACAAGCTTTCTGCTCAAGCATCATATTTGCCGCGGGACGGCGTCAATTATTCGAATAGCATGAGATCATGGCTGCCGGCGACGGCGCCAAGGACAGTGGCCAGACTCAATATCAGTAAAATGAGATGCAGCCTCTCGACCCGCGCGAATGCTGCTTCGGGGTCACTCTTTGCGCGCGCCTGCAACCATCGATGCAAGATCAACGGCTCGGCGACGAACAGCATCACTGTGAAAATAAGCCACACAATAACCATGGCGTGCATCCACCAATAGTTCACCGACAGAAAGCGGTCCCAAAGATCGAGCCGCATCAGCATGTATAATCCAGTCAATCCAGCAAGCAGCGTGGTGATCCGAGCCTGCCAGGCAAACCGCCGTTCGATGGCGTCGAAGAAAGTCAATCGCTCTTCGGGAGACTTGAAGCGACGAACTGCGGGAAGCAAGATGGTCGTCACAAAACTCACGCCGCCGATCCAGACGACGACGGCGAGAACATGCAGTGCACGCGCAATCGCAATCTCATCCATCGGCGCCTCCCGAGTTCGAACCTCGCGCCGGTTTTCGCAAAAGTGGAGGAACGAGGTCGCGCCCTCGACATTTTAGGCGATGAAACATAGAGATGCGGCGTAGGAGGTCCGGCGACGTCATGGCTGCAATTCCCCGCTACCGCCCGCAGGCCGGCCCCGCCGTGCTTTCGGCCGGATTTCGCCCGTTCTTCCTCGTTTCGGCGCTCTGGGCGTTCCTTGTCATCCCGATCTGGATCGCCTTTTTTGCCGGGCATGGTCAAGTGCCGACAGCGCTTCCGCCGGTTGTCTGGCATGTACATGAGATGGTCTTCGGCTTCGGCGCGGCGACGGTTGCTGGGTTCCTCTTGACTGCAATCCCGAACTGGACGGGGCGTATGCCTCTACAGGGCGGGCCGCTCGCCTTGCTCGTGCTGCTCTGGGCGGTTGGACGGATTGCCGTCCTGTTTTCCGCGAAGATCGGCGTCGATAGCGCGGCTGCTCTCGATCTCGCGTTCCCGATTCTGTTCCTTCTCGTAGTCGCCCGAGAGATCATCGCGGGACGAAATTGGCGTAATCTGCCGATGCTGGGCGCGCTCCTGTTTCTGCTCCTCGGCAACCTGCTCGTGCATTTCGAGTCGGTGGGGATTGCCAGGACCGCCGAACTCGGCAATCGGCTTGGCGTCGCCACGCTACTCATGCTCATCAGCTTCATCGGCGGCCGCATTGTCCCGAGCTTTACGCGCAATTGGCTCGCCAAGGAGCAGCCCGGAGTCGCCATGCCGGCGGCGTTCGACGTTGTCGATCGCACCGTCCTTGCTGTGACGGGCCTGGCGCTGGCGGTCTGGACGTTGACGCCCGAAGGGGTAGCGACGCCCTGGATCGAGCTTGCCGCCGGTCTCATGCTCGGCGTGCGTCTAGCGCGTTGGCGCGGCGAAGCGACATTGCGCGAACCGCTTCTATGGGTATTGCATCTTGGCTACGGATGGCTATCGCTCGGTTTCTTACTCCTCGCGTTCAACAACCTACTTCCATTGCTGCCGCAGACCACGGCCCTGCATGCGCTCACAGTCGGAGCAATCGGGACCATGATTCTCGCGGTCATGACGCGAGCGTCGCTCGGCCACACGGGGCGTCCGCTGGTCGCCGGACCAGGTACGACGGCGATCTACGTATTGGTGACGCTCGCCGCTATTCTACGTCTTCTCGCGCCGCTCGATAGCGCGTGGTACCTGCTCATGCTGTCCCTCGCCGGAGCGGCTTGGAGCGCTGCATTCGGGCTCTTCGTGTTGCTATATGCGCGGCCGCTCGTGCGGCCTCGTGTCATTGGCGAGGATGCACGGCCGATCTGACCACGCCGGATGAATTTGCTCCACCGGCGTTTGCGGGAGGAGCGTACGACAGCCTTGGTCTACCCATCACTGTCATGTGAACTTGCGCAAACGCACCTCGCGCCCGCTGCCAGCATTGGGGCGGTATCCGACGGCTCTAGTCAGCGGGTCTTCGCCAATTGAGTGGCGCTCGTCGAGGCCGCGCTACTGATCGCCATTGCGCACGTCACTCGGCGTCCATATTTTCCTCAAAGGACATCCTGCAAAACGCTGCGGGAGCTTGATGGAAGCTTTTCGACTCGCGGCCGAGGCACCGAGGTTAGGCTTGCCGCCATAAGGGATCGAACGCCCATCGAAAGCCTACTTCAGCTGGCCAACGAGATGCTCGGCGTGCTGCTGATGTTCCTTAAACAGCTTGAGGCCGGTTTCAAGCAGGCTCTTCAATTCACCGTTTTGGGCGTCGGGGATGAGCACGGTTGCAAGCGCCCCGTTGACGGTCTGATGATAGGCGACTTCGTTCTGCGCGTACGCCTTGTCAAAGGCGGATCCGCTCAGCTTCGACAATTCCTCGCGCTTCTTGGCGGCGCCTTCCGTCAGAGATTTACTGGTCTCATTGTCTTCAGGCTTAACCTTTAGCTTTTCGACTAAGGCAAGCGCCTGCTTGTTGACTGCAGTGTGATCGCGGACCATTTCCTCAGCAAAGTCCTTGACGGTTTTGTTCTGCGATGTTTTCAGCGCGAGCTCTGCGGCCGCGATGTCGAGTTGCCCTGCAGTATACGCGATATGCGCAATTTGCGGATCGGTTGGTTTGGCTGCAGTTTGAGCCATTGCCCCAGACGCTGCGAAGCTCAATGTGACGGCGAGCAAAAGACGCGGACTACGGATCATGTTGGTGTCTCCTTAAAATATCGACTTCCCGCGCATGCGGGGGATGGCGCTTTATTAGATGCAGGGACGATCCAAAGGTTCGCGATAAATTTTGCGGGAACCTTTCTCGTCCCGGCGCATCCAACGGATATTGGAATGAATGTCGGAAGGGCTGCAATGAAAAATACCCAGGCAAGAATCGTGGACGCAGAGTGGAGGGGGTTGGCCGATGTCGACATCGTCGCGCATGTGGTCACAGGCGATGCCGGAGCTTTTGCCGAACTCATGCGGCGCTACAACCGCAAACTCTATCGTACCGCGAGGGCCATGACGGGCGATAATGGCGAGGCCGAGGATATTGTACAGGAAGCTTGGATGCGCGCCTACGCTCATATCGCGGATTTCCGCAATGAATCCGCGATTTCCACTTGGTTGGTCCGCATTGTCCTGAACGAGGCGCTTGGACGAAAACGGCGTGCTAGGTCGACCGTAGAATTGGACGAGACAAACGAGCGTCAAATGTCGAGCGTGATCATGCTTCCCAGCTGCGGGGCCAATCCCGAAAGCTCAATGTCGAGGACCCAGGTTCGGCATTTGCTCGAGCGGACGATCGATACGCTTCCACCTGACTTCCGCACGGTTTTCGTCTTGCGCAGCGTTGAAGAAATGTCCGGTGCCGAAGTCGCGCAACAGCTCGGGATTCCGGAAGCCACTGTCAAAACCAGGCTACATCGCGCCCGCGCGTTGATACGTCAGGAGCTTGAGAAAAACGTCCTGATTGCTCTCTCCGACGTGTTCCCCTTCGATGGCGCGCGATGCAAAGAACTGTCCAATCGTGTGATGGCCAGAATCGGACTGTTGCAAGATAAGAGTTAGAATTTGTACCGTCTCCATCCCAAAAGAAACATACATACCTGACTTCGACCGCGATTCGGAGCTGGTTCACAGACAGTTTATCTAAAGTCGGTAACAACTAGGTAAAACCACTCTCGATTTGTGCAGCTTCGCCTGCGGCGTTCCTTCTGGTGATCGGCGCGCCGGAAACGCACCCGTTGTGGTGTCTAACATGCGATGTCGTCGATTGATCACCTATGGAGACGGAAATGACTGAAGAGCAGGCTGGACCGAGCGGTCCCGATCTGACGCTGGGTGTGGCGCTCGCTGAGCTTGTCGACAGCGGAAAATTGGTTGGCCATGTCGGCGATGAAGAAGTGCTCCTCGTCCATAGCGAAAAAGAAGTGTTCGCTGTCGGGGCTCATTGCACGCATTACCACGCGCCTCTCGTCGACGGGTTCGTCGTTGACCACAGCCTGCGTTGTCCCTGGCACCATGCCTGTTTCGACCTGCGCACTGGAGAAGCCTTACGAGCTCCGGCTCTCGATCCTATCGCGTGCTGGTCGGTTGAGCAGCGTGACGGCAAAATCTTCGTGCAAAGAAAGCACGAAGCGGCGGCGCCGACGCTGCACGCCGCGACATCCGGAAAGACCCCCAAAAACATCGTAATCGTCGGCGGTGGCGCGGCGGGATTCGCGGCGGCCGAGCGATTACGCCGTGAGAATTATCGAGGAAGCATCATTATGTTGAGCAATGAGGATGTTGCGCCGATCGACCGGCCTAATTTGTCCAAAGATTATCTCGCAGAAAATGCGCCTGAAGAATGGCTTCCACTGAGACCTGATAATTTCTATTCCGAGCATGACATCGAACTTCGGCTTGGGGCCAATGCGACCCGCATTGACGCGCGTTTGCGTGAGGTCGCCCTCGCGGATGGGAGCAGGCTTTCCTACGATCGCCTGTTGATCGCGACTGGCTCCGAACCTATCCGCCTGTCGATTTCAGGCGCGAGTCTGCCGCATGTGCGCACATTACGTTCGCTCGCTGATTGTCGGGCTATCATCAAACATGCCGAAACGGCACGCCGAGCGGTCGTGCTCGGCGCGAGCTTCATCGGACTCGAAGTTGCAGCGTCTTTGCGCGCTCGTGGGATTGACGTCCATGTGATCGCTCCGGAGAAAAAGCCGATGGAGCGTATTTTTGGCTCTCAAATGGGCGATTTCGTGCGTGCGCTCCACGAGGAGCATGGTGTCGTTTTTCATCTTGAAGATGTTGCGAACGCCATCGACGAGAAACGGGTAACGCTGGGAAGCGGTCGCGTGCTCGAGGCGGATCTCGTGGTTGTCGGCGTCGGAGTGCGACCGCGGATCGAACTCGCGGAAATGGCCGGTCTCGCCATCGATCGCGGGATCGTCGTGGACTCTTATCTCGAAACGAACATCCCGGGGATCTTCGCGGCCGGCGATGTCGCGCGCTGGCCCGATCGCTACACTGGCGAGAACATTCGTGTCGAGCATTGGGTCGTTGCCGAACGGCAAGGACGAACCGCGGCGCTCAACATACTCGGACAGCGCGAAGAATTTACTGCCGTTCCGTTCTTCTGGAGCCAACATTACGATGTTCCGATTAACTATGTCGGTCATGCGGAGAAATGGGACGAACTCCAGATCGAGGGCGACATCGCAAGCAAGGATTGTCTTGTGCACTTCAAGCGCAACAGGCGCACGCTCGCCGTTGCCTCGATCTTCCGAGATATTGAGAGTCTGCAAGCTGAAATAACGATGGAACAAATCGGCGCCAGCTGAATCATCCACAACTTGGTAAGTTCTTGCTCGACGGTTGTGGTGTCCAAGACGGAGCGATAAACCGGTCTTCCCCTTTTGCTGGGACCGGTTTGTTGCGCGGTTGAAACGATGCTTGATAAAGGAGGCCCCGACAAGAAACACCCGAGCTACGGAGGCTCGCGACGGTCCCGTTCCGACGCTTGCATCCGATGATGATCCGAGGCAGCGGCACGCCGCACCCTGACATGGCCTTCGCGCCGTCCAGAAGAATGGAGCCGCCGCCCGGAGCTTGGCCGCCGATGCGTACTACTGCATCATGGTCAGGGTCCTTCGATCCTCCGCATACAAGTATGTGACGCGGTGATAACCCGCGTCTTTGGTGAACTCCCCTCGGAACGTTGAAATCCAGCGATCGCCTCCACTACAATGGCGGCCTGGTTCTACGGGTGCTACCGCGAACGTTTATCAGCGAGGCGTCGAAAAAAAGCGGTGTAGCAAATGAACCCTTGACTAAGACAACCCCATACAAGTCAGGGTCCTTTCCTCCGCCGGAATTACCCGACATCAACGGTCATACAACCCTGTCCGACTCCCGCCCGATCCACCGCCAACAGCGGTGTTGAAGCCGCGACCTCCGATCCAAACGGGCCTCCCCCGATTACCCGCATCACCCTTCCAACGTGCTGTGCCCACTACCCCGATGAATTGGTCCGGGTGCATCTGTCGATTGCTTCCCCGTCCACGCGGCCTTCCCCGTTATTCAGGCGGGTCGGCATCCATACCTTCACTTTCGAGGCCTCCTCGGACTTCACTCACGTTACGGCCCCTTGGATTGCTCAACCGCCCAAGGCGGCCTTTGTCACGAGGCTCCGATCCGGCAAGTTACCCAGCCAAACCGCTCGTCAGCTACCAGATCAATCGACAACTCTCTGGGTGGAACCTGCCTCCACTGGTGACACGCGCCGTTGGGGCGCACTGAATAGGATGGGCTAGTCGCCACTTGATGAAAGTTCAGGGGCAAGTCACGAATCATCAAAAAAGGCGGTGCCTATTAAGTAAGATTTCTTTGCGAGCGAGCATCTAAATCGTGACCCCACGAGAAAGGCGAAGCTTGTTCCTGTCCGCCACTTGCTTGAGGGCGAGCATGAAATTAACTTGAGGAGACGCCAATCATTCTTCAGCCGCGCGCACGAGTGCCGTGGGGAAGACTCAGCGGCTACGGCGCTCGGTGCATCGACATCGTACCATCGGAACCCCCGAAATTCACGCTGGTGCGATGGCGGGGGCGCTACGTGTTGTTGCGCCCCCGCACCTGTTCTACGAAGCAGACGTGTACCCCGCCTTTCAACCGACGCTGCAGCTCGACAAGCGCGGCCACGTCAACGCGCGGCGCGCCGATCGCCATGCCGGCGCAAACCACGGGATCGAACATCCAGCCGGCGATCGAAATCGCGACGCCGGCCGGCCCTTGCACTTGAAGGAATGGGCCAGTTGCGCGCTGCTCAACCCGACGAATCAAAACATTGCTGCCGCAATATGGATGCCATCGGTAGTGGACTTCCAATTCCTGACCGACATGGGCAGAATGAACGGGTGATGGCCCTCAATAGGAAGAACGCTCTCTTCGCGGGTTCCGATGGCGGGGCTGAGAACTGGGCGATCGTTGCCTCGCTTATCGAGACCTGCAAGATCAATGGCGTCGATCCGCAAGCCTATATGGGCGACGTCCTCACGAAGATCGTCGACGGCCATCTCGCCAGCAAACTCGACGACCTCATGCCCTGGGCCTACGCGCAGCCGGTCGCACTCAAAGACGTGGCCTGAAAACAGCGCTTACAGAGCAACGCGTAATCCTCCAACTGTTGCGATATCTCAGCAACGAACTCAAAGCGTCGCTCGTTTGCCTCGGCGTGATGGATGCCCGCGACGCGATCGCAGGCGATACTCAACTCTCGCGGCGTCTCGATCAAATCGTGCTGCCGCGATGGAAAGTAGAGGAAGAATTCCACGAGCTCATCAGCGCAGTTCTGCGAAGTTTGCCGATCAAACAACCTTCAGCCCTATCGAGCCAGGGCTTGCGTCATCTCGCGCGTATCAGCGACGGGGTCACTGCGCGTGTTTTCGCCATACTCAACGAATTGGCAATCGAGGCGATCCGGGCAGGCGCCGAGCGCATCACCGATGAGGACATCGAGTCATGGAAACCTGCCATTGAGAAGGAAACCATGTTCGCGTGACGCCCAAGCAAAGAAAGGCATTTCAAATGAGACTCGGTCCAAAATAGTCTCACATGAAATGCTGCAAATCGGATCATTCATCCCGAGTCCCGGATTGAACTGCCAATCGACAGGACCCATGTTCGATCGATTGGCACAAACGAAATCGCTGGCGTGTCAGCACGCCTCGTTTCGCAAACGGTTGGCGCGGCTCTCGTCGCGATTTGCAACCGACGCCCCAGAACCCCTCGAAGACTCAGTCCTGGTGATCGCCAGAACGTTGAAGTCCTTATCGAGGCGGAAGTCGTATTGGCCGCCCTTGCATTTCACGTCCTCGGCCTCCAGAACGCCCGACGCTTCCGATTCTTTCTCGTATTTTCCGCCTTCGCAACCCCAGGCACCGAGCGCTTGTTTGACCTTTGCAACCTCTGCATCGGTCAGCTTCGCATCGGAGAAAGCGCCGGGACTGAACAGAACCGCTTCGCCGGGGAATGTGACGAGATAGTTTGGAATAACGTTTGAACCCGTCTTCAAGACTGGGCCCCGGCTAACATTGGTTCCGACGCGTTTAGACTAATCCAAAGTGAAAGCGACATGGATCACATCCCGCCTTTCCCCCCTTCTAGGTGGTTAACACGCGTCATTGATTCTCGCGCGATATCGGCTGCAGCAGGGAGCAGTAACGCTCCTCCAAGCATGGCTAAGATCAAGATCGCAATCCAAGTAGTCTTGTAACTTGAGATCACTTCTTCGGCCACAAATCCTTGGAAAGGCGGCATCGCCGCAATGTCGACGATGAAGCCTAGGAAGGCAAAAAGCAAAGATACTACGATCAATCGCGCGACGGGATTCCTGGCCCAAGCATGTAAACCGGCTTCATAAGATGCCCGCTTGTTTTCATTGTTTGTTTCTGCAGCGCAGTTTTGTGCAACATCGCCGACAAACTCTCCGCACCGAAACAAACCGCCCTGCATTTGACCATCGCCAGACATTTTCGCGCCAGTTCCGTTCGCTTGATTTGCGGAAGGCAGAATTCCGGGACGGCTGAGGAAAACGTCGTCGGACCTTGAGCGATCAACTGCGTTTGCCGCCAGCGGAGACAGCGTGAGTAGGAAAGTGGCGAGCGCAAGTATCAGAAAGGATACGCGGTTCATGTGATTCCTCCTGCTATTTTGATTGTTATTCAACGACGCGAAAATCACCCATCATTCCCGACTGCATGTGCTGGATGACATGACAGTGATAGTGCCAATCGCCTGGCCCCACTCCTTCTCCCGCTTTCAATATGAATGACGTTCGGCTAATGGGGCCAACGTTAACTGTGTCGACTACGCCCGTGGTCCCTTGGTCGATCCAGCGGTGTCCATGCAGGTGAAAGGTGTGAAAGGCGGTGCCGAGGCCGATAACATGAAAACGAACTTTTTCACCGAGCCTCGCGCCCACAGTCGGGTTGGTCCACAGCGGGACCTCCTTGTCGCCCTCGACGATGTGATTGAGTTCCTGGCCCCAGAAGGTTGTCTCGTGCATCCAGAGAATGAACTCGCGTTTGACGTCTGCGAGATTCACGTCGACGATTTTGCCGTCGATGAGCGCGGGCGCCTTGTTGCTCGCTGGGTTGATGATGAGCGCCCCAAACAGGCCCTTATCCTCGGCGCCTAGCATTGGATTGCCGAAGGTGTGATCGTGATATGGCCATGTGCCCGCCGTTCCAGGCGCGGCCGTCCATTTATAGGTGTAAGGCTTGCCAGGAAATGCGGCTTCATCAGTGACGCCGTTCAACATCTTCATCGTGCCGTCGCTGTCGATTTTATAGTGCACGCCATGAACATGTATACTAACCGGCTGCGTGGCGTCGGCGACGCCGTGCTGCAATGTCACTTCCGCGGTGTCGCCCTCCTTGATGACCAAGGTCGGGCCTGGAATGGTCGGTCCTGTTGCGTAGCGGCCAGTGACGTCGCGTTCTTGTCCGTTCGATGCCTTGACCTTGTGGCTGACCATTTCATAGGCCAATTGGCCGGACGGCAGGGCGCTCGCTTTGAGCGTTATCAAGTGATGCTCGCCAGCAAACGCTGCGCCCGCCGCCAATAACCCGCTGGGAGCCATAAACGACAGCGCGAAGGCGAGCCAAAGCCCCAGCTTGGGATGGAGTTTTATCATCGCATCGTTCTCCCTCGGGATGGGAACCAAACTGTAAGCCGACGATCCCAGTGATCGTGGGCTGGCTGGTTCATCCCGACGCGTCTTAGATGCGATGAGGAGACGAAGTCTTACTTCGAAGGATCAGCGGGATTTTCTTTGCCGACAATTTTTAGGAGGGCGAGATAAACCTCTTCGTACTCGGGGCATTGATGCATATGATGATTGACCTCCGGCAATAAGGTCTCGGCGTTTTGCCCAGAAAGCTGCAGGTCCACGTCATAGCGAAGCTTGTCAAAATATTCGGTGCAGAGCATCTCCTCACCGCTCTTTGCGGCGAAGATCGTGTCGATGAAGCGGGTGAAGTCTTTCCTTTTCATGTCGAATTCCGGCACAATCTATATAAGATGCGTTGAACAGAGAGACCATGAGGAAGTGTGGGGCGGTCATGCCACCTCGGCCTGAATCGCGTGGTCCACGTTTACGTTTGCCAGCCCGGGATACCAGCGCTCGAATGTTGATCGCAGAGTTCCGTCGAGCGTCTTGGTGCGGGTCTGCAAGAGAAGGTGCGCGCCGCGCCGTGTCCATTGCATCTGCTGCTTTTTGGCGAACCGTTTGCTCACCACAGCGTTGACAGTCGCCTCCACGAAGGCCGAGGAGATGCGCTCGCCGGACCGATACCGTTCGCCGTAATTGATGAGGCTGTGCACGTTCAAGGCGATATAGACACCGAACTCGCGAGCCGCAACGATGAACTTACGCAGTTTCGGATAATCAACTTCGAGTTCGAAAAGGTCGGCTTCAAACTCTGCAATCACCTCTTGGGCTCCGGTCGTATTCCGGTGCCACAATTTCCATTTTATTCGATCGAGCTGCTTTGTCAGTTGGGCGCCGGCCTTCTCGTCATGTTGCGCGACACCCTTTGCAAACTGCCCGAGCACGGTAATGCGCATGGTGATATGGAACCAGTCGAGGACATGCTCGCTGCAAGGGCTGATGCATTCGGTAAGCGCCCGAACTTCCTCGCCGCCGTCGGTCAAGAAAGTGATGTCCTGATTGGCCTGTATTCCTTGGCTTTCCAGCATATTGACAAGACGGCGCTTCGGCTTCCGATCGAAGCCATGGACGAAGCCGAGATAGCGCGGTGAGCCGTCCTCTGGCATCGATCGTCCGATGATGACCTCAAAGTTGTTCTTCCTTTCGGCCCAGTCGCGGACATAGCCGCCATCGAGGCCGACAACGATGCGTCCGTCCGGGATTGGCAATGCGTGCCAGTCCGTCAGACTTCCGTCCATGAAACTACAGCGATCCTTTGGCAGTTCGGCTTCAGCGCGCTCGGCGACCCGAAGGACGTGCTGACGCACCGTCGTAGCGTTTACGCCGGTGGCGATCGGCAGGACGTCAGCAAGGACTTCGGCTGCGGCGGCATAAGGAACGAGCGAGGCCCAACGCGTTTCCAGATAAAGCCGCTCAGGCGCGACATGATGAGGAATGAGTTCGGCGAGCGGCGACACGGTGGCCGGCCCGTTCGCTTCGCGGCACCGGCAGCGGTGAAGTCGCGGACTCGCCAGCCGCACGTCACCAAACAATGTGTGGAATACGATGGGATAGCTGCCCTTGCTTCGCTTCCGGCGGTCGCAGCTCTCGCACCACCGCCGCCCCTCGGTCCAGGCCTTGGTCTGGGCTTCGACAATCCGCTGCTGGGCGGCGGCGAGCAAAAGGTTGCTCTCGGCAAGAGACAATCCGAGATCTTCCGCGCGGTCGGCGCCTTTGCCCAAGGATGCGATCTCTTCGATGTCGCCCGGCGCGCCGTCATCGGTTGTTATTTGAAGCAGAATCTTCACGCGCATGACGTCACTCCCGAGGACACAAGGCCAGTTTTTCATTGGCAGAAGAATGAGAATCTGCAATGATTTGGTGACCTGCTCCCTGGCTTGTTCCTGATCAGCGAGCGTCGCAGCAGACAGTTCAATGCTGCTGATGCATGAGGATGAGATGCCGACCTTGCCGCAAATCGGAATTCACCTTACGTCGGCTGAATGGTCGCCCCGTCCAGCGTTCGCGCTCTTCCGTTCGCTCAACAACCTCTTCAAACAGGGATTGAATATTGGCGTCGAGATCGTCTCGGCGCTCTTCGAGTGCGGCCTTTTCGATGATTTCGGCCATGACGCCAAGGTCATTGAGCGCGTCGATTGAACATCGGGCCTCGCGCTGAGTGAGATAGCCGGCCGGCCCACCACAATCCTCAGGCGGACAAGCTCCGCTTCCATCGGCGCAAAACGGATAGGCTCGATTGGGAGTGAGCTCCAACCGTTCTTCGAGCCTTACCTCGTGACGCCAAGGAATGTTCAGATCGTATTCGTAGGCGAAGCGCGCGCCCTTGCGAAGGCACAGGCTTTCCAGCGTCACGTCCGGCGAGCGAGCGGCAACCTCCCAGGAGCCGCAACGAATCGCGCGCAAATGGAATTGAAAGAGGTGGATGCCTTCCCAACCCATCGCGACCTGGATCACGCCGTGCAGCTGGCGAAGCGTGAAGGTCGCCGGCACGTGCATCCGGCGCCAGACCATTGGGCTGAGCCCCAACAGCCAAACCTTGAATTGCATTATAGCGCCGGGCATCGCCGGCGCGGAAGCAGAAGATGGGCCTGTTCGTCTCGGCAAAGGGATCTCCTACGCCACGCTTTGCTCCATGCTACCCGCGAAAACAGAAGCCGTCAGTCGCCCGCCCCACACTTCCTCATGGTCTCCCGTACCGCTTACGAACGGTGCGCAATCGGGCTCGCCGCGCCGCTGCGGCCGGCCGGAGCACCCGATCCCGAAATCGACGCTGTGACCCCTGCGGTCGTAATCGGGCTTGATGGCGGCTATCTGCGTAGCCGACATCGTCACCCCGAGCGTAATTTCGAAGTGGTCGCAGGAAAGGTGTTCAATCTCGATGGATCGCAGCATCGCTTCGCCTTTGCGCGCAACGGAAATTCGGTGAGTGAATTTACCAATGCGCTTGTGAGTGCTGGCGTCCGCCTCGGCACGCCGGCGACGGTGCTATCTGATGGCGACGCCGGATTATGGAAATTGCAGCGTCAGGTCATGCCCGAAGCGATGGTTGTCCTCGATTGGTGGCACGTCGCCACACGCTTTGAGCAACACCCTGCAAGCGACGCCGGGATTGGGCGCGGGCGTGACCAGCGGGCATTTTGGCGATCATCCTGTTCGTGCTCTCCAACGCGCCAAGAGGAACCTCTGGCATGGTCGTCCAAATTCCTGTCTCGGGCGCTTGGCGAAACTGGCGACTGGTTTGGCTCTATTCACGTCTGCGACCTGCGCGGCGCGGTTGCCGCCCGACGACACATCGATGATTTGATCGAATATCTCCATGCCAACCATCGCGCCCTGGCGAATTATGGGCGCCGGCGCCATAAAGAGCTGCCGATTTCGACCGCCTTCGTCGAGAGCGCGGTCAATGAAAATATGTCGAAACGCATGATCAAAAAGCAGCCGATGTGGTGGAACAGATGGACCGTGCAACCGTTCCTCGACGTCCGCGTCGCAGTTCTCAACAAAACCCTCTGCGGCCCGTTCAAACGGCTTTATCCAGACTCCCAGACGGACAATGACAATTGTCCCGTGCCAATCGCAGCGTGACGAATCCCACGATTTCGCATGCTCTCCTCGACAAGTTGGTCTGTGTCTTTACGCATCGAACCGTGTCGACCATACAGTCAGTATGGCCTTGCGCCCATCTCTAGATGCCGTAATGGCCCCGGCCTGAGCCTGATGGCGAAGGACGGGGCCATTACGGCATCTAGTTACCGCGGTCGAATGTCCGCGCCGTATGTTCTGCAACGGCGCCGAGCAGTGCGTTGAAACCAAGGCGCGGTTTATTATTCATGCGTTGATTAATCTCAGCGCCATATGCCCACTGGCGGCACCGAGGGTCAGCCACAAGCCGTTCTGCAATCCACCACTCGCCAAGATGAGACATCATAAGCGCGGTGCCCATAAGCGCTTCCAGCAAGAGCATCTGATCTATTTCAGGTAGCTTCTCGAACGCATCCCAATCTTTAAGCATTTGCCCACTCCTTGGACCATAGGTTTAGGGCGCCTGGAATGAGGCGGGCTTAACGATTCTAGAAATCTTCCAATATGCCCGCTGCGCGAGTGATCGGCCCCCTCCCCGCGACGGGTCTAACTGCAATGTTAGTGCATCGTGGGCTTTGGGGCTAGCGCGGGCGGCGGTGCTGCGTCTGCGACCGATTGCCCTTGCGAAATCAACACATCCGCCTGGCGCAACTTGGCGTCGATCTCCTCGGGCATATGATGCTTCCTTGCCATAAACGGTCCTCCGTCTCATGTCCGCAGACATACCTCAGGTTGGCCTAGTTCATCGCGGGTGGATCACTGCTGCTCATCGAGGAGTTGGCGACATACCTCAGATTGAACCAAGCTTCCGTAATCAATTATTGTCGGCGCTATTGGAAGGGTCTGCCAATCTCGAGTTCGCGAGCGGAGGCCCCGGTCAAAACTCTGGTCAATGCGCGCATGACCAAGCTGCAGCAGATGCGCTGGTCGCCGCGCGGCGCACAGCGCATGCTTCAAGCGACAGCTGCTGTGATCGATCGCCGCTTGAAGGCTGGCGCGATCAGTCTTGCCGCATGACCCCCACCTTTTTCCCGCCCCCCGCGAACCACCGCATTATTGCAATTAAGTGTGGCGTGAGATACGGAATCCCAAGTGGATCAAAATGCCTAACCGTTGGTATCACTTATTGAGCCGCTGTTTCAGCAGGGCGTTGGCCCAATCAATATTCCGTTGCGCAATTCGCCGTTGATTGAGCGCTATTTCTTCCGTTAGTTCCTTCAAGGCTTCGAGATTGACCGCGACCGCCTCTTCGAGTTTGTTCGTTCCGACTTCTCTTGATCCTAGCGCGACGAGCGCATTGCCAAGGTTTGCTTGCGTCAATGCCCAGCCCAGCGGAGCGTGCTCGCGCGTATATACCTTCAGCGCTTCACGAAACGCAGCGATAGCTTCATGGAGCCTGCTCGTCCCGCTCTCTCGCTCTCCCAAAGTCTCCAACGCATTGCCGAGATTCACCTGCAGTGTGGCCCAATCGAGCGGTTCGCGCTCGCGTTCGATCACCTGCAAGGCTTCGCGAAAAGCTGTAACCGCCTCTTCGAGACTTCCCGTCCCGCCTTCGCGCTCTCCGAGCGTCGTGAGCACATAGCCAAGCTTCATCTGGGTTTTTGCCCAATCGTGCGGCGCGCGTTCGCGTGTCGTTTCCTTCAGCGCCTCGCGAAAGGCTGTGGCCGCCTCTCTGAGCTTGTCGGTCCTATTCTGGCGCTCCCCTAGCATTTCGAGCGCATAGCCGAGTTTCATCTGCAGCGCCGCCCATTGAAGTGGAACGCGCTCGCGCGTGTATTCCTTCAATGCATTGCGAAAAGCCGCGACGGCTTCTTCGATTCTGTTTGCTACTTTCTCGCGCTCTCCGATCGTCCCGAGCACATTTCCAAGATTCACTTGCAAGTTCGCCCAATCAAGTGGGCTTCGTTCGTGCGTGAATTCTTTCAGCGCTTCGTGATAGGCGACGACCGCCGATTCGAGGTTTCGATTACCTTCTTCCCGTCCTCCAAGCAGCGACAGCGCGTCACCGAGCTTCGCCTGTATCGTGGCCCAGGCAATCGGGTGACGGGTACGTGTATATTCCTCGAGCGCTTCGCGATAAGCGGAAACGGCTCTTTCCAAATTCACAGTCCCGCTTTCCAGCTTTCCCAGTTCCGCGAGCGCCGCGCCCAGACGAAGCTGTAAATCCGCGCAGTCGAGTGGGGTCCGCTCGGGTTTGCCCCCGCCCGATTTCTTTCGAAAGACCGTGATTGCTTCTCCGACATTCGACGGCGCGGAATCCTCTATCGGTTCCCGCGTGTTTCGAGCTTGAACGGCTTCGGCGGACAAGAGCCCCAGGAGGCCGCAGAGGACGACCAGAGCTACGCCGCCGATCGAAGTGAGGCGGAATCTTCCGCTCTTTCTGGTCATGAATGACGATGATCTACTCAAGGGCCACCTCCTCGTTTCGTTGAACGACGGCAACGAATTCGCAAAAACCTCAGTGGCGGAGCGCAAGTGCTTCGGCGTTTGAGCTCTTATGACGCGCAGGGAGAAGCGGGGAGAAGCTTTCATGATCCATTCATTCGCCGATGGCGCAGCCTTTCTCGGCTTCGTCACTTGTGCTGAGGAGATTGGCTTTCACAATTTCCTCGGTTTTGATCTTCGCCCGGGTGAGATCGTCGTCGTAGATGTGGGTCGTATATTCCGCCGAAGACGTTTTCGTTTGCGACGCGTTGACCGAAACGCCACCGCTGCTCACGTCGATCGAGATCACGGTCGACAGGCCGGGGCGCAGCGGTTGCTTTTCGAGCTCGTCCGCCTGCAAGGCGATTCGCACGGGAATACGCTGGACGATGCGGATGAAGTTGCCGGTGGCGTTGTCGGGCGGAAGCATCGCGAAGACGCTGCCAGAGCCAGGAACGATGCCTTCGACGACGCCGTGATAGGTCTGGGCGGAGCCATAGAGATCGACTTTCGCGATCGCCTCCTGCCCGGGTCGAACCCGATCCATCCTGTTTTCCCAGAGATTGGCTTCGACCCAGAGATGATCGAGCGGCACGATATTGAGGATCGGATCGCCGGGCCGCACGCGCTGGCCGACCTGCACCTTGCGCTTCGCCACATAGCCTGTCGCCGGCGCGCGGATATTCTGGCGCAGAAATTCGACATAAGCGTCGTTGAATTTCGCTTTCGCCGCTTCAATGTCGGGATGGTTCATTCGGGTCACGCCCACGACGCGCGCCTCAACGGCCTGATATTCCGCGCGCGTCTCGCGCAAATCCGCTTCCTGCGCGGCGAGCTGGTCTTCGGTGTTCTGTAGCAACTGGCGCGAGGCCGCGCCGCTCGGCGCCGCCTGCTTGTATCTTGAAAGATCGTGCCGCGTCCTATCTCTGATGGCGGCTCGCGACAGAACCCTCTGGCAGATTTGGCGGCGAGAGGCGAAAAGCGCGCCGACAGCGCGCACGGCGCGTCCGAGCTCCGCTTCCGCCTGACTGAGGGCGGCTCGCGCGCGTTGTCCGTCGAGGCGAACCAGCACGTCGCCTTTCTTGACCATTTGCGTTTCCTCGGCGAGCACGGCGGCGACGACGCCCGTCGCGTCGGAATGCACTGGAATGATATTGCCGGTGACGAAGGCGTTGTCCGTCGTCACCCAATTACGCTCGAAAGCGAACCACGCGACAAAAGCGATCAACGCGCCGACCCCGGCCGCGCCGATGACGAGCTTGAGCAGAAAGTCTCTGCGGGCGCGGATGCTTTTGCGTGAGAGTTGCATGGATCGGGTCGGTCGCTGGTCTCAACCGCCGCCGAGCGACTGGATCGCTTCGACCGTCGGGGTGATCGGATCGGCCTCCGGCGCCGGCTTTGGCTCGGCTGGATGCGGGCCGTCGGCGTAGCCGCCGCCGAGCGCCTGATAAAGATCGACCGCCGCAACGAGCCTATCGCCTTCGATCGCGCGCTGCGCGAAGGCCGATTCAAGAAGATCGGCTTGTTCGGCGATGATCTCCCGGCGATCTTTCATCCCGTCGCGCAGGCGCACGCGCGCGAGATCGAGTTGGGCGCGCATTGCGCGCAGGAAACGGCTCTGCGCCTCATATTCGGCGCGCGCGCGTTTGAGATTGGCGATCGAATCGGCGACTTGCTGCGCCGATTGCAGCAGCGTTTCATTATAGGCGTCGACAGCCTGATCATATTCGGCGCGCTGCACTTCCAGATTTCCAGTCAGGCGGCCGCCCTGGAAAATAGGCAGGCGCACGCCTGGGGCGACGGCATAGCCGATCGCGGAAGGCGTGAACAGATAGCCGGCGAGCTTGCTGATCTTGGTTGTGGTGACCGATCCTTCGAAGCCCCCCGTGATCGCGAGATCGATCGAGGGAAGGAACATCGTCTTCGCGACATGGATGCGTTGCGCGGCCGCTTCCGCGCGCTGCAGCGCGGCGGCGAGATCGGGACGATGGATGAGCATTTCGATCGGCAGATTGCGGGGCAGCGCGGGTTGCGCCGGCGAGGGCGCTCTTCTGCCGGCAAAGAGATCGCGCCCCGCGTCCGGACCTTCGCCCATCAAACGCGCCAGAGCGTCTTGCTGCAGGGTGAGAAGCGCTCTCGCGGCGGCTTCGCGCCTTATGGCGAGTTCGAGATTGGCCCGCGCGATTTGCGCGCCGTCCAAAGTGTCGAGGCCGGTCTGGTATCGCGTTTCCGCGAGCGCCACCAATTCGCGGCGCAGCCTCGTCAGCGCGCTCGCGACTTCGAGCTGTCGCGCCGTCGCATAGCCGCGCAGATAGGCCCGCGCGGCGCCGCTTGTCAGCAGCAGCCGCGCCTGCTCCAATTCGCCTTCCTGAGCCGCCGCTTCGCCGATCGCAGCGTCGAGCAGCGCCCGGTTCTTGCCCCAGAAATCGAGCTCCCAGGTCAGCGCGAGCGGATTGATGAAGGCCATGGTCTTTTGCAGGCCGCCCTGCGCCGGATTGTAGGAGGCCACGACGCCATGCAGCGGGTTGCGGGACTGCCGCATGCCGAAAGTCGCTTGAACCTCCGGCAAAAGCCTTGCGCCGGCAATCTGGACGACGGCGTCCGCGGCTCGGAGCGTGCCCTCGGCCTTTCGCAAATTTTGATTGTCGCGCAGCGCCTTATCGACGATGCGGTCGAGCTCGGCGCTGCGAAAGGCGCGCCACCACTCCTCGCGCGGCCACGCATTCTCGCCAACGGCGGACTTCAGGCCGGAATTGGCCAGCGTGCGCTCCATGGCCGGCGCGTCGAGGAATTGCGCCCGGTCTTCCTGCATGGTGAGAGCGCAGCCGGCGAGGAGGAGCGAGAGAAGACCGAGAGCGATGCAGGCGCTTCGCCGCGTCATGGCTGCTCCATCAACTCTTCGGCGCGCAGTTGACGCAGCTTCTCTTTCCGACGCAGAGGAATCACCGGCGTCGGATGGGCGAGCCAGACGAACGCGGCCAGCACGACGAACACGACGGCGCCCAGCAGAAAGGCGTCGTTCATCGCAAGCAACGCGGCCTCCTCGCGGATCAACATGCTGAGCTTCTTCGTCGCAGCGGCAGAAGAAAAGCCGGCAATTTGCAACTGCTCGACGAGCTGCGGGACGAGATCGAGCGAAGGAAAGCGCCGCCCGCCAAAATGATCGGCGAGATCCAGCTGATGGAACGGCGAACGCCGAAATTGAACGACGGCCAGCGATGATATGCCGATGGCGCCTGCGGCAGTACGGAGCATCGCGAGCTCTTCTGCCGCCCGGACAAGCTTGGAGCCGGATAGTCCGTGCATCGCAAGTGCCGCGAGAGGCGCAAAAAATGTGGCGAGGGAGAAACCGAAGAACAGCATCGGAACGGAGACGCTCTCGAAAGAAGCCGGTTTGTCGAAGAGTCCCAGCCAAGTCAGAGTCACGGCGAAACAGAGGAAATTCAGACAAGCGACAAAACGTGTGTCGATCTTACGATTAAGCTCGTGCATGACGGCGACAAGCGGCGCGGCGACAATTAGCATTGTCAGATAGATCAAGCCCACGAGCGACGAGGAATAGCCGAGGAGAGTCTGCAGTTGCCCCATGAAGATTGATAATATCCCCTGAACAACGAGAAAACCGGCTATCGAGCAGACGGTCGCTATTGCATAATTACGATATGCGAACAGCCGTATGTCGATCACGGGATGGCGCTCGCCGAACTCCCATATGAGGAATATCGGCAGGGCGCTGCTGACGACGATGAGCGACGTCGTCAGCAGCGGCGACGCGAACCAGTCAAAATCGTTGCCCTGATTGAGAATAGTCTGCGTTCCGAATAGAACGCCGGCGAGCAGGAAGAAACCAACGCCGTCAAAACGGGTAATGACGCGCCTGAAGCCGCGGCCATAGAGCAAGGACCCCACAATCCCCGCAACCGGCAACGCTGCCGCGATGTTGGAATAGAACAGCGCCCGCCAGCCGAAATATTCCGCATACCATCCGCCCATGAACACGCCGACCGTAAAGGGCGTCATGCTCAAAACGCCCCAAAGGCCAACGCCGGCCATGCGCAGCCGCTCAGGATACTCTTTGAGAGCGAGAGACTGTCCGACCGGCAAAATTACACCGCCCGCGAAGCCGAGCGCAATACGTGCCGGTAGGAACGTCCATAGAGTTTCGCTGGTCGCGCAAACGAAGGAAGCACAGGCATAGAAAGCGAAAGTCGCGACATAGACGCGATAGTCGCCGAAGCGGCCGGTGAACCAGCGCGCGACAGGCAGGCCGAGCGCCAGGCCGATCATATGGTCCGTCGTCGCCCAGGTTCCGAAACTGGGCGTCACGCCGGCCAGGTCGCCAGCCGCATAGGGGACGAGGACCGTATAGCCGGGAACATTCGAGAGGACGACGATATTGCCGAGCGCGAGCGCCGCATTGAAAAGGACGAAACGCCAGCCTCTCAGAGGCGACCCGTAAATAGATTTCATGGTGCGGCGCCCCGTGAAGCATCACCTGTCAACATGCCGCCCCAGAAATTCGCGGCGAGCGACGCCACCGCGCCGCTCGACAGTGCTCAGCGGCAGCGATGTGACGAAAGCCCTCGATCGACTCTCGCGCGATCGATTCCTCAGGGACGCGATCGACGACTCGGCCTGAATTCTTCGAGACTGCCGGCGAGCGATGAGCCGAGCGTCGCGACAGCGCGATCCCGCAGCATCGCCGCGACTCCGCAAGCGTGCGGACGCGCACGCGGAAGAAACAGACATTGGTCACTCGACAAAATGTGCCAGATGGCGGCGCAAAAGTGTACCGGCTGGTTGAGAGAAAAGGGCCGTGAAGCCCTGGTGAGTTAGGCGTTCATGCTTACAGGACGGTCTTGAACACTTTCTTGATGACTATCGGAGCATACCTCGCAGTCAATTCGGCGCGAGCGTTACAATGGTCGTCACTTTTAGAGCCGGTCCCTCGGCTCTGGGGCAAATTACATGCGGGAGAACGCAAAGAACCTCGCCATCTTCGAGTTCCGCTCCGAACGCTGATTTCGTCGCGCCGCTGGTCCAAGTTCTACGTCCCACGCACCAGGCCAAGGAACTCCTCGCGCGTGCGGGGGTCGTCGCGGATCACGCCGAGTAGGCGACTGGTGGTCAGCGTCGATCCGAGCGTGTTCACGCCGCGCAACGTCATGCAGCTGTGCTCGGCCTCGATCACCACGCCGACACCCTGAGGCTCGAGAATATTCTGAATGGCTTCGGCGATATCGGCGGTGAGCTTCTCCTGAATTTGTAACCGACGGGCGAATCCGTGCACCACTCGCGCCAGCTTTGAGATGCCCACGACCCGGTTTGCTGGCAGGTAACCGACATGCGCGCGACCGATCACCGGCAGCATGTGATGTTCGCAAAAACTGACCACACGGATGTCCTTCAATACCACCAGTTCGTCGTAACCACCCACTTCCTCGAAAGTACGCTTCAGATACTCGCGGGGATCGACGGCATAGCCGGCGAACAGCTCGCGGTATGATCGCGCCACGCGTCCAGGCGTATCAATCAGGCCTTCGCGGCTTGGATCGTCGCCCGCCCATTCGATGAGAACCCGGACGGCTGCTTCGGCGTCGGCCTGGGTCGGTTTCGCAATTCCCATGTCTCCAAAGTGGTCCGCCAAGCCCCTTCGACAGCCTGATCCACCCGTAAGGTCATAGAATCGTTCCGTACGCGGTGGAGCGGCGTGAACTGTCTTCTTGATTGGAAGCTCGACCATTCGGCACTCCTCCTAGCCTGCGACGAAGGGCGGCGTCTTTTGCCGCTGACACTGTTCCTTTATCCGACGGAGAGACCCTTTCAGGGCTCTCCGTCCACGCTGAATAGTTATGGTTCAGTTGCCGCGTTGCTCCTTGGTCAGAAGCTTGAGCCACCCCTCGACCTCGGCGCTCAACTTGCCCGTTCCCGCGAGTTTGAGCGTGGGCGCCAGCATGCCGCGCTCAACAATCGGCAATGGCAGCACGCCCTGTCCGCCCATGCCGTTATGCGCGGTGATCTGACCGTCCTTCGAATCCGCGAGCAGAATGCGGCCTACGACTTCGAGCTTATCCATGTCGATGACGATCAAATCATTGGCGAACTTGCTCGCCACATAGGCGTAATAGCCGCCACCCTTCTTGTGCCCGAAGTTGACACCGTGACAGCCTGCTTCGCAGGGCAGGCTCTTCACCACCTTGTCGGTCTTCACGTCGACGATCGTGACCGTGGCGCTCAGCGTGTTCGCCGTGACGACATATTTGCCGTCCGGGCTCACCGGGGTCTGGATCGGAAGCAGGCCATAAGCCTCACCCTTGTGCGCGCCACTAATCGGATCGTAATCGGCGGCGAGGTCAATGTCCTTGACCTTCTTCTTGTTGTCGATGTCGATGACCGTCAACGAGGAGAGCATGGCAGGCGGCGTGCCGAGCAGATTCGCCGCATAAGCCTTATGGTTCATGTCACTCCAGATCGCGATGGGGATAACGCCGCCGGTTGGAATTTCCGTCGCTTTCTCAGTCGCGAGATCGACGACGGTGACGCTTCCCGCCAGCGCGTTCGGCGTCATCATATATTTGCCGTCATCGGTAAGGTGATGCCCATGCGGGCCGGAATGCGGGCCGACATTGATATTGCCCATCGCCGAAGGGAATTCGCCGGGCGACAGTTTCGCCACGCGGTCCTCGCCATTGATGGCCACATAGAGCATGCCGGTTATCGGGCTCGTCATCACATGAGACGGATTTTGTCCAACGACCTGCGTGTTAAGAACTTTGCCGCTCTCGCGGTCAAAGGTGGTCAGCCGTTTGTCGAACCATTCCGTCTGATAAATGTATTTATATGTCGGATCGGGCCACATATTGTGGGGGTTGTTCATATTCTGCTCGACGCCCTTGACTTTTTTCTTGAGCGTCCAATTCGTTGCGTCGATTTGCGTCGCCGTTCCGAACTTCGTCTTGCCGCTCACGCCTTCAAACTGCGTGTTGACCCAGACCTCGCCGACGCCGGGCGTCTTGGGCGTCAGCAGTGTGTTCGGCGCCGAGAGGCTGAGCGCGCTCAGATTGATCTGTGCGCCCCCGAGATTGAGTCCGAGATCGGGAAGCTTCACCTCCCACTTCGGCTGCCGATAGTCGCGCCATAGCGCCGGCGTCGTGGCGACGAAGAAGGTGCGGAGCAGCTTCTTGGCGATGTCGCTTGTCGTCGGAACTTTGGCGCCGGTCACGAGTTGCAATTCGCCGCCGATGTCCAGCCCTTCCGTCTTCGGATCGTCGACGACGACGGCGCCGAACATGTAGGGATGGACCTTGCAGGTGAAAACATAGAGCCCCGGTTTGTCGAAGGTATGGGTGATGCTGGCGTTCGACGGCTTCTCCTGATCGACCGGGAATTTGTCGGCGCCCGGCTGCCAGGCGAGACTGGTGATGGTGTGATCCGTATTGGTGTCCGTCATCTTGATGAGCACCGCCTCGCCAGGCTTCACCACAACGAGCGAGCCGCCGCTCTTGGGGTCCTTAAACCATTTGCCGGGCTCGTCGGTCATCTCCAGCACGGCCGACGGTAGGACGCCGGGGCGGCTGATGATGACGTCGTCAGAATTCACGGCGTCTTTCGCCTGCGCCGCCAGCGGCGCGGCCAGCGAGGTCGTCGCCACGGCCAGCGTCAGAAAGGATACGCAGTTCATGATCGTTGCGCGGTTCATGCCCTTAACTCCCATTTTCGTTATTGATTATTCGATGACGCGGAAATCGCCCATCATTCCGGACTGCATGTGTTGGATGACGTGACAGTGGTAGTGCCAATCGCCAGGACCTACGCCTTCGCCCGCTTTAACGACGAAGGAGGTGCGGCTGATTGGGCCGATGTTGACGGTGTCGACGCCTGCGGTTGTTCCGGGCTCGATCCAGCGATGCGCATGGAGGTGGAAAGTATGGAACGCGGTGCCAATGCCGATGACGTGGAAGCGCACCTTTTCGCCCATGCGCGCGCCAACGGTCGGATTGGTCCACAACGGAATTTCCTTTCCGCCTTCGACAATGTGATTGAGCTCCTGACCCCAGAAGGTTGTTTCGTGCATCCAGAGGATGAACTCTCGTTTGATCTCCGCGAGATCGACGTCAACGACTTTGCCATCGATGAGGGCGGGGACCTTGCCGCTTGCTGGGTTGATGATGAGCGTTCCGAACAGCCCCTTGTCCTCGGCCCCGAGCATCGGATTGCCGAAGGTATGATCGTGATAGGCCCAAGTGCCCGCCGTTCCGGGCGCGGCTGTCCATTTGTATGTGTAAGGCTTGCCAGGGAACGCGGCTTCGTCGGCGACGCCATTCAAGAGCTTCATCGTGCCATCGCTGTCGATCTTGTAGTGCACGCCGTGGACATGAATGCTGACTGGCAGCTGCGCATCAGCAATGCCATGTTGAAGGGTCACTTCGGCGACGTCCCCCTCTTTCATGACGAGCGTGGGTCCAGGGATGGTGGCGCCACTCGCATATCGCTCGGTAAGGTCGCTTTCTTTTCCTGCGGGTGACTTGACCTTGTGACTGACCATTTCATAGGCCAGCTGACCTGACGGCATTGCGCTTGCCTTGAGCGTGATCAAATGCTGGTCGCCAGCAGAGGCTGCGCTCGCCGCCGTAAAAGTGCCCGGCCATATGAGCAATAGCGCGAACGAGAGTGAAAACCCGAACCGCCCGCGGAATTTTATCATCGCATCATACTCCTTTCGGACCGAGAAGCGCACGACAAGACCGCGATCACTGCGATCGCGCGCCAGCCGGTTCGATCCGATACGACTTAGATGCGATGGGACGTCGGGGTCTTACCTCGGAGGTGAAGATTTTTCTCCGCCCACGAGTCTGCGAAGGGCCAGATAAACCTCTTCGCACTCGGGACACTGATGCATATGGTGCTTGACCTCAGGCAGCATGGCCCCGGCGTCCTGGCCGGAAATCTCGATGTCCACGTAACGTGGAAGTTCATCAAAATATTGCGTGCACAGCATCTCCTCTCCGCTCTTCGCGGCGAAGACGGTGTCGATGAGGCGGGTAAAGTCTTTTTGTTTCATGTCGGTTTCCGGCACACCCAATTATGAGATGCGCTGAACGGAGAATGTCTTACCCTCCGATAGAAGATGGGATCCGGATCCCGGCTCGTCAAACACGGCAATAAGATCCTTGTGCGTGACGCCTTCTTCGAGCAAAGCCTGCTTGAGCCGCTTACGCGCGTCGTGGATGAGCTTATAGAGGCTGTTTCGGTTGGAGCCGAGCCATTCTGCGACCTCGTCCAGCGGCATTCCTTGAAAAGCATGGGCGACGACCACTGTTCGCTGCAAAGGCGTGAGCCTGGTGTCGATGAGCCGCATTAGTAGAGCCCACGCTTCGCGCTGCTGAAGACTGCGTTCTGGTCCAGGCTCTTCGATCGGCCAAACCGGCAGAACTTGACCAAGTTGCGCACGTTCGATGGTAGTTTCTCGCCAGCGGCGACGACGCAATTCCCCAAGCACGACCCTGATGGCGATCGAATAAGCCCAAGTCATAAACCGGCTTTCGCCACGAAAGTCTCCAAGTTTTGCTTGGATAATGAGAATGGCCTCTTGTGTGCAATCTTCAGCAAGGTGCTGCGCTTCATCTGAGCGCAATGATTCTCGCGTCGCGTAGCTTTTCGCCAAATAGGCCCGAATCGCCGCGAGCAGTCTCGCTCGAAGGTCCGCAAGCGCCGACTGTTGGCCTCTGCCTTCCTCCCGCAGCGCCGTCAGCCACTCTGAATTGGATCGTTGCATTATCTGTCCGTCATGGCTCCAGACGCAGCCGGCCGCCTCGGCGTCGCGAACATTCAACGACACAGTCTAACAACACATCCGCGCAAAAGCCATCCATCTACGGAGCGTTTGAAACGTCCGCTCTTCGGAGAAGGAAACGAACGGCGGCTGACGACGCGATCCATGATCGCTCGAGGCGCCGACGACGCAATCACGATCAACGTCTCATCGACGAAACACGCTTGACGCCCATTTCCGCCGCCCGATACAGGCGCCAGATAGCTTCCTCGGCTTCGCTTTGTTCGAGACTGCCAAATCCGAGGCGTAAGCCTCTGCCTTGATAGGGCGGAGTTTCGAACGATCTGGAAGGAAGAAAGCGTAAGCCTTGAGACGCCGCATTCTCCTCGATGGCGTCGAGCGTCGATGGATCAGGGAACTTCACCCAGAACGCCAAGCCACCACTTGGTGCGCTGAATTCGATCAAATCGCCAAGCGCATTTTGGAGCGAAGCCGCGAACGCGTCGCGCCTCTTCAGATAAATTTGGAGCGCCTTACGAGCATGGCGACGCAATTCTCCCGACTTGATCAATTCGGCAACGGCGAGCTCTGTCAACGTGTTGCCCTGTCTGTCGACGATCGCCGCCTCGTTGGCCATGGATTTGATGACTTCCTTTGGCGCCGCGACATAACCGACGCGAAGTCCGGGAACGAGAAGCTTGGACGTCGACCCGATATAGATCGACCGGTGTGGGGAGTAACTCGCCATGGGGAGTAAGGGCTGGCTATCATAATGGAATTCGTGATCGTAATCGTCTTCCAGAACCGCGAACCCGAACCGGCCGGCCAGATCGAGCAGACGCGATCGACGGTCGGCCTTGAGTGACACAGTCGTCGGAAATTGATGATGCGGCGTGACGTAAACGGCTCGCACTCGCCGTTGCCGGCAATATCGCTCGACCTCCTCGACGTCGACCCCTTCGCTATCCAGTCTCACGCCAATGACGTCGGCGCCCGCAGCGACAAATGCGTCGCGGGCCGGCGCATAACTCAAGCCCTCGACCAACACGGTGTCGCCTGGCGCCAATAGGATTCTACTCGCGAGGAAGATGGCCATTTGGCTTCCGCGCGTGATACAGATGTTTTCCGGCGTCCCGATGACTCCACGATGCGTCGAAAGCATCTCCGCGATCAATTGACGCAGATCCATGGAGCCCATCGGATCACCATAGCTCAAGCCACCGACGCGCGTCGCACGCTGTAGAGCCGTCCGGTAAGCATAGGTCAGGGCGCTCGTTCGCAGTAGCCGATAATCCGGCACGCCATCATCGAATGTGACGTTTGGCTTCTCTTGAAAAATGATCATTGGTTCAGGCGCGGCGCGGAACAGGTAGTCTGGCCGCGGCGGCGGGTTGGCGCCGTGGCCGTCAGTTGGGATCAATGAGACGGGTTCCGGAAGCCGATCGGAAACAAAGGTGCCTCGCGTTCCGTTCGTGGCGAGCCAACCTTGCGCGACAAGGTCGTCATAAGCGAGCACGATCGTCTTACGATTGACGCCAAGCGCATCGGCCAGCGTGCGCGTGCTCGGAAGGATCGATCCCGGAAGCAGCCGTCCGCGTCGAATGTCCCGAATAAGAGCGTGAACGACTTGCAGATAGATCGGCGTGTCGCGTCGTGGCTCGATGTCTTCGCTCAGGCTGAATTCCCAGGGTCGCAACATTGGACCCCTCCGTTTTTCAAAGCTGGCGGTTTCAACTGGCCCAGACATCGCTAGCATTAACACGCTCGAGTCTGTCAAGACACACGCAAGGGAGAAAGCCACGATTCAACATGGCAGCACCTGCTACTCAAAGCCGTCCTTGGCGTTGCTGGAGTCTTCAGGCGCTGTAGTTGATGGGTTGATATGACTGCACGATTTCTGCGATTCGCTTCCATGTAAATCCTGATGGGATCGAGGAATCGTTCAAGCTAAATTCTTCACGGTCGCAGCATTGGACCCTTCAATTATTCAAAGTTGGCGGTTTCACCTGTCCGCCGCGACGTTACCAATTAGCTTTCTCTGGCCTGCCCCGACAAGCATGGCTTAGTTGGCTGGGACAGCGCTTCCAAGAAAAGCGGACTAAGCTCCCCCGAGAATCTTGTGAGGGAACGATAAAATGAAGACTGGTGCCATTATAATCGCAGTTGCCTCGTTCGCTGGACTGATCGGTCCGTCTATTGCGTTTGAAGGCATTCGCGGCATACGCATTCAAGGCTTGCTGACGAATGTCAGCTGCGACGTTCGCGAAGAAGACAACCAGGCGTTATGCGCGAGGAAGTGCGACGACGAGTTCATCAGCAGCAAGATGCGCTACAGCGTAGATCCTGTACAAGTTGCTGCCGACAAAAAGGCTTGCGATGAAAAGTGCGGCTGCCCCCAAAACTCCAGATAACATTGAGCCGCTCCGACAGAGGGATGGCGCGTGCATCGTTGCGGATAAGAGAGGGTGTAGACGGTAGCTCGTAAGGCGCCCCGGCGAAAGTGACCCCTGACTTGCTCTGCTCCCCAACATTGGATCGCCCGAAGTTAGAGCTTTCGGGCTTTATTCACGATGACGGGCTGGGCCACCATCGCGCAGTTGCAACGTGATCGGGAATTTGTTCCCGATCGCCCCGTGCGGGCGTTCCTCGTTATAGAACAAGGTTTGAGAACGCCCGCGGGACCGCGCTTCGGAAGCTTTTGTATCCGTGGCATCCTTGGTTTGAGCTCAGGTCGCCGTTCATGAAGCGATCGAGAAGTCTGACGGCGTCGTTTTCCGTTGCACGAAGAGCGGATCTGAGGCGGATCGCTGGCTGAAGGTTCCGGCCTGGGTGTTCGAGCGAGCCGCCTGGGCGGATCAGGCCCTGGCTGACGCACCATTTATCGACATGACGGCGCTCTCGGCGCTGGCCGACCTGTTTCGGGAGGTGTTTAAGCTTCGGGCGACATCATCGAATGCTCCGCTTTCGGGCGCATCAGAACCTCTCACGAACGGAATCGGAGAGAGGCCCATGTCAGCATCGACGCCAACGACGCTGTCAATCGGCGCCAGGGACAGCCGAAGAGTACGTGCAGGCGCTCGAGCCAGACAATCACAGCAGATCGACCTGTTCGGAGACGAAAGGCAGAGCGCGCCGGCGCCGACGTGGCAAGAATTGCCGGTGGAGACGCGGGCCGCACTGACCAACCTGATGGCGCGGTTGATCCTGGAGCATGTTCAGGAAAGCCGGACCGGATCAGCGACGGAGGCCGGCCATAATCTCTGACAAAGTCCGTCCCCATCATCTGGAGCGCAAGGCGCTGCTCTATGCGGACGCGCGAGCATCTAACTGCGTCGTGCGCGGATGCTACCACTGCAGGATTCTAAATTGCACCGAGAGTGAAGCAGAGCCGCTTTTGGTTTAAGAAACTGGAGCGGGCGAAGGGATTCGAACCCTCGAACGCAAAAATTGGCAAGGTTGTGCTCTACCCCTGAGCTACACCCGCATCAGTAGCGGCAAGCGCCGCTGAGGGCGTCCTTATGCCGGAAACGATTTCCGTTAGCAACAGCCCAACGTTGAAAAGCCGATGCTTCGGGAGAGACGGCTCCCGAAGCGTCGGCCGGCCCTCACTGGATCATGCGTGCCGTGCTGCCGGTATTGCCTGTGATGTTGGCGCTGTCCGGCGAAATCAGCGCCGGAACCCAGGTCAGCGCGACGATCACAAAGGCGATGAAGCCGCCGATATAGAGCAGAATTTTTCCCACTTCCGCGCCGCCGTGAACATTGTAGGCCATTTTGCTTTCCTCCCCTTTAGATTGCCCTGTCCGCCGGTTGACCGGCGGAATAGGGAGGCGGCGCGGCGGGAATTGCGCGCGCGCCGCCGCCTCATCGCGACAGCTACAGGGGCACCGTCGTCGATGACGTAGACTGTGTGAAAGTGCCGGCGCGTCACAAGGACCACTGAACGTAATTCCAATGGTACCTGCTGTGGCTCTATTGAATATGAATGTATTGGTCTGAACAATGTGATGTATAAACGATGTAATGCTCAAGCTCGCCGAAGCGCCGCCGGCGCTGTTCAGTAGCAGGGAGAAAAATGGGGCGACGGCGGCTTCGGTATGGCCTCCACTTGACCGCCGTCGCTGGTCCAGGACAGCAACAGGGGGAAGCTATCGTGGATAGGCCGCAGGATTGTGGCGGAAGCCGTTTCACTCAAGGACCACTCGCGAAGAAAATGGCGGTCAGATACTTGGACCTATCGTATTAATACAGTGTGGTCGGCTCGGCGTCCGTGACGCGCCTCGCTTCCGATAGCGTTTGGGCGATTTGGTAACCGGCGCGGAGTAGGTTGGCCTTTTCCAACTTGCGCGTCGGCAGGACCAAATGCAACGCAAGGATTTTCGCGCCTATTTCACCGCCGACCGCGCCGACGGCTTCGCGATGTTTGATCCGGCCGGCTTTGCCGAAGTTGGCTGCGCATGTCCGACGACGAACGAGGCTGGCGAGCCAACGGCGTTCGTTACTTAGATTTTGACGAAAGCCGCAATGACAGCAGTGATCGTGGCGGCGGTCGCGAAGATAGTAAGAATGGCTTTTGTGACCCTCATGAGCGTGTCTCCTTTTTTATCCCGGCAACGCATTTCCGCGGCGCTTTCTCTTCTCCGGCGCGTTCAGCGTTCGGCTAGAGAGACTTCGGGCCAAGCAGTGCAAAGGTTTCGCCGCTTCGCGTCGACGCGCTCTCGCTTAGCTATTCGTAGTCGTACTCGCGCGCCTTGGAACTATCGTTTCCAACGTGAATTTCGTTAAGCTGGTTAAATCGGGTCTGCGTCACTTTACGTGCACATGGCCGTTTCGAATGGAAGCATTCGCGCTCGCAGCAGCTCAATGCCTGCGCGGCCGTACATGGCGCGCTTAAATGCCTTGAGGCGATTGATCTGCCCCTCGGCTTGGCCACTGCTCCAATGTTCGACGATGGCGTTCCTGACGGCCTCGATATCTCGGCTCAACGCTCGCGCAAACTGCTGCATTGAACGCACACCGGAATGCTTTGCGTCATGAAGCCATTTATTGAGCTTGTCCGGATCATCCCCGCGCAGAATGCTTCGAAAGCGCATCGCGAGTTGGCGCATCACCACGAAGCTGGGGGAGGCCTGTTTCAAAACGACGACTTTAGCGTTCTCGGCGGGCGTGAGTCGCCGCGTCGGCTTCATGCAGAGAGAAGCGGCAATGACCGGAGAGATTTGCCAGCCGGTCGCTGGATCGACGGCCCGGCTCTCAATGAACTTTCTAATTTGCTGTTCTGGCCGCCTCCTTTCGATGCCGGTGGCGTGCCATGTCGACAAAAGGCGTTCCAGATTTGAGAAGCTTCCCGTGTAGCCTCGATGTCGAAGGTCGTGAAACAAACGTCGGCCTACCCGATCGCCCTCGGCCCATCGGCGGGCAAGGAACTCTTGGAAATACAGCGGGGAAGTCGGCTTCAACGCCAAGCGGCGACGGTGTAGCGGGAAACCTGTCTTGACCCATTTCGCGTCGGTCCTGTGGTCGACGCCGATCTGCGCAGCGATGTCGACAAAAGTCTTGCCCGAGGCACGCAGCAAACTGACCCGGTCAAATAGAGCTTGTCGCGCGCGGCCGCGCTCGCCACGCCGCGCCGCGTGACAATCTCCGGTGGTCGGCGGGAGTTGGGGACGCCCGGCGAAGCGGCTGACGCGGGTCATGTGTCGCTCGATGCTTTCGCGCAAATTCTGCAGCAAATGGAATCGATCAGCGACTTGTCGCGCTTGCGGCGCTCCCAGCCGAACGCCCTGTGCGTAAAGACCGCAGCGGTCGCGGCTGACGACTTCGATTTCAGGAAGTTGCTTGACCCAATCCGCGGTCTCTTTGGCGGAGCGGGTTTCCAGCACGTCTGCAACGATCCGACGTTCAAGATCGACAACGATTGTTCCGTAATTAAAACCTTTGCGCCAGCTCCAATCATCAATCGCGATGGCGCGCAGGGGCGCCCTGTCGCGACGTTCGGATGAATGACGTTTGAGCTGCCGCAGAATCGCATTATCGCTGACTGGCATCGCCAGTCGCGCCAGCAACTTCTCGCTTGTCCTGCCGCCAGCGGCATGGCCGAACAATCCCACGAGGTCGCTGACGCGCTGCGTTTTTCGCGCAAAGGGAAACGCCGTCGTCAATCTTTCGACGAAAGTCTTTCTCGCGCACCCCTCGTTCAAGCATCGCCACCGCCCCAGGCGCAACTCGAGAACGACAGGGGCTGCCCTGGATTGGAAGGTCTTGCAGGCGCCGGAGGTGCCAACTATGGCATGATGCTGACGCTTCTCCGCACCCGGGGCACGACCGCGCCCCGACTCCATCCGCCGATACGAACCACCGGTTCTCCCGAAATACAGCGCTGCGCACAACCACTCCGGGCCCAAAGGCTAATTTCATCTTCGTCATGCGCCATTGAGGCGCCGAGTTCCGCTTCGGCAATCCAAAGCACGTAAAGTGACGCAGACCCCAATTGAGTGCAACGTGACACGAAGGTCAAGACCGAGGAAATTGTGAAAGCCAATCTCCTCAGCACAAGTGACGAAGCCGAGAAAGGCTGCGCCATCGGCGAATGAACGGATCATGAAAGCTTCTCCCCGCTTCTCCCTGCGCGTCTTAAAAGCCCAAGCGCCGAAACACCTGGAGAGCAGCAAAAAGCTGGGATTAGGCGACTAGCCGCAACTCGTTATCGTTGGGCCATGTCCATTCAACGGGCTGTGGCAGACCGCAGTAGCGTTCGAGAATTCCATTGAGATGAGCGTCCGACATGGAGCATCAGCTGAGCGCCTAAAGTTTTTGCATTTAGCTATATACATATCCTGCGTTTACGAGGTAGTTGGCGCACTCATCTGGCGTGAAGGTCGTCAGGATTTTTGCGATTGCGTCGCTGACGGCGTCGATTGATCGCGCGCAGGCTTTTCGTAGGAGTGTTTTGAGCTTGGCGAAGACCTGCTCGATCGGATTGAGATCGGGTGAGTATTTGGGCAGGAACAGCAGGCGCGCGCGACGAGCGTCTTTTTTTGAATGTGACGCCGATGCGGCGAAAGAACCGGCTCATCACCGAAGCGTCGGCCTTGAGCCCATGTTCGTCGAGCGGCTGGTCGCACAGCGCTTGCAACGTTATGTCGGGTTTCTCAGCGCGAAGCCGCTCCAGAAAGGCGCGATGCGATGCCAGCTTCACCCGCTTGTGGCCGCCCATTTTGCCCGATGCGCGCGAGCCGCTTTGCAAAAAGCGCGCGACCCATTTGATCGCCGCCGACTCGCTGACGCCAAACCGCGCCTCCGCCGCGCGCCGGCTCATGCCTTCTCGAACCACCGCGTCGATCACCCGATCACGCAAATCTTGAGAATATGATCCACCCATCCCCGCTGGCCTCCTAGATAAGGGTATCGTCCGTTATATTGATATCCTTTTCGACAATCGCCTCTCGTCCCGCGATGGGATATGTTTGCGTGGAACTCGCCTGAATTTTTGGTTTAAGCTTGCCAAGTTCTTTGTGCGCCGGTGGTATCGCAAGTGTGAAGCGTTCGAACTGCAATCGCGGTGATCTCTTGGCAGTGTATCCAATGCCGGCGGGATCTCGTTGACGGTCGGTTGCCGTAATGACCGTCACCTTCCGATATGGCTCCGATATTTCGTAGCCGACAGTCAAAGAGGTCGCGTCAGGCCGCGCAGCGCACGCTGATATCCCAACGGCTACGACAGGCCAGATCGTCCATCGAACCGCCCCAGCAAAGGATATTCCCATGGGACTATTCATTCGACAGTCACCTGTCGTTGGCTTGGTGCGCAGTTGTTTCCGCATCACAAATGGAATGGCCAGGCGGCGAATTCCCTTGGTCCGTTGATTGAACCGCCAGGGTACGGCTCCGAACTACAGAAACAGCGCTCAAACTAAGCCAAAACGCTGTTCGCAGGCTCATGGCGACGACGGTTCGCATTTCGTAAGCGTTGCCCGCCAATATCCAGCCACCTAGTTTTACTGTGTCATAAGATGGCAGAATGGGATATTTTGAGGATTCACGCTCGATTCGGAGGGGGCTGTGGATC
>NZ_JABVWW010000026.1 GCF_013350005.1 Methylocystis silviterrae
TCGAAGCGCGACTAACTTTCTCGCAGCCGTCTGCATCGCCGCGACAATCAGCTATTGGTTATGAGTCTGGACCCTAGTACCCTTATGACGCCTGTTGAATGCCTGAGATGTTTGTCGAAGTAAAGGCGTCGATCACCCAGTATGTACCGAATTTCCTTTCATTTTTGCAAATCTGGCGCGGGGAGATCAATTAAATTCCAACTGTTGCGCCCGTGCAACACAGGAGGCGACCAGATCGAGCCTACTTCAGGAATTTCTAGCGGCAGATTGTGAATGTATGGATCAGCCGCTGCCAACGGATGGCGCATGAGCCGAGACGTCAAAATTCTCAGTAGAAGCCTGGCACCAGCCGCGCTGTCCGCTCTGCATATTCGCGATAGCCGGGAAACGTCTCTAAGAGAATCCTTTCCTCGAAGCGCATACGCAAGAGCTGCACTCCGATCGTCACTGCCAATATGATGAGCGGCCAAGGCTGCTCGAACCTCCACATGACGCCAATGGTGACGACGAGCTCCGCGAGATAAAGCGGGTGTCGGACGATACGATAGGGTCCTTCTGTCACCACCTTCCGCGCCTGTGGCGTTACGCTAAAGGAACGCCCCAGAAATTGGATGGTAACAATTGATGCGATCAAGCCCAGCAGGGCGAGTCCCGATGAAAGTCCGGCCGTCAGCGGAGACAAATCGGACCGCGGCAACAAGGCCAGCAAGGACGGCAGGCCCAGAGCGGCGACGGCCGTCAAACGCGGCGAGACGCCCTTAACCTTTTTGACGACGGGGTGTCTGACAAACAGAAACCGGATGACGAGGGCCAGGAGCGCGATTGTCGCGATACGCGTGCACATTCCCAGGACTGGCGGCGCTTCGTCATCAACTTCCCACAACTTTACGGCGGAGCCTATGATACCCAACGTAAACCACAAAATAAGCGGGGAAGCGGCCGCGAGCTCCCAAAGCCTAACCTTCGTCTCTTCGTTCAGCATGGTTGCGTTTCTGCGAGCTAGAAACATCCGACGTATGACTTCTTGGCCTTGCATAAGCGATATCCTTGCACGGTCGGCAGGCCGGACTTGATGAATGTGCATGCTGCGCCCTCTCCTAAATCTGACCACCAGATCGCAAAAAGTAAAGCATTAGCCCTCCTTTGCCGCCGACCTTAGTTAGGCTGGACCGACGCGTCGTTGCCTCGAATGTCCACCTCGATCACGTAGAGCGCCGCGACGCGCGCGCGCCGCAGCCGTAGGTCAGGTCAGGCGCGCGGGTTCGATCACGCGCTCGACGCACGGCAGATGGTCGCGAGCGTTTCCCGGTAGCGCTCGGAGGCGTATTGCGAGTCGCGATCCGAGTGGGGGACGCCGCCTGGCGGCGGTTTTCGTCGTTCAATTGCGGCCTTCGGGGCGGCGATCGTCAGCCTTGCGTCGATCGAGTGACTGATCGCGTGGCCGACGACGCGGTACGCCGTGGTCGGGAGACGGGACAGGGTCTCTCCGGTTGGCTATGACGATGTTTATGGACGGGTCCATGAAGATTTTTAGTTTGAGGCGCTTTCCGTCCGCGAAATCGACACGTCGTCGAACCAAAGCACGCCAGAAACAAGTTTTTCGGAAGACGATCTTGCGGCGAGCTTGAGTTCGAACATCTGAGCGGGGCAGTCCTTCGCGGGAATGACCACGGGAAATTCAAAGGTGCGCCACTCCTGATGCGATCCGAGTATCATTTGGCTCTGGCCAAGTGGCGCTCCTCCGATACATCTTGCGGTCCATTGCACGCCTCTCGGGCCCCGGATACCGCCCATGTACGAGCCGTTAAATGTATATGCGCCAGCGGCTAGCATAGTCGTTTGGGAAACCCCTTGAAATTCGACGCGTCCTGGCCCAAAATTTATGACGAGCGCGCGATTGGCGGCGTTATCAGGCCGCGACGCAAAATCAACGAACACATTGGCGCCGGGAGGGGCCTGCCAATCGAAGCGGGAGCCTATCGGCTTCTTCGCGAAATCGCCGTTGAACAAAAAGCCAGCGGATTGAAGCCGTTCCGGCGGTAAAAATTGCAGCCAGGCATAATAGGCAAGATCATAAAATCCATGGTTGAAGAGAAAGGCTTCATAGGCGTTCAGCTCGTCCTTTGTTGGAGGCGCGGCTGTTTCCTGGAGGCTCATGAATAAGTTATATGGCGTGCGCGCGTCTGAGACCGAGAGGCCAAGCAGACTAAAAAAGGCGCGGCGCCAGTTCGGATTTGTCGCGAGAAGTTTTGCGAGAATAGGCCGGGCGTCCGAGTCCTCTGCCATCCGCGCCAGAAACGGCGTCGTGGAGACGATCGTTCTTGGGTTCGATCGCATCAATATATCTGCGTAATAAGCCGCTGATTCATGATTCTTTCTCTCGACGCTTTTGCGCATCATCCAGTCGATCGCGAAGCTTTCCTCGAGCGAACGCCGTGCGGCCGCCTGCATGAATGTTTCTGCCGTCGCGACAGATCCTTCTAATTCCGCGATCTGCCCCAAGAGCCGATGGGCGCGCGCCGAAAGAGGATCGGCTATAAGACCTCTTTCGGTCTTTTCTTTTAATTCGGTCAGATGAGTTTTCGAGAGTTGGGGCTGTTTAGGCGTCCTTCGTTCAAGCTCATTTGCGGCGAGGAGCAATAGCGCCTGCGAATGATCGGGGCGGATGCTTAGGGTCAGTTCCGGCGGCGAATGGGTTGAAAGATATGCGACGAGACTGTGAGAAATCACGAGCCAGCCCAAGGCCAAGCCGCCGACGCAGAATATCGCCAGGCGCAGCGGGCTGGAAGCTTTCCGTTTCAAGAGTTCCCCTCTGAGGCGTGGCTTGAAAGAAAGCGCCATCCAGCTCCTCCGATCGCAGTCAGCGCGTGCGCCAGCTGCGCCCAAAAATAAGGAACCGCCACAATCCCTTGGGGCGATTCTGTCGAAGATTGGTCATCCGCTTCCTTTGGCCTTTTTTACTAGAATCGGCGTCCTGGTTTGTCCTGTTTTCGCTGCTGCGTTTTGCGCCGTTGCCTTTCTCAATCGGCGCGCCGTTTTTACGCGCAGCGCTACGAGCCAGAGCAGCGTCATAGGCGGCGCGCCGTTCTGGCGTCTTGAGATCATTCCACGCTTGCGTGACACGAGGGAACAACAGCGAGCGCGTCAGGTCTTCACAAACGTCAGGATGCAACCAGCGGCAAAGTAGCGAGAGATTTCGTCGTAGCTCCGCGACTGGTGTATCTCTTGTTGCGCCCAATACGCGATAGCTGTCGGCTTCCGGCGCCAGGATGATCTGTTCGAGATAGAACGCTGCCACTTCCCGCAGTTCTGAAGGAGATTTTTCCGTCTGCGCGGCGCAGAATTGTTGAGCCTCGTCATCCCTGGCGACAAGGTGAAGCAGCAAACCAACCCCGTCGGGAAGAGGGATCTCGCGCAATTGCGCGAAACTTGACGGTATCGCGGACAAATACACGGCCGCTCGCAATGCGGCGACGTTTTGATCAACCGGCGGCAGCGTCATCGCTCAATTTCTGCAATGTCTCACGTGGCGGGTCTCCGCTCTGGATAGGCGATTTTTTATCGGCGCCATGTTCATCACCGGCGTCTTTTCCATAGTCATACTCATAGCCATAGCCATAGCCATAGCCGCCATAGCCATAGCTCGCGGTTCTGGCGTCGAACTTGGTCAAGATTACGCCAACTGGCCGCGATCGAGCCTGCGCCAATCGCTTTAGAGCGGTGCGCACCCCGCTGATGCGGGCCTGTCCCCCTGCGACTACGAATAACGTCGCGCTCGCTATGTTGGAGAGAACAAGCGTATCCGCCATCCCCGCAACCGGTGGGCCGTCGATGACGATAAGGTCAAAAGCTTGTCCGCAGGCCGTCAGAAGCGAGGCGAAGCGAGGCCCATTGAGCAGTTCCACTGGATTTGGCGGGATAGGGCCGGCAGTAAGGTAATAAAATTTTGAACCTTCAACTATTTTACTTTCATCGTGCCGAATAGCGTCGCGCATTTCGCAGTTGCGCGTGAGATAATTCGACAGACCGATGCCGTTATCGAGGCCGAGTGTCTTGTGCAGAGAGGGGCGGCGAAGGTCGGCGTCGATCAGCAACACCTTGAGGCCAGTTGCGGCAAACTGCCGCGCGATGCCCTGGGCCGTGCTCGACTTGCCTTCCGAAGGCGCCGCGCTTGTGATCAGTAACGATTTTGGCAGACCGGCTTCAGTCGAAAACTGGAGCGCTGTGCATGTCGAGCGATAGGCTTCGGCGATGGCGGACCGCCGATCGGCGAATTGCGCCGCAAGTTGCTCAGGGTTCTTAACCAAAGGAATCACGCCAAGGATCGGCAATCCAGTCGCCTGCTCCGCCTCCACCATTGAATAGATTTTGTCGTCGAAATGTTCGCGCGCAAAAGCAGCGCCTACGCCACACATCAGCCCGAGCGCCAATGCCAGCGTCAATGATTTGGTTTTATTAGGAGCACTTGGACCTCCCGGCAGTTCTGCCGCGTCCACAATGAATACATTGTTTGACCCCGCGCCGCTGGCCACATCGACTTCCTTGTAGCGCTGAAGTAGATTTTCGTAAAGCGCGCGCGTTGTGTCGACTTCGCGTCTTAACTGATTATACTGAATGCTGCGTTTTTGTAGACTGAGCGTCTCATTGCGTAGCTCCTCGACTCTTCGCTTCATTTCGTTTTCTTGATTAAGCGACGCTTCATATGCTGATTTGAGCGAATTTTTGATCGTTTTAATCTCGAAGCCGAGTTGGCGATCAATCTCTTTCAGACGGTTCCGCAGCTTCACCATGTCCGGGTAGTCTGAACGGAACATGTCAGATTTTTCTTGCAGTTCCGTCGACAACCCGTTGCGGCGCGCGCGAAGCTCTTCAATGCCCTTATTGGTCAATATTTGGGGAAGATCGAAACCTGGCGCGCTTTCCACCTGGCGCCATTGTTGTTCATTTTTGATCCGCTCCGCCACGATGCCGCCAAGGGCCGAATTCGCAGCGGCGAGATTGTTCTCAGCGATCGACGCCTTATCCGTCGTAACGACGATCCGCTCTTTTTCTGCGAAAGAAAGCTGCGTCTTCTCAGCCTCTTCCAGACGACGCTTGAGCTGCTGCAACTGATCTTCGAGGAATAGTTTCGCCGATGCATTAGCCTGAAACCGTTTGTCGAGACTCGCCGCGATGAAGCCTTCGCCAAAGGCGTTGGCAACTCTCTGCGCTCGCATCGGGTCGGTGTCGGTGAAGCTGATGTCCACCAACCGTGAGCCCGGCACGGGCTTTACCTCGCGGCGACCCATGATCGCCCCCACAGCTTGGCGTTCGAGCTGTAGGTGCTCGGCGGGCGAAGGCTCTGAAGCGTCCTCAGCTCGGGTGTCCGTCGAACTGCTTTTGCTTTTTAAATCTCGCGAATAATGGCTGAGGACCGCCACGCGCTCCGCAAGGCTGCGGCTGAGCAGCAACTCATATTGCGTTTTGTAGAATTCGCCATCGCTGCCCTCTGCCGGCATCACATTGCCGCTTTCAATGATTTTGGCGACGCTACGATCAATTTGCAGCCGAATTGTCGCTGTGTAGAGCCGCGTCGCAAGCAACACCTGCAATAGCCCGAGCACGAAAAACACGCCCGTCACCGCGGCAATGAGCAGCTTGTGCTTGATAAGAATCCGAAGATAATTACGTAAATCAATACCTGCTTCGACTGGCGATGCGTCGTAATAGTAGCCGCTACTTTCGCGAGACGGATCAATCGGATTTATAGGGTAGGATCGACGCTCCGCCACCGACTGGCTCGCAGGTTCGTCCACCGGCAAAAATTGATCTTCGTGATCGTCTGTCATGCTTCTTCTACTGGCTTTCGGCACCTTCTCTCAGGCGTCAAAATAGTAAGGTCATGGGGGTCGTAAGCGGGACGAGCCGTAGGATCGTCTGCAGCCCTTGTTTTGCGGCGGAATCGTCGACGACAATGACGTCGCCCGCCAAGACGCTAGGATCCGGGCTTCCATCGCGAATAGTGTCAAGATCATAGCGTATCACAGTCGGGGCCTCGCCGACCGTGCGAAAGATCACGGCGTTGCTCGACGAAACCGTCCGATCTAGACCGCCTGCTTTTGCGAGCACCTGCATAAGCGTTTCATGCCCGCGTAATGAAAAAACGCCGGGGGTTTTCACGGCGCCTTCGACAGTGACGCGCTGGCTGTTATATTCCTTGACGAAGACAGTGACTTGCGCTGACTTCATGTAGCGGGTGTTGAGACGCGCGGCGATCTCGCGCTCGAGCTGCGAGGGGCTTTTGCCGGCGGCGGTCATCTGACCCGCCAGAGGCAAATTGAGCGTGCCGTCTTCAGCAACCTGCAATGTCTTGGAGAGGTCCGGCGCCTGGAACACTGCGACATCCAAAACGTCCTGCGGTCCGACCAGATAGCCGGACGCGCCCGGAGTCGAGTTCGCCACATATTTGGTGGCGGTCCGCGTAATTTCCGCCTGGTCGTGGTTCGCGGGCCTTGAAAAGCCCGCCGGATCGCCCGCTGTGTCCGCACAGGCGCTTAAAAGCGCGAGGGACATGAGGCCTGAAAGGATGAGCCCCCATCCTCCGTAATTCCCGCAGTCGCCGCGCGGGCCCGCTCGAAGTTCATCGCGCGGGCCGCCCGTTTCTCGCTCTCTCCTTGATGAAAAAATCGAAAAACTCATTGTTGGTTCCATGCCCAAACGCGTCAAAACCCCCACTTAGCGTTAGCTCAGCCTTCGTGGAGGTAAATTCAGCGGCTACCGTGCATCTAAACTACGGCGGAAGTTTGCCTTTCCGATGCCTTGGCAGTCGATAGGGATTGAATTGGCCAACTGCAAATATGCAAAATATCGCTGCGGCTGACAATTGAGTTCATTGTTGAGTCAAGGCTGAGGCGTTCTCGCCTCTGGCGTTGTGGAAGGCGCAGTTTTTTGGAACGAAGCAAGAGCGCTCACCGCCCTTTGAATCCGCCCTGGAACCGTTTTCAAACCTCTTTCTCAACACACGGCGCGAAGCCGACCTGCCCGAATCTGTGATGATGGACGGTCGCGACGTCCCGACGCCAATCGTCCGTCCCTGCAATGGGTCGGACTCTAATCGAAGCTGGAGGAACTTTTCAGGGGCAGGTCAGCGTCGCCAAGGCCGGCGGCAATATGGGGTACGACTGGATGCGGTATCTTGTCACTCGCTATGAGCCAGGCGACGGTCCGCGGAACCAGATGGTGTCCTTCATGCGCTCAATGCTCGGGGAGCATGTGCTCAATTTTGCAATGCTCAAGAGCACGACGACAGGGCCGGCATTGCCAAGCAGACGCTTTACGAGGTGAGCAGGGACCAGTTCATTCTCTCGACGTTCTGGGCGAACATGGCGCTTACAGGCGCAGACTTGACGTCGCATCGCAGAGCCCAACCTTTTGAGAGGCGCGAGCGACTGGGATCGTGCTAGTCATCGCCATGCTGGTCATCGCAATGCCAGTCATCGCCATGACATGATCGAGGGATTGAACCGGATGACGCTTGCAAGAAGACAAAGGCAAGCTTCAAGAGATATGACGAGTACGAGGGTTGTGCATTGAAGGCTCCGAGATCCGGGCGTTGGGCGCGAGGGTGGCGTGACCCCGCGCGATAACGACGTGTTCGAAGCCACAACGCCGGGGTTGCCCGTCGCGAGGCCACAAGCAAGCGGCAGATTTTTCCAGTCGCTGCGTGAACGGCTGCCGAGAGGCGCGCTGAGCGCGCTGGGCGTAGCGGCCAGTCTCGCCGTCTTTGCGCTCGCTGCTTATATTCTGGGCCGAACGCTCTCAAGTCTCAGCTACGCCGATCTGCTGAATGCTTTTCGCGCGACGAGCGGCGCGCAGATTCTCGCGTCCTTGGCCCTCTCCGCGCTCTCCTATCTGTTCCTGACAGGTTATGACGTCGTCGCCCTCCATCATATGAGAACGCGCGCGCCCTACAGGGTCGCTGCGCTCGCGTCCTTCGCAAGCTACGCCATTTCCTTCAACCTTGGATTTCCCATCATAACCAGCGCGGCCGTGCGCTACTGGATCTACTCTCGCGTCGCGTTGAGCGCGCTGCAAGTCGCCAACATAACGGTTTTCGCCGGCGTCACGTTCTGGCTCGGGATGACGCTTGTGATGGGGATAGGCTTTATCTATGGCGCGGAAGCGCTCGAAGCGCTCGACGGCTTGCCGGCCTTCCTTCACATCATTCCTGGCGTTCTCATACTTGCGGGCGTGCTCTTTTATTTTGCCTGGGTGACGATTGATCGCCGGACGATTCGACTTCGCGGCCACGCTCTGGAGTTGCCGGGTTTTATCCCGACTGTTGCGCAGTTTGCGCTTGGGGTCGCCGACCTGTGCTGCGCCTCAGGCGCGCTCTATGTGCTGCTTCCCGAGGGCGTCCCGCTGGACTTTGTGCCATTCGTCGCGGTCTATGTCGTCGCCTGCATCCTCGGCGTGATCAGCCATGCGCCGGGCGGCATCGGCGTCTTTGAGGCGACTATGTTGCACGCCATCCCGGCGACGTCGCATGAAAGCATTCTGGCGTCGCTGCTTCTGTTTCGCATGATCTATTATTTTATTCCATTCGTTGTCGCGCTTGCGCTTCTCGGCGCCGATGAGGGCGCGCGCCGCTGGGCGACGTTGCGGGATGCGATCGCGCGCATTGTGGAGGAGCGCTCGAATTGAACGGCGCCGGACCAGTCGCCACGACACTGTCGACCCAGCGGCTCAAATGGCGCGACCAGGCGATAGATCTCCTGGCGCCCGTCATCAACGCCCTCCCGGAGCCGATCTTCGTTATCGACTCCGAAACCCATGTCGCCGCCGTCAATGCCGCGGCGCAGGCGCTCTCGCCGGCCATTCGGCAGGGCGAACCGCTCTCCCGCAGCCTTCGCTCGCCCGACATGCTCGACGCCGTGGCGCGCGTGCTCGCCGGAGGCGAGACGGAGAAAACCGTCTGGGTCGAACGTCTGCCGGTGGAATGCTGGTTTGAAGCGCATGTCGCGCCGATGCAGATCGAAGGGTTCGAGCCGGCCGCCGTCGTGAGCCTGCGCGATCTGACCGAATCCCGGCGCGTCGAGCGCATGCGCGTCGACTTCGTCGCCAACGCCAGCCACGAGCTGCGCACGCCGCTCGCCTCGCTGCTGGGTTTTGTCGAAACCTTGCAAGGTCCGGCGCGTGAGGACGCCGTCACCCGCAACAAATTCCTCGGCATCATGCGCGAGCAGGCGCAGCGGATGGCGCGCCTCGTCGATGATCTGCTGTCGCTGTCGCGCATCGAGCAGCACATGCATCTGCGGCCCGCCACGCCCGTCGATCTCACGCTGCTCGTCGCGCATATCGTCGACACGCTGTCACAGATGGCCGAAGACAGGGGCGTCGCCATCAATCTCGATCTGCAGCCGAATGTCGTCGCGCCTGGAGATCGGGACGAGCTTGCCCGGGTCATCGAGAATCTCGTCGAGAACGCCCTGAAATACGGGTGCGGAGACGACGGCGGCTGCAAGCCCATCGACATCTCGCTATCCCGCAAGGGGGCGCTCGTCATTCTCTCGGTGCGCGACTATGGTCCCGGCGTCGCGCCGGAGCATATTCCGCGTCTAACGGAGCGTTTCTACCGGGTCGACGCCGGCAAGAGCCGCGCCAAAGGCGGCACTGGATTGGGCCTCGCCATCGTCAAACACATCGTGCTGCGCCACCGCGGCCGGCTCGGGATCGAGTCCGCGCTTGGCGAGGGAACGCTGTTTCGCGTCATTCTGCCGGCGAGCGATTCAGCCTAGAATAGGTAAGTATTTAAAATACAAGCATATTCACTGTCATCATACTGTAATCTTTTTGTCACAAAAAGCTGTTGTCGGACGAGTAGTTTCCGCGGCGCGATGACGCGGGGCGCATCGCAAGTCCGTTCTCGAACAAAAGAGACCCTCAAATGATCTCGACGATTTTCAGGCGCGGCGCTGGCGCGGCGTTGGCGCTCGCCGTCATGTGCGGCGGGGCTGCCGCCATAGACATTTCCGGCGCCGGCGCGACCTTCCCCTATCCGATCTACGCCAAATGGGCTGAGGCCTATAAGAAAGAGACCGGCAGCGGACTCAATTATCAGTCGATCGGCTCGGGCGGCGGCATCAAGCAGATCAAGGCGCGAACGGTCACGTTCGGCGCCAGCGACCAGCCGCTGAAACCCGAGGAGCTCGAGGCGGCGGGTCTGATCCAATGGCCGCAGGTGATCGGCGGCATCGTGCCCGTGGTCAACCACGCTGGCATGGCTGGCGGCGACCTCACGCTCAATGGCGAGACCGTGGCCAAAATCTTCCTCGGCGAGATCACCAAATGGGACGATCCGGCGATCAAGAAGCTCAATCCGAAGGCGAAGCTTCCTTCGGCGCCGATCGTTGTCGTGCATCGCTCCGACGGATCTGGAACGACCTTCAACTTCACCAATTACCTCTCGAAGGTCTCGCCCGACTGGGCGTCGAAAGTCGGCGCGAACACTTCGGTCGAATGGCCCGTGGGAATCGGCGCCAAAGGGAATGAAGGCGTCGCGAACAACGTCGCCAACACCAAGGGATCGATCGGCTACGTCGAATACGCCTACGCCAAGCAGAACAAGTTGACTCACACGAAAATGATCAACAAGGACGGCAAGACCGTCGCGCCGAGCATGGAGACGTTCCAGGCGGCCGCCGCTGGCGCGGATTGGGCCCATGCCGAGGGATTCTATGAGATCCTGACGAATGAGCCTGGCGCGAAGTCCTGGCCGATCACCGCAGCGACCTTTATCCTTCTCCCCAAGGAGTCCAAGGACGAAGCCGCCGCGGCCGAGGCCTTGAAATTCTTCTCCTGGGCATTCGCCAGCGGCGGGAAGATGGCTGAAGAACTCGACTATATTCCGATGCCGAAACCGGTCGTCGAGCTCATCAAGAAGACTTGGACGAGCGTCAAGGGACCGGACGGCAAGCCGCTGTCGCTTGCGACCCGGCCGAACTGACCTTTTGGTTGAACCGACGGTCGTTCAGTGCGGCCGTCGGTTGTGATTGGCGCCATTCGCAAGGAACGGCGCCGGGAGATGAGCGAATGTTCTCGATCGAGCCGAGCCCGCGAAGCGCGAACGGAGCCGGCGGGGAGGCGGGTTCAGACATGTCGGAAGTAGTCTTGCAGCAGGCGGCGCCGCTCTCAGTCGCTGCCGATCGAACGCGCGTTCTCAGTCGGCTGGCGCTCGTCGACCGCCTATTTCGCCAGGTCACGCGTGCTGCGGCCGTGATCGTGCTGGTCATTCTGGGCGGCGTCATCGTCTCGCTCGTTTACGGCTCATGGCCGGCGATGAAGGCGTTCGGCTTCGGCTTTCTCTTCTCGCAGTCGTGGAATCCGGTCACCGAGAACTTCGGCGCGTTGCCGGCGATCTACGGCACGGTGATGACCTCGATCATCGCCATGCTGATCGCCGTGCCTGTCGGCCTCGGCATTGCGATTTTCCTCACCGAGCTTTGCCCCTATGTTCTGCGTCGGCCGATCGGCACCGCGATCGAGCTGCTGGCCGGGATTCCGTCGATCATCTACGGCATTTGGGGCCTCTTCGTTCTGGCGCCGTTTCTCCAGTCGCATGTCCAGCCTGCGCTGATCGCCGCCTTTGGCGATATCCCGGTATTCTCGACGCTTTTCGCCGGCCCGCCTTACGGCATTGGCATGCTAACCGCGGGCTTCATTCTCGCCATCATGGTGCTGCCTTTCATCGCCTCGATCTCGCGCGACGTCTTCGAAACGGTGCCGCTGGTGCTGAAAGAAGCCGCTTGGGGCATCGGCGCCACGACATGGGAAGTGACGCGCTATGTCGTCATCCCTTACACGCGCGTCGGCGTGATTGGCGGCGTCATGCTTGGACTGGGACGAGCGCTGGGCGAGACGATGGCGGTCACTTTCGTCATCGGCAACGCGCACAAGATTTCCGGGTCGCTGCTCGCGCCCGGCACCACGATTTCGGCGACGATCGCCAATGAGTTCACCGAGGCGGTCGGCGATCTCTACACCTCGGCGCTGATCGAACTCGGCCTCATCCTCTTCTTCATCACCTTCGTCGTTCTGGCGGTCGCGCGTTACATGCTGATGCGTATCGAACAGAAGTCGGCGTAAGGGAGGCGCTTCATGTCTCTTTATGCATCTCGACGCAGCGCCAACTCCATCGCGACGACGCTCTGCTGGGTCGCGGCGATTTTCGGGCTGGCTTGGCTTTTTGTGATCCTTGGGGTGCTTCTTTATGAAGGCGTCCGCGGCCTGTCGCCGGCGGTCTTTAGCGAAATGACGCCGCCTCCCGGCAGCGCTGGAGGCTTGCTCAACGCCATCGCCGGCTCGCTGGTCATGACCGCAATCGGCGTCGCGGTCGGCACGCCGCTCGGCATGCTGGCCGGCACATACATGGCGGAATATGGACGCCATACGAAGCTGACCATGGTCGTGCGCTTCATCAACGACATCCTGCTCAGCGCCCCGTCGATCGTCGTCGGCCTCTTCGTCTACACCATCCTGGTGCACCCGATGGGCCACTTCTCTGCGATCTCCGGCGCCGTGGCGCTGGCGCTGCTGGTTGTCCCTGTCGTCGTGCGAACCACCGAGGACATGCTGTTGCTCGTGCCGGGTTCGATGCGCGAGGCCGCGACCGCGCTTGGCGCCCCGCGTGCGCATGTCGTCGGCAAGGTCGCCTACCGCGCCGCAAAAGCCGGCCTCATCACCGGCGTGCTGCTCGCGGTGGCGCGCGTCTCTGGCGAAACCGCGCCGCTGCTTTTCACCGCGCTCAATAACCAGTTCTGGAGCACCGATCTTGCCGCGCCGATGGCAAGTCTGCCGGTCGTCATCTTCCAGTTCGCGCTATCGCCCTACAAAGACTGGCAGCAACTCGCCTGGACAGGCGCGCTGCTCATCACCGTCGCTGTTCTTGCCCTATCGATCGCCGCGCGCGCCTTGAGCGCCGGCCGGAGGAAATCGAAATGAACGCCGCTGTCCAAGCCCTCAAAGAGCCGCCGACGAAAGTTTCGGTCCGTAGCCTCGATTTCTACTACGGCGCGGATCGTTCGCTCAAGAACATCAGCCTGCCGCTGCGCGCAAACAAGGTGACGGCCTTTATCGGGCCTTCTGGCTGTGGCAAGTCGACCCTGCTGCGCGTGTTGAACCGGATGTACGATCTTTATCCGGGACAGCGCGCAGAGGGCGAGGTGCTGCTTGACGGCGAGAACATCCTCGACCCGGCGATCGATCTCAACGCCCTGCGCTCGCGCGTCGGCATGATTTTCCAGAAGCCGACGCCTTTCCCGATGTCGATCTATGAGAACATCGCGTTCGGCATTCGGCTGTATGAGAAGCTGTCGCGCGCCGACATGGACGCGCGCGTCGAAGGCGCGCTCCGCGGCGCGGCCCTTTGGGACGAGGTAAAAGACAAGCTCCAAACGAGCGGTCTCGGCCTCTCAGGCGGACAGCAGCAGCGCCTCTGCATCGCGCGCAGCGTCGCGGTGCAGCCGGAGGTCATCCTGTTCGACGAGCCGTGTTCGGCGCTCGATCCGATCTCGACCGCGAAAGTCGAGGAGCTCATCGACGAACTCACCCACCGCTACACGATCGCCATCGTCACCCACAATATGCAGCAGGCGGTGCGCATCTCCGATTACACCGCCTTCATGTATCTCGGCGAACTCGTCGAATTCGGCGAAACGGACGACGTTTTCAACAAGCCGAAGGAAAAGCGGACGCTTGACTACATCACCGGCCGTTTTGGCTAAACCAGCGATTCAAGGACGGCGCTCATGAGCGATCATATTGTTAAATCCTACGACCGCGACCTTGAGGCGCTCGGACGTCGCATCGCTGAAATGGGCGGCGTCGCGGAGAAAATGCTGGCGGAGGCGATGGACGCGCTCTCCGGCTTCGACGTCGACCTCGCCCATCGGGTCGTCTCCAGCGATCCACGGCTCGACGCGCTGCAACGAGAAATCGAGGAGAACGCCATTCTCACCATCGCGCGCCGACAGCCGCTTGCGATCGATCTGCGCGAATGCATCGCCGCGATTCGCATTTCCGGCGACATCGAGCGCGTCGGCGATCTCGCCAAGAACATCGCCAAGCGAACGCTCAAGATCGTGTCGGAAGCCCGCGTCCCCCGCGCGATCGTCGGTCTAAAGTCGATGCACGAAATCGCCGCGATGCAGCTTAAGGACGCGCTGGACGCCTACGCCCTGCGCGACACCGAGCGGGCGCGCGCGGTCTGGCAGAACGATTCCGATCTCGACGCGCTGGAGGATTCCGTGTTCCGCGATCTCCTCACCTTCATGATGGAGGATCCGCGCAATATATCCTTCTGCACGCATCTCCTGTTCTGCTCAAAGAACCTGGAGCGGATCGGCGATCATACAACCAACATATCTGAGACGGTCGTTTATCTGGTGACCGGCGAGGCGATGCCTACGGAGCGGCCAAAATCGCGCGTTGCCGACTTCGGGAAGGATGAGGCGGCGCAATGAGCGAAGTGACTTCCGCCGTCCTGCAGCGGAGCGGGAAAAGCGATCGGGCGCCGCGAATCCTCGTCGTCGAGGACGAGACGTCGCTCGCGACGCTGCTCGTGTATAATCTCGAAGCCGAAGGCTATCAGGTCGAGCATGTCGACAATGGCGATGAAGCCGAGCTGCGGCTCGCGGAGTCGCCGCCGGATCTCGTCATTCTCGACTGGATGCTGCCGGGCGTTTCCGGACTTGAAATCTGCCGACGCCTGCGCGCCCGGGACAGCGCGAGAGACATGCCGGTGATCATGCTGACCGCGCGCGGCGAGGAAGGCGAGCGCGTGCGCGGTCTTTCGGTTGGCGCCGACGATTATGTCGTCAAGCCGTTTTCGACTCCGGAGCTGATGGCGCGGGTGCGCGCGCTGCTGCGCCGGGCGCGCCCCGAGCGCGTCGCCTCACGGCTGACTCTCGGCGATATCGATCTCGACCGCGACACCCGTCGCGTGCGGCGATCCGCCCGCGAAATCCACCTCGGTCCGACCGAATTCCGGCTGCTCGAATATTTTATGGAGAAGCCCGGACGCGTGTTCACGCGCGCGCAGCTGCTCGACAGCGTTTGGGGCATGTCGGCGGAGATCGACGAGCGCACGGTCGACGTCCATGTCGGACGGCTCCGCAAGGCGCTGATCCGCGGCCGCGAGAAGGATCCGATCCGCACGGTGCGCGGCGCGGGCTATTCTTTCGACGAAACATTCGGACACGAGTGACGCGTCCGCCGCCGCAGATTACGCGTAGCGCTGCGTCCGGAACTGATCGCGCGCGCGGCGGCGATCCTGGGCCGGCTGATAGGCGACGCGCGCATGATAGGCGCAATAGGGCCCGCCGCCGACGGTTGACTTGCAGCCGCAGAAGCGGAACTCCGGCGATGTCGGATCGCCCATCGGCCAGCGGCACATGGATTCGCGGAGCTCCATGATCGTGACGCGCTCCGACATCGGGATCACCACTTCTTCTTCAGGCGCAAGCCGCGGCGCCGCCAGCGCATGCGGCGCGAAAGCGAGCGCCAGATTGCCGTGCGAGGAGACGCCGTTCATGCGCGGGTGCGTCGGGCGAGGAGCTTTGGCCGCGCGCGGCCGCTGCGCGCTCGCCGTCTTGGCGCGTTCGGCGAGCCCGAGACGATGGATCTTTCCGATCACAGCGTTGCGGGTGATGCCCGGTCCAAGTTCAGCCGCCACTTGGCTGGCGCTGAGACCGTCGGTCCAAAGCTTGCGGAGCAGTTCGACGCGTTCGTCGGTCCATGACATTAGGCTTCTCCATTCTTTCGGGTCGAGCGCGGATCGGATGTTTCTTCCGACCGCAGCGCAGGCCTGAAGCCCTGCGGCGATGTGATTGCGCATCAACACTCGAGAGAACACGCCCAAACGAATTACGCGGGCGCCGACTAGAAACTTTCTGTTTACTTTGAATCATGCGCGAGTCGCGCTGGCAAGCGCGCGCTGGCGTTCTCAACAGGCTTTCGGCGAGACTGTTGCTCGCAGGACTCACCCTTGCGCAGCCGCGCCAGCCGCTTTGACGCCAATATCGAACCGCGCCATGGATTTGACCGCGTCGGGCGGCGCGCTTAAAATCCGGTCTGAACTGCCGCCCGAAAAGGGCGGCGCTTTGTTTTTCGAGCTTCCTCTGGCCGGAGCCAGCGACGGGGAGCATGGAGCAGGGCTCTTGACGTCAGCGCTTTATCCGACCTATCCGCGCGCCGATCTTGCATTCAAACATGGCGAAGGCGCGTGGTTGATTGCGGAAAACGGCGACCGCTATCTCGATTTCAGCGCGGGCGTCGCCGTACTGTCGCTCGGCCACAATCATCCGCACCTCGTCGAGACCTTAAAGCGCGCGGCGGAAGAACCGTGGCATGTCTCCAATCTCTTTCGTATCCCGCAAGCCGAGCGGCTCGCCGAGCGGCTCTGCGACGCCACATTCGCCGATCTGGTCTTTTTCACCAATTCCGGCGCGGAAGCCGTGGAGTGCGCGATCAAGACCGCGCGCAAATTCCACGCGGTCAATGGGCAGCCGGAACGCTATCGGCTGATCACGTTCGAAGGCGCCTTCCATGGCCGCACGCTCGCGACGATCGCCGCGGGCGGCAACGCGAAATATCTTGAAGGGTTCGGGCCGCCCGTCGAGGGCTTCGATCAGGTCGCTTTCGGCGATTTTGACGCTGTCGAGGCGGCGATCACGCAAGAAACGGCGGGCGTCCTGCTCGAACCGATTCAGGGAGAAGGCGGGCTACGCGTCTTTTCGCCGTCGTTCCTTGCGCAGCTGCGCGCGCTTTGCGACGCGCGCGGGCTGCTGCTGGTGTTCGACGAAGTCCAATGCGGCGTCGGCCGCACCGGCAAGTTCCTCGCCAGCGAACATGCCGGCGTCGCGCCCGATATCGCGGCGCTCGCCAAGGGGCTGGGCGGCGGCTTTCCGCTCGGCGCGTGCCTCGCGACGCGCGAGGCGGCCAAAGGCATGACGCTGGGCGCGCATGGCTCGACCTTCGGCGGCAATCCGCTGGCGACGGCCGTGGGCGGCGCGGTTCTCGACGTCGTGCTCGCGGAGGGCTTCATGGCGCGCGTCGCGCGGCTTGGCGCGCTGTTGCGCCAACGGCTGGCGGAGTTCGAGGACCGCTATCCGTCGCTCATCGAAGAAATCCGCGGCGAAGGGCTGATGTTCGGCGTCAAAACGCGGATTCCGAACGGCGACTTCGCCGCCGCCGCCCGCGCCGAAGGGCTGTTGACGGTGCTCGCCGGCGACAATGTCGTGCGCCTTTTGCCGCCGCTCATCATCGACGAGAGCGACATCGCTGCGGCGGCGGCGCGGCTTTCCGACGCCTGCGCCCGGCTCGCCGCGCCCGCTGAAAAGCTTGGAGCCGCGTGATGACCGTCCATTCGCTGACGCGGCCGCGCAGCTTTCTCGATCTTTCCGATCACTCCGGCGAAGAGCTGCGCCGCATTCTCAATTTCGCCAAATCGCTCAAGGCGCGCCGCGTCAAAGGCGTAGCGCCGACCGAACGACCGCTCGCCGGCAAATATCTCGGCATGGTGTTCGACAAGCCGTCAACCCGCACGCGCGTCTCCTTCGACATCGCGATGCGCGAACTCGGCGGCGAGACGATCATGCTCACCGGCGCCGAAATGCAGCTTGGCCGCGGCGAGACGATCGCCGACACGGCGCGCGTGCTCGCGCGGTTTCTCGACGCAATCATGGTGCGCATTCTGTCGCACCCCGATCTCATGGAGCTGGCGCGCTACGGCAATCTGCCAGTCATCAATGGCCTCACCAAACAATCGCATCCTTGCCAGGTGATGGCGGACGTGCTGACCTTCGAGGAGCATCTCGGTCCGATCGAAGGGCGCACGGTGGCCTGGAGCGGCGACGCCAACAATGTGCTCACGAGCTGGGTGCACGCCGCCGGCCGCCTGGGCTTCACGATCAATGTGGCGACGCCGGCGAACTTTGCGCCCTCGGAAGAACTGGTGAGCTGGGCGAAAGCCAATGGCGCGAAGATCAATCTGACCCGCGACGCCTATGAGGCGGTGGCCGGCGCCGACGCCGTCATTACGGATTGCTGGGTGTCGATGGGCGACGCGGACGAGGACCAGCGCCGCGCGGCGCTCGCGCCCTATCAGGTCGACTCGAAACTGATGCGCGCGGCCGCCAAGCACGCACTCTTCATGCATTGCCTGCCGGCGCATCGCGGCGAGGAGGTCACCGAGGACGTGATCGACGGACCGCAGTCGGTCGTTTTCGACGAAGCCGAGAACCGCCTTCACGCCCAAAAAGGCGTGCTGTGCTGGTGTCTCGCGCCGGGGCAGTTCTAATGCCGCAAGGCGGGGCTTCGGCGCCGAGCCGGCCAGTCGCGCTCCATTCCGAGGATGACAGGGTGCTGCCTTTCGCGGTCGAAGCGCTCGACCTGCGCGGCCGCGTCGTGCGTCTCGGCCCGACGGTTGATTCCATGCTGAGCCATTACGCTTATCCGCCGCGGGTCGCCCGCCTGCTCGGCGAAGCGGTGGCGCTCGCCGCGCTGCTCGGCTCGATTTTGGAATCGCATGGCCGCTTCCAGCTGCAGACGCGCAGCGACGGGCCCGTCGATATGCTCGTCGTCGACTATGATGCGCCGGGGAAGCTGCGCGGCTTCGCCCGTTTCGACGCTGAGCGCGTCGCTCAAATACGCGATGCCTCGCCGGCGGCGCTGTTCGGACGCGGTCATCTGGCGCTCACCATCGAACGCGAGGAAGACGCCGCGCGCTACCAGGGCGTCGTGCCGCTGGAAGGGGAGAGCCTCGCCGAGGCCGCGCATATCTATTTCCGGCAATCGGAGCAGATCCCGTCGTTCGTCAGACTCGCCGTCGCCGAAAGCGTCACGCCGCAGGGCGCCAGCTGGCGCGCCGGCGGACTGCTGCTGCAATATCTGCCGCCTGGCGGCGCGCGCGCGCGCGATCTTCCGCCGGGCGACGCGCCCGAGGGCGCAAAGGGGTCTTCCGAGAACGACAGCGATCATTGGACCGAAGGCCAGGCGCTCGCCGCCACTCTCGAAGACCACGAGCTTGTCGATCCGGCGCTTTCGGGCGAGCGACTGCTCTATCGCCTTTTCCACGAGCGGGGCGTCAAGGTTTTCACCGAACGCGCGCTCGAGGAATTCTGCCGTTGTTCGAACGAGCGCATCGACAAGCTGTTGAGGAGCTTCTCGCCGCAAGAGCGCAGCGATATGATCGGCGATGACGGCCGCATCGGCGTCACCTGCGAATTCTGCGGCACGCTGCGCAGCTTCGATCCCGCCGATTTCGACTGATCAGCCGCCAAGCGCGAAGCCAATAAAAATGTCCGCTGAGTTCATCTTTCCGCCGCCGCCCTTTCCGAGCGTCGCCATCGCGCAAGACGCGCGGCGATTTCCCGTGCGGCGGATCTTCTGCATTGCGCTGAACTACGCCGCGCACGCCCGCGAAATGGGAAAGGACCCCGCGAGGGGCGGGGGCGCGGAGCCGCCGGTGTTCTTCTCCAAGCCCGCCGACGCGGTGGTCGAGAGCGGCGCGACCATTCCCTATCCGACGCTGACGCATAATCTTCACCACGAGATCGAATTGGTTGCGGCGCTGGGCAAAGGGGGCGCAGACATTCCCGCCGAGCGGGCGCTCGACTGCGTCTTCGGCTATGCCGCCGGCATCGACCTGACCCGGCGCGACCTGCAAACGGCGGCCCGCAGCGCCGGCTGGCCGTGGGACATGTCAAAAGGCTTCGACCATTCCGCGCCCATCGGGGCGATCAGCCCCGTCGCCGCCATCGGCCATCCGACGCGCGGGCGCATCGCGCTCTCCGTCAATGGCGTGCTGCGACAGGCGGGCGACCTCGGCGATCTCATCTGGAGCGTTCCGGACATCATCGCGGCGCTGTCGCGAAATGTCGCGCTCGCGCCCGGCGATCTCATCTTCACCGGCACGCCATCGGGCGTTGGACCGCTCCTTCCCGGCGACCGGGTCGAAGGCGAGGTCGAGCGCGTTGGGTCTGTGACCGTAAGCATCGGAAAATAAGCCAGGTTGCGCCAAGCAGGGAAACCCGGCTATTTGCACAAGCGTGAAACGCCTTCGCGCGATCTTTCGCAACCGTGGTTGCGCCTCCAGTGAGCCCCCGGCGCGCGAGGCTCTAGACATGCCGGTTAATCTCGACCCCGAAGACTGGGACGAATTTCGCGCCGAGAGCCATCGCGCGCTCGACACGATGCTCGACTATCTGCGCGGGATCAGAGAGCGCCCCGTATGGACTGAGCCGAGCGAAGAGGCGCGGGCCCGCTTCAAACGCGACCTTCCGCAAGAGGGCCGCGACCTTTCCGCCGTGCTCGAGGATTTCGACCGCTACATCAAGCCCTTCGCGACCGGCAACACCCATCCGATGTTCATGGGCTGGGCGCAGGGGGCGGGCACGCCGGCCGGCATGATCGCCGAAATGCTCGCCGCCGGCATGAACTCCAATTGCGGCGGACGCAATCATATCGCCATCGACGTCGAGCGCCAGATCGCCGCCTGGATGGCGCAGGCTTTCGGCTTTCCGCCCGACGCGAGCGGCGTTTTCGTCACCGGAACGTCGATCGCCAACTTCCTGTGCCTGCTTGTCGCGCGCGACCAGGCCTATGGCGAGAAGGACGTGCGGCTTAACGGGCTCTGCGCGCTTCCCGGCCAGCTCATCGCCTATGCGTCGCGCGAAGCGCATAATTGCGTGCGCCAGGCGATGGAGCTAGCGGGGCTCGGCGCGCGGCATCTGCGCCTCATTCCTTCTGATGAGCGGCGCGCGATGAAGGTGCATGATCTCCGCCGCGCCATCGCCGCCGACCGCGCGGCGGGCTTCAGGCCGTTTCTGATCGTCGGCACGGCGGGAACGGTCGACACCGGCGCCATCGATCCGCTCGACCGGCTCGCCGACGTCGCGCACAGCGAGGATTTGTGGTTCCATGTCGACGGGGCGTTCGGCGCGCTGGCGGCGCTCTCGCCGGCGCTCAAGCCGTTGATCAAGGGACTGGAGCGCGCCGACAGCGTCGCCTTCGACTTCCATAAATGGCTGCACGTCCCGTATGACGCCGGCTTCTTTCTGGTGCGCGACAAGGCGGCCCATAAGCGCGCCTTCGCGGCCAACGCCGCCTATCTGACGCGTGCGCCGCGCGGCCTCGCGGCGGGCGACACCTGGCCTTGCGATCTCGGCCCCGACCTGTCGCGCAGCTTTCGCGCGCTCAAGACCTGGTTCACCATCGAAACCTTCGGCGCCAAGCGTTTGGGCCAATGTATCGAGCAGACCTGCCGCATGGCGAAGCGGCTCGAGGCGTGGATCTCGCAGTCGGACGCTTTCGCACTGCGCGCGCCGGTGACGCTCAACATCGTCTGCTTCGGCGTCAAGGACGATGAGGACGGTTCGCTGGCGCGCGAAATCGTCATGGAGCTGCATGAGCGCGGCGAGGCGGCGCCGTCGCTGACGATCCTCGACGGGATTCCGGCGATCCGCGCCGCGATCATCAACCACCGGACCGAAGCGCGCGATATCGACGCCTTCACCGAGTTTCTCGACGCGGCGCTTCGGCGCGCCCGCAAGGAGCCGCATGATTTCGGCGCGCTGATCGAACCGCACGGGCCGGGCAAGACCCGGCTCTCGGAGGATTGACGCCGCGCTTGTCGTGAGCCTGTCATAATTCGCTAGGCTCTCTCTCGACGAGCCTTCCCGTGAGCCCCGCCATGATCTCAGACCGCCTCGCACAAGCGCCGCGCGCCGACATTCCCGGGCGCCTGTGGTTCGTGCGGTTCAACGGCGCCGGCGAAGCCGAGCCCGGAACGGCCGAAGACTTCGAAAATATCGGCGCGCCGCGCGAGGGATTCCTATGGCTGCACATGGACCTCGCCGACGTGCGCACGCGCCCGCTGCTGGCGCGCATCGCGGCGCTTTCCGAAGACGCGCGCGATTCGCTGTGCGATCCCGTCGACCACCAGCATCTTGAATATTCTGAAGGGATGGTCAGCGGCGCGCTGCTCGACTATGAGCGCGATCTCGGCGGCCCGACCTCGCGCACCGACTATGTCCGCTTCGCCGCTGGCGCGAGCTTTTTCATCAGCGCGCGACGGCTGCCGATGGACAGCGTCGAGGCGGCGCACATCGCCATCAATCGCGGCGCGCGCCTCACCTCGCCGATCGATCTGTTCGAAATGCTGACGGATGCGCTGATCGACGGGTTGGCGCGTAAGGCCGCCGAACTTGGCGCGGCCTTCGATCGCGTCGAGGATCGCATCATCGATCAGCGCGGCCGCCAGGCGCGGCCGGCGCTCAGCGCCGCGCGGCGCGACGCGGTGCGCCTGGCGCGTCAGATCAGCGGCCTGTCGTCGACGGTGGCGCGCCTCGAAACGATCGAGGAGGAGGCCGACGAACAGCGGGACAATGATCTGCGCGACGCCGCGGCAAGGCTCGTTCAACACGCCGCCGCGCTGACGCAGGACGTCACGAGCCTTCAGGAGCGCGCCCGTCTCCTGCAGGACGAGCTCAACGCCATCCTCAGCCTGGAGACCAACGACCGGCTCTATGCTTTGACGGTGACGACGATGCTGCTGCTGCCGGCGACCTTCGTCACCGGCTATTTCGGCATGAACACCAAGAATCTGCTCTTCGCGGAGGACGAGAACGGCACGTTTTACGCCACGATCCTCTGCGTGCTGGCCTCGGCGACGGCGCTTTTTCTGATGCGCCGCTGGGGACTCGCCGGCGCGCCCGAGAGCGAGGACCAGCGGCCGGCCGCGCCGGAGCGCCGGGACCGGCCGGCGGACAGGAGTTTTTGACATTGGCCTTGTGAGTTGCGGGGTTTACAGGCGCGCACGCGCCGCCTAACTTCCGCGCCGACTGGGGCGAGACGCCCTGCGAGCACAACCTGGGAAATCCATGCGCGCCGAACCGCTAGCGCTGAAAGCCGACATCGAGCAGTCCATCGGACTGCTGAGGAGGCATCTTTGACGTCGACGCCTCGCAACGGCGCCTCGCCGAACTGAACGTCCGGGCGGAAGACCCGGAACTCTGGAACGATCCCGAAGCCGCGCAAAAACTGATGCGCGAGCGCACCCAGCTCGAAGAGCAGATGGGAGCGCTCTTAAGCCTCGAGCGTGACCTCGAAGACGCGCTGACGCTTGTCGAGCTGGGCGAGTCCGAGGGCGACGCGGAGACGGAAAAAGAGGGCGTCGAGGCGCTGAAAGCCATCCTCAAGATGGTGCGCGCCCGCCAGACCGAGGCGCTGTTTTCCGGCGAGGCCGACGCCAACGACACCTTCATCGAGGTTCATTCCGGCGCAGGCGGCACCGAGAGCCAGGACTGGGCGCGCATGCTGTTTCGCATGTATGCCCGCTGGGGCGAACGTCACAAATTCAAGGTCGAGGTGATCGAGGAGACGCCCGGCGAAGAGGCCGGCATCAAGTCGGGCACGCTGCTCGTCAAGGGCCACAACGCCCATGGCTGGGCGAAGACCGAGTCCGGCGTGCATCGCCTAGTGCGGATTTCGCCGTTCGATTCCAACGCCCGCCGCCATACGAGCTTCGCCTCGGTCTGGGTCTATCCGGTGGTCGACGATCGGATCGAGGTGAACGTCAATGAATCCGATTGTCGTATAGACACATATAGATCATCAGGCGCGGGCGGCCAGCACGTCAATACGACAGATTCGGCGATCCGCATCACCCATATTCCCACCGGCATCGTCGTTGCCTGTCAGGCGGAACGCTCGCAGCACAAGAACCGCGCCACCGCCTGGAACATGCTGCGCGCAAGGCTCTATGAACGCGAGCTCGAAATGCGCGAAGCCGAGGCCAACAAGGTCGCGGCCTCAAAGACCGAGATCGGCTGGGGCCATCAGATCCGCAGCTATGTGCTGCAGCCCTATCAGCTGGTGAAGGATCTGCGCTCCGGCTTCACGTCGGGGACGCCCTCCGACGTTCTCGACGGCGAACTCGACGACTTCATGCAGGCCTCTCTCGCCCAGCGTATATACGGCGGTCCCGAGACGGTCGAGGACGTCGAGTAGCCGCGCTCACGCCCACTTTTCCACCGTAAGTCCAGGAATATCGTCGAAATCCTCGCTATTCGCCACGACCAGCGTGAGCCGGAGATCGAGCGCCTGCGCGGCGATCATGCGATCCAGCGTGCGGCGGCGCTTCGGGTCGAGCTTGCGCAGCAGCGCGCCATAGGCGTCGGCGGCGCCGCGGTCGAAAGGCAGCACATCGAGATTTTCGGCGAGCAGCGCGATATTTTCCGCAAGCCGTCCGTTATGTTCGGCGGCGGCCGCGCCAAGCGTCTCGGCGAGACTGATCGCCGAGACCGCCACGTCGCCGACCTCGAGCGCGGCGAGCCGGTCGAGCACGCCGGGGAGACCAAGCGCCGCAGCGATGACGATATTAGTGTCGAGGAGGTAGCGCGCCATAGCGCTAGCGGGCGTCGAACAGCCGCTTGGGCGGCTTGAACTCGGGGCGCGCGATCGAGGCCGGCGGCGGCGCGGCTTTGAGCCGCGCGACGAGTTCGGCCATATCGAGCCGCGCCGGCGTCACCACGAGACTTCCGCCTTGGCGTCGCACGACAACCTCGGCGCCCTCGTCGAAAGCGATTCCGCGCGGAATTCTTACCGCCAGACTGTTGCCCGATTTGAAAATGCGCGTGGAGTTCATGACATCAGTCTGCCAAGGCGGCCGCGTTGTGTCAATCTGAGTATATACTTTGACTGAGTATATCCGGTGAGTTCCGGAATTGCCGCTGACCGAAATTTAGTTGCAGGCGTGCAGACGGCTCGCGCTTGATCCCTCGGGCGAGCGCGTGCTATCTGCGACGCGCCACGCATGCGCTGCGGAGAGGTGGCTGAGTGGTTGAAAGCACCGCACTCGAAATGCGGCATACGGGCAACCGTATCGGGGGTTCAAATCCCTCCCTCTCCGCCAACAACTCAGCTATGTCGACAACCGATCGGGCGGCGGGACGAGAAAGACGCGGCCGTCATTCAACATAACGCCGAAGTGCTTACCGGCGTTCACACGGGAAATCGTCGTCGAAATCAAGTATGCATTCTCGGCCGAGGCTGGTGCGCAGGGCGGTCAGGCCGCGATGGAGTACGACGCGGGCGTTTCCTTCCGACACTCCCAAGTTCGCCGCCATTTCGCGATGGCTGAGGCCGGCGAAATAATGCAGCAGGACGGCGTCGCGCTGCCGTTTCGGCAGCCGTTCCACCTGGCCGAGGATGCAACCGGACATTTCGGCCCGCAGAATGTCGTCCTCGGGCCTGTCGGAAGCCGGCAGGTCTACAGCCTCGTCCATCAGGGTTGACGGCGGCGCCCGTTTGGCCGCGCGGAAATGGTCGCGCGCGAGGTTGAGGGCGATTGCAGTGAGCCAAGTGGCGGGGGCCGCTTGGCCCCGCAGGCTGGCGTGGGCGCGGATAGCCCGCAACAAGGCCTCCTGGACCAGATCATCGGCCAACGCCTCGTCCCGCACGAAACGGAGGAGGACGCCGCGCACCATCGTCCGGTGCGCGGCGAATTGCTCAGGACCCGCAGCCACAGCTACTGGCTCCACCCGTCCGGCTCTCGGCCTTGCCCAGCAGGGCGTCGATCTTGTCGCGGGTCTTGGCCGCCGCTCCGCGGTTGACCATCAGGCCGACCTCCGCCGCCGCCTTCACCTGCTCACGGTCGATGCCGAGGCGGTCGCATTCGGCAAGGTGGTGTTCGATGCAGGGGTGACAGTTCACCGCCGCCGACGCTCCAATCGCGATCAATTCCTTCATACGCTCGTCCATGGGGGACTCCTTTCGCTAAGGCGTATCACTCCCTTGGACGAAGGCAGGCAGCGTTTCGTTACGGCTTCTCCGCAGCTTCGTCGGTCATTTCCGACGCTCGGCTCGTCCCTATTATGAAGGACACCCGCCAAGTGGAGAGACAGAACGCCGCGCTGAGCGCTGCCCCAAGGCGACCGGATTAGAAAAACCGCTTTTTGGCTTTCTCTACGCAACGGTCATCCCACCGAGCGCATGCTCTGCAGATTCAGGGATCGCGACGCGCGAATGATCGCCTCACTACCAATAGGCCAGCGCTACCGGCTTTCCTGCAACATCAAGGCATACCCTCGCGCGATGTGACATCGGCGATCAATGGACCTGTCACTTCGGAGTTGACGGCGACTATTCGTGACACTGGAGGGTCGGGCTTAACACCCTGAGAGATCAGTTGGTCAGCGCCGGACTTTCGCGATAGAGCGATGGGAAGAGGCGCTTGAGATCGTCGATCTTCGGCAGGTCATTGTAGACGATGTAAGGCTGCGCGGGATGACGAAGCAGATAGTCCTGATGATAGGTCTCCGCCGGGTAGAACGCCCTGAGCGGTTCGAGCGTCGTGACGATCGGCGCGAAGAAGGCCTTCGCCTCGGAAAGCTGCGCAATATAGTCGCGCGCAGCCTTTTCCTGATCGGCGTTCGCGACGAAAATCGTTGAACGGTATTGCGCGCCTGCGTCAGGGCCCTGGCGGTTAAGCTGCGTCGGATCATGCGCGACGGAAAAGTAGACGCGCAACAATTCTCCAAGGCTCACGGTCTTCGGATCATAAGTGATTTCGACCGATTCAGCGTGACCGGTGTCGCCCCCGGAAACCTTCTCGTAGCGGGCCGACTCCTTGGCGCCGCCGGCATAGCCGGATACCGCGCGCGAGACGCCCTTGACGCGCTGAAACACGCCTTGCACGCCCCAAAAACAGCCGCCGGCGACGACGAGCTTCTGTTCGCCGCCGCTCGCGGCTGGCGGATCGTAGGCGGGCGCGGGCAAGACGACGGCGCGTTCGGCGGCGCCGGCGCGCAAGGAAACCAGAATGATCAGTGCGGCGACAAGAACGGCGGCGACTCTCATCGCGATATCTCCTACGCTTGTCCGCGACCCACAAAACGCAGCGCGACGCCGTTCATGCAGTAGCGCAGCCCGGTTGGTTTTGGTCCGTCTGTGAAGACATGGCCAAGATGCGCCTCGCAGCGCTTGCAGGAGACGGCGACGCGTCTCATGCCGAACGCCGTGTCGGCGCTTTCCACGACATTCGCCTTGGAAATCGGCGCGAAGAAGCTCGGCCAGCCTGTGCCAGAGTCATATTTTGTTTTGGAGTCGAACAGCGCGGTATCGCAGCAGACGCATCGATAGAGTCCGTCTGCGTGATGATCCCAGTTGGGTCCGGTAAACGCGCGCTCCGTGCCGTCCTTGCGCGTGACCTCGAAGGCGAGCGGCGAGAACTGCGCGCGCCATTCGGTATCGGTCTTGACGATTTTCGCGACACGCGACAGCCCGAGGCTCTTGCCGTTTGCGTCGAATGTTTCGATCTCGACCATTTCGGCGGCGGCATGCGCCTTCCGAGCGAAGGCCAGAAAAAAGGCGCCAGACATGAGGCTGCGACGATTCAAGATCGGCTCCTGCGCTCTCTCTCCAATTCGCCCGCGCGCCGGAAAGCGTTACGGTGTCCGGAGAGTTTCGGACTCACCGGCGTCCGAAGAGCTTTTCGATGTCCGCGAGCTTCAGCTCAATATAGGTGGGCCGGCCGTGATTGCATTGGCCTGCCCCCGGGGTCGTCTCCATCTCGCGCAGCAGCGCATTCATCTCGGGCGCCGAAAGCCGCCTGCCGGCCCGCACAGAATGATGGCAGGCGCAGGTCGCGAGCACGTGATCGAGCCGGCGCGAAAGTCCGCGCGCGTCGCCTTCTTCCGCCAGGAGGTCGGCGATGTCCTCCACGAGACGCTTGCAGTCGACCTCGCCGAGCAACGCCGGCGTCTCGCGCACGAGCATGGCGCCGGGGCCGAAACGCTCAAGCGCCAGACCGAACGCCGCAAGTTCGTCCAGCGCCGGCGCAAGCGCGTTCATGCGCGACTCATCGAGTTCGACAACGGCGGGGATCAGCAGCATCTGTCGCGCGACGCCGGCCGCCTCGCGCTGGCGTTTGAGCTTCTCGTAGACGATGCGCTCATGCGCCGCGTGTTGGTCAACGATGACGAGACCGTCCTGCGTCTGCGCGATGATGTAGGTTTCGTGCAGCTGCGCGCGCGCGGCCCCGAGCGGCGAGTCGGGCTCCTGCGCAGGCGTCTCATGCGCGCGGGCGTCCGCCATGGGCGCGCCAGCCTCAAAAGCGGCTTGCGGCTGGTCTTCGAAGCCGGCGGGCGCGTAAGGCGAGCGCGGTAGGCTCCAGTTCGCCGGCGCCGGCGCGCGATATGGGGCGCCATTGCCGCGCGCCAAGGCGTCGATCGCCGCGCGCGCGTTTGCATCGGCGCTGCGATGGCTCTTCTCAGCAAGCGCCTGCTTCAACGCGCCGACGACGAGGCCGCGCACGAGCCCCGGATCGGCGAAGCGCACCTCCGCCTTGGCCGGATGCACATTGACGTCGACGCTGCGCGGATCGCAGTCGATAAAGAGCGCGACGATGGGATGGCGGTCGGAACTCAAAAAATCGAGATAGGCGGCGCGAATGGCGCCGGCGAAAAGCTTGTCGCGCACCGGCCGTCCATTGACATAGACATATTGCATCTGAGCGTTGCCGCGACTGTAGGTCGGCAGACTGGCAAGGCCCGAAAGGCGCACGCCGTCGCGCTCGGCTTCAAGCCGAAACGCATTGGCGGCGAATTCTTCGCCAAGGATCTGGAAGATGCGCCGCGCGGAATCGTCGCCGCAGGGCGGGTAGTCGAAGAGCGCGCCGCTGTCGGCGGACAGCGAGAACCGCGCCTGCGGATGGGCCATGGCGAGTCGCTTGACGACATCGACGATCGCCGCGGTTTCGGTGCGCTCGGTCTTGAGGAACTTGAGCCGCGCCGGCGTCGCGGCGAACAGCGCGCGCGCTTCGATCTTGGTGCCGCGCGGCCAGTTCGAGGCGGAGAGTCCGCGCTTTTCGCCGGCGTCGACTCGGATTGAACAGCCGTGCGGGGCGCCCATCGCCCGCGTTTCGATCGTCAGATCCGCCACCGCCGCGATCGACGGCAGCGCCTCGCCGCGAAAGCCAAGCGTCGCGATGCTGGTCAGATCGCCGTCGGGGATTTTGGACGTCGCGTGGCGCTCGATCGCGAGCGCCAGGTCGCGCGCGTCCATGCCGCTGCCGTCGTCGATGACGCGGATGAGGCTTTTGCCGCCGTGTTCGACCGCGACGTCGATGCGCGTCGCGCCGGCGTCAAGCGCGTTCTCGACGAGTTCCTTGACGGCGGATGCCGGCCGCTCGACCACTTCGCCGGCGGCGATGCGATCGACGAGAAGGGGATCGAGACGGCGAACGGGCATGGGTGAATCGGCTCAGTGGGCCAGGGCTCTGCAGATTATAGCGGCTTTGGCGGAACAATCGCTATGAGGGACGCGAGGCGCGGTGAGCGCGGCGGGGATCGAAACCGAAGGCCGCCTCCCAAGGGCGGCGGATTTGGCTCACAGCAACCCATCTGCGCGGAATTGTCTTAGCCCATTAAGATTCAATTGAACCCGCGTTGATGTATGCTAATGTCATACAGATGAGAGAACAGCCCTTAAGCAGCTCCGTCCTAAGCGTTCGGGTTTCTCCCGACGAGCGCGCCCTTCTGGAAGAAGCGGCGGCGCAAGCGCACATGAGTTTGAGCGAATTCCTGCGGCGACGCTCAGTTGCGGCGGCGGAAGCAGAGGTTCTCAATCGCTCCAACATCACCATTCCGGCCAAAGACTGGGAAGCGTTCGAAGCATGGATTGGCCGACCCGCGGAGGCGGTTCCTGCGCTTGCGGAACTCGCGCGGCGCACCCCGGCATGGAAACGCTAGCGCATGGCGGCGATCACGCCGCCCCGTCCGCTCGCTGAAAGCGATGACCGCAGCCAGTTCGACTGCGGGCGGGAATCCCTCAATAATTGGTTTCAGCGCCATGCGTGGCCGAACCACGCCAACGACATGTCGCGCGTGAGCGTGATCACGGACGCGACGACGGGGCGCATTGTCGGCTATGTCGCCCTGAGCGCCGCGCAAATCGAGCGGGCCTATCTGCCCAAAGCCCAGCAACGCAACCGCCCCGACCCCGTGCCGGTCCTGCTGCTCGGCCAGCTCGCCGTCGATCAGGCCTATCAGGGCAGGGGGTATGCCGTCGACCTGCTGCACTACGCCCTGAAGACCGCGCTACGGGTGTCCGAAAGCGTCGGGAGCATGGGCGTAATCGCGCACCCGCTCGATGACGGCGTGAGAGGCTTCTATGCGAGGTGGGGATTTCAGGAACTGCCCTTCGACCCGCGCCGCGCGATGATTGTCCGCATGGCGGATTTGCGCGCGAATTTCAGCGACAAAGCCTAATTGCCCAATTGCTGGCAATGCAGCCTAGGTTGCTGGATGCCCTCTCGTATAAACTTGTTTCAAACCCTTCGCCGATGCCCGTTCGGATTGTGAGATTTCAAATATGGAAGCCGCTCAAAATTCTGCCAACCACGAAAGGCCGTCGCCTACGGTACCCAGCTTCCAGATAAAATTCCTCGATGTGGAGGCGGAGGCAGCTCAGAGGTTCGGCGTCGTAATTGGAGAGTATATTCAAGAGATAAGTCGCTACATCGACCTCGAACGCTTGGACGGCGTGACCATCGCGAATGACTATCCCGCCGCCCTCAGACAGCTCGATCGAGGGTTTACCGCTTCGCACGAGCTGACCCCGACAGCCAGCGAGCTTGTGACAGGCGTCGCCATGACACCTTCGGTTAGGCGAGATGGTGTCGTGAAAGCCCATATGGTTCTGATGGCGGGCGTAATTTTTCCCTTGGAAGACGAACAACATGAATTCTGGAAAGATGCCCTGTATGTCTTAGGGTCCAGACTCATAACCAATAGCTGATTGTCGCGGCGATGCAGACGTCTGCGAGAAAGTTAGTCGCGCTTCGAT
>NZ_JABVWW010000027.1 GCF_013350005.1 Methylocystis silviterrae
CGAAGCGCGACTAACTTTCTCGCAGCCGTCTGCATCGCCGCGACAATCAGCTATTGGTTATGAGTCTGGACCCTAGGGCACGCAGAGCTTGGCCTCTTTTGGCTCGCAGAGCATCAAATGGGCAACCGCCCTTCACGTATAGCGAGCTGTGTGGAAAACTTGGGCTACACTGGCGATCAGCAGCATGGTTCCTTGGCGTGATACAAACCAATTGCCACGCTAAAGGGTGGCCGGCGCTCCAAGCTTTGGCGGTGAGTAAGAGGACCAGAATTCCTGGAGGCGGCTACAATGGCTCCTTGCGGACCAAAAAGGCGCATGATGACGAATTAAAAAACGTCTACGCCAATCGATGGCCAACGAAGGCCCCGTTTTAATAAGAAAACAAATTAGGACACTACCGGGATTTCTTCCGCCTTGCGTCATCGGCCCAAAAGGGCCATCTTTAGGCGCGACTTTGGACTTTTAGGCCGCCTGTTCTCGGTGAGGCGGCCTTTGCGCGCGATCGTCGCCTTTTAGGGAAGCGCCAGTGCCCAATTCAGCTCTTCTGTTTGCGTCTCCGGCCAGCCGCGTGAGACGCGCTCTGGCGCGCCTATCGTGCATCTTGCTTGCGGGGTCCGGCGCGTTCGGGCTCTCCTGCGACAGCAGCCTCGCGGCGCGGGAAAATATCGTCGTGGCGCGGCCTTTCGAGGTCGGCTCCAGCCTGTCGGGCAATTATCTCGCCGCGATCGTCGCCGGCGCGCAGCGCGATACGCTCGCCGCCTCGACCTTCTTCCGCGAAGCCTTGCGCGACGATCCCAAAAACTCTGATCTTGCCGACCGCGCCTTCGTCGCGGCGCTCGCCAACGGCAATATGTCGGAGGCCCTCTCGCTGACCGGCCGCGTGATCGCGCATGACCGCACGAACGGACTGGCGCATCTCGCCCGCGGCGTCGATCAGATCAAGAACCGCAAATACGCCGCGGCGCGCGCCGAACTCGCCAAGGGCGGCGGCGACCGTCGCCGCGACATCACCTCGACGCTGCTCTCCGCTTGGAGTTACGCCGGCGCCAAGGATACGCGTCACGCCCTCTCGACGCTCGATACGCTCACCGACGACGCCTTTGTGGTGTTTCGCGACTATCATGCGGGCCTGATCGCCGATCTCGGCGGCGACAAGGCGGAGGCCGAAAAGCGCTTCAAGTCCGCCTATGCCGCCGAGAAGAACACGCTGCGGCTTGTCGACGCCTATGCGCGCTTTCTCGCGACGCGCGGGCGGCGCGACGAGGCGAAGCAGCTCTACCTCGCCTTCGACGAGGTCGCGCCCAATCACCCGATTGTCGTCGCCGGCCTCGCCGCACTCGAGGAGGGCAAGCCGCTGCCGCCCTTCGTGCGCACCGCCGACGAAGGCGCGGGTGAAGTGCTTTACGGGCTGGGCGCCGTCGGCGGCCGCCAGGGCGACGAACTCGCTTCGCTCATCTATCTGCGCCTCGCCTTGCATCTAGCGCCGGAGAACGCTCTCGCGATCGTCACGCTCGGCGACGTCTATGAGCGCATGAAGCAGGAAGAGGCCGCCATCGATCTTTATCAAAGCGTGCCGAAGGACAGTCCGCTGCGCGTCAATGCCGACGTGCAGGCGGCGCTTCTGCTGGAGACGCTCGGCAAAACCAAAGAGGCGAGCGAAAATCTGTCCGCGATCGTCGCCGCCAACCCCAAGAATCAGGAGGCTTTGACGGCGCTCGGCAATCTTCAGCGCTCGCGCAAGGCTTTCGCCGACGCCGCCGTGACCTATACGCGCGTGCTCGATTTGCGGTCCAAGGCAGATAAGGGTCTGTGGCTGCTCTACTATTATCGCGGCATCGCCAATGAACGGCGCAAGGATTGGCCGGCGGCGGAAGCCGATCTCAAGAAGGCGCTGGATCTCAACCCTGACCAGCCGCTGGTGTTGAATTATCTCGGCTATTCCTGGGTCGACAAGGGCTCTAACCTCGACGAAGCGTTTAAGATGCTGCGCCGCGCCGTCGATCTGCGGCAGCGCGACGGCTATGTCGTCGACAGTCTCGGCTGGGCCTATTACCGGCTGGGGCGCTATGACGACGCCGTGCGCGAATTGGAGAAGGCGATCGACCTGAAGCCGTCAGACCCGGTGATCAACGATCATCTTGGCGACGCCTATTGGCGCGTGGGCCGCAAGCTCGAAGCGCATTTCCAGTGGAACCATGCGCGCGACCTGAATCCCGAGCCCGACGAACTGCCGAAGATTCTCGACAAGATCAATCACGGCATGTCGGACGCGCCGACGCTCGCCCATGACAAGGCGGCGCAGAACGGCGGGTGATTACCCCTTCTCGCCCGCCATCTCCAGCACGACGCGCCATTCTTCGTCGCTTACCGGCTGCACCGAGAGGCGGGAATTGTTGACGAGCACCATGTCCTTGAGGCGCGGCTCGGCTTTGATCTCGGCCAGCGTCACCGGCTTTTTCAGCGCCTTCACCGCCTTCACATCGACCATCCCGAATTTGCCGCTCTCGTCGGTGTGGTCGGGATAATAGGTCTTGATGATCTCGACGACGCCGACGACCGCCTTGTCCTCGTTCGAATGATAGAAGAAGCCTTTCTCGCCCTTCTTCATCGCCATCAGATTGAGTTTGGCCGAATGGTTGCGCACGCCGTTCCAGAACGTGCCCTTGGCCCCGGCCTTCACCTGCTGATCCCAGGACCAGCTCGACGGCTCGCTTTTTAGTAGCCAGTGCGCCACTAGAGCTGCGCTCCCACCACGCGTTTCCAGGGTTTCAGCTCCACCGAGGCGAAGAGGCCGGCGGCGGCGTAAGGGTCTTCGCTGAGCAGCGCGCGGGCGGCGGCCTCGTTCTCGCAGTCGAGAATGAGCATGGAGCCGACGGGGGTCTCGCCGTCGAGAAAGGGGCCGCCGAGCTTCACGCGCGCGGCGTGCGTGTCGAGGAAGGCGAGATGCGCGGCGCGGGTCGACATGCGCAGCTCGACGTGATCGGGCTTATCCAGGCAAAGGGCGACGAAGAGCACAGGCGGCCTCGCGTAAGCGTGACGAACGCGCAACTTGTTCCAAAGCGCGCGACGCGGGTCAACAGCGCCGCCGCCGAAATGACGATTTCATGTTCGAAGAGGCGAGGGCTTCGGGAAATGGAAGGCGCGCTTTAGGCGCGCTTTGCCGGCGTCTCAAGCTCCTGCGCGACGACGCGGTCGCCAAAATCGATGATCGCTTCGCGTAGAGCGGAGATTTCGGCGTCGCTTGCCGCGACGGGAACGATGGACAAACCCTTGGACCCGTTGGCGGCGCGGCGCATATTGGCCCGCTCCGCGCGCAGCGCCTCGACGGCGCCCTGCAGCATGGCGTTGTCGGCGCGCGCCGATTCGAGCTTTCCGGCGGCGTCGTTCGCTTCGGCGCGCGCGACGCGCAGCGCCCCTTCCAATTGGTCGCCGTCGCTCTTTTGGCGTTCTTCGGCGGCTTTGAGCTGCGCCCGCGCCGCGTCGAGTTCGGCGGCGAGCGTTTCTCCCAGCACGCGGGTCGCGGCAAGTTCGCCCGAAATGCGCGTCAGCAGATCTTCAAGCTCTGTCGCCCGCGCCCCCGACTGCGCGGCGCGCGCATGCTCCTCGCGCAAGACCTGCAGCTCGCGCTGCATCTCGCTATTGTGTTGATGCAGCGCCGCGACGCGCGACTCATAGGCGGCGACGAAACCGTCCAGCTGCGCCCCGGCGCCTTCGTCGTGCGCCGCCGTCTCCGACCGAATCAGGCGCAGTTGCGCGACGCGGCCTTCGGCGCGGTCGGTCATTTCATGAAGCGCTCGCTCCGTGGCGTTCAGAAGCTCGGTGCGCTCGCCCAAAACCTTCTCCGCGTCGTTGACGCGCAGGTTCATGTCGCGATTGTCGGCTTCGGCGCGATTGAGCTGCGCTTCGAGTTCGGCGATCCGCGCGACATGGCGGCCGACCGTCGCGAGATCGTGCGCCCGCGCGGTTTGCGTCGCCTCCATCGCTTGTTCGAGCCGCCGCTCGCGAACGGCGAATTCCGCGCGCAGCAGATCGCGCTCGGCGACGACTTCCTCCATCGACATCGGCGCAAGCATCTGCAGCCGTCGCATCGAAAGACGAAGCGCGCGCCGCCAGAAAGCGGGGAGGAACATCAAGGCGAAAAGCCCGGCGACGAGGAAGCCGAGCGCGAAATACATCGCTTGTTCGATCAAGACGCAGCAATCCTTGATCCGTCTCAAGGCGGACGGCGCTGCGGATTCTGCCACGTAATGACGCGGAACGCAAAGCACGGGCTACGGTTCGTCGGCTCGGCGTCGCCAACGACCGCGGCTCGCGGCGTCGTCCATTTGGATGACGACTTTCCCGCCAGCGGGCCGCAGAACGGCGGAAGCAACCGCCGCGGGCGTTGCTCGCGGCAAGCAGGAGAAGCCAAATGACGTTATCCGCTGGCGTTTTTTGCGGTGGCCGCGCGCGCGGCGCGCCGCGATTGCGGCGGGCTCGCCGATGAGCGCCATGCGCTGTCCCGGCGCGCCCGCGCTTCATTTCGGCGACCCGGCTGAAAGAAGCCCGCAAGACGCCAATGAGAGAGTCTTCGCCACCACGCTTGCGGCGGATGAAAGCTTTCTCGCCGCCGCGCAAACGCAGGCCGCGCCGGCCGCACGCATCCGATTCGCGCCGAGTTGCGTTGAAAACGACTGCGCGCATTGGAGCGGCGGCGGATGCGCCTTGCTCGGCCGCATCGCGCAGCTGCTCGCCGAGGCGGGCGCGCCGGTGAAGCCGAGCCCGGCCTACGACTGCAGCATTCGTCATGATTGCCGCTGGCGCCGGCAGCGCGGCGACGAGGCCTGCGGCATTTGTGGCTTCGTCGCCCGGGAGCCGCTGGGTTTGTCTCCGCCGCGCGCGGGCGCGAGCCGCCTGCCGGTCTTTTGAACGGCGCCCTTCTGAACGGGGCTCTTCTGAACGGGGCTCTTGGCGTTACGTCGGCGCGTCCGATCGGATCAGAACGGGTTCCAGGTCGATTCCGGCGTGAATTTCAGATAGCCGAGATTAAGGCCCAGCCGTGCGCCAAGTCCCGAGCGCACCGGCATGACGACGACCTCGTCATTGTTGAGCGCGGTGAATCCGAGGCCGCCGACGAGATAGGCTGATCCGGCGGCGCCGGAGAACCGCCGATAGATGGAATCGACGGACGGCAGATTGTAGACGAGCATCATCGTCCGGGCGCCGTCGGCGCCGGCGTCAATGCCGATCGAGGGGCCTTGCCAAAACACCCGCTGCTGACCGGCGTTGCGCGTATACATCGTGCCCTCGCCATAGCGGAGCCCTCCGACGAACGCGCCGCTCGCCTCCTGGCCAAGGATGTAGGCGTTTGGACGGCCCCACTGCCGCGACGCGCGCTCGACGCCCTCGGCGAGGCCGCGGGAAATGGAGCCAAAAAAGCGGTGGCCGTTCTCGACGATCTCACCGCTGGAATAGGTTTCAGGCCGCTGCGCCGCGCGGGCGAAAGACACAGGAGCCGCCCACGCGCAGGCCGAGGCGGCGGCGAGGCGAAACAGGTCGCGGCGCGAGGCGGCGTTGAACGAAGCTTTGCTCATGACGACGAACTCCAGGACGAACGTGTTCAAGCGCCATGCGTCGGCGTCAACGATGGCCGACCCGCGGCGCAGTTGCGTCGCAAAGGCGACAGGCGGACTTGCGCCCGCCAAAGTCGCGCGCCGTAGTTAAGGAAGCGTTGCGGCGGCTTCGAGCGCGGCCGCGTCGGCCCAGGCGATGAACGGACCATTGCGATAATCGTCGGCTTTCTTGCCGTAGCGCAGCGGCGCGCCGTCCGGATCGAGCGTGACGCCGCCGGCCGCGCGCAGCACGGCGTCGCCCGCGGCGGTGTCCCATTCCATCGTCGGTCCGAAGCGCGGATAGACGTCCGCTTCGCCGTTGGCGAGCAGGCAGAATTTAATCGAGGAGCCGACGGGCGCGCTGCGCGCGATGCGCTGTCGCGAGAGAAACGCCTTCGTCGCCTCATCGAGGTGAGACTTCGAAATCAACGCGACCAGCCCTTCGGCGGGACGCGGCCGCGCGCGCAGCGGACGCCAGTCCTGCGATGGCGGCAGCGATCCGCCAGGGACCGCCCGCGCCTCATAACCGTGCGCGCCGGCGAACCAGACGCGACCTTGCGCCGGCGCGTAAACCGCGCCGACGCGCGGCGCGTCCTTCTCCGCGAGCGCCACATTGATGGTGAACTCGGTGCTGCGGGCGAGAAATTCGCGCGTGCCGTCAATCGGATCGATCAACAAAAAGGCGTCGCCGGCGCCGAGCGTCTTGCCGCGCGAAGCGCTCTCCTCGGCCAAAAAGGGCACGCCGGGCAGCGCCGCTTCCAGTTCGCGGAGCAGATAGGCTTCGATCCGCTCGTCCGCCTCTGTCACCGGCGACGTATCGCCCTTGAGGCGCGACGCGATATTCGGATTGGCCAGCGTCTCCATCGCCAGGGCGCCCGCCGCGACTGCGATGTTCGCGAACAGGCGGGCGAGGTTTTCGATGTCGCCGAGCGCGCCCGCCGACTGAAAAGTTTTCTCCACCGCCATCGTTCGATTCCCTCAATGTTTGTTTACGATTAAAGGCGCGTGTCATTTGCAATCCGCGCGGCGCCCGTTAGTTTCGTTTTAGCCTGAACGCAGTGATTCGCGCGCCGCGTCAGTCCGCCGCGCATCACAGGCAGACTGGATCAAGCTTCCCTCAGACGTCGCCGCCTTCACCCGATTTGGATGGCATCATGACCAAATTCTCGCTCGACCCTCTCGATCTTGCCGCGCTCCTGTCCTCGCGGGTTTGTCACGACGTCATTTCGCCCGTGGGCGCCATCGTCAATGGTCTTGAAGTCCTCGAGGAGGAAAAGGACGCCGAGATGCGCGGCCATGCGCTGGCGCTGATCAAATCGAGCGCGAATGAGGCGTCGGCGCGGCTGCAGTTTTGCCGGCTCGCCTTCGGCGCCGCGGGTTCGAAAGGCGCGTCGATCGACACGGGCGACGCCGAGCTGGTGACGCGCCAGCTGATCGCCGACGAGCGCACGCAGCTCTTTTGGAGCGTTCCGCGCGTGCTGATGTCCAAGAACAAGGTCAAGCTGCTGCTCAACCTCTGCGTCTTGGCCGACGCGGCGATTCCGCGTGGCGGCGTGATCGCCGTTAGCTCAACGGGCGAAGACGATCGGGTGACGTTCAGGATCGAGGCGAAAGGCGTCAATGCGCGCGTCGCGTCGAACGTTCCGCGCCTGCTCGAAGGCGAATCGGAAGAGGGCGCGATCGACGCACGCGCCATTCAGGCCTATTACGCCGGTCTGGTGGCCAATTCCTGCGGCATGCAGGTCGTGGTTTCCAGCGAGCCGGAACTTGTGACGATTGACGCGGTCCCTGTCCAAGCGGCGGCGGGGATGGATGCGTCGACAGAGAGCGCCGTCGCCTGAAGCCAGAGCTGCGGACCCGCGCGAGACCCGCGCGGATCCTGCCAGTTTTCGATGACGCGTATCAGCTCAGCGCAGACGTGCTAATCGGCGCGGGTGCTTCGCTGAGTCGCACGCGGCAGCGCCTTGGCGTCGCGCAGATGCCTCTCCAGCGTCGGAATGGCGTTCTGCGCCCACCTCTTTAGCTCAGGGTTCTGGCCGTTCTTGGCGTAGCTCTCGAAAAGCTTCACCGCCTTCTCGTGTCCGTCGATTTGCTGTGTCCGGAAGCGCTCTTCAAAGCGCGCGCCAGTCGTCGAGGACAATTGCTGCAGAAGATTCTGGTGTTCCTTATCGAGCGCGTTCGGAGCGTTAAGCCGGTCTTGCTGCACGATCGGCTTCAGTTCGTCGTCCATGTTCGTATGATCTCTCACGATCCTACGGGCATAGTCGAGAAACTCCTGAGTGTTTGCCTTGTTCTGAGCTTCGCGTCCGGCCTGGATTTCAAAATTGTTGATGTTCCAGGCCTTATCCAGGAAGTTCTGAGTCGTGGCGTCCGGTCGGACTGTTCGGGTCATCGTGCCCGATTTCGTCCAAGACGCGGCAAGCGCGTAACTGGGCGCCAGAAGCGCAAGCGCCAGGGCGCTGGCCAGCAGGGGTTTCCTCATCGTCGTCTCCTCGACGTTCGCCCCCGCATCGTAAACCGATCGCGCGCACGCCTGTTCCGCGAGATGCTTCAGGTAGCAAAAAGAAAACGCCGCATCCTCGGACGCGGCGTTTTGCATTGCGCTCGTGAACGCGCTTTTGCTTCAATGTTACGATGGCGCCGTATCAGGCGGTGATGCGTTCTTCCGCTTCGCTTGGCTCGCGCAGCACATAGCCGCGCCCCCAAACGGTCTCGATGTAGTTGCGGCCTTCGCTGGCGTTGGCGAGCTTCTTGCGCAATTTGCAAATGAACACGTCGATGATCTTCAATTCGGGCTCGTCCATCCCGCCATAAAGATGATTGAGGAACATTTCCTTCGTCAGCGTCGTGCCCTTGCGCAGCGAGAGCAGCTCCAGCATCTGATATTCCTTGCCGGTCAGATGCACGCGGGCGCCGCTGACTTCCACCGTCTTCTGGTCGAGGTTGACGATGAGGTCGCCGGTGATGATGATCGATTGAGCGTGGCCCTTCGAGCGGCGGACGATGGCGTGAATGCGCGCGACGAGTTCGTCCTTATGAAAGGGCTTCGTCAGATAATCGTCGGCGCCGAAGCCTAGGCCCTTCACCTTGTCTTCGATGCCGGCGAGTCCGGAGAGAATGAGGATCGGGGTCTTCACCTTGGCGACGCGCAGCGTGCGCAGCACCTCATAGCCGGACATGTCGGGCAGGTTGAGGTCGAGAAGAATAATGTCGTAGTCGTAGAGCTTGCCGAGGTCGATGCCCTCTTCGCCGAGATCGGTCGTATAGACGTTGAAGTTCTCGGATTTGAGCATGAGCTCAATACTTTGAGCCGTCGCGCTGTCGTCTTCGATCAATAAAACGCGCATGTTGGTTCCCCACCGAGCTCCATCGTCCGCGACCGACCGCGCGAAGGACGCGCGCCGGCGGCCGGCGAGAGTCCTCGCCTCAGCGACCTGACCGACCTTCCTGCGAAGGTAAGCGGAATTGGTTAATAAACCTTCACTTACGCCTCAAACGCTGCCCTAAATCTTAATCTTGGGCGGTAAGCAAGGCGGACGCGTCACGCTACGTCTGGAAGGACACGGACAGCGACGCGCGAATCACGCGTCATTTCCAATCTATACGCCGCCGCGAGTCCGCGGGGCAAAGACAAAATACGCGGCGCGTAACGAAATGCGCGGACGCCCCCGCGAAGCTTCGCGCGCGCGATCCTCGCCTCATCTGCGTCATGATTCAGTCCCATGCGCGGCGCCAATGGGGCTGCGCGACGCTATGCTTGCGACGCGCGCTGCTTGCCAAACTGAGACGACCGGTCGTATTATATCGCCATGAGCCGACGCGACGTCAAAGAGCTGAGAGAGAAGCTTCTGGACCGGGGAGTCGCGCTCCTGATGGAGCAGGGCTATCACGGCACCGGGCTGCAGGAGCTGGTCAAGAGCGTCGGCGTGCCGAAAGGTTCCTTCTATAACTATTTCGAAAGCAAGGAAGCCTTCAGCGCCGAGGTGGTCAAACATTACATTGATCCGTTTATCAAACGGCTCGACGCACAGCTTCAGCGCAAGGATCTTGGGGCCGCGGCGGCGCTGCGCGCCTACTTCGATGAGCTGATCGAAGAGACCGAACGCCTGGATTTCCGGGGCGGGTGCCTGCTTGGCAATCTCATCGGCGAGATCGGCGACACGAGCGATCTCTGCCAGACGTCGCTGCGCGAGGCCGTGCACCGCTATCGCGACAAGCTGCGCGAGGGAATCGCCCGCGCTCAGCGGGAAGGCGGTTTCCGCACGGACATGGACGCGAAGGAAATGGCCGACCTTCTCGTCAATTTCTGGCAGGGGGCGTTGCTGCGCATGAAGATCGAGCGCTCGGTGCGTCCGCTGACGCAGTTCTGCGACATGCTGCTCAATGGCTACTTCAAGGCGTGATCGATTTGCGCCCGAGTGAGACGACCGGTCATATCATTTTGGGCTCTAAATAGGGGAAAGACGATGCCGAAATTCATCATCGAACGGGACATTCCCGGCGCCGGGAAGATGACGCAGGCCGATCTCCAGGCGATCTCGCAGCGCTCCTGCGCCGTCCTGCGCGCGCTCGGCCCGCAGACGCAATGGGTCGAAAGCTATGTCACCGACGACAAGGTCTACTGCGTCTACATCGCCGAGAACGCGGCGGCGATCAAAGAACATGCGGAGCAAGGAGGCTTTCCGGCCAACCGGATCAGCGAAATCAGGGCGATCATAGACCCTGCGACGGCCTGACCAATAAGGGAGAGTGGTTGAATGAAGAGCTTGCCGTTGCGCGCAGCAGTGTGTGCGCTTGTATCCGCCTGGGCGCTTGCGCCGGCTGTCGCGGATGAGACCTGCAACTCGCCTTTCATGAGCGGGCTGATCAAGGGACAGGAACAATACCTCCACGTCTGGACGCTCGGCGAGAAGGGCGTCGGCGATGGATCCGACAAGCTCGTGACGATCGACGTCATTCCCGGCTCCGCGACCTACGGAAAGGTGATTCACACGATCGCCGTCGGCGGACGCGGCGAAGCGCATCACATGGGATTCACCGACGATCGCAAATATCTCTGGGCGGGCCGTCTCGATGACAGCAAGATTTTCATCTTCGACGTCGGCTCCGATCCCTCGACGCCGAAGCTCGTCAAAACGATCGATAATCTTGCCGAGAGCACGGGCTATGTCGGCCCGCACACCTTCTACGCGCTGCCCGGCCGCATGCTGGTGCAGGCGCTTTCGAACAAGAAGGATCACGGCGGCGTCACCGGGCTGATCACCTACAACAACGCTGGCGAACTCGTCACGACGACGCCGATGCCGCTCAATAACGGCGGCGACGGCTATGGCTACGACATCGCCATCAATCCCGCCCAGAACCGCATGCTGACGTCGAGTTTTACGGGCTGGACCAATTACATGATGGATCTTTCCCAGCTCATCCAAGATGATTCCGCGATGAAGAATTTCGGGAACACGATGGTGATGTGGGACTTGAAGGCGATGAAGCCTCTAAGGGTGTTTTCCGTTCCCGGCGCGCCGCTCGAAATTCGCTGGGCGCTGAAGCCGGGCGCCAATTGGGCGATCACCGCCGGCGCGCTCACCTCGAAACTCTACCTGATCAAAGAGGACGACAAGCACGAGTGGCAGGCGAAAGCCGTCGCCGACGTCGGCGATCCATCCAAAATTCCCTTGCCCGTGGACATCTCGATTTCGTCCGACGCGTCGTCGCTCTGGGTCAACACATTCATGGACGGAACGGCGCGGCTCTTTGATCTTTCCAATCCGGAAGCGCCGAAACAGGTCTATGCGAAAAAGATCGGCGCGCAGGTGAATATGGTCTCGCAGAGTTGGGACGGGAAGCGCGTCTATTTCACGACCTCGCTGCTCGCCAATTGGGACAAGAAGGGCGCCGACAACGAGCAGTTCCTCAAGGGCTACTCATGGGACGGGAAGGAGCTTAGGGAAGATTTCGTCGTCGACTTCCACAAGGAGGGACTCGGCCGCGCGCATCATATGAAATTCACCGCGCGCGCCCAGAAGGCCGAGTCGCCGTGACGGGCGGAGCACGACACGCGAAGGGCGCAGGCGCGCCTTTCGCCGCGTTCGTCGGTCTCGCGCTGCTTTTGGCGGCGCTCTTGACCGCACCCTTGGCCGCGCCGCTGCGCGCGGCTGAGACGCGCGCGCTGCCTGCGAATGCCGCCGCCGCCCATCTCCCGCGGGCGGGCGCTTATGTTCTTCAGCGCATTCAGCGCATGCCCGATGCGCAACTGCTCGACGCCGAGGGCAGGGCGGCGCAGCTCTCCGCCTATACGCGCGGCGCGGTGACGGCTCTCGCCTTTTTCTACGCCCATTGCGTCGATCCGGCAGGTTGCCCCCTCGCCTGGTCGACCTTCGAGACTGTCGCGCGCGACGCCAACGACGATCCGCTGCTCAAATCGAGATTGCGGCTCGTCTTCGCGAGTCTCGATCCCGAGCACGATACGCCCAACGTCATGCGCCTGCTGCAAAGCAGCGAGAACGAAGCCGACAGGGTTCCCTGGGCGTTTATCACCAGCCGTTCGCTGAGCGATCTCTCGCCGCTGGTCGCGCAAATGGGTCAGGACATCGCTTTCGAGACCGACCAAGCTGGGCGGCGTTCGGGCGCGATCAATCACATGCTCAAAGTCTTTCTCGTCGATCCCGACGGCTGGGTGCGCGAGATCTATAGCGCCGCCTTCCTCACGCCCGAAAATCTGCTCAATGACGCGCGCACGCTCGCCATGGAGTTTCCGGAGGCGGACAACCGGCTGAAGGAGCGCTGAGATGCGCCGCGCCGCGCCCGCTTTTCGTGCCAATTTTCTCGCCCTCTGTCTTGCCCTGATGCTTTTCGCTGCGCCGGCGGGCGCGCAGGAGTCGTCGCTGCTGGGCCTGCCGCCCGTTCCCGCAATGGTCGCGGGCACGTCGGCCATGCGCAGGCTCGGCGAGAAACTGTTCTTCGACCGCGGCCTTTCCGCAAACGGCACATTGTCCTGCGCCATGTGCCATATTCCAGCGCAGGGCTTCGCCTCAAACCAAAGCGCGCTCTCGATCGGCATGGAGGGGCGGTTGCTGCGGCGCAACGCGCCCTCGCTCTATAATGTCGCCTTCAAGAAATTCCTGTTTCACGACGGCCGCGAGACCGATCTTGCCGCTCAGGTCTGGGGGCCGCTGCTCGCGGCCGACGAGATGGGCAATTCCGGGATCGGTCCGCTCATCGCCCGGCTTCGCGCCGACGCCGAATATCGGCCGCTGTTCGAGGCCGCCTTTCCCGAGGAAGGCGCGACGATGATGACGCTCGGTCGCGCCATCGCCGCCTATGAAGCTGCGCTGCTGCGCGGCGGCGGGCGTTTCGATCGCGCCGTCTATGGCGGCGAACGGTCGGCGCTGACGCCTCAGGAATGGAAGGGCTACGAGATTTTCACCGGCAAGGCGGGCTGCGCCGCCTGCCATCTGATCGGACCTGAGACGGCGCTCTTTACCGATCAGTCCTGGCACAATACCGGGGTCGGATTTCGGTCCGAGGCGGCGGGGGGGAAAAGGCTGGTGCAGCTCGCGCCCGGCGTTTTTCAAAATGTCGACCTCGCGGCTGTCGGCCTCGCTAAGACCGGCGCGCCGAATGACGTTGGCCGTTTCGAGATCACCAATGCGCCCACTGACCGTTGGGCCTATACGACGCCGATGCTGCGCGGCGTCAGCGAAAGTTTGCCCTACATGCACGACGGAAGCTTGAGGACGCTCGCGGAGGTTGTCGAGTTCTACGATGGCGGCGGGGGAGCCAATCCATCGCTCGACCCGAAAATCCGTCCGCTGGAGCTGACCCCAAACGAAAAAGCCGCGATCGTCGTCTTTCTCGAGGCGCTCTGAATCGCAACCGGCGGATGGGAACTCGCCGACCATCGGTCGCGTCGCATTCGGTCGTTTTCGCGAGGCGCCGGCGCAAAACCGGCGGGACGAACATTGACTTGAACGTGCGCTTTCTCCTATATGCCTGCGATCGGCGCCGCTCCAAAAGGGGCGGCGAATGTTTTGTGACGACTGCGCGTCGTCGAGGACGCCGAAGCATTTTTAAGCCGTCTGCGGCGAGGTCGTCGACGGCGACAGCAAGACGAGCGCGAGAGCGGGCGTAAGTCCCTTTCGCCAGCGGAGAAGAACGGTGAAAAGGACATTTCAGCCCAGCAAGATCGTGCGCAAGCGCCGTCACGGCTTTCGCGCCCGCATGGCCACGGTCGGCGGCCGCAACGTTATCGCCGCGCGGCGCGCCCGCGGACGCAAGCGTCTCTCGGCCTGATACGGCTCTGAACGGACGAGGCGGATGACTGCATGAAGGCGCAAGTCCCCGCCGAAGATGAGACGTCCCCGCGCCCGGAGACTCTGCGCCGGCGCGCGGATTTCGTGCGCGCGGCGCGCGGCGCGCGCGTTGCGTTGCCTGCGTTTACGGTGCAGATGGCGCCGCGGGAGTTCACGGACTCGCATGCGCCGGCCCGTTTCGGCCTCACCGTGACGCGGAAGGTCGCGGGCGCGGTGGGTCGCAACCGCATTCGCCGCAGGCTGCGCGAGGCGCTGCGGCTCGGCGGCGCCCTTGGCGCGAAGCCCGGCCGGGATTACGTCTTCGTCGCGCGGCCCGTGTCCCTCTCCGCGCCATTCGCCGAACTGCTCGCGCAGATGACTGAAGGACTCGCCAGGTTGAACGATCGCGGCGCGGCGCGCCCGAGACGCAAACAGGAAGACAGGCTTACGCGGCCATGAGTGAAAACGTTAAGAACATGATCCTCGCCGCGGCGTTGTCGCTGGTCTTCATCGGCCTGTGGGACTATTTTTACGCCTTCCCCGAGATCGACAAGCAGCGCCGGGCGCAGACGCAGCAGGAACAGCTTGCCAAGGTTCCTCAGCTTGGCGCGCCCGAGCGGGTCACAGCCGGCCAGCCGCCGGTAAAGGCCGCGCCCAAGAGCCTCGCCCAAGCGCTGGCGCTGAGCCCTCGAATCGCCATCGACACCAGATCAATCTCCGGCTCGATCGCGCTGAAAGGCGGGCGCATCGACGACGTCTCGTTGAAGAATTATCGCGAGACCGTCGATCCCTCGAGCCCGATCATCACGCTGCTCTCGCCCGAGGACGGGCCTAGTCCCTATTACGCGGAACTCGGCTATCTGACCGCCGAAACGGAAAACGCGCCGGTTCTGCCGACCACCGAGACGCTGTGGACCACGGATGCCGACGGGCTGACGACGGCAAAGCCGGTGACGCTGACCTGGGACAATGGCCACGGCCTCGTTTTCAAGCGCGTCATCTCGGTGGACGACGAATATCTCTTCACGGTTAAGGACAGCGTCGAGAACAAGGCGGGCGCCCCCGTCACGCTTTATAATTACGCGCGCGTGAGCCGTGTCGGCCATCCGCCATCCGCGGGCTATGCGGCGTTGCACGAAGGCTTCGTCGGCGTCGTCGGCGAGACGGGAGAGGAAGTCACCTACGACAAGATCGAGAAAGAGGACAACGCGGTCAAGACCTATAAGGGGGTCGGCGGCTGGGTTGGGCTGACGGACAAATATTGGGCTGCCGTGGTCGCTCCCGACCAGAATCTGCCCATGGAGGCGCGCTACGCCTCGATGGGCGGCGCGGTGAAAACCTATCAAGCCGATACCGTCAGCGACCAGAAGACCATCGAGCCCGGGAAAACAGCGGAGACGACGACCTATGTCTTCGCCGGCGCCAAGGTCGTCGACGTGCTCGACGCCTATAAGACGAATCCTGGCCTGAAACGCTTCGATCTTCTCATCGACTGGGGATGGTTCTACTTCATCACCCGGCCGATGTTCCGGCTGATCGACTTCCTTTACAAGCTCTTGGGGAATTTCGGCCTCGCCATTCTGGCGGTGACGGTTATCGTCAAGCTCGCCTTCCTGCCGCTCGCCAACAAAAGCTATCAGTCGATCGCCAAAATGAAGGCGATTCAGCCAAGAATCAAAGAGCTGAAGGAAAAATACGGCGACGACAAGCACAAGTTCAACATGGAGCAGATGGAGCTCTTCAAGCGGGAGAAGGTTAACCCCGCGAGCGGCTGTCTGCCGGTGATCGTGCAAATCCCGGTGTTCTTCTCGCTCTATAAGGTGCTGGTCGTCACGATCGAAATGCGTCACGCGCCGTTCTTCGGCTGGATCCGGGATCTCTCGGCGCCGGACCCGACCAATGTCTTCAACCTGTTCGGGGTGCTGCCTTTCGACCCAACGCATGTCGCGATCTTCGGCCCCTATCTCGCGCTCGGCGTCTGGCCGTTGCTGATGGGCGGCTCGATGTGGCTGCAGATGAAGATGAATCCGGAGCCTGCCGACGAGATTCAGAAGACGATGTTCGCCTGGATGCCGGTGATCTTCACCTTCACCATGGGCGGCTTCGCCTCCGGCCTGCTGATCTACTGGACATGGAACAATCTCCTGTCCATCGTGCAGCAGGGCGTCATCATGAAGCGCGCCGGCGTGAAGTTCGAGTTCTGGGACAATCTGCGCAAGACGTTCCAGAGAGCGTGACCGAATCCGACTTCGCCGAAGCGGGCCGGCTACTCTTTGCCGGCCCCTGCGATTTCATTTTCGCGAGCGCCAAGGCGAGCGATCTGCCGCCGATCGGCCCGCCGGAGATCGCCTTCGCGGGGCGCTCGAACGTCGGCAAATCCTCGCTGCTCAACGCCTTGACGAACCGCAAGACGCTCGCCCGCGTCTCCAACACGCCGGGGCGGACGCAGCAGCTCAATTTCTTTGCGCTGGGCGGCGCGCCGGGCGCGGAGCGCCTGCGCCTCGTCGACATGCCGGGCTACGGCTATGCGGCGGTCGGCAAGGAGAAGGTGGCGAGCTGGTCGCAGCTGATGCGCGACTATCTGAAGGGGAGGGCCAGCCTCGCCCGCGTCTTTGTGCTCGTCGACGGGCGCCGCGGCGTGAAGCCTCTCGACGAAGAGATGTTCGATCTCCTCGATCAGTCGGCCGTCTCCTATCAGGTCATTCTGACCAAGCATGACGAATTGAAGATTGCCGAGCGTGACGAGGTCCTCGCCGCAACGATGAAGGCGCTGGAGAAGCGCCCCGCCGCCTTTCCTGAAGTGATTTTCACCTCGGCGCAGAGCGGCGAAGGAATTTCCGAACTTCGCGCCGCGATCGCAAAGCTCCTGGCCGAACGAAACGCTTGAAAGCGACGGCCGCGGCGGGCTAGTTGGGCGCGTCAACCCTGGAAGAGGGCAGCTCCGTCCGGGAAATCGAGTGAAGAATCGTTTTTCCTCACCCTCATCCTGAGGGCCGCCCGCAAGTCGGGTTTACCCGACTTGCGGATTTAATGTCGATCTCGGGAAGGCCCGAGATCGCAGGCGGCGTCTCGAAGGACGAGGGTGAGGAAAAATAGGCGAAAGCTGGCTTCCTCGTCCTTCGAGACGCGTGCTGCGCACGCTCCTCAGGATGAGGAAGCCATTCACCCGATCACCCTGAGGGTAGCGCCCCCGCGAGGCTCCCCAATGACCGACGCCGTCGACACCGCGCTCCAGCAAGCCCGCATTCTCATGCAGGCGCTGCCGCATATGCTGCGCTACGACGACGCCATCGTCGTGGTGAAATACGGCGGCCACGCCATGGGCGACGATCAGGTGGCGCGCGATTTTTCGCGCGACATGGTGCTGCTCGAACAGTCTGGTGTGAATCCCGTCGTCGTGCACGGCGGCGGTCCGCAGATCGGGGCGATGCTGAAGCGACTCGGCGTCGAGTCGCGCTTCGCCGACGGCCTGCGCATCACCGACGAAGAGACGATGGACGTCGTCGAAATGGTGCTCGCCGGCTCCATCAACAAGCAGATCGTCGGCTACATCAATTCGGAAGGCGGACGCGCCATCGGCCTGACCGGCAAGGACGGGCGCATGGTCACCGCCAAAAAGATCGAACGCCCCGACGGCGTCGACCTCGGCTTTGTCGGCGAACCCGACAAGGTCGACACGACGGTGCTCGATCAGGTGCTGGGGCGCGAACTCATTCCGGTGCTGGCGCCCGTCGCCGAAGGTCCGCGCGGCGAAAGCTATAACGTCAACGCCGACACCTTCGCCGGCGCGATCGCCGGCGCGCTTCACGCCAAGCGCCTCATCTTCCTCACCGACGTGCCGGGCGTGCTCGACAAGGACAAGCAGATCATTCAAGAGCTGAAGGTCGGCGACATTCCCGGCCTTATCGCCGAGGGCGTGATCACCGGGGGCATGATTCCAAAGGTCGAGACCTGCATGTACGCGATCGAGCGCGGCGTCGAGGGCGTCGTCATCCTCGACGGGAAACTGCCGCACGCCGTGCTGATCGAATTGCTCACCGATCATGGCGCCGGAACGCTGATCACGCGGTGAGGGTTTGGTTCCCGCGCGTCATGGCCGGCCTTGTGTCGCCCATCCACGCCGAAAAGCAGCGTAATCGCTATCACTATGCTGCATGATCCAGCGTGATGCTCCGGCCGGCTCGCAATGTCCCGGCATGGACGCCCGCGACAAGCGCGGGCACGACGCGTGGAGGAGAGCGGGCAAAATGAACCTCTTCATCCTCACCGGCGCGGGCGTTTCCGCCGAAAGCGGCCTCGGCGTCTTTCGCGGGCCGGGCGCGGCGCTGTGGAAGCGCTACGATCCAATGCAGCTCGCGACGCCCGAGGCCTTCGCCCGTGATCCGGCGCTGGTGCATGAGTTCTATAATGCGCGTCGGCGCAATCTGCTCGCCGCTTCGCCCAACGCCGCCCATGCCGCGCTGGCGCGCCTCGAAGCCGGCCTCGCCCAGCACGGCGGCGCATTGACTCTCGTGACGCAGAATATCGACGATCTGCATGAGCGCGCCGGCTCGACGCGCGTCATTCACATGCACGGCGAATTGCTCAAAGCGCGCTGCGCCTCATGCGGCGCGGTGAGCGATCGCCGTGAAGACCTTTCGACCGACTCGCGTTGCGGATGCGATGGCGCGCTGCGGCCGCATGTCGTCTGGTTCGGCGAGACGCCGCTCTTTATGGACGAGATCTATGCGGCGCTGGGAGCGGCGGATCTCTTCGTCGCCATCGGCACGTCGGGCGCGGTCTATCCGGCGGCGGGCTTTGTGCGCGAGGCGCGCGCAAGAGGTCTGCGCTGCTGCGAGCTCAATCTCGAGCCGTCTGAAAATGCCGGCCAATTCGACGACAGGCGCTATGGCTGCGCGAGCGAGATCGTGCCGTCATGGGCCGAGGAGATATTGGCGTCATGAACCGGCCTGCGAATTGCGATCGGGACTCCAGAGCAGCCACAACGATCGCTGGCGTTGTTCTGGATTTCCGCTTTCGCGGGAATGACATGAAACTGGCCGCACAATGACCAAACTCTTGCCCGTTAGATCGCGCTTTGCAGAGATCGACACCTGGGTGTTCGATCTCGACAATACGCTCTATCCGCAGACCGCCGACCTCTGGCCCAAGATCGACGCCCGCATCACGCTGTTCATGATGCGGCTGTTCGGCCTCGACGCCATTTCGCTGCGCGCGTTGCAGAAGCATTATTATCGTCAATACGGCACGACGCTGCGCGGGCTGATGACCGAACATGGGATCGACGCCGAGGCCTATCTGGCCTTTGTGCACGACATCGATCGCTCGTCGCTGGCGCATAATCATTCGCTGGCTGAGGCGATCGCCGCGCTGCCTGGACGCAAGCTCATCCTCACCAATGGCTCGCGCCATCACGCGGTCGAAACCGCGAAGCAGCTCGGCATCGACCATGTTTTTGAGGATATTTTCGACATCATCGCCGCGGAGTTCATCGCTAAGCCGGATGAGGGCGCCTATATGCGCTTTTTCGAGAAGCTGAAGATCGAACCCACGCGCGCCGCGATCTTCGAGGACATCGACCGCAATCTCGTCGTGCCGCACGCGCGCGGCATGACGACGGTGCTGGTGCTGCCGGCCCATGACGAAGGCCCCGAGCGCGAAGCCTGGGAAATCTCCACCGGCGACGAACCGCATGTGGATTTCGTCACGGACGATCTCGTGGGGTTTTTGGAGGGGTTAATTGGAGCTTAGGCCGTAAACGGCTCCATCAACATCAAATCGGTGCCGTGCGGCCTGGCGCCGGCGGCGGTCAGCATCGCATGAATCTGGCCCCGATGATGGGTCTGGTGATTGAAGATGTGGCTGACGACAAACCACTTCGGCTTAACGACATCCGATTGCATGAGGCCTGAACGCCAGATGAGATCTCCGGCGAGCCAGTCGTCGGTCACGCCGTCGGCCCAAATGATCAGCCGTTCGTCGCATGCGATTCGATCCTGTTTCAAGCTGTCCCAATCGTCGCGATACGAAGCTGATTCGCTCAGCGGCGTGGAAGGCCTAGGGGCGTCGGAAAAGCGGCTCAGCCACACATGGTCCGCCCAGAGAAGATGGCTGAAAGTCGCATGAATTGATTTGAAGAAAGCGCCGCGATCCTTGCGCCGGTCTTCATCCGACAAACTATCGGCGGCCGCGTAGAGGCTGGCGTTTTGCCAGCGATTGTAACGCGCCATGGTTTTTACAAATGTCGAACGGGTCATGTTATTTTCTTGCCTCCTGAAAGCCTATCGCAGCAACGTGGTTGCTTTCGCCAAGGCCTGCGCCACTTCCGCCCTCGTCGCCGCGCCTTTCTTCTTCGCCTTACGCGCGCGCCAGTCGAGGCTCTTCACCTGATCGGCGAGCGCGGCCGAAGGCTTCGCGTCCGCGAGCGCGACTTCGAATGGATAGCTTTTCGCCGCAGCGCTTGCCAAGGGTTTCCGCGTCATGGCCGGGCTTGTCCCGGCCATCCACGTCGGGACATTGCGCTAATGCCGCGGGACTCGCGTCACGTCGACGCGTGGATGCCCGGCACAAGGCCGGGCATGACGCGGAGAGGTTGCGACATTCTTTTTTTCACAAGTCACGTCACCCGACTTGCGGCGGCGCCCAGAATAGGGGCAGAGAGCCGGACCATCTCTCCCGCTTCCCGCCGCCGTGTTGAACTCCCCTCGCCATAGCCTTACAACCGCGCCAGCCTTCACCGCATCATTTTCGGGATTTTCATGCCGCACACGGGACTTGAGACGCTCATCAGCGCCGCTTTCGAGGATCGCGCCAACATTAACGCCGAGACGCAGGGCGACATCCGCCGCGCCGTCGATGGCGCGCTGCGTCTGCTCGACGCCGGCAAGCTGCGCGTCGCCGAAAAGATCGAAGGCAAGGAAGGCCCGGAAAGCTGGCAGGTCAATCAATGGCTGAAAAAGGCCGTGCTGCTGTCCTTCCGCTTGAATGATATGTCCGTCATCGCGGGCGGGCCGGGCGGCGCGACCTGGTGGGACAAGGTCCCTTCGAAATTCGTCGGCTGGGGCGCCGGCGAACATAACGCCGCCGGCTTTCGCTCCGTGCCGGGCGCGATCGTGCGTCACTCGGCCTATGTCGCGCCAGGCGCGATTCTGATGCCGTCCTTCGTCAATCTCGGCGCCTATGTCGACAGCGGCACGATGGTCGACACCTGGGTCACGGTGGGCTCCTGCGCGCAGATCGGCAAGAATGTGCATCTTTCCGGCGGCGTCGGCATTGGCGGCGTGCTGGAGCCCTTGCAGGCCAATCCCACGATCATCGAGGACGATTGTTTCATCGGCGCGCGTTCCGAGGTCGTCGAAGGCGTCGTCGTCGGCAAGGGCTCGGTGCTGTCGATGGGCGTTTTCATCGGCGCCTCGACCAAGATCGTCGATCGCGCCACCGGCAAGATCCACATGGGCTATGTGCCGCCCTATTCGGTGGTCGTCTCCGGCAGTCTGCCGGGCAAGCCTTTGCCGGACGGAACGCCCGGCCCGTCGCTCTATTGCGCGGTGATCGTCAAGACGGTCGATGCGCAGACGCGCAGCAAGACGGGCATCAACGAGCTTTTGAGGGATTGATGGACGCTGAGCGCCTGCGTTTTCTCTACCGCACCGATCAGGGCCGCATCGATCGCGCGACCTGGCGGCGCGGCGCGGGCGCGCTTGTCGCGGTTCTTTTGCCGCTGACGCTGATCTGGTTCGCGCTGGCGCCCTATTCGGCGCATGATTTGGCGACGACGCCCTTCTTCGCGCCGATGACGATTCTCGCCTACGTCTATGTCATCTTTTACGCCTTCGCCGTGATGCTGATCGTCGTGAGCTTCATCAATCTTTCGGCCAAGCGCTGTCGCGACCGCGGCCTTGCGCCGCCGCTCGGGCTTGCGAGCCTGGCGCCGCTTCTTGCGCTGCTTGCCGGCGCCGCGCATTTTCTGCAGCCGCGCGTCGCTGAAGTCATGTCGCGCTGGTATGTCTGGGGCGTCGACGCGCTCTTCGTCGCCGCCGCTCTGTGGACCGTCTATGAATTGGGTTGGCGGGAGGATGATGCTGCTGCGCGATGAGGAAGCGCTCGTTCCGCTTGAGCGCTGCCGCCTTTGCTTGACAAGGCGCCGGCGCGGACCGACTTTTCTTTCATGACCGAACCCATCCAAATTGACGCGCGCTGGGACGATGAAGCCCATGTCTGGATCGCGACAAGCGACGACGCGCCGGGACTGGTCGTCGAGGCGGCGTCCTGGCAGTCGATGATCGACGAAGTTCGCGCTATCTTGCCTGACCTGTTGGAGCTGGATGCGACGGGCGTGCGAGAAGTTTCGCTCACTTTTAAGGCGGAGACTCATCTCGGTCTCGCCGCCGGCTGATGGCCGACTTCTATCCGCAGATTGTCGCGCTTCTTGTCGCCGCGGGATGCAGTTTGGCGCGGCCCGGCAAAGGCAGCCACGAAATCTGGCATAGTCCAATCACGAACCGGAATTTCACATTGCCTCGAACGACGAAATCGCGCCATACCGCGAATGAGGTCTTGAAACAGGCTGGTTTGCCGAAAGCCTTCTAAATGACGCAGTCCCGCGCCGTCGCGCTCACCCGCGAACTCATTCGCTGTCCGTCCGTGACGCCGGCCGACGCCGGCGCGCTCGACGTCGTCGAGACGGCGCTGAAGGCGGTCGGCTTCGAGACGCATCGAATCGTCTTCTCCGCGCCAGGCACGCCCGACATCGACAATCTCTTCGCCAAAATCGGTTCCGGCGCGCCGCACCTCGCCTTCGCCGGGCACACCGACGTCGTGCCGCCGGGCGATCGTTCGCGCTGGCGCTTCGAACCCTTCGCGGCGGAAGTCTCGGACGGCCGCGTCTACGGCCGCGGCGCCTCGGACATGAAGGGCGCCATCGCCGCATTCGCCGCCGCCGCGCTCGCTTATGTCGAGCTTCATGGCGCGCCGAATGTAAAATCTTGGGGAACGCTCTCGCTGCTCATTACCGGCGATGAGGAAGGCGTCTCGATCAATGGCACGGTGAAGCTGCTTGAATGGGCGGCGGCGCGCGGCGAGCGCTTCGATCACTGCATCGTCGGCGAGCCGAGCAATGCGTCGACGCTCGGCGACATGATCAAGATCGGCCGGCGCGGTTCGCTCAGCGGACGCATTCGCGTCATCGGCAAGCAGGGCCATGTCGCCTATCCGCAGCGCGCCGAAAACCCCGCGCCGATCATCGCGCGCATCGTCTCTGCGCTCTCAGGGCACGAACTCGATAAAGGCACGACGCATTTCGAGCGCTCCAATCTCGAATTTTCCACGATCGACATCGGCAATCCGGCGGTCAATGTCATTCCCGGCGAGGCGCGCGCGCAGTTCAATGTCCGCTTCAACGACGTTTGGACGCATGAGTCGCTGAAAGCGCGCATTCTGCAGGTGATCAAGGAAGCGGCGCCGAATGCGAATGTCGAAGTTGAATTTCCGCCGTCGAACGCCGTCTCCTTCATCACCAAGCCCGGCGCCTTCACCGAACTCGTGGTTGACGCCGTGCGGCAGGTGACGGGCCTGACGCCGGAACTCTCGACGACCGGCGGCACGTCGGACGCGCGCTTCATCGTCAATTATTGTCCGGTGCTGGAGTTCGGCCTGACGAATGAGACGATTCACGCGGTCGATGAGAACGCCCGCGTCGCCGATATCGACGGGCTCTGCGCGGTCTATGCGCGCATCATTGAGCGCTATTTCGAGGGCGCGTCCGCTCGATGAAGGCGGCCCAAATAGGATTGGGCGTCCATATTCTGTCGAGGTCGGCGCGGGCGCGGGCCTCATCCATGCCTGCGCTGATCCGATAAAGATAAAGGAAGGCCGAGACCCGGTAGTTCGCGATGCAGTGGACATGCGTCGCAGATTCGCTCGCGCCTTCAAATGCCTCGCAGAAGCGATCGAAGTCCGCTTGTGTGGGATTTTGAAAGTCGACCGGAATATGCGTGTAGCGCAGGCCCAGCGCCGCCAGAATCTCCGCTTCGTTCTTTAGCGCCTTCTCACTGGTCGCGGGAGCGAGATTGATGACCTCGCGCACGCCAAGCGCGGCGATCTCGTCGAACTGCGCTTGCGTCGGCTGGCCGGATGTCGTGGTCCGCTCATCGAGACGCAGCCAATTGTAGATGTCGACGGGATCGGCCACTGGCGCTCTCACGCGTTGCGTTTCATTGCGACGGCGTCACCCCCGCGCGGCGAGCGGCACGACATTGTGCAGCTGCGCATCCGCCGTCTCGAAGAAGCGCCGCAGATTGCGCGCCGCCTGACGAATGCGCTGCTCGTTCTCGACGAGCGCGAGGCGCACGAACCCCTCGCCATGTTCGCCGAAGCCCTCGCCCGGCGCGACGGCGACGTCGGCTTTCTCGATCAGCAGTTTCGAAAATTCGAGCGTGGAGATGTTGCGGAAGCGCTCGGGCGCCGGCGCCCAGGCGAACATCGAGGCGCGCGGCGCCGGGATCGGCCAGCCGGCCTGCGCGAAGCTCTCGACCATCACGTCGCGCCTCCGCTTGTAGATCGCGCGCATCTCCTTGACGCAGTCGTCGGAGCCGTTGAGCGCCGCGACCGCCGCGACCTGCACCGGCGTAAAGGCGCCGTAATCGAGATAGCTCTTCACCCGCGCCAGCGCCGAGAGCAGCCGCTCATTGCCGACCGCGAAGCCGATGCGCCAGCCGGCCATCGAGAAGGTCTTCGACATCGAGGTGAATTCGACCGTCACATCCATCGCGCCCGGCGCCTGCAGCATCGAGGGCGGCGGATTGTCGTCGAAATAGACTTCGGCGTAGGCGAGATCGGAGAGCACGAAGATCTCATGCTTCTTCGCGAAGGCGACGAGATCCTTGTAGAAGTCGAGCGAGGCCACTTCCGCCGTCGGATTGGACGGATAGCAGACGACCACCGCGATCGGCTTGGGGATCGAGTGGATGATCGCGCGCTCCAGCGTCACGAAATAGTCGGGCGTGGGCGCCGAGGGCACGGATCGGATGACGCCGCCGGCCATCAGAAAGCCGAAGGCGTGGATCGGGTAGGAGGGGTTTGGCACCAGCACCACGTCGCCCGGCGCGGTGATCGCCTGCGCCATATTGGCGAAGCCCTCCTTGGAGCCGAGCGTCGCGACGACCTGCGATTCGGGGTCGAGCGTCACGCCGAAGCGGCGCGCGTAATAGCCCGCCTGGGCGCGGCGCAGCCCGGCGATGCCCTTGCTCGCCGAATAGCGGTCGGTGCGCGGCTTGCCGGCGGTCTCGACGAGCTTCTCGATGACGTGCTTGGGGGCGGGCAGGTCGGGATTGCCCATGCCGAGATCGATGATGTCGGCGCCGCCGGCGCGGGCGCGCGCCTTGAGGCGGTTCACCTGCTCGAAAACATAAGGGGGCAGGCGCTTGATGCGATAGAAATCCGACATTCTGTGTTTGTTCCGGAAGGCGCGAAGCGGCAAGTCTAGCGCATTTTGGCGCGGGCGTCAGGGGCGGGCGCCGCGGCTCCAGGGCGATCGGGTGGAGGGCTTCCTCTTCCTGAGGAGCGTGCGCAGCACGCGTCTCGAAGGGCGAGGAAGCCCGGCTTCGCGTATGTTTTCCTTACCCTCGTCCTTCGCCGAAGTCCTGCGCCGCCGTCACTCCGTGGTGACGATGACGAAATCCTTGCCAGAGCGGCTGTCGGGCGACAGCGGCGCGTCGGTCAGCACCATGGTCATGCCGGGATGCATGCGCGCCTGCATGGCCGCGTTGAAGGACGGGTCGGCGCGAAGCCGCTGGATCACGTCCTGGTCCGGCGCGAGCGCCGAATCCTCATGATGATGCGTGATCGCGCTCCAATGCATGCCGCGCGAATTCTGATCGGCGCCGTTCAGCACGAACACATGCGAGCCGAGCTTGTCGACGCCCTCTAAGCCAAGGACGGATTTCGCCACCACATGGTCGTTCTCGATCAACTCGATCACCTGGTCGGCCGAGGAGGCGACGACGCTGGTGACGGGGAAATTCTCGGCTTCCGTCCAGTCGGAGGGATGCTTCTTGCCCTCAAGCCCGGAGAGCACCTGCTCGAACTCCTGTTCGGCATAGCCGCTCAGCACCATGCCGGGATGGGTCAGTTCCCAAGGGTCGGTATGCGCGCCGGCGATGATGACCGGCGTGCCGATATGGGTGACGCCAAACAGCAATTCAGAGAATTTCGCCGGCAGGCGCACGCAGCCATGCGACGCCGGATAGCCGGGGAGATTGCCGGCATGCAGCGCGACGCCCGACCAGGTGAGGCGGTTCATGTTCGGCATCGGCGCGTCGTCGTACAGCGACGAGTGATGATTCCGGTCCTTCTCCAGCACGACGAAGACGCCGGTCGGCGTCGAATGTCCGGGCTTGCCGGTCGAGCAGGTGGAGGCGGCGATGCGGATGCCGTTGCGATAGACATGCACGCGCTGCTGGGGAAGCGACACGACGACGGAGACGGGTCCCTTCAAAGCGAGCTCGGGGCGCCAGATGAACTCGCCCGGCTTGAGCCGGCCGATCTCCGCCATCTTCTCGTCGCCGAACGCGCGGCGCCCGGTGATGACGGCGCTCGCCAGAAGCATCGCGCCCAAAAATCCACGGCGGTTCGCTGCAATGATGGTCATGACATGCCCCCCGAAACATGGCCCCCAAGGTCCACGCGTAACGAACCGCGGGTAGCATGAACAGCTAGGTTAACAAAGTGCGGCGGGGCACAGCGCGCGGCGCGCGCGCAAACCTCTCCCCGCCTGGGGGGAGAGGTCGAGCGAAGCGAGGGTGAGGGGCCGGGGCATGTGGCGGAACGTGACGAAGGCGCCGAGTCCGCTGCTGCAATCAGCCTTCCGCGACGACCCCCAGCCCCTCACCTCACCTCTCCCCGCCAGCGGGGAGAGGGGGCGGCCGGCCGAGCGGGTCGAGACGAACCGGAGCGGATGAACGCGAATTTCTTTTGGTGGAATCTCTTTGCGCGTCCGAGTTGATTCCGGCGCGGGCGCAAACCTCTCCCCGCATGCGGGGAGAGGTCGAGCGAAGCGAGGGTGAGGGGCAGGGGCATGTGGCGCAACGTGGCGAAGGCCCCGAATCGCTATGTGGCGGTGAAGCGACAGACGAACACTCCGAAACTCGTCGTGCTCAGCGCGGAAACGTCTGAGGCGAATAATAGCGTGACGATCGGCGCCGGCCCCAACCGCGCGCCCTGGCGCTGTCTGGTCAGACGCGGCGTCGTCGCCGAGGTCATGTCGCTGACGGGAAGCTGTGAGGTGGCCTGCTGAAGGCATAGGCGGAATTTAGTGGGATAGGAACTGATGTTCTTTGTTGCAATTGGGCGCGAGTTGCAATTTTAGCTAAACTCGAGCGGCCGGGCATTTATAACATCTTTTTTCTGCAACGTCACAGTCGTTCCCTCGTAAGCCACTCAGCAATGTTGGAGCCCTGAAAATGCTGCTTCGAAGGATCGCGATCGAAAACGTCAGGAGCTTCCTTGAGCGACAGGAACTCACTCTAGAAGGTCAGATTTCAATAATCATCGGTCCGAATGGCGGAGGCAAGACGAACTTGCTCGATACGGCAGTGGTGATGCTAAGAAGGTTTCTTTTGGCAACCCGGTATTTTGTGCACACTCCCAGAGCAGATCAGCCGGACCGGTGGGAGCTCAGATACAATGATCAATTATCTTCGCTTACTCTTGAAAAGCATAGTGACGGTAGAGAGTCGCCTCAAATTGTGGAGGTCGAGATTGAGGTAACAGCTGTCGACGTCAAAAACATGGCTACCATTCAGGCTCACGCAGATGAGGCAATGGCGGCAACAAAAAAGCGCTTCGATAATAGCCCTTGGGAAGCCGCGAATGGTTGGGAAGTCTCTAAGCTCTTCGCTGGGCAACACTTTGTTTATAGACTTCAAGATGGAGCGTTACACACGGAGAATTCGAAAGAGGCGTCCGATTTTTTGTCTTATCTCCAGCTCTTTGAAATCGACAATCAGCTACGAGCGGAGCTCGGGCAGATTGCCTTGCAGCTTCCAATGGTATACCTGCCAGTAAACCGTACCTCTGCCGCTTTTCATGCCAATATTGGCTTATATGACTACAATGACTACGAGGAAAAGCGTTCTTCTGACGCTACGTCATCTAGAAACGGAAGAAGTATTCTACAATTAGCTATCGGTCGTCTTGCACAGAAATATAGACTTCTTCAGGAAGAAGACAATCAGAGCGCGAGAGAAGCTTTGAAGGCGGACAAAAACCTAAAGGCCCTGTCTGAGGAGCTGAAAGGGCTAGGCTATGACTGGGAATTGAGAACTATAAATGCTTTGAGGAATGAGTATGACGTTGCTCTGAGCAAGCAAGGAACTTCGTTTCTTGTCAGCGCGGCCTCTTCTGGAGAGCGGGAGTTGCTAACGTATCTCTTTGCGATTTATGCCTTGAACGTCAGGAATGCACTAATAGTCATTGATGAACCTGAATTGCATCTCCATCCGAAATGGCAATTGGCTCTGCTGCACTTATTCGAGAAACTTTCAAAATCAACTGGAAACCAGTTGGACGCCTCCAAAAACCTCTGGCCAAATCGGGGTTGAGTTGATTCACTTGGTCATGTCGCAAGGGGATCGCG
>NZ_JABVWW010000028.1 GCF_013350005.1 Methylocystis silviterrae
ACTGAGCGCTCACGATCCCGTGGACTGAGCGCTCATGATCGTCTGGAATCAGTGCTCACGATCGCGTGGATTACGCAGACGCGCACAGAATTACGCATGGTCCAAGTTAAAATGGCGCGCCCCAATGGCGTGTGAGGCGCGGTTGCGGCGACGTCGTAAACGCCGCTGACGATGACGAGAAAAGCGCCGACCGCGCTGACGATGAACGCTGTCACGAAACCAGCGAGAAACTTCATGGCGTACCTTCCCCGACAGCCATTTTTTAAGTGGCATAGCGTACAAATCTAGCGACTGAAGTCGCAGAATCTACGAGGATGCGATTGATAGCGAAGCTAGAACTCGAATATCCGTGCATAGAAATGACAGTGCTGCTTCGATATCGCCTACTTCCAGCGCGACATGATTGAAGCCCACGGCGCGGGCCAGTTCCAGGCATAGGGGCCTCCCTCTTTTTAGAGGGTCGAGGGTTAGATGACGCCGCTGAAATACGATTCCATCTTCGGCTCGGCGCAACCCAAGAGCGCGATCGCGAAGCGGCCGCGCCGGCGAAACCAGTCCAGCTTTGCGGTAGTCGCGAACGAGGCGAAATTGTTCGCTGGACGGCGGCGGCCGTCACATGCTGAGCCGTGACCAGATCGAGATCATTCGTCGAGCTTGTGGCGCGTCTATTTCAAAGAAAGTCATGAATTCGGACGTCAGAAAGGGTGGAAGGAAAGCGCGAGGCGAACGTCGTTGCGGGGCGAATAGCGAAATCATGGCCGTCACTGTTACAAGGCAGCCGCTGGAAAAGGGTCCGAACCAACTTGAAGCACGTCGGGATCTGGAGCTTTTTGACGAACGGTCCGCAGACAAGCTGTTTATCTCGGTCGAACGTGTAACGGAGGGAACGGCGAACATGCAATTCTCGATCTTACATTCATCAACCAAGCGCCCGGGCTACGCGCTTGCGCCGGAAATCGCGCAGTGCGGGAGGGGGCGGGGCAGGGCGACAGGGATAGGCCGTTGCGAGGCCGTTAGAGCCCCAAGAAGCCGAGAAGTCCCTTTTTCTTTTGTAGGAGCTGAGCCTCGGCGGCTTGCCGGCGGACGGTATCGCGCATTTCTATGAGCTGCTCGTCGGGGATTGAAAAGTCGATCGCCGCCAAACCCAAATTCCTGCTCGCCTCTTTCAATTTTTCCTGCGCGTAGTCGGCCAGCGTCTTGTTCGCCATGTCGTTCCCCACGAAATTTTGCCGATGTTGTCCTAAACGTTGTCCAGCAGCGGCGGCTGTCGAGAAACTCGCCGACCGAAACCAACGCAACTACTTGAGTTTAATGGCTCCACGGCGTCGACAACTGAGAAATATGAATTTGCTATCACCCTCTGCCGGGATGCGCCACAGTCGCCGAAGATGCGCAAGCGCGACCGAGATCGCGCAGAAGCGTTACGCCTGGCCGGCGGTCCGCCGCCATCGCTCCGGGATCGCGCCGTTGTATCGGGCCGCCATTCCGAACGCTGCTTGAATCGTCGCATTGTGGCCAACTGCGGATGGTCCGCTTTGCCGACGCCAACCGCGAGAAGCGGACCTCAGACGAGCATCGGCATTCCGTCATTCAACGCAACGCGCCGGAACCGGGATAAGGGTGGTGGTGCCGCGCGAGTGACGTTAGCGTTCCCGTAGATGTCGTATTAACGTTGGTTCGTGCGAAAACGATTTCTGATGGCGATTTTATCGGGAGCCAAACTTACACACTGGCGGATGGCTCGAAGGTTCCCTCTGCCCGGTTCATAATTCGCTCTCTAAAAGTTGGTCCGTGAAAACTTAAAAATGTTGAAGCTGGAATCGTACCCGTCGAAGGCCCTATCTTATTGGGAGCAGAGTTTTTTAGGGCGCTTTAAGTCGTGGTGGGCCATCGATAATCAAAAGCATACTCTGCGTCTCGTTTACTAGGATCGTTGTTAACGATGACGACCCACACCTGCTCGGTCTCATCGTTTCCCGCGCCCCTTCCTCAGCCGCACGCCCGGCTTATCGCCGTTCTCTTCGATGAACTCGACGCCGACGAAAGTTTACTATGGTTGGCTTACATCCCGGACGGGGCGCTTTTTCGGAGGGTAATGACCGCCTGGATCGTCAACCCACACAACCGTGATACCGGCGCGTTCGGCATATGCGAGCGCTTGGAGGAAGGCGTCGGTGGGAGGCAGGCGCTCAGGGAAGGCGGTGGGATCTGGGTTCTGGCCAAACACATTGACGTTGACGTAGGCGAACACTGCGGGATCGGCAGTCGCATCTCGGCGAACATGGACCTCCACCACGGGGCCGTTCGGCAGGGCGCTGCGGTGTTCAATAATCCGCGTCATTTGCCTGCGTCCTGTTTCAGCCCCAGGCCCACCAATGAAAATTACCCCGGCGGCTTCGAGAGCGACTTGGATAGACGCCACCGCTCCAGCGGAAAGCTTTCGACGCTCACCCTCAAAATCTTCAATCATCGATACGCGCAAGCCCGCCATTTCGGCCAATTCTTCTTGCGTGATTCCTAAAAGGCTGCGAGCGGTGCGAGATTGTGTGGGGGTCATTGATCCTGTCTCTCCTCAATCTAACCCCCAGCCTTCGCCCCATCACCGTCGCGACGCCACCCGCCCACGGCTCGCTTCCGTTCCCAGGCTTTTCACCTTTCCTCAACTTCACGCAGGGCTCGTCGTCGAGCACGCTCGCAACAGTAGGCGGCTCTAAGCACCATCCGCCGTCGCACGAACGCCCCGAGCCCGGATGTACGACCGGGGCGTTTCTTACTTATCGCGCCGCATTTCTCAGCCTCTTCCATTGTTTAGGCCGATATTTGGCCAGATTCTTCGCCAGAATGCGACGAGTATGAAAGGTGCGCAACCAAGCGGCCTCGTGCAACGGCTGGAGGCGTCAATGGACTCGCTCGATCTTGAGTTGGTAACGGACGAAATCATCCCGAGGAGCGGAGATTCAACCACGTCGTCCCCTGAGTCGACGCATCTGCCTGCCCAGGTCGGCGATGGCGCCACGGCCGCACTGGGCCTTGTGTCGGAAGCGGCGGCGGCGATCAGAGAGCTTGAACGGGAGTCCGCTCAAGCGATAACTCGCGCGCGCAATGCGGTGAAAGAAGAGTTGGAGCGCGCCGAGCGCGCCGAAGAGATGTTGCGCTTGGCTGAGGCTCAGGTCGAGCAAATGATGGCTGCCGCCGAGCAGTCGGACAAAGATCTCGAGATCCTGCGATCGGAACTTGCCACCAAGACGGCAGAATTGGCCGCATCGACGCGCCGCGCGGACGATGCCGAGGTTGCCATGCAAAAAATCGTGGACGCGATCCGCACTCAGCTTCCTGTCAAATTGAGCATCGCGGCGGAGTAAATTAGAGCGTCCCGCCGAAGAAACGCCCCCGACCGTGGATGTAACGGCGGGGCGTTCTTTTTGCGTGGGCGACGAGTCGGCCGGTTGAACTTGCCGGGTATGCCATGCAAATCGTCGCCAGCGTTTGAAATCACTTCGCGCTGTTCAACACCTTGATGTCGAACGGCTTCAGCTCAGCGCTGTTCCTTAGAAAATCCGTGGCCTGACTTTCTCACGCTAGCTCACGCTTTCGCCGAACGTGATGGCACAAGCTGACAGGGGACCGAAATGACTCGCCCCACGCACTCGCCCTCGCGATGAATTTTTCCGCCGGCGGGGACAGGCGTCTCTGCGAAGGGAGCCTTGTGTCCGTCCTCGCTCGACCAGGCCTCGATCAGGTCCGCTCCGTCGTAAAGTTCGACCCGGTAATTGTCGGTGGAATTTTTATAGCGCGCCACAACGCCGCCGAAATTGCTGCGCGCCCGGCTGGCGTCGCGATCTCGTAGCGTTCCGAGTTGCTTCGCGCCCTTCCAGATGACGATGTTGAAACGTGGTTCACTCGATCGATTGGCATTCATTTTTGCGCCCCGATTTCGAATCGCCTGTGTTCATGCTTGCATGGCCCGGCCGGTTATGGCGATGGTGGCTCGGCAGCTTCCTTGGGGCGCCTCACAACCCACCCCGCTCGCCGCTCACCTAATTGACTATCACATGCTCTCACCCGCGCCTTCGCTGAGTATTACCTTGATATAATTGCGGTTGTTCCCCATCTCGCGTTCCTGTCTCGCCGACGGCGAAACGATCAGTCGTCAGAAGTAACGTAATTTCAGCTCCTCTAAACCGTTCCTGCTTAGGCGGATGACGAAGAAAAGCTTATCGAAGGTTTCAAAAGCGACGACGCAACTGGCTTTTTGGCAGCGTCACGCAATTTCGCAAAACCTCGATCGCTCGCGATGAATTTCTCAAGCATCGGCGCAATGAGTTTTGCCGGCTCGACCGGCTTTCCCGTTTCCTTTGCGAGTATCTCCGCATAGGCGACCAAATTTCGATGCAGCGCGGCCGGCAGCGTGACGGTGAGCTTGACCGGCTTGTCGTCTTGGATCGAGGCGAGTTTCAACTTGGTCATGGATCGACTCGCTTTGCGGCGATTGTTGCGCGTTCGTTGTATGGCGCGAGGACCAGGTCGCGCGTGATGATCACCCGCACTGGAAAACCCGGTCGGATAGTGAGCGTCGGCTGCATATTGAGGTTGCGGCCGACGATTTGTTGACCGGTTTGATTGAGGCTTTGCGCGCCTCCGCGGCGCAGCGCTTGAATGAGCGCGTTTTCATCGCCCGTCGTTCCGAGTTGCGTGCCGACGCCGAGAATGGTGGAGAGCGCCGCTGCGCCCACGAGACGCAGCCAATGATGATCGACTTCGTCTTCAAGCCCAGAATAGCCGGACGCATCAGTTCCGGGCTGGCGCTCAAGAACGATGGAACTGCCGCTGGGAAGAATAAGACGATTCCAGACGAGCAGCACCCGCGATTGGCCGAAGGCGATCTGCGAGTCATAGAGACCGATAAGTTTCGAACCTTGCGGGATCAGCAGAAACTTTCCCGTCGGGCTGTCATAGATGCTTTCGGTCGCCTGAGCGGTGATCTGACCCGGCAGATCAGAGCGAATGCCGGTGATGAGCGCCGCCGGAATCACAGCGCCTGCTTGCAGGACGTAACGCGAAGCCGGTTGTTCGAGCCGGTCGGAGCTCATGGTTCTGCGGTCGGCCGGCGCATTTACGAAGGCAAGTTTGCGATCCTGCATATTCTGGATCGCGCCAGGATCGATGGGCGCCGGTTCCGTGGTGAAGGGCGCGCTTTGAAATTGGAACTCGCCGTTCGATGAGTAAGACACTTGGGTCGAGGTAGTGGCGCGCTCATGCGCATTTGTCGCTGCGAAGAGTTTTGCCGTGCGGGCCGCTTCACGCTCCTGACCGATTCGCTGCTCTTCCGGATCGATCGCCGGCTGCGGCAATTGACCTTGGGCAGCAAGGATCGGTCGGCCGAGATCTCCTGGCAAAGGCGGTCCGAGCTTCGGGACGTTTTTGGGAAGCCCCGTATAGTCGCGGGGCAGCGCCGCGAGCCCATCTGCAGTGGTTTTGGCGTCAGTGTTATAAAGTTCCGGCGGCGGCTTGGTGCCTGAGCGCTCATGCAACGCCCAGAGCGTCAGACCGAGAATGAGCGACGACGAGACGCCGGCTAGCGTAATCAGCACGCGGCGCGAAAGCCGCGTTACGGTCGTCCGTTCAGGCCGCAGCCGCAATTGTTCAGCGAGCTTCTTTTCGTGCTCCGGCGGGTTCATATGGCTGGTCTTCCGTCGCTGCGCACGATCCGGACCACCCTTTGGTCGTCCGATCCAAAGCGCGGCTCCGCGGCGGCGAAGAGCCTATCGATCACCATGTGATGGCCGCGCACGCGATAATTGACGAGCTGGCTGTCGCCGGAAGCGCCGATGACGAAAAGCGGCGGCATTTCGCCTTGGGAGATGCCGCGCGGGAATTCGATATAGACCTTGCGGCCGTCGTCGAAGGCCCGCAGCGGGCGCCAGGGCGCGGCATCCCCCTCGATCGCGTAGCGGAAATTGAGGCTCCCGATATCGACGCCTGTATCGACCGGCATAACTTCTTCGGCCGCAGTGTTGCGCCGTCGAAGCGCAATGAACTCGTCGTGGGGATATTGCCAAGAGACGGAAGCCATATAGGTCTTTTCCGTTGCTCTGAGCTCCAGATGATAGGTGCGCCGATCCGTGTTGATCACGAGATTGGTCATAAGGTCAGGCCGCGTCGGTTTGACCATGATGTGAGTCTTCCTTGATGCGCCAACGCCGCTTTCCGTATCGCCGATGATCCAGCGCACAGTGTCGCCGGCGGCGACGGGGCCAGAGCCGACAAGCTGCTCGCCCTCCTGGAGCGCGATGTCGGTGATCTCTCCCGACGACGCATAGACCTGATAGAGCGCGCCTTCGGTGAAGGGATAGATTTGGACAGCGTTGATATAGCCGGCGCGTCGGGGCTGCACCCGCGCTGCGGCGTTCGCCTGGGCCACTCGGACTTTGGGATCGGGAGCTTCCAGCGTCTCCTTTAACTTCGACAAGGGTTTAAGCTGCCCCGGCAGCGGCAGGATCTTCGGAATCTCGACGATCTTGACCGGCTTCTCCGGATCGCTCTCAATCACCGCGGGGACGGGAATATCGTCATAGGCGATCTCGGGCGGCTTGAAGCTCATGCAGGCGGAAAGGGAGGTCGAAGCGAGTAGCGCGGCGACGAACCCTTCGAATCGGAACGGTGTCATTATCCGAGCTCCTTCGACCAGTTGATGGCGTGAATGAAAAGACCGAGCGGATTTTTGCGCAGGCGTTCGGCGTCACGCGGCGGTTGAACGACGATGGTGAGAATCGCGGTCCAGCGTTCGGTCGAAGCGAGGCTGGCGTTCTCATAGCGTCGCTCGGTCCAGGCAATACGGAAGGAAGCGGCAGCATTGCGGCGGCCTGCGTCTCGCTCTTTCCGACTGGTCCCGTCAGCAAGCCGCCCGCGATACGGGCGGCGCCAGCCCCGGCGAGAACCGCGCCGCCAACTGTAAGACCGGTTCCAACGACTGCGCCCGCACCGAGCTGCGGACCCACCCGAGACGATGCCTATGACAGGGTCATTGTCTTCTGCTCAGGCGACACACCCCGAAACAATCTTGGCTCATGGCAAATCCACCATGTGGACGCCCCAAAGAGCTCGAAGGGCATTCAGTTTTACGCCGCCAAGGACCGCGAAATGGCACGCAAGGCGGATTTCGGACTAATGATCTGGGACGGTAAGAGCCCTGGCACGGTACTAAACGCCCTGCGGCTCGTGCGCGCCGGCAAGATCTCCGTTCTCTTCAATGTCCCTGAGAAGGCTGCTCTCAATATCAAGTCGTCCGACCAATGGGAGGCCTTTCTCGCCCAATGCAGCGCTCAATTGCGTATGGACGTGAAGGAGCGTGCAACACCGGAAGAATGGGTCGGCGATCACACCGAATCGCAACCGAGCCTGCTTGATCCACTTAGTCAGTCGTCATCACAAACGCCTGTCCAGCCGAACGCGATGCCTTTCGATGAAGCGGTAACGATGCTCAATAAGGCGCTGGCATCCGGAGACGCCGCCACTATCATGGATACGCTCGGCGGCATCGCCCGCGATCGAGGCATGAGTCAGGTTGCCCGCGACACGGGCCTTGCCCGAGAAAGTCTCTATCGTTCACTCGACGCTGGCGGAAATCCCGAATTCGCGACCATTTTGAAGGTCTTCTCTTCAATCGGTCTTCGCCTCGAAGCTAAGGTCGGCGCCAACGCCGCTTTGCGTGCTCCTGCAAAGACGTAAAATTGCAAAGATGCTTCTCCAGCTTGGGAAGCTGCTTAGATCGGCGATTCGAACTCGTCGACGCTAAGAATGACGGTCTTTTTCGATGAACTCGACGAGATCATTTTCGCGCGCATCTCGAAGAAATCGACCGATCGATGCCGATAGTCGCTGAAACCGAGCGAATCGCAGATCGTCGAAATTCCTGTTTGGAATCAAGAGCGCAAATTTTTGACGGATCGGTGAGACGGCTCTTCTGCCTGCGCGGAAAAAATTCCGATGTGAGATCAACGTGTTATGATCTCTTAGAACCATCGAGTGGGAGTGAAACGACACATCGACATATGAGGCCCGACAGGGAATTCGAATGGACGTTGTCGAAACCGATCGACTGATCTTGAGAAATTTCAGGCAGGGTGATGCGGCCGATCTGTTTGCGTATCTGCACCAACCCAGGTCGAGTTGTTTCTTGTCTCTCAAACTGGAAGATCTCGGTGCTGCGGAAGCGGAAGTGGCAAAGCGCAGCAGCGACGACGCGCATATTGCCGTGTGTTTGCGAAGCTCCGGCAGGCTGATCGGTGACGTTTTCTGCGTACATGAGCCTCCCGACACATATTCGGTCGGGTGGAATTTCAACGCGGATTTTGGCGGCGCCGGGTTCGCCTCCGAGGCCGCACGGGCTCTCTTCGAACATCTGTTCTCGGTGAAGCGAGCCCGGCGCCTCTACGCTTATGTGGAGGAAGACAACATCGCCTCGCAGCGCTTGTGTGAGAAATTGGCGATGAGGCGGGAGGGACTGTTCAGAGAGTTCGTATCCTTCGTGACGGATGACGAAGGCGTCCCGATATTCGAGAACACGATGCAGTACGCCATTCTGCGAAAAGAGTGGGCGACGTGATGCTCGGCATCAACCGCGTGACCTACGACATCACGAGCCGCCGGGTACGATCGAGTGGGAGTGACCGGGGATTGTGGGGTACGCAGGGATAGCCCAGGATACAAAAGGGCCTGCCCCACTGAAGGAATTGTGGGTGATAGTTTCTGAGCGGCGCGCAGGCTTGGTCCTGGGTAAGGCCATCGAGGCGCGCAAGGAAGCGCCACCAAGCGCGCATCCTTTAGCTCTTCGCCACTAAACGGCAATGCGACGAACACTTGGCTTTTCGACACGCTAACTAAGGCCTATTGCGCGGCAGCCACGTCCGTCCGCGCAAAATCCTCGCCAACATAGAGCAAGGGACAGGAATGTTCCTTGGCGGCTTCATAGGCGAAGCAATCCCCAAAATTCAGTCCCGCCGGGTGCGCGCCCTTACCCCATCTCGCATAGGTCTCGGCGACGCGGCGCGCGGATGCAGGCGTGACGTTCAAAACGTCGAATCCGAGCCCATCGATCAGGCGCGACATCTCCTCCCCGACGTTGCGCCGCTGCGCGACAATGAGAGCTTCTGCCATGGTTACGGCCGAGATCAGCACAGACTTTTCGGCTTCCAGGACTTTGCTGCATCCTTCGGCTTCGGCTTCATCGAGGATGATCGCCATCAACGCAGATGTGTCCACAGCGATCATTTCGGCAGACCGTCCGCGTCATAAAGGAAGTCGTGGCTGCGGGCGGCGTCAGCGCCTGCTGTCGCCTTGGACGCGCCAGAGGCGCGCACTGCTTGAAGCAGCTTACGACGCGCTCTGCGGTCTAAAGAGGCCTTGGCGGGCGCCAGACGAGCGGCGGGCTGGCCATGCCGCGTGAGGATGATTTCCTCCCCGGCTTCGGCGCGTCGGACAAGCTCGGTAAGCTGCCCCTTGGCTTCGGTCACGGAAATCTTCATCGGCGCCTCATATGGACCAATGAATGGTCCATTTCGACCATTAGTCCAACCGCTGCTGGGGGTCAATGTCGCGCTTCCACAGATTGCGGAAGGCGCTAAATAGCCTGACTGTTCGATCCTCTATATTTATCCTCTATATTTAAAGGAGTCCGTTATGCGAAATCTCCTCATCCTCGCGATCGCCGCGTGCATTGGCGGCATGTTCTCGTCTGCGGCGAGCGCACGCCCCGTCACGACGGACGAGTGTCTCGCGCGCGGGCTTTGCGCTTACGTCAGCCCGAAGGGTCGCGTGACATGCGGAAAATGCCCTGGCCAGGTAAAATCAGTCTGGTTCGCCACGCGCAGCCAGGCTTCGAAGCATCGCAAGTAAGTTGCATCCTTTCGCTGGTCCCGTGCATCGCTCGGGGACGGACCGACAGGTTGGACCCATGATTTCCATGCATCCGCTGTCCGCGCCCTGGCCGTGGCGCTGTCCATCGGCCTTTATCTGGCGCTGGCGATCCTCGGCGTCGGCGGGGTTGACGCTTACTTCGCCAATCCGGCGCGGACGGCGCTTGTCGTCGTCACACTCGCGCTTGGAGTGGCGTCGCTCTTCGTCGGCGGCAACCTCAGCTCCGGCCTGCGCGAGGACCGCGGCAATCGGTGGGTCATCCCGGCTTTTTTCGTCATCGGGCTTCTCGGCGCCTATCTGCCCGCCTGGGCCGATCGGGAGGGACTGTGGAGATTGGACGGCGACGCCGTGCGCTGGCTCGGCGTCGCTCTGCTCGCGGCGGGCGGGGCGTTGCGGCTGTGGCCGGTCGCCGTGCTCGGGCGCCGCTTCAGCGGCCTTGTCGCCATTCAGCCGGGCCACGAACTCGTCACCACGGGACTCTACAGCCGCATCAGACATCCGAGCTATCTTGGCCTTCTGATCTCGGCGCTCGGCTGGGGACTGGGCTTCAACACGGCGGTGGGCGTCCTTATGGCGTTGGCGAATATTCCGCCGCTTGTCGCGCGGATGAACGCTGAGGAACGCTTGTTGAGTTCCGAGTTCGGCGCGGCCTATGAGGCCTATCGCGCGCATACGGCGCGACTTATTCCGGGCGTATATTAGCTTGCGAGTGTTGGAAGCGGACGGCGCCCGCTGCATCTACGGAATCGCCAACGCGGCAAAGGTAAACTCATGAAGCGTCTGCTGTCGCGCCTGTTGCTGCTCAGTGTTTTCATCGCGTTCCCCGCGCAGGCGGATGACGTCATAAAGCTCGCGCCGGGCGGCAGCGCGATCTTTACGTTGCAGGAGAATGTCACGACCGGCTATTCCTGGCGCATCGATCAGGCCGCGAGCCGTGATCTCGACATCCTGGCGATATCGGACGGCGGCCGCAGCGGCGGTCGGCGGCGCATGATCGGCAGCCCCAGCATGCGCCATTGGAAAATCCGCGCGCTCAAACCCGGACGCGCCGAAATCGTCTTCGCCTATCAGCGCCCATGGGAGCCAGCGCCGGTTCAAACCCGCAGCGTCGAGGTGGAGGTCGCGCCTTAGGTTCAGGCGTCGCTCTCGCGCGGGGATTTCATCGCGTCTTCGAGACTCATCTTGGCGGAGCCGGGCTTCGCCGGCTTTTGCTGGCTCTCGTGCGGCGCCCAGCCCGACGCCCAGACGATTTCGAAGCTCGCGCGAACGCGTCCGTCGGCGTCGCAGAAGCGCTCGGCGTAAATTTGCGCCGCGCGCGCCACGACATCTCGCCGCAAGGGTTTGCGTGAGCGTTTGACGAGGATATTGGCGGCGCCCATCGCGCGCAGATCCTTCATCAGCCCGAAGATTGACTCATAGCGCAGCGTGAAGCTGTCGACGTCGGCGACCGGCAGAGCGAAGCCGGCGCGCTGCAGCAGCCCGCCCATGTCGCGCACGTCGACGAAAGGCGACACGCGAGGACTTGCGCCGCCGGTGATTTCTTCTTCGGCCTGCGCAAAGGCGGCGCGAAGCTCGACAAGACTGGCGCCGCCGGCGAGGCAGGCGAGGAAGAGTCCGTCAGGCGCAAGCATGCGTCTCGCTTGCGCCAGCGCGCCGGGCAGATCGTTGACCCACTGCAGCGACATGCCGGAGACGATCAAATCAAATGAGCCCGGCGCGAAGGGCGGCGCTTCTTCGTCAATGATGAGGTCGCCAGCATGGCCGCTCGCGCGCAAAGGCCGCGCACGGCCGCTCGCCACGACGGCTTGCGCGAAATGTTCGCTTGGCGAACCGAGATCGAGCGCGCGCGGAAATTCGCGCTTCACCGTCAGCAGGCGATCGAGCAGATCGTCGGCGGCGCGCGTCATCAGGAAATCCGGCGCGCCTTTTGGCAGGGCGCGGCGCAAGCGCCAGCGCAGCAGTGCGCGATCAAAAATCTTCGGCGGTCCGGCTGTCTCGCTCATGCCTTATTACCGCGCCCGCGCCAGTTACCCTGCAAGTGCGCAATGCGCATGAATTTCGACGAAAGGATGGCGCAATCTTGAAGCGACGATCTGAAGCGAAGCGGTCGCGACGATAGAACATCCCATATTATCTTAACGTTAAGCCATAACCTGAAAACGCGAAACGTTTCGACAAGATCGTGGCGAAAGTTAGACTGCCGCCATTCGAGAAGTCGCTGTCGAGGCTTCAACACGTAGGGTGTAGCGTCATGCGTAAACTGTTTGCTTTTTTGCGTCGATCCCGCACCGTCAAGTCAACCGGAACGCTTCAGGCAGTTTTGACGGCGACAGTCGTCGGGCTTGGCGTCGCCGCGCTTCCGCAGGACGCGAACGCGCGCAATATCGTCTCTTTCTCTCCCCACGTCGCTCCCGGCACCGTCGTGATCAGCGCCAGCCAGCGGAGGCTTTTCTACGTCGTCGACACCGGAGTCGCCATCAGCTATCCGGTGGCCGTTCCCAAGCGCGGCAAGGAATGGTCGGGCGCGACCTCCATCGAGGGAAAATATGTCAATCCCGACTGGGTTCCGCCAGCGGTGGTGAAGGCCGATCACCCGGAGCTGCCGAATTTCATTCGTGGCGGCTCGCCGCGCAACCCGATGGGCGTGCGCGCTTTGACGCTCAGCAGCGGCGAAGTGGCGATTCACGGCACGACCCAGAGGATGCGCGCGTCAATCGGCACGGCCGCCTCCTACGGCTGCATCCGAATGTTGAACGAAGACGTTTCCGACCTCTACGATCGCGTCGACGTCGGATCGCCGGTCATGATGACGCGCTAGCCCAGGCGATCCATCAAAAAACGCCAGCCTCGCCCGCGAACCGTGCGGACGAGGCTTTTTTGCTCTCTCCGCAGGGAGGGGCTCGTGTCCACCGCGCGATTTCATCCTTTATCCAGAGCTTTTTTTTGGCGCGCGTGGCTGTGGAAGAGGGCAGCTGCGCCATGGACGCAGCCATGCGAATCCCGCAGTCTCTGCCTCCAACAGGGTCTGACCATCGCTTTTTTGGCGTCCTAGTTCTTGTGTGGAGTATAGTGATTGCAAGAGATGATTCGACTTTGAATCAATCGCTTGAAAAGGAGGCGCCCTCACGCAAAGCTCCACGACGCATCGTCGCCTGTCTTTTAGTCGCCGCGTTATGCTGACATTGAAAAAAAGGTTGGCACATGCTGATCGCAACGGAAAAAGAAACGGAACGCGCTGAACATCCGGTGGATGTTGTGGAGCAACTGGCGTCCACCAATGACTGGTCCTTCGATCGGGACGACGAAGACGAGATTTCGATTTCCGTCGCCGGAGCTTGGACGGAATATCACGTCGCTTTTACTTGGCTTCCGCAGCTCGAAACGCTGCACGTCAGTTGCGCTTTCGATCTCAAGGCGCCCGAGCGCAGGCGCGGTGAACTGATGTCGCTGGTCAATGCGATCAACGAGCAGATGTGGATCGGGCATTTCGACTTCTGGCCGAAGGAGGGCGTGGCGATGCACCGTCATGGCCTTATCCTGACGGGAGGGGCGCAGCCCTCGGCGACGCAATGCGCAGCCTTGCTCGACAACGCGCTTCAGGCGTGTGAGCGGCATTATCAAGCCTTTCAATTTGTGCTCTGGGCCGGAAAGAACGCCAGGGAAGCGCTCGCCACCGCCAATTTCGAGACGAAAGGCGAGGCGTGACCGACGCGGGCGGCCTGCGCGGAAAGTCGGTCGCTCTGATCGGCGCCGGAAACATGGGGCTGGCGTTGCTCGAAGGCTGGGCCGCGCAGAATCTGCTGGGCGCAGCGTCAATCGTCGAGCCGCAGCCCTCCCAGCGGCTCCAGGAGTTGTGCGCCGCGCAGGGTTACGCGCTGAACGGCGCGGCTGCGCCATGCGACGCCGTGGTTCTCGCCGTTAAGCCGCAGGCGATCGAGTCGGGCTCCGCGGCGGCTGCTCCTTTCGTGGCGCGCGATACCGTTGTCGTGTCGATCCTCGCCGGCAAGCGCACCGCGGACGTCGCCGCGCGTCTGCCGACGCAAGCTGTGGTGCGCGCAATGCCCAATACGCCGGCGGCGATCGGGCGCGGCGTCACCGGGGCCTTCGCGAGCGCGGCGACGAGCGCTCTTCAGCGCGGGCTCGCCGACGCATTGCTTCGCGCCGTCGGGGGCGTCGAATGGGTCGATGACGAGGCGCTCATCGACGTGGTGACGGCGGTTTCCGGATCGGGTCCCGCTTATGTCTTCTATTTCGCCGAATGCCTTGCCGCCGCCGGGGCCGAAGCCGGTCTGCCGGCGGCCCTCGCGGCGCGGCTGGCGCGCGCGACGGTCGAAGGCGCCGGCGAACTGATGCGCCGACAACCCGAGACGGGCCCTGACGAATTGCGCCGGCGCGTGACGTCGCCAGGCGGCACGACGGCGGCGGCGCTTGAGGTTCTTGAGGCGCCGGACGGCCTCGCCGCGCTGATGCGCCGCGCCGTAGCTGCGGCGAAGCGCCGGGCAGGGGAACTTTCCGGTTGAGACGGCGCGCGCCTTGTCCCGCGGCCCGGCGACAATAGAATACTGACTAGAAAATTCCTTCGGACCTGGAGACAGACATGACCAGCGGCGGCTCCCGCGACCGAGTGATCGATGCGACGCTTCGGCTCGCCACGTGGCGAGAGTTCAGCGACGTGACGCTCACCGATATCGCCCATGAGGCCGGCATCTCGCTTGCCGATCTGCGCGAACTTTTCCCATCTAAGGGCGCGATCATGGGGGCGTTCTCTCGGCGCATCGACCGGGAGGTTCTCGACGCGACGCCCAAGGAAGCCTCGCACGAACCCGCGCGCGAGCGGCTCTACGATGTTTTGCGTCGCCGGCTCGATTCGCTCGAACCGCATCGTGAGGCGCTGGCGAGCGTCGGCCGCTGGGCGGCGCGCGATCCGCTCACCGCCGCGGCGCTCAACCGCGAAACGGTGAACTCGATGCGCTTCATGCTGGAGGCGGCGGACATCGACAGCGAGGGCCCGGTCGGCTCGCTCAAACTGCAGGGGTTGGCGTTGGCCTGGAGCCGCGTGCTCGAGGATTGGTTCGCAGGCGATATTCACGACGCCCTGTCGACGCTCGATCGCGAACTCACGCGCGGCGAGCGCTACGTCGATCGGGCGGAGGATCTCGCAAGACTGACGCGGCCGTTCTATTCCTTTGCGCAAAGCCTATTTGGCTGGCGGACGCGACGTGGGCGCGATTACCACGACGACGACAGCGGCTATCCCCACGCGCGCGCGTGATCGGGAAGCGCTCTAGAGCGGGAGACTGGCCGTCGCGCGCAGGCCGCCGAGCGGGCTGCGGTCGAGCGTGATGTCCCCGCCATGGCCGCGTGCGATATCGCGTGCGATGGCGAGGCCCAGACCCGAGTTTCCGTCGTTCTGGCTGCGGGATTCGTCGAGCCGGTAGAACGGCCGGAAAGCGTCTTCGCGACGCTCCAGGGGGATGCCGGGCCCGTCGTCGTCGATATGCACGGTCATCATCGCGCCGTCGTTGATCACTGAGAGTTCGATCCGAGCGCCGTAACGCTGCGCATTGCCGACGAGGTTGGCGAGCAGCCGCTTGATCGCCGCCGGTCGCGCGACGATTGTCGGATCGCCCTCAATCTTCACGGACGCCGCGAGACCGCGCTTCTCGGTGTCCGCCTTCAGTTCGTCGAGGATGGCCGCGATATCGGTGGGCGAAGACGTTTCGTCGCCGTCGCCGCGAGCAAAGGCGAGATACGCCTCGACCATGCGCTCCATCTCGTCCACATCCTTGCGCATTTCGGCGGCTTCATGCGAGTCGCGCATCAGCGCGAGCGAAAGCTTGAAACGCGTGATGATGGTTCGCAGATCGTGCGAAACGCCATTGAGCATCGTCGTGCGCTGCTCGATCGCCCTTTCGAAACGGGTTTTCATGTCGAGAAAGGCGGCGCCCGCCTGACGCACCTCGCGCGCGCCGCGCGGACTGAATGCGACATTGCGGCCTTTGCCGAACTCCTCGGCGGCGCGGGCCAGCCGCAGGATCGGCCTGATCTGATTGCGCAAGAACGAAGTGGCGATGGCGAGGATGATGACTGAGGCGATCGCCATCCACATGAAGAAAATATAGGAGTTGGAGGCGTATGCGTGCGCGCGCGTGGCGAGCATTCTCAACGTCGCGTCGTTGAGCGCGACGCGGATTTCGATCAGGCTGCCCGGAAGCGCGGTGTTGATCCAGAAGGGCTCCTTAAGTCGGCGCGAGAGCTCCTTCGTGAGCGCCTTGTCGAGCAGCGAGAACAAGGACGACTTTGGCGCCGGCCCAGGCAAGTCCTGCTTGGGGAGAACCGCAACCTCCATATTGAGATCGAAGGCGGCGATGCGGCGCAGTTGCGCGTGATCCGGCTCGTCCGGGAACGTCTGATAAACATCGACGAGCGCCGCCACTTGCCGGGCCATCCCGGCGGAAAGACGGTAGGTCACGACCTCCCAATGCCGCTCCATGAAGACATAGGCCACGGCGGACTGGAGGAGCACGACCGGCAGGATCACGATCAGCAGCGCGCGGGCGTAAAGCCCTTTCGGCATGCGGTCATGCAGCCAGTTGGCGAAGCGCCGCCACAGATTGCGGGGCGCGGCGAGAACTTCCGGTAAGACGGCGGTCATCGTGACGACTCTATCATTTCAGCGGTTGGCGCAGCGGGTCGACGAGCAGACGGTAGCCATGGCCGCGCACCGTCTGAAGATAGCGCGGGGCATTCGGGTCGGTCTCGATCTTGCGCCGCAATCGGGCGATCTCGACATCGACGCTGCGCTCGCTTGCGCTTCGTGCGGGGTCACGGTGCGCCAAAGATTGGCGCGAAACAATGGCGCCGTCGCTTTCGGCCAGCGCCCGCAACAGATCGCGCTCGCGCGTCGTGAGTCGGACCGGCGCGCCGTCGTGCAGCAATTCGCCGCGCGACGGATCGAAGACGAAATCGCCAAAGCGCTTTGGTCCCGCTGGTTCTGTGGGACGCGTGCGGCGCAATATGCTCGCGATGCGCAGCGACAGTTCCCGCGGATCGAAAGGCTTGGCGAGATAGTCGTCCACGCCGGCTTCAAGCCCTTCGACGCGGTCCGCCGTCTCGGTAAGCGCCGTCAGCATCAGGATGGGCGCGGAGCGCAACGGCTCCGCGCTCTTGCGCAGCCGCGTCGCGAAGGCCGTGCCGCTTTCGCCAGGCATCATGACATCCAGAACGATAAGATCGAAGGCGATGTCGCGCATTCTGACGCTCGCCTCCCTCGTGTCGGCTGCAGCGCTGACGAAATAGCCTTCGTTCATCAGATAGCGCGACAGCAAGGTGCGAATGCGCTGATCGTCGTCAACGACGAGGATATGCGCCGCTTTCGCGTTCGGCGCGGCGCGTTGCGGAAAGACCGTCATGTCGCGGCGCCGGCTGCCTTCGCGCATGCGAGATGCGCTCGAACGCGTTCACGCTCGCCGACGTCGATCATCGCGAACAGGAATTTTGAGGCGGCGCCGCGCGCCGCAGGCGGGAGCTCGTCCATGACTTTCCGGAAACGCGCTGATTGCAGCGCCGCCAGATCGCGCGCGAGCGTCGCACCCTCGGGGGTCGGATAGAGAAGGCGCTGGCGGCGGTCTACGACGCCGGCGCGCGCCTCGACGAAGCCCGCCTCAAGAAGTTGTTTCAGCACGCGGTTGAGGCTCTGCTTGGTGATTTTCAATATATCCAGCAGCGCGGCGATGGTGAGGCCAGGGCGACGGTTGACGAAATGGAGCACGCGGTGATGCGCCCGTCCGAACCCATAGTTCTCGAGCAGCCGGTCGGCGTCTCCCACGAAATCACGGTAGGCGAAAAAAAATAATTCCACGAGCTCGAGAGCGTCGCCGTCGCCCGTGGCGGCCGCCGCTTCTACGGCCGCATTCCGCCAAGCGGCGACGCTGGGCGGCTCGGAGATTTTTCTCGCTACGAGTTCATCCACGCTATTTATTGCCTGACGTTTTGGCGCGCGCTATTTACGTCAACTATATTGACATAAATCTGACCGATAGCTAGTGCTGACCAAGCGTCGCAGCGCCTTGTTTGGCCTCTCGATCGCGTCTTCCCGGAGTTCGCCATGTCGCTTCCGCCCTTCGATCAGCGCGACGGATTCATTTGGTACAATGGTGCGCTCGTTCCGTGGCGCGAAGCGAAGCTTCACGTTCTCTCGCATGGGCTGCATTACGCGTCTTGCGTCTTCGAAGGCGAACGCGCCTACGGCGGAACGATCTTCAAATCGCGCGAACATTCCGAGCGGTTTCATACGTCCGCGCGGATCCTCGATTTCGAGATTCCTTACAGCGTCGAAGAGATCGACGCCGCAAAGCATGAGACCGTAAAGGCCAACGGCCTCTCGAACTGCTATGTGCGTCCGGTTGCTTGGCGCGGCAGCGAAATGATGGCGGTCGCGGCGCAGAATTCGACGATCAACGTCGCAATCGCCGTTTGGGATTGGCCGAGCATGTTTGATGTCGAGACCAAGATGAAAGGCATCAAGCTCGACATCGCCGAATATCGGCGGCCCGATCCGCTGACGGCGCCCTCGATGGCGAAGGCCGCAGGTCTTTATATGATTTGCACCATTTCGAAGCACCGCGCGGAGCGGCGCGGCTTTGCCGACGCGCTCATGTACGATTGGCTCGGCCGAGTCGCCGAATGCACCGGCGCCAACGTCTTTTTTGTTCAGGACGGCGCGCTGCATACGCCGATTGCCGATTGTTTCCTTGACGGCATCACCCGGCGCACGGTGATCGACCTCGCGAAGAGACGCGGCGTTGACGTCGTCGAGCGCCGGATCATGCCTGAGGAACTGGCGTCGTTTTCGGAGTGCCTGATCTGCGGCACCGGCGCGGAAGTGACGCCCGTTTCCGAGGTCGGCGTCTATCGCTTCACGCCAGGCGAGCTTTCGCGCGCGCTGATCGAAGACTATTCGCGCGAGGTGGAGAAGCAGCCTTCGCCGGCGGCTTGAGCGCGACTCTGAGCGCGCCCCTCGCTGGAGCGTCGAGGTATGAGCGTCAGCCGCTCATTCGCGCTTTGATCGCGTGTTCCGCCAGAGTCTTGCCGAGCGACCAGACGGCGGAAGGCGCCTTGTGCGCGTCCGCGATGACGGCGTCGAAGGATTGCTCGATCCATTCGCAATCTTCATCGGAAATCGTGAGCGGCGGCAGCAGCTTGATCGTGTGATTGCCGTGTCCGGCCACTTGCGTCAGCACTTTATGATCCCGAAACAGCGGGATGGAGATGAGCTGGCAGAACAGGCCTGAATTCACCGTCTCCAGGAGATTCCAAGCTGCCTTCAGTTTGAACGACTTCGGCGGCCCAAATTCGATTCCGATCATGAGGCCCTTGCCGCGCACGTCGGCGACAAGCTCGTAGCCGCCGGCCATCCGTTGGAACGATGCGAGCAGACGGTCGCCCGTCTTGGCCGCATTCTCGATCACCCGCTCGTTCTTCAGCACGTCCAGCGTCGCGATGCCGGCCGCCATAGCAAGATCGTTCTTGCTGAAGGTCGAGCCGTGCACGACGGCGCGATCCATGCGGTCGAAGACCTTATCGAAAATCCATTTGCGCGTGAGCACCGCGCCGACCGGCACATGGCCGCCGGAAAGCGCCTTTGCGACAACGATCATATCGGGTTCGACGCCCGGGAAGTGATCAATCGCGAAGAACCGGCCCGTCCGGCCCACTCCCGTCTGAATTTCGTCGGCGACGAACAGCGTTCCGTATTTGCGGCAGAGCGCCTGCGCGTCGAGAAGATAGCCCTCTTGCGGAATGTTGACGCCCTTGCCCTGGATCGGCTCGACGAAGAAGGCGGCGACGTCGCGCCCCGCCAGAGCGCGTTCGAGCGCGTCGAGATCATCGAACGGCACCTCGCGCGCGTCCGGCAGCAGCGGTCCGAAGCCCTTCTTGAAAATTTCGTCGCCGTTCATCGACAGCGAACCATAGGTCAGGCCGTGAAAGGAATGCGCGCAGTGCAGGATCCCGGCGCGACCCGTCGCGGCGCGCGCGAACTTGATCGCCGCTTCAACCGCCTCGGCGCCCGAATTGGCGAAAAAGACCTTTTCCAGCCAAGGCGCATAGCCGAGCAACTTTTCCGCGAGAACGCCGGCCAGAACTGAAACGTCAAGTTGCACGAGATTGGCGAGTTCGCCGTCGAGCACGCTCACGAGCGCGTCGCGCACCGCCGGATGGTTGCGTCCGAGCGCGAAGACTCCCCAGCCGCTGAGGAGATCGAGATAGCGGTCGCCCTTGCGGTCCCACAGATAAGGCCCAACGCCCCGGGTGAAGCCAACGTCGTAGCCGATCGTCTTGAGAACGCGCACCCACATTTCATTGAGGTGTTTTGTATGCAGCGAAAAGCGATCGCTCTCGCGGGCCGCCACAAGCGCGGCGAGGTCATAGCGAGAGTCAATTCGCGCAGAACCGCTGTGAGTAGCGTGAACGCTCGTGGGCGCGCTCGCTGGCGCGGTCGACGAATGGGTCATTGGCGGCGCTCCAACCGAGGAAAAGGCGGGCGGGCGACAGGGCGCGCGACGCTCGCCGGGTTCCGATTGCGCGCCCGGGGCGCGTTTGTCAAATCCCCGTCGATGTGGCGCAGGGGCCACAGGTTCAAAGATTTTGGGCGTCTCGCCCGATTTTATCCGCGACAGAATCCGCGTTTATTGCGCAATATCGCTGCGCGCGTCGTCGCGCACGCACGCATGTTTCAGTTTCAGCGACAAAGGCTTCGCCAATTCGCGCGGCGACGGAGCGCGTATCCACAGACATTCGCTAGTGTACAAAAATTGCCGGTTGGATGGCGCGCCGCGGGTGTTATCTTGTTAAAAGTGATTCATGAGCGACGCGGGGTGATTCGCGCTTCAGGATAATCGCCAGCGCGCGCCAGTCGAATGCTCTGGATCAGCATGGGGAGTTGGTCGGTGAGCGCTAAAGTGACTTTTCAGGATGATTTGACGGCGAGCGCGACAGAATCCGACGAGACCGGTCTCGAATTGGTCGAAGTCGCGGGACGGATTAAATGGTTCGATGTCGCCAAGGGCTACGGTTTCGTGGTGCCCGACGACGGCTCCGACGATATTCTCCTGCATGTCACCATTCTCCGCCGCAGCGGTATGCAAACGGCCTTTGAAGGCGCGCGCGTCGTCTGCGAGGCGCAGAAGCGCGTCAAGGGCATGCAGGTGTTTCGCGTCATAGCGATGGACGAAACGACCGCGGTGCATCCGTCACAATCATGCGCCGGGCGCACCCACGTCCAAATTGTCCCGACAAGCGGCTATGAGATCGCCATCGTCAAATGGTTCAACCGCATGAAGGGATTCGGCTTCCTGACGCGCGGCGAAGGCACCGAAGACATTTTTCTGCACATGGAGACGGTGCGGCGCTACGGCATGACCGAACTTAAGCCAGGCGATAGCGTCCTCGTGCGTTACGGCGGCGGTCCAAAGGGTCTGATGGCGGCCGAAGTGCGGCCGCTCGACGCCAAAAGCGTTCCGTCGCACTGAAGACATCGATGCTGCGCAAGGCTCTTTGGAGCCCATCCGAATGAGAGCGGCGCAAATCCTCCGCACAATGATCCTGTCGCTCTTGCTGGCGCTGGTCGCGTCGACAGTCGCGCGGGCCGAGCCTGCGGTTGAAATCATGCGAATCGTGACGGCGACGGGGGAGCATGACTTCAAAGTCGAAGTTGTGGACACGCCCAAGGCGCGCGCCCGCGGCCTCATGTTCCGCAAGTCGATGCCCGCCGATCACGGCATGCTGTTCGAATTCAAGGCCGAGGGGCCTGTTTCGATGTGGATGAGAAATACTTACATTCCGCTCGACATGGTTTTCATCGGGCGCGACGGGCGGGTGGTGGGCGTGGCCGCCGACACGGAGCCGATGTCGGAACGAATCATAACGTCGCCTCAGCCAGCTTATGCGGTGCTGGAGCTGAACGCCGGCGCCGCGCGGAAAATGTCGCTTGCGCCCGGAGACCAGGTGCGGCACCGCATGTTCAAGCGATAGTCGCATTCCCTTGTGAGGGGCGGCCGTGCGTGGTAGCGAATTTCGAGCGAGGGCAGGGCCGCCATAGGCGCGGCTTGGTCCGGCGGGGTATAGCGCAGCCTGGTAGCGCGGAAGTTTTGGGTACTTCAGGTCGCAGGTTCGAATCCTGCTGCCCCGACCAGCGCGAAGACCGCCGCGCGCCGCTCTCATGACGCGTCTACGAGCGCAGCCAACGACGAGGCCATATGACCGCACGCATCTATCTTCCGGCGCCGAGCGCCACTCAATCCGGTCCGGGATCGGACATGTGGCGGCTTGACTTCGAGCCGGAGCTTCCGCGCAGCATCGAGCCGCTCATGGGCTGGACGAGTTCGGCTGACATGCATCAGCAGGTCAGGCTCAATTTTTCCACCAAGGAGGAGGCGATCGCCTACGCCGAGCGCAATGGGCTCCCCTATCGGCTCGAGGAGCCCAAGCCTAATCTGGCGGCGCGGCGCGGCGCATCCTATTCAGATAATTTCAAGACCAGCCGCATCGGTCTCTGGACGCATTGAGGCTGTTTCGGCCCCGTAGCTCAGCCGGATAGAGCAACTGCCTTCTAAGCAGTAGGTCGCAGGTTCGAATCCTGCCGGGGTCGCCATATATGACTACCCTGTCGGGCGTTGCTGGCGCCGCGTTGGCCGAACTGATATGGTCCGCGGCGAAAGCTGCGCCGTCGACGGCTCCGTAGCTCAGCTGGATAGAGCAACTGCCTTCGAAGCAGTAGGTCGCAGGTTCGAATCCTGCCGGGGTCGCCAGTCGAAGTTTAGTAGACGGGGACGGCGCATGCGGCTCAACCGCCAGGGTGCGACAGGGATCGCCGGCGCTCTGGCTTTCGCCTTGGCGTTCATCTCACCCATCGACACTTTGGCTCAAGGCGATTTTTTCGATTTCCTCTTCGGGCCCGATCAACCGCCGGCGTTCTCGTCCCACCGCTCCTGGCGGGTGATGCGTGCGCGCCCGCGACAACCGAAGCGCGCGCCAAAGACTTCAATTCATTACGCCAACCCCGAACCCGTAGGCGCTTCCGACACGGACTCGATGTCCGGCGGCGGCTACTGCGTGCGCGCCTGCGACGGCTATTATTTTCCCCTCGTCAAATTATCGCGAATTTCCGGCCAGCAATCCTGCGAATTTGCGTGTCCGTCAGCGCGCGTGCAGCTCTATCAGGGCGCAAGCATCGAGCAGGCGCGCAACGCCAAAGGGCAGCTCTATTCAGCGCTTCCGGCGGCGTTCAGCTTTCGCGACAAGCTGACGGCAAGATGCGCGTGCAACGATCCGGCCGCATCTCACGACTATTACCTTGCGCTGTCCCGCCGGGATCCGACATTGCAAACCGGCGATATCGTCGTCGGCGAGAAGGGCGCTTTCATTTACAGCCGCTCAAGCCTTGTGAGCGTCAGTCATGCCTCGCGCCAGATCAGGGCAAGGCTACGAGGTGTGTTGTCGCGCAACATCGCGCCGGACGCGGCGCGCGCCTCCCACCAAGGCGCCGTCGCGTTGAACAAAACGCAGCGACCGCCAAAATAGTCGCGGCGGCGGCGTCTCCGGCGCTTTACACTCGAAGCCGCGCCGGCTATGTGCCGCGAGCTCGTTTATGACGGTTTTGTGACGGTTCCCGGGAGGCGAGAGCGCCATGCTGTCTTGGTTTCAGGCGCTCATGCCGAGAGAGGAGCGTTTCTTCGATCTTTTCGAGCGGCATGCGGAGACGCTCGTCGCCGGATCCCACGCCTTGCGCGAGTTGCTAAACGGGGGCGACCGCGTGCTCGTCTGCAGCCAAGAAATCCGTCGTCAGGAGCATGAGGCCGACGCCATCGTCCGCGAGGCCCATCTGGCGGTTCGCCGCACGTTCATCACGCCGTTCGATCGCAGCGACATCCGTGACCTGGTCACCGCGATGGACGACGCGATCGACCAAATGCATCAAACGGCGAAGGCGACGCTACTCTACGAGACGCGAGATTTCGAACCCGGCATGCGTCGCATGGGCGATATTATCGTCCAATCGGCGGAGCTCACGCGCAGCGCCATACCCTTGTTGCGCTTGATGCGTCAGAATGCCGGCAGGCTCAACGCTTTCAGCGAAGAGATCACCCGCATTGAGGACGAGGCCGACGCCATTCACGATCAGGGCTTGAAGGAGCTGTTTCTGGCGCACCGCCACAAAGACCCGATGGCGTTCATCGTCGGCGCGGAAATCTACGGCCATCTCGAAAGAGTCGTCGACGGCTTCGAGGACGTCGCCGACCGCGTCGCCGGCATCGTCATCGAGCATACCTAGGGACGACGCTTGCAGAACTTTTCATCGTATCTGATTGGGCTTATCGCGGTCGCTCTGATCTTCGATTTCCTGAACGGTCTGCACGACGCCGCCAATTCCATCGCGACGATCGTCTCGACCCGCGTTCTACGTCCGCAATTCGCCGTGGCCTGGGCCGCTTTCTTCAACTTCATCGCCTTCCTGTTTTTTGGGCTTCACGTGGCGCAAACTGTGGGCGCTGGCATCGTCTCGCCCGATATCGTGGATGATTTCGTGGTGTTCGGCGCGCTGATGGGGGCGATCGTCTGGAATTTGATCACATGGGGAGTGGGCATTCCGTCCTCGAGTTCGCACGCCCTCGTCGGGGGTCTCGTGGGCGCCGGCGTGGCCAAGGTCGGCGCGTCCGCGATCGTCTGGAACGGGCTGCTCAAGACCAGCGTCGCGATCGTATTGTCGCCGGCGCTCGGGTTCGTCCTGGCGCTGGCGCTGATCCTGCTCGTGTCCTGGATCTTCGTGCGGCGGACGCCGGGCGGCGTCGATGCGCTGTTTCGCATCCTGCAATTCGCCTCAGCTTCCCTTTATTCGCTGGGCCATGGCGGCAATGACGCGCAGAAAACCATGGGGGTGATCGCGGTGCTCCTCTATTCGCACGGAGCGCTCGGCGGCGAGTTCCACGTGCCCTTTTGGGTTGTCATCGCCTGTCAGGCGGCCATGGGCCTTGGAACCTTGTTCGGCGGATGGCGGATCGTGCGCACAATGGGATCCAAGATCACTCGCTTGACGCCGGTGCAAGGGTTCTGCGCCGAGACGGGGGGCGCTATCACTCTGTTTCTCGCGACGGCGCTGGGCGTTCCAGTGTCGACGACGCATACGATCACCGGCGCGATCATTGGCGTAGGCGCGTCGAGGCGAGTGGCGGCGGTCCGCTGGAATGTCGCGAAGGACATCGTTGTCGCCTGGGTCATCACCATGCCGATGGCCGCCTTTTTCGCCGCGACCTTCTACGCGCTTGCGAGGTTCGCGGCATGAAGCCGGCCAAAGCGAAGAAGAAGCGCGTCGGCGCGGGCTCCGTCGTTCGTACGCAATACGCGGCTTTACCGTGGCGAATCAATAGTGGGCGCCTGGAGGTCATGCTGGTCACCTCCCGCGACACAAAGCGCTGGGTGATACCGAAGGGCTGGCCGATGAAAGGCCGCAAACCACATATCGTCGCGGCGATCGAAGCGGTGCAGGAGGCCGGCCTCATCGGCAAGATGGACAAAGCGAAGCTCGGCGATTTCCGCTATGAAAAACGCCTCGACAGCGGCGCGACCGTCGACTGCTGCGTCGAGGTGTTTTCTCTGCGCGTGCAAAGGCAACGCAAGAAATGGCGGGAGAAGAAGCAGCGCGCCACTCGATGGTTCGAGTGCGTCGGCGCCGCCGGACTCGTCGAGGAGCCAGAACTACGCGACCTGATGCTGGGCTTTTGCAGAGGGCTGCCGCAGCAAAAATCATAGGGCGAATGTCCGAGTCGTTCGATGGCGTCACGAATCGGCGTCGCCGGTCTGATGTAACGCTCCGGCCGATGACAGGGGCATGCAGGCGTATTGAAGACGTTTCGTCCGATCGATCTCCGGAAATCCCTCGTCGTCGCCGATTCGTGCGGCGTATCTTGCGGCATGTCTCGCCAGTGGGCGGCCGCACCGCTCCGGGCAGGCGCTGCCGCATCCAGCTTCGGCAGCGCTTTCGGCGCCTCGGCGATCGGCGTCACGAATCCTGAGCGAAGGGACGAGCAGTTTGCAATTCCTACGGCAGGCTTCGTCCGAGGCGCCGCCGTCCGTCGCCGCGACATTTGTCGCTTCCATGGACCCCTTGCCGGTCTCCTGAACGAAAATCCGCGAGAGATCCCGCGGATCGAATTTGACCGCCACGCGTTCGCGCCCTTCTCGATGCAGCCGAGCGAGTCCCGGCGACCAGAATGTTTCTCCAAGCACGCTGACGCCGCTTGAACTGAGGGCGCAGAGGGCGTCAGGCAGAAGGGACAGTCGAAAGCGCATGCAATCTTGCGGCGCGCGCAGCGGCGCCGCCGCTTCGGCCTCCCGCCAGCCGTCGAGCGGCGTGCGTCCCGTGTCCTTGTGCGCACGATGATGATAATCATTGACGAGGCCGTCGCCGACGGCGAATTCCACCTCGCGAATGTCGCGCGCCAGCGCGCGTCGCAGATGACGCGGCGCTCTCGGCGTCCAGCTGACTCCATTGGCCTTGGCGACGGCGACTTTGCCGAACCGGCCGCCGAACATATGCGTGGCGCGCACGCCAAAAACGCTTGAACTGATCGACTCGGACGCCGTCGCGATTCCCTGATCGCGCCAGGCGCGCGCCAATTGGCGAAAACCGAAAATGCTTTGCGGGTCGACGGCGATGGTTTCGGGGAGCCCGGCGGCGGGCCAATCGCCAGTGAGCCCGTGCTGCTTCATCCAGCGCGCCTTGTCGCAAACGGCGTGCAGCAGACACAGGCTGAGCGAGACGCGCGACGGCGGGGCCAGCGAAAGGTGAAAGCCGGCAATCATGCGCGTATTGGCGTCGATCGCCAAAGTCAGCCACGGATAGCCTGTTTCGCCCGTCCGCTCGTCGACGACATAATCTTCGATCTTTACGTGATCGAAGAAAACGATCTGCAGCGGCCGTTCCGGAATGTCGCTCAACCGCATTTGAGCCAAGTCCCGTGAGCCATGCGCCAATCAGTTGGACGCCTCCAAAAACCTCTGGCCAAATCGGGGTTGAGTTGATTCACTTGGTCATGTCGCAAGGGGATCGCGGCCA
>NZ_JABVWW010000029.1 GCF_013350005.1 Methylocystis silviterrae
ACGCCGGCGACGTCCTCGAAGGTGACGCGGCCTTGGGTCTCCGTCAGCAGTTTCGCTTTCGATTTGCCAAAGCCCATGGCGCGGCCTGCGCCGCCCTGCATTTGCCGCGACAGGAAAATCCAGACCGCCAGGAATGCGACGAGCGGCAGCGCGTTGAGAAGAAGCGTCACCAAGAAGCTGCCGCCTTCATTATTCGGCTTGGCGCTGATCGAGACGTTCTTGGCTTGAAGGCGCGGCACCAGATTGGCGTCGTCCGGCGCATAGGTCGTAAACGGCCGATTATCGTTGAAGTGCCCAACGACCTCATTGCCCGCGATCGTTACGTCGTGAACGCGACCCTGATCGATCTGCGTCAGCAGTTCGCTATATGATATGTCGCGGATCGGCGTGCGCTGGCCAGGCTGCTGAAACAGCATGACAAGCGCAACCACGAGCAACCCGATGATTGCCCAGAGTGCGAGGTTTCTGAAGTGTGGGTTCATGTGGGAAGCCTGTCGGGAGCCGCTCGGTCGGGCTTATCCCCCGAAGCGCTCCGCTCATGTGCTTAATTTAGGCGCACCGGGACGCGTTGCCAAGTCTCGGAAAAGCCCGTGATTCCAGGCGTTGTTGCGTGGGACTTGGCCGTTTCGGACAAGTTCGTCCCCCACAACGCGAATTCGCTAAGTCAAGCTTGAGCGCCGAGGCGGCGCCGGACGCAGCCGAATCCGTCCGCCGTTCGCGTCAATCGAGATATCGGCAAGCGTCATTCGGACCGATGCGCGCGCAGCCAGGGCGGCGGCGACGCGCGCGCTGGCGCGCTCCAAGCGTTCGAGGCGAAGCACATGCGCGGGCGCGAGACGTTGAATCGCGCTCGCGAGCACGCGTTGGAGAATTTCCAGCGGCGCCTCGCACAGCGTCGCGGCGTCGAGCTCGACGCATGACGCTTCGTCGCGACGCAGCGCGCGCGCCAGCATTTCAGCGGCGCAATGCGCCAGCGCGGCATCGGCGCGCGCCGCACGCGATCCAAGCCGCTGAAGCGCATCTCGACTGAGCCCCTGCGCGGCGAGCATAGGCGCCAACCCGCGCAGCCGCACACGCGCGAAGCTTTCGTCTTCATTGGACGGGTCGCGAAAGAACGGTTGACCTGCGCGCGCGCAGACCGCCTCCAACTCCTCTTTGCGAAAGTCGAGCAGCGGCCGTAGCAGCGGGATGTCTTCGTGGCGTGCGATGCGCGCCATGCCCGCAAGTCCGGCGACTCCGGAGCCGCGAGTCAAACGAAACAGGATCGTTTCGGCCTGGTCTTCCGAATGATGCGCAAGCGCGATCGCGGATGCGCCGATTCGCCGCGCGCAGGCGGTCAGCAGCGCGTATCGCGCGCGCCGCGCCCGCTCCTGGAGGCGCGTCGAGGGCTTTTCTTCCTCCCACGTCAATAGATGATGGGCGTAGCCAAGAGCGCGCGCCCAGCGGCCGACCTCCTCGGCCTCCGCGCGCGCCTCTTTGCGCAAGCGATGATCGACCGTCGCCACGGCGATGTGACGCGCCGCGCGCAAAGACCATTGCGCGCATAGCAGCATCAAGGCGACGGAGTCGGGCCCGCCGGAAACCGCGAGCAGCAAGGAGGGGTAGGGCGCAAGGAGTTCGAGCGCGTTTTCACGACGTCCCTCGAGCGAGTCGTCGTCGATTGCGGCAAGGTCTTCCGCCTCCGTGCGCGGCATGCCTAGGCCGGAGGGGCGCCGACCGCCGCGCGGACGGCTAGCATTGAATTTTTTTGCTTTCGCGTTGAGCCGCTTCGCGGATTCGCGTCGCCGCTTTCGGGAATTTGACATTGATCTCGGAATAGGAGGCGCACGCCTGCTCCTTCGCGCCCATTGCGCTCAGCGATTGGCCAAGCCGCAACAGCGCTTCCGGCGCCTGCGCCGAGTCGCCGTATTTCGTCGAGATTTCCAAGTATCTTTCGGCGGCCTCGCGGTGCCGTCCGCGCAAAAAGAAACTTTCGCCAAGGTTGAATGTCGCGGCGGCGGCGAGCTTGCTCTTGCCGTTCTTCGCTAAAAACATCGAGAGCGACTTCTCCGCTTCCTCATATTTGCCGGCGCGCAACGCGCCGACCGCCTCATCATACTGCTCCTTGGGGGCCGCGACCGGCGGCGCGGCGGCGATCTCCGCAGGCGCCGGCTGATCGCCGACAAGGCGGCCGTGGGCGATATCCAGCGGCTGGCCGGCTTCGCGCACAGGGGCCATCGTCACCGAGCCCGTTGTTCGCGGGGCGCTTTCCAGCGGCGCTGACGGAGGCGTCGCGCCGAGCGGCCGCGGCGCGCCAGGCGCAGTCGGCTGTGTTGTGGGATCAAAGGCGTCGCCGCGCTTGCCGGCGTTGGCGCTCGTGTCGGGCGCCGTCGACGCGATGGCTGGCGGAGCTGTCGGCCCATGCGGCGCAGCCTCCGCGTGCGGCTCGGGCTTTGCGGCGCGCAGCTGCTCTTCCAAAAGCTGCACCCTGTGTTGCAACTCCTCGTTTTGTCCGGTCAATCGGCGTAGCTCGCGCTCCAGCCGATCAATCCGCATCGCCGCCGCCGCGTCCAACCCCGGTCCCGCCTCAGGACCTTCATAAATATCCGATGGCGGAACATTGTAGGTCTGAGCATGGCGGAGGTCTCCCTCGGGCCGAGGATCGCCATAGACGTCGAACGCCTGGGCGGCGCCCGCCGTGAACAAGGGCAGGGCGAAGATGAGGGCGTAGCGTGGGAACATGGTCGCGAAGGCCGAGACTTGCTCTAAAGGCGCCGCTCAATTCGACGCGGCGCGACATCGCCTTACCATAGTCGCCCATTCGGCTAAAATTAGGCGATGCGATCATTGAGTCTCGTTTGGGTTCAAAGAATGGCGATGGCCTCGTTTGTGGCGGCGGCCTGGCCGTCACGCGCCGAGTCGCTTCCGCCTGCCGCGGAAACCGGCGACTGCTCGCTCGAGGGCGCCGTTCCGGCGACCGTCGCCGCCGTGGATGAGGACTTCGAACTGCTGCTCGATGATGGCCGTCGCGCCGCTCTCGCGGGCCTCGACTTTCCGCCGCCGGAAATGGCGGAGCTGCGCGCCCCAAGCTTCACGTCATAGCGATTTGAAACCAAATGAAAAAGACAGACGATATTTGACTAGGTATTACTTGTGGTCTTACTCCAGAGGCCGGATATTGGCGCGTCACGGCGAACGCTGGCGAACTAATTTCGCCTGCGCTGCGCGTCTGCGAGCATGCCCGGCATTTGTTTGCTGAAATCCTTGAGCATGCTCTGCACCGTGAGAACGACACCCTGCGGCGTGACCTGATGTTGAATGTCGATCCCCGGTGCGAAGTTTTGAATGACGACGTTTGGCGAACCGCCCATCTTGTCGAACGGCGTCACGGTCGCCGGCCCTTGAATAAGCTCCGGCCCGGCCTCGCCGGCGATGCCCCATTTGCCCGCGCCGAGAGTCCCGCCATCGGCCATGAATTTGAACGGCGCGCCGCTGAACAGCGGTGAGCTGAAGGTTCCCGGACTCTTCGCTCCAAAGCCAAGAATACCGCCCAGGGCGCTCGCGCCGGCGCCCAGAAGCCCGCCGAGCAACCCGCCACCCTTGCCGCCCGACAGCGCGCTCTTAATCCCCGATGACGCCAATTGTCGCGCAAGGTCGGCGAGCACGTCCTTGGCCTTCTTGCCGTTGATGGCGATATCGGCGAGCGCGCTCGCCATGTCGTTGGAGAATTCCTTCACGGCTTTGTTTAGGAGTTTCTGCGCTTCCGTCAGCTCTTGGACCTTTTCCTTGTGCTTGTGCATGGTTTCGCGCGCGGCCTTATGGGCGTGCTCTGCATTGGCTGGAAAAGCGATAGACCCGCTCGCGCCGCCGACTGTTATTGTCGGCAGCGTGCGCTTGTTGCGTTCCGTCTCGCGCTCTGCTGCCGCGCGCATATCGAGCAACTTCTTTCGCCCGATCTGCAGCGCCTCTTGGCGGTATTCGAAGTCGCTAGTCCCGACCTTGCCGCCGAGCCCAACCGCTTCAGCCGCCATGCCGAGTGCACGCTTGCCGGACGCGATCGCCGCTTCAATCCCGCGCGCTACATCCCGGAAAGCCGTCGCGACCGCTTCCGCAGCCTCTAGCGCCCAGCGTTTGATTTCCGCCAAATAGTTGATGACGTTGTCGCTGATGCTTTGCCAAATCTTCTGGAAGTCGGCTTTCAATTCCTGATAGCGCGCGAGTGTCGTCTTCTGAAACTCGTTCATCTCGCCGCCGGCGTCTTCGGCGAACTTGCGCACGTCGCCGCCAGCCTGCTCAAAGACGCGCTGCATCTCTTCCGACAGCCCAAGCAGTTTGATCGCGTTGAGCTTGTCGACCTCGCTGCGAGAATTGGCAATCAACCGCGCAACATCGGCGAACACGTCCTTGAACGGCCGAGCGGCCCCGCTGGCGTCCTTGAGCGCGATGCCATTCGCCTTCATGAACTCGGCGAGCTTGCCGCCGTCGCGCGCCGCTTCGCTCAACCTCAGCGCAAACTCGCGAAGATCGGCATTCATCGCCTTGGGATCGAAGCCGAGCGCCGAGCCGGCCTTGTTTAGGTTCTGCAAAGAACCGAAAGATACGCCGAGCGTGCGCGCGGTTTCCTGCAGCTCGCGCAGATTTTCTGTCGCCTGGGCGATGGCCTGGGGCAACTCGCGAACGAGCGTCGCCGTCATTCGAGAGGCGAAGCTGGCGATTGAAAGCTGCAACGTCGAGAACTGATTGGTGAGCTTGCGCGCGCTTCCCGTGGCGTTGTCCATGCCGCGCTGCATCTCGCGCGATGCGGATTGAGCCTGTCGCGAGACTTCGCCCAACTGCCCGCGCACCTGCGCCATGCCGCGCTTCAGGTTCTCAATATCGGCTTTGAAGCTATAAACGATCGCTCCGACTTGCGCCGCCATCCTTCATTCTCCATTGCAGCGGATGCAATATCGCCGAACGCCATGCGGTATTGCTCGCGGTCCTACATGCAAGAGCGGCGCGACGCTCTGCGGAATCAAACAGAGCGCCGCACCGGGACGGGGTTTTTGAGCACTCGCCGTCTTGCTCGACCAATTCGCGGCATGACTAAACCGCTGGCCCGGCCTGCCAAAGCGACGACGTGTGAGGGTTAAGACGTCGCGAATTTGAGAAGCTTCGCCGCCTCGAAATTCTGAACGGCGCCGCCGACGCGCTTCGTGGTGTAGAACAGCACGTAAGGCTTGCTCGAATAGGGATCGCGCAGCGTGCGAATGCCGATGCGGTCGACGATCCGATAGAACTGCCGCATATCGCCGAACAACATGCTGTAGCTGTCGGCCGCCATGTCGGGCATGTCCTCGGTGTCATAGACCGCGTGGCCGCCGAGCGTCGCAGGCTGGCCAGCGGCGACGGCGGGTTGCCACAGATAGTGCCCCTGGCTGTCCTTGAGCTTCCGAGCCGCTGCGATCGTGCGGCGATTGGCGAGCCAAACCGCATTGGCGCGATAAATCCCGCGCAGCCCATAAATGATGTCGATGATCGGATTAAACGTCAGCGTCGCATCGAACGCGCCAGACGCGCCGCTAGGATAGTAGCCGATCTTCTGCCACGCCCAGGACGCATCCGCGACGACGGTTTCAGTCAAGAAACCTCGCGGCTTCGTGAGGCCGGTTCCGGTGACGAACGCCTGACCTTCCATCTGCGCGAAGATCATCGCCGCCTCGTTGGCGATCCACTGCTCAACGTTCAGGAAGCTATCGTCCAACATGCTTTGCGTCGCCGCCGGCATGCAGTAAATCTCGTTCACAGGGATTTCGATTTCCTTGAACGAAGATGCGGTCGTCTCTGTGCGAGCCGTCGTCTCGCCGACCCATCCGGCGGTTGCGCCGCGCATGTTGACGGGGATCTTCAGCGCCGAGTTGCCGATCTGCGTCACGCTGGCGACCTGGCGGATTGGTGAAATGAGCAGGCTCAATTCGACCATCGTCCGCTCGACCTGCGGGAGCACCGTGAAGCCGCCATCGGGATCCGAGCCGACGCTCAGCGCCTTCAGCTCGGGAACAGTCTCGCCAAGCCGCTCCAATTCGAGCTTTGCGGTGTCGCCGCCCTTGCGGATGTATTTCGCGAAAGCGGCCTCATAGTCCATCGCCTCGCGGGATTTGTATTCTCCACCATCGGCCATGCGCGACAGAATCGTCGAACGCTTCAGCGCCAGAATTTCCTGCCCCATCGTCTTTTCGATGTCGGAAATGCTCTTGTTGATCTTGTCGACCTGCTCGGCGGTCAGCGGATCGGGGCGGCCCCTTTTCAGTTCGGCCAGCTCGCGACTGTGCTTTTCCTTGAACTCCTCGAAGGCGCGGCCGATGCCTTCCATGGCGCGAGAGACTTCGGCCATAGAGCCGGACTTTGTTTCGAGCGCGATCGGGCTGCGCGCGCCGGTAAGACGTTGCATGAATGACATTGGGAAACCGTGGGGTTTGCGCCAGCATGCCGGTTTCGCTCATCTCGAGCGGCTCTCGGCGGGTTAGGCTCTTCGTCACGAAGAGCGGCTCGTTTGGCCCCAGCCTCTCGCTGGTCGCGTTCGGCGGCCCTATAGGCCGCCTGGCCGCCTGCCTCACGCAGGACACCCAACGCAGAAATTATCACCCAAAACCGCAGGCGAAGCAATACCTGCGATAAGACCTATGGCTCTGCTAAACAGCGAGCGCTAGTGAATACAGATGACTATCGGCGAACAATGGCGGACTTACCATCCGCCTAAGTGAATTCGCGGGCCGTCGACGTGATCGACGATTTCAGGCTCGCGTTCTTCCTCCGGAGCGATGATGGCGAGCGGCGCGGGCGCGGCGTCCGTCTTGTCTTCGATGACGGCGGGGGCGCGCTCCGTGCGCTTGGCGAGCGGCTCAATCCTGTCTGCGATGCGTTCCCGCGGGCTGATGATCACGCGCTCGATCCGGTTGAACTGGATCGCCGCCAAGTCTCCCGAATGCTCCACAGCCGCCAGGCGAGCGTGCATGTAGGGCGCGGCGTCCTTGGCGTAGGCGTGCGCCTCGTCCAGCTTTCCAGCCGCGTGAGCCTCGCGCATGGCGTGCAACATGACTTCGAGCGGCGTGAGGCCTTCCTTCGTCGCCTTCTCAGCGATCTCGCGCGTCTTCTTGGTAACTGAGCCAGGCTTCCTGCCGGCTCCTGGCCTTTTGCCGCCGTGCCCGTTCGCCATGATAAGCCTCGATTGAGTTCAACGCGAAAAATATGCGTTTCATACATCCGGTTCAACGCGTTTCACCTGCGTTTCACCTGCGTTTCATGAAACGTGCCCGTTGAAACGTGCGTTGCGTTTCACTCACCCCCCTTAGGGGTGAAACGTGAAACGCAGTCACGCGGGGGTGCGGGGGATAGTTCTCCATATGAGTCCATGATCCTCGGCAAAGCTGCCTTTGTCCAAAAGCTGGGCCTTGGCGCGCTGTAATTGCGTGCGGCTCGTGGCCATCACCTGTCCATTGTCGTCTGTGTCGAGGAAGCCCCGGCTTTTCAGCCTTTCTCGAATTGCGTCCGTCTTGACCTTGCGGACGGGAGCGCCGTCAAAGCCCTGCGAAGGCGTCACGCCGTCCGCAAGGTCGTCATAGGCGGCAAGGTAATTTCGGCGCACTATGTCCTGCCCACTGTTTGCCTTACCTTTTGCTGCGGCAGGGGCGTCCTCTGACGTGAAGCCGTTTTCAGTGCAACGCACGATACGCGTGGCGAACTGCTTGAAATTCTCTGGTGTCTTCATCCGCGCCTTGGTGAATTCGAGCTGAAAGGCCGCCGAGGGGTCGTCGCCGCCGTCTTCGAGCTTCGAGAGCATGATGACGGTGTCCATTTCCCATTCGCGGGTTTTCGTCCCAAATCCCTTGGTGGCGTCGTGGCCAGTGTGATGCAGCCAAACTTGCGCGATGCGCCGCGCGGAAAGCAGGCGCACAAGGTCTTTGACGGGAGCCCAGCTTTCCTCTTCGGCCATGCTGCCCGTGAGCAGACACATAATGGCGTCAAAGAAGATGATATCCGGCTTCACCGTCTCGATTTCGCGCAGGAGCCATGCGCGGCCCGCCTCAGTGTTGAGCGGCGGCATTTCATCGGGGCCGAGAACGTCGCGGTTGTAGGCGAATAGCTCGATATCCTCGCCGTAGCGATCGGCGATGATCTCCAGGCGCTCCTTAAAGGTTTCCGCCGGAAGCTCGCCGTCGAGATACATGACCCGCGCGCAACGTCGGCGTTGCCATCCGAGCGTTCCGAAGCCGGCGGCCATCGCTCCGCCGACATCCATGCTAAATAGCGTTTTGCCGATGCCCGTCGCGCCGATCAGGAGTATGCGCGAAGTAGTGCAGATCACGTCGCCGAGTAGATAGTCGCGCGGCGGCAATCTGCGCCGCAACCATGCCGATAGGAGAAGATCGTCGCGAGATGCGAGCGGTTCAAATTTTGGCTGCGGCTCGCCTCGCGGCTCAAATACGCCCGGCGGCTCAACGGGTAGCGGCGTGTCGTCGTAAATCGCCTCGTAGCTCGCGCCTGGCGGGCGCTGGCGCGTCTCGCGGCGCCATTCGCCTATGGCTTCGTCGACCTGCGATCGATCGCTCACGCGGCCTCGCTTTCCGCGCGGCGCGCGTTTTCCAATTCGGCAAGGTCTTTGAACGTCGAGGCCGCAGCCCGAACGTGAAGGATCAATCGCCGTAGCTGATATTCGAGCCCGACGTCGTCGCCCAGCTCGGCGTAGCGCGAGATAATCTCGGCGTTGGCGCCGATCACGCCGGCAAGTTCGGCTATGTGCTCGCGGCACTGCTCCGCGGCGCCGGGAATGAAGACAGGCGCGTTCATATCGCGCCCCCGAACACAAGCAGCGCGTGCGCGTCTGCGTCGAGACAATGCCAATGAGCGAACGCAAGCAGCGCATCGCGCATTGTGTAGGCGGTGACGTGCTGGACGCCGTGTCGGACGCACCAAATATTGAAATCTTCCTGCGCGTCGCTCAGCTCCTCGCCGTCGCGCTTCAGTTCGAGGCAATGCAACGCGCCGGTCGGCGGAATTAGAACGAAGTCCGGCGCGTCGGTCGGCGCCGTGGGCGTGCGGCCAAGCGACTTTATTTCAAGCGGCCAATTTGCCGCTTTTGGGCGAGATTGCAGAGCAAGCGCGTTCATCGTGCCGCCTCCGCAAAAGCCAGCTCGGCGACAAGTCGCGCCGTGGCGGGCGGGAGTTGATGACGGCGGGCTAAAATCCGCGCTTGAAGCTCGCGGATTGTCGGGCTATGTTCGGGGCGTCGTGTAGAACAGCACATTGGACTTGAAGGAACGCCGATCCCCGCACGGGTCGGCGTTTTTCTTTCAGGCGACATGCTCAGCCCCCTCCAGTTTCGGCGACGGCGAAGTCTTGCTGATGGTGTGTCCAGCGGCGCGGCAGCGCGCGACGAAGGCGTCGAGGCTTTCGACAGTGATCATGGTTCTGCCGAGCACTTGAACGAATTCAATCTCGCCGGCCTTCCCGAGCCTGTAGACGCTAGTCCTCCCTAGGCCGGTGTAATCGCAGGCGTCGTTGATGCCCATGAACGCCGGCTTGCGGCCGGTATCTCCAGGGTTCGAAGTCATTGAAGTGTCTCCGCGTGTTAAGGTGCACGCAGAAGAACACGAGACGCGGGCGCGGTCCGTTCAGAACTGATCGCCGACTGTTCAGAAGTGGGCCGCGAGTGACCTTATTGGACCGCACGCGGCCGCAATTGAATCGGCTCCGGATTGAAGCGCCCAGGCTCGAAGCAAAAAACGCTCTCAGGATCGATGAATGTTGCGCTCGATCGAGGCCATGTATGCTTCTCGCCAGCAACGCGAAGCGCCTCTGCAAAATTCAAAAACTCTGGAAGGTGATTCGCGGCGCAAGGAATCTCCCAATTATCGCCAGGGTCGTCTTCTGGGAAAAATTTAAAGAACGCCCCCCAAAGATGCGCGACGTTTTTGAACTTGGGCCAAACCCCTCGCTGAAAGTAACCGACATCAAGCCGTAGCGCGTCAGAGTGAAAACTGTTCTTTCGCCCAACTTGCGCGATTGCGCCTTCTATAAGCTTATTTTGACTTACTTTTTTCCGGTCAATTGCGCTTTCTATCGCACCGCAAAGCACGCGACCAACTACCATGCCGTGCATGATGATTGTGTGCTTTGTCGCTTCAGCTAATTCATATTTACCGGCGGTCGGTCCCGGAAGAATAGATCGATAATGCTGATCTCTCTTCTCGGCGTCATCAGGAAAAAACATGTATATGGCGATCGTTTCTCGATCGAATTCATGCGGTTTGAATTCCGCTCCTGGTCTTAGGCGGATTACTCGGCTCGTGAGGAATTTCATAGGATGATCCTTTTGAAGATATTGTTGCGCACGTAGGACTCACTGCCCGCGGCGCAAATCCTCTGGCATGAGCCATTCGGCAAGATCGGCGAAGCGGCTAGACGCGCGCATGGCAAAGAACGCAAGGCGAATGCGCCAGATGCGCGCCCAAGCGCGCAATGGTAGCGGGTGCGTTCATGGCTTCAGGCGCCCTCAAACACGAGTTCGGCCTCGGCGCCGCCGCCGCGCAGATGCGGAGCGCTGCAATCGGCGTCCAGCTCGTCGCCGTCGCGATCGATCAGCCAACAGTCGCCGACAGCCCATGCGTAATCGGGATCAATGCCGGCGCTGGGGTTGCGGGATGCGTCACTCATGACTGCGGCTCCTGATGGCGTGCGAGCCAATGTTCGGCGTCAAACGCCTCGGAAAGCCTTTCCATTTCACGGGCGGCGTCCTCTACAAGCTGAAGAACGCCAGGGCCGACCGAGTCGGAGCGATCGCCCAAGACATCGCTGACCGCCGCTACAAGTCCCCACATGCGACGGTTCATATTGTTGAATTGGTCCGAGAAATCGACAGGCGATATTGGGCCTTCGTCGCCGGAAAAATTGTAGTAAAGCCGCGCGGCCTTCGCGATCGTCTCGGATTTCTCCTGATCGATGCATTCAAACAAAAAAGTTAGAATTTCACGATTGACGCCAGCATCGCGCAGCTTGTCCACCAGATCGGCAATACGGAAGCGCGGCGCAGTTGTGGTATTGGATTCCTCAGCCATGATGCGAAACTCCAATTCGCGTTGTGGTAAGGCCGGGTCTGGCGCGGCAACGCCTCGCCCGGCCGTTTCATCAGACGGTCACCCCGCCCGATCTTTGCAGCGGGACGACGTTCCCGCCCTTGTCCTGATCGATGTAGCTGGCCCAGGCGGCCATCAGCGCCCGGCGCTTCTCTAAGGCGTCCGAGCGCCTGTAGGCTTGCTCGGCTGCGTTCCCCACGACATGCGCCAGAGCCGCCTCACAAATTTCGCGAGGGTAATGCGTCTCATTGCCGGCCCAATCGCGAAAGGCCGAGCGAAAGCCGTGAGTGGTCGCGTCGCCCACGCCCAAGCGGCTCTTGAGAACCGTCAGCGCGGACGCCGATATGTGCTTGCCGCGATCGCGACCCGGAAAGACAAAATCGTTTGTGCGTGCGGCGTGTAGCTGTTGCAGGATATCGACCGCCCGGTCGCACAGCGGAACGCGATGCTCGCGCCCGGCCTTCATGCGAGCCGCGGGAACAGTCCACACCTTTTCGGCGAGGTCGATTTCCGGCCAGCGGGCGCCGAGCGCCTCGCCGGCCCGCGCCGCGGTCAAAATAATGAATTCGAGAGCCAGCGCCGCTACGCTGTCCGCCTTGCGCAGCCGCTCCATGAACTCCGGAACGTCACGGTAGGGCAGGGCCGCATGATGGCCGCGCGCAAGCTTCTGGCGCTTGGGAAGCATATGCGACAGATGGCCGCGCCACGCCGCCGGGTTCTCGCCCGAGCGATGGCCCTGCGCTTTGGCGGCGTCAAGAACGGCCTCTATGCGCCCGCGCAGCCGTGACGCCGACTCTGGCTTGGCGGTCCAGAGTGGCTTGAGAACGGCGAGAATGTCTTCCGTGGTGATTTGGTCGACGGGCTTTGAGCGCAGCGGAGCTGCGTATTTGGTGAGCGTCATCGTCCATTGCGCCAGATGCTTGGCGTTGCGCCATTCAGACGCCTTGGCCTCGATCAGCGCGTCAGCGACTCTGCCGAAGGTAGGAACGCGGCCAGACAAGCGATGCTGCTCGCGCCGCAATTGGATCGGATTGAGGCCATCGGCGACTATCGACCGCCCATTCGCGGCCTTTTCCCTGGCGCGGGCGAGCGAGACGGCGTTGATGGAGCCGAGCCCCGCCTCAGTGACACGTCCGCCGCGCGTGAAGCGGAAAACCCATTTCTTCGCGCCGCTCGGCGAGACGACAAGATAGAGCCCGCCGCCGTCGCCATAGCGACCAGGCTTCGCCGTTGCAACCGTCCGGTTTGTGAGCTTGTGCAGCCGTCGCGTCATGCGTCCGCCTCAAATCAGTCTTGCAACAAGTCTTACTCCAAAACGCGGATTGTGGCAAGCAGCTACGGACGCGCGCGGACTCTTTTGACCATAATGTGCTGTAATTACTGTATAAAATAAAACGTCTGCGGTCTTATGCGGTCATGAGTGTGGCGGAGCTGCGCGCCGCCATCCGCAGCCGTCTGTCCTCGCGGCTCGCCGGCCGAGACATATTCCTGGGCGCCTTTGCTTCGACATTGGACCGCTGGGGCAGGGCGCCGGCGAGAATTTACGCAAGCCCGGCCGAGGGAGGCGCTTCGGCGCCTCTCACGTCCGTGGCGGCCGCGCTGCTCTCGGCTGGCGAGGCGCGCTTTCGTCCGGATCCGATGGCCGCCGCCTGCGCCAAGGCGTATCTGGCCGCCGAGGCCCCCGCGCGCGATTCGGGCGTCGGGGTTTGGTCGCGCCCGGAGTTCCGTCCGATCGACGTCTCGGCGCCCGGCGCGGTGGATGATCTGAAGCGGCGCAAGGGAATGATTGTCGTCGTCGGCGCGATCCGCTCGGTCGGCGAGTCGCGGCGCGCCTTCTACCTTAATTTTGGCGACAAATGGCGCGATAGCTTCACCGTCGTGATTCTGCGGCGCAATTTGGCTATATTCGGGCAAATCGAGCCCCTCTTGCTCGTTGGGCGGCGAGCGCGCGTACGAGGACTTATTGAGACCGGGGCTCGCATCGAAATCGCTACGCCAGCCGAGATCGAATTTATTGACGGCGTCGCCTCTCGTTAGGCGGACGGCGCTCGCCTTGCTGGCTGTCGTCGGCGGCTTGGCGATCGGAGGCTGCGCGGAGCTCGAGCGGCAAGGACAGATCTTTACCGCCCCATTGCCTCCGACGCGGCCGGCTGGGCCGCGAACCGATAATCGCAGCACGGTTCAGCATAAGGAACTCGTCGCCCAATTCGGCGGCGAATACGAGGCTCCGGGCGCAGAGCATTACCTTGATGGCATTCTCGCCAAGCTGGCGAGCGTCGGCGAAACGCCCGGCCAACCAGCCTACAAGGTGACAATTCTCAACACGCCCGTCGTCAACGCCTTCGCGCTGCCCTCCGGCAATCTTTACGTCACGCGCGGACTGCTGGCGCTTGCCGGAGACGCTTCGGAGGCGGCGGCGGTGATGGCGCATGAAATCGCCCATGTCTCGCTGCGCCACAGCGCGCTCCGCGCCGAACGCGAGCGGGAGGCGGCGATCATCTCGCAAGCCGCGGCGGTGATTCAGAATCGCCAGAAAGGCGACGAGGTGCGTTCCAGTCAGCGGCTCTCCGTCGCGAGTTTTTCCCGTCAGCAGGAACTCGACGCCGACGCCGCCGGCGTCCGCGTCATCGCCCGAGCCGGCTTCGACCCGTATGGCGCTTCACGCTTCCTGACGGCGCTGGGTCGGTCGACGGATTTGCGCGCGGCGCTCTACGGAAAGAAGAAGTCGCTCGACTTCGACATTACGTCGACGCATCCCTCCACTCCCGACCGCATCACAAGAGCTGTTGCCGCGGCGCGACAAATCGGCGCGCCCGGGATCGGCGTCGCCGACCGCAGCGGCTATCTCGAGGCCATCAAGGGCGTCGCGTTCGGCGACGATCCAATGGAAGGCTACGTTCGCGACCGCAAGTTCACCCATCCGCGACTGCGCTTCGCCTTCATCGCGCCTGAGGGCTTTCTTCTGGAAAATTCCAACGAAGCGGTATTCGGAGTGCGCGAAGCCGACAATGAAGCCTTGCGGCTCGACAGCGTGCGCCTGCCGTCGGACGAGAATCTCGAAGCCTATGTCGGCTCCGGTTGGGTCGACGGCCTGCTTCCTTCCTCCGTGCGCAAGATGGACATCAACGGCCTCCCCGCCGTGATCGCCGTCGCTCGGGCGGGGGAGTGGAATTTCCGGCTGGCGGTGATCCGGTCGGGCGAGTTTCTCTACCGCCTGATTTTTGCAGCGCGCAAATTGAGCGACGAGGCCGACGCGCTCTTCATGGAGTCGATCAGATCCTTCCGCCGGCTCGGCCCCGATGAAACCACTGACGCGCGGCCCTTGAGGATTGCGGTGGCTGTCGCCGCCCCTGGCGACACGATCGAAACGATGGCCGCGCGGATGGTGGTTCCTAACCGGCCAGTCGAACATTTTATGCTTCTCAACGGGCTGTCCGTCGGCGACGCCCTCACCGCCGGCGAACATTACAAAATCGTAACCGAGTGAAGTCCGGTTTTTGCTCGCTTTGGGAACAACTGCCGCGCCTGACGGTTATCCAAAGCAAGGCAAATCTTGGCGCGCGGACTCCCGCCATTAGTGGGGCCGCGTATGGAGGGCGTCATGGCTTATATGCCTGGACTCGGGCGCGAATTGATCAAGGCTGCGGCTGAGGCGCCTTTTCTGGAACGCGACGAAGAAAAGCAGCTCGCCATCGCTTGGCGCGAGCGGGGCGACGCTAAAGCGCTTCATAAGCTCGCCGCCGCACATATGCGCCTCGTCATCGCGCTTTCGGCGAAGTTCAGACATTATGGATTGCCGCTCTCGGATCTCGTCCAGGAAGGCCACGTCGGACTCTTGGAGGCCGCAGCGCGGTTCGCGCCGGAACGAGACGTACGCTTCTCCACCTACGCCACATGGTGGATCAGAGCGTCGATCCAAGATTACGTTTTGCGTAACTGGTCGATCGTGCGGGGCGGAACAAGCTCGTCGCAAAAGGCGCTGTTCTTCAATTTGCGTCGCTTGCGTGCGCGGTTGGCGCGCGAAAATCACGGTAGGAGTGCAGTCGACACCTATCAGACGATCGCGAACGCGATCGGCGTTTCGCGGGCTGACGTGGAGATGATGGATTCGCGTCTATCGGGTTCCGACGTATCGCTGAACGCGCAGCTCGTCGACGACGATACATCTGGCTCGGCGCAGAGGATGGATTTTCTTGTCGACCAGAAACCTCTTCCCGACGAGGTCGTCGAGGAGACGCTGGATTCGGATCGGCGCGCGCGCTGGCTCAAGGATGCGCTGGCGATTCTCTCCGAACGCGAGTTGCGCATCGTGCGCGAGCGTCGGCTGGCGGAAAATCTGGTGACGCTTGAGACGCTGGGCGATCGCCTTGGCATTTCCAAGGAGCGGGTGCGGCAGATCGAAAGTCGCGCGCTGATCAAGTTGAGGCGCGCGCTGTCGCGGATGCAAGAGTCGGCGACGCCTGACGAGCCGGCAAGAGCGTAACGAAAAAACCCCGGAAGCGGCTTCCGGGGTTTTTTGTCGTCTGATTAGGCTGCTCGGTCCACGTCAGCCTCATCCCCGCCGTCGTCGCCCGTATCTCCCTCCGCCTTCGGCCCGCGGCGGGGGCCCTTCAGCAGAAAGGATTCGATCAGCTTCAGCGATTCCGAATCGATGAGCTTACGCACGGCGGCGACTTCACGCGCCATGCGATCCAAGGCGGCCTCGTAAAGCTGGCGCTCCGAATATGACTGCTCGGGCTGGGTATCCGACCGGTAGAGGTCGCGAACCACCTCGGCGATGGTGATGAGATCGCCCGAGTTGATCTTCGCCTCATATTCTTGAGCGCGGCGCGACCACATAGTGCGCTTGACGCGCGCGCGGCCACTCAGCGTCTGCAGCGCCCTGTCAACGACGCCCGTATCGGCGAGCTTGCGCATGCCGACGCTGACGACTTTGCTCGTGGGCACTTTGAGGGTCATCTTGTCCTTGATGAAGCTCACGACAAAGAGTTCCAGGCTGAAGCCCGCGACTTCTTGCGTCTCGACGCCGACGATCTGCCCGACGCCATGCGCGGGGTAGACGATGTATTCGTGGAGCTTGAAGGCGGGCTTGGCCGACGGCGCCGCGGGTTTCGGCCTGGCTGGAATAGCCGGTCGCGCGCCCATGCCGGGCGCCGCCGAGGTCTCCTGAGATGTCGCTGGAGGCGGGGGCGCGACCGTCACTTCAACGGATTTCGGCTCCGCCTCCGCCACGGGACGCGGCTTTGCCGCCACAGGCGCCGCCGGCTTCTGCTGCTCGACGGGCTTGGCCGCCGGCTGCTTGGCCGCTGCGGTCGCCGTCGCCGCCTGGGCGGGCTTCGCCGCCGCGGTCTTGCTGGAAACGACGGGCTTCGCCGCCGGCGTCCGAGCGCTGGCGCTCACCTTTTCAACCGCGGTTTTGGCCGCTTTCGCGGCCACGGCGCGCTTCGTCGCGCTCTTGCCTGCGACCGCAGTCTTGGCGGTCGGCTTCGCCGCCGGCTTGGCGGCGGAGGCGTGGGCCACGCTGCGAGAGCTCGCCGCTGTCCGACGCGTCGCCGTAGCGCGCGCCGGCGCCTTGGCGGTCTTGTCTTTGGCAGTCGATTTCGATTTCGTCGTCGTTGTTTTTGATGTCATCGTTCTCGCGGCTTTTGCGGAGGTTTTTGCGCTTGTCTTCCGGCTCGAAGCGGCGGCGGCCCGCGCGGGCTTTCCCGCCGAGGCGGAGCGGCTGGCCGACTTCTTCGATGCCGATGTTGAACTCTTCGCTGCGGCGGTTTTCGTCGCGCCGCTCTTGGTGGCGGCGCTCTTGGCGGCTCGCTTGGCGAGCGTCTTGGAGCGAGCGGCCGAGCCCTTGGCGCGCGCTGCTGCGGTGGAGGCAGTCGCAGGCGACTTTTTCTCGGTTTTGTTGGAGGGCATACGCGGGCTACTCCTATGCTGTCCCGCTGTGGAGACGGGACCATCGCTGCCTGACGAATCGCGCACGCCGCCGGCGAAAAAGCCGCGGCGGCGCCGCGAAGGCGGCCAGTGGAAACCTTGCTAGCGCCGCATACTCAATAGCCGGCCAACGGGCCGGCCTTCGAGAAAGAGAGGCTTTCGAATTCGTCGCGAGACGGTGACTGGCGCCGGATCGCCCTTCGACAAGGCGTGCATTTAGTGTGTGATTTATAACACGCCCAAGCGTGAAAATCAAAGGCATATGCGCGCGAGCGGCGCCCGCGCCGAGGCCGCGAACTACGCTAACTGACTATGGCTTCTGACGTTTTAGATAAATTAAGGATGTGGAAACTCATTATTTGCAAGTTAGGCGCCAAAATTGGCAAGTTAGGCGCCAAACCGGCGCTGAACGCCGTTCAGTCTCCCTCGCCGGCCTCCGGCGAAAAGAATTGCTCGAATTTGCCCGGCTTGCCGTCCCATTCCTTGGCGTCAGAGGGCGGCTCCCGCTTGATGGTGATGTTGGGCCAGTTCTGCGCCATCTCGGCGTTAAGCTGCAGCCACTGTTCGAGATTCTCTTCCGTATCGGGCTTTATGGCGTTGGCCGGGCACTCGGGTTCGCAGACGCCGCAGTCGATGCACTCGTCCGGATGGATCACCAGCATATTCTCGCCTTCGTAGAAACAGTCCACCGGACACACTTCAACGCAGTCCATATACTTGCACTTGATGCAGTTTTCCGTGACGACATAAGTCATAAGGGTGATCTCTCCCGCGACCTTGCCGCTTGCTAGCTTTTTTGCCAGCGTCACGCAAGACGAGCAGAACGAGGGCGCGCGTCAGAGATATTATTGCGCGTGCAACCCACAAGGTCAGCAAATGGTCGAAACGATAAATTCGCCCGCGACGACCGCGATCAGCCGGCAGGCGCTGACGGCGCGCGCCCTGCTGCTTGGCGAGCGGATCGACACCGACGGACTCGAACGGGCGGATCTCGTTTCTACGGCGCCGCTCGCCTTCCACGCCGGGCAGAGTGGATTCGCCGTGCTCTACCGCTTCGGGGTCGCCGTTCTCTTCGGCCTTTCGCCGCTGGAGGAGGATGAGATCGTCAAAAAGATCGGCCTTCGCGTTGCGGGCGCTTCGCGGGGCGACGATGAGACCTTGATCATCGAAGGGAATCCAGAGGGCGAGGAGAAGGCGCTGCCGGACGGTCGCCTTGCGGTTAAGGATCTTTCCGAAGCGCGGTTGCTGGTGATCGCCGACGTCTTGGCGAAAAGCGTCGCCCTGGGGCGCGACGAGCGCCGCGTCAACGCGGTCTTCGACACGATCGAGCCCTTCGCCGCCGAGCTTGCGGCGAGGGGAAGCCCGCCATGGAAGCGCAAATCCATGTTGGAGCTCATCGGCCAGACTCTGCTCGTGCGCCATCGCGTATCCGGTCGCGTCGCCGTCGACGACAAGCCGGATGTCCTTTGGGATCGGCCTGACCTCGAACGGCTCTATGCGCGACTGGAGGACGAGTATGACCTCACGCCGCGGGCGCGCACGCTCAACGCCAAGATCGATGTGATTGGCGAAACCGCCCGCGCGCTGACGGATCTCATCGACGCGGCGCGCTCGGTGCGGCTCGAGTGGACGATCATCATACTGATCGCGATGGAGATCGTCCTCACCCTGTTCCAGATGTGGGTGGCGCGCATGAGCTGAGCGCGTCTTCGACGTCGCGCAGCGGCGTTTCGCCAGCAATCCATTTGAAGCTCGGGAGCTGGTGTCGCGCGAAGGTGAACTGACGCTTGGCGTAACGGCGCGTATCGAGCTGACTGCGCACAATCGCTTCCGCAAGCGTCAGTCGTCCGTCGAGATAAGCGATGAGGTGGGGCACGCCATGTGCGCGCATCGCCGGCAGCGACGGATCGAGCCCGCGCGCCTTTAGCGCCGCGACCTCGTCGAGCGCGCCCGCTTGCGTCATTCTCTCAAACCGCGCGTCGATGCGCGCGTAAAGCGTCTCGCGCTCCGGCGCGAGGAAAAAAGCCGCGCATTCCGACGCCTTCAGGATCGGCAAGCTGCGCGGACCTTGAAATGAAACGAGCGGCTTGCCTGTCGCCTCCAGGACTTCCAAAGCGCGCAACAGCCGCTGCGGATCGGTTTTCCGCAGCACGGCGGCCGTTGCCGGGTCGCGCGCGGCGAGTTCGGCATGAAGCTGCTGCGGGGTCTTGTCCTGCGCCCATGCGCGCATGGCTTCGCGCACCTCGCCGGGCACGGCCGGAATGTCCGAAAGCCCGTAAAGCGCGGCCTTGAAATACATTCCCGTGCCGCCGACGAGAATCGGCGTCAATTCGCGCGCATCGAGATCGCGCAGAACGCGCGCGAGATCCTCGAGCCACCGCGCGACGGAATAGTTCGTCGCCGCATCGACGTGGCCAAAGAGAAGATGCGGCGCGGCGGCTTCCTCCTCGATCGTCGGGCGCGCGGTGACGATCCGCAGGTCGCGATAGACCTGCATTGAATCGGCGTTGACGACCGCGCCGCGCCGGCGGCGCGCGAGCGCGAGCGCGAGCGCGGACTTGCCCGAAGCGGTTGGACCTGCAATGAGAATGGCGCGTGCGCGCATGGCGCTATTGCCGCTGAAACGGTGGAGATGTCAAAGCCCATCGGTTACGTCGCGACCCTCATTGCCGGACGGGGCGCGGCGCTCAACGAACGCGCAGTGTCTGGCGCGCTCTACGACGCTGGATTGATCGACGCAGGGCGTGACTGGCTCGCGCCCGATCATGCGGTTGACGCGTTCCTGTCTGGGGCGGGGCATGACCTTGCCGACTTGCGCGCACGGCTGCAGGTGGCTGTCGCGGACGATCCGATCGACGTCATCGTTCAGCCGACGACGGGCCGGCGCAAGAAATTGCTGGTCGCCGACATGGATTCGACCATGATCGGGCAGGAGTGCGTCGACGAGCTCGCTGACCTCGTCGGCTTGCGCGAGCATGTCGCGGCGATCACCGAGCGCGCGATGCGCGGCGAGGTCGCGTTCGAGGGCGCCTTGCGCGAGCGGGTCGCGCTGCTTGCGGGCGTGACCCTCGCGCAGATCGAGACGCTGCTGACGCGCATCACTCTGACGCCCGGCGCGCGACAGCTTGTGCGCACCATGCGCGCGCATGGCGCCCATACGGCGCTCGTGTCGGGCGGCTTCGCGCAATTCACCGAGCCCGTCGCCGAGCGCATCGGCTTTCACGAGACGCGCGCCAATCATCTCGAAATTTCTGACGGCGCGCTGACGGGCGCGGTCGTTGCGCCGATCCTGGGAAGCGAAGCCAAGCGCGCGGCGCTTGTCGAATTGCGCGAGGCGCGAGGCCTGTCGCGGGACGCGACGCTGGCGATCGGCGACGGGGCCAATGATCTCGAGATGCTGCGCGAGGCGGGTCTGGGCGTCGCCTTTCACGCCAAGCCGAAAGTGGCGCAGGCGGCGGATGCGCGCATCGACCATGCCGATCTCACCGCTGCGCTCTACGCGCAGGGGTATAGGCGCGAGGAGTTTGTCGAGTGACAGCCTCGCTCCTTATCCCTCCCCCGTTTCGCAGGAGAGGGGACGCAAACGATCCGGCGCGGCAGATGAGGCGAAGAGGCTGAATCCCTCTCCCGCCGCAGGCGGAAGAGGGTTTAATCACTCCACCGGCAATGCGACGAAATGCGCGTCGCCCTGGCCGTTCGCGACGATCAGCAGCGCAGTCTTCTTGCCCGCGCCTTTCAGGGTCTTGATCTTCTTGAGCACATCCGCCGGGTCGCTCACCGCTTCCTGATTGACCTCAAGCAGCACCTCGCCCGCCTGCAGGCGTTTCTCGGCCGCCTCCGACCGTGGATCGACGGCGGTGATGACAACGCCGCCCTTAACGGTGTCCTTGATCTGATAGCGCGTCCTCAACGCATCCGACAGACGCGACAGTTCCAGCCCCAGCACGCTCTGCGAGGAGCCGTCGCCGCCGCTTTCGGACTTCTCCTTGTCGCCGCCGCCCTTCGAAGCGACCTTCTCCCCGTCCTCAAGTCGGCCGAGCTTGACGGTCTTGGTCTGCTCCTTGCCGCTGCGCACGACGACGAGTTCGACATCCTTGCCGACCGGGGTCGCCGCGACGAGCTTGGGCAGGTCGCGCGACTCCTTGATCGGCTTGCCGTCGAATTTGACGATCACGTCGCCGACCTTCAGCCCCGCCGGCTTGGATGGGCCCTTGTCGTCGACGCCGGCGACGAGCGCGCCGCGCGTCGCGCCGAGGCTGAGCGTTTCAGCGATGGCGTCGTCGATATTCTGAATTCTAACCCCGAGCCAGCCGCGGCGGGTCTCGCCGAATGCTTGCAACTGTTCGATGACGGGCTCCACGGTATTCGCCGGCGTCGCGAAACCGATGCCGACCGAGCCGCCCGATGGCGACAGGATCGCGGTGTTGATGCCGATGACTTCGCCGTCCATGTTGAACAGCGGTCCGCCGGAGTTCCCCTTGTTGATGGAAGCGTCGGTCTGAATGTAGTTGTCGTATGGACCGCTATCGATGTTGCGGTTGCGCGCCGAAACGATGCCGGCCGTCACCGAGCCGCCGAGTCCGAACGGGTTGCCGACGGCGAGCACCCAGTCGCCCACCTTCGCCTTGTCGCTGTCGCCGAATTTGACCGCTTTCAGCGGCTTTTCCGGCTTCACCTTCAGAACCGCGACGTCCACTTTCTGGTCCTTGCCCAGGACTTCCGCCTTGAGCTTCTGGCCGTCGTTGAGGATCACCGTCACCTCATTGGCGTCGGCGATGACATGGTTGTTGGTGATCACAATGCCCGAGGGATCGATCACGAAACCGGAGCCGAGCGAACTCGATCTGCGCTGACGCGGCATTTCCGGCATTCCCTGGCCACGCCGTCGGAAGAACTCCTCAAAGAGATCATCGAAGGGCGCGCCCGGTCCGACTCCAGGCGGCAGGTTGGGGCCGTCGTTACGGGAGCTGCGTTTCGCATCCACCGTGGTTGCGGAAATATTGACCACGGCGTCCGAGACCTGAGTGGAGAGTTCCGAAAGCGAATCGGGACCTTTCGCCTGCGCCGGAGCGACGACGAGGTAGAGTACGGGCGCGGTCGCGAGGATCGCTCTCGCGGCGCGACGAAGTGCGGACGTCATGCGTTATGTCTCCTGTCGAGGGACAAGTATGCCCGGGCGCGGCTCAACGCACGCGCTTGCGGGTCATTTTTTTGGGCTTCGCTCCGGTTCCGATTGGTCCGCGCTCGGCGCGGCGCTCGCCTCCGGAGCCGAGAAAAAACGGAAGAATTCCGAACGCGGGCTGATCAGGAAACGCGTCTCCCCAGGTTTGAAAGCGCTCTCATAGGCTTGCATCGACCGATAGAAAGCGAAGAAGTCGGGATCCCGGCCAAAAGCTTCGGCGAAGATGCGGTTGCGCTCGGCGTCGCCTTCGCCCTTCATCTGGTCGGCCTTCTGTTGCGCTTCGGCTTTCAGCACAACGACGTCGCGATCGGCCTTGGCGGTGATTTTTTGCGCCTGCTCCGAACCTTGGGCGCGATATTCGGCGGCCTCGCGCTGGCGCTCGGTCTGCATGCGCCCGAAAACCTTTTCGGAGATCTGCTGCGGGAGATCGACGCGGCGAATGCGCGCGTCGACGACCTGCACGCCGAACTTTCGCGCCTCGCGGTCAGCCTGCTCCTTGATCTTCACCATCAACCCGGCGCGCTCGTCGCGCACGATCTGCTGCTGGTTGGCTTCGCTCAGCACGCGTCGGACGGCGGAGTTCAACACCGAAGCAAGCTGATTGTTCGCGCCCATGACGCTGTTAACGGTCTGATAGAACCGCAACGCGTCGACGATGCGATAGCGGATGAAGCTGTCGACCTCGAGCCGCTGATTGTCGGCGGCGAGAACTTCCAGATTCGGGCTCTCAACGTCGAGAATGCGATTGTCGAAGGTGACGACATTCTCGACAAGCGGAAACTTGAAGTGGAGGCCAGGCTCGGTAATCAGTCCCCGGCCGGCCACGGGTTCGCCAAACCGCAGCACCACCGCCTGTTCGGTTTGCGAAACGGTGAAGAGGGCGCCGCCGACAGCGATGACGCCGATAAGTAGGGCGACGGCGAGCGCGAAGAGAAGGCCAGACCTCATTTGCGGCCTCCTTGGAAGGGCGTAAAGGCGGGCAGGGGCACGAAGGGCGTCACGCCGCCGCCGGCTTTCGATGGATCGTCGAGAATGACTTTCTCTGAGCCGCCCAGCACGCGCTCCATGGTTTCGATATAGAGACGCTGTCGCGTAATCGTGGGCGCGTTTTTATATTGAGCGTAAATCTGCTCAAAACGCGACGCCTGGCCGCGCGCCTCCGCGACGATCTGTTCGCGGTAGGCCTCGGCCTCCTGCAGAATGCGGGCGGCGCCGCCGCGCGCTTCCGGAACGACTCGATTGGCGTATGCTTCGGCCTCGTTGCCGAGACGCTGCAGATCCTGCTGGGCGGCGGTCACGTCGCGAAAAGCCGCTATCACCTGCTGCGGTGGATCGACCGACAGCAAGAGCACCTGCAGCACCAGCACCCCGGCGTGATAGTCGTCGAGCACCTTCTGCATCAACGCCTGACTGGCGGGCTCGATCAACTTGCGATCGGCGGTCAGAATCTTTTGAATTCGCGTCTGGCCGATGATCTCGCGCATGGCGCTTTCGGCCACGGCCTTCACGGTTCCCGCCTGATTGGCGACGTTGAAGGCGTAGTCTTCCGGCTTCGCCGGATCAATTTGCCAGATGACGCGAAACTTGACGTCGGCGATGTTCTCATCGCTGGTCAGCATCAGGCTTTCTTCAGGCGCTTCCGGCCCTCGAGGCGCGGTGACCGACCCCCGGCGCCGCCCATCCGAGACGACGTTCGGCTCTTCGCGGAAACCGACGTCGGTGATGTTACGGTCGGTAACCGCAAGCTTGACAACGGATCCGATCGGACCCGGAAGATTGTAGTTCAGGCCCGCCTGGGTCTTTCCCATATATTTTCCGAAGATCAGATTGAGGCCGATTTCGTTGGGTCCGACGGTATAGAGCCCCGAGAGCAGCCATGCGAGCACGGCGACCAGCACGAGTATCGCGAGCCCGCGTCCGCCGAATCCGCTCGGCAGAATCTGTTTCAGGCCTTCCTGGCTGCGGCGCAGCATCTCCTCGAGGTCCGGAGGCTGTCCGCCGGAGCCCTGTCCCCAGGGACCTCCCGGCTGGCCCCAGGGACTGTTATTTTGATTGCGCGGCCCGCCTTGATCGCTCCAGGGCATGTCGTCTCGCATTTAGAGGAATGGGCGGCGCTCCCGCCGCGTTTGGCAATGTTATAGGCATTCGACGCCGCTGCGGCAATGACGCGGGGCGCGGCGCTCGCGCGGAGGAGAGGGGCATGATTCGCGATTACACCAATATCGCGGCCAATGAGCGGACCTTCCTCGCTTGGGTTCGAACAGGCATTGCGGTCATCGCTCTCGGCTTCGTCATTGAGCGATTCAATCTCTTCCTGCTGACCATCGCCGGCGCGGTGACCGTCGACGCCGAACAACTGCACCTCCATCGTTTGGAACATCCCGCGGGCCGTTACGGCGGCGCGGCGCTCATCGGCGCAGGCGTCATGCTGATCGTGATTTCGACGATCCGTTTTATTCATACCGCACGGTTGCTCGCGCGCGACGAGCCCTATACGGCGCGCGCGACGCGCGTCAGCCTGTATTTTCTCGCCGTGCTGCTGCTCACGATCGCCGCGTTCAGCGCCTATCTCGCGATCGTGTGAGCTTCACGTCGATGTCGCGGTGGAGAGGGAAGCGCTCGATCGTCCGAGGAGCGACGCGGGCGCAAATTGACGCCTGCTGGAGCCGTCGATGCGCAGGCGCGGCAGAACGGTATCTGGACTGGCGGGCCGCGCCCGACGAAGATGAGCACTACGTCTACGCCGTAGCCCTCTAATTCCGCACCTGCGCCCAATCGGGCACGCCCAGCCGGGAGCCCGCGCCACTGCGAAGATGCAGTTGCAAAATCAGGATGGGCTAAAGGCGCAGTGCTAGAATCACCCAGAGCAGGGTGTTTCATTTATACGATTAAGCGAGCTTCCTAGACCGACGGTTTATTCAGCTCAGCGGCCGGGTCGGATTGGGCTGGTTCGAGGAAGGTCGATGAGACGTGGACAATGTCGGCAGCCGCAAACCCCTCCATGTCGGCTTGAAACTCGCTACTGCCCATATATCGCGCTGCAACCTCCGCAGGATTTTGCCCATCGGCATATTCCACCAACGCAAGAAGGCGCGGTCTGTCACCGCCGACTTCCTTCCAGACGTGGTGGGTGGTGATGCCGAACGCGGCGAGGCTCACGATGTGCCGGGCCCAATGGATGCTGGCGTAGCGGTCGAGGGTTTCGTCGGATGCAAGGGTGTAGGTTCGCAACTCGATCATTTCATACTCCATAGGGATTACCGCACGGTATGCTGCTTGCAGCATGATCGCTGGTCTTGGGTCGCATCAATCTCACCGGCGATCATGCCTGTTCCGATCGCCTCGATCTCGACGCCAAATGGCGTGATGCCCGCTGCTCAGCAAGCCGATAGTGTCAATCGGCTCGCTGAATTGACCCCCTGTCGGCGTCCAACATTGACCCCTCTGTTGCGCGCGTCGTGACGGAA
>NZ_JABVWW010000002.1 GCF_013350005.1 Methylocystis silviterrae
CCCGGAAGGATGGCCTCGAGCCGCCTCACGCCCAACAGCCAGTCCACGAAAAGCCCGGTTATTGGAGGTGTCCAGCTTCTGAAGCCGGTCCGGAGAGAGACGCGGGCTCGTCGATCGAGCCGTCAGCGCAAGGACGTCGCCCTTCGCGCCGCCGAGAAGGCGGCCAACGCCTCCAAGCGCGCCCGCAGAGCAGACCTCGCCGCGGCGTCCCTTATCGCGGCCTCAGCGCCGGGGATTTTTTCGATCAGTTCGTCGGCGGGGCCATTCGGATGGCGCTTTTGGAGAAAGCCAATCAAGCTGCTCGGACACACTCAAGCTGCGACAACGCACCCGAAGCGGGCCGGTTGCGCTCCTCCAGCGAAAATCGCGGTCGCGAGCTACGGCGTATTCCGGGGCGCAAAGACAGGCGATCGGTGGCGCTGTGCGGAATTTCTTGTTACCGCGACGCGCGCCTTTCGGCTTTCGAGGACGCCGCCAGTCCAAGAAAGCCGACAACCGCGCGGCGTTTGGCGCGCCAAACTTCAGCGCTGATTGACGCCGGTAGAACCCTCGCTTTGCGTTGGAAGGCGCGCCGACCCCACCCGACCTCGCGTCTTAAGGAGATTCAAAAGCATCTCCAGTCGCTTTTGGCGGTAGAAGGAACGTAAGCCGGAATCGTCGGGCGCAAGGCCGGCAATCCACTCGGGCGTCTTACCCCGATAACCCAGCAGACGCGACGACAGGCGCGTCGCGCCGGCAATGTCCGTCACGCCATAGCTGCTCGCGTCGAGAAACAGACGCTGGCCGTGTATCCCTTCCAAATTGGGGCGATAACTGTCGCGGGGCGACGGGCGCGGCGTAAAAATCTCGATGCGCTTGTCAAACCACGAAACGAGCGCAGGATCGTCCGACAGGGATCGCCGCAATTCCGCTTCCACATAGGGCCATTCGTCAAGGTCGTCGATCGGCGGGGCGAGCAAGAAGCTCTCCACCATCGCCTTGCGATCGAGGCTTATCGGATCGTCGGGAAATAGGTCTTCCTTGGCGCGAAGGAAAGAATCCGCGACGCAAATGAATCCTGAAGGCAGATCGGGAACGGAAGGATGGAGGCGCAGGCCTGCGACGTCATTTTCGCCGCGAAACGTCTGCGCGATTTGATGTTTGCTGCGCAGAAAACTAAAGGCGATGTGGTTGCTGGATGCGGAGAACCCGCTGATCGATAGCGGCGCCGAGAGCGACAGATATTCTTCCGCCAAATAAGCAACAGCGAAGCTGGAATAGGTATCGCAGTGGAAACTATCGAAAACTTTTCCCGTGGTCGCGCGGATTTGCTCAAGCACTTCGCGCGCCACACAGCCGTGATAGATGTTGGGCAAGAGCGTTGCGGGCGCGCGTCCCGCCAGAACGTCCTCCATCGTCTGGCGGCCATTCATCCGCTCGACATTTCGTGTGAGCGGAATCTGCAAATGATTCGCAAGATCGTCGCGGGCGATGTTCGGCCAGGAGTAAATGGCGCTGTCCCAGCTGATCGACTTCACATTCTGCTTGGCGAATAAGCCGCGCAGCGTCGAAAAAGCGAACGGCATGAGCGAGTCGTCGTCGCCGATATAGGTGATATATTTGCCGCGCGTGAGGCTGTATGCGAGATTGTAATTATCGCGCATGCACAAAGTCTCTGGCGCGCGGTGGTAGACAATTTTCGGAGAGCCGATCTCTTCGACGACCTGGCGGGTCGCCGGCGAACTGCAATTGTCGCAAACAACGATCTCATAGGAATCGAAGTCCTGCTCCAGGCATGCTTTGAGCGAGAAGCGCAAAGTTGCGGCGCGTTGACGGGTCGGTATGACCAGACTGAAATCAGGTTGGCTCATAAACGCTTGTCCTTATGCTCGCGACTGGAATGTGAAGCGGGCCGTCCGGCCAAGAACGCCGGTTCAACCAAGTCGCTCGGCCAGTGAGTGACATTGCCCCGCCAACCATATGCTTGCTTCGCAGTAGCGGCGATCACGGCCGGCCCCCTACCTCTGCGCGCCACCAAGCGTAGGTTTCGGCGAGACCCTCGTCGAGCGTTCGCGACGGTCGAAATCTCACTTCGTCACGCAGTCGGCGCACATCTGCGACAATGCGTGGCGGCTCGTCGGGACGGTCAGGCAGCGCGCCGACGCGAATAAGATCCGAGCGACCCGCAATCGCGCCAAGACGCTCGGCGATGGAAGCGACGCTCACTCCCTCGCCGCTCGCAATGTTCACAGCGCCCGTAGTCTCACTTAGAACGAGCGCTGCGAGCGCGGCGCCAGCGTCGCGGGTATCGAGAAAATCGCGCACTGCAAGCCCTCGCGAAAGCGGCGCGTCTTCTCCGCGGGCAAGTTTCGCCGCGAGGGAAGCAACAAGCCGCGCCTCATGCTCGAAAGGCCCATAAAGATAGAACAGGCGCGCCCACGCAAACGAAATATCGCCAAGCTCCTGCAGCACCCGTCGCGCTGCGTCCTTTGCGACGGCATAAAGGGTCGCCGGCGCGATTTCAGTGGTCCCTTCGTTACACTTCCCGTCGTCCGGCCAGCGATATTCGAAGCATGTCCCAACGCCAACGAAGCGCTGAACGCCGGCGTCAAGCGCGGCGCGAGCAAGGAGTAGCGTTGCGGCGGTCCAGTCGAGATTGTCTCGGCTGGTCCAAAATGCGCCGTGCTCGACGTTCCACGCCAGATGGAGCACAGTATCAGGCCGCACCCGATTGATCAGCGCGCCAGCCGCGCCGGGCGCGCGCAAATCTCCACCATAGGCGACAACGGCGCCGTCGACTTTCTCAGCGTGCTGAGCGTGCGCGTGAACTTCGACGCCCGCGCGAGCCAGCGCTCCGATCGTCTGCCTACCGACAAATCCTGAAGCGCCCGTCACCAGAACTCGCAACGCGACCCCCCGGCAAAAGCATTTGCTTGTGCAACGAACGCATACAGAATAGGGACGCCGGCGGCAAATCCCTGTCGTTTCAGCCGCGCCAGGGCGACGGCCAGGCGAGATCCGCCTCGCCGATCACGGCGGGCAGGGCCGGCCAGCTAATCGCAAATCCCGGATCGTCATAGCGCAGCCCGCGCGCCTGCCCGCCCACGAACGGCCGGCTCATCTGATAGAGCACATCCGTATCCGGTTCGAGGGTGAGAAAGCCGTGCGCGCAGCCTTCGGGAATGAACAGCGCATTGGCGCGATCGGCGTCGAGGCGTCGGGCGATCCAGCGCCGAAATGTCGGACTCTCGCGGCGCAGGTCGATCACGACGTCATGGATCGCGCCACGCGTCGCGCGCACCAGCTTCGCCTCGGCGTAAGGCGGATCCTGCCAGTGCATGCCGCGCAGCGTATGCACACGACTGTTGCGCGACAGATTGATCTGCGTCGATGTGAAGGAAACGTCGGCGGCCGCGAATTCCTCGGGACAATAGATGCGCGCGAAAAAGCCCCGCGCGTCGGCGCGCGGCTCGGCCGCGATCTCGACGACGCCCGGTATTTCGGTCGGCGCGAATCTCAAGCGTCGAACACTCGCGTTTCAGGGACGGCGGTGACGAACTTGCCGCCCCATTGGCGGATTTCGGCCATCTGGCCCACGATCTCCTCCCGCAGGTTCCACGGAAGGATCACCAGATAATCGGGGCGCGTGTCGGCGATCGTCGCGGGCGCGCGAATGGGAATATGGCTCCCCGGCAAAAACTTTCCCTGCTTAGCGGCGCTGCGATCGTAGACGCAGACAATGTCATTCGCGCTCACCCCGCAGACATTGAGGAAAGTGTTGCCCTTGGCGGCCGCTCCATAGGCGGCGACCGTCTTGCCTTCCGCCTTGGCGCGCGCGAGAAAATTCAAGAAGGAAGCTTTCACCGCTTCGACCTTTTCGGAAAAGCCCGCATAGCCTTCGATCGCATTGAGACGCGCCGTGCGCTCGGCGCCGCGCGCCGCCTCCAGGCGCGGCGTCGGCGCATGATCCGCGCCTTTGCGGCACGCGAAAAGGCGCAGGGAGCCGCCATGCGTCGGCAGTTCCTCGACGTCGAAAGCGACAAGACCGTTCGCGGCCAGAACGCGCTCCACCGCCACGAGCGAGAGATAGGAAAAGTGTTCGTGATAGATCGTGTCGAACTGCAGTTCGCGGATGAGATTCAGGACGTGCGGAAATTCGAATGTCGCGACGCCGCCGGGCTTGAGAATTTCCGCAAATCCGGCGACGAAATCGCCGATATCGGGAACATGCGCCAGCACATTGTTGGCGGCCGTGAGATCGGCGGCTAACCCCCGCGCCGTCAGCTTGCGGGCGGTCTCTTTGCCGAAAAAGGCGACTTCCGTCGGCACGCCTCTGGCGCGCGCCGCCTCGGCGACATTGGCCGCCGGCTCGACGCCCAACACAGGCACGCCGTGCGCGATGAAATGCTGCAGCAGATAGCCGTCGTTTGACGCGACTTCGATCACAAGCGACTGCGGGCCAAGTCCGAACCGCTCGATCATCGCATCCGCGTAACGCTGCGCATGCGCGACCCAGCTGTCAGAATAGGAAGAGAAATAGGCGTAGTCGGAGAAGATCGCCTCGGACGACACCGGCGCGTCCACCTGCACCAAGAAGCAGGCGTCGCAAACGCGCGCATGGAGTGGAAAGCTCCTGTCGAGACCCCGCGCGATCTCTTCCGCCGTGACATAGGAGTTGGCGAGCGGCGTCGAGCCGAGATCGACGAAATCATGTTTCAGCGGTGCGCCGCAGAAGCGGCAGGCTGGCGTTTGCATTGTCTTATCCAGGAAGTTTCTCGAAGGCGTCGATCTGCGCGAGCGTCGTCGCCAGAGGGCCGCTTTCCGCGAAGGCGCCGCGGTACCAGTCCGCGGTCCAATTGATCGCCAGCCGGCCGGGCAAGCGGTCCCGCCAGCCGAGAAGCGCCCGGGCGCGCGAGGAGTCGACCGCCAGAACATGCATTTCGCGCGAATCCGCCGGCTGATGTTCGTAGCGCGCATCGCGGCCAAGCGCTTTGAGCATTTCCTCGGTGAGTTCGCCCACCGTGATCGGTGCGGTCGGGTCGGGCCCGAAATTGAGCGTGTCGGGAAGGGTCTCGCCGCGTTCAAGCGCATCGACATAGGTCAAATAGCCATGCAGGCAATCGAGCACATGCTGCCAGGGCCGCGTCGCGTGAGGCATGCGCAGCACCGGCCTCTCGTTCTTTGCCGCCGCGCGCACGATGTCGGGAACGATGCGGTCGGCCGCGTAGTCGCCGCCGCCGATGACATTGCCGCCCCGCGCGGTGACGATCTTCACGCTCGCATCTTTGAAAAAGGACTGCGCGTAAGCGCGGGTGACGAGTTCGGCCGCAGCCTTGGACGCCGAGTAGGGGTCCTTGCCGCCGAGGCGCGCGTCTTCCGCGAAGGCGGCGCCTTGCTCGTCATTCGCATAGACTTTGTCGGAGGTGACGACCAGAATAGTCGAAACGTCGGGCGCGCTGCGCAGGGCCTGCAGCAGATGCGCGGCGCCCATGACATTAGTCGCAAGCGTGCCGAGCGGATCGGCGTGCGACCGGCGCACGATCGCCTGCGCGGCGAGATGTAAAACGATTTGCGGGCGGGCCTTTGCAACGGCGGCCTCGACCGATTCGAGATCATTCAGGTCGCCGAAAGTCGAATTCAGACGCTTGCCGACCTGCGCCATCTCGTAAAGACTTGCATCGCCTTCAGGCGGCAGCGCAAAACCGTAGACTTCGGCGCCCAGTCGATCAAGCCAGAGGGCAAGCCAAGCGCCCTTGAAACCGGTATGGCCGGTCAAAAGAACGCGCCGGCCGGCTAAGGTCTTCCATTTGTCCACGCTTTATTCCCGCCAGTCCAGCTTCATATTTCCTCGCGCCCGCCGGTCACATTCGGCTCTTCAACTCCACACCTTCCATGGCGCGTGACCGCTATCCCACAAAGATTCGAGCCGATTCTTGTCGCGCAGCGTGTCCATCGGCTGCCAAAATCCCTCATGCTTATATGCTCGTAATTCTCCTTCCGCCGCCAGACGCTCCAACGGCCTTTCCTCCCAGGGCGTCGCGTCGCCGTCGATATAGTCGATTACGGAAGGATCCAGAACGAAAAATCCGCCATTGATGAAGCTCTGGTCGCCGGGCGGCTTTTCGATGAATTTGGTGACGGCGTCGCCTTCGAGAAACAAGGCTCCATAACGGCCGGGCGGCGTCACAGCGGTGAGGGTGGCTTTGCGCCCGTGCGCGCGATGAAACTTGATCAGCGCGCCGACATCCACGTCGGCCACGCCGTCGCCGTAGGTGAAGCAGAAAGGCTGTCCCTCCTTGAGGTAGCTGCGGACTCTTTTGAGCCGTCCGCCGGTCATCGACGATTCGCCGGTGTCGACCAGCGTGATCTTCCAGGATTCGCTTTTACGACTATGAAATTCCACCTGTCCGGTTTCGCCGTCGACGGTTATGTCGGCGTTATGCATGAAATAATTGCTGAAATACTCCTTGATCATATAGCCCTTATAGCCGAGGCAGACGACGAAGTTGTTCACGCCATGAGCGTGATAGATTTTCATAATATGCCATAATATTGGGCGACCGCCGATCTCGATCATCGGCTTCGGGCGGAGATAAGATTCCTCGGAAATTCGTGTCCCCATGCCGCCCGCAAGTATGACAACCTGCATTTTTTCTCCTCCAGTGTCGCGGACGGCGCCTATCGATGGGCCAATTTAATATAGTTACGGCGCATTTTCCTATACGTGCTTGCCAAATTGCTCATTGGACTGGCGCTTGGCAAGCGATCAATGCTTGATTGGCGCAGTCAGCCCAAAATCGCTTGATTAAATCCCTAAGAGCATTTCTCAGCAGATTCGGTAATCTTAGGCAGATGGATGGGTAAGTTGTCTCCATAGATCCCAAGGGTGCGCACGGCGGCTCCTTTCGCGAGTTACCCTCACTCCAACAACCAATCAACCGTCTTGGCCTTTTTGTTGTCCCTTAAGCCTGCCAACCTTTGTGAACGCGTAAGCGCGACGCTTGCTGGCATAGCCTCAGTGCTTTTCCAACCTTATGTCTGTATTTCAATCACATATGTGTTCGCAGTTCTGTCCGGAGCGGCGCGCCGGTCAGGACAAAGATGCGAACACATATGTGATTGAAATATCGCTGTGAATTTGGAGACGTCGAAAATTTTGGCCTGTGCGCATGAGAGGGACGAAAACGCGGCATAAGCGATTTCGCAAAACCTAACAATCACGCCACGCCGTGAGCCGCATCGACGACTTCCTGCCCTTCGACTACATCAAGAACACGCCCGAAAAGGCCATGGCCTGAAATGACGCTGGGCCATCATTGCATCGCGTATACAAATGGTGACGGCAATTTCGACGGCTCGGGCGTTGTACGTTCGCGAACCGCGATGTCCACCAAATCTCGCCGATGGCCACGAAGGTATTCCGTTGTTCGAGAGAGTTGCAAACGTGTCGCCTCATCAATTAGGCGGCGGATTCGTTCCTCTTCCTCCGCTTTGATCTGAGAGATCGCTGTTCCGTTCATTATAGAAGCCTTTCTAGTTTAGGCCACACAATCCCGCGATGACATTTGCGTAGGCTTTACCTACGATCTCATCACCATCAGGGCTGAGATGAACTGTATCGACAAAAAGATAATCATCTTCCCCATACGTCCGGAATTCTTTGTAAAGGTCAACTTTTACAACATCCAACCTTTCCAACTGAAGAGATGCTCTCTCAAATAATGGCAGCGCCATCCGAGTCACTTCGGTGAAAGGCGTGTGGGTCTTGAAGGCTTCTACGTTTGCCGATTCCAGCGGATGCAACCTGCCTTTTCCCGCCCAATTCGGCTGCAATCCCCAAATGAATTTGCCCCCATTCGCTTCAACCATCGACTCCAACTGACGCTTTCGAGAAAAATACTGTCCCAGAACCGCTGGCGCCGCGCACATCGCTCGGAAGGGTGTTTCCGCCTGAGTTTGCTGCAATTGTGACGTTCCGTGAAGGATCTGCGACCAGCCCTCAAGATTATTCTGATACGCGACATTGCCGTCCTTGAGAAGGCGAGGATCTTGCACCATTCCATAAAGGATATCGTTCCATCCATCATGCCCGACTACGAAATCAGGCTTCAGGTGATAATTGAAAAGCATATATGTAAGGATTGAATTCATCACGACATGACCATGCTGACCGAAATTCAAAACCGTGAACTTAACGTCCGCCCCTGCTTCCAAAGCCTTCTTATTCAACGCACATTCGATGACGGCAGGATACATTTGATGAGGAAGCGTATACATGCTGAATCCGGTAGATCCGCCATAGCATAGGACCAACTTATGATTGGCGTCGCGATTCTTGAGGTTTGAAAGGTCGTCGGGCACGCGGAACCCGAATTGATTTAGGGGCCCCATCCCCGGATATCGAAACAAGTAGCCATAAGGGAAGTAATAGAAGCCCCATGCTTCGGGTTTAGAGAGCCTGTTGAAAATATGAGCGTCCATATTCAGTGCGTCTCGATCGTCATATTCGCGCGCAAGCGGCGATAACCGCCCATTCCAGTCTATAAGATAGAAGCGAAGCGAGGACCCTTGAGGAGAAGCTACGCTTCGGGAGCGTAAAAAAGGCCATTTCCACTTCGATGATGCGTTTGACGACTGAGTTACGAACGGTGGAACGTAGAATTTTGTCTCATTGCGAGGAATCGTGAACACAATCGCGTCAAATTCATCAGACTTCAGTACGCTCGGGTCTTGTGCGGACACATCCGGCAGATAAGTTTCAATCCAGCGCCGCGCCTCGCTTGGCGCAATCACACTCAGATATTTGACATTCGCGGTGTGAAATCGGAATCCCTCGGCCACTTGCCTGGAATGCGGGATCGCTATGTCCGCCGGTGGGTCGAAGATAACGGCGGTTCGAGCCTCCGTATCCAGCCGAGTCATATAACAAAATCCTTCGATACGACACGGGAACCGATAACCAGATAGTCCAAGCCACTGTATGAAAATGTACGCAGCGCGTCGCTCGGAGTATCGACGATGGGTTCGCCCTTCAGATTGAAAGACGTGTTCATTAATACTGCCACTCCTCTTAGCTCACTAAATGCTTTGAGCAAGCTGTAGAAAGCCGGATTGGACGCGGCGTCAACTACCTGCAACCGTCCGGTTCCATCCGCGTGCGTAATCGCCGGGACCTTGGATCGAGCGGACGGAAGCACGTGATGAACCGCCAACATGAAATATTCTGGGCTCGTGCGGTCTCGAATCGCGGGGCATTCAAAGTAGTTGTGAACCTCTTCGAGGAGTACGGCGGGCGCGAAGGGGCGGAACGGCTCCCTGAACTTAATACGCTCGTTGACGATTTTTTTCATGTCCGCTCTTGTCGGGTCCGCAAGGATGCTGCGATTCCCCAGCGCGCGTGGACCCCATTCGGCGTTGCCCTGGAACCACCCAACGACGTTGCCTTCGGCCAACAGTCGCGCAATCTCTAAAGGAAGTTGATCGTGTGCAAATATCCCGCAACATTGAAAGCCAGAATCTGCGATGGCGCGATCGATGTCTTCGTCCGAAGGACAATCTGAGCCCAGATAAGCCGAGGTGAGGGGGGCGGACCGCTGCGTTCCCGCCTCCTGATAATGACGCCACAGGGCCGCGCCGACCGCGCTGCCGGAGTCCCCCGCAGCCGGATGCACATAGAGGGAATAGCCCCTTTCGCGTATCAATCGACCGTTTGCGAGAGAATTGAGCGCTACGCCGCCAGCTAAACATACTTCCTTGATGCCTGTTGCTTGAACCGCCGAGTCCACGACGTGAAAAATGACTTCTTCTGTAACCTTCTGAACACTGGCGGCAATGTCCGCATAACGCTTGCTGGTCTCCAAAATTGCGTCCGCCTCATGCACGGCGATTCCCGACGGCAAATCATCAGCGACAGTCGCGAAATTTTGTTGTGGGTCTCGAGGCCGCCCCAGCAATTCGACAAGCGCATCGGTATATGGAAGATCCTTAGGCGTCAGAAACTCGAAATACATCGGATCGATTGAAAATCCTCCTCCTTCCTCGAGCCGAAACATCGGCCTTAGAAGGTCGTAATAAATAGGCTCTCCAAACGCCCCCATGCCCATCACCTTGTACTCGCCTTCGTTAACTTCGAAACCCAAGAAGGCTGTCAAGGCGCTGTAAAAGAGCCCTATCGAATTTGGCAGAGAAACCGATCCAAGTTTTCGTATCTCGGTTCCGTTTCCTATCCCCCAAGACGTTGTTTCGTACTCTCCGACGCCATCCATGGTGACGATTGTCGCCGCGTCAAAACCGGAACAATAAAACGCTGCGCTCATGTGAGATAGGTGATGATCTACGTACGAAATCTTGTCCCGGCCTACTCCGAGCTCCTCCGATATCCGATCAATAACTTCGAATTTTCGGTATCGGAGCCACGACGATATGGTCTTGTCCAAATACTCGGGGTTGCGTCCCTGAGCCTGCTCGGAACACCACAAGATCCGATCGAACTTAAGCATCGGGACTTCATAATAAGCGATCGCCTGGAGTGAGGACGACGAAATCCCGGCAGATTGCATGCAAAACTCGACTGCATGACGAGGAAAGCTCGAATCGTGCTTTTTTCGTGAGAATCGCTCCTCGATCCCGGCTGCGACAACGACGCCGTCCTTGATCAGCGCGGCCGCAGAGTCATGGAAATCAAATGAAAGTCCTAAAATATAACCCATTGATATCCCCCTACATTGCTTCGTTTCCTATGAATTTACTCGCCTCAAATGGTTTCTAACAAATTTAACTTGCCTAGTAGATAAAATCTGACAATTGAGTCCTCGGAGGGATTCCTATTCGCTTTTTGCGCGTGCGAGTCTGGGCGATGCGCATGGGTGTCTCCATGACGTTCTCGTCGGCCGCAAATGGCGCGCCCAAGGGGATTCGAACCCTGAAGCAGTGACATTGTCCGATGCCGATCGAAGCTACAGACCGTTCAAGCTATGCGGCGTGGTCAGAGCCGCGAAAAATGAAGTTCCCGCGCATTCGTGCGGGGAGAATGGATAAATCATGAGCGCGCTCTGACTGGTGGTCACCATTTGGCGCCAAACCTCTTTTTTAAACCGATCGATAACAGCAATTATTGGATTTATTTGGTGAGCGCGGTGGGGCTCGAACCCACGACCCCCTGATTAAAAGTCAGGTGCTCTACCGACTGAGCTACGCGCTCGCTCCAGAGGCGGCGGGCGGCGCCGCCGAAGTCGACTGAGCGGGTCGGTCCGTTCGGCCGTGCGGGTCGTCTGTCCCGCGCTTGGCGATCAACTACCGGCGGGCGGCGGGCCGGTCAACCCCCGGCGGGCGACCCCGCCCGCTCACGCCGTGAGCTTGGCGAAAAGCACCAGCAGGCCGAAGAGGACGGCCGAGACCACCGTCGTGATCCCCGCTTTTTTTAAGAGATCTGGCGAGGCGGGAGCGCCGGGGTCGGCGCCCTCGGGAAGATCTTCTTCGGCCTCTTCGGAAGAGCGAATGCCGAGCGGCAGCACGGCGAACAGCACGATCCACCAGATCGTCAGGTAGATCGCCGCCGCCAGCGGCAGGGAAAAGGGCATGCGCCTAAGCCTGCTCGAGTTCGATCAAGGAGCCGCAGAAGTCCTTGGGATGCAGAAACAGCACGGGCTTGCCATGCGCGCCGATCCTTGGCTCTCCATCGCCCAACACGCGCGCGCCCGAGGCCTTAAGCTGCTCGCGCGCCCCGATAATGTCTTCAACCTCATAGCAGATGTGGTGGATGCCGCCCGCTGGATTTTTCGCGACGAAGCCCGCGATCGGCGAGTTTTCGCCGTAAGGTTCGAGCAGTTCGATCTTGGTGTTGGGCAATTCGACGAAAACGACCGTTACGCCGTGCTCCGCGAGGCGTTCTGGCGCCGAAACCTTCGCCCCCAGGGCGTCGCGGTAGATGGCGGAAGCCTTTTCGACGCTATCGACAGCGATAGCGACATGGTTCAGACGGCCGATCATTTTCACCTTCCGGAAGAATGCTGTGCAGCGCCAATAAGCGCTGAGGCGGGCAATTTCAACCGGCGGTGCGCGCCTCGGCCTGCTGCGGATGGCCGAATCCGTCGATGGCGCCGCGCAATGCGACGAAGCGCGGATCGACGCGTGCGAAGGAGCTCCAGGGACAGCCTTCGGAAAGGCCGCGTCGAATCGCTTCGAGGGCCTCGGCGCGCTTGCCCAGAGCAAAAAACGCCGCGCCGAGAAAGCAGGGCGGCGCGTAGAGCTCGGCGTCTTGGACGAGCCTGTCTATGAGCGCATGCGTTTCCTCGGCGCGTCCGGCGCGGGCGAGCGCATAGGCGAGCACGGTCAATTGTAAGGGATCGTCTGGGCTCGAGGCGACGGCGCGGCGCGCCGCGCTCACCGCCTGTTCGTGAACGCCCTGAAGGCTGTAGGCGATGGACATCACGAGATGCAGAGTGGCGGCGTCGGGCCTCAGCTCGAGCCCGTCGCGCGCATAGCGGCGCGCCCGCTCGAGGTCGCCGGCGCAGAGAATGAGCCATGCATGCAACGACAGCAGCGCCTGATCATGTGGCGAGTTGACGAGGCCCTCTTCGCAATCGGCGATGCCGTCGTCGAGACGATCGGCCGCCGCAAGCAGCCAACAGCGGTAGACGCGCGCTTTGCCGTAGAGAGGATCAACGGCGACGGCCTGATCGAGGAGGGCGAGGCCCTCGGCGATCTTGCCCCTGAGCGCGCCGCGAGCCCAGCCGAGAACGGCCAGCGCCGGCGTATGATCGCGCAGGATGCCGAGCGCCCGGCCAGCGAAGTCCTCGATCATCCCCGCCGCCTGGGCGGGACGAAGAAACCCGCGTACGACTCGGCCGGCGGCGATGTCGGCGGCGAGAGCCCAGACCGCCGGGTTGCCGGGTTCGATCTGGGCGGCGGATGCGATCGCTTCCTGCGCGCGCGCGAAGCCCTCCCGCGTGCGGTCGCCGGCAAGCTCGTAGGCGGTCTGCCAGAGATCGAGAATATGCGGTTCGCTCAACGGGGCGAGACGGAGCGTTTGCGCGGCGCGTTCGTCGATGGTCTCGACCGTCCCGCGCAGCGACAGCCCCCGGCCATAGGCGGTGGCGATCAGCTCTTCGCCGCCAGCGTCGCGCAGCGGCTTCCGCAAAAGATAGGCGCAGCGGTCGATGGAATCGTCGGACGCGGCGCGATCCGGCCACAGCCGCGCGGCAATTTCGCCCTTGGTGATCAGGACGCCAGGCGACTCCAGAAGCATTTCAAGAAGTTGACGCGCCTGCGGGCCCAGATGAATGCGCTTGCCGTCGCGCTGCAGTCCGCCCTGTGCGCTGTAACTGAATCCTGAAAATCGCTTCACCAACTCGCCCATGGCAGCCCCCAGCCCGCCGCGATGATGGCAAGACGGCGCGGCTTCGGCAAGAGGCGTATATGGTTAAGTCTTCAAAATCACATAGTTTTTTTGAAATTCTGGCCCCTCCCGGCGACCGTTGGCTCTCCAAAATAAAAAACGCCGGACGTACCTCCGGCCCGGCGTTTGAGCCTTCCAGATACGCAGCACGCTCGGAAGGCTCGGCGCAATCTATGCGCGTCCAAATTGACGGCCACATGACGCCGCGCCGTCTTCCGCCTAGGGCAGGTTCCGAAAAAGTTGACAGACTTTTTCGATGAGAACCTGCTCAACATTTTGATTTTGAGCGATTCCTTATCGATCACATGATTTCATGTGATCGATAAGCACTCTAAGCGCGGCGCGCGCTCTGGTCATCCTTTCCCCAAACGAAAAGCACGAGAGCCAGAACGCCGGCGGCCGCAAAAAGAAAGTAAGGCGTCCGTGCGAACAGCGGCCGGCCGCCGACGGTGAAGGGGAACCGCGACACCCAATGCTCGCCGTTTGGACCGTCGACCGTGACGATCCCCATGAATTGGCCGGTCTCGTTGAAGACATGTTCAAAGTTCAGCGTGCCGGCCGGATAGACCTTTGGCGGCAGATAGGCCACCGTGACGGCGTCGAGGCGCTCCTGCGGCTCCTTGTCGCCGATGTCGCGGATGATGCGAAAGTCCGTCGACATCTCCCGCATCTCGTCCTGAGCATAATCGAGGACGAAAATCGTCGGGCCAATCGTGGGAATGTCCTCGCAGAACCTGTTGCGCGACGCCGTAGGCTGATAGCCGGAGAAATACATGAAATCCGGGCCGATTTTCAGCATGCAGGCGTTCTGCTGGCGCTGCATCTCGTCATGAGCGAAAGCGAGCGATAGAGGCGCGCAGACGAGCGCCGCCAACATCAGCAACCAAAAAGGACTAAGCGGCTTCGACATGCCGTCCTCCCTGTTCAAAGTCTGGACGACGCTGCTCTGAAACTCAGCTTGCGCGTCATCCCTTCGTCGAATAGCGGTTCGGTGCGTCGCCCACGCGCATGCGATAGGCTGTCCAAGGAAAGAACCCGGCAGGAACGAAAAAGATGCGCCCGGTATCGAAATTCCTCATTGTCGCGTTGCTTCCGCTTCCGGCCGCTTGGGCGCGGGCGGCGGATATCAACGACTATCCGACCTCCGCGCGCGCCGATTACGTCTTCGGCTGCATGAAGGCGAACGGCGATACGCGCCTCTCCTTGGACCAGTGCTCTTGCTCCATAGACGTCATCGCGACCATTCTGCCTTATGAGCGGTATGTCACAGCCGAGACCGTCGCGAGCGTCAATCAGCAGGCGGGGCAGGTCGGCGCGCTGATGCGCAATACGGATGCGGCCCGCGATATGCTTCAAGAGTTGCGCCGCGCCCAGGCCGAGGCGCAGGTGCGGTGCTTTTAGACGCGAATTGATGTGGAAGGCGGAGAGGCCATGCTTATTCTCATTCTCGGAATCGTGATTTTTCTCGGGGTCCATACGCTTACGGCGTTTCGTGAGACGCGCGCCAGCCTGATCGAGCGCTACGGCCTTCAAACCTATAAGGCCGCCTACGGGATCGTCGCCGCCATCGGTCTCGGGCTCATCGTCTATGGCTTCATTCGTTATCGCGCCGAGGGCCTGATTTATGTCTGGACGCCGCCGTCATGGGGGCGCCATGTCGCCATGCCGCTCGTCTGGTTCGCTTTCGTCGCGATCGTGAGCCGTCGCGCGCCGCCAGGCCGCATTCGCGGCGCGCTGCGCCATCCGACGCTCGTCGCGATAAAGAGCTGGGCGCTCGCGCATCTTCTCGTCAATGGCGATCTCGGCGGCATGATCCTGTTCGGGTCTTTTCTCGCCTGGGGCGTCTTCGACCGCATCGCGGTGAAGAAGCGCGGGGACGGGGGCGCGCCGCGGATTTCGCAATTCACGCGCGGCGACGCGATCGCGCTGGGCGTCGGAACGGCGCTGTTCCTCATCGTGCTCTATCTGCACCCCTGGCTGTTCGGCGTTTCGGTGCTGCCGGCGTGAGCAAGGTCCGACTTCATCCTATGACGGCGCCGATTCGTCTTCGCTTGGCGCCGCCGTCTCCAGACTTCGGCCCTGCCACGGCCAGCGGCCTTCGAGCTCCGCCTCCATCGTAAAGCTCATCGCCGTGCGGATCATCACGATCAGGCCGAGCACGAAGACGTTTTCGAGGCTTGGATGTTCGACGGAGACGGTCCGGATGATGTCGCCGCCGACGAGGAACTCCAGCCCGAGCAGGATCGAGCGGCCGACATTCTTTCGGTAGCCGCGATAGGTGAGGGGATGCGCTCTCCAGGGCGTCAGAAAAGCGAGCGTCGACAGAACCGCGCCTGTGACGATGATCAGCACGCCGACGACGTCGAGCGCCAGACCCGCGAAGTTGATGATCTCGTGGATGCTCGCCAGATAGGTCACGAGCGCTTCGCTTTCATTCGTGGGCGCCGACAAGTCGCGCGAGCGCCTTGGCGTGGCCGATGAGCGGCAGCAGCGCGGCGAACTCCGGCCCGCTCTCGGCGCCGGTCAGCGCCAGGCGCAGCGGATGAAAGAGCGCCTTGCCCTTCCGGCCGGTCGCCGTCTTGATGTCGCTTGTCCAGGCCGCCCATGTGGTCTCGTCCCAAGGCTCCGACGGCAAAAGCTGCGCCGCGTCTATCAGGAATGATTCGTCCTCGCGGATCGGCTCGATCTCCCCGTCCACGACGCGCCACCATGTCAGAATATCGTCGAAACGCGCAAGATTGCCGCGCGCCGCGCGCCATAAGGGCTCCGCCTTGCGGCCGACGATCGTCAAGGCTTCGAGCCGCTCGCGCACGTCATCATATTCGTAGAGCGCGAGAGTCCGATGCGTCAGAGTCTCAAGATCGGCGGGGTCAAAACGCGCCGGATTGCGCGAGACATGCGACAGGTTGAAGCTCTGCGCGAGCTCCCCGAGCGAGCGCACGGCGTGGACATTGTCGGAGGAGCCGGTCAGCGTCGCGAGCGCGGCGACGGCGAGGGGCTCGTAGCCGTCTTCGCGCAGCGAGGCGATGGAGAGCGATCCGGTTCGCTTTGACAGAGCCTCGCCGCCCGCGCCGATGAGAAGATTGTGATGCGCGAAAATCGGCGCCGGCGCATGAGGCGCGAGCGCTCGCATGAGCTGCAACTGCACGGCCGTATTGGTGACGTGGTCTTCGCCGCGAATAACATGGGTGATCCGCATGTCGATGTCGTCGACGACCGAGGGCAGCGTGTAAAGAAAACTGCCGTCCTCGCGGATCAGGACCGGGTCCGACAGGGCCGAACAGTCGATATGCGCCGGACCGCGCACAAGATCATTCCATTCGGCGACGCCCGGCTCGAGCATGAATCGCCAGTGCGGCTGTCGGCCCTCGGCTTCGAGCGTGGCGCGATCAGACGCGCTCAGGCGCAGCGCCGCACGATCGTAAACGGGGGGCAGCCCGCGCGCCTGCTGCATCTTGCGGCGCTTGTCCAACTCTTCCTGGGTTTCATAGCAAGGGTAGAGGCGGCCGGATCGCCGCAGGCGATCGGCGGCGTCCTCATAGAGCGCGACGCGTTCCGACTGGCGGAAAACCTCATGCGGAACGATGCCCAGCCAGGCGAGATCAATCTCGATTCCACGCGCGAATTCCTCGCTGGATCTGGCAAAATCAGTGTCATCGAACCGTAGCGCGAATCGTCCAAGGTTGGCGGCGGCGAACAGAAAATTGAACAGCGCGACGCGCGCGTTGCCGATGTGAATGCGGCCGGTCGGCGAGGGCGCGAAACGAACGATCGGAGAGGTCATGAGGAAGCTTCGTCAGGAGTTTCAACAAGGGATACAGCAGCAGGGTTTTCAGCGGGAATTTTCAACAGCCGCGCGTCGGGAGAAGATTCTCGCGCCACCATCCTTTTGCCAAGACCCGGCGTCTTTGTCAGGCGGAATTTCGAAATGGCCGCGCCCCGGCGTTGCGCGCCGGAAGCCGAGCCACTCGGCCGGCGTCCGCCGCTGCGATTCTCTGCGTTACGACTCTTAAGAAAAAGCGCCGTTCATGATCCTGGCCTATATCTGCGCCGGCTGGTGCGCCGTCATCCTTATCCTCAATTTCACAAGCATGGCGCTGATGTCCCGAAAATGTCGGGCGCGGGAGCGAACGCTGCCGCCGCCGGACAATGCGCCGCCGGTCAGCATCGTGCGGCCCTTGCGCGGGCTGGAGCCTTTCAGCGAGGAGACGCTCGGCGCGACCTTCGATCTCGACTATCCCGATTATGAGATCATATTCTGCGTGCAATCGCCGAGCGATCCGGTCATTTCGCTGGTCGAGCGGCTGATCGCGGCGCATCCCGAGCGCGAGGCGCGACTGCTCGTCGGCGACGATTATGTCAGCGCCAATCCCAAGCTCAATAATTGCGTCAAGGGGTGGGACGCGGCGCGGCATCATCATGTGATCCTCGCCGATTCCAACGCGCTGCCGCCGCGCGACTATATACAGACCATGCTTGCCGCGTTCCGCGACAATACGGCGATGAGCGTGTCGATGCCGATCGGTTCGCGTCCGAAAGGCTTCTGGGCGATGGTCGAATGCGCGATCCTCAATACGTTTCAGGCGCGCTGGCAATATGGTGCCGAGGCGATCGGGGCCGCCTTCGCGCAGGGCAAGAATATGATGTGGCGGCGCGACGTGCTCGACAGCGCGGGCGGCATTCGCGCGCTGGCGGGCGAAATCGCCGAGGACGCCGCCTCGACCAAAGTCATCCGCGCTCAAGGCATGGATGTGCGCCTCGTCGACATGCCCTTCGAGCAGCCGCTCGGCCAACGCACCGCCCGTGAAGTCTATTCACGACACGTGCGCTGGGCGCGGCTGCGGCGCGCGACCTTTCCCGCTCATTACGCCCCGGAATTCATGAACGGCAGTTTTGCGGCGATCGTGCTCGGCGCCTACGCCGCCGTTCAGCTCGACGGCGGGATTTCGACGGTGGCGCTGGTCACGACGCTCATCGTCTTTTCGCTGCACGGCGGCGAGATCTGGCTGGCGCGCGTCTGCGGCTTCCCGCTCGACTGGCGCACGCCTTTCGCTCTGATGGTACGCGACCTGATGTTGCCGGTGATGTTCATCGACGCGCTGCTTTACGACGATTTCGTCTGGCACGGGGCCGAGATGACGGTGCGCGAGGCGGAGGAGACGACGGGCTAGCCAGCCCGCGCCGTCTTGCCTCACTCCGCCGCGTGCTGCTCCCGTACGCCGCGGGCGACGCGTTCCGCCTTCAAGAGCTCGGCCACCAAGAACGCGACTTCGATCGCCTGTTCGGCGTTGAGGCGCGGATCGCAATAGGTGTGGTAGCGGTCGCGCAGATCGTTCTCGGAAATCGCCCGCGCGCCGCCCATGCATTCGGTGACGTCCTTGCCGGTCATCTCGAGATGGATGCCGCCGGCGTAGGAGCCTTCCGCTTGATGCACGGCGAAGAAGTTGCGAATTTCCGACATGATCCGATCGAACGGCCGTGTCTTGTAGCCTCCGGCGCTGACCGTGTTGCCATGCATCGGATCGCAGGACCAGACGATGTTGCGGCCTTCACGCGACACCGCCCGCACCAGCGCAGGCAACGCGTCCTCGATCTTGTCCGCGCCGAAACGGCAGATCAGCGTGAGCCTGCCGGGCTCGTTCTCGGGATCGAGCGCGTCGATGAGGCGCAGCAGCGCGTCGGGCTTCAGGCTCGGACCGCATTTCAGCCCGAGCGGATTCTTGACGCCGCGCACGAATTCGATATGGGCGCCGTCTTCCTGACGCGTGCGGTCGCCGACCCACAGCATATGGCCGGAGGTCGCGTAATAGTCGCCCGTCGTCGAGTCGATGCGGGTTAGCGCCTGTTCGTAGCAGAGCAGCAGCGCCTCATGCGAAGTGTAGAAGTCGGTGCCGCGCAACTCCGGATGATGCTCCGGATCGAGACCGATCGCGCGCATGAAGCTTAAGGTCTCGGTGATCTGATCGGCGAGCTTCTGGTAGCGCTCGGACTGCGGGCTGCTTTTGACGAAGCCGAGCATCCAGCGGTGGACGTTTTCGAGATTGGCGAAGCCGCCCGCCGCAAAGGCGCGGATGAGGTTCAGCGTCGCCGCGGATTGCCGATAGGCGAGCAGCTGGCGCTGCGGATCAGGTTCGCGCGCCTGCGGGTTGAACGCGAGGTCGTTGATGATGTCGCCGCGATAGCTCGGCAGCTCGAGGCCGCCCTGCTTTTCGAGCGGCGAGGAGCGCGGCTTGGCGAACTGGCCGGCGATGCGTCCGACCTTCACCACCGGCGAGGCGGCGGCATAGGTCAGCACCACGGCCATTTGCAGAAAGACGCGGAAAAAGTCGCGGATATTGTCCGCCGAATGTTCAGAGAAGCTCTCGGCGCAGTCCCCGCCCTGCAGCAGGAAAGCCTTGCCGGCGGCGACCTCGGCCAAGTGGCGCTTCAGATTGCGGGCTTCACCGGCGAAAACGAGCGGCGGGAACCCGGCGAGCTGGCGCTCCACGTCGGCGAGCGCCGCCTGGTCCTGATAGACCGGCGTCTGCTCGATCGGTAGATTCCTCCAACTGCCCGGCGACCAACGTTCCACTTCGCAAAACTCCGCAAAATCAGGCCCGATAGGCGCTGGGGTCGTTCTCGCAGCGACGCCAGCGGCGCTTATAGAGGATTCTCGCCTCCAAAGCGACCCTCCGCTTGGCGGCGGCGATTTGGCGAAGCCCGGGGAGACCCGCTATAAAGCCGGGGCGCGAGCGCAGCCGAGAGCGAGGGGGCGAACCGGGGCGATGCCGTTCATTCTATCGCAGTTCATCGAGGCGAGCCGCTGGCTCGGCGCGCTCGTGGTGCTGGCCGTCCATACGTCCAACCTCTTCATCAACAACGCCGACATCATGAGCGCGCCGCACGCGCCGCTCGCCTATGTCTGGTGGTTCTACGCCGCCTTCGAACTCGGCCATCAGGCGGTTCTCGCCTTCTTCGTGATGTCGGGCTATCTCGTCGGCGGCGCGGTGCTGGCGCATCTGCGCAAGAACCAGGACTTTCTGCGCGAATATTTCATCCATCGCGTCTCGCGAATCTATCTCGTGGTCGGGCCCGCCGTCGTGCTCACGCTCGTCCTCGATTCGCTCGGCGGATGGCTCTTCGCCAGCAGCGGCGTCTATGGCTGGCCCCTGTTCAAGGGCCATTTTTCGGCGCTTCTGTTCCTTACAAGCTTTCTCAATCTTCAAGGCATCGGCTTCGACTATTTCGGCACCAACGGGCCGCTATGGTCGCTCGCCTGCGAGTTCTGGTACTATGTCACCTTCCCGCTGCTGCTGCTGCCCTTCGCGCGCAATTATCCGCTGGCGCTGCGCCTGTTGGGATTCGCGCTCGGCGCGGCGCTCTTCGCCGCGATTTCCACGCCGCCGAGCTGGTTCAAATTCGGCTATATTCTCTGGGCCGGCGGCGCCTTCGCCACGCTGATTCCCCGGCCGATCATCAGCTCGCGCTGGGCGGCGCTGCTCCTTTACGCCGCCGTCGTCGTGATTATCCGCTTGGTCGTACGCGGGCATCTTGTCGAGGAACATCCCTGGGCGGCCGACGCAGCGGACCTCCTCGGCTCCGCCCTTTTCGTCATCGTGCTGATCGCCTTCCGCTATGGGCCGTCCGAGGGTTTCTCGCTGCTTCGTTTCAAATTCCACAAGACGCTCGCCGATTTTTCCTTCTCGCTTTACAGCATCCATATGCCGATCCTGATCTTCGCGCGCGCGGCGGTCGGCGGGACATTGGGGAATGACTGGGCGACGCAGCTCGCCACCCCGCAGAATTATGCTGTGGCCTTCTCGGTGATGGGGGTCGCCATCGTCGCCGGCTATTTCTTCTCTCGGGTGACCGAGGCGAAGACGGGTGCGGCGCGGCGCAAGCTTCGCGCCTTTGTCGACAGATGGGCCCCGGCGCCCGCCGCTCCGGCGGCGCAGCCCGTTCCGGAGCAGCAGCCTGTTGCGGCGCAGCCGCCGCGCCAGCGGATTGAAGCTTAAGCCTGCGGCCTGAGCAGCCGTGACGGCGCGCGCATTGTCACGAGTTCTTCCGCCATCGTCGGATGCACGGCCATCGTCGCGTCGAAATCGCTCTTCGTCGCGCCCATCCGCAAGGCGACGGCGATGAGCTGCGCCATCTCCCCCGCCTCGGGACCCAAAATATGCGCGCCAAGCACGCGTCCGTTCGAGCCGTGGATGATCAGCTTCATATAAACGCGTTCGCCGCGTCCGGAGAGGGTCGCGCGCATGGGACGAAACTGCGTCTCATAAATATCGATCGCGCCATGCTGCGCGAGCGCCTCGGCCTCGGTCAGTCCAACCGTTCCGATTTCGGGCGTGGTGAAGACGGCGCTTGGCGTATGTGCGTAATCGACCGTCGTCGGCGTCGCGCCGAAGACGCTGTCGGCGAAGGCTTGTCCCTCGCGAATGGCGACAGGCGTCAGATTGATCCGATCGGTGACGTCGCCGACGGCGTAGATGGATTCGACATTCGAGCGCGAGCGCTCGTCGACGGCGACGGCGCCGTTTTCGCGTAGCTCGACGCCCGCCGCCTCCAGGCCGAGATTCTGCGTCATCGGCCTGCGCCCCGTGGCGATGAGCAGGCAGTCGACCTCGAGCGGCGCGCCGTCGCTCATCTCGACTTCCAGAACGTCAGCGTTTTTTGTAATGCGCGTCGGCAGGGCGCCGGCCCGGTGCGCGACGCCCGCCGTCTTGAGCGCTTCGCAAAGGCGCGAACGCAGATCGTCGTCGAAGCCGCGCAGCGGCAGATCGGCGCGATAGGCGAGATGCACCTTCGCGCCGAGTCGCGCGAAGACGCTTGCGAATTCGACCGCGATATATCCCGCTCCAACGATCAGCAGCCGTTGCGGAAACTTCGGCAGATCGAAAATCTCGTTTGAAGATACGCCGAATTCGATGCCCGGAATGTGCGGGGCGAGCACCGGCGCGCCGCCGGTGGCGATGAGAATATTGCGGGCGCGGGCGGAGCGGCCGTTGGAAAAACGCACGCCGTTTGGATCGGTGAGCGTCGCGCGCGCGCGGATGAGTTCGACGCCGGAACTCGCGAGCGTTTCAGCGTAAAGGTCTGAAAGGCGCGTGATCTCCTTTTCCTTCGCGGCGACAAGCGCCGGCCAGTCAAAAGACACATCGCCGACGCGCCAGCCGAAACCGGTTGCGTCCTGGAAATCATCGTGGAAACGGCTCGCCAGCACGTAAAGTTTTTTGGGAACGCAGCCGCGAATGACGCAGGTGCCGCCGACGCGAAATTCCTCGGCGATCGCGACTTTCGCGCCATGGCTTGCGGCGACGCGCGCCGCGCGGACGCCGCCGGATCCGGCGCCGATGACGATAAGGTCATAGTCGAAGGTCATAAGGGGTCGCCCGATATGTTTCCCAAGATGCGCACGCCCTCGGCGCCGGCGATGAAGATCGCCGTTGCGAGTCCGATGAACAGTCCGTGATCCACGACTCCGGGAATCGCCGAAAGCCGCGCAGCGAGGGCGTCCGGATCGTCGATGGCGCCGAACGCGCAATCGACGATGTAATGTCCCCCGTCGGTGATGAAGCGCTCGCCAGGCTCCGCTTCGCGCACCGTCAGCGGGCCGATGAGTCCCAGACCGCGCGCGACCCGTTCGATATGCAGCATGGTGGAGCGCGCGCCGAATCGATCGATTTCGACGGGTAGCGGGAAGGCGCCGAGCGTTCTTACTTCCTTCGTCGCGTCGGCGATGACGAACATGCGCGTCGAGGCGGCGGCGACGATCTTCTCGCGCAGCAGCGCGCCGCCGCCGCCTTTGATCAGGCGAAGCGCCGCGTCGAATTCATCGGCGCCGTCGACGGTGAGATCGAGTTGCGGCGTCTCATCGAGGGTGGAGAGCGGTATTCCGAGGCTTTCGGCCTGAGCGCGAGTGCGCTCGGAGGTCGGCACGCAAATGACCTCCAGCCCCTCCCTGACGCGGGCGCCGAGAAGATCGACGAAATGCGCCGCCGTCGATCCCGAGCCGAGCCCGAGCCGCATGCCATGCGTGACGGACTCGAGCGCCGCTCGCGCGGCGGCGCGCTTCATTGCCTCGGCGGAAAAGGCGCTCATACGGACATTCGCTTCGCCAGGTCGATCGCTCATTTGGCCGGCGGCGTGCAGACCACCGATGTTTCGTTCAGCACGAAGCAGATCGACATCATGCCGGAACGCAGATCAACGCGAAATACGCCGCCTTCGCCGGTATGACGCGAAGCGACCAGCGCATATTCGCTGAAAACGCCGGCGCGCGCGCCTTCGCCCGGCGGATAGCACAGCGTCACGCCGATCGCGGCGCTTTCCTTCAAGCCGTATTGGCAGGCGCCGACCTCGCCATTGGAGCGGTCGAGGCGAAACACGCGATTGAGATCCGTCTGCGGCGCCGCCAGAAATTCGTAATTTCCGGCCGTCGCCATCGACGCCCCGGAAAGGGCGAAGACAAGCGCGCCGGCCGTCAAAGCTGCACGTCGACGCGTATGGAAATGGCGCGTTCCACGCATATTTGCGCTCCCTGTCGCGAATCGGTCGGCGCAGTCTACACGCAGAGCCCTCGCCTGCGGAGGCTGCAAAATTCGCCTGTCGAATCAATGGCGCTTGATCCCGGGGGGCGGCGCGGCTACCCCCTGCGCTATGACTAGCCGCTCTCCCGTTCTCGTTTTCGATCTCGACGGCACATTGGCCGACACCGCCTATGATCTCATCGGCACGCTCAATGTTCTGCTCATGCGCGAGGGACTGACGCCGCTCGCTCTTGAGGCCGGACGGCCGCTTGTCGGCGCCGGCGCGCGGGCGCTGATCGAGCGCGGCTTCGCCCATCAGGGCGCGCAGCTCGATCCGGCGCGCGCCGAGGGGCTGGTGCGCGACTTCCTGGTTTATTACGAGGCGCACATCGCCGACGAAAGCAGGCTGTTCCCCGGCGCCCTCGCGGCGCTCGATCGGTTCAAGGCGGCCGGCTTTCGTCTCGCCGTCTGCACCAATAAGACTGAAGAACTGGCGCGGCTGCTGTTGCAAAAACTCTCGGCGGCGGACCGCTTCGCGGCGATCTGCGGCCGCGGCAGCTTTCCCATGCATAAGCCCGATCCGCGCACGCTTTGGCTGACGGTCGAGGCGGCGGACGGCGACCCAAGGCGCGCGGTGATGGTCGGGGATTCCAAGACCGACATCGACACCGCCCGCGCCGCCGGAACGCCGTCGGTGGCGGTCGATTTCGGCTATACCGAGACGCCGGTCGCGGCGTTTTCGCCCGATCGCGTGATTTCGCATTTCGACGAGCTGTGGGACGCGGTCGCTTCGCTGGAAGAGGCGCTGTTCCAACGCGCGATTGAGGCGTCTTGATCTTTTGAGCCCCGCTTCGCCGTCGAGGCCGGCGCCGCGCAAGTTCCGGGAAAGGTTCGCAATATGGAGAAAATGCACTTCACGCGGATGGACCAGGGCACCGACGAAGACTTTCAGATCCTCAAACAGGTTCACGAGCACACGCTCAAGGAACTGCCGGACCGGCTCTTTGGACTGCTGCGCGATCTTGGCAAGGACACGGCCTATAACATCACGCGCTACGATCATTGTCTGCAATCGGCGACGCGCGCGCTGCGCGACGGCAAGGACGAAGAATATGTGGTCGTCGCGCTGCTGCATGACGCTTGCGAAACGCTTGGACCTTTCAACCATGGCGAGGTGATCGCCGCGATCCTGAGGCCCTTCATCAGCCGCAACAATTACTGGATGCTGGCGCAGCACGGCCTGTTCCAGACCTATTTCTACGCCGCCCACCTCGGGCTCGATCCGAACGCCCGCGACAAATTCAGGTCGGACCCGGCCTATGAGCAGACGATCGAGTTCTGCGCCAAATATGACGAAGTGTCGTTCGATCCCGCCTATAAAAGCGAGCCGCTCTCGACATTCGAGCCGATGGTGCGCCGCGTTCTGTCGAAGGATTGGACCCCGCCGTGAGCGGCCGGGGCGCATCGCCGAGGCTTGAGCCTCGGCGGAGGGCAGGGCGATCTCCGATCTTGACGGAGGGCGCCGGGCTCTCCTACACGAGGGGGATCGATCGCCGATGGCGACGGGCGGCTAGCTCAGCGGGAGAGCACTCCCTTCACACGGGAGGGGTCACAGGTTCAATCCCTGTGCCGCCCACCATTAAGCGCCGCACGGCGAACCTCCCCCTCGTAAGGAGAGGGAGGCTCGCGAGCGGAATCTCTTATTCGGTAGCCTTGTGAACGGCGTCCTTGGCGTTTTTGGCGACTTCCTTCGCCTTGGTCGCCGCGGCATCAAGCGCATCGGCAACGGCGTCCTTGGCCTCGCCGAGCGCCGTCTGGCCCTTCCCCTTCATTTCCTGCAACACGCCCTCGCCTTCCAGTTGGGGAGAGTCGATCACCTTCCCGGCCGCCTGCTTCGCAGACCCTGTCGCTTCATTCAGGGCCCCTTTAAGTTTGTCGCTGGTCGAACTCATGAAAAATTCCTCCTTATGAAGATCGCTACGTGACGATTGCCACGGTCAAGACAAATGAATAACTGCCGTGCTGCGGATATGTTCCGGTTTCGGCCGGTTTATTAGTTGGGCTTCGATGCAGGTGACGATCGTGAGATCGTTCGCTACATTTGAAAGCGCCGACGCCGGAACAGAGGGCCGAAGGCCAACTCAATGCCTGACCTTTCCGCCGCGGCTCCCGGGATCGAGAAGGCGGCCGTCATCTCCGCGTGTGGCGCCTATCGTTACAGCCTCACGCGCAAATGGAGCGATGCGCCGATTTTGCCCTTCGTCATGCTCAATCCGTCGACGGCCGACGCTAAAGAGGACGATCCGACAATTCGTCGCTGCATCGGCTTCGCGCGGCGCGAAGGCGCGGGCGGACTCATCGTCGCCAATCTTTATGCACTGCGTACGCCCTTGCCCGAGGCGCTGTGGTCGGCACGCGATCCGATCGGCCCGAAGAATCAGCGCACGCTCGTTGGCCTCGCGGCGCAAGCGTTCGCTCAGTCGGCGCCCATCGTCTGCGCATGGGGGGCGCTGGCCCGACAAGATCAAATCGACGAGGCGGTCAGGGTGTTTCACGCATCGGGCGCGCGTCTCGCCTGCCTCGGCAGGACGCAGCGCGGCGCGCCGCGCCATCCGCTCTATGTTCGCGCCGACCAGCCGCTGGAGCGTTTTCCGTAAAAAGCCGCGCCGCGCCTGCGCGCTCGGCCTGAAGCCCTCATGCGCAATGTGAAAGCGCCAAGGCCGGAAACAGAGTCCATGCGCCCGCGACGAGAGCCGCGACCGCGAGCATTGTGCTGATGTGCGCGACGAAGGGTGAGGCGGAGCGAAAGAGCGGCGAGCGCAGCCCGACGAGAACGGCGGCGAGAATCAAAAGCGCGACGAAAAACGCAAGCGTCATGGCGGCTTGGAAGAGCGTCGCGCCAGTCACTTGGATGTGTTGCCATCCTGCCGCGCAACCGACGCCTTCCAGCCCATAAAGGGCGCTGAACAAAGCAAGCCACACGAGCATGGCGATGACGATCCGAACGACGTCCTTCATCTGAGATAGCTCGAGAATTGCGTCGCGATGAGACTGGTCGCGGCGACGAAGGCCGCATAATCGGTCCAGAGGCGCACAATGTTGACGTTGGATGTTCGCGGACGCGCCGCGCCGCCGCGCAAGGTTCGGTAAGCGAGCGAGCAAATCGTGATCGCTGCGATCGCAGCATGAATGAGCGCATAGGCGATCATCACAAAAATCGTCGCGCCATAGGCGTAATCCGTCAGTTGGCCTGCGCGCGTTAGCGTCATCGCAAGCGCCGCGATTGTCATTGCGGCGCCGGCGAGGGTGAGGAGAATGCCGAGCGAAGGCGGCGGCGAGCTGCGGGAAACGGCGCGCCCGGCGAGGAGTATGCCGATGACCTCCACTGCTGCGCCGATCAGACCGAGCGCCAGCTCGAGAACGGAGAGCGAGAGCCATTGCGGCGGCGGCCAGTTCGGTCCGACAGTCCAAAGAAAGGCATATCCGAAGAAGAGGGAACCGTAGAGAACGGCGTCTGCGCCAAGCAGGAAGGCGGATCCCCACCAGCCGGGAGACCGATCAGTCTCGATGGCCTGCGGCAGAAGCGTCGCGCGACCGACATTCTGAAGTCCGGTGTGGGTCGCCTCTCTTTGCGACCAGCCCCAGCGCAGCGACAGTCCGACGACGAACAGCAAGGCCAATGGGATGACCCAATAGACTCGTATCAAAGCGCCGAGAAAGCCCGCTCCCGTGAACGCCGCGAGCGTGATGGGCAGCGTCGAATTGCCCGGGAAAATGACCAGAGCTTCAGGCCTTCCGCCCGCCGCATCGACGGTCAACGTCTCGCGCAACTCTCCGCGCGGCGCGCCGAGAAAATATTCGCCGCGGGCGATTTTGTTCGCGAGTTCCGGGTCCCGCGCCAGCGGCTCACGGTCGCCGACAATCGGTATGCTGGCGAAGTTATACGCGGCGGGCGGCGTCGGCATCGCCCATTCCAGCGTCCCGGCGCCCCAAGGATTGCGAGACCCTCGGATCGCGAGAAGCGCATGCAGCGCAATGTCGAAGACCACCATTGCGACGCCGATCGCCATGACGAAAGCGCTGATCGAGGACATCAGATTGATCTCGGTCCAGCCGGCGTTCTCGGGATACCAGGCGATCCGCCGCCGCTGGCCGAGGAGGCCAACCCAATGCATCGCCAGAAAGGCGCCGTTGAATCCCATAAAAATGAGCCAAAAGGCCATCTCGCCGATTCGAAAGAAACGCTTGCGGCCGGTGAGCTGAGGTAGCCAGTAATACAGCCCTGCAAGCATCGGAAAGACGAATCCGCCAAACAGCACATAATGCAGATGAGCGGTGATGAAAGCCGTGTCATGCGCCTGCCAGTCAAACGGCACGATCGCCACCATGACCCCGGTCAGGCCGCCAATGACGAAGGTGAAAAAAAAGCCAATGATGTAAAGCATCGGCAGCGTCAGGCGCGGCTGACCCTTCCATAGCGTGCCAAGCCAGGCGAAAATCTGAATCCCTGTGGGAACCGCGACGAGCGTCGAGGCGGCCGAGAAGAACGCCAGTCCCATATGCGGAATGCCTGTCGCGAACATATGATGCACCCAGAGCCCGAAGCTCAGGAAGGCAAGCGCGACGGCGGCCGCCACCACCCAGCGATAACCAAGCAGCGTTGTGCGCGCCATCACCGGAAGGACTGTGGAGATGACGCCGGCGGCGGGCAGGAAGATGATGTAGACCTCGGGATGGCCGAAGAGCCAAAAGAGGTGCTGCCAGAGCAGGGGACTTCCGCCGAGCGCGGATTCGAAAAAGGGAAAGCCGAAGGCGCGTTCCAATTCGAGCAGAATCGAGCCGAGGATCAACGGCGGAAAGCCCATCAGAATCATCAGCGCGGTGACGAGCGCATACCAGGCGAAGATCGGCATCAGGTCGAGCGACATGCCCGGCGCGCGAAACTTCAGGATCGAGACGCAAATCTCGACGGCCGCGGCGATGGCTGACACTTCGACGAAGGTGACGCCGATGAGCCAGAAGTCGGCGTTGACGCCCGGCGAATGCGCGCTCGAAGACAGGGGCGGATACATGAACCAGCCGCTGTCTGGCGCAAGGCCTGCCAGCAAGGCGAAGACCAGCATCAACCCGCCGAACACGTAACACCAGAAGCCGTAGGCCGTGAGGCGCGGAAAAGCGAGATCGCGCGTGCCCAGCAGTTTCGGCAGCAGATAGACGGCCGCGCCTTCGAACAGCGGAATCGCGAAGAGGAACATCATCACTGTTCCATGCATCGTGAAGATCTGATCGTAGATCGCGGGCGCGACGAACGCCGAACGCGCCGTGGCGAGCTGCGTTCGGATCAACATTGCGAGGACGCCGCCGATCAGAAAGAAGAGCGTCGCGACAAGAAGAAACATTCTCCCGATATCGCTGTGATTGACGGTCGAAATGACGCCTCTCCAGCCGGGCTGGGAAGACCAGATGCGACTGAGGGCGCGATGGCGCGCGAGCGCGTTCATTCTTTTGCGCGCCCGAGAAAAGCGCCCCAGCCCGCCGGATCATGCGCGATCACGGTGAAGGCGTCGCCGCTGTATCCGGGGCCGCTGAATTCCGCGTCGACTCCTTGATATTCTCCCGGCTCCGCGACTTCGATCCTCAGGACGTTCACCTGCCCCGGAATGGCGTCGAGCTTGCCAGCGAGCCGAGGGGCCCAAAAACTGTGGACCACGTCGAGCGAGGTGATCTCGACATCGACGGGTCGGCCGGCCGGGATGTGCAGAACGCCCTGCGTGCGCAGTCCGGCGGCGTCGGCGTAGCCGAAGCTCCAGGACCACTGACGCGCCTCTGCGCGCACCGTCACGACATCGTCGCCGCTTTTGGGAAGAAGCGTTTCCCCCACAACCAGCCCATAGATCAGAAGCGCGGCCAGGGTGGCGAGCGGAAAGGCGAGACCGAGGCCATACAGCCAGAAGCGCTCCTGTCGATGCTCGCTCTGATGAGGGGCAGGGGTTCGCCGATAGGCGATCAGCAGCAGGAGCATCACCAGGGTGAAAATCGCCGCTGACCCCGCCAACATCGTCCACCACAGCGTCGCTATGCGTGCGGCGGCCGGGCCCGCCGGATCAACTGTTGATAGACCTCCGGCGCAACCCGCGACCGCCAGAGGCGTTAAAACGACGAGACGACGCGCGGAGGAACGCCGGTGGCGAACGAACGAAACGGTGAGAAGCGAGGCTTCATTGATCCGATCCAACAGCTTCCAGAATTTTACGAAACCGAATCTCGAGTGGCGGTGCTTGGCCATCCGATCCACGCAATGTCCGTCGCCTTCCCGATCGCGCTGACATTCACTTTGCTTGGCGCCGATCTCCTTTACTGGTGGACAGGCGATGCGTTCTGGGCGCGCGCCGGCGTGTGGTCGGCGGGCGGCGGCTTTCTGCTCGGCCTCTTGGCGGGGCTGTCCGGAACCGCGGAATTGTTGCTTGTCGCCGGCATACGCGCCAGGACCGCGGCTTGGTCGCATTTCATTTTTGCCGTATTGCTGCTCGCGCTTCTCGGCGTGAACTGGGGCTATCGGCTGCACGACTACCAAGCCGTCGTGCTGCCCTACGGACTTCTTTTGTCGATCTTTTGCGTGATCATGGCGTCGGTGACCGGATGGCATGGCGGCAAGCTCGTCTTCGACTATCGGCTGGGCGCCAAAAAGGGGAGCTGACCGCCCTGCGGCTGCGAGAGCCAGTGCGGAAAGCGAAGCTCGCTCAAGTCAGGCTTGTCGAGCACGAGAAACAGGATCGCGAGGATCGGGATAAGCGCCGCGACCGGCTGCAGAACAGGATGCGGCGGCTGATGAAGACCCTGGGTTTCCTCCATCGACGTGACCGTGTGCCCGACCCAGCCATGGGTGAGGACCAGAGCGCCGACGAAGACGAGCTTCAAGAACATCCATGGCGTGAATGCGTCGCGCAGAAAAACCAGCACTGTTCCCGAGGCCACCGCTAGTACTGCGGCGGGCGTTACTCCAAGCGTATAGGCGAAATGCGTATAGCGCCGGATTCGCACATAGTCCGCCTGGCTGATCGCCGGGTCGTGGCGCGACAGCATCAGCGGCAAGGCGATGAGGCCTGCGCACCACAGCGCAAGCGTTAAGATGTGGAACGCCAAGAAATGGGGAACCAGCGGCGTGAGCGGGCCGATCACCGAAGGCGACCCCGGGGTTTCGCGCAGCCAAGCGCCGCTTCAGCATCCGCGCTGCTCGGAGGAAGAATGCACACATCCATGGGCGCGGGGACGACGATCAATGTGCGATTAACCACGGGCGCTTTCGAAAGAAAAATTCAAAACTGTAACGATTGAAGCTGCGCTGTGTTCCCTATCCAGAGCTAATCTTTACGCGAGGCGTGGGCCAAACGCGGCCTGAATGAAGCGAACCGCTGCGTTGAAGCTGATGGCGCAGTTCGATCTTTTGCGCCGGTTCTTACGGCTGCTCCATCAGCTCCTCGGCCGTAAGCCGGGCGAGCGTCTGGGTGCGTTTCTTGGACGCGTAGCTGGGGTAGGCGAGCCAGATGACGCCCGCCAGCAAGATGAACGTCATCGCGCCGAAGAGAAAGGCGTCGTTGAGCGCCAGGATCCCGGCCTGCTGGCGGATGAGCTGCGCCGCCCGGCTGCGCGCCGCATTCGGCGACATGCCCATCGCCTGCATACGCTCCAGGAACGAGGCGAGCAGGTCGAGCGAGGCGAAGCGGCGTCCGCCGAAATGATCGGCGAGGTCGAGCTGATGGAAGGGCGTGCGGCGGAAGACGAGCACGCCGAGCAGCGTGATGCCCATGGCGCCGAACACCGTGCGCAGCATCGCGAGCTCCTCCGCCGCGCGGATCAGTCGTTCGCCGGCGAGTCCGGTCATGGCGAGCGTCGCGAGCGGCGCAAAGAACATCGCAAGAGAGAAGCCGAAGAAGAACATCGGCGTCGTGACACTATCGAAAGAGGCGCTCTTGTCGTAGTGGCCGAGCCACACAAAGGTCACCGCGAGGCCGATGAAATTGAGGAAAATGATGAGTCGCGCATCGACGTTTCTCGTGATCTCATGCACAACGGCGGCGGCGGCCATCGCCAGAAAAATCATGGTCAGATAGACCATGCCGGCGAGCGAAGACGTGTAGCCGAGCAGCACCTGCAGTTGCACGATGAACACCGACAGCAGGCCCTGAATGATCAGAAAGCCGATCAGCGAGCAGAATGTCGCGATCGCGAAATTGCGATGCAGAAATAGCCGTAGATCCAGCGCCGGCCGCCGCTCGCCGAACTCCCAGAAAATGAACATCGGCAAAGCGAGGAGAACGACCAGGAGCAGCCATGCGAGCACGGGCGAGGCGAACCAGTCGAAATCATTGCCCATGTTGAGAATCGTCTGCACGCCGAGCAGCACCGTCGCGAGCAGAATGAAGCCGATCGTGTCGAAGCGCGTCATGCGGCGCTCAAAGCCGCGCCGGTGGAACAGCGCCCAGATAACGGCCGCCGCTGGCAGCGCGACCACGACGTTGGAATAAAACAGCCAGCGCCAGTTGAAATATTCAGCCCAGAAGCCGCCCATGAAGACGCCGATGGTGAAGGGCGCCATGCTCATGACGCCCCAAAAGCCGACGCCGAGCGTGCGCTGATCATCGCGATATTGCCCAAGCGTCACCGATTGCGCGAGCGGAAGGGCGACGCCGCCAATCAGGCCGAGCAGAAAGCGCATCGGCGCGAAAAACCAGATCGTCTCGCTCGCCGCGCACATCAGGGAAACGGCCGCGTAGGCGACAAGGGCGCCCACCAGCACGCGATAGGCGCCAAGCCGACCTGAAAGCCACCGCGATAACGGAAGGCCGAGTGCGATGCCGACCATATGGTCGGTCGTCGCCCACGTGCCGTAGCTCGGCGTCACGCCCTCGAGGCTTCCGGCGGCGTAGGGCGCGAGCACCGTGTAGCCGGGCACATTCGACAACATGACGACATTCGCCGCGCCCGCCGCGACGTTGAGCAGCAGGAATCGCCAGCCTTTCATGCGCTCTGTTTCGTTCACGATCCTTCTGCTCCGGACGGACGCACGAACTCACTTCGATGCTTCAGCAGTTTAGAAAGGCGAAGCTTCATCCGTTTGCTCATTTGCGTGTGCGAGTCATCGCTGAAAAAAGCGCTTTTATCACGAAGCTTCTGGGCGCCAGAATCCCCAAAAGCTTGCCAATAAGCCGCGGCATGGTCATACAAGCCGCCTGCAAGAGGAGAAGGCGCATGACGGGCATATGGTTTCAGGTCGCGCTCATCTTGGGCCTTGCGCTCATCTCCGCGATGATCGCCGCGAGATTTCGTATCTCGACCGCGTTGACCGAAATCATCGTTGGCATGTGCGCGCGAACGCTGTTCGCCGCGACTGTCGGCGTCGAAATCTTCAGCGCCCAGGAGCCTTGGGTCAAGACGCTCGCCGGACTTGGCGCCATCGCGCTGACGTTTCTCGCGGGCGCCGAACTTGATCCCGACGTCTTCAAACTGAAGTGGAAGGAGGCTGCGTCGGTCGGCGCTGCGAGCTTCCTCGCGCCCGCCATCGGCTGCTGGGCGGTCGCCTATTATCTGCTGGGTTGGGAGAGTTCGCCGGCGCTGCTTGCCGGCATCGCGCTCGCCGCCACCTCCGTCGCCGTGGTCTATACGGTGATGATGGAATATGGCTTTAACCGCACCGACTTCGGCAAGACGATTCTCGCCGCCTGTTTCATCACCGATCTCGGCACGGTCGTGACGCTCGGCCTCGTATTCGCGCCCTTCACCTGGAAGACCGCCGTGTTCGTCGCAGCGGTCGGCGTGGCGTTCGTCGGATTGCCGCGGGCGACGCCTGTGATCTTTGCGAAGTTCGGCGGGCGCCCCTCCGAATTCGAGACAAAATTCCTGTTCTTCGCGCTGATGGCGCTCGGCGCGCTCGCGACCTGGGCCGGGAGCGAAGGCGTCTTGCCGGCCTATCTGATTGGCATGGCGCTCGCGGGCTGCGTCGGGCGCGACCATGCGCTCATTCGCAAGATTCGGGCGGTGACCATCGGCCTGCTGACGCCCTTCTATTTCATCCGCGCCGGATATTTTGTCTCCATCCCGGCCGTTCTCGCCGCGCCGCTTGGCGTCGCCGCCTTTCTTGCCGTCGAGATGGCGACCAAGATCGTCAGCGTCTATCCCGTGGCGCGCCGATTCGGATCGCCGCACAAGGACGCCATGTATACGACGCTGCTGATGGCCTCCGGCCTCACATTCGGCACGATTTCGGCGCTTTTCGGCCTGTCAAACAATATCATCGACGAAAACCAATATTCGACGCTCGTCGCCGCGATCATCGCGACGGCGATCGTGCCCACAATGATTGCGAACAGTCTTTATTTGCCGCGGCATTGGCTGCCCCGAGAGACGGCTCCGCTGCGCGTCCATTCCGCGGAGCCGGAGAAGGAGTCCGTCCTGGAAGGATAAATGCGACTTGATTCCCGGCGGGCGCGATGCAATCAACGTCCCTATTGTCGCTCGAGGAAGCGCGCCTGGCGAGTGGCGCGCCTGCGGTACGCCTCGAAGCGTGGACAACAGGAAGGACAATCTGAATGCGCATCATTCTGAGGCTATCGGCTATTCTGGCTCTTTTTGCGCTCACGCCGGCTTTCGCTCAAGGCACGCCCGAACAGCGCGAGGCCTGTGAAGGCGACGCGAATCGCGTCTGCGAGGCGTATATTCCGGACGCCGTCGCCATCGAGCGATGCCTGAGAGCCAATGCGGGATCGATCAGCGCCGCCTGCAAAGCCGAACTCGGCCTCGCGTCGGCCGGCGGCAAAAAGCGCAGGCGCTAACAACGCGCGGCGCAACGCGTCGCCGCGCCCTCAATCCGCGCCTTACACATCATCAGGTCGCGACGGCGAGCCGTCTTTCGGCGAGCCGCGCGGCCTCGGCGCCCGACAACATCGCGCCGTTGAAGCCATGCTCGCCGCCGAAAGCCGAGGCGAGATAGAGTCCGGCGATCGGCGTTTGGGGCGTGCGTGGAAATCCCATCAGGATCGGTTCTTCAGCGGGCAGCGCCGCAAAGCCGTATACCGCCCCTTCCGGCGTGTTGAGATAGCTCGCCATCGAATAGGCGTTGAGCAGCATCCGCGTCGTGACCAGACCGGAAAAGCCGGGATAGTCGCGCTCGAGAGAAGCCTGTATGGCGTCGAGCCAGCGCTCGCGGCGCGCAAGCGCCGCGTCGCGCGGCAGATCGCGCCAGTTGTCGATGCGATCCAGGCCGAGCACGCTGACGAGGATCGGCGGCTCGTCCCAAAGACCTGAGTCGACCGCGGTGAAATTGGCGATCGTATGGAGGGGCAATGCCCCCTTGGGATCTTCCGCCATCGCGCCGGCGCCATCGCCATATTGATCGAAGCGCCGCATGTCGGGCGGCATGACGACCGTCGTGAAATTCGTCAGCCCAACCGTGGAGGGTTTCGCGCTCAAGCCGAAATTGGCTGAAAACAGCGAGGTCGAAAGCCGGCGGGACCCGAAGGTCTCCTCCATTTTCGCGCGCGCTGGCGCGTCCATCATCGCCGCCGCCTCCGACGGCGCGCAATTCGCCATCGCCACGCGCGCTTCAATGCGTTCCTCGCTGTCGCCGGCGCGCCGCGCGACATGGCGGATGGCGACCACATTGCCGTCCGCGTCTGTCTCGATGGCGTTGACCTGCCGGCCCATGCGCACGACGCCGCCGCTCTTGGTGATGCACTTGGCGAGCTTCAGGCTCAACTGTCGCGAGCCGCCTTTAATATAGGCGCCGCCGGAAGCGATATAGCCGCCCTGCGCGAGCGCGTAGAAAATCCACCACAGCCGGCGTGGGTCGTCGCCGTAATAGGCGAGATTGGCGCCCAGCGCGCATTTCAGGGCCTCGCAGCCGGCGAAATCCCGCTCCATGATTTCGTGCAATGAATTCTGCCAGCCGGCGGCGGCCGGCGCGACTTCCCAAAGTCCGCGCGCCAATTTGGCGAAGGAGCTTTCCTCGCGGGCCTGTTTCAAGGTCCACAGCGCGTCGTGAATCTGCTCGACTTCGCCGAGAAATCTTTGAATGGCGGCGCGTTTGTCGGGGAAGCGGGCGGCGAGCGCCTCATAGGCGGGGGCAAAGCCGAAAGGCAGTTCGAAGGGCTCGCCGACCGGGCCGCCGCGCACCGTATAGAGAGCGCCGGTGGGCAGCCATTCGATTTCGTCGAGAATCCCCAGCCGGCGCAGGATGTCGTGCTTCACGTCGCGGGGGTTGCGCGCGTCGGACGTCTGATGAAGCGAGGCTTCCACGGTCAGCGGACCGACCTTATAGACCGACGCCGCGCCGCCCAGGCTGAAATTGCGTTCGAGCAGGCAGACGCTGTAGCCGGCATGCGCAAGCAGCGCGCCCGCCGTCAATCCGCCCAGTCCCGAGCCGATCACCACGGCGTCGAATTTCTTGTCGCTCATTCCGAATCGTCTTTGCCGCTGAAAGATCGCCACTCTATCCCGCCACGCCCCTCTGGCGAAAGGCGGCGGGCGATACAAGATAGGACCCAGCCCAAGAATCTCAGACAAGGCGCTGGCGATGGCCGATGCGAACTTCCCCGTAACCCACACCGACGCCGAATGGCGCGCGCTTCTCACGCCCGAGCAATATGAGGTCATGCGCGGGCATGGCACCGAACGGCCGGGAAGCTGCGCGCTCAATCATGAAAAGCGTCGCGGCGCGTTCAACTGCGCTGGCTGCGGCCAGCCATTGTTTCGCTCGGGCGAGAAGTTCGAAAGCGGCACCGGCTGGCCGAGTTTCTTCGATCCGCTTCCCGGCGCGCTCGGCTCGACGGTCGATCGCAGCTATGGCATGGTGCGCACGGAAGTGCATTGCAGCCGATGCGGCTCGCATCTCGGGCATGTCTTCAACGATGGCCCGCCGCCGACCGGCTTGCGCTATTGCATCAATGGCGTCGCGCTCGATTTTCAGCCAGAATAGGCGTCAAAAGACTATCGGCCTTCGTGATCGCCCGATAGAGTCAAGGCTGCGACGCTGACTGCGACAAATTTTTTTCTAAGGATGTCGCAACGCATGCAGCGCCTGCCGGCTTGCGGTTTCTTCGGATAGGTAAGGATGGGGCTCGGTTTCTCCCCAGCGCAAGCGGCGAGCCTGTCCAGACCCGTCGCATCAGCTTTTCGGCCGTGTAGGAAACTTCACAATTCTTGAGCGAATGCGCGCATTGACCGATGTGCGCGTAGCCTGTCTCTTCCTGTTCTAACGGGTAGGTGAAGGATAGGCGGTCGGCCCGGCTTGTCGAATAAGCGATTCGCCTCGCGCGTGTGTCGCGCGAGCGGGAGCCGCATCGCGGCGCCCATGACGTCGTCGCGCCGCTGGCGGCTCTGCCGGCTTGACGATCAATTTTGATTCCCGTCATACGAGGTGTCCGCAAATGAATTTTCAGTAAGCGGATTCATGCGCGCGTCGGCTCGTTGCGGCGAACCGCGGGCCTTGATGCGCGAATTGGAGAAAACGACGGTCGCAAAAAAGGCTGCAGCCTGCATCGGCAGGATTTCAGCCCGGTCGGCCGAGAGCGGGATCGGCGGCGCCGACGCTCGGTTCTCGACGAACGAAAAAAACGAATTCTGGGCTTGTGCGACGCAGGCCTGATAGGGAGTGGACTGCATGTCAGAACGGTCAGCCGCCGCGCCGGGCGCGAGCGGAAAGGACAACCAGCATCTTGCGCCGAAGTCCGACATCGAGATTTCGCAGGCCGCCAAGATGCGGCCGATTATCGACGTCGCGCGCGACAAGCTCGGCATCCCGGCCGAACATGTGCAGCCCTACGGCCACTACAAGGGCAAGATTTCCCTCGACTACATCTCCTCGCTCGACAGCCAGGCCGACGGCAAGCTGATCCTCGTCACGGCGATCACGCCCACACCCGCCGGCGAAGGCAAGACGACGACGACCGTCGGCCTCACGGACGGTCTCAATCACATCGGCAAAAAGGCGCTGTGCTGTCTGCGCGAGCCCTCGCTCGGTCCCTGTTTCGGCGTTAAGGGCGGCGCCGCCGGCGGCGGCTATGCGCAGGTCGTGCCGATGGAGGACATCAACCTCCACTTCACCGGCGACTTCCACGCCATCGGCGCGGCGAACAATCTGCTCGCGGCGCTGATCGACAATCACATCTATTGGGGCGGCGAGCCCAAGATCGATTCGCGCCGCGTTGCATGGCGGCGCGTCGTCGACATGAACGACCGCGCATTGCGCTCGATCGTGTCGTCTCTCGGCGGAGTTTCGAACGGCTTCGCCCGCGAGGACGGATTCGACATCACCGTCGCTTCGGAAGTGATGGCGATCTTCTGCCTAGCTTCGGACTTCGCCGATCTGCAGCGGCGGCTCGGCGACATTATCGTCGGCCAGACCCGCGACAAGAAAAGCGTGCGCGCCTCGGAAGTGAAGGCGGCGGGCTCCATGGCCGCGCTGCTCAAGGACGCGATCGCGCCCAATCTCGTGCAGACCTTGGAGAACAACCCGGCCATCATCCACGGCGGGCCTTTCGCCAATATCGCGCATGGCTGCAATTCGGTGATCGCGACGAAGGCCGGCCTGAAGCTCGCCGACTACGTCGTGACGGAGGCGGGCTTCGGCGCCGATCTCGGCGCGGAGAAATTCTTCGACATCAAGTGCCGCAAGGCGGGCCTCAAGCCCGACATCACGGTGATCGTCGCGACGATTCGCGCGCTCAAGATGCATGGCGGCGTCGCCAAGGACGATCTGAAGGCCGAGAATGTCGCGGCGGTCGAGAAGGGCTTCGAGAATCTGAAGCGCCATATCGGCAATGTCCGCAAATTCGGCGTGCCGGTGCTTGTTTCGATCAATAAGTTCTCGTCGGATACGGCGGCCGAGATGGCGGCGCTCGACAAGCTCTGCAAGGTGGAAGGCGTCGAATGCGTCGTCGCCGACAATTGGGGCTCCGGCGGCGCCGGCGCGGCGGATCTCGCCAGGGCGGTCGTCAACACCATCGAGACGCAGCCCTCGAACTTCAAGCCGCTGTATCCGGACGACATGCCGCTTGCCGAGAAGGTGCGCACGATCGCCAAGGAACTCTACGGCGCCGCCGATATCTCCTATGATTCGAGCATCAAGGCGCGCTTTGCCGAACTGGAGAAGGAAGGCTTCGGCAACTTCCCGGTCTGCATCGCCAAGACGCAATACAGCTTCTCGACGGATCCAAACGCCAAAGGCGCGCCTTCGGCCTTCACGATCCCGATCCGCGAATTGCGCCTCTCCGCGGGCGCCGAGTTCATCGTGGTGGTGTGCGGCGACATCATGACGATGCCGGGACTGCCGAAGGTCCCAGCCGCCAACAACATCTACGTTGACGAATCCGGCCGTATCGCCGGCCTGTTCTAGCGCGTTCCCGGCGTCATCGACGCCGCGCCATCTGAAACCCGCCGCTCGAAAGGAGCTTGAGAATGTTGAATTCCAGAATTCCCGGCAGGAACTTCCTGTTTGTGCCGGGCCCGACCAATCTGCCCGACCGCATCGTGCGCGCCATGTCGGTCGCGTCCGAAGACCATCGCTCGCCGACGTTCCCTGACCTGGTCAAGCCGCTCTTCCCCGGCCTGAAGAAGGTCTTCGGCACGGAAAAGGGCCACGCCTTCATTTTCCCGGCGTCCGGCACCGGCGGCTGGGAAGCCGCGATCACCAACACGCTGTCGCCCGGCGACAAGGTTCTGGCGCAGCGCTTCGGCCAGTTCTCCCACCTGTGGATTGATCTGTGCAAGCGCCAGGGCCTGGACGTCGTCGTGCAGGAGCGCGAGTGGGGCACCGGCAATGATCCGGAGCTGATTGAAGAGACGCTGAAGGCCGACAAGAATCATGAGATCAAGGCCGTTCTCGCTACGCATAATGAGACGGCGACCGGCGTGACCTCGGACATCGCCGCGGTGCGCAAGGCGATGGACAACGCCAAGCATCCGGCGATGCTCTTCGTCGACGGCGTCTCCTCCGTCGCCTCGCTTGAATTTAAGATGGACGAATGGGGAGTCGACGTGATCGTCTCCGGCTCGCAGAAGGGCTTCATGCTGCCTGCCGGCCTGTTGCTGATGGCGGCGAGCCCGAAAGCGATCGAAATGGGCAAGACCAACAAGGGTCGCCGCGCTTACTTTGAATTCCAGGACATGATCGCCCAGAACGCGAACGGCTATTTCCCTTATACGCCCTCCGTGCCGCTGCTCTATGGCCTCAAGGAATCGCTCTCGATTCTGTTCGAGGAAGGCCTCGATCAGGTCTACAAGCGCCACCACCACCTCGCCGAGGGCTGTCGCGCCGCGGTCGCGGCCTGGGGCCTCAAGTGCTGCGCGAAGGAGCCGAAGTGGAATTCCGACACCGTCACCGCCATTGTGGTGCCGGAAGGCTATGACGCCGCCAAAGTCATCGAGACCGCCTACAAGCGCTACAACCTCGCGCTCGGCGCCGGCCTCTCGGAAGTCGCGGGCAAGGTGTTCCGCATCGGCCATCTCGGCGACTTGAACGAGCTGATGCTGCTTGGCGCCATCGCAGGCGCAGAAATGGCGATGCTCGACCATGGCATCAAGTTGACGCCCGGCTCCGGCGTCGCGGCGGCGCAGGCGGTCTACCGCGCCAATCCGATGCTCAAGATGTAAATCGGCAACCGGCGGTCGGAGCGTTTCGACCGCCGGAGCCCGATGAACGACTGCCAAAAAAAGAATTGAGAAAGAGGGGAAACCAGGACATGTCGCACAAAATCGTCTTTCTCGATCGGGAAACGCTCGACGCCAATGTGCGCAAGCCAAATTTTCCTCACGAATACACGGAATACGCCCAGACGGCGCCCGACCAGATCGTTGAACGCCTGAAGGGCGCGACGATCTGCATCACCAATAAGGTGCCGCTGCGCGAAGCGACGTTGAAGCAGCTTCCTGGCCTCAAGCTCATCGCCGTCGCCGCGACCGGCACGGACGTCATCGACAAGGCCTATACGAGCGGCAACGGGATCGTCGTCTCCAACATTCGCAACTATGCGTTCAACACGCTGCCCGAACATGTGTTCGCGCTGCTGTTCGCGCTGCGTCGCAATTTGGTGAACTATTATAATTCCGTTCGGCAGGGGCGCTGGGGCGAAGCCAATCAATTCTGCTACTTCGACTATCCGATCTATGACATCGCCGGCTCGACGCTCGGCATTATCGGCTATGGCGCTCTCGGCAAGGAAATCGAAAAGCGGGCCACCGCGCTCGGCATGAAAGTGCTGATCAATGACGTCACGGACGTGCCGAACAAGGTCGACATCCCGACGATCCTGCGCGAGGCGGACGTCATCACGCTCAACCTGCCGCTCACGCCAGAGACCAAGAACATGATCGGCGCGAAGGAGTTCGCGTCGATGAAGAAGTCCGCCTGCATCATCAATACGGCGCGCGGCGGCATCGTCGACGAGGCGGCGCTCGCCGACGCGCTCCGCAAAGGCGTGATCGCGGGCGCCGGCTTCGACGTGCTGACGGTCGAGCCGCCCAAGAACGGCAACATCCTGCTCGATCCGACGATTCCCAATCTCATCATCACGCCGCATGTCGCCTGGGCCTCGAAAGAGGCGATGCAGGTGCTGGCCGACCAGCTCGTCGACAATATCGACGCCTTTGTCGCCGGCAGCCCGCGCAACGTCGTAGCGGCGTAAGGAAAGCCGATGCTTCGCTCCCTCAGCCGTCATGCCCGCGCTTGTCGCGGGCATCCACGCGGCGCCTCTCAGGAGCGATTGAAAAATGTTTTGCACCGTTCCGGCGTGGATGGCCGGAACAAGCCCGGCCATGACGTGGCCTGAGGACATCCAATGACCAAAAAACTGCTTTTCCTTTTCGACACCGATCCGGTTCCGAGCGTTTTCGACACGGTGGTCGGCTATGACGGCGGCGCCGACCGCATCATCGGCTATGGCGGCGTGACGCCCGAAAACGTCGGCGCGCTGGTCGACGGCTGCATTTACACGCGCGGTCCGAAGGAAAAACAAAATACGGCGATCTTCGTCGGCGGCGGCGACATGACGGCCGGCGAAGCCGTGTTCAAAGCGGTGAAGAAGCGTTTCTTCTCGAATTTCCGCGTGTCGGCGATGCTCGATTCGAACGGCTCGAACACGACCGCCGCAGCCGGCGTGGCGCTGCTCGCCAAGGCAAGTTCGCTCAAGGGCAAGAAAGCCGTCGTGCTCGCCGGCACCGGCCCGGTCGGCATGCGCGCCGCGGCGATGCTGAACATCGAGGGCGCGGAAGTGACAATCACCTCGCGTCAAAAGTCGCGCGCCGAGGCCGCGGCGAAAGCCATTCAGGAGCGCTTCGGCTTCACGCCCGGGGTGATCGAAGCGTCGGATAACGCAGCGCGCGCCCAGGCCGTCAAAGGCGCTCAGATCGTCTTCGCGGCAGGCGCCATCGGCGTCCCGCTGCTCGACGAGCAGGATTGGCAGAACGATCCGACGATCGAACTCATCGCCGACTGCAACGCGCAGCCGCCGCTCGGCGTCGGCGGCGTCGAGGCGACCGACAAGGCCAAGGAGCGTCACGGCAAGATCGTCATCGGCGCGCTGGGACTGGGCGGGCTCAAGCTCAAATTGCATCGCGAATGCGTCGGCAAGCTGTTTGACGCCGCCGACCAAGTGTTCGACTGCGAAAATATTTATGCGCAAGCCAAAGAGCTCGCCTGACCGAGGAAAGATATGAGCGCCAAGACCGATACGATTGGAAAATTCCTCGACGAACTCGCCAGCGATGCGCCGACTCCCGGCGGCGGCGGCGCGGCGGCGCTTTCGGGCGCCATGGGCGCGGCGCTCGTTTCGATGGTGTGCAATCTCACCATCGGCAAAAAGAATTACGAAGCCGTTTCAGCCGATCTGCAGCTCACTCTCGCCAAGGCTGAAAAGCTGCGCGCCGAGCTGACCGCGGGCGTCGATGAAGACGTCGTCGCCTTCAACACGCTGATGGGCGCCTACGGCTTGCCGCGCGGCACGGATGAGGAGAAGGCGAAGCGCTCGGAGACGATTCAGTCGGCGCTGAAAGAAGCGACGCTGGCGCCGCTGAAGACGTGCAAAATCTGCTATGACGTCATCAGCCTGTCGAAAGAGGCCGCCGACAAGGGCAACCTCAACGTCATCAGCGACGCCGGAGTCGCGGTGCTCGCCGCCAATGCCGGACTGCGTAGCTGCGCCCTCAATGTCTTCATCAACGCCAAGGCGATCAAGGATCGCGACTTCGCCGAGCAGCAGCTTGCCGAAGTCAATGCGCTGCTCGCCAAGGCCGCGGCCGAGACGGAAGCGGTCTATGAGACGGTCAAAGCCAAAATAGGCGGCTGAGGAAGCCGCGCCGCATTGCGAGGAGAGGACTGAAATGGACGTCCACGAGTATCAGGCCAAGGAAATACTGGCGAGCCACGGCGTCGAAGTTCCGCCCGGCACGGTCGCTTTCAGCCCGGATCAGGCGGTCTACGCCGCTACTGAACTCGGCGGCTCGCATTGGGTCGTCAAGGCGCAAATTCACGCCGGCGCGCGCGGTAAGGCTGGCGGCGTCAAGCTCTGCCGCACCTATCACGAAGTGCAGCAGGCGGCGCGCGATCTGCTCGGCAAACGGCTCGTCACGTCGCAGACCGGGCCGGAAGGCAAGCCGGTGCAGCGCGTTTATGTCGAGGTCGCCGATCCTTTCGAGCGCGAGATTTATCTCGGCTATGTTCTCGACCGCAAATTGGAGCGCGTGCGCGTCATCGCTTCGAAGCATGGCGGCATGGATATCGAAGAGATCGCCAAGAACACCCCCGACGAACTGCTCCAGGTCATCGTCGAGCCCGCCGTCGGCCTGCAGCAGTTTCAGGCGCGCGAACTCGCCTTTCAGCTCGGCCTCAATATCAAACAGGTCTCGCGCGCGGTGAAGACGATCATGGGCGCCTATCGCGCCTTCCGCGACAATGACGCGACCATGCTCGAGATCAATCCGCTGGTCGTCACCAAGGACGACAAGGTGCTGGCGCTCGACGCGAAGATGTCCTTCGACGACAATGCGCTGTTCCGCCGTCACAACATCGTCGACATGAACGATCCCTCGCAGAGCGATCCGCGCGAGGCGCAGGCGTCGGAGCACAGCCTGAATTACATCGGCCTCGACGGCGAGATCGGCTGCATCGTCAATGGCGCCGGACTCGCCATGGCGACGATGGACATGATCAAGCACGCGGGCGGCAATCCGGCGAACTTCCTCGACGTCGGCGGCGGCGCTTCGCCAGAGCGCGTCGCGACCGCGTTCCGTCTCGTTCTGTCGGATCGACGCGTGAAGGTCGTGCTCGTCAACATCTTTGCCGGCATCAATCGTTGCGACTGGGTCGCGCAGGGCGTCGTTGACGCGGTGCGCGCCGAAAAGATCGAGGGCGTTCCGCTCGTCGTGCGCCTCGCCGGCACCAATGTCGAAGCGGGCAAGAAGATCATCGCCGAAAGCGGCATTCCGATCATCCAGGCCGACACGCTGGCCGAAGCCGCCGAGAAGGCTGTCGCCGCCTATCAGGGCGCCAAGTAAGCGCCGGAGAACGACACATGAGCATTCTCATTGACGAAAAGACGCCGATCCTGGTCCAGGGCATCACCGGCGACAAGGGCAGTTTCCACACCAAGGAGATGATCGACTACGGCAGCAATGTCGTCGCCGGCGTCACGCCCGGAAAGGGCGGCAAGACTCACCACGGCGTGCCGGTGTTCAACACGGTCCGCGAAGCGGTGCGCGAAACCGGCGCGCAGGCGTCGATCACCTTCGTCGCGCCAGCCTTTTGCGCCGACGCGATCATGGAGGCCGCCGACTCCGGCGTGCGCTTGATCTGCTCGATCACCGACGGCATTCCGGCGCAGGACATGATGCGCGTGAAGCGCTACTTCCTGCGTTTTCCCAAGGATCGCCGGCCGATGTTGGTCGGACCGAACTGCGCCGGCATCATTTCGCCGGGCAAGGCGATGCTCGGCATCATGCCTGGCCACATTTACAAGCAGGGCCCGGTGGGGCTGATCTCGCGCTCCGGCACGCTCGGCTATGAAGCGGCGTCGCAGCTGAAGTCGCTCGGCCTCGGCATATCGACCTCGGTCGGCATCGGCGGCGATCCGATCAACGGCTCGTCGTTCCTCGACCATCTGGTGCTGTTCGACAAGGACCCGGAGACCGAGGCCGTGCTGATCATCGGCGAGATCGGTGGTCCGCAGGAGGCCGAAGCCTCCGCCTGGATCAAGGAGAATTTCTCCAAGCCGGTGATCGGCTTCGTCGCCGGCCTCACGGCGCCCAAGGGCCGCCGCATGGGCCACGCCGGGGCGATCATTTCGGCGACGGGCGACAGCGCCGCGGAAAAAACCGAGATCATGAAGTCCTACGGGCTGACCGTCGCGCCGAGCCCGGCGGAATTCGGATCGACCGTCGCCAAGGTATTGCAGAGCGCCTGAGGAATGCAGCATTGGCGTCGGCGCCTTAGCGCGCCGCCGCCGGGCCGTATTTCGCGAAGCCGTTCATCCTGCGCGGCGTCGTGAGCGCCTAAGGAGTTTTGATGACCGCCGAGACCCAGACATTGAAGAGCCTGTCTTCGACCGGCTTGCCGTCTGCTTACGCGACTCGTTCGGTCACCGAAGCTTCCGACTTCCTGCGCGAGCAATTGCTCACCGTGATTCGCCGTCACACGCCGGAGATCGAGGCCGTCGTGCGCGACTCAAAGGCAGGCGCAGGTCTGGAGCCGCGCCAGATGGCGCGCGCGCTTCAGGCGCAGGGCATCCTGTTTCAACTCGTCTCCATCGCGGAGCAGGCCTACGCCATGCGCCGGCGCCGCCGGATCGAGCGCGAAAAGGGCCACGACAAGCTGCTCGGCACGTTCGATTACGTCTTGTCGAGCGCCGCGGCCTCAGGCGTCGCGCCAGACGAAATACGCGCGCAATTGCAGACGCTGCGCATCCGACCCGTGATCACCGCCCATCCGACGGAGGCGAAGCGCGTCTCGATCCTCGAAAAGTATCGCCGCATCTATCTGCTGATGCGCGAACTCGAATCGACCCGCTGGACGGACCGCGAGCGCGAGGCGCTGGTGAAGTCGATCTATGATCAGATCGAACTTCTGTGGCTCACGGGCGAATTGCATCTCGAAAAGCCCACGGTCGATCAGGAAGTCGCCTGGGGTCAGCACTTCTTTCACGAGAGCATTTTCGATCTCGCGCCGGAGCTTCTGTCATCCTGCGAACGCGCGCTGCGACGCCACTATCCCAGCGAGACATTCGAGGTTGCGCCTTTCTTCCAGTTTGGGTCCTGGATCGGCGGCGACCGCGACGGCAATCCGTTCGTGACGAACGACGTCACCCGCCGGACCATGCGCGAAAACGCCGCGGCGAGCTTGAATTATTATCGAACGCGCTTCGTCGATCTTGCGCGCATGCTGTCGATCAGCCAGCGCGCCGCCGATATTCCTCAGTCTTTCCGCGAGGAGCTGGCTGAACGCCTCGCCGCGCTGCCGGACGGCGCAGCGATCGAAGCGCGCAATCAAAACGAACCTTACCGGCAATTCGTGATGACGATTCTGCGCAAGCTCGACCAGACGCTGCGCGCCGTGAACGCCGAGCCGACGACAGGTCCGCGCTATGCGAGCGCCGACGAACTCATCGCCGACCTGCTGGCGCTCGAAAAGGCGCTCAATGAAGCCAAGAGCGACGCGCTCGCGACCGATCTCGTGCGTCCGCTGCGCCGCGCGGTGGAAACCTTCCGCTTCAGCACGGTGCGCCTCGACATCCGCCAGAACACGACGCGCACGACGCAGGCGCTCGAGGAGCTGTGGCGCCTGAAGACCGGCGGCGAGACGCCGCCCGACCTCGATGCTCCCGAATGGCGCCAATGGCTGCTCGCCGAGCTTGCAAAGCCGCGTCAGACGCCTATCCCGCGCGACACGCTTTCCGCCGATACGCGCGACGTCATCGAAATGTTCGAGGTGGTCGCCGAGATGCGCGTACAGCTCGACCGCGAAGCCTTCGGCGGATTCATTTTGTCGATGACGCGCTCGGCGGTCGACGTGCTCGGCGTGTATCTGCTCGCCAAGGAGGCGGGGCTGTTTCTCGACGAACCCGGCGTCGAGATCCTCACGCTGCCGATCGTGCCGCTCTTCGAGACGATCGGCGATCTGCGCGCCGCGCCGGCGATCATGCGCGACCTTCTGCAGGTTCCAGTGGTGCGCCGCTCGACGCGCTGGCAGGGCAATCTGCAAGAGGTGATGATCGGCTATTCTGACTCCAACAAGGACGGCGGCTTTCTGTCGTCGAATTGGGAGCTGTTCAAGGCGCAGGCCCGCCTCAGCCAGGTCGGACGGGAGCAGGGCGTCGCCATCGCCTTCTTCCATGGGCGCGGCGGCTCGGTGTCGCGCGGCGGCGCGCCGACTGGCCACGCCATCGCGGCGCAGCCGGCGGGCTCTATCCGCGGCCGCTTCCGCGTCACTGAACAGGGCGAGGTCGTCTCGTTCAAATACGCCAATCGCGGAACGGCGGCCTATCAGATGGAGCTTTTGGCGTCCTCTGTGTTCCAGCATGCGCTGAAGTCCGAACGCGAGGAGGCGTTGGCGCCGCACGCGGAGTTTGACGAGGCGCTCGAGGAGATTTCCGGCGCCTCTTTCGCCGCATACGCCAAATTCATCGGCGATCCCGACCTTGTTACTTATTTCCAGGCCGCAAGCCCGCTTGAAGAGATTTCGCTGCTCAACATCGGGTCGCGGCCGGCGCGGCGCTTCGGCGCCAAAAGCCTGGCGGATTTGCGTGCGATCCCCTGGGTCTTCGCCTGGGCGCAGAACCGCCATTCGATCACCGGCTGGTACGGCGTCGGAAGCGGTCTGAAGAATTTCGTTGACGTGCGCGGCGACCGCGGTTTCGAGCTTTTGCGACGGATGTTCGAAGATTCGCGCATGTTCCGGCTCATCATCGATGAGGTCGAAAAGACGCTCGCGCTCGTCGATCTCTCGATCGCCAAACAGTATGCGGGTCTTGTCGCTGACGAAGCCGTGCGAAATAAAATCTTCAAGGCCATCGAAGAGGAATTTGCATTGACGCGCGAGATGGCGCTGCGCGTCACCGGCGGCGTCGAACTGGCGGAGCGCTTCAAGGAATATCAGGCGAGGCTTTCGCATCGCCTGCAGACCATCAACGAGGTCAATCGCGAGCAGGTGGCGCTGCTTCGCCGGTTTCGCGAGGCAAAGGACGAAGCGGAGAAAGAGGCCGTCAAAGTGCCTTTGCTGCTCTCGATCAGCTGCGTCGCGGCCGGCCTCGGGGCCACAGGCTAATTCAACAGGAAGGGGAAAAAATATGAGCTTTACTTTAATCGAGCAGGCCACGCCGCGTCTGCATCGCTCGGAACTCGCCGTGCCGGGCTCCGCGCCGGGCATGTTCGAAAAGGCCGCGCAGTCAAAGGCCGATCAGATCTTCTTGGATCTCGAGGACGCCGTCGCGCCCGACGACAAGGAACAGGCGCGCAAGAACATCATCCAAGGCCTCAACGACATCGACTGGGGCAAGAAGGTGATGACGCTGCGCATCAACGGTCTCGATACGCAATACTGCTATCGCGACGTCGTCGATGTTCTCGAGAATTGCCCGCGCCTCGACATCGTGCTGATCCCGAAGGTCGGGGTTCCGGCCGACGTCTACGCGATCGACATGATGATCACGCAGATCGAGCAGTACAAGAAGCGCACCAAGAAGATCGGCATCGAAATCCTGATCGAGACCGCGCTCGGCATGGCCAATGTCGAGGCCATCGCGCAGTCTTCAAAGCGCCTTGAGGCCATGTCCTTCGGCGTCGCCGACTATGCGGCGTCGACCCGCGCCCGCACCACCGTCATCGGCGGCGTCAATCCGGATTACGGCGTGCTGACCGACAAGGACGCGAGCGGCAATCGCGAATATTACTGGGCCGATCAGTGGCATGCGGCGCAGACGCGCATGATGGTCGCGTGCCGGGCCTACGGCCTGCGTCCGATCGACGGCCCCTTCGGCGACTTCGGCGATCCGGACGGATATATCGCCGCCGCCAAGCGCGCCGCGGTGCTCGGCTATGAGGGCAAGTGGGCGATCCATCCCTCGCAGATCGAACTCGCCAATCAGGTCTTCACGCCGTCCGACGCCGAGGTCACGAAGGCGCGCCGCATTCTCGACGCGATGAGCCAGGCCGCCAAGGAAGGCAAGGGCGCCGTCTCTCTCGACGGCCGCCTGATCGACATCGCCTCGATCCGCATGGCCGAGGCGCTGATCGAAAAGGCCAACGCCATGGCGGCGTAAGCCGCAGCGCTCCCAAAGAGCGGGGCCTATAAAGGGCGAGGAAGGCATGGCGCCACCCTCGCCCTATTTTTGAAGCGTCAAAATTCCTCTTGATTATTTTCAACAGACGCGCGCCCGCCGATCCGGTAGGAAGCAGTCTGACGCAGCTTGCCGGCCACGTTCAGGGAACCGCCATGCGCCAGCTTTTTTCGAGTCTCGCCTCTCTCATGCTGCTGTGTTCCGCGAGCCAGGCGTTCGCCTGCGCCGGCGACGGTCTCGGCCGCGCCGGATGGAAGCTGGATCACAAGGACTTTTCCAATCGCGACAATTTGCCGTTCCTCAGTCCCGGCAATGACAGCCGCGTCAACGCCCAGTTCCTGATGATGGACGCGCGGCCTTGGCCCGTCGACGCGCGAAAAGACGAGGTGAAGCTCGACATCTATCCCGACTATTTCGTGCTTTTCGCGCGTGACGCTTTTGACGACGCCTTCGCGCGAAACTCTTGCGATTATGCGGGCCGGCCCGTCAAAGACGTGACGACGACGCCGAGCGACTTCTTTGACGAAGGCACGCGATGCGTCTCGGCTCAGAGCGGCGAGGACGCCTTTATTCAGGCTGTGCAGGCCGAAAAGGCGCTTAGCGAAGCTGAGCGCGCTGCGCTGATCCGTTCACGCAAGGAGATGACGACCGCTTGCCAAGGAAAGGATGCGGCGCCTAGCGCCTCGAAGGCTTATGTCGCGAGCGCCGACGCATCGGCGGCCGCGCGCGAATTCGCCGCTTATCTTGCCGGCGCAGAATCTTTTTATCACGGCGAATTCGACGCTGCGCTCAACGCTTTTCGCAGCCTCGCGAAAGCGCAGAATGTGTGGCTGCGCGAGAGCGCACGCTACATGATTGCCCGCACGCTTCTGAACAAGGCGTCAGTCGGCGCGTTCGCCGAACTGGACGGCGCGCCCGAGCCAAAAGTGTCGGATCGCCAATCGCTGAAAGCGGCGGAATCCGAATTCAAATCCTATCTCGTCGACTATCCGCACGGCCGTTACGCGGCGTCGGCGCGCGGCCTGTTGCGTCGCGTCTATTGGCTCGCTGGCGACCGGTCGCAGGCCGCGACTGAGTATGCGTGGCAGCTGACGCATGCGCGCGACCCGGGCGCCAATCTCCGCAGTTCAGATCTCGCCGCTGAAATCGACTCGAAACTCGGTCTCGACTCAAAAGACGTCCATGACGCAAATCTTCTTGCGATCGACGATTTGACGATGATGCGGCCTGCGGATGCGTCGCAGAAGAAGTTCTCCGCGGCCGATCTCGACGCGCAGGCGCGAGACTTCGCGGGCCATGAGGCGCTGTTCGCCTTTCTGAAAGCGGCGCGCGCCTACTATGTCGACGGCGACCATGCGACGGCATTGAAGCTGTTGGGGGATCCGACGCCCGGGCCGTTGTCGCCGCCCTATCTGGGTTTCAGCCGCGAAGTTCTTCGCGGCCAGTCGCTGATGGCGGCGGGGCGGTATGCGGCGGCGATCGACCACTGGACGCGCCTGCTGCCGCTCGCCACGCAGCCCTGGCAGAAAGAGGCGGTCGAACTCGGCCTCGCGCTAAGCTGGGAGCGCTCCGGAGAGGTGAACAAAGTCTTCTTGAAGGACACGCAACTGTCGTCGCCGCGGATTCGCGCGATGCTGCTGCGATATATTGCAGGTCCGATCCTGCTGCGGATGGCCGTCGCGGACCCGGCCTCGGCTGAGGAACGCAAGCTTGCGCGCTTCGTGCTTCTCCTCAAAGAGGCGACGCACGGCCAATATGCGGGATTCCTTCGGGATTATTCTGCGGAGGGACTGGCGAAGGACGACGCCGACACCGCACGACCCGGGCAATATCCCAATTACCAATCCAGCGTCCTGCTATGGAGCGGCGGCGCCGACAAGGGCTACGCTTGTCCAGACCTCAAGTCGATTGTCGGCGAACTCGCCGCCAATCCTCAGGACCCGCACGCCATGTTGTGCTTTGGCGACTTTATCCGCGTGAACAGTCTCGACGGCTTCGAGGCGTCCAGGCCGGCGCCCGACGAACTTGGCGGCGGCAAATCCATTTTTCCCGGCGAACCCTATGCGCGTGGCGAGGTCTATAAGAAGCTCATCGGCTCGCCGGCGACGCCTGCGCGCGACCGGGCTTATGCGCTCTACCGCGCGATCAATTGCTACGCGCCGGCGAACAACAACACTTGCGGCGGCAAGGACGTCGAGAAGGCGCAGCGCAAAGCCTGGTATGACCAGCTCAAGGCGCAATATGGCGCGACAACATGGGCGAAAAGCCTGAGATTTTACTGGTGAGGATGTCGCGGTGTATTGCCGCCGCGTGTCTTCTCGCTGTTGGCCTAGTTTGGACAGCGGCGGCCGATACGATTGTGCGCGCGGCGGATTACGACGCCTATTGGCTATGGGCGGGCGTGCGCGCGCGTCCCGAACTCGCTTCCGCCAAGACCATCTATCTGCTTCAGGCTGAAATCGGACCCGATGATTCGGGCGAGATGCGTGTAAAGGCGCAGGGCGCCACCGAGCCGAGCCCTCATACGCAAGCATTATGGCTGGTCTATCGCGTGCGCAGCATCGACTGGACGCCCGCGATTTTTGCGGCGGTCAAGCGTCGGCTTGCCGAGTGGCGCGCCAAGTCGGACAAGGTCATCGGCGTTCAGATCGACTTTGACGCCGCAACGCGCGGCCTGACCACATACGCAGCCTTCCTTGCAGAGCTACGTCGGACGTTGCCGGCGGATTGCGCGCTTGGCGTTAGCGGCCTGATGGACTGGGCCTCTCAGGCCACGCCGGAAGACATTGACAGACTGGGGCGGAGCGTCGACGAGGTCGTGTTTCAGACCTATCGCGGCCGCGCCACGGTTGACCATATCGACGATTACCTGGCGCGCGTCGGGCGTGTCCATACGCCTTTTCGGCTCGGCCTCGCGGAGGGCGCCGTCTGGTCGCCGCCGGAAACACTGGCGCGTCACCCCTATTTTCGCGGCTATGTCGTGTTTTTGCGTAATCCATCGCAATGAGCGAGTCGCGGCGCGCGACTCCGCGCCCGGTTGACGGGCGCTTGAGATGCTGAAAAGACAGCGCCGACGGTTGTCGCAGCTCCGCGGCGCTAACCGTTCGAATTGCCAAAAGAACAAGGTAAAATGCGCGATGTCCGACGATTTCCGCACCCTCCTTCGCGCCATGTTTGACGCCGCCGTCGGCGCTGCGTCGCCAGCGGTCTGCCTGCCGCCATATCTCACGAAAATCGCGCCTCCGAAGGGCCGCACCATCGTCGTCGGCGCGGGCAAGGCGGCGGCCTCCATGGCGGCCGCGGTGGAGGCGCATTGGCAAGGCCCGCTCGAAGGGCTCGTCGTCACGCGCTACGAGCATGGCGCGCCGACAAAACACATCGAGGTGATCGAAGCCTCGCATCCGGTGCCTGACGCGGCGGGACGCGAGGCGGCGAAGCGCATTTTGCAGAAAGTGCAGGGGCTTTCGCAAGACGATCTCGTTCTCGCGCTGATTTCCGGCGGCGGCTCGGCGCTGATGGCGCTGCCGGCCGAGGGCGTCACGCTTGAGGAAAAGCAGGCGGTGAACAAGGCGCTGTTGAAGAGCGGCGCGAACATCTCCGAGATGAATTGCGTGCGCAAGCATCTCTCCGCCATCAAGGGTGGACGTCTCGCGCGCGCCGCGGCGCCGGCGCAGGTCGTGGCGTTGATGATCTCCGACGTGCCGAACGACGATCTTTCGGTGATCGCCTCCGGTCCCACGGTTCCAGATCCGACGACGCGCGAAGATGCGCTCGCCGTCATCGCCAAATATAAGATCGACGCGCCGGCGGCGGTGCTCACGCATCTACAAGACCCCGGATGCGAAACGCCCAAGCCCGGCGACGCCATCTTTGAAAAAGTGCAGAACATTCTCATCGCCACGCCGCAAGGTTCGCTCGACGCGGCCGCGGCTGTAGCGAAGTCGGCGGGGTTCACGCCCTGCATTCTCGGCGACCTCGAGGGCGAGTCGCGCGACGTGGCGCTCGTGCACGCCGGCATCGCGAAGCAGATCGCCCTCCATGGTCAGCCGTTCGAACCGCCCGTCGCCATCATCTCGGGCGGCGAGACGACCGTCACCGTGCGCGGCAAGGGACGGGGCGGACGTGACGCGGAGTTCTTGCTCGGATTGACTCTCGCGCTCGAAGGCTTCGGCGGCGTATCGGCGATCGCTTGCGACACCGACGGCATCGACGGCAGCGAAGACAACGCCGGCGCGATCATGACGGCGGATTCATTCGAGCGCGCGAAAAAGGCCGGCGTCGATCTGAAGGCGCATTTCGCCAACAATGACGCCTATAGCGCATTCGAAAAGCTCGGCGATCTCATCGTAACCAAGCCGACGCGCACCAACGTCAATGACTTCCGCGCGATCCTGGTGCCGAAGCGGGTGTAAATACGCATCTGGCCGAATGTCATTCCCGACGTGCGCGATCGGAGCTCCAGAGTCACAACAAACATATCGAACAACGCTCTGGATTCCCGGTCAGGCCTTCGGCCTGCCGGGAATGACGCGCGCCAAGCGTAGCTCTGCCGACTTTTTGTCGTTCAGCGGACCTTTTCCGCGAGCCAGATTTTTATGAGCGACTGATAGGGCACGTCGCGTTTATTGGCCGCGATCTTGATCTGCTCGAGCAGACTGACCGGAAGCCGCAGAGAAATCGAGGTCGTTGAAGGTTTGAGATTCGGCATTCGAACGCGCTTCGCCTTGCTCCAGTCGACATGTTCCGCGGAGTCGTGACTTTCCCAATAAGCACGTTCGTCTGCTTCGGTTGCGAAAGTCGGCGGAGGAGTCTTAGTCGTCTTGCTCATAGCGTTGTCGTTCCTTGCGACTCATGTCGCGGGCGGAGATAACTCGAATGCGCGTCCCGTTTGAGCGCAGTGTGAATGTGACATGCAGCAATCGAGATGCGTCCGTTCGACCGAGTGCGTGATAGCGTGGCTCGCTCTTGTTGTGAGCCAAGTCGTCCGTCACGATCAGCGGATCATTGGCAAAAATCTGCTCAGCCTCCGCTTGGCTCACGTCGTGCTTTTCGACGCTTTTGCGCGCGTTACCGTGATCCCACTCGAAACCGGCGACATGCTCGAAATTGACCATTTGTGTATATTTCCATAATATACAACAGAGTCAACAAAGCGAAAGGGCGAAATGTTGCGCCAGCAGAGCAACACGCCTAAAGGAAGCGCCATGAACAAGCCTTTGAGCCCGCAACCATTCGATCCGCGCGGCGCGGCGGCGATGTTTGAACGCTATCGCCGCGACGATTCGCCAAAGCCCAAGCAGTGGAACGACACGCTCGATCTCATTCTGGCGCATCGTTCGCATCGGAATTTCCTGCCCGAGCCGCTGCCCGAGGGCGCGCTGGAGATCATCGTCGCGGCCGCGCAGTCGGCGTCGACTTCGTCAAATCTGCAAGTCTGGAGCGTCGTCGCGGTGCAGGACGAGGCGCGCAAGACTCGTCTCGCCGATCTTGCCGGAGGGCAAAAACATATCCATAGCGCTCCGCTGTTTCTCGTCTGGCTCTGCGATCTCGCGCGGCTTGAGAATATCGGGCGCGACAAGGGTCGCGATGCGGCCGGATTGTCTTATTTCGAACTGTTCCTGACCGGCGCAGTCGACGCCGCGCTCGCCGCGCAGAACGCGGTCTCCGCGCTTGAATCGATCGGCCTGGGCTGCTGCTATATCGGCGCGATGCGCAATAAGCCGGAAGAGGTCGCCAAGGAATTGAACTTGCCGCCGAACGTCTTCGCCGTCTTCGGCATGGTCGTCGGCGTTCCCGATCCGGCCGCCAACGCCGCCGTTAAGCCTCGCCTCGGTCAGGCGGCGGTGCTTCATCACGAGCAATATGAATGGGGCGAGGCGCAGCGCGAGGCGATCGAAACGCTCGACGAAAAGTTCAAGGAATTCCAGAAGGAGCAGGGCCTGCCGGATCAGGGGTGGATTCGTCAGGCGCTGTCGCGCGTGCGCGGTCCGGAGGCGTTGAGCGGTCGCGACCGCATTCGCGAAGCCCTCAACGCATTGGGCTTCGCTCTTAAGTGAATCGACAAAAAAGGCTGGCTCATGGACGCCGATGTAAAGAGCGCATACTCAGGCGAGATTTTCGATCTCTGGGACACCTATGAGAAGGTCGTCATCAAAGATTTCATGTTTCACGCGGCGCTCGGCGAAGAGGTCGAGCGCGCCTTGCGCGAGCGCTTCGGAGGGCGAGCCTTCTCTCTGCTCGATCTCGGTTGTGGCGATGCGCATGTCTTTGCGCCGATACTACGCCGTATCCCGCCGTCGAGCTACAAGGGGATCGACCTTTCGGAAACCGCGCTCGCGCTCGCAGCCGATAATTTGAAATCTCTGCCGTGTCCCGTGCAACTCGCGCATAGCGACATGCTGTCGGCTCTTTCCGACGGCGTTTCCTATGATGTCCTCCACAGCAGTTTCGTTCTGCATCACCTGTCGACCGAGGACAAAGCGGAATTCTTCCGCCGCGCGTCGCGGGCGCTCGCGCCCGGCGGCCTGCTGTTGCTGGTCGACACGATGCGCGAGGAAGACGAAACGCGCGATGACTATCTGAGGCATTATTTCGCCTGGATCGAGAAGGATTGGACCGGCCTTTCGCGGGCTGAAAAAGTCGCGATTTTCGATCATGTCTCGACAAGCGACTATCCGGAGCCATTGTCGCTTCTGGAGCAACAAGCGCGCGCGGCGGGTCTCACGCGCTTGCCGGGCGATGTTCCGCATCGCTGGCACCATCTTATGCGCTTTGAGCGGGCTTAACTTATGTCGGATGCGGCCGTCGCAGCCGCGCCAAAGCCGGGCGTGGCGCGCGAGGCTCTCGACGCCGATCGCGTCGTCGCGAAAGTGGCGCGACGACTGGTCCCCTTTCTCGTCACAGCTTTTATCGTCGCCTATCTCGACCGCGTGAACATCGGCTTCGCCGCCCTGACAATGAATGCCGAACTTGGCTTCACGCCGGAATTCTTCGGCTGGGCCGCCGGCGTCTTCTTTATCGGCTATTGCCTGTTCGAAGCGCCGAGCAACTACATCATGCACCGCGTCGGCGCGCGCCTGTGGATCGCGCGCATCATGGTGAGTTGGGGCCTTGTTTCCGCGCTCACCGCCTTCATCTGGAGCGAGGCGAGCTTCGTCGCTCTGCGTCTGCTGCTCGGCGTGATGGAAGCCGGTTTCGCGCCGGGCGTCATTCTCTATCTCACCTATTGGATCCCCGCCGCCCAGCGCGCGCGCGTTCTCGCCAGCTTCCTGATTGCGGTTCCTCTCGCCAGTGCGATCGGATCGCCGATCTCGGGATTCATCCTCGCCTCGCTGAACGGCGTCGGCGGGATCAGCGGCTGGCGCTGGCTGTTCCTGATGGAGGCGTTGCCGTCGATCATTCTCGGGGTCGTCTGTTTTTTCTATCTGCCTGACGGACCTCAGTCGGCGAAATGGCTCACGTCTGGTGAAAAGGCGTCGTTGCGCGCCGTGCTCGAGCGTGAGGCCGGGCGGGATCATGGCGACCATTGGCGCGCGCTCAAGGATGTGCGCATTCTCATTCTCGGCGTCGCCTATTTCGGGATCGTCATTGCGCTCTACGGCTTGAGCTTCTGGCTCCCGCAGATCATCAAAGCCTTCGGATTCGGCGTCATCGCCACGAGTTTGCTGGCGTCCATTCCCTATATTTGCGCCGCTCTCGCGATGTGGGCCTGGAGCCGCAGCTCCGACCGACGGCGTGAGACCGTCGGCCACACGGCGCTCGCCGGCGTCGTCGGCGCCATGGGATTGGCCTGCGCCGCCTACGCGCCGACGCCGTTGCTGTCGATGATCGCGCTGTCCGTCGCCGCTGTCGGCGCGATCGCGGCGCTGCCGACGTTCTGGAGCTTCACGACGCTGGCGCTCGGAACGGGCGACGCCGTGGTCGGCGTCGCGGTGATCAACTCGATCGGCAATATCTCTGGGCTTGCCGGGCCCTACCTCGTCGGTCTCGTCAAAGGCGCGACGGGCGAATTTTCTGACGCGCTGCTCGCGCTCGCCCTGGGGCCGCTGATTGCGGCTTTGCTGATTCTCCGCATCGGCAGGGTCAGCCTTCGATTTCTTCGCGCCTGATGTCTCGCTGCGGCCATTTCTCGGCGCCGGAGAGTGGCTTTCGCCGCGGCGAAAGCCACTCTCGTTGCGACTGACTGGGCGTTCGCCAACGCCGCATTTAGACGCGAAGACTCAGAGGCTCCCCAGAAGTTTCGTCATGACCTCGCCCGCCTTGCCGGGCAGCTTCGCCTGCTTGGCGGCGTCGAGATTGGTCGGCTCTCCAACGATGACGACGCCGACCATTCCCAGCGTGTAGTGCGGATCGCAACGGAAGCCATAGACGCCCGGCGTAGACAGCGTGATCGCCAATTCCTCATTGATCTTGCCGCGGAATGGCTCCGCGCCCGAAGGGAGCAACTCCTTTATCGTGACGGCGTTATGCCCCTTATCGGCCGCGACGAATTTAATCGTGTCGCCCGGGTTGATCCGCACGACCTCCGGCTCGAACACCATGTAACGGTCCGCGCCCTTGTTGAGCATTTTGATCTCGACGGTTTCGCCCGCCATCGAAGGGCGCGACCATCCGATGAGGATTGCAAGAGCCAAAGCGGTCGCGCCGAAAGGGCGGCCAAGAGTAAGATATGCGCGTGTCACGAAGCTTTCTCCCTGGAACTATTATTAGTTGACGCGCCAATGCAAGTTTCCCTACAGCGGCGCTTCTCTTGGAAGAGAGCCAGACATCTAGCTATGCTAATTTCGATCATCAATAACGAGCGGCAGAACTTCGCGTGGAAGACTTCCATTGTGCCGACTGCTGTAGAGCAGAAGTCTTCTAATTTGACCGCTCTTCCTCGCGCTTGATTTCGAGCGCAAGCCACTCATCTTCGGCCTCAGCGATGTCAGCTTGAAGAGCGGCGAATGCTTCGCTCGCCTTGGCGAATTTGGCCGGATCGCGCGCATAAAGCTCCGGGTCATCGAGTAGACTCTGCAATTTCGCGCATTTTTCCCGCCACGCGTCGATCTTGCCGGGCAGGGTCGCGAGCGCATGCTGTTCCTTGAAGGAGAGCTTCTGCCGTATCGCCGCCTTCTCGCGCGGCGCGGGCTTTTCTTTCGTCTCCCGCGCTGAGGCGATCGCGCCCCGCGTCTCCACGCCCTTGCCGCGTTGCGCGACCATGTCGCTATAGCCGCCGGCATATTCAATCCAGCGGCCGTCGGCATCGCTCATCAAAACGCTGGTCGCGACGCGATCGAGAAAATCGCGATCATGGCTGACGACGATGAGCGTGCCGGGATAATCGGCGAGCATTTCCTCTAAGAGATCGAGCGTTTCGAGATCGAGGTCATTGGTTGGTTCGTCGAGCGCGAGGAGATTCGACGGCTTCGCCAGCGCCCGCGCAAGCATTAGGCGTCCGCGCTCGCCGCCTGAAAGCCTGCCGATGGGCGTGCGCGCCTGTTCCGGCTTGAACAGGAAATCCTTCATGTAGCCGATGACGTGACGCCGTTCGCCATTGATTTCGATCGTGTCGGAGCCGCCGCCGGTCAGCGCGTCCTGCAAGGTGGTTCCCGGATCGAGACTCGCGCGGCTTTGCTCGAGAGTCGCCATTTCGAGATTGGCGCCTAATCGCACCTTGCCGCTGTCGGGCGCGAGCGCGCCGGTCAGTAAATTGACGAGCGTCGTCTTGCCGGCGCCGTTCGCGCCGATGATTCCGATGCGATCGCCCCGCAGAATGCGCGTCGTGAAATTCTCGACGATGACGCGTTCGCCGTAGGACTTGCCGATCTTGATCGCCTCGATGACCAGCTTGCCGGACAGCTGCGCTTCGCTGGCTTCGAGTTTCACGTCGCCGGTCGGCATGACGCGATCGCGGCGCTCCGCGCGCAGATGATGCAGGCCCCCGAGCCGCTTCATATTGCGCTTGCGCCGCCCCGAAACGCCGTGGCGCAGCCAATGTTCTTCGGCGACGATCTTGCGCTCCAACTTGTGCTGCTGCTTTTCCTCTTCCTCCAATTCGCGGTCGCGCCAGGCCTCGAATTCCTTGAAGCCGCGCGCCAGATGCCGCGTGCGGCCGCGGTCGATCCAAAGCGTTTCCCGGGTCAGATCCTGAAGAAAGCGGCGGTCATGGCTGATGAGCACGAGCGCCGACCGCAACGCCGCGAGCCTTTCTTCGAGCCACAGGATCGTCGGCAGATCGAGGTGGTTCGTTGGCTCGTCGAGCAGCAAAATGTCGGGCTCGGGCGCGAGAACGCGGGCGAGCGCCGCACGCCGCGCTTCGCCGCCCGAGAGGCGCGCAGGGTTTTCGTCCCCCTCGAGCCCCAGATCGTTGAGCAACGTCCTGGCGACGTGAGGATCGTCGAGCGGCCCGAGGCCAGCTTCGACATAGGCGAGCGCCGTGGCGAAGCCCGAAAAATCCGGCTCCTGCGGCAGATAGCGCAGCGACGCGCCGGGTTGCAGGAAGCGCACGCCGCCGTCCGGTTCGATTTCGCCGGCCGCGATCTTGAGCAGCGTCGATTTGCCCGAGCCGTTGCGGCCGACGACGCACAGCCGGGCGCCTGTCGCGACGGCGAAATCGGCGCCTTCCAGCAGCGGCTTCCCGCCGAGCGTGAGCATGACGCCCTGGAGGGCGAGGAGGGGCGGAGGGGCCATTGGAAGCTTAGCAGCGTCTTATGAACATGAGATAAGCTTCTTCCACGCAGGCGGGCCGGTTGTCACCCCCGAAGCCGCCGATAGTTCCGGAGCGAGAGCGATGCCGATCACCACCGAGCAAATTCACGCCGGACAGGCGGTCTACACGCCGAACATGCTCGCGATTTACGATGTGCTGGTGCTCGGCCTGTCCAATCGCTGGATCTGGAAATGTCCGACGCCGCGGCTGCTCGCCCATTACGATCAACACATAAGCGGCAATCATCTCGATGTCGGCGTCGGCACCGGCTATTTTCTCGATCGCTGCCGCTTTCCGACTCCGGCGCCGCGCGTCGCGCTGATGGATCTAAACCGCGACGCGCTGCAATATGCGGCGCGACGCATCGCGCGCTACCGGCCCGAGATCTATGTGCGCAATGTGTTGGAGACGATCGATTTTGACGGCGCGAAATTCGACTCGCTCGGCATGAATTATCTTCTTCATTGTCTGCCGGGCGACATGGCGACGAAGGCGCGCGCGTTCGATTGTCTGTCGCCCTTGATGAACCCTGGCGCCGTCGTGTTCGGTTCGACGCTGCTGCAGGGCGGGGTCGCGCGCGGCTTCGCGGGGCAGAGGCTGGTGGCGTTCTATAATTCCAAGGGCGTATTCTCGAATACGCAGGACGATTTGGAGACGCTGACGCGCGAACTCGAAAAGCGCTTCAGCGCGGTCAGCATCGAAACGGTCGGCTGCGCCGCGCTGTTTTCGGCGAGAGTGAAAGGTTCAGGCGCCTAGCCCCAAAGCCTTCCGCACCCGCGCCGAATAGCCATAGAGATCGGGGCGCAGCACGATTCGCCCGCCTTCGTCGACATAGGCGGTGAAATATTCGATGTGGATCGGCAGCGGCTTCGCCAAGTTGATGTAGCGCTCCGAGCCGCCGATCAGCCGGCGTACGCGGCTCTCCGACCAGCCGCTGCCGGGGCCGAGCACGGCTTGGGCGAACGCGAAAGGCGCGTCGACGCGCATGCAGCCATGGCTGAAGGCGCGATGCGACGCCGCGAAAAGGTTGCGCGACGGCGTATCGTGCAAATAGACCGAGAAATCGTTCGGGAACATGAATTTGATGCGACCAAGCGCGTTGCGCTCGCCGGGCGGCTGACGCACCACGAGCTTGCCGCCGCGATAGGACACGTTGAAGCCGCTGGCCGCGATGGCGGCGACATCGCCATTGGCCTTCGGCAGCATCTCCTTGTTCAGGATCGACGGCGGCACGTTCCAATAGGGATTGACGATGATGTATTGCAGCGCGTTGGAGAAGATCGGCGTGGGCGTCTGCTCCTTGCCGACGATGATTCGCGTGCGATGCGTCACCTCGCCATTACGCACGACGGCGAGTTCGAAATCGGGGATGTTCACCTCGACCCGCTCTTCGCCAAGGTCCCGTGGCAGCCAGCGCCACCGCTCCATATTGGCGATGATTTCGGCTTCGATCCGCAAGGTCGAAGCTTTGGCGAGCCCGGCGGCGCGGCGCCGCTTGGACTTGCTTGCAGGCGGCAGGACGTCGCTCTGGGTGACGTTCCCAGTGGCTGCGGCGTAAAGTCCGTCAGAGGCCGGCGCGCTGGCGCGCTGCGTTCTCAGCTCGATGAGTTTTTCGCGCAGCTGCTGATAGCCATAATGCGTGGGATTATAGGCCTGCAGCGCGTCGCCGGCGGTTGCGCCCGCGCCGGCGACTTCTGCCACGGCCAGCGCCGGATCGGGGAGGGTCGTTTTCGCCCCGACGAGTCGCGAGATGCGTTCAGGTTCGATCCGGGCGCCGCGCGCCTGCAGCGCATAGGCGGCGATCGCCTCCGACAGAGCGAGTTCGTCCGCCGCCGTGGGCGCCGCCTTTTCCGCGTCCGGCGCTGCATAGGCGCGAAGATCGAGTCCGTCATCGGCGGCGAGCGCGAGGCGCGCGAGCGCGGCCCGGGCCGAGGCGCGCCATTCTCCATTCTCGATCCAGAACGGCGCGAGATCTCGAGCGGCGTAGGCGGCCGCCAGCGCCGCGCGCAGCCGACGGCGCTCCGGCCCGAGAGCTGCATCGCCGGACGACGCCCAGGCGTCGAGCGCCAAGGCGAGATCGCGCTTCTCTTCGGGCTGAAGGCTCCAGGCAAGGTCGAGCGGGTCCGGCTTGTTAGGCTCGGCGCGCAGCTCGACGTCGAGCAAAACCGCGGCGGGCGCGGCGTCCGCGACGGCGAAGTCCGGATTGTCCAACGGCGCGCGCGTCGGAATGCGCTCGACGTCAAAGAGCGCGACGAGCGGCGGCGGGTCAAACAGTTCGGCGCGGCGCGGCGGATACTGCGCCGCGACCGCGGGAGCGGCGAACGCCGACATGGCCGCAGCCGCAAGCGCGGCGCGGAGAAGTCGCTTGGCCTTTTCGCCAGCGGTCATAGCTGTCCCTCGCGCAAAACCTCGTCGCGGCGAGATCTGCGGCGCCTTTCCAGTCAAGATATGGGTGGAGCGCCGCCGCGCGGCAATCCTCCATTGCTTCGCCGGAACAGTAACGCGCGGCGTCAGGCTTGGGAATCGGCGCGCGGCGACGCGCCCCGCTCAGCCCCCGAAAAAGCCGGACTGTGGCGGCGACGCCACAATGGCGCCGGGCTCCGAAGCCAGGTTGGCGAGGCGTCATCTCACCGCGTCATGGCCGCGCTTGTCGCGGCCATCCACGCGACGACACGATGCAATTATGAGAGCATGAGCCGAATGCCGTCTCCCCGCGATGCGTTTCACGCTGTTCCGGCGTGGACGCCTGGCGCAAGGCCGGGCATGACGGCTGAAAGCTGAGCTGAAATTAGGCCGAGTTCGAAGCCCGTACAGTGGCGCCGAGCGATGGCAGGCCGGACTCGAACGCGCTATGAATTGTCATGGACCCCAGAGGCCGCCAATGAAGCCCTACATCGTCATCGTCCATAAGGACGAACACAGCGCCTACGGCATGACCTTTCCCGACGCGCCTGGATGTTTCTCGGCCGCGGATGACATCGACGACATTTTCATCATGGCCACCGAGGCGCTGGAGCTTTGGGCGGAGGGGATGCGCGAAGACGGCCTGCCGATTCCCGAGCCACGCGATTTTGAAGTCTTACGGGCGGACCCGAAATGGGCTGAGCGTTTTGGCGATGCGGAAATCGTGATTGCAGTCGAAGCGCCCTGGGCACGAAGGCGGCAAGCGGCTGAGTGAATCAGTCTTTCGGCCAGCCTGCGCTTTCATAAATGCTGAGCACAGTCTTTGGCGGCATGTCTTTCTTGGGATGCGCCACGGTCACCCGGCCGGATTTCGTCGGATGTTTGAACTGACGATGCGAGCCCTTGGAGCGCACGAGCCGCCACCCTTCGCTTTCGAGGCGGCGGATGATGTCGCGACTGTTGGTGAGCATGAGGCGCCTTCACATTTGTTGGGCGCCTTTCCAGATATCACTCAGAGAAATTGAATTTCAAGCTCGCGCGGCTTGTCCACAGAGATTACGACCGACTCCGCATTATGCTACATTGTGTTCGTGTAATGTTCTCATTCTGTTACGCGGGATAGGCTCACCCCGCATCGACGAAACTCTCCAGCACCATCTTCCTGCCGGCCTTGTCGAAATCGACCGTGAGCTTGTTGCCGTCGACCGCCGCCACGGAGCCGGGCCCGAACTTCAAGTGAAACACCCGCGCGCCCACTGAAAAGTGCGAGCCGCCGCTTGAGCGCGCGATCACTTCGCCCTCGATCGTCACAGGCTGCTTGCTGCGTGCGCCGCGCGACTCGCGCGCCGCGCCGCCGCGCCCGGCGTCGCCCCGCGTCGCCTGCGCGCGCTTCCATCCCGGCGTCGAATAGTCGGAGCCGTAGACGTCGAGATTGGCGAAGCGCGAGACGCCATAGGAGCCATATTGCGAGCCGCTCGGCGCCTCGACCACCTCGACATTGTCCGTCGGCAGATTGTCGATGAAGCGTGAGGGCACGGTCGCCTGCCACAGCCCGTGAATGCGCCGGTTGCTGGCGAAATAGATCTTGGCGCGGCGCTTGGCGCGCGTCAGCCCGACATAGGCGAGGCGGCGCTCTTCCTCGAGGCCGGCGCGTCCCTGTTCGTCGAGCGTGCGTTGGCTCGGAAACAGCCCTTCCTCCCAGCCGGGAAGATAGACGGTCTCGAACTCGAGGCCCTTGGCGCCATGCAGCGTCATGATCGAGACGCGCTCTTGATCGACGGCGCTGTCGGCCTCCATGACGAGCGACACATGTTCGAGGAAGGATTCGAGGTCGGGAAAGGCCTCCATCGCCCGGACAAGCTCTTTCAAATTGTCGAGCCGCCCGGTGGCCTCGGGCGTCTTGTCCGAACGCCACATCTCGGTGTAGCCGGATTCATCGAGCACCTGCTCGGCAAGCTCATGCTGCGGCTTTGAATCGATCAGCGTGCGCCAGCGGTCGAAATCGCCGATGAGGCCGCGCAGCGCGCCGCGCGGCTTTGGCTTCAGCTCCTCGCTTTCGACAAGAACGCGCGCCGCCTGCATCAGCGGAATGGCTTCGCGCCGCGCATATTCATGCAGCATCTGCAGCGTCGCGTCGCCGAGGCCGCGTTTGGGCGTATTGATGATGCGCTCGAAGGCGAGATCGTCGGCCGGCTGCGCGACGCAGCGCAGATAGGCGAGCGCGTCGCGAATTTCGAGCCGCTCGTAAAAGCGCGGCCCGCCGATGACGCGATAGGGCAGGCCGATCTCGACGAAGCGCTCTTCGAATTCGCGCATCTGAAACGACGCGCGCACGAGAATGGCGATCTCTTCGAGCGAATGGTCCTTGCGGCTCAACTGCTCGATGTCCTCGCCGATGCTGCGCGCTTCTTCCTGGCTGTCCCAGACGCCGGTGAGCGTCGGCTTTTCGCCCTCGCCGCCATCGGTGAACAGGGTTTTGCCGAGCCGGCCTTCATTATGCGAGATGAGATGCGAGGCGGCGGCGAGAATATGTCCTGTCGAGCGGTAATTGCGCTCGAGGCGAATGACCTTCGCGCCGGGAAAGTCCTGCTCGAAACGCAGGATGTTCTCGACCTCGGCGCCGCGCCAGCCATAGACGCTCTGATCGTCGTCGCCGACGCAGCAGAGATTTTGTTTCCCGGGCGCCCGCTGCGAGATCAGCCGCAGCCACAAATATTGCGCGATATTCGTGTCCTGATATTCGTCGACCAGGATATATTTGAAGCGGCGCTGATAGTCGGCGAGCACATCCGGATTGTCGCGAAAGAGCCGCAGGCTCTCCATCAAGAGATCGCCGAAGTCGACGGCGTTCAAGACCTTGAGCCGCTCCTGATAGAGCGCGTAGAGCGCCGCGCCTTTGCCATTGGCGAAGCTTTCGGCGTCGCCGGCGGGAACCTGCGCCGGCGTCAGACCGCGGTTCTTCCAGCCGTCGATGCGCATCGCGAGCGCGCGCGCCGGCCAGCGCTTGTCGTCGATATTCTCCGCGCGCAGCACCTGCTTCAAGAGGCGGATCTGATCGTCGACATCGAGAATGGTGAAGTTCGGCTTCAGCCCGACGAGTTCGGCGTGGCGGCGCAGAATCTTGGCGCTGATCGCGTGAAAGGTGCCAAGCCATTGCATGGCCTGCGCGCCCTCGCCGACGAGCGCCTCGACGCGCTGGCGCATCTCGCGCGCCGCCTTGTTGGTGAAGGTGACGGCGAGGATTTCATAGGCGCGGGCCTTGCCGAGCGCGAGGATGTGGCCGATGCGCGTCGTCAGCGCGCGCGTCTTGCCGGTGCCGGCGCCGGCGAGCACGAGCACCGGCCCGTCGAGCGTTTCGACGGCGGCGCGCTGCTCGGGGTTGAGCGCGTCGAGATAGCGCGGCCGTCCGGCGCTCGCCGCCGCGCGCGCGGCAAGCCCGCCCGTCTGCGGCGCGTAATCGTCGATCTCGGGCGGAGGGCTCTTCATGATTCTTCGATCATATAGGAGAACGGAAGGCGAATCACGAGATTGCGGCGCTTTCACCTCCCCCTTGGGGGGAGGTCGCTCGCCGCAGGCGAGCAGAAGGGGGGTGAGAAACGTAAGCCTGGCGGCGTTCACCCCACCCCGGCCTGCTTTGCAGGCCGACCCTCCCCCTCGAGGGGAGGGTGTAATTCCAGCGCCCGCTCCAGAACGAACACCCTCAGCGCCGAGGACAGGTTCGCCTCGCCGCGCCCGGCGTCAACGCGGGCGATGAGTCCCGCGAGCGAGACGCCCTCCTGCGCGGCGATGTCTTTCAGCGCGCGCCAGAAAGCATCTTCAAGAGAGACGCTGGTGCGGTGGCCGGCGATGACGACGGAATGCTTGACGACTCGGCGGCCATTAGCGTCTTGAGGCGCCTGCGCCTCGCTCACGCCTGATCGTCCGATTCCGGTTCCCGCCTATGCGCCTCCAGCCTGGCGCTTTCCAGCTGCGCCTGCGCGGCGGTCAACTCCCGCTCGGATTTGGCGCGCCCGAAGGCTGCGCGCTTCGCTTGCGCGGCGTCGTCCTTGACGCGGCGGTCGCGTTGTTTGCGCGCGCGCCGCAGATTGACGACGTCGCCCATCAGGGCTTTTTGCGGAAGGCGTCGATCGAGACGATCTTGTCGTCGCCGTCTTCCTTCGCTTCGACCGGCTTAAGTTTTTTTTGCCTGTCGGCGCTCGGCGTCTTGTTCGGCTCTGCTTTGGCCGGCTCTGATTTTACCGGCTCGACCTTGGCCGGCTTGAACGCCTTTACCGAGTCCGGCGTTTTCGCAACAAGGCTCGGTCCTGGGGAAGGCGCGTCCTCCTCTTCGCCTTCCTCAAGCGCGTCTTCCGCGCTCTCAAAGCGCAGGCCGAATTCGACGGCAGGATCGAAAAAGCCGGTGACGGCCGAGAAGGGCACGTAGAGATGCTCGGCGACCGAGCGGAACGATAGGGTGACGCCGAAACCTTCTTCGTCGACTTCCAGATCCGAATATTGATGCTGCAGGATGATCGTCAGCTCGCTCGGCCATTGTTCGGCGAGGCGGCGCGAAATCGTGACGCCAGGCGCATCGGTGCGGAAGCTGATGGTGAAGTGATGGTCGCCGGGCAGATAGCCGCTCTCGGCGACGTCGCCCAGCACTTTGCGCATGACGCCGCGCATGGCGTCCTGAACGAGAAGATCGTAGCGAATAATGTCTTTAGTCATTGCGTCGCGCCAGACTGCCATCCGTATGGTCGACCGGCTATCGCTTCCGACCGCCATGTCTGCCGCGCTTGCATCACGGCGGCGCGGCGCGAGAAAATTGAAGTGGAGGCTTCTGTTGCCAGGCGCCTCCTGACCCCGCCTAGAAGTGCTAACCCCTAGGGCTTAATTCCCAGTTTGGGCGCCGCATTACGCGGCGACGGCCACCGGAGCATAGTTGTCGTTGGCAACTATAAGTTTGACCCGATAACGGCGGTATCATGCCGAGCAAAAAATCACCCTTTACACCCTCGTCAATCCTATTTCGCCCCCGCCAAAACCCGCCGCGCGGACGGGCTTTGGTGGAGGCGCCGGGTACCGCCCCCGGGTCCGAATGGTTTATTACGGTGTTCGTTTATCGCCATAGCCGACGCAAGCGCCGGCAAATTGAATATAGGCGCTTGCGGGATTTTGTGAAAGTCCCCGCCGTCTGCGTCTTCAGCGCTTTTGCCGAGGTGGCGTGTGGCGCGAACGAGCCTGGCCTATTGCGCGCCGACGCGCTTCACCTCGCCAAAGCCCTTCGCGTCCATGGCGAGGTGCAGCCGGTTTTGCAGTCCGGCGTCGTCGCCCTTGACGAGCAGTCCGGCGTTTTCGGCGATCGCTTCGCAGAGCGCAGCCACCCAGGGCTCCTCGCTTTTGGCGAAATCGCTGAGCACATAAGCATGGACCAGCGCCTTATCGCCGGGGTGGCCGATGCCGAGCCGCAGCCGCTTATAGTCGTTGCCGATATGCGCGGTGATCGAGCGCAGCCCGTTGTGGCCTGCGACGCCGCCGCCTGTCTTGATCCGGCACTTGGCCGGCGCAAGATCGAGTTCGTCGTGAAGGACCACGATCTCATCGAGGCCGATCTTGTGAAAACGCGCGGCTTCGCCGACCGAACGGCCGCTCTCGTTCATATAGGTCTGCGGCTGCAGCAGCATGACCTTTTCGCCGCCGATCGCCCCTTCGCTGACGAGGCCTTGAAAGCGCGCCCGCGCTTGTGGAAAGCCGTGTCGCTTGGCGATCGCTTCGAGCGCCATAAAGCCGATATTGTGCCGGTTCTTGGCGTAGGCGCGTCCGGGATTGCCCAGTCCGACAAGGAGCAGCATGTGAGCCTCTGACATAAAAATGGCCGGGCGAACCCGGCCATTATCACGGTAAGCTTTGCAGCGCTTACTTCTTCTTTTCTTCCTTGGCGGGAGCGGCCGCAGGCGCAGCTGCCGCGCTCGGAGCCTCCTCGGCGCCGCCGCCCGCCGGCGGCGTAAGGCTCGCGACGGTGAAATTCTTGTCGGGATTCGTGGGCTTGCAGCCCTCCGGCAGCGGAATCGCCGAAATATGCAGCGAATCGTTGAAATCCAGGCCCGTCAGGTCGGCGGTGATGGCCTCCGGAATATTGTCGGCCGGCACCCACATCTCCACCGTGTGATAGACGATGTTGAGCGCGCCGCCGCGCTTGATGCCAGGCGCCGCTTCCTGGTTGGTGAAATGCACCGGCACTTGCACGCGCAGCCGCGAACCCGGCTTCAGGCGCAGGAAATCCACGTGCATCGGCGTGTCTTTGATGACGTCAAGCTGATAGTCGCGCGGGATGGCGCGCTCCTTCTTGCCGTCGATGTCGAGCTCGAAGATCGTCGTAAGGAAGTGCCCGGCGAAAATCAGCTGAGAGAGGCTCTTCTTCTCGAGCGAGAGCGGCTGCGGCGCTTCGCCGCCGCCATAGAGTACTGCTGGTATACGGCCCTCACGGCGAACGCTGCGGGCGGCCCCCTTGCCTGTCCCGCTGCGCACCGTGGCCGCGAGCTTCTTGGTCTCGGCCATTTCGGTGTCCTTTAAATCAAAAGAAAAGGCGCTGCTTCGCCTCCAGGGGTGTCGGAAACGCAGGCGCCGCGGCGCTTATAGGGGAGCAAGCCATGAGAGGCAAGGCGGAGGGCCGAAAACCGGCGCGCGACCCCCTTTTCCATCGCGGCTGGGGCCTCATATGGCCGCAGATCGCTCGCTCGCCTTTGAGCGGCATGGCGCAGCCGTGGCTTGCTTCCGGCTGCAAGAGAAAGGGTTCGAACATGCGTACTCTCGTGACGTGCATCGCGCTTCTTGGGCTCGTCGGCATGGCGGCGACGCCTGCTCAGGCCGACCGTCGGCTCACCCGCGAAGAGAAATCCAGCATCCGTTCAGCGATGAAGGACGCGCAGTGTTCCGGCGGCAAGATGGAATTCGACGATGGGAGATTCGAAGTCGACAATGCGAAATGTCAGGACGGGAAGCGTTACGATCTCACCTTCGATCGCAATTTCAAGATGACAAGCAAGGAGCTCGAAGACAACAAATATTATGGCAGCGGACGGTACAACAAGCGCGATAACACCCGTGACAACAGGCGCGATACCTACTAACGCGCCTCTCGGGCGGTCATAGGATTTGCCGTCCGCGCATATGCGCGACGCCGCGCCGGAAGATCGACGTTGGCCGGTGCGGCGGCGCGTGTGCCGCGATAGGATCAGGTCCCCACCCGATGTCGAGCGTTGAGGAGCCTGGAAAGCTTCCGGCGCGATCCACATAGGGTGGGGTTTTCTCCAACTGAATCGCCGGCGCAACCCTCGTCAACAGACCGAGTGGGGAGTCCTGATCGACCAGATAATGATTGAGATCGTGCTGGCTGATGGGAATGGGCGCTTCCGCGTTGACGGCGAAACGCATGCCGAGCATGGCCGTCCTGGCGAGCGACACACGGACGATCCAGCGGCCGCCTTCATCTGCGCGGCGCAGTAGAGCGGAAAGAACCCCGAGCGCGCCGAGACAGCCTGAACCGTAATCATTGAAATAGGCGGGAATGAGCGCCGGCTCGCCAAGTTCAGCGCTGTGCATGGCGGCGAGGCCGGTCGCGGCCTGAGCGAGCTGCTCCCAACCGCGCCGCTCGGCCCAGGGGCCCTGAAAACCGTAAGCGTTGACCTCGACGTAGATCAGGCGCGGGTTGATCCTCCACAGCTCCTGCGGCGCGAATCCTTGCTTCGCCAGCGATCCCCAGCGAAATCCCTGCACGAAAACGTCGCAGTCGCGAACGAGATCGAGCGCGCGGGTGCGATCGGCGTCGGCGCGCAGGTCGACATAGGCGGTCTTCTTGCCGAAGGACGTGTCGATGTCGAAGCCGAGAATATGGTCGAGATAGGGGTTGCGACAGTGAATGACGTCGGCGCCATGCTCCGCCAGCAGTTTGCCGATCGTCGGGCCGGCGACGACATGCGTGAAATCGAGAACACGGAGCCGCTCGAGCGGCCGGGCGGCGGCAGGCGTGAAAGGCACGGGCGCTGCGTCGCCCTGCCGCACAAGCTCGATCGGCGGCGTATCGCCGATCGCGCGACCCTGCGGATGCGCGCGCCACTCCTCGGGGCTTCGCAGGAACGCCGCGCAGAGACCAAGCGCCGAAAGTGCGTCCTCGAGCGCCTGCGCGTCAAAGCGCGCAACGCTCTTGGCGATGGCTTCACGCTCGTTTGGGCAGTCGAGATAGCGCAATATGCCATCGCGCAGATGCTGATAGGCGCCGTTGAAGAAGATGCGCCGTCCATCGCGGGTGCGATAGAAATTATTCACCGCCGTATGGACGGCGCTGATGTCGAATTGCCAGCCGCTCTGAAAGAAATAAGCGATCTCGTTGAACAGCAGGCCGGCGTGCCGCCGATCGATTCGCACCTGCTGCGCGCCCAGGCCGCGACTCTCGCCGATCGAGGCGATTGTTGCGCCGATCGCGCCCATCAGCGCGACGGCGAAGTCATGAACCTCGATGGGCGAGTCGACATAGCCAGGCGTCTGATCGACGTGAACAGGCGACGAATGTTGAGGTAGGTTCAGTCCTTGCGCGATCGCCGCGAGAATTTCTTTTTGCCGCGCGCTGTACAAGTCTTCAACTCCGCAACGCGCGCCTTGGCGACTGTCGCTACGCCTTGGTCTCCGGCAGATTCAGCCGGATGTGCAGTTCGCGCAGATGCTTCATCGTCGCTTCCGACGGCGCGCCCATCAGCAAATCCTCGGCACGCTGATTCATCGGGAACAGCGTCACTTCGCGCAAATTTTCCTCTTCCGCGAGCAGCATGACGATGCGGTCGACGCCGGGCGCAATGCCGCCATGCGGCGGCGCGCCATATTGGAAGGCGCGATACATGCCGCCGAATTTCTCGATCAGCACATCTTCGCCATAGCCGGCGATCTCGAACGCCTTCTTCATGACGTCGGGACGATGGTTCCGGATCGCGCCGGACGATAATTCGACGCCATTGCAGACGATATCATATTGGTAGGCGAGGATGGTGAGCGGGTCCTGACTTTCCAGCGCCTCCATGCCCCCTTGCGGCATGGAGAAGGGATTGTGCGAGAAGTCGACCTTCTTCTCGTCCTCGTTCCACTCGTACATCGGGAAGTCGACGATCCAGCAGAATTCGAAGACGTCTTTCTTCGATACGCCGAGTTCGTCGCCGATGCGCAGCCGCGCCATGCCGGCGAGCCTTGCGGCGGCGGTCTCTTCGCCGGCGGAGAAGAACACCGCGTCGCCTGCCTTCACGCCCGCCTTGGCGGCGATCGCGGCCTGCGCCTCCGCGGGAATGAATTTCGCGATCGGCCCCTTGCCGGCGAGCGCGCCGGCCTCTTCCTCAAAGATCACATAGCCGAGGCCCGGCGCGCCTTCGCTACGCGCCCAGTCGTTCAATTTGTCGAAAAAACTTCTCGGCTGGGCGGCGGCGCCCGGCGCGGGTATGGCGCGCACGGTCTTGCCTTTGAACGCCTTGAAGCTCACGTCCTCGCGGGCGAATTCCTCGGACACGTCGGCGATGAGCAGCGGGTTGCGCAGATCCGGCTTGTCGGTGCCATATTTGAGCATCGACTCGCGGAAGGAAATGCGCGGAAATTTCTGCGTGACCGCCTTGCCGTTGGCGAACTCCTCGAACAAGCCGCGCAGCACCGGCTCGATCGCGCCGAACACGTCCTCCTGCGTGACGAAGCTCATCTCGACGTCGAGCTGGTAGAACTCTCCCGGCGAGCGGTCGGCGCGCGCGTCCTCGTCGCGAAAGCAGGGCGCGATCTGAAAATAGCGATCGAAGCCGGCGACCATGATGAGCTGTTTGAACTGCTGGGGCGCCTGCGGCAGCGCGTAGAATTTCCCCGGATGCAGGCGCGAGGGCACGAGAAAGTCGCGCGCGCCCTCGGGCGAGGAGGCGGTCAGAATCGGCGTCTGGAACTCGAAGAAGCCCGCCTGCTTCATGCGCATGCGGATCGAATCGACGATACGGCCGCGCAGCATGATGTTCTGATGCAGCTTCTCGCGCCGCAGGTCGATGAAGCGATATTTGAGCCGCGTGTCCTCGGGATAGGGCTGGTCGCCGAAGACCGGCACCGGCAATTCGGCGGCGGCGCCCAACACCTCGATTTCGTTGACGTAAACCTCGACCTGTCCTGTCGGCATGTCGGGATTTTCGGTGCCGGCGGGGCGCTTCCGCACCTCGCCGTCGAGCCGCACCACCCATTCCGAGCGCAGTTTCTCCGCCTGCGCGAAGGCGGGCGAATCGGGATCGACGACGCATTGCGTCAGCCCGTAGTGATCGCGCAAGTCGATAAACAGCACGCCGCCGTGATCGCGGATGCGATGGCACCAGCCGGAAAGGCGGATTTTTTCGCTGACGAGCGCCTCATTGGGCGCGCCACAATTATGCGAACGGTAGCGATGCAAGGGTCGGCTCATGGGGTGGAGGTGTAAAAGGACGGGATCCCGGAACGATCGGGCGTTTTCGCGCGCAGAAAGGGCATGGGCCATCGTCGGCTGTCAAGCCGAGCCCCGTCGGGCGGGAGAGCTATTTCCTGAAGAACGCTTCCGCCGCCGCGTTCGCCGCCTGTTTCGCCGCGCGGGCGGCCTCGAGCCGGGTGATCTCTAGCCGCAGTCGCTCGATGCGCTCGTCGAGTTCGGCGACGGACAGCAGATCGAGCGGCTGGCCGAGCTCGAAAGCCGCGGGACGCGGCGCGTCATCCTGTTCGCTTTTCATCACCGCGGACCTCGGCTGGATTTCTTCGATCGCTGGCCAAAATAGCGCCTGAGGAGTCGCGCGCCAACTTGTGGACGCGCGTCATTTGAGCGTAACTTCCGGCGCGCTTGATGATCCACGCAGGCGGGGCGTCGGCGGCCGCGGCGCGGCCGGAAGCGCCCAAGACCGCCAAGGCGCGGCGCGTCCCGCGCCCGCCTCTCTCGCCGGACGAAATAGGTATGACAAAGTGGGTGTATAGTTTCAGCGCCGGTCGGTCCGAGGGATCGGCGTCGATGAAAGAGCTTTTGGGCGGCAAAGGGGCCAATCTCGCTGAAATGGCGGCGCTCGGACTGCCAGTGCCGCCCGGTTTCACCATCACCACCGAGGTCTGCGCCTATTTTTACGCCAACGGCAAGACCTTTCCCGCCGATCTCGCCGGGCAGGTTGACGAAGCGCTTGCCGATATCGGCCGCGTCGCCGAGCACGCCTTCGAAGATCCGCAGCAGCCGCTGCTCGTCTCGGTGCGTTCGGGCGCCCGCGCCTCAATGCCCGGGATGATGGACACGGTGCTCAATCTCGGCCTCAACGACGAGACCGTGGAAGCGCTCGCGCGCAACGCGGGCGACGAACGCTTCGCCTGGGACTGCTACCGACGCTTCATCGAAATGTATTCTAGCGTCGTGCTCGGCGTCGAACATCACGAGTTCGAGGAAGCGCTGGAGAGAATCAAGGAGAGCAAGGGCTTCGCGCTCGATACGCAGCTGACGGCCGACGATTGGCGCAAGGTCGCCGCGCAATACAAGGCGATCGTCGAACAGGCCGCCGGCAAGAGCTTCCCACAGGATCCGCGCGAGCAATTGTGGGGCGCGATCAAAGCGGTGTTTTCATCCTGGATGAATAATCGCGCCATCGTCTATCGCGGCCTGCACAACATTCCCGAAAGCTGGGGCACCGCGGTCAGTATTCAGGCGATGGTGTTTGGCAATATGGGCGCGCAATCGGCGACCGGCGTCGCCTTCACGCGCAACCCTTCGACCGGCGTGCGCGAACTCTACGGCGAATACCTGATCAATGCGCAGGGCGAAGACGTCGTCGCCGGCATTCGCACGCCGCAGCCGATCGCCCAGTCCGCGAGCCACGCCTCCGGCTTCGAAAAGATTTCGCTCGAAGCGGCGATGCCGGCGATCTTCGCCGAATTCAAGGGATACGCCGACAAGCTCGAACGCCATTTCCGCGACATGCAGGACATGGAGTTCACGGTCGAGCGCGGGAAATTATGGATGCTGCAGACGCGCGCCGGCAAACGCACCGCGCGCGCGGCGCTCAAGCTCGCCGTCGACATGGCCCGCGAAGGCCTCATCAGCAAGGATGTGGCGATTACGCGCGTCGAGCCGCAGTCGCTCGAACAATTGCTGCATCCGACGATCGATCCCGCGGCGAAGCGCAATATTCTCGCCACGGGTCTCCCCGCTTCGCCGGGCGCCGCTGTCGGCGAAATCGTCTTCGATCCGGAAGAAGCCGCGAAGCTCGCCTCGAACGGCCGCAAGATCATCCTCGTGCGCATCGAGACGAGTCCGGAAGACATCGGCGGCATGCATGGGGCGGAAGGCATTCTTACCGCGCGCGGCGGCATGACCTCGCACGCCGCCGTCGTGGCGCGCGGCATGGGCAAGCCCTGCGTCACCGGCGCCGGCGCGCTGCGCATCGACTACGAGGACCAGAGCTTTACCGTCGCCGGCAAGCGTTTCGGCAATGGCGACCGCATCACCATCGACGGCTCCGCCGGGCAGGTGATCGCCGGCGAAGTGAAGATGCAGCGGCCGGAGCTCACCGGCGAATTCGCGGTGCTGATGTCCTGGGCGGACCAGAAGCGGCGGCTGAAAATCCGCGCCAACGCCGAAACGCCGTCAGACGCGCGCGCCGCCCGTCGTTTCGGCGCCGAAGGCATCGGCCTCGCGCGCACCGAACATATGTTTTTCGAAGGCGAGCGCATCGTCGCGGTGCGCGAGATGATTCTCGCCGATGACGCCGAAGGGCGCCGCCTCGCGCTGGCGAAACTACTGCCGATGCAGCGCGAGGACTTCAAGCAGCTGTTCGAGATCATGTCGGGCCTGCCGGTCACGATCCGTCTGCTTGATCCGCCGCTGCATGAATTCCTGCCGCATTCGGATGCCGAGATCGCCGCCGTGGCGAAGGCGATGGGCGCCGACCCGGTGAAGCTGCGCCGCCGCGCCGCGCAGCTTTCCGAATTCAATCCGATGCTCGGCTTTCGCGGCGTGCGGCTCGCCGTCATCTTTCCCGAGATCGTCGACATGCAGGCGCGCGCGATCTTCGAGGCGGCGATCGAAGCCTCTCTCTCGACAGGCGAACCCGTCGACATCGAGATCATGGCGCCGCTCGTCTTCACCCGCGCGGAGCTCGATCTCGTCAAGGCGCGCGTCGCCGAAATGGCGAAGCTCGTCGAGGGCGAGACCGGGATCAGGCCGAACTACCACGTCGGCACCATGATCGAACTGCCGCGCGCGGCGCTGCGCGCCGGCGACATCGCGCCGTCGGCGGATTTCTTCTCCTTCGGCACCAACGACCTGACGCAAACGACGCTCGGCATTTCGCGCGACGATTCGGGCTCCTTCCTCAACGCCTATGTCGAAAAGGGGCTGCTGCCGGCCGACCCCTTCGTGACGATCGATCAGGAAGGCGTCGGCGAACTCGTCGAACTCGGCTGCAAGCGCGCCCGCGCCGCGAATCCGACGATTACGCTCGGCGTCTGCGGCGAACATGGCGGCGATCCGGTTTCCGTCGCCTTCTTCGACAAGATCGGCTTCGACTATGTGTCCTGTTCGCCGTTCCGCGTGCCGATCGCGCGGCTCGCCGCCGCCCAGGCGGCGCTTGGCGAAAAGGCGTCGAGCACGGCGTGATACGAATTCCGGCTGATCCGTTCGCCTGGACCGCCATTCCCGGCAGGCCGAAGGCCTGACCGGGAATCCAGAGCCGGTTCAAGAATGTTGGTCTTGCTCTGGATTCCCGATCGCGCGCGTTGCGCGCGTCGGGAATGACAGCCGTCGTTCAAACGGACGTCGTATGACCTTGCGACGATATGGCGTTATCCAGCGCTGCGATGCAGATTCAGCTCCAGCAGTTTGGCGAGCGCGTCCTCGGTCGAAATATCCTCCGGCCAGCCGTAAGCGGCCGCCACCGCGCGATCGAGCTTCTCATGCGCGTTGACGAGCCATTGCGGGCGCTGATTGTAGAGATTGGTCAGCGTGCGCGTTTTGAGCGTCGCGGCGGCTTGCGCGTCCTTGGGCAGGATGCGGTCGGGGTAGCCGGGGACGACTTCCGGCACGATGTCGACGAGGTCGGGCGGATTGAGCCAGTTGCGCCGCGCTTCGTCGAGTTCGCGCGCGGCTTCCGCGATGCGCGTCGCGCGCGGATCGCCCGCGTATGTCTCGGCCGGAATGTTCGGCGTCAGCCCTTCGGGGAAGGGGAAGGTTTCGAAGGTTGTGGTGATTGTATAACGGGGATCGTTGCCAACTCCATGCCAGGAACCGGCAGCAAGCGACCAAATATGATGGAATTCGCTAAGGAGTATTCCGAAAGTTGTTTCATCGTCTCGGACAATGACTTGAAGCTTATGATCAGGGAGAGTGGGCGGGCTAAGCCAAGCGAAAACGCGATGTTTTGAAACTTCGGGCGTCACGATGTAACGCGTCGTCTTTCCACCGTCATGGCCGGGCTTGTCCCGGCCATCTACGCCATCCTGCGCGGCGGCCTTGCGTGGATGCCCGCGACAAGCGCGGGCATGACGCGCTGAGAGAGCCTTGATCGCGGCCCACATGGCGGGGCGTGGCTCGACATGCCGCCACCAGTTCCTCGCATAGGCTGCGCGGCGATTTTTTTCGCGCTCCGGCTTTACATGTTCGAAGACGTAAGCGAAGGGCTCCTCGTAAAGCGCTGCTTCCTGCTCGCTCATCGTCCAGCCGAAATCGATAATCCACATATCGCGCGGACGGCGCGTCACATCGAGACCGTTGACCCACGGCCGCAGCACGTCGCTATTGGGCCTGCCGTTGGTATTGAGCGGCGCCCGCAGCCATGCGCGCGCGAGTTCGCCGGGAACATCAAACGCGCCGCCCTTGGTATCGCCCATGAAGGCGACGCCTTCATTTTCTGCAAGGCGCTTCGCCTGCGTAATGTCGAACTCTCGCCCCGATAGATCAGCATTGATCGTCTGCACAGGAACGCCGTCCAACCGACAAGCAACCTCATCCTGAGGAGCCGCCGCAGGCGGCGTCTCGAAGGACGAGGTTGCGCCCTCCATCGCCCTCGTGCTTCGAGACGGCTGCTTCGCAGCCTCCTCAGCATGAGGGCTCTGGGATGCAGCAAAACACACGATGCTCACGCGCACGGCGGCGCCGTCGATGGTCCAGGGCTCGTCGCTCCAGGCTTCAAAAATCGCGCCCGCCTGCGCGATGGGCTCCAGCAGGCGGCGATTGGCGCCGCCGCGGATGGAATTCGTCGCGACAAGGCCGACGCTGTTGGCGCGGCCGGCGAGAACCGCCGCCCATGCTTTCGCAAACCAGTAGCAGACGAGATCGGCTTCGGCGGGGACGCGGCCGTCATAGGCTCTAAAAAGCGTCTCGACATAGTCGTCGCCGAGGCCCTTGCGCAGCAGTTTCCCGCCCAGAAACGGCGGATTGCCGATGATGAAATCGGCCTCTGGCCATTCCGCCTCTTTGCCATCCTCCGTCAGCACGGCGTCGCGCCGTTCGATCGAATCGAGCTTCCTCAAGATCGGCTGCGGGCGCGAATAGATGGCGTTCTTGATCGACCATTGAATGTCGCCAATCCAGATCGTCGTGCGCGCGAGTTCGGCGGCGAAGGGATTGATTTCGATCCCGTGAAGAATCTCGGGGCCGACGCGCGTCAGCGGGCGGTTGAGGCCAAGAGTCTCGCATTCGTTGATGGCGCGATATTCGATGTCTTTGACGCCCTGCAGCGCGAGATAGAGGAAATTGCCGGAGCCGCAGGCGGGGTCGAGAATGCGCAGCTTGGTCAGCCGGTCGATAAAGTCGTCGCGCAGAAGTTCGGCCTTGGCCCGCGCGGCGGCGATCCTTTTCTCATGGGCGCGCTTACTGTCCTTGGCTTGCGGCGTCGCTTCCAGCGCCGGGGCCATGACCTTCTCGATCTGCGCCCGCACGGCGTCCCATTCGCGCCTCAACGGCCGCAGCACGACCGGCTCGACGATCAGCATGATCTTGTCGGGGCCGGTGTAATGGGCGCCGATCTGGGCGCGCTTGTCGGGATCGAGGAAGCGCTCGAACAGCGTGCCGAAAATCGTCGGATCGATGAGGCTCCAGTCGAGGCTGGTCGCCGCGAAGAGGAGCTGGATTTCGACATGCTCCAGCGGCAGGGCGCGGCGCCCGTCGAACAGGCCGCCGTTGAACCAGGCGATTTCGGTCAGATCGAATTCGCCGCCCTTTTCCATCTGCTCGAAAAGCTTGTCGAAATAGTCCTTGGATTTATGCGGCCGACGCTCCGCCGTCTGCAGCAGCTTCTTGAGCAATCCTTCGGGCAAAAGCTTCACGCTGTCGGCGAAAAAGCAGAAGACGAGCTGATTGACGAAATGCGCCACCGCCTCGCGGTCGGGATTGCGGTGCTGCAGCGCGTCGGAGATCGTCTGGAAGTTCTTCGCCGCCTCGGCGGTGATCATCGCGCGCGTGCGGGCCGGTTTCAACGCGTCCGGATCATGGAAGACCGCCCGGAGGATATTGAATTTTTCCGGGTCGGCGAGGTCTTCGAGTTCGAAACTGTATTTCTTGGTCTCGAGATTCGTCCAGGTGGTGACGATCTGGAAACGAATCGTATCGCAGACGACGAGCAGCGGCGGGTGCTCCAACGCCGCGGCGTAGCGCGTGAGCTGGGTCATCGCCTCGTCGAGATTGCGCCGGCGCTTTTTATATTCCCAGGCGAAATAGCCCCTTTTCCAAACATCCGCCCAGCCGTCGCCGCCGCCGACAATCGCCGCGCCCTTTTCGAAGGTGAAAAATTCGCCCGCCGGGTCGGCCTCGGCCGGTGTCTGGTGCTCGAACAGCCGGCAGAGATCGATGAAATGTTCCTGCGCCGCCGCCCGTTCCGTCAGCGCGTGGGTTTTCCATTTCTTGATGAAATCATACGGCGTCATAATAACTTGACCTAGCACGATTCGCGCGGGCTGCGCCGTTCCCTCACGCGCTCTCCAGCTCTTCCTCGCGGTGGTTCATCTCGAAGCGGCGCACGATCAGCCGCACGAGATAAAGGCCGAACTCGGGGTTTTGAAAATAGAGCTGTTCGAACTGCTCATAGGTGATGACGAGCAGACTGACGTCGTCGATGCAGCGCGCCGTCGCGGTGCGTTTGCCGTTTGTCGTAAATAGCGCCATCTCGCCGAAAATGGCGCCGGGCGAGAGAAGCGCGCCGCGTTCGACGATTTCGACGCGTCCTTCGACGACGACGAAGGCCTCGTCGGCTTCGTCGCCCTTCATGAAGACCGCTTCGCCGCGTCGCAGCGTGCGCGGATGCATGAAGGGCTTCAGCCATTCGATGTTCAGGTCGCTGCCGTTGGCTTCGCGCACGCTGGCGATGAGCTTGCTCATTTCGCGCATGCGGGTGAAGTTGAGCGGCAGGTTGATCGCATGTTTGGCGATCGTCGGCGGGCTGGCGATGATGAGCCCCAAGGTCACGCCGAGCACATTGCCCAGCATCGCGGTGATGCGCAGCGGGATCATCCGCTTCATGTAAGCGGCGCCGACGACCGTGGACGCTTCGGCCCAGGCGAGCGCCGTCAGCGCCACCCCGCCGACGGTCTTTCCCGTGTCAGACGCGGCCCAGTTCATTAGCGTATCGATCAGTTCCGACATTGCAGCTTCCATCCTTACGCCGCGCTTAACCTTTGCGCGTAACCAAGACAAGCGTTCAAAAAGCCTGCGGGACTGGACTTTCCCATGCGCTTTCGCACATTCGCTCCATGCGACAAACGAGCCGAATCCTGCGGATCGACACATCCGGGCGCGGATTTTACGAATTTACCGAGGCTGTCCGCGACTTTGCGCGCAGCGCGCGCATGACGCAGGGGCTGGCGACGGCGTTCTGTCGCCACACCTCCGCGTCGCTGCTCATTCAGGAAAACGCCGATCCCACCGTGCTGCGCGATCTCGAAGCCGTCTTCGCGCGGCTCGCGCCCGAAGGCGCGGATTACGCCCATGATACGGAAGGCGCCGACGACATGCCGGCGCATATCCGCGCCGCGCTCACCCAGACGCAGCTCTCGATCCCCCTCATTGGCGGCGCACTGGCGCTTGGAACTTGGCAGGGCGTCTTTCTTTTCGAGCACCGCCGGCGGCCGCACCGGCGCGAGGTCGCGCTGCATCTGATCGGCGAATGATCGCGCCATTGCGTCATTCTGGCACGATCGCGGCGCCGCGCCGGCAACGGTTCCGCAAGGCTAATGAACGATAAGATTTTACGAAGGATCGCATCCGGGGCGGAGCGACGCAAATCGCGGCGCCTTGCCAGACGCGCCGTCGCACATGGATCAGTCTATGCGTCGTCAGTCGAGAACGCGTTTCGTGCGCAGAGGGGTTGCGCCCTGGGTTTTCAGCGTAACGGCGCCCTGGGCGCTCGGCGTCGGCGTGCTGGTCTCGTTCACCGCGGTCGCGGGGCAGGACCCTGTCGCCGATTGGCGCGTTTCTCCGCTCGCGGCGCGCGCGCCAGGGGCGCTGACGCTCGGCTTCAGCGAGGCGGCGAGCGGCGATTACGGGTTCTATGGCCAAACGCGCGCCCAAATTCAGCAGGCGCGCCTTGTCGTCGGCGGTCCGGAGGAGGGCGTTCCCGACGAGCGCGAGCCACATGTCGATCTCAAGCCCGATGTGAAGCATTTTCCCCAGGTCGATCGGCGGCATAAGGGCGATCCGGTGGTCGCCATGCGGCCCGGATTCGATACGCGCCGGCCGCAGCCGGCGAATCTGGGGCTGAGCGAGTCGCCGCCGCTTTCCTTCGGCCTTGAGGGCAAGTCGACGCGGCCGACCGCGACGCCGCTTGCGCCTCGCGGCAAAACCCCAGGCGACGAAGCGCTTGAAGAGGCGGACGCGGGCTCCGCGCCGGAGCCGGCGACGACGCAAAAGTCGATGGCGGCCGCCTCGCCGGCGCAGAGTTCGTCGATCTCGACGCCGACCGGCGCCGACGCGCCCCGCGACGTTGCGCGGGAGGCGCAGACCGAACGCGCCCTTCATGGCGCATCCCCGCAGACGCCGCGCGCCGTCGCGCTGGGGTCGTCGACGCCGGCGCAGCCGGACGCCGTGCCCATCGAAGTGTCGTCTTTCCCCGGCGCGACGCTGGCGCTATCGACGCCAGGCAAGGAATTGAGCGCGTCACGTCCGGATTATGCCGCTTCGATTGATCCGGAAAAGCTTGGCCGCGAGGCCCGCTGTCTGGCCGAAGCGGTCTATTTCGAGGCCCGCAGCGAGCCCGAGGCGGGGCAGGCGGCCGTCGCGCAGGTCGTGCTCAACCGTGTCCAGAGCGGCCTCTATCCGTCGAGCGTTTGCGGCGTCGTCTATCAGAACCGGCGCCACTATCGTGGGTGCCAGTTCTCCTTCGCTTGCGAGGGCAGGTCGCTTCGCATCACCGAAGGCGACGCCTGGGAACAGGCGGTGCGCGTCGCCAAGGAGGTCATGGTTGGTCGCACCTACATCTCCGACGTCGGCCGTTCGACGCATTACCACGCCAATTACGCCCATCCGCGCTGGGCGCGCGCGCTCCGAAAGATGGACGTCATCGGCAGGCATATTTTCTACCGACTAAAGCCGGGACAGACGTAATTTTTCTACCGCGGCCCTGCCTGCCCCGATGGCATGTTCCCTGCACACGGCAGAAGAACCTGAGGCGAGCGTGCGGAACAACAAAGCGGCGGCATTCGGCGGCGGGACGATTATCGGAGTCCTGGGCGGTCTAATCGGCTTGGGCGGCGCTGAATTTCGGCTCCCGCTTCTCATTGGCGCGTTTCGGTTCCCTGCTCTCGAAGCCGTCATTGTTAATAAGGCGACAAGCCTAATCGTCGTGGCTTCGGCGTTGCCTTTTAGGGCGGCGACGGTGCCGCTGAGCGACGTCGCCGCTCATTGGCCGGTGGTTCTGAATCTGCTCGCTGGGAGTCTCTTCGGAGCGTGGCTTGGGGCTGGGTGGGCGACCCGCATCAGGTCAGAGACGCTCTACCGCATCATCGCCTTCTTGCTGGTCAGCATCGCAGCGCTGCTGCTGTTTGGGCACGAACAGCACACAGCTGGTCAAGCGCTTGCGACCGGTAGTCTTCGTGTCGCCGCGGGGACGGCGGCAGGATTCGCAATCGGGGTCGTCGCATCGCTTCTCGGCGTCGCGGGGGGCGAACTGCTGATTCCGACGCTGGTGTTACTGTTCGGCGAGGATATCAAACTCGCGGGTAGCCTCTCCCTCGCCATCAGCCTCCCGACGATGATCGTGGGCTTCACCCGCTATAGCCGTGACCGGAGTTTCGCCGTGCTACGACAAAACCGCCGTTTTCTATTGGTTATGGCGCTTGGCTCGGTCGTCGGAACATTCGTTGGAGGACGGGCGCTCGGCATTATCCCGAGCGCGATCTTGCTTCCCATGCTGGCAGGAATTCTGCTGATTTCCGCAGTTAAAGTCTGGCGGCATGGATGATGAGAGCGAGAGGAGCCGCTTTTTCGGCCGCTAGCCCGTTAATCGACAAGCCGCGCGCGAACCAGCCCGCGCACCGAATTGCCGAGAAAAAACTCTGACTGCGAAATATCTTCAAGGCGCAAGATGGACTCGCAGGCGCGCCCTTGCGCAATGAGCGCGGCGCGCAGCGTTCCCGGCAGCAGGCCACAGGACAGCGGCGGGGTCAGCAAAATGTCGCCCTGAGGCGCGAAGAGATTGCAGCGCGCCGCTTCGCACAGCTCGTCGCGCTCATTTTGAAAGAGAACTTCATCGGCCCCGCAGCGCTGCGCCGCCTCGGCGAGCGCGTCTTCATAGAGCGCGCGCCGCGTCGTCTTGTGCCACAACAGCGGATCGGCGGAGGAAAAGCGCCGTTTCGCGAAGGCGACGCGCCAGACGGTATCGGACGGAATCGGCTCAATCGGCGTGACGCTGGTTTCGATCGTTCCGTCGCGCGCAAGGACCAGCCGCACGCGAAGGCGCCCGCTCGACGCGCCCGCAACAGCGGCGTTTAGCGCGTCGCGGATGCGCGCGTCATCATGTGCGAAGCCGAGCGCAGCGCTCGAAGCCGCAAGCCGCGCGAGATGTTCGGCCAGCAAGCCGAAGCCCTCGTCGCGCGTCCACAGCAGCGTTTCGATCAGGCCGAAGTCGTTCTCGCGCCCGTCAGAAAGCGCGCCTTGATCAGACATTCCTCATACTCTTCGCGCGCGCGGGAGTCGGCGACGACGGCGGAGCCGACATTGCAGACGAGGTCGCCTTCCGGGAAAATGGTCAGCGTGCGGATCGCGACGTTGAAACGAATGTCGCCATCAGGCGCGATGACGCCGAGCGCCCCGCAATAGACGCCGCGCGCCGCGCATTCGAGATCGCGGATGATTTCCATCGCGCGGATCTTGGGCGCGCCGGTCACCGAGCCGCAAGGGAAAAGCCCGGTGAACAGATCCTTCAGCGTCACGTCGTCGCGCAGCCGCGCCTCGATGCCCGACGTCATCTGATGCAGCGTCGGATAGGTTTGGATGGTGAAAAGATCCGTCACTTTCACCGTGCCGACGACGGCGAGGCGAGAGAGATCATTTCGAAGAAGATCGACGATCATCAGATTTTCGGCGCGCGATTTTTCGTCTTCGACGAGATATTGCGCGCGCGCCATGTCTTCGGTCGGCATCACGCCGCGCTGCGCGGTGCCTTTCATCGGACGGGCGCGAATGTCGCGGTCCTGCGCCTCGAAGAAGACTTCCGGCGAGAGCGACACGACGGTTTCGGCTTCCAGCGCCACGACCCCGCCATAAGCGACCGGCTGGCGCTTGCGCAGACCGCGATAAAGCGAAAGCGCATCGCCGTCATAGCGTCCGTACAGCGGGAAGGTGAGATTGATCTGATAAACATCGCCGGCGAAAATATAGTCTCGGCACGTGTTGAATCGTTGCGTGTACTCTTCCTGAGTCCAGGCAGGGGAAAGCGGAATGTTCGGCGCCGCGCTCTCGGCAGGCGGCAGCGACCAGGGCCGCGGCGCTCGAAACGCGCCGAAAAGGAGCAGCGGCGTCTGCGCGTCGGGCGTCGCCTGAGCGGCGAATTTTGGCTCCAGCGCATAGCCGAGCTCGTAGCCGGCGTAGCCGGCGAGATAGAGGCCGCGTCGGGTCGCCGCCTCCATGCATTCGAACGCCGCCGCGACGTCTTTCGCCGCGCGCGCGACGATGATCTCCTCAGGCTCCTCGAACAGCAGCGCCTGTCCGTCGCTGCGGCCGTCTTCGAAAACGACGTAAGGCCGCGCCGGCGCGTCTTTTTGCGTCAGGACGGCGGGGCGTTCGGCGGCGTCTTGCATTTTTGGCGGGGCTCGCAATGGAATGTGATGTTACATCAGCCGGCTCCAGTTATGAAACGCCGCGTCGTCGCGCAACCTCCGATCCGCTTTGCTCTCGCTGCGCGCGCGGGCTATGAGGCCCTATGTCGAAATCCCCGCCGCTCCGCTTTCTGTTCATCGGCGACGTTCTGGGCCGTTCGGGCCGCGCGGCTTTGTCGCGCTTTGTCCCCCGGCTGCGCGAAAAATGGGCGCTCGACTTCGTCGTCGCCAATGGCGAGAACGCCGCCGGAGGCTTTGGCATCACCGAAGCCATTTGTGAGGAAATGCTCGGCCTTGGGGTCGATTGCGTCACCCTCGGCAATCACGCCTTCGATCAGCGCGAGGCGCTGGTTTTCATCGAACGCCAGCCGCGGCTGCTGCGCCCGATCAATTATCCGCCGGGAGCGCCGGGACGCGGCGCCGGCCTCTATACGGCGGCGCGCGGGCAGCAAGTGCTCGTCGTCAATCCGATCGGCCGGGTCTTCATGGACGCGCTCGACGATCCTTTTGCCGCCATTGAGCGCGAGCTTGGCGCCTGCCCGCTTGGCGTCGGATGCGACGCCATTTTTATCGACATGCACGCCGAGGCGTCGAGCGAGAAAATGGCGATGGCGCATTTCGTCGACGGCCGCGCGTCCGTGGTGGTCGGCTCGCACACGCATACCCCGACCGCCGACGCGCAGATCCTGCCTGGAGGCACCGGCTATCAGACTGACGCCGGCATGACGGGCGATTACGACTCGGTCGTCGGCATGGACAAGGAGGAGCCGCTTCGTCGGTTCCTGCGCAAGACGCCCGGCGCGCGCTTTGAGCCCGCGAATGGCGAGGCGACCTTCTGCGGCGTGGCGGCCGAAATCGGCGCCGACGGCTTGGCGACCATGATCTCGCCGGTGCGGCTCGGCGGCCGGCTGCGGGAAGAGTGGCCGAAGGAATGGGACGCGTCTTGAGCCGCCGAGGGCCGCTCTACCCAGAGGCAGTAAGCTCGCTTAAATAGCTCATCGAGCAGCGCCCCCGGGCGCGGGTCCGGAGCGCGAAGATGAAATGGGAAGATCTCCAGTCGTCCGAGAATATCGAGGATCGTCGCGGCTCCGGACCGATGATGGGAGGCGGGTCTCGCATGGGCGCGGGCGGCATCGGCCTTGGCACGATGGTGATCCTTGGACTGATCGGTTGGGCGCTCGGCGTCAATCCAGCGATTCTCATCGGCGGCGCGCAGATGATCAACAATATGCGCCAGGAGCGCGAGGCGGCTTTGCCCCGCCAGGAGGCGCCGCGGCAAAGCGCGCCGACCGATCAACTGGGTCGCTTTGTCGCGAAGGTGGTGGGCTCCAACGAGCAGGTCTGGTCGCGAGTGCTTCCCGAACAAAAGGGCGTGCGCTTTCAGCCGCCGCGGCTCGTTCTCTTCAATGGCTACACCCAGTCGCGCTGCGGCGCGGCGCAGTCGGCGATGGGGCCGTTCTATTGTCCGCTCGATCAGCGCATCTATCTGGACACCTCCTTCTTCCGCGACATGCAGCGGCGGTTCGGCGGCGGCGGCGATTTCGCCTATGCCTATGTGATCTCGCACGAGATGGGCCATCACATTCAGAACCTTATGGGCATTCTGCCGAAGATCCAGCGGGCGCAGCAATTGGCGAGCAGCCGTTCGGAAGCCAACGCGCTTTCGGTGCGCGCGGAGCTGATGGCGGATTGCCTCGCCGGCGTCTGGGCCAACAACGCCAACAAGCAAAAGCCTATTCTCGAGGAAGGCGACATTGAGCAGGCCGTCGCTTCGGCGCAGGCGATCGGCGACGATCGGCAGCAAAGGGCTACTCGCGGCTATGTGGTGCCGGATAGCTTTACGCATGGCTCGGCTGCGCAGCGCACGCAGTGGCTGCTGAAAGGCTTGCGCACGGGCAGCATTGACGCCTGCAATACATTCGCGCGCTAATCGGCCGGACGCCGCGCCTATAGGACGCAGCGGGCGCGGGTCGTCAGATCGGCGCCCCGCATCTTTCGCACAAGTCGCGCCAAATCCGCGCCTTCGGCCGCCGCCGCGAGCGCGCTCTTTGGCGCAATGAGCCCGACCGGACGCGCCAGACCCGGCGCAAGGCGGGTGATCAGCGAATCCGGAGCCAGCCGAAGCGTTCGGGCGCGGCTGGCGTCGCCATGGGCGAAAAAATCCTGCGCTTCCTCGGCGAAGCCGCGCTCCACGGCGAAACCGGCCAGCAGAAGGAGAAGATGGTCGCGCCGCGCCGCTTTCAGCGCCTGCGCCAAGCCGTCGCCGGCGTGCGGCGCTTCGATCAGCGCGCAGCCGGCTTCGTCGGCGATCCCGTCCAGGCCTCGTCCCGGCGCGGCGAGGATCAGTGCGTCGGCGATCAGTCCCTGAACGCACGATTCGACGAGCGAACCGAGGCTGCGCGCCACGGCCGCCGGGCGCAATGGCGCGCCGGGAGAGTCGAAGGCGATCAGCGCGGCGGTCAGCATGTCGCTGACATAGCGGAAACCGAGGCGCGGCGGAATGCGGCGCCGCGTCAACAGGCTTTGCGTCCATCTTGTGGGCCGGCGCCCATTGCGCGGGCGGCGGCCTTCGGTCACCATCGCGCCATGCCCTCCGCGTTCCCGCTCGAAATCCTCACGACGGATCAAATGGCTCGCGCCGATCGCCTGACGATCGAGAGCGGCGTGCCGGCGATGTCGCTGATGGAGAGCGCCGCCGTGGCGATCGCGCGTGCGACCAGCCAAATTCTTCAACGCACCAGCGGGCGTCGGGTGTTGGTGCTCTGCGGTCCGGGCAACAATGGCGGAGACGGCTTTGTCGCGGCGCGGCTGCTGCGTGCGCAGCGCTATAAAGTGCGCGTCGCCTCCCTGACCCCGCTCGACCAATTGCGTGGCGACGCGGCGCAAGCGGCCGCCGCCTGGCCCTGCCCAGTCACTTCCGCGCTCGAGTGCAGCTTCGACGGCATCGATCTCGTTATCGACGCTCTGTTCGGCACGGGCCTCGCGCGCGATCTCGATTCGAACGCAAGCGCGCTCGTCCGCCGCCTGAACCGCTGGCGGCGCGAAAGCGGCCAGAACGTCGTCGCCGTCGATATTCCAAGCGGCGTCGACGGGACGACCGGCGCGGTGCGCGGCGCGGCGGTGGAGGCCGACGCGACCGTCACCTTCTTTCGCGTGAAGACCGGCCATCTGCTGTTGCCCGGCCGTCTGCATTGCGGCGCGCTCACCTGCACGCATATTGGCATTCGACCCTCCGCGCTCGATTCGCTCGCCGTTGAGACTTTCGTCAACATGCCGCAGCTCTGGCGCGCCGCGCTGCCCCTGCCGAAAGTCGAGGGCCACAAATATTCGCGCGGCCATGCGCTGGTCGTTTCGGGCGGCGCCTCCTTTACGGGCGCCGCGCGGCTTTCGGCGGCTGCGGCCTTGCGCGCCGGCGCGGGTCTCGTAACGCTCGCCAGCCCAACCGAAGCGCTTGCGGTCAACGCCAGCGCGCTCACGTCGGTCATGGTTCGGCCGGCCAATGGCGCGAAGGGCCTCGGCAAGGTTCTCTCCGACGAGCGCAAAAATGCCGTCGCCATCGGTCCGGGGCTAGGCGTCAGCGAGGAAAGCTGCGCACAGGTCGAAACGGCGCTTGCGCCGCAGGCCTATCGCCGCGCCGCGGTCCTCGACGCGGACGCGCTCTCGAGCTTCGCCGGCGATCCAGAGCGGCTGTGGCGCGCAACGCGCGCTGCGCCAGGTCCAGTGGTGATGACGCCGCACGCCGGCGAATTCGCACGGCTCTTCGCCGCGTGCGAGACCGATTGCAGCTGCCGCTCGAAACTCGACAAGGCGCGCGAGGCGGCGCGCGCCAGCGGCGCGGTTGTGCTCTTCAAGGGGGCGGATACGGTCGTCGCCGCGCCCGATGGACGCGCCTCAATCCTTCCCTATGCGACGCCCTGGCTCGCCACCGCGGGCTCGGGCGACGTCTTGACCGGCGTCATCGCCGGCTTGCTGGCGCAGCGCATGGACGGCTTCCTCGCCGCGTCCTGCGCCGCCTGGATGCATGCGCGCGCCGCCGAGATTTTTGGTCCGGGGCTGATCGCCGACGATATCATCGCCGCCTTGCCGCAGGTGTGGCGGGAGCTCTGCGCGGCGCAACAAAAATAGGCAGCCGAAGCGAGCGGTTCTTTCTTGTCCGTTTCGCGAGCGTGGCCCTATGCGAGGACGAGCCCGCGGACTTGTCGTGACCTCGAGAGCTTCGTAGACTCGTCCCTGCTTGAGCGAGGGCGCGCGACGCCGACGATGATCGCCTTAGTTCGCGCTCCTGTCCCAAGCGGCTTCCGTCGCTGTCACATTGCTGTCGCAGCCAGGCCGCTTTTGAGGCGACGGCTGGAAGAAAACGAGCGTGATGAAATCCTTCGAAAAACTGTTGCTTGAGAACAAAGCCTGGGCCGAGGAAGTCCGGGAGCGCGATCCCGGCTATTTCGAGCGTCTCGCGGCCGATCAGAAGCCCGAATTCTTGTGGATTGGCTGCTCCGACAGCCGCGTGCCGGCCGACATCATCGTCAACGCGCTGCCGGGCGCGATTTTCGCGCACCGCAACATCGCCAATCAGGTGATCTGCACGGACTTCAACTGTCTCAGCGTCATCCAATACGCTGTGCAGGTGCTCAAAGTTCCGCACGTCATCGTCTGCGGTCACTATAATTGCGGCGGCGTTCGCGCCGCCCTTGACCGACAGCGCCCCGATCTGGAGCTGCTCAATAAATGGCTGATGCACATTAAAGACACCTATCGGATGCATAGAGATGAGATCGACGCGCTCAACTCTCAGACAGAACGCGCCGACCGACTTGTCGAACTCAATGTGATCGAGCAGGTTATGCGTCTGTCGCAATTTTCGATTGTGCAGACCGCCTGGAAAGAGGACCAGCGGCCGATGCTGCACGGCTGGGTGTTCGGGCTCGATGACGGAATACTGCATCAGCTCATTACATTGCCCCCGGGCAGCGACGTCGACGTCATCTATCAGCAACACGGCGGCGAGGATTTCTAACCGGCCGCGCGGCGTAATGCCGCCAATAAGGAGAATTCAGGCGTGTTTAGGCGGCATCTCGACTACTATTTCCGCTACCTCGATCACGACATTCCGGCGGGCGTCGTGGTGTTTCTCGTCGCAGTGCCGCTGTGCCTTGGCATCGCGGTGGCTTCCGGCGCGCCGCCCTTTTCGGGAGTTATCTCGGGGATTATCGGCGGGCTGGTCGTTTCTGTTCTTAGCGGTTCACAGTTGAGCGTTTCGGGTCCTGCCGCGGGCCTGACCGTCATTGTCGCGACCGCGGTCGAAAAACTCGGCTTCGACGCCATGCTGCTTGCGGTGGCGCTGTCGGGCCTCCTGCAATTGGGGATGGGCTTTCTGCGGGCGGGCGTCATCGGCGCGTTTTTTCCGTCGGCCGTCATCAAGGGCATGCTCGCGGCGATCGGGTTGATCCTGATCATGAAACAATTGCCGCACGCGGTGGGCTACGACGCCGACGCGGAAGCTGACTTGTCGTTCCTCGAGGACGATAGCCACACCCACCTTTCCTTTCTCTTTGACGCCTTTCGCTCCTTTTCGACGGGAGCGGTGATTGTTAGCGTCGTCTCCCTCGCGATCATGCTCCTTTGGGATACGCCCTACATCAAGAAGCATCGCTACCTTTCGCTCGCGCCAGGCGCGCTGGTCGGGGTGCTGTTTGGCGTCGCCTATAACTTCGTGGCTCAGACGCTGTTTCCCTCTTTGGCGATCGCGCCGCAGCATCTCGTCAATCTTCCGGCCATCTTTGGACCGATAGATTTCGCGCGGGAGTTCAGCTTTCCGGATCTTACGCGGCTGATCGACGTCCAGATCTATGTGACGGCCGCCACTTTGGCGCTGGTCGGCAGCCTTGAAACTCTGCTGAGTCTCGAAGCAGTCGATAAGCTCGACCCGCTCAAGCGCATCGCGCCGACCAATCAGGAGCTCAAGGCCCAAGGCGTCGGCAATTTTTTGAGCGGCATGTTGGGCGGCTTGCCGATCACTGCGGTGATCGTGCGCAGCTCCGCCAGCATCGACGCCGGCGCGCACACAAAGGTGGCGTCCTTTGTCCACGGCGTGCTGCTGTTGCTCAGCGTGATGTTCCTGGCGAGCCTGCTCAACATGATTCCGCTCGCCTGTCTTGCCGCGATTCTGCTCCTGACAGGCTACAAGCTCGCGAAGCCGAAGCTCTTCGTTCAGCAATATGAGAAGGGCTTCAACCAGTTCGCGCCCTTCGCCGTGACGGTCGGCGCCATTCTTTTGACGGATCTCCTCAAAGGGATGGCGATCGGCATGGCCGTGGGCCTCTTCTTCGTGTTGCGGGCGAATTACCACTCAGCGTTCACGCTCACGCGCGACGGCCGGAACTACCTGCTGCGCCTGCAAAAGGATGTGTCGTTCCTCAATAAGGCGCAGCTGCGCAACTTCCTCGAGAATGTCGAGGGGGACAGTTATCTGGTGATCGACGGCACGCGCGCCGGCTTTATCGATCAGGACATCATGGAGACGATTCAGGATTTCATCAAAGCTGCGAGCGATTACAATATCCGGGTGGAGCTCAAGGAAATGCGGGGCCTGGAGCCGGTCAACGGATTGGTCCCCGCAGAATAGCGTCGCGGCGAGTCACATTGACCTCAGCGCGCGGCGGGAAAAATCGCAGGCGGCGAATTCTGAGTCGAGCCTGCAGGATTTCCTGTAGGAGCGACGCGCGAGGGCAACGCTTTTCTTTACGCCCTCGCCGTTGCGGTACGCCTGTCCGAGCATAGCGCACCCCCAATGATCGGTTTTGTCGCAGGCGATCTTAAAGCTGCGAAATTGACAGCGCTCCTTGGCCTTTGCCGACAGCGACTCGAGCGGATCGCCCTCTTCGGCGGCGTTGCGCATATGCGCGGCGCGGTTGGTGCAGCCGGAGGCCTTGCCAAGCGCGCAGGCCATTGCGAACATGAGCTGCGCGTAGCGCGGCGTGATGACGCTTTCGTTCTCCTGAAGCGCGAGCGCCAACCGGAAGCAGTGTTCGCCGCTGCGCTTGCCAATGCAGGCTTGATAGCATTCCTCAGGGCGGGCGGCGCAGTGATCGCGCGTGACCGCTTGATCTCCCAGGAGCAATCCGCCAAGCGAGGCTTCCTTACGGAAAACGTCCGCCGGACAGGCGTGGGCGCTGGATTGCAGCGTCTTGTCGCGATCCATTTCGCCTGTTGCGCGGCGGGCGCCGTCGGCGTCGAAGGATCCGTTTTTCACGTCGGCGACGGCTATGCCGACGCCAAGCATCCCCGCTATTCCGATCGCTAGAACATAGCCAGCCCGGCGTCCGCGCTGTCTCATGGCGATAGTGCTCCCGTTTACCTCGGGCGCTTCACCGTGCGATGCGATTCGCGTCCGATCGGCTCTGCTAACAAGGATTGGCGCTTGGGCGGATGCGGCGGCGCACGCCGCGCGATTCGAACGCTTATGGCGAGAAGCCCTCGAAGACGATCTGATCGGTCCATTCCAGCGCCCGCGCCGCCATCTCGGGCGAGCGCACGGTCCAGGTCGTTACGGGAATTTTGAGCGCGGCGCGCAGCAGCAGCGGAATGGCGTGCGGAAGATCGCGCACGCGCCAAGACAGGAAATCCGGCAGCGTGCGCTTGTAGTGCAGAAAGTGCGTGAGCTCCGCGCGTTGCGCGGGGGACAGTTGCGGCCAATCATCCGCGTCGTAATGCGCCTCGCCGACGATGCCGAGCGGCCGATGCGCGATCCCAAGCGCCGCGGCGCGCGCGCGAAGAAAGGCGATCTGATCGGGATCGAAACTTTCGACGGCGACTGGCCCCTCGTAATGCGCCAGCGACTGCGCCAAGCGCTGCGCGACGGTGGTGTCGCCATCGAAGGCGCTCTTGATCTCCACAATGATCGGCGTTCGTCCGCCGATCACGGCGAGAAACTCGGAAAACCTCGGAATGGCGTCAGTGGCGCCGCGCAGCCTCATACGACTGAGCTCATCCGCGCTGTGCTTCGCGACAGCCCCGGCGCTTTCGGTCAGGCGCTCCAGCGTCTCGTCGTGAAATACGACGAGTTCGCCGTCGGCTGTGAGCTGCACGTCGCATTCGACGCCAAAGCCCGCGGCGATCGCCGCGCGGGCGGCTGAAATCGAATTTTCGATCACGCCCTTGCGGGCGTCATGCAGTCCGCGGTGCGCGATCGGACGCGCCGTCAGCCACGAAAAATCACGGGAGTTCACGGAAGAATCTCGAAGATTCCTTCCACTTCGACAGCAGCGTCGAGCGGCAATTGCGCGACGCCAACGGCGAAGCGCGCATGTTTGCCATTCTCGCCCAACACGGCAGCGACGAGATCGGAAGCGCCGTTGACGACTTGCGGCAGCGAAGCGAAGTCGGGCGCGCTGTTGACATAGCCGCCGAGCCGCACGGCGCGCAGTTTCGCAAGATCGCCGACGGCGGCGTTGGCTTGGGCGAGGACGTTGAGCGCCGCCTGACGCGCGGCGGACTGCCCGGCCTCAAGCGAAACGCCGGCGCCGAGCTTGCCCTGATGCGCCGGATCGACGCCATTGGGGCCCAGCGGCAGCTGTCCAGATATGAACAGCAAGGCGCCCGTGCGCACAAAAGGAACATAGTTGGCGACCGGCGCGGCCGCGGCGGGCAGCGTCAATCCCAGCTCTTTCAGCCGCGCGAGCGGGGTGTCGGACGATGCGGTCATAGCGCCTCTTCAAAGAGAAAGTCGTTGCTCCCAATGACGCGCGACCCTAGTTTCCTACTCCACGCGACGCAATGGCGTCGCAGGCGCCGCCACACAGAAAGAGGACCAATGATTTCGTCACGCGTGCTGGCCGCCGCGATCTGCGCGGCGACGCCCGTCGGCCAGGCGTTCGCCGAGCGCGCATTGCCGCTCGCCAATCATCGCGCTGTTTATGATCTGAGCCTGTTGAAATCGAGCGGCGCGAAGGCGCCGGCGCAGGCGCGCGGCCGGATCGCTTTCGATTTTTCCGGTTCGGCCTGCGAGGGCTATGTGCAGAACTTTCGCCAGATCACCGAGTTGCAGCCCTCGGAAGGGGCGGCCAAGCTCTCCGATATGCGTTCGGCGACATTCGAGGGCGGCGACGGCGCGGACTTTCGCTTTAAGGTGGAGACCAAAGTCGACAATTCGCGGACCGATGAAGTCGACGGAAAGGCCAAGAAATCCGCCGACGCCCGGCTTGCCATCGATCTTGCAAAGCCAAAGCGCACGCGACTGGAGCTGGCCGGTCCGATGCTCTTTCCGACGGAACATTTGCGCAAGATCGTGGAAACGGCCGCGGCCGGCGAACAGCTGCTTGAAGCGCGGGTTTTCGACGGCACGGGAGACGGCGAAAAAGCGTTCGATACCTTAACGGTCATTGGCAAGCCGACGACCGAGCCGCCCCAGGAAAAGGTCGCGCGCGTGAATGCGCTCAACAATATCCGTCGCTGGCCGGTTGCGATTTCCTATTTCGACCTGGGCAAGAAGGACGGGCAGCCGATTTATGTGCTGTCCTTCGACCTTTATGAAAACGGCGTCTCGCGCGCGCTGAAGCTCGACTATGGCGACTTCGTCTTGCGCGGCGACATGACGGATCTCGTCTTGCAGCCGACGCCGGCCTGCAAAAAATAGCGCGGTCTGCTGCTGGTTTTAAGGAACGCCGCCAATCGGCGTGGCAGTCTAGCCCGCTTGTCCTAATTGAAGCTTTGCGGTTTTTGCCAGGAGCGCGTTCGATGTTTCCTATTCCGCAATGCGTCTTTCTCACGCGCGGCGTCGGCGTTCACCGCCATCGTCTGACGGCGTTCGAATATGCGCTGCGCGACGCTGACATCGAACAGCAGAATCTCGTGGCGGTGTCGTCCATTGTGCCGGCGGGATGCGAAGTCGTTCCGGTGGAGCGGGGCGTCGCGACGCTTCAGCCTGGCGAAATCACTTTTACGGTGCTTGCGCGCGCTGAGACCGACGAGCCCGGACGGCGCATCACGGCAAGCATCGGCCTCGCGCGGCCAAGGGAGCCGACGCTCTACGGCTATATTTCGGAACATCACGGCTATGGCATGACGGAGCGCGAGAGCGGCGATCATGCGGAAGATCTCGCGGCGACGATGCTCGCTTCGACGCTCGGGATCGAATTCGATCCGGACGCCGCCTGGAACGAGCGCAAGAAGGTCTATGAAACAAGCGAACTGATCGTCGAGAGCCTGTCTTTGACCGCGGCGGCCGAAGGCGCTCCGAACGGCGATTGGACCTGCGCGGTCGCCGCGGCGGTGTTCCGTTTCGTCAAACTCGACGGTTTGCCATGAGCGGCACGCCGACATTCGCCGCTCCGCCAACCTTCCTCGGCGTCGTCCCGCGCGCTGACGCGGCTGTTGTCGTCGCCGGCGTCCCTTTCGACATCGGCACGACCAACCGCAGCGGCGCGCGCTTCGGGCCATCGGCGATTCGTCACGCGAGTCGTATGTTGATCGACGGCGAGCACCCCGCGCACTGGACGTCCCCCGTTGATCTGCCGCTCGCCGACGTTGGAGATTTCGCCATCGCGCTGGGCGACATCACCGCAAGTCTCAGGCTCATCGAAGAGCAGGCCTCAGCCTACGCACATCTTGTGACGCTTGGCGGCGATCATGGAATCACGCTGCCTCTCTTGCGCGCCTGCGCGAGAAAGCGCGGACCGCTGGCGCTGATTCATTTCGACGCCCACGTCGATACTTGGCCCGATAATTTCGGCCAGCCCTATGCGCATGGCTCGATGTTCTATCACGCGATCAACGAAGGCGTCGTCGATGCGCGCCGCATGATTCAGATCGGCATTCGCTCGCCGGTGCAACGCGAAGTCTACGACTGGACTGTTGGGCAAGGCGTCACGATCGTCGCCGCGCAGGAGGCGCATGAAATTGGGCCAGCGGCGATCGCCTCGCGGATCGTCGAAGTCGTCGGCGACGCGCCCGTCTATTTGACGTTCGACGTCGACGCGCTTGATCCGGCCTTTGCCCCCGGGACCGGCACGCCGGAAATCGGCGGTCTGGCCACTTGGCAGGCGCAGTCGATCATCCGCAAGCTCGCCGGTCTGAACTTCGTCGGGATGGACGTCGTCGAGGTGGCGCCGGCCTATGACGTTTCCGAAATCACCGCGCTCGCCGGCGCGACGATGGCCTGGGAATACCTCTCCCTGCTGGCGGCCTCTGCCGATACACCCCGGTCCGCCTTGCGCTCTCCTTAGCTCCTTCGCCAGCGTCAATGCGGCTCTTGCCAAGGGCCGGCCTTCGGCAGCACTCTTCCCCGAACAGCCGCGATGCGGCGGGGCCGCTTCGAAGCGGATCGAGGCGTGCAAGGCTAGGGAGGAGGGCGGCATGTCCAGTGCGGAGCGGCGGGGGCGAGAGGTGGTCGGCGTTTTCTCGGACGGCTATGTGCTCGAGAGCGCTGTCGAGGAATTGTTGAATTCGGGGTTCGATCTCGGCGACATCAGCCTGCTTGCGGGCGAAAAGGCGATCGTCGGCAAGCTCGGCCATAAATATGAAAAGGTCGAAGCCGCCGAAGACGACGGCGCCGCCCCCCGCGTGGCCTACGCGCCGAGGGAGTCTTTGAGCAAGAAAGAGGGCGCGATCATTGGCGGTCTTGTCTATGTCGGCGCCACTGTGGCGGCCGGCGCGGCGCTCGCGTCAGGCGGCGCCCTCGCGATGCTTCTCGTGAGCGGCCTGATCGGCGCGGAATTTGGCGGCCTCATCGGTGGCGTGCTTGGCGAGTTCATGGAGGAGCGTCACGCGAAATATCTCCAGGAGCAACTTGACCATGGCGGCCTGTTGCTCTGGGTGCGAACGCGGAACGCCGCGCTGGAGGAAACCGCCAAGCGCGTTATCGCCAAACATTCCGGCCGCGACGTGCACGCCCATGATGTGCCTGCCGCCGCGGCGTGAATGAACATTGAGGCGGCCGCGATCAGGCCGCTTTTTTCATCAGTTCGGCTTTACGCTTCGATAGCTTGACGCCCAAGGCGTCGAGGTCGATCTCGCTCTTGCGCGCCTCGGGAAACATTTCCTGCTCTTCTTCCTGGACATGGTGCATGACATATTCGCCAAGCACCTTGACCTTTGCGTCGAACAGATGGTCCTTCGGTGACATCGATCGGATCTCGGCGATCAGCTGTTTGGCGCTTGCGTGCTCAACTTCGGCTTCGTCGAGAAGCTCGTCGTCGTCGATGCTCTTGCGTAGCGCCGGATAGAAGATTTCCTCTTCGATCTTGGCGTGAACCGTCAGCGCGGCGCAAATTTTTCGGGCGAGCTCTTCCTTCTCGGTTTCCTTATCGAGCTTTTCGTACTGTTTGAACCAGGTTTTCACCTCTCGGTGATCCTCCCTCAGGAGCTTGATGGCGTCCGCCGTTTTGGAGGCGCTGGCCGACGTCTTCGCGCCCGTTCGGTGCTTCGACCTTTTCGTGCTGCTGCCCGTGCTTGCCGTTGGCATTTTGGTTCTCCTGTTGCGCGGTTGTAACCTGGCTGTTCTGTCTGCGTGACCGCATCACGCATCCAGATCGACCGTCAGTTCTCTGGGCCAGTAACGAAGTTCGGCGCAGGCCGCGATGAACGCGGCCGCGTCCTTGACGGTCGCAAGCTGAATGCACGCTTCATCCAGCGCGTCGGCGACGCCGGCTTTCTCCAGCAGCGGCAACGCGCTCTCGGTGAAGCCGATGAACTTGCAATGCGCGAAGGCGTCGCTTGCAAAATCGCGTGCGGCGGCATCGGCGACGAGATCGGCGACGCCGGTCTCCGACGCGACGATGGCGACGGCGTCATAGAGCACCGACGGTCCACCGTCGATCTTTTGCGCGGCCGGCTGCATGGCGCCGTCGTCAAGCACCACGCCGCCGATGTGGGGCGCGACAATCTCGTAAACCGCTCCGATCTTTTCGACGGCCTCGATCAGCGCCTTCAACAGCTTCGCATCGGCGCCGTCCGTCGCGAGAATCCCGAGCTTGCGCCCCGTGAAGGATTTTGGATGCGCCAAAATGCTCAATGGGGTGGACGGGGGAAGCTCTTGCCGAGTCGGGCGCGCGGCCTTCGCCGGATCGGGCATTTCAAGCCGCAAGCCGTCAGCAACGCGCGTCGCGAGCGCAACGTCAATGTTTAAGAGATGCGAGACGACTCGGGAGCGAACGTCCGGGCGCTCGCATTTGCTCAGTTCGAATACGAGCGCATCGCCAATGTGTTTGCGCTCAATCGGCGCTTGGCTGATGAAGAATTGCCGCGCCTGGCTGTAATGATCGGCGAAGCTTTCGGAGCGACGTCTCGTCTTCGGCCCGGCCACTTCTTCCGGGAATGACGTGAAGCCGCGCTCGGGATTCTCGCGCGGACCGCCGAGCGCGCCCCAGCTGTTGGGTTCGTAATTGACGCGGCCCTTCGGGTTCTTCATCGCCATATGCCCGTCCTGTTGGAAATGCGCCATCGGGCAGCGCGGCGCATTGACGGGAAGATGGGTGAAGTTCGGGCTGCCGAGCCGCTTCAACTGTGTGTCGAGGTAGGAGAAGTTGCGGCCTTGGAGCAGCGGATCGTCGCTGAAATCGATGCCAGGAACGATGTTCTGCGTGCAGAAAGCGACTTGTTCGGTTTCCGCGAAGAAATTGTCGACCGTTCGGCCGAGCACGAGGCGCCCGACGACCTGCACCGGAATCTGCTCTTCGGGAATAATCTTGGTCGAGTCGAGAATGTCGAATTCGAATGTGTCGGCGAACGCTTCGTCAAAGAGCTGAAGGCCGAGCTCCCATTCCGGGAAATGTCCGCCCTTGATGGCGTCCCACAGATCCCGCCGATGGAAATCGGGATCGGCGCCATTGATCTTGACCGCTTCGTTCCAAAGCACCGATTGCAGACCGAGCTTCGGCTTCCAGTGAAACTTGACGAAGGTCGACTTGCCATCTGCGTTGACGAAACGGAAGGAGTGAACCCCAAAACCTTCCATGAAGCGGAAGGAGCGCGGAATGGCGCGATCCGACATGATCCACATGATCATGTGAAAGCTTTCCGGCGACAGCGAAACGAAGTCCCAGAAGTTGTCATGCGCCGTTTGCGCCTGGGGAAAGCCGCGATCCGGTTCAGCCTTCGCCGCATGGATCAAATCCGGAAACTTGATCGCATCCTGAATGAAGAACACCGGGATGTTATTGCCGACGAGATCCCAATTGCCTTCCTTGGTATAGAACTTCACCGCGAAGCCTCTCACGTCGCGCGCGAGATCGGCGGATCCCTTACTTCCGGCCACGGTGGAGAATCGCACAAACACCGGCGTCTGCTCGCCAACCCGCTGGAAAAGATCGGCGTGCGTGACGTCTGCGAGCGACTTCGTGAGTTCGAAATAGCCATGCACGCCGAATCCCCGCGCGTGAACGACGCGTTCCGGGATGCGCTCGTGATCGAAGTGGAAGATTTTCTCGCGGAAATGGAAGTCTTCGATGAGGCTCGGACCGCGCGCGCCTATGCGTAGCGTGTTTTGGTCATCGGAAACCGGGATGCCCTGCTGCGTGGTGAGCGTCTCAACCGCGTCGTTGGCGGTCTGGTGCGTTTCACCGCCGTCGCCTTGCGGCTGCGCGTAGGACATCTCAGTCTCGGCTGCGACAAGATCGGGCTGCTCGGTTTGACTCCTTCCAGCGTTCGCCATGGCGGATGCGCTCGAGGACGACGGTTTGCGTTTTGACCCCATAGGAAACTCCGAAGAAGCGGCGATTGGACGCGAGCGCACGTGAGAGCGAAACCTCGGGCGATCTGACTTGTTCCCCGGGCAGGAAAAATTCTCTCTGGAAGCGCAGAGCGTCGAAGACGTTTGACACGAGGACGGGCCAGCCCATGGAAAACTCGCAAGTGTTTCCACTGCCGACGCAGCTCAAACCAAATGACGCTGAGCGGCGAGATGTGTGCCGTAAAGAACATTTGCGCAAGAAGCGCCAGCCCGTCCGGTGTGCTCGTTGGACCGCGCCAAGCGTAATCTTCGCGCGTGATCGCGCGAGAAGGATTTTAGCAATAAGGGCTGTCGCTTAAGCGCATCGGCGCCACATAGGACGGAGTGTCCGCCATCAAGCGCACGCCGACCGCCGGCTCTCGTCTGGTTACAGCAGGCGCGATCATCATGTCTCCGGTCTCAACGCGATAGCTCGCTGCCTGTGTAAGGACGAAACGCGGCGACAGAGGATGGAGAACCGGGAATGGCGCTTAGGGAGCAGATCGACGAGGAGCTCAGGGCGTTTTTGGCGGAGACCAATTTCACCGGAGCCGGCGCGCTCATAACCGACCTTGACGGAACTGCGGTGCATGAGTTTGAAGGCCGCATCGTCATTCCTGATCCGGTCGCCTGCGGCTTGAAGCGCCTCAATGATCTTGGCCGCCCCATTGTGCTGAACACGCTACGATTTCCGCTGAACGTCATCCGCACCTTCGGGCGCGAGTGGTATGCGATCACCAATGCGCCCTTGCCGCTCGTCTCGCTCAACGGCGGCGTCGTCGGCTATCTCAGAGAAGATGCGGCAGGAGACATCATCTTCGAGGAACTCGATGCTTTTCCGCTTGAGCCGCTGGAAATCGACGAGGTGCTGACCGGCGTGCGCGGGCTGCTTGAGAATGGCGTCGATGAGCTTCTTGTCTTCTACTACACGCGCGACTGGACGCTTGGCGAGACGATCTGGACGCCTGTCAGAGAGAAGATCCCCCATCTTCGCGCGAAATACGCCAGCGCGTCGTCAATCGTCTGCCTCCCGATGGATGATCTTCGCGAGTCCTTGATGGCCCAGGACATCTGCATGATGTTTCTGCTCGTCGAAGCCCCGCAGGATCGCCTGATGGCCTATCAGCACGTCAAGCGCTCGAATTTCGCGACGCGCAAGGGTGTCGACAAATTGTTCGGCGTGCGCGCCATCGCGGAGCGGCTCGGCGTCGACCTGCAGGCCTCTGTCGGCTGCGGCGACACGCAGATGGATTCATTTCTTTCCGGCGTCGGCCTTGCCGTCCATGTCGGGTCGCGCGATCTGGAATATAAAGGCCTGCTGCGGACGGTGAAGATTGAAAGCTCCCAGGAGCTTGGCGAACTGCTGTTTCGCCTTGGCGGCCTGCAGAGCGAGGCGCTGCAATGACGGCTGCGCAAGAAGCGCCAATCAATCCACGCAAGGCGCGATCCAATGCGGGCAAAATTATCGAGCATCACCTCGGGTCAAAACCAAAGCGCATCGTGGCGCGCGGCGGCGGCCTCACCAATTTCGTGTTCGAGGTCCGTCATGCGGAAGGCGATTTCATCGTCCGCATGAACACAACGCCGGACAAGCTAAAGGATTATCTTAAAGAGCAATGGGCGATCGCCAAGGCCAGCGAGGCTGGCGTGCCGACCGCGAAAATTCTGGAGGTCGGCGCCGACATCATCGGCATGCCTTATATGGTGCTTCCGAAGGTTGAGGGGCAGGAGGCGACGCATCATCCCGAACGCCTCGCGATTCTGCGGGAGATGGGACGTCTGACCGCGCTGATCCACTCGGTGAAGACATCTGGCTTTGGCCAAACCTTCGATTGGTCGGACAATACGCTCTCGCGCAAAGAGACCTGGAAGGAGTATCTGCACGGGGAATTGAAAATTGAAGCGCGCGTCGACCTGCTCGATGCGCGGGATATGTTGGACGCCGCCCAGCTTAAACGTCTGAAATCGGTCGTTCGCGACATGGAGCGCTGGGACCCGTCGCCCGTTCTCAACCACGGCGACATGCGGCTAAAGAACGTGGTCGCCGACGCCTCGGGGGCGATCACCGCCGTGATCGACTGGGAGTGCTGCGCCTCCAACGTTGCGCCTTACTGGGATCTTTCGATGGCGCTTCATGATCTCTCGGTCGACGCCAAGCAGGAGTTTCTCATGGGCTATGGCCTGACGGAGGAGAAGATCCGCGAAATGGCGCCGATCATAAAGGCGATCAACCTCATCAATTACGCGCCCTATGTGGAGCGGGCCGCTGCGGAAAAGGACAAAGCTCGGCTTGAACAATATCGCACGCGCTTGTCTGGGGCGCTGGATCTATATTCGCTTTGACCGCATTCACCCTTTATCCAGTCGCCCTTTATAGCTCAGTGGTTGGAAAGCCTGGAACCGTGCTGGCGCGCGTAATATCCTGAGACGCCGCGACGACCGCCGGTTCGCAAAGACGTGAGAGGGAAACATGTTCGATAAATTTGTCCTCGCCTTAGTTTCAATCGCCCTCATGACGGGCTTCGCAAGCGCGGAGGAGCGAACCGCCGATGTCGTCGACAACAAAGGGAAGGGGATAGGGTCCATCGAGGTCAGACAGGGTCCGCATGGAGTCGTTCTTCGTGTCATGCTGCGGCCGGGCGCGCTCGCGCCGGGCTGGCACGGCGTCCATCTGCACGAAATTGGCGATTGCTCCGACATCGAGAAATTCATGCACTCGAAGGGTCATATAAATCCGTCAAATGCCGAGCATGGGTTCCTCAATCCCAAGGGGCCGCACCCGGCGGATCTGCCGAATGTCTATGCATATTCCGATGGCTCCGCGCAGGCGGAAATGTTCGTCGACGGCTTGTCCTTGAGCGGGGGTAAGATCAATCTCCTTGACGCAGATGGGTCGGCGGTCGTGGTGCATACGAGCCCTGACGACCACATGTCGCAGCCGATTGGCGGCGCCGGCGCGCGCGTCGCCTGCGCTGTGTTGAAGTAGCGTCGGCGCGACGCGCGTGGCGGAAGGGGTGTGCCGTCCCGGCCCGGCCCAGGTTCGTCTCACAAGATTGCGCTGGGCCGATACGCCGAACGCGCCATCAGAATTGATGGTGCAGGCCACTAGCGCCGCGCAGAATCCGGCTTGGCCATCCTGCGATGCTGTTTGGCGAGGAAGGTCGCGGGCATGGCGTGTATGAAGGTCGCGGAAATCTTGTTCCTCCATCCGCTTACGACGTGCGCCTGGCCCTGCATCATCGCGTCGAAGCCGTCGCGCGCGACGTCAGCCGCATTCGCCTTCCTGGCCTGCCCGACGCGGGTATCCAGCATGTCGGCGCGGCGAAAAAAGTCCGTCTCGGTCACGCCCGGCATAAGCAAGGAAACCGTAACGGTGGTGTCCTTCAGTTCGTTCCTCAGCGCGAAAGCGAAATTCTCGAGAAACGCTTTGGCGCCATTGTAAACGGCCTGGAAGGTTCCCGGCACCATGCCGGCGATTGAGCCAACGATGAGAATGCGCCCAGAGTTTCGGTTTCGCATGTCGCGGCCAAATTTTTGGATCGCATAGACTGTTCCGGTGATGTTGGTGTCGATGACATCACGAACCTTTTGAAAGTCTTGATCGAGGAAGGCGTTGCCCAGTCCAATGCCCGCGTTGGCGATGAGGACGTCAACGGGCCGGCCGAATTGCTGAGCTGCGTCATAAAGCCGATCGACGCCTTCGATCGTCGAAAGATCAGCTTCAATCGCGACAACCCTAGCGCCTCGCGCTGCGAGACTTGCGGCGGCGTCATATATGCGCGCCTTGTTGGATGCGATTGCGACATCAAAGTTATTGACGACGCAAACTTGCGCCAGCTCGAATCCGATGCCGACTGAAGCGCCGGTGACGACCGCAAGCGGACGGCCGTTGGAAGTATGATCCATGACGCTCTCCTTTAGGGGATACATACAACCTGTTTCTGAACTGGCTCCCCCGTCGACATCGACAATAGGCGCGCGCACTTTTCCTTTCGTTCGTTCGTCATCAAGCTTGCTCTAAGGCGACGACAAATGTCCGCATCAACGCATCGACAACGAGAGCGAGCAGGCGAACGACCTGCAGGGTGGGGCGCGCTTTCGGCGACAAATGCTCGAAGGGACAGCGCAACAAACATCGGCGATGCTCCGCTTGCCGGTATACGCGCGCGACTTAGATGCAATGACGTTGACGGCCGAAGGCGCTGGTTTTGAACTCGGGCTTACGATGATCCTACGAAAAAAATTACCTTTTCTTCTGTCGCTTATCCTAGCGTTCGCGCTTGTGCGCGCTCCCTGCCTCGCGCATGCGGCTCTGATCTCGGCTTCGCCTCAGGATGGCGCAACGGTTCCAAGCGGAGAAGTCGTCATTCAGCTTCGGTTCAATAGCCGCATCGACTCGAAGCTTTCGCGTCTCACGCTTCTCAAGGCGGCAGATCAAAGCGTCGTTCAGCCTCTCGAAACGAGCCCCGTATCAGAGGGGCTAAAAGCGAGAGCGCCGGACTTGGGGGCGGGCGCGTATACGCTCGAGTGGCAAATCCTGAGCCTTGACGGCCACCTGACGCAAGGCAGGCTGAATTTTCGCGTGGAACGCTGATTATGCAATCCTTCATCGCGTTGTACGGTTTCTTGGACCTCGTGCTGCGCGCATATCTCCTCGCAACGCAATCGATCGTCGTGGGCGGCGTAGCGTTTCTTACGTTCGTTCTGTCTCCCCTTGACGGGAGGCTAGACGTCGAGGAGGCGCCAATTGCACGACGTTGCCTTCGCATTCTTTTTTGGAGCTGCTGTGCTTCGGTCTTCGGCGAGATCGTCGCCGTGGGCGTGCTGACTGCGATGCTCGTTGGAACGTTGCAGGTGGATTTTGCGGTCGCAGCCAGCGCCGACGCCGTCGTCAGTCATTTCATCGCCATGATTCTGTCGGGCGCGCTGGCGCTTTACGCCCGCCTCGACGCCCGCAGCTTTTTCATGTGGAGGGGGGGCGCCGTTGCTTTAGCGTTGCTGCTGGTTTGTGCGCATGTGGGCGTGACGCATGCGGCGAGCCGCCCCGTCGCCTCTGCGTTGCTGGTGACGACCGAGATTGTGCATGTGCTTGCAGCGGCGATCTGGATCGGCGGCATTCCGTTCTTTTTGGTCGCGCTCGGAATGACGAAGAGCGGCGAAGCGCGGCGATTGATCGCCTCCAAATTCTCGCGCAACGCCATGGGGGCGGTGGGAGCGTTGATTATTGCCGGCCTCTTGATGATGACGCGCCACACTCCTGATCTCAGCGCATTGTATGAAACGAATTACGGAATGCTGCTCACCACCAAAATCGTGCTGCTGTTTGGCTTGCTTTGCTTTGCCGCCGCTAATCTTTCGACAACGCGCAAGCTTTGGCGGGCTTCTTCCGCTCCTATCAGAAGATTATTGCGTTTCGCTGAGGTGGAGGTGGGACTGGGCCTCGTTACGCTGTTTTGCGCCGCCGCTCTTGCGTCAGCCTCGCTCCCAATCGAAGGCGGCGCGGAGCGCACGAGTTTGTCTGAGATCACGGCTCGCTTCGCACCGCGTTGGCCGAGTTTCCATAGTCCAGCGTATGCCGAGTTGTCTGCTGCGCAATCCGTCTCCAGCGTAGCCGAACCGGGAACGTCCAGCCCACTCAGCCCGGCGGACATTGCCTGGGCGGAGATGAATCATCATTTGGCGGGAGTTTTTGTTGTCCTCGTGGGCGTTTTCGCCTTGCTTGAGCGCCATCGGCGAACTGCGCCGATGATGCGTCATTGGCCTCTGCTATTTTTATTGCTTGGCGGCGTTCTGGTGATTCGCGCGGATGAAACCGCATGGCCCCTCGGACCCATAGGGTTCTTTGAAAGTCTTCGCGACCCTCAGATCGTCCAACACAAAGTTATTACGCTCCTCATTGCGACCTTTGCGATATTCGAATGGCAGGTTCGACGAGGCCGCTTCAAGTCCGACTGGCCAGCCTTCGTCTTCCCGATAACAACCGGCGCGGCGGCAGCGTTTCTATTGACGCACTATGGACACACGGAAGGCGCAGACGAGGTTCTGATCGCGATCAGTCATACACCTATCGCCTTGCTCGGGGTTGTCTCCGCAAGTGCGCGCTGGCTGGAAATACGTTTATCGGACACCTTCGCGGGTCGAATAGGTGGTTATGTCTGGCCCGTCGCATTCATGCTATCGGGCTTCTTGCTGCTGCTCTACCGAGAACAGTGACTGGTAGCAGGATGCATCCTAAGAAGCCGACGCACCCAAAAAATACTTAAATGCAATTGTTACGCAATAAAAGTGGCGGGCCACGCCCCACGATGATGAGCACTATGCCTACGCTGTGGCGCAATGCTCAAATCCTGGAGGATCTGTGCGGGCTGAGTAGCGGCAGGTAGTCACCCTTACCGTGGTTGATCAGTTTGGTGCGCGATTCTTTCGTGCCTATTCGTCGCGATCGACACGTGACAGACGTGCATCGACGCGTTCAGTTTCTTGTTCGAACTGAGTGGCGGTTGACGCGTAATTTGGGTTGGATTTGCATAAGTCTGATGCTGGCGGAGGGTTTGGCCGCCCCGGCATGCGCAAGGCGCTCGCCGACGCCGTGGAGGCCTTCTTGAACCTATTGGACCAGATCGACGGCGACGCCGATCGTGAGGCAGACAACCCACCCGAAGACGACGCGCCCTGCGAAGACGTGGGCGACGATGAGCCAAGCCTCGGGAGTGCGGGGAGCACTGCGCTCAGCTGGTCGTACAGCCAGATCGGCTGGGCCCAGGGCGCCGACGACGACCGGGAAGACGAAAGCGAGCTGCTTGAGCCGGTCGGCGACGAAGAACCAGCGTTCGGCGCGACGACGGCGATGAACCAAGAGCACGGCTGGCGATGGTCGCCTTTCGAAAGCACCGAGGAAGGCGAGCCTTCCCTGGGCTGGACCGGCCATGGGCGCGGCCATCCCGAAATGGCGCTGCGCGGCTATGCCGACGATCGGGAGGAGGATAACGATCTCGAATGGAGTATTGGCCCGGGCGACTTGGAGTTTGATTGGACTGATTACCTCTGAGAGCTTGGACCTTCGACACATCCAACGCCACAACTCGCCAGCTTCGCATTTAACGCATTCGGCTCGCGCGGTGTGCGGCGCGCGCCTCGCGGGCTCTCAACCATCTTACGGCGAGAACCAACACACGAGGGTTGGCAAAGTTTGCCAACCCTCATTCGCCGATGACCAGGCAAAAAATACTGGCGAAGCGTCGTCTTAGAGCCGCCTTGTGCGCCTCATGAATGAACGCCCGAGAAGGCCAACGAGATAGCCGCCGATCGTGATCGCGAAATAGACGACGATCACGAAAGCCCAGCGGTCGCTCGCAGAGGCTACCCTGCGGAATGTCTCGGTCAGATAAGTGAGATCAATGAAACCGTTCGCGAAGAATCCGCTAGCGATGGCGAGCGCGGGGACTATCCACCAGGGAGCCCTGAAATAGCCGAGGAGAGCCGCGAGCAGAAAGACGATTAAACCGAAAATGTGCAAGAATTCTAGGAAAATCGCTTGGGAAAGCAAGCCGATGAATCGGATCAGCCAAAGCATCTGACGCCTCTCTGCGCAAGCTCAGACCATTGTCTTATCTGAATTCGACCGCAGCAACTATATGGTTCGCCCGCTGCGAAGCGCGGAGGTCTCGGCCGGCCGCTTAGGCGGGCTGGGCGCGTGACGCGCGCCGCTTCCATCGTGGGGTGTAGACGTTGTCTACAGTTCGGACACCTGTCGGCCACTTGGAAGGCACTGTTTCCATGGGGTGTTGACAGTGTTGCCAGTGTCAACACCATTTAGCCCATTGCACCTAGACGCCCCCGGACCCCCGCCTTACCCGTATAGGTTGTGTACAGGAAGGACCCGCTGAACGCTGCTCGCCTCGATTTCTCTTTACGCCAAGCAGGCAAACGATGAAGAGTTGATGCGCCCAGCGACGCGCATTCGCGACCGCGCCATCCGCAGATGCGGCGAGTTGCTCAAGCAGATCGAGCCAGCGAAGAACCAATATGATGCAACTGCTAGGGCCGTCACCGGCCATAGCAGCAGATACGATGCGGCGTCTCAAGCCGGGATGTCGCCACGCCAAGCGAAGCAGGCAATCCGCGTCGCCAATGTTCCAGCGGAAGAATTCGAGCGCCTGGCGTGAGGCTGAAAAAAAGCCCGCGGCTTTCACGGCCGTGCGAGTGGCTAACGATCGTCTCTGTGAGAGGCGCCGCCCCGCCAATTATTGCTGCCCGCCGATTTCTTGCCAATAAGGCCGAGCGCTATAATGCTGATGCACGCGCGTCTCCCACTCACGATCCATCCAGCTTTCGTCGGTGTAGTCCGGCGCGCTCTCGACCAAGTCCTGACTCACATCCGTCACGTATCCTCGACGGTCCCTGTCGTATTTCAGCGATGTCCAAGGCAATGGATGATGACCCGGATGCAGGCACATGAAGCCGCAGAAGTTGACGACCGCGTAAAGAACTCGGCCCGACACCATATCGATCATGAGATGGTCGATTTTGCCGATTTCTTTACCGCCCGTATCGTAAACGGCCGTGCTATCGATATGCTGGCTCGAGATCAAGTTGGTTTTCCGATTTGCGGCTGCAGTAGCCATTTGCACTCTCCCTTGCGTTTGGCCGCCACCCGCCGCCTTCCAGCAACATCCCCTGCTCAGCTCTTGTTGGGAGTGGGTTGGACGTCTCGCATCAAGGCAAAAAGCTAGCGGCGTCATTTGAACCGAGAACGCATAACACCCGTGCAATGTTCCTGGGCCGCCACCCTTGTCCAGGCTGGTCCACCGATCTGTTCAAGGTCGCCGAGGCGACGCCGGCCAGATAGCGCCGAGGCAAGCGTGGCAGGCCGAGCGCCGCAAGGACCAATACGATGACCGAAGCTGAGAAGCTAATACGAGGAATAGAATCGCTGCGGGAGACTATCCGGCGCGAGTGGTTCAACATCAGGCTGGATACTCTGACGCATGACGACCGAGTCGTCATTCGAGAGCATATCGAACGCTGCCACGCCGATCTGAAAATCCTGCTGGATCGGCTTTGGAATTTGGATGACGGAAATTCAAACTAGCCACCTTATTGTCGGTTCAATTCGGCTCATAGCGCCTTAATTGACCAAAGGCGTCTGCAATCAGGCTTCAATCCGAGGGCGAGACCTGAGAAAAACGTGGAAGGAGCCAGTATGCATCAGGATTTGATCGACGAGGCCTTTCGAGCCGCCAATCGAATGGCCGCCGATCGCGGGATAAGCCTCGACGGAACTGCGCTGATGCGGGCTGTGCTTGCTGTCGCCGGGGAAGGCGAGGGGCAGAACGAGCCTGAGGAAATTGCCGAGGACGCCATGGAGCTATTGGGCAAGGATAGCGGGGCCCTCATCCTCTCGGCGAGGCCGCAGACCATTCTAGCGCCTCACACGCTGGGGTGAAACGATGATCTTGAAGCATGACGGATATTTCGCTCTGGTCAGCTATGATGAGGGCGACGAATTGATGCACGGCAGCGTCGTGAGCGCTCGCGTCGTTCTGCATTCGCCGGCCGCGACATCGACGAATTGAAAGCCGCTTTCGCCGACACGGATCGCCGACTACCGGGGATGGCGCCGGGAGCGTGGCGTCGAGCCGGTGAGGGCGAGTTGGGGCCGATGAAAACGACGATCACAAGCGCAGAGCGGCAAAGTTGCCCCTATGCAAGCTGAAGCGCCGTCCAAATGTAATACTCAGTGTCATACCATTGCCGGGTAAAATATTATTATCAAAGCAATTCAATGACTTATCAGTGTTTATTGGCGGAAGGGGTGGGATTCGAACCCACGGTGGAGTCGCCCCCACGCCGGTTTTCAAGACCGGTGCCTTAAACCACTCGGCCACCCTTCCACGTCGGTCGTGATATAGCACGCGTCGTCTTTTTCGCGACCCGGATTTGCGCGTGCCGCTCTACTTCGCCTATGGCTCCAACATGGACGCCGCCGCCATGGCGGGTCGCTGTCCACGGTCCCGGCTGCTCGGGCGGGGACGGCTTGCCGGCTTCAGGACGATTTTGATGCCTTCAGGCTTTGTCAGCGTCGCGCCGGACCGCCGCATGAGCGTTCACGGCGTGCTGTGGGACGTCGCGGTCGGCGACGTCGCCGCGCTCGATCACTACGAAGATGTCGCCCGTGGCCTTTACGCCAAGAACAATTTGCCGATTCTGCGCGAACCGGTCGGTTCGGTCCTGGCGCTGACCTATGTCGGCGCGCGGCCAGATCTTGGCGCGGCGCCCCGCGGCTATTTCGAGGGGGTCGTCGCCGCGGCGCGCGCGCAAGCGCTGCCCGGCCCGTATGTCGACTATCTATCGAGCTTGCTTTCCGCTCAGCAATCAGGGCGACGATCATGAATGCAAAAACGCCGATCGTCGGCGCCGTCGACGAACTGCGCCGCTATGTGCGCGCGCGCCGCGCCGCCGGCGAGCGCATCGGCCTTGTGCCGACGATGGGCGCGCTCCACGCCGGGCATCTGTCGCTCGTGGACGCGGCGCGGCAGGCGGCGGACCGCGTCATCGTCACGATTTTTGTCAATCCGGCGCAGTTCGGCCCGAATGAAGATTTCGCCCGCTATCCGCGCACGCTTGCGGCGGATGTCGAGAAGCTTTGCAGCGTCGCGGCGGATCTCGTCTTCGCGCCGTCGGTCGACGAGATTTATCCCCCAGGCTTTTCGACGAAAGTCGTGCTCGAGGGGCCGGCGACCGCCGACCTCGAAGACCGATTTCGGCCGACGCATTTTTCCGGCGTGGCGACGGTGGTGACGAAGCTGCTCAATCAGGCGCAGGCCGACGTCGCGGTCTTCGGCGAGAAGGATTACCAGCAGCTCCTGGTGATCAAGCGTCTCGCGCGCGATCTCGACATCGCGACCGAAATTGTCGGCGCGCCGACTCTGCGCGAGGCCGACGGCCTCGCCATGTCGTCGCGCAACGTCTATCTCTCCCGCGAGGACCGCCAGCGCGCAAAGCAATTGCACGGCGAAATGAGCGAAGCGGCCCGGCAAATCCTAAAGGGCGAGAACATCGGCGCTGCGACGGGCGCGGCGCGGGACGCCCTTACCGCTGCCGGATTCGAGGTCGACTATCTCGAAGCGCGGCATGCCGAGACGCTCGCCCCGGTCTCCTCTCTCGCGGATGGTCCCATTCGTCTGCTCGTCGCGGCGAAGCTCGGCGCGACGCGGCTCATCGACAATATCGCGGTTCAATCATGAGCGATCGGGAGACCATACGCCTTTTCATCGAAGGCCGGGTGCAGGGCGTCGGTTACCGCGCCTTTCTCGTCCGCGAGGCGCTCGCGCTCGATCTCACCGGCTGGGCGCGCAACCGGCGCGACGGCGCGGTCGAGTCGGTCGTCTCGGGGCCGCGCCCGGCGCTCGACGCGCTGATCGCTGCGGCGCGCCGGGGTCCACGGCTCGCGCGAGTCGACGCGCTGCGCGAGGAGCCGGCGGATGAAGCCGCGCTCGTCGTGTTTTGCGGCGCGGGATTTTCCGTCGCGCCTGACGCCTGAGCTGGAGATGAGAAGATGACGAACGGCCATCGCTTTGTTCTCGCCGGAGTCATGGGCTGGCCGATCGCGCATTCGCGCTCGCCGAAAATCCATAATCACTGGTTCGCGCAATATGGGATCGAGGGCTGCTACGCGCCGCTGCCGGTCGAGCCCGGCCGGCTGGAGGCGGCGTTGCGCGCCATGCCGGCGCTCGGCTTCGCCGGCTGCAATCTCACGATTCCGCATAAGGAGGCGGCGCTCCGTTTTCTCGATCATGTCGATGACTCGGCGGCGCGGATCGGGGCGGTCAACTGTATCGTCGTCGAAAAGAATGGCGCTTTGACCGGCCGCAATTACGACGGTTACGGTTTCATCGCGTCGCTTTATGAGGCGGCGCGCGCTTGGCGCCCTGAGAGCGCGCCCTGCGTCATCATCGGCGCCGGCGGCGGAGCGCGCGCGATCGTCCACGGCTTGCTTGAGGCGGGCGCGCGCGAGATTCGTCTGTTCAACCGCACACTGGCGCGCGCGGAAATTCTCGCCGCCGACTTTGGCCCGCGCGTGTCGGCCCTGCGCTGGGAAGAACGCGAGGCGGGGCTCGCCGGAGCGGGGCTTCTCGTCAATGCGACGAGCCAGGGCATGGTCGGCCAGCCGCCGCTGGATCTGTCGCTCGCGGCATTGCCGAAATCGGCGCTCGTCGCCGATATTGTTTATGCGCCGCTGGAGACGCGATTATTGGCGGCTGCCCGCAAACATGGCGCGACTCCCGTCGATGGGCTCGGCATGCTGTTGCATCAGGCGCGCCCGGCGTTCCGCGACTGGACCGGCGTGATGCCGGACGTGACGCCGGCGCTGCGCGCCAAGATCGTCGCAACGCTGTAAAAGATCGTCGCAACGCTATAAAGAAAGAGCGCCGCGACATCGCCCGCGGCGCTCTTCTTACATCAACTCAATTTTTGCGTTACGCCGCGCGCGCGCCGTAGATCGGCGCGATGGAAAAGTTCAGCAGACGTTGCGCGAGCGTCATCAATTCGGTCGACTGCCGCAGCAGCGCGTCAATCCGTTCGCTCACGAAACGCGACTGAAGAGTCGTCGCCTCGTCGATCGTCTTGGCGTTGGCGAGCCGCTCGGCGAAGTCGAGGAACGCAGTGGCGTTTTCCGCCCAGAGATCGATGGACTTCTGCTGCCAGAGGGCAGGGTCGAATCCTTCGGCCTCGCTTTCGGCGGGCTTTGGCGGTTCGGAGATCGCGAGGGCTGTAGACGGAGCCGCCACGACCACCGGCGTCTGCGTTTCAACAGGGGCGGGCGCCGGCTCTGCGCTGACAGCTTCGCTCACCGTCGGAGCCGTCTCAGTCCCCGGAACGCTGGGGGCCGGACGTTTCGTTTCGGGGACCTTTGGCTTGGGGGAAACGTTCTGCGGATTGGCCATTGAGCTTCTCCCCGTTAGGACTTCGTCGTCGTGCGCTGAAGGCTCGCGCCAAGCTCCGTAGTCTGCTCCTGGATCGCTCGCAGCTGCGCCTGCACGAACTCCGACTGAAGCTTGAAGACTTCCTGCGGGTCCTTGGCGTGGACGAGCTTCTGGGCCAGATCGAAGGCCGCGTTGACATTGGCCTCCGCAAAAGACAGGGCCTTGGCGCTAACGTCCTTGGCGCTCGGCAGCCCGAACGGCATGTCCGCCGAAGTGTCCAGCGCCTTCTGCGCGGCTCCGGCGAAACCTTCAAAGGCCTTGCGCGCCTGTTCGACGCTCTTCTCCGCAAAATCGCGGACTTCAGTGGGAATTTGATAGACAGCTTCGACCATGGCGCACCTCCGTGCGGTGAAAATCAAACAAGCCCCGCGCTAAACCATATGTAACCCGCGCCGCGCCCGGCCCCAACGACGATCCGGCGCTCAGTCATACTGCCCGATTTGATGTTGCAATGCAACAAATTTGTGCGCCGCAGCAGATCGAGGGCGGAAGCGCCGATCGGGGACGGAAGTGCTGGAAGCGTAGAAATACTAAGAAAAGCGCGCGACAATCATAGACCTTGCGCGCGGCGGCGACTAATTTGCTTTCATCCGTTAGCGTCGAGCCGACGAGACGCCTGGGAAGCGCGCGGCGAGCGAGACCGTCGGTTGAGGCGGTAGGCAATGGGCGGTTCGCAGCAGGACCTTGAGGAAGACGCGCGAGCAGCCGCTTGCGTGGCGGTGGATCCTGTTTTTTCCGCGCTCGACGCCTCCGGCGCGCCGATTATCGCTGCCAGCGGCGATCCCCTGCGCATTGCGTTTCTGAACGATCCGGCGCGCGCCGTCTTTGGCGAAGACGCCGGCGGGCTCGCCGAGCGGCTGTTTCTCGGCGACGATCCAGGCCCACGACGGCTGGCCGAGCTTGTCGGCGAACTGCGCCGCCGCCCAGGTCTTCGTCTTGAGCGGCTACGCTTTCGTGTTTCCGGGCAGGCGCAATCGGTCACCTTTCTCTGCCGCAGCCTCGCAGCGGAAAGCGGCGACTGTTTCGTTATCGCGGCGCTTGGCGTGCGCGCAGATTCGCCAGCTCAGGACCGGCGCGCGGCCGACGCTGCGGTTGAAGCGCGGGTCAGCGACGCGACGGCCGCCCTCCGCCGCAGGCTTGCGGCGCGACACGGCGCTCGTTCGCCGCGCTTTTTATGGAAGACCGACGCGGCAGGACGGTTCACCGACGTGACCCACACGCTCGCCGACGTGGTGGGCGAAAAGGCCGCCGACATCCTCGGCCGCTCAGTGCAGGATGCGACGCAGGCCCTTACGCTCGACGCCGCATTTGCCCGCGCCGTCGCCTCGCGCCGCGCGTGGAGCGGCGTCGAGGTCGAGTGGCCCTTGGAAGGCGATGCCGGATGTGTGCCGACGACGCTCGGCGCTCTGCAGATGACCGATTCCGCGGGGCGGTTTCTCGGCTATCAGGGCTATGGCGTGTTGCACATTGATCGCGGGCGAGTCGCCGAACCCGCAGCGGCGACGCGTTCCGGTTCGAGTTCTGAAGAGAAATCCTTCGAGCCGTCGCTCGACAATGTCGTGATGCTGCGCGCGCCGGCTTCGGCGCGCGTCGATGTGAGAGAGGCGCTCAGTTCGAGCGAACGCCTGGCGTTTGACGAAATCGCGCGGGCGCTCACGGAAGGCGATCTCGTCATCCCCGCAGCGGAGGCCGCCGCGCCGTCGGAGCCCGAGCCTGACGAGCAAGCGGCGCCGACACGTCGCAATCTCGAATTCATCGAGCCGGGCCCGGAGCAAAGCGCCCTGGCGCTCGCTCGCGCGCTCGAAGAAAAGCTTGCGCGGGCGAAGTCCGAGAACGCGCTGCTTGGCGCGGCTTTCGACCTCTCGCGCGCGCCGCTTGCGATCGTGGCGGCCGACGGGATGATCGTGAGAGCCAACGCGCAATTCGCGGCTTGCTTCGGGACGGAGGCGCCTGCGCTTGAGAGCCGCAACCTGACGTCATTTCTCAGTCCATCCGACGCGCAAATCCTCAGTCGGCGTTTTTCTGACGACCAGCCGCATGCTCACGCGCGAGTGTCGCTGACGACAGCGCCGCTGCGCGGGGGCGTCCCCGTCGATCTCATCCTGCGCCGGGTCTCCGTCGATGGAAAGCAGATGATGTTGGTTTCCGCCGAGCCTCGGGAGGCCGCATCCGCGGATGACCGCGCGCTTGAAGCGGCGCGTTTTGCCGCCGAAAGCGCCAATGCGGCGAAGTCCGATTTCCTGACCCGCGTATCGCATGAGATTCGCACCCCGTTGAACGCGATCATGGGCTTTGCGGAAGTGATGATGGAGGAGCGTCTCGGGCCGATCGGCTCTCCTCGCTACAAGGAATATTTGAAAGACATCCGCGCTTCCGGCGCGCATGTCTTATCCCTCGTCAACGATCTTTTGGATCTCTCGAAGATCGAAGCTGGCAAGATGGAGCTTTCCTTCTCGCGCGTTGACGCCAATGCAGCCATCGCCGAATGCGCTTCGATCATGCAGGCCCAGGCCAATCAGGGTCGCGTCGTCATGCGTCTCGCGCTTGCGGCGGGCCTGCCGCCGCTGCGCGCCGATGCGCGCTCGCTCAAACAGATTCTTCTCAATCTTCTGTCGAATGCGGTGAAGTTCAACGAGCCTGGTGGTCAGGTCATCGTGTCAAGCGCGCTGAACGACGCCGGCTCTGTCGTCATCCGCGTCAAAGACACTGGGGTCGGCATGTCGGAGGAGGATGTCGCAACCGCCTTGGAGCCGTTCCGGCAGGTCGGCGCTTCGCGTAAGGCGAGCGGAACGGGGCTTGGACTGCCGCTGACAAAGGCCTTGATCGAGGCGAATCACGCCTCATTCAGCATTAAGAGCCGTCACAATGAGGGCACGCTGATCGAAATCGCGTTTCCGTCGCCGCAAGCGCTCGCGGCGGAGTAGTCCGAAAGTCGATGGAAGAGGGGGTCGGAGGAAACGAGCTGAACCGGAGCAGCTCAGTCCGTTGGCGCAATAACGCCGGCGCTTACGCCAGGCCGCTGCCCGCCAACGGACCGTATAGGACGTAAAACGCCCTGATTTCTTGAGCTTACTTGCCGATCCGCATCGCGACGAGAGCGCCGCCGACAACGATAGCAAGCATAAGTCCCGGGATAAGATACTGCATTTTTATTTCCTCCCACGTTGCGCCAGCCAGTGGCTATTTTTTCCGGCTTCGCCGCGATACAGCTTCACCAAAGGGCACAGTCTTTGTCAAGCGCCGCCTTGCTCTATTCGTGCGGGTTGGGCCGATCTTCGCCGCGGCGGATCGCCCTTTTATAGGCCCGAAATCGAGGCGCTGAAGCCAGCAGGCGCGTCGAGGGCGGGCGCAGCGTGAGCATGGTTCGGATTGCCCGCGTGGCGCGGTTGCGCCAATCTCGCGGCCCCTCTTCAACGGCGACTCGCATTTCTCATGACTTCCGCCTCTCGCGCCATCGATCTTAACGCCGACCTCGGGGAAGGTTTCGGCCATTGGCGCATGGGCGACGACGACGCCATGCTCGACATCGTGACGAGCGCCAATGTCGCTTGCGGCTTCCACGCCGGCGACCCCGACATCATGGCGACGACATTTGCGCACGCCAAAGAAAAGGGAGTCGCCGTCGGCGCCCACGTCGCCTTTCCGGACCTCGCAGGTTTCGGGCGGCGCACTTTGCCGATGAGCGCGCGGGAGATCGAGCGCGCGGTCGCCTATCAGCTCGGCGCGGCGCAGGCGCTCGCGGCTTTGAGCGGACATCGGATCACCCATGTGAAGGCGCATGGCGCGCTCGCCAATATCGCCGAGCGCGACGCCGACGTCGCGAACGCCATCGCCCGCACGGTCCGCGGCGTCGATTCGTCGCTCGCGCTGCTCGCGATTGCGCTCTCCGAGCAAACGCTCGCCGGCGCGCGCGCGGGGCTGCGCGTCGTGAATGAAATTTTCGCCGACCGCGCCTATATGGACGACGGACGCCTGCAGCCGAGATCGCAAGAAGGCGCGGTTATCGAGGATATCGAACGAGCCAGCGCCCGCGTGCGCGACATGCTCGCCAGCGGCGGTCTGAGAACCATTAGCGGCGGACTCTTGCCGACGCAGATCGACTCGGTCTGCGTCCACGGCGATTCGCCGCTTGCGGTTGAAATGGCCCGGAGCCTGCGCGCGGCGCTCGAAGGCGACGGCTGGAAGCTGCGCGCCTTCGCAGGAGCATGATCGCGATGGACGATGAGACGCCGCGCTTTCTCGACTGCGGCGAGGCGGCGCTCTCAGTGGAATTTGGCGACAGCGTCGATCCCGCCGTCAATGCGCGCGTGCTGGCCCTCGACGAGCGTCTTCGCGCCGCGTCGCTGGCCGGCCTGCGCGAAACGACGCCCACCTACCGCGCGCTGTTCCTGCGCTACGAGCCGCTTGAAATTTCGCGCGCCGCGCTCATTGCGGCGATCGAAGCTCTGGTCGGGCCTGCGGGCGTTGAGGCGTCGCAGCCGGCCGTGCGCTGGACCATTCCCTGCTGCTATGATCCAGAGTTTGCTGAGGATATTGGCGAAGCCGCCGCGCTGCTCGGGCAAACGGCGCAATCGCTGGCGAAGCTGCACGCCGGCGCCGACTATCGCGCCTACATGTATGGTTTCGCGCCGGGGTGGTGCTATCTCGGCGGGCTGCCTCAGGCGCTCGCGATCCCGCGGCGCGTCAGCCCGCGCGGTCCGACGCCGCCGGGCGCCACGCTGATCGGCGGCGCGCTCTCTCTGATCGCCGCCAATCCCATGCCGACCGGTTGGTATGTCGTCGGGCGCACGCCTGAGCGCATGTTCGCGCTGAACCGCGCCCCGCCTTTTCTCGTCGCGCCGGGCGACGCCGTGCGCTTCGAGACGATCGACGCAAAGACATTTCTGGCGCTCGACGCGCGCGCTTGCGCCGGCGAGACGGTGGCGCGCCGGGAGACGCTGCTTTGAACGCGCGGCTCTTTATCGAGGCCGCCGGACCCGGCGTCACCATTCAGGACGAGGGGCGCTTCGGACTGTCGCGTTACGGCGTGACGCCGGCGGGGCCGATGGATCTTGGCGCTTATCTCGCCGCGACGCGCGCCGCCGGCGCCGACAGCGCAATCGAAGTTTCGCTCGGGGGCGTGACGCTTCGGGCGGAAGGCGCGACGCTTTGCGTCGCCGTGGCGGGCGGAGATTTCGACATCCGGCTCGACGGGCGGCCAATGCCGCCGGCGTGCCTGCTGCCGCTTGCCGAGGGCGCACGGCTCGCGCTGCGCGCGGGCCCCTCAGGGGCCTGGTGCTATGTCGCCGTCGGCGGAACGCTCGCTTTCGCGCCGACGCTGGGTTCGCGCGCCACGCACGCCCGGTCCGGCCTCGGTCCAAAGCCGCTCGCCGCCGACGACGCCTTGACGCTCGCCGAGACGGCGGCGCCGCCGCTCGAGCCGCTGGCCTTGGCGGCGCCTTGGCTTGCCGCAAGCGACGCGCCGATCCGCCTGGTTCTCGGGCCTCAGGCGGATTATTTCGCTTGCGATGAGATCGACGCCTTTCTGAACGCACGCTGGCGCATCGGCGCCCGCAGCGATCGCATGGCCTATCGGCTCGAGGGGCCGGCGATCCGCCATCGGCGTGGACATGACATCGTCTCCGACGGCGTCGCCATGGGCGCAATCCAGATTCCCGGCGACGGCGCGCCGCTCGCGCTGATGGCGGACCGACAGCCGACCGGCGGCTATCCGAAAATCGCGACGGTGATCGGGGCGGACCTCGGCCGGCTGGCGCAATTGCGTCCCGGCGAAGACCTGTCCTTCCGCGCCGTGGACTGGGAGGAGGCGGTCGCCGCCCGCCGCGCCTATTTTGCGGCCGTCGAGGCCGGCGCGACGCGCGAGCCTCTCGGCGCCGAGATGACCACCGAGTCGCTGCTGGCGGAAAATCTCGTCGGCGGCGTTGTCAACGCGCGAGACTGATTATTCCGCTGGCTCTTTGACCTCGGTGAGGAGAGCGACCGGCTCGGCCGGCTGCGGCGCCGCCGCGGCGAGGGCCGCCTTTGCCGCCGCTTTGCGCCGCTTCCACCATTTGATCAGCATCATCCACCACGGATCGCCGACGTGCAGGTGATAGCGCAGCGGCGTCTTGATGATGGCGAGCACGAGTCCGATCGAGAACAGACACCAGACCGCCGGCCATTCATTGATGTTGCTGGTCGTCAGGCCGGCAAGAAACGGTCCGGCAAGCCAGGAGAACAGGATGAAGCGCCAGCTGCCGAAGAGCGCTGGGATGTAGAAGGCCATCAGCGGATATTCGATGTAGCCGCGGCCGAGATAGGCGTTATCGACCATGGAATTGCCAAGGCCATTCGTCGGCAGCAGCCAAGCGATGTGCCATTCGCCGCGGACCGTGCACAGCATGTCGCCGCACAGCGGGCGTCCGGCGGCGCAGTGGCCAGCCCAGGCGAAGGGATAGAGCTGGAGCAGCATGGCGATAGCCGCGACGAAGCAGCCGAAATAGGCCCAGGGCGCGATGATGCGGGCGCTGTCCTTGGGCATGAAATAGAGCGCGACGGCGTTAATGAAGAAGGGCTGGAATGTGATGTGGAGATAACCAAACATGGTCATCAATTGGTTGAGCGGCGAGTCGCACTGATTCAAGACCGAATAGGCGACCGCCTGGAGCGACTCCATGCTGGCGAAGTAGAGAAGGCAGACCCAGAGGGCGAGCGGTTCGGGGTCCTTTTTGAGCGCCGAATAGGCCGCGCCGGCGATCCCCGCCGTCGCCAACACCGCTGACGCCTCTCCACTCCAACACATTCGGACATTTCCTCATTTTTATTGTCTGCGACCCGATACACTATCCGCCGGGTCGGTCAAAGCCCCCGATCGGCTGAAAAGCCCTTGAGTTCAGGCTGGAACGTCAGGGGAGAAGTCCGCCGGCGCCAGCTCGAAGCCGGCGAATTCAAAGCCCGGCGCGACCGTGCACCCGACGAGGGTCCATTCGCTCGCCCCCCGGCCGAGGCTTTTCGCCGACTGCCACACGCCCGCGGGGACGACGGCTTGCGGCCGCTCCCCCGCCGCGAGTTCGGCGCCCAGGCGCAAGACTTCGGTCGGGGCGCCCTGCGCCGCGATCTTAAGCTCCAGCGCCGCGCCCGCGTAAAAGTGCCAGACTTCGGCGGCGTCGACCCGATGCCAGTGGGAGACCCCGCCGCCAGGGAGCAGATAGTAGATCGCCGTCGAGGCGGCGCGGGGGCCGCCGATCGACCGGGGATCGCGAAAATTCTCGCGAAAGAAGCCACCTTCGGGATGGGGCGAGAGGTCGAGAAGCCGCACGACCTCCTGCGTCGAGAGCCCGTTGGTCATGCGGCGAAGCTGTTCTTGCGCTCGCGCATCGCCGCGAACACGGCGAAAGGATCGGCGCCCTTCATGCCCATCGCGGCCTTCACGCTCGGGTCCTCGACCCGCAGAAACGGGTTGGTGGCGTTTTCGAGCGCGATGGTCGTCGGCAGCGTGAATTTTCCGTCCTTGCGCAGCTCGGCGACCGTTTGCGCCCGTTCGCGCAGCACCGGATTGTCGGGATCGACAGTGAGCGCGAATTTGGCGTTAGCCTGCGTATATTCGTGTCCGCAATACACCTGTGTTTCGCCGGGCAGATTGGCGAGCGTTTCGAGCGTGAGGCGCATCATGTCCATGGTGCCCTCGAAAACGCGGCCGCAGCCGAGCGAGAACAGCGTGTCGCCAACAAACACAATTTCATCGTCGCCGAAATAATAGGCGATGTGTCCAAGCGTATGGCCGGGCGTTTCAATGACGCGCGCGCGCGCCTCGCCGACTTCCACGATATCGCCTTCCGAAACCGCGCGATCGAGCGGCGGCAGCCGATGCGCGTCCTTGGCCGCGCCGATCACCTTCATGTGCGGAAAGCGCGCCTTGAGCGTCTGCGTTCCCTGAACGTGATCGGCGTGGTGATGGGTCAGCAGCAAATGCGTCAGCGGCCAGCCGCGTCGCTCGGCCTCTTTGGCGATCGCTTCGCCGTCGGGCGCGTCGACGCTCGCGGTCGCGCCGAGCTCCGGCTCATGAGCGAGCAAGCCGAAATTATCGTTGAGGCAGATGAACTGCGCGACTTCCAATGCCATCGGGCTTGTCTCCTCGGGCGGTCCCTATCATAAACGCGCTTCGCCAAAAAACGCGACTGCAACGTGCGAATGATTGCAGCGTCTTGCGCCATTGCTCGATTGCGCCGATGATCCGCGCCATGCTCGACGTTGTCGAATTGCGCGCGTTTTACGATACGGCGCTGGGCGGGGTCGCCCGACGCCTTGTGTCGCGGCTGGTGCGCGCGCGCTGGCAGGACCACGCCGGCCTGCGCGTGCTCGGCCTTGGCTACGCGACCCCTTATCTCGACGGTTTTCGCGAGAAAGCGCAGCGGGTTCTTGCATTTATGCCGGCCACCCAGGGCGTCGTCCATTGGCCGCTCGACGGGCGCTCCGCCTCCGCTCTGGTCGAGCCGTCGATGACGCCGCTGCCCGACGCCAGCATGGATCGCATCCTGATCGTGCATGCGCTCGAGACCGACGAACACCCGCATGATCTACTCGAAGAGGTCTGGCGCATTCTTGCGCCGGGCGGCCGGGTGCTGATCGTCGCGCCGAGCCGCACGGGGCTTTGGGCGCGCGTCGACACGACGCCCTTTGGACAGGGCCACCCCTATTCGCGCGGCCAGCTGCAGCAATTGTTGCAGGCGGCGCAGTTTCTGCCGCTCTATTGGGACGAGGCGCTTTATGTGCCGCCGTTCCAGCGTGCTTCGCTGCTGCGCTCCGCGCCGGCCTTCGAGCGAATCGCCGGCCGCTTTTCGCTGCCCGGCGGCGGCGTGCATATCGTGGAGGCGACGAAGCAGCTCTATCGCCCGGTTATGCGCCGCGCCGTGCGTCGCCTGCCGATCGAACTTGAGCCGGCGATGGAGCCCGCCGGCGCCGAGGCGGGGCTGGAAGGAATAAGTTAGAGCGTTGCACCAAAACGCCGAGCCATCGCGCGCGACGATGCGATGGGCGACAATTGCGATCGGCGGCAATATCGTCTTCACGCGCCGATGGCGCCCGCCCCATAACTTCGCGCGTCAACGTCGGCGAAGTTCGACGGCGACGCCGAACGACTGCGCCAGGAACAGGGCGCCATGGATCAATCCGGTTTCGTCGATTCCATGGCCAAGCCGCGCCGAGAGGTGCCATTGGGTCGGCACGCCGGAGTCGGCAAGCGCATTGGCGGACATGAGCAGCGCCTCGACCGGGATCATTTCGTCTTCTTCGCCGTGAGCCAAAAGGACGGCCGGCGGTTTCTCATAGGCCAGCGGCGCTTCGTCCGCCTGCGCCGGCCCGAGCACATAGACTCCCGAATAGCCGAGAATCGCGCGCGGCGCGCGCTTGCGGCGCAGTCCCGTATGCAGCGCCATCATCGTGCCCTGGCTGAATCCGACCAGCGCCAGCGCGCGATCGTCGAACCCGCGCTTGGCGAGTTCGTCGTCCAGAAAGGCGTCGAGCGTCGGACGCGCCGCGACGCAGCCGCGCCAGCGCTCTTCGGGATCGCGCATGGTGAGCGGAAACCATTGTCGTCCGGTCGGCGATGCGGCGCATCGCTCAGGCGCATGCGGCGCGACGAAATCGGCGTCGGGAAGGAAGGCGCGCCATTGGCGGCCGATCTCGATGAGATCGGCGCCGTCGGCGCCGTAGCCGTGAAGAAAAACGACGAGCTGCTTTGGCTTGCCGGAACGCGCCTGCACTCTCGGACCATCAATCGCCGCCATGAACCTGCGCCCTTCCGTCGCATAGATGCGTGGCGAGGTTTATGCGCGAAGCGCGGCGCCGGCGCAACGGCGCGCGAAACTATAATGTCTTGACGAAAAATGAGACGATCTTGAACGCATAGATGCAAGCGGCGGCCAGCGTGCTGTGCTTGACCATGGTCATGGCGAGATAAATGTGATCAGGCCTCATGAAAACCCTCATAGTCGCGCGCAAACGCTGCGCGCCGGCGATCGCATCAGGAGCGATCCATTCAGTGGGACGGTTGCTTTGCAGAGCGTCGCGCGGCTTGCGTCTCGAACAGGTTCCCGCAAGAGCCGCGCCATGCGCCGTCGGTTCGATTGCGTCCGTTCGCCGCAGGCGATGTAATGACGTCGAACCCTTCGCCGGCACCTACACTTCGACGACGCGCCTGGTCAAGCGAAGCGCGCTGAGATTCCTGGGTTTGCGACAATGTGTCACCTGGAACGGCAATCGTGACAACGCGCCGGCGCTGCTGGCGATTTTCCCAAGACGCACGAAATAGCAATGATGGACGTCACCGATCAGCAACGTGATGAAAGGCTGACCCTATGGCCAAGTTTCTCATCATTGCAGGGCTCGTCATGGTCGGGTTCGGCCTTCTGTGGATGGTCGGCGAGAGATTCGGCCTCGGGCGCCTGCCAGGCGATATCGTCGTCGAGCGTGGCAATTTTAAATTCTATTTCCCGCTCGCCACGTCGCTCATTTTAAGCGTCGTCATCAGTCTGCTCATGTGGCTGTTCAGTCGATGAGCCTTTTGACAATGCTGACGCGGTCGTCTCCTAATGCCGCCGAAAAGGAGGCGCCGGTGCCGCAGTCGTTCAAAAGTTTGTCCGTCCCGCAAATGGCCGCTCTGTTCTGCCTCGGCTCGGTCGCCGTGACGTGGCTCGGCGTTTTTCTTTTCAATCGGCTCGCGCATCGGTGGATTCACGGGCGTCGCAACGCCAATGAAATGATCGGGCTGACGTTGGCCGCCTTTTCGACGCTTTACGGAATTTTGCTGGGATTGCTCGCAGTCGAAGCCTATCAGGATTTTTCTACCGTACAGGACATCCTCTCTAAGGAGGCGTTGACGATCGCCACGCTTCACCGAGATTTCGACGGCTTCCCGCAGCCGACGCGGGGCGCGCTTCAGGACAATCTGCGCAACTATGCGCGCGAGGCGATCGACGCTATCCATCCGCCGCCCAATGTTCCTCAGGACCCCCATTCGCGTTCGCCTGGATTGACGGCGCTCTTCGCGCAGGTGATGGGTTTTCAGGCCAAGCTGAAAAGCGAGGAAATCGTTCAGACCGAGACGTTCAGTCGCCTGAACACGCTTGTCGAGCATCGCCGCTATCTCATCGCCGCCGGCGCGAACGGCATTCCCAAGGAGCTGTGGCTGGTGGTCTGCCTCGGCGGCTTTTTGTTGCTTGGCCTGATATGCATCTTTGACATGGAGTTCCATGTCCATCTGATCCTGAGCGGCGCGATGGCGCTGTTTCTCGGCTCGGTGATCTTTCTGATCGCCGCGATGGACAATCCATTTAACGGCGGCATGACGGTCGATTCAGGGCCGCTTGAAGCGGTGCTGGCGACCTTCCCGGAGGCGCGCTGAGACCGCTCATCAATCGCTGCGCTTTTTTTCGAACCGCCATTCGTCCGCCAGCCGAGCGGCGGATGGGGCTTTGGAAGCCAAACGCAACAAGGCCGAAGAAGACGACAGAGCGCCCTGGTGGCGCAAGCGATTCGTGGCGCGGCGACGGTGATCTGATTCGGCGGCGTCGACGTTCCGCCGAATTCGCCGCAGCTCCATACGCCTCGACTGTTGGCCAGGGCGATTTACTGAAATCGGAAAGCCGCTTGAATAAATTGGAATTATTTGATTCGAATGAGGCTTCTCTGATATGGAGAGCCTGCCATAAAGCTGAGAACGGTCTTGCAGAACGTGCCCGATCCTCGCGGCAAGCAGGGGCAGGACTAACGCAGACCGCCTCGCTGTGATCATACACTCGGCGAATGCGTCAGGCCGGTTGGTTTCCGGAGTTCGTCTAGATTCCCCCGGCGGGCAACTTTACGAGGGGGTGAAGCTAGCGGATACTATACGCACCGCAAAAATCGCGACTGTTGTCCAGAACGGCGCAAGCTGTGCGTCAGCCTGCTTCGTGGCGTTCGCCGCTGGCGCTGAGAAATATGTCAGCTATCAGGCTTCGGTGGGCGTGCATGGCGCATCAGACCGCTCTTTCCCTTTGGCGATAACCCGATCTGGTTCAAGCTCCTGATCGTCTCCATCCGCCTTTATTTCCTCGGTCACTCCATGCGCAGCGAACGCTTTTACAAGATCGGAAGTTTCGTGCGCTCGTTGGGGATCATCGCATTACTTCTATCGGGGTTCGCCTTTCTTTTTTCGCTTACCTCCTTTTGACGCCGAGTGGCATGAACAATCCGGCCAACAACCCGATCAAGGCTCCTGTCGGCCCTGTGACGAAGGCAGATGTCATCGCGATCTCAAGATCCTTATCGTGCAGGTTGCCAGAGAAAAGCGAGACGAGGGCTGCTCCAAGGGCTGCTCCAGCGGCATACCCGGCCAGCAGGCCCAACATGGCGAAGATGACTCTACGCATTCTTGCTTTCTCCTCTGGCCTGCGTTCGATGGACGTCTCCAGCTATTAGATGAGCGCCGGCACGCGAGGGCGGCCGCAAAATCAGAATTGGGTTGCTGGTCATCATTCCGCCCGCCGACATGATCGTGTATCGCGCCGCGCGATCTGGGTTCGATCGCGAGCGTCGATTTACCCTGAGTTTCCGCTTTTAGCTTACCGAGCGCTTACCAGAAGGCGTGGCTTGTCAACTTGCTGGATTTTTCTGACTATAAGTTATTGATTGCATTGGCGGTCCCGAAGGGATTCGAACCCCTGACCTTCGGTTTAGGAAACCGCTGCTCTATCCTGCTGAGCTACGGGACCGTGCGAGCTTCTTTAGCACGGCGCGCGCTTTAAAAAAATTCCGTGCGTGCGCCGGCCGGCATTACTCCTCAGGAAATATTCCGCGCCACTTCCTCGAGCTGCGTAATGCATGCGCTCCAGCCATCGTAGAAGCCCAATTCTTCATGGCGTCGGCGTTCGGCGGCGTCCTTGTGCATGACGCGCGCAACGTAGCGCGTGCCGGAGCCCTCGTCGGCCATGGTCAGAATTGCCGTAAATGCGAGCCAGGGCGAGGCGGGACGCCAGCCGCCGACCAGCATCGAGGTGAAGACGATGCGCTCCTGTGGCGTGACGTCAAGGAAGCAGCCGGGATTGTCGCTTTCTCCGCCATCCGGCCCGCTCATGAACGTGTGGAAGCCGCCGCCGGGACGAAAGTCGAAGGCGCGAACCTCGGTTTTCCAGGGCCGCGGGCACCACCATTCCTTGAGGAGGGCCGGGTCGGTCCAAGCCTTCCAGACGCGCGCGCGAGGGGCGGCCACGAAGCGGGAAATTTCAAGATCCAGTTTTTGATCGCCCATCCTTAATCCTCGCTTTTCTCCAGGAACGCGTCCAAACGATCGAAGCGCGCCTCCCAATGCGCGCGTTGCCGCGCGAGCCACGCCTGCGCGGCGTCGAATCTTTTTGGCTGGATGCGGCAGGTGCGCACGCGCCCCGTCTTTCGGCTCGTCACAAGCCCGCTCCGCTCCAGAGTCTGCAGATGCTGCATCACCGCTGGAAGCGACATGTTGAGCGGCCCGGCCAATTCGCTGACATTCGCCGGCCCGCGCGCAAGGCGCTCGACCATGGCGCGTCGCGTCGGATCGGCGAGCGCCGAGAACATGCGATCGAGGCTCTCAGAACGCTTAGGCATGTGCTTAAGTATCATCGCGCAGCGTAAGCGGCGACAGAAACTTCACAAACCGCTTAAGTGTTGGACGGACGCATTCCTGCGCTGTATCAGCCGCCGCGCGCCATGAGGCGCTTTTCCCACTCCAGAGCTTGGCGAACGATCTCGTCGAGATTGTCATGCTGCGGCGTCCAACCGAGCGTCCGGCGGATTCTTTCGTTCGCCGCGACGATCGCGGCAGGGTCGCCTGGCCGGCGCGGGGCGATTTCGACGTCGAAATCGACGCCCGAAACCCGCTTCACCGATTCGATCACCTCGAGCACGGAAAAGCCGCGCTCATAGCCGCAATTGGCGGTGAGATTGGCGCCGCCGTCGCGCAGATAGCGCAAGGCGTCGAGATGGGCGCGCGAGAGATCGGTGACCTGGATATAGTCGCGCACGCATGTGCCGTCCGGCGTCGGGTAATCGTCGCCGAAGACCTGCAGCTTCGGGCGCAGGCCGAGCGCCGCCTGCACGGCGACCTTGATGAGATGCGTGGCCTCGGGCGTCGATTCCCCCGAACGCCCCTTCGGATCCGCGCCGGCGACGTTGAAATAGCGTAGAGCGACATAGGCAAGGCCGTGCGCGCGCGCCGTATCCTCCAACATCCACTCGACCATGAGCTTCGATCGCCCATAGGGCGAAACCGGCTTCAACGGCTCGTCCTCGCTGACCGGATTTTGCAGCGGGTCGCCGTAGACCGCGGCGGTCGAAGAAAAAATGAAGCGCTTGACGCGACGCGCCACCGACGTCGCGAGCAGGGTGCGCGCTTTCGCCGTATTGTTGAGATAATAGCCGAGAGGATCGGCGACGGAGTCAGGAACGACAAGCTTTGCGGCGAAGTGAATGATCTCATCGACGCCATGGCGCTCGATCAGATCGGCGACGAGATCCGCGTCGCCAAAATCGCCGACCACGAGCGGCGTCCCCTCTGGAACCGACCAGCGGAAGCCGGTCGAGAGATCGTCGAGCACGACGGGCGGACCTTCGCCGGCGTCGAGCAGTTCGAGAACCGTATGACTGCCGATATAGCCGGCGCCGCCCGTAACCAGAACCGTCATGCCACAACCTTCCTCTCGCATCTTCGACTGATGTTAACGCCGCAGTCCTGACGCCTCATGTCTTTTGCGCCGTTCGCGTCTCGAACTCTACGATCCAGCCAAATCGTGCTAAACGGCCCGGTTTCAAGAAGCCTTCCCTCGTTCACGCGGCGAGTCGCTTCCGGAACAATTCGCCGCTATCACCGCTTCGCCGTCTCACCTCTCAATGGGCCCATCCATGAGCAAACGCATTCGCAAGGCTGTTTTCCCCGTCGCCGGTCTCGGCACGCGCTTTCTGCCCGCCACCAAGGCCGTGCCGAAGGAGATGCTGACCGTCGTCGACCGCCCGGTCGTGCAGCATGTCGTGGACGAAGCGCGAGAAGCCGGAATAGAGCATTTCATTTTCGTCACCGGGCGCGGCAAGGGGGCCATCGAAGATCACTTCGACATGGCCTATGAGCTTGAGGACACGCTGCGCCGCCGCAACAAGACCAAGGAATATGAAGCGCTGATGTCGGACCTGCCGGCCGCGGGCGCGACGAGCTTCACCCGCCAGCAGGCGCCGCTTGGCCTCGGCCACGCCGTATGGTGCGCGCGCGACATCGTCGGCGACGAGCCCTTCGCGGTGCTCCTGCCCGACATGATCACGCTTCCCGCGCGAGGCAAAAGCGCGCGCTGTCTCGCAGAAGCGGTCGCGGCTTACGAAACACATGGCGGCAATATCATCGCGGTCGAGGAAGTGAAGCCGGAAGAGACGCATCAATACGGCATTGTGGCGCGCGGCAAGGATTACGGGGCGACGTTCGAAATCACCGGCATGGTCGAGAAGCCGCCGCAGGGGACGGCGCCGAGCAATTTCATCATTTCCGGTCGCTATATTCTGGAGCCGGAAATTTTCGGGCTGCTCGAAAAGCATGAACAAGGCGCTGGCGGCGAAATCCAGCTCACCGACGCCATGATCCATCTTGCGAAGACGCGGCCCTTCCACGCCGTACGCTTCGACGGACGCACCCATGACACGGGCTCGAAGCTTGGCTTTCTCGTGGCCAATGTGGCTTTTGGCCTGGCGCGGCCGGACGTCGCGGAGGGCCTGCGCGCCGAGCTGAAGAAGATGCTCGATTAGAGTGTATATCCAAAAAAAGACAGTGGTTTGTGGGCGTCTTGAGCGAACGGCGGCTTTTGTCTGCGTGCGGTCCCTCGTTTGACGCCGGCGCGCCAGTCATTAAACCTTCAAACGATTCTTAAGATCGGCGCGTGGCCGCGCGTGGTTGAAAGCAAGCAAGGGATTGAACACTGATGCCGCAACAAGGCGCCGCGCGCAGAATCGTCATTACCGGAATGGGCGCGGTGTCGGCCGCCGGCGTTGGCGCGACGCCGCTGTGGCGCGCGGCGCGTGACGGCGCGTCTTGCGTGCGCCCGCTGAGATCGGAGCGCCCCTATGTGGGGCGAATTAAGATCGCTGCGCAGGTCCCGGATTTCAATCCGGCGGCGCATATCGAAGCCGAACTGCTTCCCTACTGCGATCCCTTCACCCAATTTTCCATCGTCGCGGCCGACGAGGCGCTGGCGCAGGCGGGGTTTGAGCGCAAGGCGGTCGGCGGGCCGCGCACCGCGGTCATCATTGGCACCGGCATCGGCGGCGCCACGACCATCGATAACAACGCCTATCTTGAATATAAGCTCGACGGCCGTCCGGATACGCTGACCGTGCCGCGCCTGATACCGAGCGCCGCGCCGACGACTCTCGGCATGCGCTACGGCGCCAAGGGACCGACCTTCGCGCTCGCCTCCGCCTGTTCCTCGGCGGCGCAGGCCATCGGCGAAGCCTTTGAAATGCTGCGCGCCGGCCGCGCCGACCGGGCCATCGCCGGCGGGGCGGAAGCCTGCGTGATCAACGGTTCGATTCGTTCGTGGGAGGCGCTGCGCGTTCTCACGCCGGATCTCTGCCGCCCGTTCTCGCAAAAGCGCAACGGCATGACGCTTGGCGAAGGCGCCGCCGTCGTCATCCTGGAAACGCTGGAAGGCGCGCTGGCGCGCGGCGCGACACCGCTCTGCGAACTCGCCGGCTATGGCACGACGAGCGACGCTTTCGATCCGCTGCGCGCCGATGTCGAAGGCCCGTCGCGCTGCATGCGGCTTGCGCTCGAAAGCGCCGGACTGAATCCAGAAGACGTCGATTATCTCAACGCCCATGGCACCGCGACCTACGCCAATGACATCACCGAGTCGCAGGCGATGCGCGCCGTCTTCGGCGACACGCCGCCGCCGGTTTCGTCAACGAAACCCGTGCACGGCCATGCGCTCGGCGCGAGCGGCGGGCTGGAGCTCGTCGTGACGATTTCCGCGCTGCGCGATCAGATCGCGCCGCCGACGATCAATTTTCTTGAGCCAGACCCCAAATGCGCGGTCGACGCCATCCCCAATGTCGCGCGCGAAATGCCGATTCGCGTCGCGCTCTCGAATTCTTTCGCCTTTGGCGGCATCAACGCCACGCTCGCCGTGCGGGCGATGACTTGATCGGATAGGGCCCTAGAATTGCAGTAGTTTCGCAAGAAGGGCGGTCGACCGCGATGACAGGGAACGACGAGGAGGGCAGGGGCGGCGCCCCAAAAGGGGCGGATTTTAGCCCGAAGTCTAACGGCGAGCCGAAGAAGAAGGCGGCGCTTGCCGCCGCCTTGCGCGCCAATCTTGCCCGTCGCAAGGCGCGCGAACGCGCGCTGCGGAACCAGGCGCCAGCGAAAAACGGCGGGAACTCGAAAACCCACAGCGAGGGGTGATGGATAAGATCAAGATCGTCGGCGGGACCAGGCTGAATGGCGTGATTCCGATCTCCGGCGCGAAGAACGCCGCCTTGCCGCTGATGATCGCATCGCTCCTGACGCGCGAAACCGTGACGCTCGCCAATATGCCGCTCCTCGCGGACGTGATGCTTCTCGAGCGCATCCTTGGCAATCATGGCGTGGATTACGCCATTGCCGGCAAGCGCACCGGCGAGTCCGTCGACGCCGGCCGCACCGTTCATCTCACCGCGCGCGAAATCGTCGACACCACCGCGCCCTATGATCTCGTCTCGCGCATGCGCGCCAGCTTCTGGGTGCTCGCGCCGCTCGTCGCGCGTTGCGGAGAGGCGCGCGTGTCGCTGCCGGGCGGCTGCGCCATCGGCACGCGGCCCGTCGATCTGCTGCTCATGGCGCTGGAGAAGCTCGGCGCCAAACTCGACATCGAAAATGGTTACGTCGTCGCCTCGGCGAAGAACGGTCTGGTCGGCGCCGAGATCGACTTTCCCAAAGTCACGGTCGGCGGCACGCATACGGCGCTGATGGCGGCGTCGCTCGCGCGCGGAACCACCGTGCTGCGCAACGCCGCGCGCGAACCCGAAGTCGTCGATCTTGCCGACTGCCTCATAAAAATGGGCGCGCGCATCAAGGGCGCCGGCCAGTCGACGATCGAGATCGAGGGCGTGGGTTCGCTTTTCGGAGCCAGACATGCGGTCATGCCTGATCGCATTGAGGCTGGCACCTACGCCATGGCGGTGGCGATGACGGGGGGCGACGTTCTGCTCGCCGGCGCGCGCGCCGATCTTCTGCAGGCGGGGCTCGACGCCCTCGTGCAGGCCGGCGCCAGCATCACCGAGACGAATGAAGGACTGCGGGTGACGCGTAACGGCGCGGGCATTTCGCCGGTCAATGTCGCGACGGCGCCGTTCCCGGCTTTCCCGACCGATCTGCAGGCGCAGTTCATGGCGCTGATGACGCGCGCCAAGGGCGTTTCGCGCATCACCGAGACGATTTTCGAGAACCGCTTCATGCATGTGCAGGAGCTCGCGCGGCTTGGCGCCCGTATCAAGCTCGAAGGCGATACTGCGATCGTGACGGGAGCGGATCACCTCGATGGCGCGCCGGTGATGGCGACAGATCTGCGCGCTTCCGTCTCGCTCGTTATTGCGGCGCTCGCCGCGCGCGGCGAGACGACGATCAACCGCGTCTATCATCTCGATCGCGGTTTCGAGCGTCTGGAGAAGAAACTGCGCGGCTGCGGCGCCGAAATCGAGCGCATCAGCGCGACGGGTTGAGCGAGGCGTAGCAATTCGTTCGGGGCCTTCGAACTCAATCGATTCTCTTGAATCGAGGTTGCTCAGTCCGGCAGCGACCGTGTACGCGATGTTCCGGAGAACATCGTGGCGATCCACTGAGTTGACGGAAACTGCGCGCAGAGGGTGAGAAAAGCGATCGCCAGCGGGACCCCGATGAAGGCTCCTGGAAGGCCCCACAGAAAAGTCCACAGAACGACCGCAAATGTCACGACGGATGGTGAAATCGCCAACGCTGAACCCGAAAGCAGCGGCTCGAGATAGCTGCCAATGACAAATTGCATCACAGCGAGAGTCACGAACACGAACATCGCGGTTTGCCAGGATTCGAATTGAACAAGAGCAAACAACGCCGGTAAAACGGTAACGATTAACGCCCCGATATACGGTAGATAGTTAAGCGCGAAGGCCAGGATTCCCCAGGCGGCCGCAAGCTCAAGTCCCAGGAGCAGAGCAAAACCGCCGACCGCGACGCCCGTAACGACGCTCGCAATTGTGCGCACAATCATATATTTGCGGAATTTCCGCGCGATCGACTGGCTGGCCATCAACAAACGACGACTTGTTTCTTGGTCTTTCAACGTCGCGATATGATTTTGAAAATCTTCTGTTTCGACAAGGCCCATGACCAAGAAGATGAAGACCAGAAGAGAGAAGCCAACAAGAACGTTGATCCTTGTCGCGACTGCTCGCAGAAAGCCTATCAACCAAGCAGCATCGAAATTTTCCGTCACATGCGACATCACGAATATGTCGTGATCCTCCAGCCACTTCGTGGAGTTGCGGAATGTCGTTCCAATCTTCACGAGATTGTGACGTATCCAGTCCGCGATTTCGCCGGCGCCCCAGACGATCATCGACGTCAGCGCGACAACGACGCCAAGCGTCACGACAATGGTGATCAGGAGCGCCAAAGCTTTTGGCATTCTGGACGCGAGGGCTTTCTGCAGCGGCCATATCAGCGCGAAGATGAATATCGCAAAGATCACCGGCTCGAACACAACCTGAGCCATGGAAGACGCTGCAAGCACAACGAACGCTATGACGAGCCCGGCCATAATGCTCACGACTTTGTTGTCCATGGCGCACCGGTCAATGTTCAATCGCTAATTGGCGATCAATCTAGCGCTGCAACTGAGAACCATCTACTTCGATTCACGCATTTGGCGATTTTGCGCCTGCATGGGTTGAAACGACGGTTTCCCGGATATGTCCGTTCACTCGATCACAACCTTCACCGTGCGCGACGCGACCGGGGCGAGCGCCAGCCGCGCCTGAATGCGATGTCGGCCGGGCGTCATCGGCCAGAACACCGTCTCGTTCGCCTGCGCCGTGGCGAAAGGCTCGCCGTCGATCGTCCAGACGATCTGCGCATCTGCGCCTGTTGGCGCGAGCTTCAATGCGAGTCGGTTGAAGCGCTCCGGCTGCTCCGGGTTTCGCCAGATATGCGTGTTGTGCTCCGGCGTCGCGATCACGAGCGGCGTGGCGACTGTCGCCTGAGAGTCCGGCGCGGACGCCATGCTCTCGCCTTGAGCAGGACTCCTCTCATAGGTCTCGGCCTCTCGCCGTTCCGCCGGCTTCACCCATTCGCGCAACGTCTGCGCGCAGTCGGCGCCGCCGTCGGCGCGACAGAGATCGATGGCGATGCGTCCCGGCGGCGGCGCAAAAACTTCCGGCGCGATGTCTCCGGGCTTGGCGTCATGCAGCTTCGCCAGCACGGCGTGGGCGATCCGCGCCGCCGATGAAACGCCCGTCATCGAACGCATTGGGCCAGCATCGCCGCGCCCGAGCCACACGCCGACGATGAATTTATGCGAAAAGGCGATCGTCCAGGCGTCGCGATAGGCTTGCGACGTGCCGGTCTTCACGGCGACCGCGAACGGATATTCGAGCGCCCCGTAGCGTGGAAAAGAGGGAAGCCGCGCCTGCGGGTCGGAGAGCATCGAGGCGATCAGCCGCGCGCTGTCGACTGACAATACGCGCCGCGCCGGACGTCGCGCGTCGTCGCGGGTGAACGCAAGTTCGCGCATGATCCCGTCGTCGGCGAGCGCGGCATAGGCGCGCATCACGTCTTCAAGCCGCGCCGGCAAGGCGCCGATCGCCATCGAAATTCCGAAACTCTCCGCCGGCGTTTCGAGATCGTGCAGGCCGAGGTCGCGAAGGAAGTTGAAATTCGCCTCAAGCCCGACGCGCCGCAGCAGATTTGTCGCCGGCACGTTGCGCGAATTGGCGAGCGCCTGACGCGGCGTCAGCGGTCCAAGATAGAGCCCGTCGGCGTTCGATACGCCCGAGGCGCCTTCGGGAATGTCGTTTAAGAGGTCTGTGGTCTTGAGAACGCCGCGCTCGAACGCCAGCGCATAGATAAAGGGTTTTAGCGTCGAGCCGGGCGAACGCCGCACGCGAGTGAAATCGAATGCGCCTGCCTGCGGATCATTATAATCCGATGAGCCGACGTCGGCGATGACGGCGTTGGTTCCTCGCTCAATGACCATCACCGCGACCTGCCGTGCGCCGCGGCGGCGGAAGTTCGAAAGATAGCGGCGGGCGAGCCGCAGCACGTCCTGTTCGACCGCCAAATCGATCGTCGCATTGATGCGTCGGTCGCCCTCCGCGGCGGGCCGCGCCAAGCCCTCGCGCGCGAGCGTTTCATAGCGCAGCGCCAGATGCAGCGTCTCGGGACGACGCTTGGCGTCGAGCGGCCGCATATGATCGAGCTCGGCGCGCGCCAGCGCCGCCTGCGCGGCGTCGAGCGCGCCTTCCTTTTCGAGCCGGGCGATCGCATGCCGCGCGCGCGCCGTCGCCAGTGTCAGACCGCTCTCGCGAGAGATGTTCATCCGGCCCGGCGATTGCGGAATGGCGGCGAGCAGCGCCGCCTGCGCCCAGGAGAGGTCTTCGACAGGCTTGTCGAAATAAAAGCGCGCGGCATGGGCGACGCCATGGCCGTTCAATCCGTAAGGGGCGAGGCGCAGATAATGCGCCAGCGTCGCCTCATGTCCATTGCGCGCGACGATGGCGAGCGCCGTCGCCGCCTGCATCAGCTTTTCGGCGAATGAGCGCGGCCGCTCGCCTTGCATGCGCGCGACCTGCATCGCGATCGTCGAGGCGCCTTCGCGTCTGCCGCGCGTCGTCAGATTGCGCCATGCGGCGCGCAGCAGCGCGCGGACGTCAACGCCGGGATGATCATAAAAGCGGCGGTCTTCGAGAGCGAGCGTCGCGCGCGCCATGCGCTGCGGAATTGAGGCGAGCGGCCAATAGCCGTAATCGACGCGCGGGGTTTTGGTCGCAGGATCGCGCGTCTTCTCGCCGATCTGCGTGAGAAAGGCGCCGTTGCGATCGTAGACGATGGCGCTGGCGCGCGGAGAAATAAGCGCGGCGCGCGACAGCGCCTCATGCGAGAGCCAGGCGGCTCCTGCGATGAACGCTGCAGTGAGAGCGAGAAAAATTCCGCGCGCGAACCCTCTCCCGCACGCGGGAGAGGGTGGCCCCGCGAAGCGGGGTCGGGTGAGGGTGAACCAAGCGACCCTCATCCGTCATGCTCCGCATGACACCTTCTCCCGCGAGCGGGAGAAGGGGCGCGTCGGCGCAGCGTCACCAACAGTCATTACTTCCCAATCTCCACCCGCGCGCCGGCGCTCGTCGCCCGAAGACCTTTCTTGTACATCGCTTCGACAAGCGCCGGCGGCTGCGTATAGGCGCCCGCCGTTTGCGCGCGCAGGCGAAAGGCGAAGCGATAGGTTCCCTTCGGCAGCGAATCGTAGGCGTAGAACACCCGGTCGTCGCCATAAGAGACCCAGCTCGGCGGCAGCGTCGGCGCCATTGAGGGCTGCGCTTCGGCAGGCGCCGTGGCGAGATTGGGATTGAGCGGCTCGAAGCCCGCGGCGAGCGGAATCGAAATGGCGACATGGGTGCGATCCTCGGGATTGACCACTTCCGCCGTCTCTTCGACGAGGTCGCCCTGCTTCACCTGCAAAACGCCGTCGCGAACGTCGATCTTTTCCGGCGCCTTGCCGCTTTCGATGCGCCAGCCCTGCCGCGTGATCGTAAAGCCGTCGCTCGTCGGTTGCGCCTTTGCGCCAGGCTCGACCGGCATGTAGCTGGTCTCGATCATCGCGACGAGCGGCGCGTTGGAGCCGTTGACGATCTTCAGCGGCGCGTCGCTGCTGGAAACATGGCGGACGACCGGCGTATTGGCGTCGAGCGTCAGCGCGCGATCCTGTCCGCCATCATTGAAGGTCACGCCGATCGATGCGGTGGGCCGCCGCCACCCCTCGGCCAGCGCTTCGATGGCGGCGGCGTCGGCGTTGGTCGTTCCCCAGCCGTCGCCTTCGCCAAGCCGCAGCAGCGCATCGCGTAGCGCATTGGCGCGCGGATCGCCCGAGGCGGAAAGCGCCGCGGCGCGCACCATTTCGGCGACGCTGCGCGTTTCGGAAGGCAGAATGATCGGCGAGGCGCTCTCCGCCGCCTGTCCGGCATAGACCTGCACGCCATTGCGGCTGGCGAATTTCACGCGGCTCCACATCGTATCGATCAGCGCGGCGAGCGCGCGCTGATCGACATTGGGCAGAAGCGCGGCGGCGGAGGCCATCTGCGCGACGCTGATATTGGGCAGGAAGTCGGCGCGGCGCGAAAATTCCGCGACATAGGAATCGTCGAGCTTGCCGCCTTCCGCCAGCGCCGAAAGCGCCTCGACTCGTTCGCGCAATTCGTCGCCCGACAGCAGTCGCGGATAATCGGAGCGCAATGACAATTTGAGGATATTGGCGAGACGATCCAAAAGGGTCTTGTCGATCGGCTCTCCGGCGCGCTCCGCCCGCGCGAGGAAATCGTAAGACCAGGCGGTCAGCGAGACCGTGCCGCGCGAACGCGGCCAGAAGGCGACGAGCCCGTCGGCGTCGATCGATTGGTCGATGATCTGCTCCGTTGATTTGACGTTGGCGGAGACGCGATCCTCGAGCCCCGCCGCCGCGAGAATTGGCCCGAAGCTCTTCAGCGCCAGCCCGCCGCGCGCGAGCGACAGCCGTTGCTCGGTGCAGCCATAGGGATATTCGACGAGCGCATTCAATCCGGCGACGAGCCTTACGAGCGAGGGGTCGGCGGCGACGATCGCTTCGCGCGAGAAACTTCCCGGTCGCGCCTGCTCGCCAGCAGGAGCAAGCGTCTTCGTTTCGCCGGGCGCGATCTCAACCAATTCGAAGCGGCGCGTCGCCTCGCGATCCTCTTTCACCGGCAGAGCGATTTCGACCGCGTCTTTCGTGCGGTCGGCGTCGCGCTCGATGCGGAAGCCGAGCGTCGCTTCGCCGGCGAGTTGGGCCGGCGCTGCCGCGCGCAGATCGATGCGCACAGGCTTGTTCTGCGTCCATTCGATTTTGCGGCTCGTCTCGCCCGAGAGCGTCAGCGCCGGCGCCGTGATCGACGCCTTGCCGGCGCCGCCGGGTCCTTCGACGATCCGCGCGACAAGGCCGATGTCGAAGGAATCGCCTGGCCGAATGAAGCGTGGCAGCGCCGGCTGCGCGACGAGCGCCTGACGGATCAGCAATTCGCCGCCGGCCGCGCCGAAGCGATCCGGCCCGCTGACCGCCTTGGCGCGCAGCTTGAACACGGTCAGCGTATCGGGAAGCTGCACCTTGATTTTGGCGACGCCGTCGGGGCCGATCTTCACGCTCGGCAGATAGATCGGCACGGGCGTGAAATTCTTGCGCACGGAAATATTGTTCTCAGCGCCCCATTCCTGCAGTTCGTCGCCGTCGCCGCCGGCGATCTCTTCGAGCGGAATGACGCCAAACGCCATGTTGCGCGTGTCCCGCGCCGCCATTTTGGTTTCGCGCTCGACGATGAAGTCGGGCAACGGATCGAGCGGGCGTTCCTTTGCAAGCGACAGCACCGCCTGATCGACCATCCAGAAGGTCGCTTCGCCGGCGAGTGGCTTGCCGGCGTCGTCGGAAAGGCGTAGCGCGACCTCGATCGCGTCGCCGGGGCGCGCCTTGGCCGGATGTTCGATCTTCACATTGACGATGTTCTTGACCGGCGTCACCTCGATCCATTTCGTCGCTGCGATGGTGACAGGCTTGCCTTGGTCGAAACTCGCCGTCGGCTGCGGCGGCGCATCCTTCAGCCGTCCCCGCATGATCAGAAAATGCACGGCGAGCTTTGGCGTCTGCTCTTTTCTGACCGGCAGAGCATAGCGGCCGAAGCCATTGGCGATGTCGACGAACTCATAATCATAGACGCCGCTCGGCTGTTCGACGATGGCGAGCGCGCGCGCATTCTGGAATGGCGACTGGATAATCAGCGTCGCCGTTTCGCCCGGCGCATATTTGTCCTTGTCGGTCGTGATTGTCGCGGATTCGGCTGGCGGCCGCGCGAAAGTGACGGGCGTATCGCCGCCGACGAAGAAGTCGACGCTCACCTGCTGACGGCGCTTGAGCCTGTCATAGGCCTCAAGCTGCACGACATAGACGCCGGCGTCGCGCGTCGCCAATTCGAGTTTCTGCGCCTCCTTGGCGCTCGTCACCTTGCGTTCGATCAGAACGTCGTCCTGCGTCTGCGTGACATATTTCGCCGCGCCCTGCGCGAAGTCGGAGGCCTGCAGCGTCGAAATCCAGTTGCGTTTGATGAGCCGCAGCGTCATCTCGAGACCGACAACCGCGTCGCCCTTGCCGTCAATGGCGATGAACTCCGGCGTCACGGCGCCGGGACGCTCCACATAGCGCGGCGTCTTCACGCCGAGCACGAAAGGCGGCAGCGCGATGACGTTCTGCACATTGCGCACTTCTATGCCGTCGTCGCCGGTCACCGTCGCTTCGATGGAGTAGCGGCGCGGCTGCGCCGTCGGCTCGATCGCGGTGTCGAAGGTCATGCGGGCGGCGCCGCCGGCGTCGGTACGCTGATCGCGCTCCAGCACAGCCGTCGATTTGAACTTGCCGTCGCCGGAGAAGCGCGCGTCGGTCGAAAAGAGGAAGCCTTCGCGCCCCGGCGGCGTGAAGACATGCGGAAATTGCGCGGCCCGCCATTTGATGGGGCGCTCCGCCGCAAGTCCGCCAGCGAAATAACGGGCAAGGAGGTCGACGTCGAAGGTCCCGTCGAGCGCAACGGTCTGCGGCGCATTGAGCACGACCTCAAACGTCGGCAGTCGATAGGCTTCTTTCTTGAACGTGAACTGGCCGCAGGAAATGTCCTGAGTGGGCTCGGCCGCTTCGCTCTCTCCCTCGGCGGCTTCTTCCGTTTCGGTCTTCTGCGCTTCCGGCTTCTTCGCCTTTTTCGGCGTATCCGGCTCGAACCGCGCCGAATAGTCGCCGGTCGCCTGAGTTTGCGCGTCGAATTTGTGATAGAAGCCGCCGCTCGCGTCGAGCTTCACCGGAATGCGCCACTCCTGATTGGCGGGCCCTGTCACGACAAGCGTTCCGCCGGTCTTCGTCAGGCTCAGCGCCCCGCCGCGATAGCTGCGCACGAAGCCCTTGATGTGCGCGAATTCTTCCGGCCGATAGATCGGCCGCTCGGAGAAGAGATGGCAGAGCGTGCGCGGCTTTTCGGCGCGCGGCTGGTCAGCCTCGCTTGTCCAGGCGAGCCATTCCGACTCCGGCTTCGACCAGATTTCCCGCGAATATTCCGAGGGCGCGCTGTTGGGGTCGATGACGAGCGTATCGAGCCCCTTGTTCACGACGACGCGGCGCGCTTCGCCGGCGCCGCGCTTGTCGGGCGTCCACGAAAAGAAGCCCGAAGCGTCGGTGGTTCCGCTCGCGAGCGTGACGAATTTTTCGTCCTTGATCCCTTCGACGCGGATTTGAGCGCCGCTCAGGGGCTGCGTCGTCGACAGCGAAGTGACGGTGAAGCGCACCCGCGTCGGCTCTTCGATGGCGGACAGCGAGAGATCGGTGATCTGCACGCGCAGCCAGCGGCGCTTGTCGTCATCGACCGCGCGCAGGCCGACGAGATAGGTCCCCGGTTGGTCGCGGCCGCTGACTTTGGCGAAATCTTCTTTGAGGTCGACGCCGAATTTCGCGTCGGGGCCATTGCGGCGGATCGGCAGATCGACGAGTCGCGACACCGCGGGAGATCCGAGCGATTTGATGCGCTGCTTGATCGCCTCAGCCTCGATGTTTGCGGTCTCGCTCCACGACTTTGGCTCGTTGCCGGGCAGGGGCGGCGCGTCGGAATCGCTCGTTTCGACGCCATGCGCCGGGAAGGGAAAGAAGTCGCGCGACAGCGGATCGATGGCGTGGATGCGGATGTCGGCGCGGTCATAGCCGCGGCCGCGCAGCGGCAGAAGCTGCGGACCGAGCCGTTCGGCGACGCCATAGCCCGCGTCCCATTGCAGCGCCGGCGCGTCGCGGGTGAAGGCGAAGCGCTGCGAGAAGGCGCTCGCCAGCGCGCGTCCTTGCGAGTCTTTCAGCGCGCCTTGCGCGATGGAGAGTTCGTAAATCTGGTCCGACAGGAATTTCGCGACCATGCGCACTCGCCTGCCGTCGGTTTCGACGGCAAGATCGTCGACGGGCGGCGTGATGCGCAGCGCCTCGCGCGCACGCAGAATGTCGATCGTCTCGGGCGTCGCGTTGAAAGAGAGCGTAAGCTGGCGCTTGCTCGCCGGCGCATAGGGGATGGCGGCGGCTTCGCCTTCCTCGTCGCCGCTCTCCGGGGACATGAGATAGGACGCGCAACGCAACACGTTTTCGCCGCGGTCGTCGCTCCAGCCACGGCCGCAGCTCGCCTCAGTCGCCGCGAAGGGCGGCGCGGTGCGCAGCCGCAATTCATAGGTCTGGTCGTCGAGTCCGGCTTCGTCGGAAAGGCGAAGCCGCAGGATCGCGACGCGGCCGTCGGCGATCCGTTCACGGAAACGGATGACGTAGGTCTGTTCCTCGGCGCGCTCGCCCCGCTCCAGCGCGCGGATCTCATAGGCCGAAGCGCTGAGCATTTGTCCGCCCTGCGGCGAGACGCCGGGAGAGGGACGAATTTCGATCGACAGCAGCCGCGCCAGCGCGGCGACGTCGACCGGCTCGGCGAAGGTGAGGGCGATCTGCGTCAGTTCGAGCTGCGGATCGGCGCCTTCGGCGGGATTGGTGGAACGCGGCGTCGGCAGCAGCGCGACGAGTCTGGTCTCCGCCGCGCCGAGTTTCACGCTCACGCGCGACAGCGGCTTCCAGGCGTCGGCGGGACGAAATTGCAGCGCGCGCGGACCGAGCCAGCGCCATTCGCCGGCAGGCTGCGGGGTCATCGTCACATATTTTTGCGGCGTGTCTTCCGCTCCGCCGGCCTTCGGCCCCGTGTCGCTAGAGAAGAAGACCGTCACCGGATCATAAGCGCGCAAAAACCTATCCGGCGCGACGCGCGCGCCGTCGGCGCGTTGCGCGCGATCGAACACGGGCGGGGCCTCGGCGCGCAGCGGCGCCGCTGCGCCAAGAAACGCGCCAAGAAATGCGCAAAGAGAGAGAAGCAGAAGTTTTTTCATCGCCGCGCCTTTCGCAATCATTGCGCCTTGCTTTTCTTCATGCCGGCCTTGTCGAGCAGCTCGGCGACGATCTCCGCCGGCGGCGCGTTCACAGGCGGCGACAGCCCGACGATCGCGACGCGGACCGTCGTCGCCGGCGCGTCGGCGGGCGTTCGCGCCTCGATAAAATAGCGGCCGGGCGAAAGCGTCATCGTCTGCGCGACGCCTTCACCGAGCGTCTTGCCTTGCGCATCCATCAGCCGCGCACTGATGCGGTCGGGTTCCGCGCGCAGGCCGAGGCCGATGTTGCGCGCGTCCTTCACCTCGAAGCTGAAGAGCGCGCTTGCGCCGGGCGAAACCGCCACCGCGTCATTCACGCCTTCATGCGCCTCAGTAACGGGCTGCGTCGAAATATCGAGCATGCCGGACAGCGCGCCGTCATAAGGCGCGTAAATGTCGAGCGTCGCTTCGCCCGGCGTCATGTAGCGATGAAGATCGACGCCATTGGCGAAAGCGAGCGTCTCCCGCCTGCCATTTTGCGTGAAACCGACGATCGCCGGCGCGCCGCCCGTCGCTCTCAACAGCGCGGGCTTATCGCTCTTGATCGAAAAGCGCATCGCCGCGCCCTCCAGCGCGGCGCGCTGCGGTAGATTGAGCGCGCGCGCCGTGGCCGCAGGCCAGGGCGAAACGCCGGCGCGCTCGATCCATAAGGCGACAAGCCCGGGTCCATGTTTGATGATCGCTTCGCCCGCGCCGTCCAGCGCAATGTTCTCGCCGCGCGTGATCCGGCCGCTGTTCGCAATGACGGTCGCCTGCGCGCCGCTGACGATCAGCCTGTCATTCTTCTGCGCGTCGAGCGGCTGCGAAATCTGTCCGGCCGCGGGGAAGAACCGCGTGAATGCGCGCGTTGCGTCGAGCCGTCTGTTCTCGCCAGTCTCGCGCGCGATGCGCGCCGGCAGCGGCGCTTGCGTCAGATTGACGAGAAGCACGCGCGATTTGACGCCGTGCAGAATGCGCGACGTGGCGGCGCCATCGCTAAAGACGACGCGCGGCTGCGCAAAAGCGGCGAGCCCTCCGGCGAGGTCGAGCGCGAGCGGCCCTGCGGCGTCATCCATGTCGACAGGCTGCGCGCTCATCGGCGCGATGATCCCCGAAAACAGCGCGCCGCCTTTCACCGCCGGCAGTGTCTCGACGTCGATCGCGCTCAGCGCGACGCGCATCGCCGCGCTTCCTTCACCGTTCCAGAGCGCAAGCGGCGTATCGCCAGCGAGCGCCAGCGCCGCGCCCTTTGCCACGCCGACGCCGTGTCCGCCGTCGAGCGCCGGCTGCGCGAAGGCGGACCGGGCGAGCCACAGCCGCAACTTGCCGGCGGCTGGCGCGAGCGGAACGAGATGAGCGCGCTCGCCTTCGCCGATGTCGAGCGAAATCTCGGCGCCCTTCCAGTCGAAAGCGGCGACCCCGGCCCGGGAGGCGCAGTCGCCGCGCCCCATCAGCCACAGTTCCTGCGCTTGCGGCGCGAGCGGTCCGGAGCGCGCCGCGCGCAATAATGTCCCCGCCATCGAGCCGGCGGCGATATTCTCTTGCGTCGCCAGCGTCACGAGGGCCGCGTCGGGTGTTGCAACCTTGGCGACGCAGACTCCTGCGACGCCGTCGACCGGATCAAGGGCGACTTCGCCAAGCCTGCGCGCGCGCCGTTCGACCGCGCGGGCGGCGAGCGTGATCGGCGTGTCTTCACCGCCGATCGCCCAGACCACCGCGCGCAGTTCGCCGTCGTTGGCCGCTGGCCATGCCGCGACGGGCGAGCGTCCGCGCTCGACGCCGATCGCGCGCCATTGGCCGTTGGGCTCGCGCCGCTCGATTGAGATGGCGACGTCGCCTTCGGAGCGCGCCGCGATCAGCGCGAGACTCCCGGCGGGCGCCGGCGCGAGGGAAAGAACATGCGCGCCGGCGCCGTTCAGCGTCTTCTCGCCCGAGAACGTCAGCGCGCCGTCATTCTTCTCAACGGGCAGCGCCAGGCGAAGCTCGACGCCGCTGAGAGGCGCGTCCTCGCTTTCCGCGGCTTCTCCTTCATTGGAAACGTCTTCGGTTTCCTCGCTGGGCGCTTCTTCAACCTCCGCAGGGGCGCGCGGCTCAGCGCCAAGCTTTTCGAGTTCCAGCCGGTAATTTCCCGCTGGCAGGCGTCGCGACAACGCGACGTTCCAATCATCGGCGCGCGGCTGCAGGCGCTCGATCACATCGCCCCCGCCGTCTTTCAGCACGCCGATCGTTTCGATGTCCCCGAAGCTCGAAAGGTCGACGACGCTGTCCTTCGCCAGCGAAAAATCGACGCGAGTCGGAGGTTCGACGACGCGCCGCGCATCGGGCTGCAACTCTTTCGAGTCGAGCGAAACTTCGTAGTCGAGACGGTCGTCATGGGCGAGGCTTCGCGCCTCGATCCGATATTCGCCGGCGGTCAGTTTCGACTTGAACGGCCTGCCCGCAGCGACTTTGCCGACGCTGTCCTTCTCGCCTTTGAAGATTTCGCCAATCATGCCTTCGCCGATCGAAAGATCGATCTTTGCGTCGCCATAGAGCGCGAAGCGCCAGACATCGGGCGTGCGCGGCGCATCGCGCGCCTGCGGTTCGCGCCATTGCAGCCTCTGCGCTTTGCCGAAGGGCAGGGGATGCGGACCATGCCCTTCCAGCGCCTTCGCGGCGACGACTGGCGTCAGTCGGGCCGCCATGCGCGCTTCGACGTCTCTCGGCAGGACGACCAGCCGATAGACGCCTTTCTCGAACCGCCGCGTGACTCGCTGCATTTCGCCCGGCGCCGCGAGCGGCCAGCCGTCGGCGTCCTCCAATCTCGCGCGCCATTTCTGCTTCAGGCCGAGAAGTTCGATACGATATTCGCCGTAGCGGGTGATCTCGATCGGCACGATCGCGCCCTTGCCGGAATCGAGCGTCGCCCGCGCGATTCCCGCATCGACAAGTTTCGCCGTCGGCGCGAGAGTCGCAGGCGAAACGGCAAGGCCCAAATGGCCGGAAGAGTCCTTCGCGGTGACGGCCGCGCGATAGCCGCCGGCGCGCAGAAATGCCGTCACCAGCGCATTGTCGCCGGGTCCATTCGCGTCGCCTTCGCCAAGCCGCGGCGAAACAGTCGCGCCGACGCGCAGCGCCGTCTTCATGCGCCCGAGCGTTTCGACCCGGTAGAGCCCGCCTTGCGGCACGTCGAAGCGCATGCGTTTCGTTTCGTCGCGGCCAAGATCAAAAAAAGCCGGACGCGCGAGCGTGGCGGAAAGCGCCGTTGGCGCGGGCTTGCCTGCTTCATCCACCTTTGCCGGCGTCGGTTCGGGAACGAAGATGAGTCCCAGCGCGCGCGGTTTTTCCGACGCCGCGATCTTTATTGTCGCGAGACGCTGCGCGTTCTCTTCCTTTTGATCGGCGAGGGTCAGCGCGACATCGGCGTTATGCCAGTCGCGTGCAATCGCCTTGCCGGTCTTGGGAAGCCGCACCGGCAACGTGACGTCCTTGCCTGCATCCTGCCAGAGCGCCAATGGCGCCTTGTCGAGTTCAATGGGCAGCGCGACGACGCGCGGCCCGGTTAGGAGTTGCGGCGCGACATTCGTCAGGATGAGATAGGAGCCGTCCCGTTCGAGAGTCTGCGTCCCGAAGGCAATTGTGGGGCGCGAAGGCGCCGCCGCAGGCGCTGATACAGAGAGTCCGGGCGGGCCGAGCGTCACGTCGATCACGCCGCCGGAATCGCCCTTCGGCTCGAGCTTGAGAAAATAATAGCCTGCCTGGAGATCGTAGCGCGCCGGGTTCTTTCCGTCCGCGCGGGGCGCCAGCGCGCCAAGCGCCGGTTCGATCGAAGCGTCGACCTTGACGCCTTTAGCATCGATCGCGACGAGTCCGTCGCGCGTCGCCTCGAAGAGAATCGACGTCGGCCCGAACAGGTTGAATTTTCCGCGCCACGCTTTTCCGGCGCCGATGCGCGGCGCGTCCGAGGCGATCACCCGCGCCTTGCCATCCTTCTCTATGCGCGCGAAGAGCGCCGTGGCAGGGGCTTCGTCGCCGCCGTCGCCAGCAAGATCGACGCCGACAAGATGCGGTCCAGACGCTTCGAATGTTTCGCGGTCCGACTGACGCAGACCGCGCAGCGTGAACGCCTGACCCTCGTAGCCGGAGACTTCAAGATGCGCGTTCGTCTTGCCGTCGGACGCGAGCCGAAGGTTCGCGGAGGGCGTGCGGCTGTTCTTCGAGATCGTCGCGATCTCTTTCGATGCGTTGCGCCGCGCTTCAAGCCGCGCCGGCGTCGTCTCCGCGAGGTCAAGACGGAAAGCGTCATAGCTTGCCGGCGCGTCAAAGCGCGCGGCGCCAAAGGGGCCGATCACGCCCTCGGCGACGCCCGCCGCGAGCAGCGCCGGCTGTTCGAGCCGCAGCAAGAAGGGCTGCGCCGCATCGCCTTGCGCCCAGACCAGCTTCTCGCCGCCATAGGCGGTGACGACATAGCGCCCGGGCTCCAGCGCGCCTTCAACACGCAGCCGATTCATCGCGCGGCCCGGCTTTGTTTCGACCGTCTCCTGCTCGAAGGCGAGATCGACGAGTTCGCCGTCGCTACGCCAGACGCGCAGGTCGCTGAGCGCCCGGCCGATCGCTTCAAGGCTCACGCGACCCTCGGCGCCGACGTCGAAGGAATAGGAGCGTTGCTGCAGATCGCCGAGTTCGCCGCTTTGGATGCGCCCTGGCGCGAGCGTCGGCTTTGACGGGCTGGCTTCGACGAACGCCTGCGCGGAGAGCGCGGTCTTGCCGCTCGCGCCTTTCACGCCGAAAACCCGTATCTTGTAGACGCCCTTATCGAGCAACGCGTCGATGCGTCCGTCGCGCAGGCCGGGCGCGCCGCTTGAGTCAAGCGGGCCGGCGATCATGTCGACGAGTTCGATGCGCGCGCCGGAGGGACTTTTTGCACGAATCGCATAGCGGCCTGGCGCCGGCACGGCGATGAGGCTCGCGCCGTCGCGATCCGCGGCCAACTCGCCTGGCGTAATGCTGATCGAGCTTGGTTTGGCTCTTGTTTCGGCGATTGCGTTCTGTGTGGCGCGCCACAACGGCTGCGCAAAATACGCCGCAAAGGCGGCGACAAGAGAAAACGCGATCCGCCGCATGAGCGCACCGTAAGCCGGCGGCGGACTTGCCGGAAAGGCCGCGCCGCCGCTGGAGGCAAGCATAGGCCGCGCGCCGCGCCTGAGTCGAGAGCCACGCGCCTCTCGTTGCGCCGACGATTCGTCCATGCCGCTGTCCCATGCGCTTGTTTGGCCGACGCCATTTGGAGCCGGCGGGAATATCTTTTAGGCTAGGTTCTGCGTCTGGGGATTGCGCGAGCGCACATCAAAACCAGGGAAGTCGGCATGCGTCGGTCGCTATTTGCCTTTGTTCTTTTCGGCGCGCTCTCCTGCGGTCAGCAGGCGGCGGCGATAAAGCTGACGCTCGCCTACCCGGCGGTGCTGCGCGCCGGTCCAGAGGAGAATTACGCGGCGATCACGACCGCGCCGGCGGGAACAGAAGTCAAAATCTTGCGCGACGATCCAAGCTGGACGCGCATCGCCATCGACAAGAGGCGTTTTTTCGTCGCGACCCTAGAGCTTGTGTTCATGTCGTCTAGGGTCACCCAGACGTCCGGCTGCGATTTCGGCTATCCCTATTCGGGCAGCAGCCAATATTTCGCCTCGCCGTTAGCGGAGTTGCGCCACAGCTGGCCGCTTGGCGACCTGCTCGGCTATCATAACCGCTTTCCTTGCTAGATCACAGGCTATCGCCGGCGCGGGCCAGTTCGACTTGTGGCGACCGCGTTCCCGTATCCTCGAACTTCGCCCGATAGACGACGAAATTCTCCATCACCCGCTGCACGTAATTGCGCGTTTCGGTGATCGGAATCCGCTCGACCCAGTCGATCGGATCGACATTGGGCTTGCGTGGATCGCCATAGGCGTCGATCCATTGCTTCACCCGACCGCCGCCAGCGTTGTAGGCGGCGAAGGTGAGGAGATAGGCGCCCCGATATTCGCCCAGCAGAATGCCGAGGTGCGCCGCGCCGAGCTGGGCGTTGAAGGGCGGGTCGCTCAGCATCCGCGACATGTCGAAGCTGATGCCGCGCATATAGGCGGTGTGCCGCGCCGTCGAGGCGATCATCTGCATCAGGCCCATGGCGCCGGCGGAGGAGACGGCCTTGGGATCGAAGGCGCTTTCCTGGCGTGCGACGGCGAAGACCATCGAACGGGACGCGGAGCCTGGAAGCGCGTTGAAATCCGGAACGCCATAGGCGGGGAAGGCGACGTCATCGAGCGCGATTCCCCTATAGGAGGCGGCCTTGCCGTAAATGAGCGAGAGTTTCGCGTCGCCCTGGCGCGCAATGACTTCTCCGAGCGCTGCGACCTGCGCCTCGTCCTGCAAGTATTTTGCGCTGTCGAGCGCAAGCGGCGCCGCGACCTGCTTCTCGCCCACGGCGAACAGAAGCTCCGCAACGCGAACCGCTTCGGCTCGGCTGTCGTCGGAGGCGGCTGTCGGTGGCCGGCGAAGCGGGCGCTCGTCGGCGCCGAGGCGGGAATTGGCGAGCTGCCCGTAGAACGTCGTCGAATGCGTGGCCGCCTGGAGATAGAAATTGCGCGCTTTGGAGTCATCCTCGGCGTGCGCGGATTCCGCCGCGCGTCCCAGCCAATAATACGCGCGAGACTTTTGCAGCGGAGTCTCGGCGACCTGTGCGAGCCGCGTGAAATGGCGCTCGGCCTTGATCGGGTCGTTCAAGAACCGCAGAGCAATCCAGCCGGCGTTGAATTCGGCGTCGACCTTGTTGCTGGTCTTGGCGGCGGCATGATCCGCGCAAAGCTTGTATGCGGTCTGCGGATCTCCCTGGTCGAGAAGCTTGCGGGCGACGATGCGCCGCTCCTCCCACCAGGCGTCGCCGTCAACGACCTGCTCGATGTCGCGCGGCGCATTGCGCAGCAGCGCGCCCGCTTCAGCGAATTTCTTGTCGTTGCGCAGCTTGTGCACGCGTCCGTAAAGCAGTCCGGGATCGTTCTGCACAGACGCCGGCAAAGCGGCCGCCAGCTTTTCGACGCCGGAAATGCGCGCGCGGGCGAGCAGCGCGACGTCCTTGCCGGCGAGCTCGGCGCTGCGCAAAGCGAGCGTATTCTTTCCGGCATAGAGCAGACGAGCGGCGCGGAACTTGTGATCGGCCGGCGTCAGAAACTCGCCGAGCTCCTTGTTGAAGATCGTATCGAACCCCTGTCCGATATCGTCGCTGCGCCAAGCGTCGCGCGCCAGCGCCGCCGCCGATTCGAAATCGCCTTCGCGTGCGATCGCCCGCGCCAGGGCATATTTGCCAAAGCCGGTGAGCGGCTTGTTGTCCGCGAACCAGGCCAGCACGCTCTTGTCGGCGTGGCGCTCGGCGACGAGCGCCTGCTCGGCGCGACGGCGCAACCAGTCGCCGGCGGGCCAGTCCGGGTGATCCGCAAGGAATTCGGCGATCCGCCTGAACCCGGCTTCGCGGGGATGCAGCCGAAGGCCAGTCCATCGCGCGGCGTCGGCAAGCGGCGTACGGAGCCGCGACGCGGCCTCGTCGCCTTGAGCGAAATCTCCGGACCTGTATGCAGCGATCGCCTGAGTGAAAACCTCCGCGTCGTCTCCTAGCAGGGCGGCGGCGGGATCAGCGGCCACCTCGCCGTTGAGCCAGTCCTGCGCAGGGGCATAGGCGACGATCGGCGAGAGCACGCCTTCATCGGCGGCAAAGAGCGAATTTTCGAGAGGATGCGCCGCCTCGTCGTCAGCGTGTTTGCGGTCGACGAACTCGTGCACAGTCTCCTGCAACGTGCCGACCCGCGAGCGCCAAGCGCCGAGACTGAAAGGAATAGAAGGCGTCCAGCGCCAGGAGGCCTTGCGCTTCGCCTCTCCGTCGCCAAGACGGTCAAGGCCGGTGAAAGCTGGCGCGGCGATCACGAGGGCGGCGATGCCGACCGTCAGTTTGAACCGCGTCGCGACACGTCGAGGCAACATCATCACCGCGTTCCCCTACTGGTGTGAGAAAGCTGCGCTCATTTGGTTTACGAAGGATCAACTTCGCGCGCCGGCTGTCTTCGAGCTCTGGCGTCTCCCATTATAGCGTGGGGCTTTATAGCACAGCGTGGGGCTTTCCTCGACGCAGCCCAAAGGCTATGAAGGGCGATCAATCTTAGCGACGCGATTACGGCGGCTCTGAGGCGTAGGGAAAGCATTGATTCTATGAGCGTAAAGCCGATTTTTCATGGGTCGATGACGGCCCTGGTCACGCCGTTTTCCCATGGAGAGGTCGATTATGACGCACTACGCGCGCTGATTGATTGGCAGATTGAAAATGGAACGCACGGCCTCGTTCCTGTTGGCACGACGGGCGAGAGCCCGACGCTGACCCACGAGGAGCATGGGCGGGTCATCACCGAGACGATCCGCGCCGCGCGGGGGCGGGCGCCGGTCGTCGCGGGCGCAGGCTCGAACAATACCCGCGAGGCGATCGCCATCGCCGGCCACGCGGAACGCGCCGGCGCCGACGGGCTCCTCATCGTCACGCCCTACTACAATAAGCCTAACCAGGAAGGGCTTTATCTGCACTTCAAGGCGATCAACGACGCCGTCTCTATTCCCATCATCATCTACAATATCCCGCCGCGCTCGGTCATCGACATGAGCGTCGAGACCATGAAGCGCTGCGCCGAGTTGAGGAATGTCGTCGGCGTGAAAGACGCGACCGGCAACATCGGGCGCATTTCGCTCCAACGTGAGGCGATGGGGCCGGAGTTCATCCAGCTTTCGGGCGACGATCTCACGGCGCTCGCTTGCATGGCGGCGGGCGCGCATGGATGCATCTCGGTCGTCGCCAACATCGCGCCGCGGCTTTGCGCCGATTTGCAGAACGCCTGTCTCGCTGGCGACTACGCCAAAGCGCTGGAGATCCAGGACAGGCTGACGCCGCTGCATGTCGCGACTTTTCTTGAGGCCGGCGTCACGGGCGCGAAATACGGGTTGTCGCTTCTCGGCAAGGCTGAGGAAGAGGTGCGTCTTCCTCTGGTGCCGTGCACGCAACCGACTAAGGATCGCATACGCGCGGCGATGATCCACGCCGGCGTGCTCCCCGCCTAAGGCGCCAGTTTCGCGTCTCTCCTTTGTCGAGACGCTTTGAGGAAAATCAGTGGCCGCAAAGCCGGATCCGAATTTCAAGGTCGTCGCCGATAATCGCAAGGCGCGCTACAATTACGAAATCGGCGAAATTTTCGAAGCAGGGCTGGCGCTGACGGGCACGGAGGTGAAGTCGCTGCGCACGGGCAAGGCGACGATCGCCGAAAGCTACGCCCATGTCGATCGGCAAGGCGAGGCATGGCTCGTCAACGCCAACATTCCCGAATATCTCGCCGGCAACCGCTTCAACCATCCGCCGAAGCGGCCGCGCAAACTGCTGCTCAAGTCGCGGGAGATCGCCAAGCTGTCGCAGGCTATTGAGCGCGAGGGTATGACGATCGTGCCGCTGAAGCTCTATTTCAACGCCAAGGGCAGGGCCAAGCTGCAAATCGCCCTAGGAAAGGGCAAGAAGCTGCACGACAAACGTGAAGTCGAAAAGAAGCGCGACTGGAGCCGCGAAAAAGGCCGCCTGTTGCGCGCGCGCGGCTGACCCCGACCTCCCTAAGGTTCGGCGCCCTGAAGTCGAGGCGCCGACCATCTGCTTTCCGTCAGGGCCGCGCCGTTACTCGCCGTCTTCTTCTTCGGCGTGAGCCGCTTGTGGCGTGGGACGAGGACGCTCCTGATACCGCTGCATGCGCTCTGCGCGTTCGCCCGGATCACGGCCGATCTTACCCACAAGATGAATAAGGTCGATGAATTCGTCGGCCTGGCGACGCAATTCGTCAGCGATCATCGGCGGCTGGGTGGTGATCGTCGAAATGACCGAAACCCGAACGCCGCGCCGCTGCACGGACTCGACCAGCGACCGGAAGTCGCCGTCGCCCGAGAACAGGACCATGTGGTCGATATGCCCGGCCATTTCCATGGCGTCGACCGCCAGCTCGATGTCCATATTGCCTTTAACTTTGCGACGGCCGAGCGAATCGACGAACTCCTTCGTCGGCTTGGTCACGACCGCATAGCCGTTGTAGTCCAGCCAATCGATCAGAGGACGGATTGACGAATACTCTTGATCCTCGATCAACGCAGTGTAATAGAACGCGCGGATCAGACGGCCTTTGCCCTGAAATTCGCGGAGCAAGCGCTTATAATCAATATCGAATCCAAGTGATTTCGCGGTCGCGTATAAGTTCGCGCCGTCAATAAACAACGCAGTTCGTTCGATATCTGCCATCTTAGTCTCACGGTCGGGTTAAGGTGTTAAACGCGGGCGTCGCCGGCTAACGCCGTCAACCCGCAGTTCGGCGTTTCGCTCAATCGTCCAATGTCCGGCGCCCAAATTAACAAATAGCGATTGCGCCGTTCTCGCTGCATTCGCCGGCTATTCACGCCATCTCTAAAAAGCGCCGCACACATCTCAAGCAAATACATCGCCTCTCCATGTCACAGCGTCAAGAGGAACTGCGTTTTTTTACGGGGCGATGATTGGGCATTTTCTAGAAAAAATCCCCAAGGCAGCGTCAAAAAAAATCGCCCGCGCGTCTAGAACCAAGAGATTATTGCCTAATTTTTCTAATTGGCGTATCAGCGCTACTCCCGAACCGAATGGAGCTTGACAGCAGATGGCGCGCGTTACTGTCGAAGATTGCGTCGACAAGATCGAAAATCGCTTCGACCTCGTCCTTCTCGCGGCGCATCGGGCGCGGAACATCTCGTCGGGTCAGCCGATCCTTGTGGATCGCGACCGCGACAAAAATCCGGTGGTCGCCCTGCGCGAGATCGCTGAATCGGCGCTCGCCCCGGAAGACCTTTCCGAGGATTTCATCCACTCGTTGCAGCATCACGTCGAGGTCGACGAGCCGGAGGCCGAAGCGGCGCCTGCCCTGACCCCTGCGGTCGCCGGCGAACTCGAAGTCGAAGGCCCATTCGACCGGATGACGGAAGAAGACCTGCTGCGCGGTCTCGAAGGGCTGGTTCCGCCCGCCGAGGTCGAGGACGAAGCGGAGTAGGTTCGACCCGATCCCCGCGCTGGCGGGGCGTCCGCGATACGCCTCCGCCAGAGCCGCGCCTTTGCATCGCCGCCGTTGGTCATCGCCGCCGTTGGTCATGGCGGCCGGCCTGCGCTATTCTCGCTCGACACACTCGCTGCTCCGGTGCCGCTCGCTTGCCCGTTGCGTGGAACTTACGCATGGGCGGCGGCCGGGTCGGCGCATAACCGGTCCTTGGCGCCACGCGCATGATGCGTCAGTACGAGCTTGTCGAACGCGTGCGGAAGTATAACCCGCGCGTCGACGAGGATTTGTTAAACCGGGCTTATGTGTACGCGATGAAGGCGCATGGGGCGCAAACCCGCGCCTCCGGCGACCCTTATTTTTCCCACCCGCTCGAAGTCGCGGCGATCCTCACCGATCTGAAGCTCGACGACGCGACGATCGTGGCGGCCGTTCTGCACGATACGCTCGAAGACACCGACGCCACGCGCGAAGAGATCGATCGGCTGTTTGGCGAACAGATCGGCAAACTCGTCGAGGGTCTGACCAAGATCGAGAAGCTCGATCTGGTCACCAAACAGGCGCGGCAGGGCGAGAATTTCCGCAAATTGCTGCTCGCTGTCGCCGAAGACGTGCGCGTGCTGCTCGTCAAGCTCGCCGACCGCCTGCACAATATGCGCACGCTGCATTTCGTCCCACAGGAAAAGCGCGCGCGCATCGCTCAGGAGACGCTCGACATCTATGCGCCGCTCGCCGGCCGCATGGGCATGCAGCGTCTGCGCGAGGAGCTGGAGGGCCTCGCCTTTCGGCATTTAATGCCGGAAGCGCATCAGACCATCGAGCAGCGACTGCACGATCTGCGCGCGAAGAACGGACGCATCATCAAGCGCATCGAGGACGAACTCACCAAGGAGTTTGAGGCGCGCGGCATCACCGCGGCGGTCACCGGACGCCAGAAGACGACCTTTTCGGTGTGGCGCAAGATGGAGCGCAAGTCGATCTCCTTCGAGCAGCTGTCCGACATCTTCGGCTTTCGGATCATCGTCGGGGCGGTGGAGGATTGCTATCGCGCGCTCGGCGTCGTGCATACCAAGTGGCCCAACGTTCCCGGCCGCTTCAAGGATTACATCTCGACGCCGAAACAGAACGACTATCGCTCGATCCACACGACGGTGATCGGTCCCGGCCACCAGCGCGTCGAACTTCAGATTCGCACCGCCGAAATGCACGAGATCGCGCGCTTCGGCATCGCCGCGCACGCGCTCTACAAGGATGCGGTCGGCGCGCATGGCCGCGAGCAGCTCGCCAAGGAAAGCCGCGCCTTCCGCTGGCTGCAGGAAACGCTCGATCTCCTCGCGCATGGCGACAATCCCGAGGAGTTTCTCGAGCATACGCGCCTCGAACTCTTTCAAGATCAGGTGTTCTGCTTCACGCCGAAAGGCGGATTGATCGCGCTGCCGCGCGGCGCGACGCCGATCGATTTCGCCTACGCGGTGCACACGAAGCTCGGCGATTCAGCCGTTGGCGCGAAGATCAACGGGCGCGTCGGCCCGGTGTTGTCGCAGCTGAAAAACGGCGACGAGGTCGAGATCATCCGCGCCGAAGGGCATGTGCCCCCGGCCGCCTGGGAGGGCGCGGTCGCGACCGGCAAGGCGCGCGCCGCGATCCGACGCGCGACGCGCGACGCGGTGCGCCAGCAATATGCCGGGCTCGGCCGCCAGATCGTCGAACGCGCCTTCGAGCGCGCCGGCCGCGTCTGGAGCGAAGAGAAACTGAAGGCGGCGCTGACCAGGCTCGCGCGGCCATCGGTCGAGGACGCGCTCGCCGCCGTCGGCCGCGGCGAAATCTATTCGGGCGACGTCGTCAAAGCGGTCTATCCGGATTTCAGCGAAGAGCGCAAAGCCGCGCCCACCGCCATCGGTCCTGGGGAGCCGGGCTGGTTCGGCGTCAAGGCGAACGCCAATGTGGTCTTCAAAGCGCCCGGCGCGAAAGAGGGCAGCGGCGCCATTCCGATTCGTGGGCTGCGCGGCGACGCGCCGGTGCGATTCGCGCCCGACGGCGGCGCCGTGCCGGGCGACCGCATCGTCGGCATTTTCACGCCGGGCGAAGGCATCACCATCTATCCGATCCAGTCGCCGTCGCTCACCGCCTTCGACGACCAGCCCGAACGCTGGCTCGACGTGCGCTGGGATATCGAAGCCGGCTCTTCGGCGCTGTTTCCCGTCCGCATCGTCGTGACGGCGATCAACGAGCCGGGCACGCTCGGCGCGTTGGCGACGCTGATCGGCGAGACCGGCGCCAATATCGACAACATCAGCTTCAAGGCGCATTCGCCGGATTTCCGCGAAATGACCTTCGATCTCGAAGTCGCCGATCTGAAACATTTGAACGGCGTCGTTACACGGCTGCGCGCGAGCGCTTTGGTGAGCAAGGTCGAGCGGATGATTGGGTAGGGGGCCAGCGAACGTGCATGGAAACAGGTTCCACGATGGGAGGTTATGCGATGAAATCGCGCTCAGTCCATTCCTCATCCCGCTCCAGGCGATCCGCGTCTATCTCAATCCCCGTCTCGTGGAGAATAGCGCCACGCATGATGGCGGCTCCTTTTTCAGTTACCATCCGACGTGAGATTCGGCTCTCATCATTCGTCACACCATAGAGTTTCACATTGTAAACTATGATTTTTTTCATTTTGGCCTCAGTCACTTCCGCAGTTTTTCAATTGGAATCCAGCGGTCACTATCCGGTTTCTTGATTTCCCAATAACCCCAACCGTCCAAAGATACGGGAGTCCCCTTTTTTGATCGGGCGACGCCGCCAGCAGCCGCTGAGGGCGTACGATAGATTGCGCCGCCGACATGCCACGCGCCTTGCACAATTTCGCCGCTATGGGTTTGGCCGTTGTAACTCATCCGCAGTTTTGTTCCGTTCGGCAGCGTGACACCCTTCCATGACCAGCCGCCATGATCGCTGCCATTGCCGGTGCTGTTCTGCGGCGCTGACGCCGTAGATTTGAGACCCGCGACCGCACGGAGAATATCGTTGTGGCTCTGGGTGAAGGATGTGCGGCGGCTCTCAAGAAACCGATACACGTCCACGTCAATTTCAATAGGCCGCAGCTGCATGAGACACTCCCTTAAAAACCATATTTTCCATATTTAAAATATTAATGCCAGTTTTACAAGGCTTTATATGGCGGCGGCCAATCGCCGCACAGAAAGGAGGACTGTGCAAAAAAATCAAGACCTTGCGCAAACGACTGATGCTTGATTTTTAACGGTTTTTCTTATGCAGAAGATACGTGCGAAAAGTGGTCGCCGGCCGGTCCCTGCCTCATTGACAAACGTCTCGTCTCTGCCTGTGCGCTAATTGAAACGCATGACCACCAATCCCCTGAGTGTTGGCGTCAACGTCGAACCTCGCGACTGTCCACAATACGCGGGTCAGGCGGAGCGCGTTTTCTTGGGTGGCCGGCAGCCTTACATCTTTGACAGCTTTTGCAGCTTGAGCAGGTCGAGGGCGAGAGTCGGGGCCTCCCCTGGCAGGCGGGTGAATCCGTGATGCAGGTAAAAGGCTTCGGCGGCGGGCGAGATCGCATGGACGATCACCAGCCGCGCCGAGACCTCCGCCCCCGCCCGCAGCGAGCGCCGCACCGCATCGGCAAGCAGCGCGCGTCCCAATCCCTTCCCCTGCCATGCGCGATCGATCGCCAGACGCCCGAGCGTCACCGCGGGAATCTGTCTCGGCATGTTCCGGCGCATGGAGCCTTTGACGTCCTGCGAGAGGATTTGCCCCATGCTCAAGGCGAAATAGCCGACAATCCGGCCCGACCCGGCGGGGCAAATCACATAGGTGCGGCTGGCCGCGAATTGCATATTGTCCCATGCGCGATTGCGGAGCCAGTCATCGAGCACGGGTTCGCCACAGTCGAACGATGCCGCATCATGCGCTTGCGTCAATAAAACGGGCGGACCGAATAAAGGCGCTGCGTCAGTCACTCTGCCACGGGGCTTTGGATTGAAGGATGCGCTTCATACCTGCCGCCTCGTCTTGCGTCGCTTCGGCATCCATCCAGTCCATGATTTTTTGGAAAGTTTTCGCATCTGCGTAGATGGTCGACTGGTCGAGCAGAATGTTTTTGGCCTCTTTGAGCGCCGAGGCCATCATGAATTGCGAACGGTTCGACCCCACCAGTTCCGCAGCCTGGTCGATCAGCTTCTTGTCCCGAGCGCGGGCGCGCAGGTGAATGTTGACTTCGGCGGATGGGCGGGGGCGACTGCTCATTGTCACAACATATCGAGATGTGTTGACAACTACAACACAGTGTCGTTGTGGATTTTTGCAGCCGGCCTGCGGCGTTGGCGAGCGCGCCATCCGCGCGCTATGAGAGCGGTATGACCACGAAACCCCTCCGCCTCGGCGTCAACGTCGATCATGTCGCCACCGTCCGCAACGCGCGCGGCGGTCCGCGGCCCGACCCCGTTCGCGCCGCGCTGCTCGCCATCGAGGCCGGCGCCGACGGCGTCACCGCGCATTTGCGTGAGGATCGCCGCCACATCCACGACGACGACATGGCGCGGCTGAAGGCGGCGATTTCGAAGCCGCTCAATTTCGAAATGGCGGCGACCGAGCAGATGCTCGACATCGCCGTCGCGACAGCGCCGCACGCCGTCTGTCTCGTGCCGGAAAAGCGCACCGAGCGCACGACTGAGGGCGGCCTCGACGTCGTCGGCCAGCACGACTACCTGCTGCCTTACGTCGATCAGTTGACGCGGGAAGGCGTGCGCGTCTCGCTGTTCATCGAGCCGTCGGCAGAGGCGATTGACGCGGCCGTCTCCATCAAGGCGCCGGTCGTGGAGCTCCATACGGGCGCCTGGTGCCACGCCGTCGAGGTTGGCGATATGGGCCGAGCCGAGGCGGAATTCACGCGGGTCGCCGAAGCCGCCGCCTATGGCGCCGCCCTCGGCCTCGAAATTCACGCCGGGCACGGCCTCGATTATGAGACGGCGCGCCGCGTCAGCGCCTTGCCGCAGATCGTCGAACTCAACATCGGCCATTTTCTCATCGGCGAGGCGATATTCGTCGGGCTCCCGGAGGCGATCCGGCGGATGCGTGAGGCGATGGAGCAGGGCCGGGCGCTAGCCTTCTAGGGCCAGGGCGCGGCGCGGCGGATCGCAAGCGCGGGCGTTAGCGTTAATCCCGATCGGACGGAGACGCGCTCGCCGAGCGCGCTAAGGTGGCGGGCGGTCATCCATTTGAAGCCGGCCCGGGACTATCTTTGGCTCGGGCGAAGGTTCTCATGGAAGCTGTAGCGTGTTAAGCCGGGCGGCCGGGCGGGCCGACGCCGCCCCAATGCATGAGGAGTGAGTCGGCTTGAGCAGGAACGTTCCGGTGGCTGAAAAACGCGAAGAGGGCGGGGTTCTCGAAACCATCAAGGTCATCCTTCAGGCGCTGGCGATCGCGCTTGTCATCCGCACGCTGCTCTTTCAGCCGTTCAATATTCCTTCGGGCTCGATGATCCCGACGCTGCTGATCGGAGATTATGTTTTCGTGTCGAAATACGCCTACGGCTATTCGAATTACTCGATGCCGTTCGGCCCCGACATTTTCTCCGGCCGCATTCTGGCTTCGCCCCCCAACCGCGGCGACGTCATCGTCTTCAAACTGCCGCGGGACAATGAGACCGACTATATCAAGCGCGTCATTGGCCTTCCCGGCGACCGCATCCAGGTCATCGACGGCCGGCTCTATATCAATGGCGTCATCGTGCCCCGCACCCCGCTCGAAAAGGAAGTGACGGAGAATCGCGAAGGCCGCGAAGTCCCCGTGACGACCTATGAGGAAACCCTCCCCGGCAACGGCGATCATCCCGCGGTCGAACATACGATCATCGAAATCGAGGGCGATCACGGCATCAACGACAACACCGAGCTGTTCGTGGTGCCGCCCGACCACTATTTCATGATGGGTGATAATCGCGACAACTCCACCGATTCGCGCATCGCGCCAGAGCTTGGCGGCGTCGGCTTCGTGCCCTTCGTCAATCTCGTGGGCCGCGCCGAGATCATCTTCTTCTCGGTCAGGAAGGACGAATCGGCGCTCGCCTTCTGGCGCTGGCCGTGGTCCGTGCGGTGGGACCGGCTGTTCCGGCCCGTTCATTGATCGGACGCACAGGCGTGACATGACGCGCGGCCGCGAGAAGGGGCTCGCTGATCTCGAGGCGCGTATCGGACATGACTTCGCCGATCCGGCGCTGCTCGGCCGGGCGCTGACGCATGTCAGCGCGTCGCCAGCCCGGCGCGATTCATACGAACGGCTGGAGTTTTTGGGCGACCGCGTGCTCGGCCTCGCCGTGGCGCACATGCTCTATGACGCCTTTCCAAACGAGAGCGAAGGCGAACTGTCGCGCCGCCTCGCGGCGCTGGTGCGCAAGGAGACCTGCGCCGAGGTGGCCGAAGTCTGGGGCGTTGGCGCGGCGATGCGGCTCGGCGAGGGCGAGGCCCAGACCGGCGGACGCGGCAAACGCGCCTTGCTCGGCGACATTTGCGAAGCGATCATCGGCGCAGCCTTTCTCGACGGGGGCGCCGCTGCGGCCGAACATATCGTTCGCAAGGCGTTCAGCGACCGTATGGCGGCGAGCGGCCAGGATTTGCGCGACGCGAAGACCGCCTTGCAGGAATGGGCTCAGGCGCGCGGCCTCGCCACGCCGCGCTACCAGCTCGTCGCCCGCAGCGGACCGGATCACGCGCCCTTCTTCGAGGTCGTCGTGGAGGTGCAAGGATTTGCGGCGGCGCCCGGATCGGGCGCCTCGAAACGGGTCGCGGAACAGGCTGCTGCGGCGGCATTTCTGGCCCGCGAAGACGCGGCCAAAGGAAAGGGCGACACATGAGCGGCGACGACGAATTGGCGCCGGAAGGCACGCGCTGCGGCTTCGCGGCGCTGGTCGGCGCGCCCAACGCCGGCAAGTCGACGCTGCTGAATCAACTCGTCGGCGCCAAGGTCTCGATCGTGTCGCGCAAGGCGCAGACGACGCGGGCGCTGGTTCGCGGCATCGCCATCGAGGGCGCGGCGCAGATCATCCTTGTCGACACGCCGGGCATCTTCAAGCCCAAGCGGCGGCTCGATCGCGCCATGGTCGCGAGCGCGCTCTCGGGCGCCGCCGACGCCGACGTGATCGCGCTGCTGATCGACTCCCGCAAGGGGATCGACGAAGAAGTGGACGCGATACTGGGGCAGCTTCAGCACGCCAAGGCGCCCAAGCTCCTTGTCCTGAACAAGATCGATCTCATTCCCCGCGAAAGGCTGCTGGCGCTGGCGCAAACGCTGAACGCGCGCGAGAAATTCGACGAAACGTTCATGATCTCGGCGCTGAAAGGCGACGGCGTCGACGATCTGCGCCAGGCGCTGGCGCAGCGCATGAGGCCCTCGCCCTGGCTCTATCCCGAGGATCAGCTCTCGGACGCGCCGCTGCGGCTGCTCGCCGCGGAAATCACCCGCGAGCAGATCTACGAGCGGCTGCACGACGAATTGCCCTATCAGTCGACGGTCGAGACGGACTCCTGGACCAATCAGAAGGACGGCTCGGCGCGCATCGAGCAGACGATCTTTGTCGCGCGCGACAGCCAGAAGAAGATCGTCATCGGCGAAGGCGGCCGCACCATCAAGGCCATCGGTCAGGCGGCGCGCCGCGAGATCGCCGAGGCCGCCGAACAGCCGGTGCATCTCTTCCTGTTCGTGAAGGTCCGGGAAAATTGGGCCGATGACCCAGAGCGCTATCGCGAGATGCGCCTGGATTTCCCCAAGGGCAAATAATATCGGCCAAGGTCGGGTGATTCGCGCGGCGCTGGAGAATCGAATGTCGGACGTACGCAAGGCGATGACCGCCTATCGTTTTCTCACCGGGCCGGACGACGCGGCGTTTTGCCATCGCGTCACAGAAGCGTTGAGCCTCGGCTGGCGACTCCACGGATCGCCGTCGCTCACCTTCGACCCGACGCAAAACCGGGTGATTTGCGGCCAGGCTTTGATCAAGGATGTCGAAGGCTTAGAGTACAGGCCGGATATGAAGCTTTCCGAAGTGTGAGCCTGACATGGAATGGCGCGACGACGCTCTCATCCTCGGCGCGCGTCGGCATGGCGAAACTTCCGTCATCCTCGAGGTGATGACGCGCGGACACGGCCGCCATCTTGGTCTCGTGCGCGGCGGTCGCTCGCGCCGGCTCCGTCCGATTCTGCAGCCCGGCAATCTCGTCGCGGCGCAGTGGCGCGCGCGTCTTGAGGACCATCTCGGCGCCTTGACGGTCGAGCCGCTCGCCGCCCGCGCCGCCTATTTCCTCGACCGCGCCGCGGCGCTCCATGGCGTCGTCTCGCTCTGCGCGCTGCTGCGCCTGCTGCCGGAGCGCGACCCCCATGAGGAATTGTTTGAAATGGCCGACGCCATTGCGGCGCTGTTCGGCGACATTCGCGCCGGCGAAGGCGCCGCGACGATGTTGGCGCGATTCGAGCTTGCGCTGCTCGGCGCGCTCGGCTTCGGCCTCGATCTCAACGCCTGCGCGCTGACCGGCGCGAGAGACGATCTCGCCTATGTGTCGCCGAAATCCGGCCGCGCGGTGAGTCGCGCCGCCGGCGCGCCGTGGCGCGACAAACTCCTGCCCTATCCCGACTTTCTTCAGCATGAGAGCATTGTGGCGGAACAGGCCGATCTCATCGCCGCGTTCCGTTTGACCGGATATTTCCTGACGCGCGACGTGCTCAAGCCGCGCGGCGTCGCGCTGCCGGCGGCGCGCGAACTTTACGTCGGCGCTCTTTTGCGCGTGGCGTGAGGAAAAAACAGGGGACGCGTCGGCGAATCGCTTAGAGCGCTTCCCGGGCACATGGAATCATGTGATCGGAAAGAAATCGCTCAAAATCAAAATGTTGGAGCAGGTTCTCATCGAAAAAGCCTGTCAACTTTTTTGGAACCTGGTCTAGCGGCCCTTGTCGCCGCAAATATAGCGCGATTCATGGCTGCTGACGCCGTAGCCCTGATCGATGTCGACGAGCACCTCGCGGCAGAGCGCCTGCATCTCTTCGTCAGCGTCGCGCGCCTGAGGCGCGCGGTCCTGCGCGGCGACCGTCGAGCCGGCGACCGTCATTTGCGATCTATCCAAGGCGAACGAGGCGGATGTTACGAGCAGCGCGGCGATGAGCGACGAAAGCAGTTTCTTCATGGACGCCATGTTTTGAAAGCCGCGGAAAACCGGCGAAAATTCGACCGCGCCGATCCGCGCCATCGCTTCGCAAGCCTTCTAAAGGACGAAACGCGGCGTCTGCAATACCTTATTTGCTACGATTCCGCACAAAACGCAGCCGATGCGTCGACGACGCCCTTTCAGAGTTAAAGAGCCGCCTCGAAATCCTTCGCTTGCGCCGACGCCCCCGCGGCCATAGTACCGATCACAAAGGCAGAATCGGGTTTTTGAAATGGCGCAAAAAGGCGGCGGGGGAAGCGGAAAAGCCAAGGGCGCAAGCGACGTTAGCGTGATTGCGCCGGTCGATCTGCGTGAGGCGCTCGAAGAGCGCTATCTGCGTTACGCGCTTTCGACGATCACCGGCCGCGCGCTGCCCGACGCCCGCGACGGGCTTAAACCCGTGCATCGACGCATACTTTACGGCATGCATATTCTTCGCCTCGACCCCGGCGCGCCGTTCAAGAAATGCGCAAAGATCGTCGGCGACGTGATGGGCTCGTTCCACCCGCATGGCGATCAGGCGATCTATGATGCGCTGGTGCGCCTGGCGCAGGATTTCTCCTCGCGCTATCCGCTCGTCGACGGGCAGGGCAATTTCGGCAATGTCGACGGCGATTCGGCGGCCGCCTATCGCTACACCGAGGCGCGCATGACGGCGGTCGCGCGCTCTCTTCTTGAAGGCATCGACGAAGACGCGATCGACTTCATCCCCAACTATTCCGGCGAGGAGAAGGAGCCGGTGGTGCTGCCGTCGGCGCTGCCCAATCTGCTCGCCAATGGCGCGCAGGGGATCGCCGTCGGCATGGCGACGTCGATCCCGCCGCATAATCTCGCCGAGCTGTGTGATGCGGCGCTCTATCTCATCTCTCACCGCAAGGCGACCGCCGAACAGCTGCTGACCTTTATGCAGGGGCCGGATTTTCCGACCGGCGGAATCGTCGTCGATAAGCGCGACGAGATCATCGAGACCTATCGCACCGGGCGCGGCTCCTTTCGTGTGCGCGCGCGCTGGATGAAAGAGGAGCTGCCGCGCGGCGGATGGGTCGTCGTCGTCACGGAAATCCCCTACGGCGTACAGAAGTCGCGCCTCATCGAACGGCTCGCCGAACTCATCTCTGAGCGCAAACTGCCGCTCGTCGCCGATGTGCGCGATGAATCGGCGGAAGACGTGCGCATCGTTTTTGAGCCGCGCGCGCGCACGGTCGATCCGGCGCTGATGATGGAGACGCTGTTCAAGCTCTCCGAACTCGAAACGCGCTTCACGATGAACATGAATGTGCTCGTCGACGGCGTGACGCCCCGCGTCGTTTCACTCGACGAGGCCTTGAGGCAATGGCTCGACCATCGCCGGACCGTGCTGCAGCGCCGCTCGCGCCATCGCCTCGCCGCGATCGTTCGGCGCATCGAGCAGTTGGAAGGCATGGTCATCGTCTTCCTCAATCTCGATGAGGTGATCCGCATCATCCGCGAAGAGGACGACGCCAAGGGGGAATTGAAAAAGGCGTTCAAGCTGACCGACCTGCAGGTCGAATACATCCTCGACACGCGGCTGCGCGCTCTGCGCCGGCTCGAAGAAATGGAGCTGAAGAAGGAGCTCAGCGAGCTCTCGGCCGAGCGCAAGGAGATCGAGTTGCTGCTCGCCGATGAGGACAAGCAGTGGAAGACCATCGCCTGGCAGGTGCGCGAACTCAAAAAAACCTATGGTCCGCAGACGCCGAAGGGCAAGCGGCGCACGACATTTGAGGACGCGCCCGAGGCGATCGATCTCGACCTCGCCGAAGCGATGATCGAACGCGAGCCGGTGACCATCGTCGTCTCGAAGAAGGGCTGGATTCGCGCGCTCAAGGGTCATGTGCAGGATCTCTCGACGCTGCAATTCAAGGGCGACGATGAACTCGGCGCCTCCTTCTTCGCGCAGACGACGTCGAAAATCTTGGCGCTCGCGTCGAACGGCAAGGCCTATACGCTCGATGCTTCAAAACTTCCGGGCGGGCGCGGACATGGCGAGCCGATCCGGCTCTTCGCCGAGATCGAGGAAGGCGCCGATGTCGTCGCCGTTCTGCCGCATGTCGCGGGCGCCGCGCTGCTGCTCGTCACGAATGACGGGCGCGGCTTCGTCGTGAGCGAAGACGATCTCTTATCGTCGACGCGCAAGGGGCGCGCGGCGCTCAATGTCGAGCCGCCCTCTATATTGAAGATCGTGACGCACGCGGAGGGCGATCATATCGCCATCATCGGCGAGAACCGGAAGCTGCTGGTGTTTCCCTTGAGCGAAGCGCCGCGCATGGCGCGCGGCAAGGGCGTGCGCATGCAGCGCTACAAGGACGGCGGCGTCGCGGACGCGAAGGTCTTTGCGCTGAAGGACGGCCTGACATGGACCGACGCCTCGAACCGCGTCTTCACGATCGACAAGGCGGAACTCAAGGACTGGATCGGCCACCGCGCCGAAGCGGGACGACTGCCGCCGAGAGGATTTCCGCGGAATAATCGGTTTGGGTGAGGGCAATTTGTGTTGGCCCACTCCTCTGACGATGATGTGAGTGGATAATGGACCGCCCCAGTCAGCGCCTCATTTCGTGGCGGCCGCCAGTCCGGCTGCGGCTATGTCATGCGAGATTGCAGAGACATCCATCTGGTAAGCGCCGGAGCGCAGCAGCCCGATCAATTCGATCGTAGATTCTCGCCATGTAAGAGTCGCAACGCGAGGCGGCCGTTTCTCGTCTGAGAGCGCTTGCATGAGGGCGTCTGCGAGGCTCGCCGAATCGAGGAGATCGAAATAGCGCACATCCGAGCCGCCAAGTTCACGAAATTGGGGGATGTCGCTGGCGATGATGGGGGCGCCGCATTGTGCGGCCTCCACCAAGGGCAAACCAAAGCCTTCGGCGAAGGTCGTGAACACGGCCGCGCACGTCTCGCGGTAAAGGTGGCGCAAATCCGCATCACTCGCGTCGTCTAGCCAGAACAGACGCCGTCCCTTTTCCTCATGCTGCCGCAAGCGCTGTTCAAACGCCCGGGCGTTCCACCCGGGTCTGCCAACAATGACAAGGTTGACGTCTATGTTGTCGGCCCAAAGACGTTCGAAAGCCTCGATCGCGACCGGATAGCCTTTGCGCGTCTCGACTGTGCCGACGCAGAGAAAAAATGGGCCTTGCGTCGCGATTTCGATTGCGGCCGCGGCTGGTTCTCTGGAGGGTTCAGCCGATAGATTGGCGCCCAGCCGCCACCAGCCGATTTTTTGGCTCCTGCACCATTTGTATCGCATCATCGCATACTCGGCATAGCACTTCGCGGAACTCCGAGAAATTGCAACGACCGCATCACTCCGGGAGACGACTTCGCTGAGCCAGGTCTCAAAGGCGATCACGAGTTCGGGTCCGTATAACGTCGGATAGAGGACTGGAAAAAGATCATAAACGCCAGCTACGACAGCGCCGCCTTGTTCTCTGAAGGAGCTGATGGCGTGCGCATAATTGTCCACATTGTTCCAGCCAGCGTCTAGCAACAGGAGTATATCGCCAGGGCGCGCTTCGATCCTGCCCATCACTCCGTCTATTTCGGCTAGGATAAGTCCCCCGCGAATCTGGACCGGTTGGCCGTTTCCCAGTTCCGTGACGTAATGAGCGGTCTCGCTGACAACGCGTTGAATGCCCGTCACTTTGTCAAAAAATTTAGTGTCTGTGACATCAACGTATATGCATGGCTGGTCCCCGGGCGCGATCGTAATGAGCGGGAACTGTTGCTGCGGGGCCGGCCGTGGGGCTTCCTCTTCACGTTGGGCCGCGGGCGCCGCGCGGCGTTGCGGAGCAAGCACTCGTGACAATGTCCAGTACAGCTCCAGCATCCTACGATAGGCGCCGCGCGTAAACGGATCGACATCATACGTCGTGTCTGCTTTTTGAGCCTCGAGCTTATAGAGCCTTTCCGCTTCAATCTGACTGCGCAAATAGCCAACAACTTTGCGGTGATCACGTTGCGCAACTGTCACGCTGGCCTCAAACATCCGGGTTAAACCTGACAAAGCGAACGAGAAACTATTGATCGTTTCTGCGTTCATCTGACTTCTGAAGCGACAGTCTTGATGCCAACTTAAGCGACGTCTAATCGTTCCGGAGTCGAGACCGGAACGATTTGGCCAGCGCCGTGTAGGTTTTCTAAAGTAGTGACCTTAGTTGTCCTTTAGGGGCAACTCCTGCGGATACAATGCCGCTCTCTATAGATCCGCTATCGGTAAATCAATCCATGACTGGCGAAAATGATGATTCTTGGCGCGGTTGGGAAAAAGTCCCGACGCGCGGCTTAGTCGAAGATCCACGCATCTTCATGACGCGCGCAATTTGCTCCCTCTCCTGCGCGAAGCGCGGGGGAGGGTTGGGGGAGGGGGCTTTTCCTGAAAGCTTCCGCAGGAAGTTCAATCCGTCTTCGAAAAATCCGGAATCTTGAATCCGAGCTTGCCCTGGCGCCACAGCGTGAAGGCGACGCCGCCGGCCACGACGACGAAAACGGCGAAGGCGATATAGAGATAGAATTCCTCGTCGGTGACGAGGCCGACCGAGAACGGGTGCCGGCCTTCAAAGCGCTTGGCGCCGTCGTCGCTCGTCAGGCGCGCATAGAGCACGTATTCGCCGGGCTCCTTAAAATTCTGGTCGAAATTCACCATGCCGTTGCGAAATTTCTGCACCGGCAGGCGGCCGACGATGTCGGCTTCGGGGTCGGCGTCGCCGTTCGGCCCGTTGCCGCGCAGGATGCGGATGTCCCAATTCATGTCGCGCAATTCAGTGTCGGCGGCGTCGAGCACGATGACGCTCGGGCCGACGTCCGGCAGCGTGATGCATTCCCGATCGACGTTCTTCTTGGGCTGCATGGCGACGAATTTCATCGATTTGCCGCCAAGATCGATCGGACATTCCGGATCGTAATAATGCCAACCGGCGGCTGTCGCGGCGCATGGAGACAGCAACGACGCCGCGATAACGACGAGCGCAAAGCCCAGTAGAATTCTGCTCAAGGTCAACCTCGCCCCTCACATGCCGGCGTCGAGATAGGCCAGCATCTGATCCATGGCAAGCGCCGGCTCGGCGCAGCGCGCGTCGCCGACGATTCTGGCCGGCACGCCGGCGACGGTCTTGTTGGCGGGCACCGGGTCGAGCACCACGGAGCCGGCGGCGATCATGGCGCAGCGGCCGATTTCGATATTGCCGAGGATTTTCGCGCCGGCGCCGATCAGCACGCCGCGCCTGACCTTGGGATGACGGTCGCCGCGCGCCTTGCCGGTGCCCCCTAACGTCACGCCATGCAGCATCGACACTTCGTCTTCGACGACGCTGGTCGCGCCGATGACGACGCCGGTCGCGTGATCGATGAAAACGCTCTTGCCGATCACGGCGGCGGGGTGGATGTCGACCTGGAAGGTCTGCGACGAGAGGCTCTGCAGGATCAGGGCGAAGTCGCTGCGGCCGTTCTTCCACGCCCAATGCGCCAGCCGGTAGGTCTGCAGCGCATGGAAGCCTTTGAAATAAAGCGCCGGCTCGATCAGCCTTGTGCAGGCGGGGTCGCGCTCGAGCACGGCGAGCAGGTCGGCGCGGAAGGCCTCGACCAGTCCAGGCTCGCGCGCGGCGCATTCTTCGAACGCCTGGCGGATGGCGATATAGGGGGCCTCCGGCCGGTCGAGGCGCTGCGCCACGCGATGCGCGACGACGCCCAGGACGCCGTTCTGCGAAAGGATCGCCGGATGCAGGAAGCCGCCGAGCTCCGGCTCGCGGCGCAGCACGTCCTCCGCCTCCGCGCGCAGCCGCGCGAACAACGGATCGTTCTGGGCGAAGTCGATGATTTTCGCGCCATATTCGCGCGTTTCGGCGCCCATCCGCCCCTCCTTGGTCAGGCAATAATATAGCGGAGCGCTCGGACAATAGCACGGGCGCCCGCCCGCGAGCGTTAAGGCCGCGTGTCCAGGAACTCCAGCACCGCCTGCTTGTAGATCCTGTCGCCGACAGCCCGGTTGTGGTCGCGGCCGGGAATATCGACCACGCGGGCGTTGGGGAAGAACTCGGCGAGCGGGAGCGGGTCGCCGGCGACGTCATCGCGCGTGCCGACGCAGATCAGCACCGGCGCGGTGATGCGCGCGAGCAACTCAGGCTCGACGGACTTGCGGGCGCCGCGGACGCAGGCGGCGAGGGCGGCGAGGTCGCTGCGGGTGGATTCGGCGAAGCCGCGGAATATCTTGAGCGTCGAATCGTCGATGTCCTCGATGCGCTCAATCTCCATGGCTTCGGCAAGGCCGCGCGGTAGGCCGGAGTTCTCGATGAGATTTTCGCCGATGCCGCCGAGGATCAAGGAGCGCACGCGCTCGGGCGCGGCCAGCGCCAGCACCGTGCCGATGCGTCCGCCGAGCGAATAGCCCATGACGTCGGCGCGCGGGATCGACAAATGGTCGAGCAGATGCACGATGTCGGCGGCCATGAGGTCGAGACTATATTGCGCCGGATCGTACAGCTTGGCGGAGCGACCATGGCCGCGGTTGTCGAAGACAATGACGCGGCGGCCGTCTTCGGTCAGCGTCTTGACCCATTGCGTGAACAGCCAGTTCACGGCATGGGTCGAGGCGAAGCCATGCACGAGGACGATCGGTTCGCCGCGATCTTCCGTTAAAGGCTCGAAATCCACATAGGCTATCTCGACGCCATCCGACAGGAACGTTTCCATTAGAAATCCCATTTAGAGCCTTTTATCTAAATACTTGCGCCGTCGACGCAAGGCTGCGCGCGGCGAAAGTAAATGCGCTATTGCCATTCGCGTCGCTTGCCGGTAAACGAGCCGACACGTCGCCATAGCCCGTTTAACGCACGGGGACTATGGCGAAGCAGGCGCCCGTAGCTCAGCTGGATAGAGCACCAGACTACGAATCTGGGGGTCAGAGGTTCGAATCCTTTCGGGCGCGCCATCCTATCAAAGCTCACAAGTCAAAAAGGCTGACGAGCTACTAGCCCTTCCCCCGCGCGGGTCGCCCAAAAGTTGATGGCGAAAGACGTGCTGAGCGCTCGCGATGGCGCAAATCACCACCGAACGTCCATTTGCGCGCCGCAGCCTGCGCGGGACGATTTTGAGGGTGGAAGGAATACAAAAACGAGCGGTCATAGCGAAACGCGGGAGGCCCCAAACCGGGGTAACCGAGACGCTCCGCTTCCATGTCGCCATCCTTCCAAGCCTGCATTGAGGGCAAAGGAGGCGCCGGTCTGAGCCAATTTCAACGATTGCTCCCGCGCGTCTGGCCGCCGGCCACATCGATTCGACAACGGCTCACCGCCATCGCTGGCCTTGTCTGAACGGTAGATAGGTCCATATTTTCCGCAGGGTCGGCCGCCATTTGGGCAAAGTCGGCTTGGTGGAGACGCCACAATGATCGAAACATTGATAGGACTCATCTTTCTCGTCATCATCATCGGGGTTTTTTGGTGGGCCGCGACGACCTTGCTCCGTGTCATTCCTCTCGCGGAGCCATTTCGAACGGTTGTTCACGTGCTCGTCGTTTTGGTCGGGGTGTTCATCGTTCTTTATGTGGCGCAGATGTTCCTGGAGGCAGCCGGCATTAAAGTGCCATGGCCCAAGTTTGGCGAAGTGAAATCAATACACTTGGTCATGCCGGCCTGAGTGATCCGTTCACACTGACGTGGACCCGCGCAGCTGCACCGCTCAGGTGCTGCTGACGAGTCTTCAAACGCATGCGGACACCGCTTGCCGAAAAGTTTTCGTGCAGCGATCTTTCGTTGTCCGCAGGCTCGACCTCAGCAATCTTAGCCCCTCAAGCAGGCGCTTTGCGGCTCTTCGAGTCTGAGCAGATTGTCGTCGGGAATACTCAGGTCGTCGACGACCTCTCGCAAAGCGATGCGTTTTCGTCGCGCTTGGCATGCTGAAGGTTTTGCTTTCGTTGCTGGTCAAGAATTCAGCGACATATTGTTGTCAGGGATTCGCCCACTTCTTTTTTGTCTGTCTATATCTCCCATATGATGTGCGCGATCTCGGCGAGGTCATCCGGACCGACGCAGTTATGTGGACAAGCCAAAGCCGGCGCCATCGCACGGAAAAGGAATGCACATCATGGATACCCAGACGCTCCTCCTCATTATTATTGTTGTTCTCCTGCTTGGCGGCGGTTGGTATGGCCGTGGACGTTGGTTTTAGGCGGCAGGCAGGCGCTCCGCCGCCGCGGTTCATGGTTAAATAAAACAACGGCTCCTGGCGCCCGATCATGCGGCGGGCGCTAACGCTTGGCCTTGAGGGCCCCGTCACCGGTCACGCAGATTTCTTCGAAACCTTCTCGCGCCAGGTCATCCGGAAGGGTGAGCTGAACCTTGACTTGCTACCGGCAAGCATCCGGTCTCTCGGGAGAGGTTCGAATCCTTTCGGAGGCGCCACGTCTTTTCCGTTAAAGCCCTGCCGACTTCGGGACGATTGCGCCTGCGCGCAGCCGGCGCTATGAAGTCGCCGTCCATCCAAAGCGACTTACGTCGACTCGTATCGGCGACTGAGCGCGACAGGAGCGCAAACATGGTAGCGGTTACATTCCCCGACGGGGCGTCCCGTCAGTTCGAGCCCGGCGTTTCGGGCGTCGACATCGCCAAGAGCATCTCTCCCTCTCTCGCCAAGCGCAGCGTCGCCATGACGCTCGACGGCGCGCTTGTCGACCTCGCAAGCCCGATCGCGCGCGATGCAAAAATCGAATTCGTCACGCGCGAAGATCCGCGCGCGCTGGAGCTCATCCGTCACGACGCCGCGCATGTGCTGGCGGAGGCGGTGCAAGAACTCTATCCCGGCACGCAGGTGACGATCGGCCCCGTCATCGAGAACGGCTTCTATTACGATTTCTTCCGCGCCGAGCCGTTCACGCTCGAAGACCTGCCGGCGATCGAAAAGAAGATGCGCGAGATCGTCGCGCGCGACGCCAAGATCACGCGCGAAGTCTGGAGCCGCGACGACGCCAAGCAATGGTTTCTGACCAAAGGCGAGATTTTCAAGGGCGAACTCATCGACGCGATCAAGTCCGATGAGCCGCTCTCGATCTATAAGCAGGGCCAATGGCTCGACCTTTGTCGCGGTCCGCACCTGCCCTCCGTCGGCAAGGTCGGCACGGCCTTCAAGCTGATGAAGGTCGCAGGCGCTTATTGGCGCGGCGATTCGACGAAGCCGATGCTGTCGCGCATCTACGGCACGGCCTGGACGACGCAGGAGGAGCTCGACGCCTATCTGCACCGGCTGGAGGAAGCCGAGCGGCGCGATCACCGCCGCTTGGGCCGCGAGATGGACCTGTTCCATTTTCAGGAGGAAGGCCCCGGCGCGATCTTCTGGCACCCGAAGGGCTGGGCGCTGTTCCAGAACGTCATCTCCTACATGCGCCGGCGCCTGAAGGCCGACTACCAGGAAGTCAACGCGCCGCTGCTTCTCGACAAATCGCTGTGGGAGACCTCCGGCCATTGGGAGTGGTTTCGCGAGAACATGTTCGTCTCAGCGCCCGCGCGCGAACAGACGGACGAAGATCGGCTGTACGCCATCAAGCCGATGAATTGTCCCGGCCATATCCAGATCTTCAAACATGGCCTGAAGTCCTACCGCGATCTGCCGCTGCGCATGGCCGAGTTCGGCGTCGTGCATCGCTATGAGCCGTCCGGCGCGCTGCATGGCCTGTTGCGCGTGCGCGCCTTCACGCAGGATGACGCGCATGTCTTCTGCACCGAAGCGCAGATGGCCGAAGAGTGCCTCAAGATCAACGATCTCATTTTGTCGACCTATTCGGATTTCGGCTTCGAAGAGGTTGTCGTGAAGCTTTCGACGCGCCCCGAAAAGCGCGTCGGCTCCGATGAGGCCTGGGACGAAGCCGAGGCGATCATGACGCGGGTCTTGAGTGACATCGAAGCGCGCTCGGGCAATCGGATCAAGACCGGCATCAATCCGGGCGAGGGCGCGTTCTACGGCCCCAAGTTCGAATATACGCTGCGCGACGCGATCGGCCGCGAGTGGCAATGCGGCACGACGCAGGTCGACTTCAACCTGCCGTCGCGCTTTGGCGCGTATTACATCGGCCCCGACAGCGAGAAGAAGACGCCGGTGATGATCCATCGCGCGATCTTCGGCTCGCTCGAACGCTTCACCGGCATTCTGATCGAGCATTTCGCCGGACATCTGCCGCTGTGGCTGTCGCCGCTGCAGATCGTCATCTGCACGATCACGCAGGAGGCCGACGACTACGCCTATGAGGTCGCCGCCGCGGCGCGGAAGCTCGGGCTTGCGGTCGAGGTCGACGCGCGCAACGAGAAGATCACCTACAAGGTGCGCGAACATTCGCTGGCGAAGGTTCCCGTGCTGCTCGTCGCCGGCAAGAAAGAGGCGGCCGAGCGCACGATCTCGATGCGCCGGCTGGGCTCGCAGGCGCAGACGCAGCTTTCGCTCGAGGAGGCGTTAAAGCGGCTTGCGGAGGAAGCGACGCCGCCGGATCTGCGGGGGTAGTTTTATCGCAAGGGCTGACGCCGGAGCGCAATCCTTTTCCCATTGGGAGAGGGGGTCCGGCGGAGCCGGGTCGGGTGAGGGGCCGTTCCCCTTACACGTCAGGCGCTTTCCCCTCATCCGTCGCGCTTCGCGCGCCACCTTCTCCCCATGGGAGAAGGGATGCCCGCCTTTTTCAGTGACGAGCTCGGGGCGCCGCAAAACAAAAGCCCCGCCGCAAGGCGACGGGGCCAAGTGTCAAAACAGAAGGCGAAGCTTTAAGCGCTCGCGGCCGCCTGCTTCTTCTCGATTTCGCGCTTGAGCGTTCGGGCGTTCTGCGACAGCTCTTCAGTCTTCGCCTTCACCAGGAAGGCGTCAAGCCCGCCGCGATGTTCGACCGACCGCAGCGCGGCCGCGGAGATGCGCAGCCGCACCGAACGCGCCAGCGCCTCTGAGGCGAGCGTCACATTGACGAGATTGGGCAGAAAGCGGGTCTTCGTCTTCCGATTGGAATGGCTGACGAGATTGCCGGACTGCACGCCCTTTCCGGTCAGCTCGCAACGGCGGGACATAACGGTTCCTTTCGTTCTATTCTTCCACGCGTCGACCGCGGCGTCAGTCGCCCGCGGTCGCCAGCAGAGGGTGAAAAAGACAGCGAGGCGCGACGCCGATGCGCCGAGCCTCGTTTGCGGGCTTATAGAGGCAAAGCGCGGCCGGCGTCAACCAACAGGCGCCGCCATGCGACCGCTCGCTGCGGCGCACACGCCTCTAGACATCGGCTTCGTTCTGGGTTCTAAGCCTCCCATCGCTCCGGGCGAGGCCGAGGCGCGCGCCCGCGCGCCGTTCCTTTTGCCGGGAATCTTTGAGAGATCGAGGGGCTGGAGACTGTCTCCAGCCGCGCGTCGCCTATTGGCCGCGTAAGACGCGAAAATCGAGGGAAAGGTTGGGGAGATTCAATGGCCAAAGCGATTCTGCACATGCTCAGCACGTTGAAGCATATGAGCCCCTTCGATGTGAACATGGCCCTCGACGCCGGCTATGACGCGGCGATTCCCTACACCAATGTCACGCTGGACGAAGTCACCGCGCTCGTGCAGGACGCGATGTTTTCGCGCGCGCCTTCGGCGGCGCTGCGCACCGGCATCTTCTTCGCCGGCCGCGACGCCGTGCTCGCGCTCGACATGATGGACACGGCAAAGAAAGCGCTGCTCAAGCCCTTCGAAGTGTCGCTCTTCGCCGATCCCTACGGCTCCTTCACCACCGCCGGCGCCATGGTCGCCTGCGTCGAAAAGATTCTGCGGGAGAAGAAGCAGCGCGAGCTCAAGGGCTCGAAAGTCGTCATCTATGGGGCGACGGGCGTTGTTGGCTATTCCGCCGCCGTCATCTCGGCGCTTGAAGGCGCAGAGGTCACCGTCGTCGGCTATAGCGGCCTCGAGCGTGTCGCCAAGCTCGCCGACGAAATGTGCAAGCGTTTTAACATCAAGGTCGCGCCTGCCGACGGCTCCACGCCCGAACAGGTGCGTGCGCTTCTTTGCCAGCATGAAATCGCGCTGTGCGCGGCGCGCGCCGGCGTCCAGGTGCTGTCGAAGGACGATCTCGCCGCCGCCAAGGATCTCTTGATCGCCGCCGACGTCAACGCCGTGCCGCCTCTCGGCGTCGAAGGGTGCGGCCTGCATGACAATGGCGTCGTGGTCTCGCCTCACGGCGCCCTGGGCATCGGCGCGCTGGCGATCGGCAACGTCAAATACGGCACGGAGTCTGGTCTCTTCAAGAAGATGGCGACGTCCGACGAGCCGCTCTGCCTCGACTTCCGTCACGCTTTCGCGTTGGCCCGCGAACTCGTGTGACGTCTCGCGCGCTTGCCAGGCCCCGCGCCTTGGCAAGGCTGCGCAAAAATGGTTGAGTCCGCGCCGCGTGCGTGGGCTCTCATCGCCGCGCCCCCGCGTGCGGCTCGTGTAGGGCGCTCGTGAATCCGGCGCCAGAATTCTGGGAGAAAAACATGGCTTTGATCAACAAAATGCTGGTCGGCGAGTCGCTGGTCGGCGACGGCAATGAAGTTGCGCATATCGATCTGATCATGGGTCCGCGCGGCTCGGCGGCCGAGCTCGCCTTCGCCAACGCGCTCGTCAACAATAAGGACGGCTTCACGACGCTGCTCGCCGTCGTCGCGCCGAACCTTCTGTGCAAGCCCAACACGATCCTCTTCAACAAGGTGACGATCAAGGGCGCCAAGCAGGCCGTTCAGATGTTCGGCCCGGCGCAGCATGGCGTCGCCAAGGCCGTTGCGGATTCGGTCGCCGAGGGCGTGATCCCGGTCGACGAAGCCGACGACATCTTCATTGCGGTCGGCGTGTTCATTCACTGGGACGCTTCGGACGACAAGAAGATCCAGGACTATAATTATACCGCGACGAAGGAAGCGATCGCGCGCGCCGTCAAGGGCGAGCCGAAGGCTTCGGAAGTCGTCGCCAAGCGCAACGAAGCCAAGCACCCCTTCGCGCCGAACTGAACCGCGCAGCATCTTCGAAATTGAAGGGGGGCCGCGCGGCTCCCCTTTTTCTTTTGGGAGAGGCGGATGGCGGCGGTCATCGGCTGGGATATCGGCGGCGCCCACGTCAAGGCGGCGCGCGCGGATGACGGGCGCCTCACGGCGGTCGTTCAGATCGCCTGCGCCCCGCATGAAAGCGTCGCCAGCCTGGAGCAGGCGCTAGGCGCCGCGCGCGCGGCGCTCGGCGAGGCCGAGCGTCATCGCCTGACAATGACGGCGGAGCTCTCCGACGCGTTCGAAAGTCGCTCGCGCGGCGTCGTTATGGTGGCCGCCATCGCAGCGCGCGAGATCGGCGTTCCTGACATTCTCTTTTACGCCGGCGAACGTGGTTTCCTCACTCGCGACGAGATCGGCGCCCATGTCGACGCCGTCGCTTCGGCCAATTGGCGCGCCTCGGCTGAATTCGTCGCGCGCCATTGCGCCGAGGCGCTGTTCATCGACATTGGATCGACGACGACGGACCTTGCGCCGATTTGCGCCGGATGTGTCGCGGCGCGCGGGGCGAGCGACGCCGAGCGCCTCGCTTATGGCGAACTCGCCTATGCCGGATTTTCACGCGGCGCGCCTCAGGCCTATGCGGCGCGCGCGCCGATCGCCGGACGGTGGACGCCGCTCGTCAACGAGGCCTTTGCGTCGATGGCCGACGTGCGGCGCGTGCTCGGCGATCTCCCCGAAGGCGAAACCGACGCCGACCTGTCGCCGACGGCGGACGGTCGTCCGAAGACGGTTGCGGCGTCGCGCGCGCGGCTGGCGCGTATAGCCGGGCGCGACGCCGCCGAATTGAGCGATGCGCAATGGCGCGCCTTCGCGCAGTATCTTGCGCGCGCGCAATTGCGCGCCATCGAAGATCAGATTGCGCTGCTCGAATCGCGTGAGGCGATTGCGTGTGACGCGCCGATCGTCGGCGCCGGCGTCGGCCGCACACTCGCTGCGCGTCTGGCTCATGCGCAAGGCCGAACATTCATTGATTTCGCCGATCTGATCGCGGCGCCGCCGGCTTTGGCTGCAAGTGCCGCGAATTGCGCGCCGGCTTCGGCGCTGGCGTTGCTCGATCTGTCGTAGCGTCCCTTAAGGCAAGGTCGCCCAGAGCGCCTATCGATCACATGGAATCATGTGATCGATAAGGAATCGCTCAAAATCAGAATGGTGGAGCAGGTTCTCGTCGAAAAAGTCCGTCAACTTTTTCGGAACCTGCTCTACTGCGCTGCGCCTGCTTTGGCGTGCTGATGCGCGTCGATCTTCGCCTTCACCATGTTCCAGGCTTCGCGCTCGGCCTCGCCGGCGGTTTTGTCGATGGCGATCTGCAGATAGGCGAGTTCGCTCTCGATTTTTTCACGCGGAAGCATGTCGAGCCGAGTCGCGAGAATCGCCGCTTCCAGCACGGCGGCGCGCGCCCGGTTCATGCCGAGAAAGGCGCGATGCGACTCAATTCGCCTCACTCTGCAGAAGAAGCGCGGCCGCGACTCGTGCTCCTCGACGCGCGCGACGATGAGTTCGGCATGCGCCAGCGCGGCGGAGAGGCGCGGCGCCGGCCAGTCTTCAATGTCGGTGAGCGGCCAGTTGCGTTGGCCGGCGACGAGTCCGGCAAAAATGCGCGCGTCGTCAGTGAAACTCGCCGTCAGTTTCGGATTATGCGTGAGATTGAACAAAGTCGACGATGGACGAAACGGCGCCGCGATCCAGTAGCCGTGTTCCTCGATCAATCCGAGCGGCGCGATGTGCGGTCGACCTTCCGGCGACAGCGTCGTGACGACGCATTCATGTATCAGAGGCATCTTTCGCAGGTCCTTCGCCCGCTTTGCGCATCGTGTGACCCATTTCCTTGAAGCGGGTCGCGTCCTCTTCGTTGACGTCCGACGCGACTCCGAAGTCGAGCGGCTCGTCTTGACGATAGCGCTTGCCGAGCTTGTAGGCGATCTCGGCTTTCATCAATTCCGCGCCAAGGTAAAAAGCGTGGGCGCCGTCATGTTCGACGGCAAGATGCGGGAAGAGCGCCATCGCGTCTGCCGCGACATGGTGGAATCCTTTGGCGTAGATGTGCACGCCGTCCTGGGTCGTATCTATGCGGAAGTTAGCATCGCGCAGTTCGCGCGCAAGCGCGGCAATCTCTTCCGGCGTTGCAGCATAAGGTTTGCGGTCGTGGATCTGCAGCAGGGCGTCGCTATAGCCTTTCGGCAGCGCGCGGTCGGCGCGCGCCGCAAACATCAAGCGTCTCGCTGCATCGTGCTCCTGCAGCGTCCGCCGCGTATGTGGGGACACCTGCACCGTCAGCAGATGCCGGATATCGAGTTCGGAACATATGCCGAGCATCGCCGCGGTGACGCCGGCGGAGTCGGCGTCGGTAAGCTCCGTGAGATTGCCCGTTCCCATCATGATCTCGGCCTCAGGCTCTCGGGCCCGTAGTTCGACGTAGCGGGAGATCGAGGCGGCAAGGCCGAAATGAATCGGATCGAGGATCGGATCGAGAATGGCGCTGATTCCGCGCGCGCGCGCGCGGCGCGCGGCGCGCTGCAGCGAGTCGAGATCGCCGTGCGGCCGCGGCGTCAGAATCGGAATAACGGGCGAATTGTCGGGAAGGATCGACAGCGTTGCTTCGTCCAAACTCAAGAGGTGGTCGACGCCGGCCTTCGCCGCGCGTTCAAGCTCGGCGACATTGGCCGAGTCGACGCTCACCTTCAGGCCGTGGGCCTTGAGCGCCACGATCGTGTCCTCGAGATGAATGAAAGGCGTATCCGGCAGACAGCCGAGATCGATGACGTCGGCGCCGCCCGCGGCGAGTTCGCGCGCCTTGAGCGAAATATCCGCGACGCTCATCTTTGACGCGTCGACGATCTCGGCAAAAATCTGCATGTCGTAGCGTGAGAGATCCGGCGCCGCGCCGCCGCGCCCGAGATAGGCGGGAAGATCGGCGATCTCTTCCGGCCCGCGTTCAAAAGCGACGCCGAAATCCTCCGTCAGCACAGCGAGGTTGGCGCGACAGCGCCCGGGCAATATGACGCGGTCCGCTTGCACGGGTCGCGGCAGGCGACGATGAATGATCTCCTGGGTCATGAGCGCCGCGACCTTCACGCCAATGTCGTGGATACGCCACTCCTGCGCCGCTTCGCCGAAGCTCGCGACCATGCGCTCCAACCGCGGCAGTGCAAGATGGCCGGTGAGGAACAGCAGGCGCTCGCTCATGCGGAGCTTTCGTTAGGGTTGCGGCTCGACTTCGCGGCGGCGGCGCTCCACCGCCTCCTGCAGCGCCGCGAGGCTTTCGACGACTTGCGTCGCTTCGAAGGATTTGAGCGCGTCGGTGTTCTGCAAATCGATGCGGCGTGGATAGACCATCACCATGCCCTTGGGCGCGCGCGTCTCGAGTTCGGGCGCGGTGTCGCAGGCGAAGACGATCGTCGGCACGCGGCATTTGCCGGCCTGCGCGAAGACATTTGTCGCAAGGTTGTCGGAAATGCCGGCGACGCACTTCGCGACGGTGTTCGAGGTCGCGGGCGCGAGAACCAGCGTGTGATAAAAGTTGTAGTAGAAATTCCCGACCGGCGCGGCGCTCGCGGTGGTGTCCTTAAAGATGCGAACCGTCTCCGGCAGATCAAGATCGTGCTTATACATGCGCACGACTTCCGCCGCCGCCTTGCTGACGAAGAGATCGACGTGATCGAGCGAGCGGATCATCTCGAGACATTCGGTGAAGAAATGCCCAGATCCGGTGAGCGCCCAACCCCAGCGCGGCGTGACTACTTTCTTTTTGGTCATCAGGCGAACTTCCGCGTTGGAAAATTTGTGATGGCTGCGCCCGGCGGGACGCCGTTGGCAAGAAGCGCGGCGGCGCGTGGGAGAGACGAGGGGCCGGCGAGGAAGAGCGGCGTCTCATCGAGATAATCCGGAAGCGCCGAATCGACAACGCCCTTGCGCACAATCTCGCTCAGTAAGGCGCCTTCGCCGACATCGACGCTCTTGATAAGCGTCAGCGCGCAAGCGCCCATTTTTTTGGCAAGCCAGGCGGCGAGACTGTCGGAGGTGACGTTCCAGGATGGCGCGATGTCATCGGCGGCGGCGACCATGGCGCTCGGCCGCCAAAGGGCGATTCGTCCTCGCGCCTGCGCCGCTGCGATTGCGTCACGAGAGCCCGCGACCTCCAGCGAGTCGTCACGGTTCGCGAGCGCCAACGCATATTGCTCCATCGCCAGAACCGCCATGGCGTGCGCGGTCTCATCGTCGTAGCCTAATGCCGGCTGCGCGGCGCGCACGGCGTCGGCGAAAGGTCCGCCGCCGGGAACGATCGTCAGCGGCCGCGGGTAGCGCTTCAGCGCCGCAAGCCAATCGGCGAGCTCCGGGGAAGCGTGCAGGCTCCCGCCGAGTTTAACGACGAGGGGCGCGCTACTTGACGGCATCGATGCGCATCGGCGCCGGCTGCAGGCGACGCGCCTCCTCATGGGCGCGCGCGCGGCGGATTTTCACGCCGACGGCGCCGGGCGCGACATCGAGCTTTTCGACCTGGACGGTTACGGCGCGCACGCGTTCATGTAGCAGCACGCTTTCGGCGAGGCGCTCGGCGATCGTTTCGACCAGCTCGATATGGCCGCCGGCGAGGATCATTTTGATCGCGTCCATGATCACGTCATAGGAGAAGATCGAGCGCATGTCGTCGGAGCCGTTGATGCGGGTCACGTCCGCTTCCACGTTGAACCGCACACGCTGCGTATGGCCGTGTTCGTGGGCGTAGGCGCCGATCTCGACGGGCGCGACATAATCTTTGAGAAACACGCAATCGGTGTCGTTCGCGCCGGCGGGCTCGATATAGCCGCGGCCGAGGAACGACCAGTGGGCGTGAAAATCGGCGTGCGCGCCTCGTGTCGAAGGGATCAGATCGCGGATCAGCGTCGTGGCGCGGGCGTCGATGGCGGCGCGCCGCTCGCCATGCGCGCAGAGCGCGCCGCGAAAGCCAAGAACATCCGCTCCGGTGACGAGCAGGCGCGGCACATCGGGAGGCTCCAATGCCCCAGCGAGTCCTGAGGCGAGCCCGAGCTCACGGCAGCGCGCGACGAATTCGGACAGCGCGCCGACGCTCATAAAGTCGACCAGTCGGCCTTTGCCTTTATGCGCGGTATCCAGCATCGCGCCATGAAAGCCGGCGCCGGCCAGCGGCTCGAGAGTGTCGAATTCGGGGCCGAGATCGGCGAAGAGGACGGCGACGAGCCTTGTTTTTGCGGTCAGCGGCGCTAGCGCCTCGATGATCTCGACGGCGTCGGGCGTCGCCGGCAGGGCGAATTTGACATAATCGACGCCTGCCGCGACGACCTCTTCAAAGTCGCGGAGCGCATGCGCGACGTCGTGCGGCAGCTCGACGACGGCGCTGACCGGACGGCGGCCGTCGACGAAGGCGACGATCTCAGCGACGGTGTCCAGGGGTAGGGAGCCCAGCGCGCCGCGCGAGGGCGCCTTGCAGTCGATGATATCGGCGCCGCGCGAGAGGGCAATCTCCGCCTCTTCGCGGGAGAGAACGCTCGCCAACATCAGGGTCATGAGTTCTTGGCTCCAGTCATTGCGCAACGCGCATCTGCGCGCTTGTGGAGCAAATTTTTACCGAATCCAAGTGGCCTCGCGCGCCTACCCTCCTGCTCGCGCTGGGCGCCGCCGGACCCTCGCGTCATTTTTTCGCAACCCCTGCCATGCGAACATGCTCCCCGAAACAGGAGAAGTCCGTGAAAATTCTCATCGTCCTCACCTCGCATGACAGGCTCGGCGACACAGGCCGAAAGACGGGCTTCTGGCTGGAAGAACTCGCTGCGCCCTATTACGTCTTTCTCGACGCCGGAGCCGAGATCACGCTTGCCTCGCCCAAGGGCGGTCAGCCGCCGTTTGACCCAAAGAGCAATGAACCCGAATTTCAGACCGATCTCACCCGCCGGTTCCAAGCGGACGAGGCGGCCAAGGCGCGCCTCGCCGACACGGCGCGGCTCGATAGCGTCCGTCAGGACGATTTCGACTCGGTCTTCTATCCCGGCGGCCATGGGCCGATGTGGGACCTCGCCGAGGACCCGGATTCGATCAGGCTGATCGAATCCTTCATCCGCGCCGGCAAACCCATCGCGCTCGTGTGCCACGCGCCGGGCGTGCTGCGCCATGTCAAAGGTCCCGACGGCCGGGCGCTGGTCGCGGGCAAGACGGTGACAGGGTTCACCAATGGCGAGGAGGAGGCGGTTGGCCTCACCCACGTCGTTCCGTTCCTTGTCGAGGACGAGCTCCAGGCGAAGGGCGGGCGCTTCTCGAAGGCGGCGGACTGGGCCCCGTATGTCGTCCGCGACGGCCAGTTGATCACGGGCCAGAACCCGGCTTCCTCCGGTCCGGCGGCCCGCAAGCTTGTGGAGGAGCTTACAAAAGCGTGAGACCCGGCTCTCTCGGCGATGTCGCGGCGCGGGCGAAACGGGCGGCGCGGCTCATTCCACCACCGAGCCGTTGGCGGCGAGCACCGAGGCGGCAAGATAGAGCGAACCGGCGATGAGCACGCGCGGCGGCGCGTCGAAGCTGCGCGTCGAAAGGATCGCGAGCGCCTCCTCGACGCCACCTGCTGCGGCGCCGGGCATCCCCTCAGCCCTGGCGAGGTTCGCGACCTCCTCGGGCGGCCAGCTCTTATGCTCGCCCTCGACCGGCACCGCGACGACCTCGCGCGCCAGTCCGACGAAATGCTTGAGCAGCGCGCGAATGTCCTTGGTCGTCTGCGCGCCGCAGATCAGCGCCAGCGGGCGCGGCGCCTTGTCGTGGAACTCCGCCATCGCCTCGGCCAGAACGCGGCCGCCGTCCTCATTATGGCCGCCGTCGAGCCACACCTCGGCGCCGGGCGGCGCGAGATCGACGATGCGCCCGCGTATGAGCCTTTGCAGCCGCGCCGGCCATTCGGCGCGCGTCAGCCCCGCTTCAATCGCCGCGGCCGGAAGCTCCGGGGCGACGGCGCGCAGGGCGGCGATCGCGCCGGCGGCGTTTTCATGCTGGTGGCGTCCGGCGAGCCGCGGCAGCGGCAGATCGAGCAAACCGCGCTCGTCCTCATAAACGAGGCGCCCGTTCTCGTTGCAGATATGGAAGTCCCGCCCGGCGACGATCGTCGGCGCGCCGACGCGTCGCGCCTCTCGCTCCAGCGCCCTCGCCACGGGCTCCGACTGGAAGCCGATCACGGCCGGCGCGCCCTTCTTAAATATTCCGGCCTTCTCATGGGCGATCTTTTCGACCGTATCGCCGAGAAATTCGAGATGGTCGAGGGAGATCGAGGTGATGATGGCGCATTTGGGCTGCGAGATGACATTGGTGGCGTCATAGCGCCCGCCAAGGCCCGTTTCGAGCAGCAGCCAGTCGGCCGGCGCTTCGGCGAAGAGCAAAAAGGCCGCCGCCGTCGTGATCTCGAAGAAGGTGATCGGCTGCCCCGCGTTCGCCTGTTCGCAGCGTGCGAGTGCCGCGTTCAGACGCTCGTCGTCGACAAGCGTTCCGCCGCCGTCGGCGCCGAGACGAATCCGCTCATTGAAGCGCAGGAGGTGAGGGGACGTATAGACATGCACGCGCTTGCCGGCGGCTTCGAGCATGGCGCGCAGAAAGGCGATCGTCGAGCCTTTGCCGTTGGTTCCGGCGACGTGAATGACGGGCGGCAGTCTGAGCTCCGGTCGTCCGAGCGCGGCGAGCAGCCGCTCCGTGCGCCCCAGCGACAGATCAATCTTCTTTGGATGAAGCGTGAGCAGTCGCGACAGGATCGCGTCATGCTGATCCATTGCGGCTGCGCCTCGCGATATCAGGCGGCGGCGCGGCGCGGCGGCGACTTGGTCAAGAGACCGCACAGGCGCGCCAGCGTCTCGCGCAGCTCCTGACGCGGCACCACCATATCGACCATGCCGTGATCGCGTAGATATTCGGCGCGCTGGAAGCCTTCGGGAAGCTTCTCGCGGATCGTCTGCTCAATGACGCGTGCGCCGGCGAAGCCGATGATCGCGCCGGGCTCGGCGATCTGCACGTCGCCGAGCATGGCGTAGGACGCGGTGACGCCGCCCGTCGTCGGATTGGTCAGCACGACGATATAGGGCAGGCGCGCCTCGCGCAGGCGCTGCACGGCAATGGTCGTGCGCGGCATCTGCATGAGCGAGAACATGCCCTCCTGCATGCGCGCGCCGCCCGACGCCGTGAAGATCACAAAAGGCGTGCGCTTGGCGAGCGCATATTCGCAGCCGGCGATGATCGCCTCGCCGGCGGCCATGCCAAGCGAGCCGCCCAGGAATTCGAAATCCTGAACGGCCACGGTGACCGGCGAGCCTTCGAGATTGCCGAAGGCGATCGTCACGGCGTCCGCCATGCCGGTTTTGACTCGATATTCCTTCAGCTTGTCGACGTAACGCTTGATGTCGCGAAACTTGAGCGGATCCAAGGGCGCTTCCGGCGTCGGAATCAGCTCGCATTCGGCGCCGTCGAAAAGACTGGCGAGCCGAGTCTCGACCGGACAGCGCATGTGGTAGCCCGAACCGGGCACGACATAAAGATTGGCCTCGATGTCCTTGTGGAAGACGAGTTGGCCGCTCTCGGGACATTTCACCCAGAGATTTTCCGGCGCTTCACGCTTGATCAGCGCCTTGATCTTCGGCGGGACGACGTTCGAATACCAATTCATGACACGAGCCTCGCCAGCCAACTCATAAAGCCGCCCTTAGGGCGAGCGTCGCGCACGCCTTCGGCGATGGACGCGACGAGCCCGGTCACAGCGCCAACGCTCGAAGGTCCGGCGCGGCCTTCCGCGTCGAGCGAGGCCTTAAGCGCTTGGACCAGCGCCGTGCCGACCACGACGCCATCGGCGTTACGGGCGAGTTCGGCGGCGTTCTCCGCATTTTTGACGCCAAATCCGACGGCGATCGGCAGCGCCGTGTGCCGCTTGATGCGCGCAACCGCCTGACTGACGCCGGCGTAGTCGGCAAGCGCCGCGCCGGTGATGCCGGTAAGCGACACATAGTAGACGAAGCCGCTTGTATTTTCGAGCACCTTGGGAAGCCGCTTGTCATCGGTCGTCGGCGTGGCCAGGCGAATGAAGTTCAGCCCAGCGCTGCGGGCGGGAACGCAGAGTTCGGCGTCTTCTTCGGGCGGTAGGTCCACGACGATCAGGCCATCGACGCCGGCGGCCCGGGCGTCCCGTAGAAAGGCGTCGACGCCATACACATAGATCGGATTGTAATAACCCATCAACACGATCGGCGTGGCGTTGTCTCCGGCGCGGAAGTCGGCGACGAGCTTCAAGGTCTTCTTGAGCGTGGTTCCCGCCTTGAGCGCTCGCAGGCCCGCCGCCTGGATCGCCGGCCCATCCGCCATCGGATCGGTGAAAGGCATGCCGACCTCGATGACGTCCGCGCCGGCGCCGGGCAGGCCACGCAAAATGTCGAGCGACGTCGCGAGATCCGGGTCGCCGGCCATCACAAAGGTCACGAGGGCGGCGCGCCCTTCCTTCTTGAGGGCGGCGAAGCGATCATCGATGCGGGTGGGCATAAGCGACAGACGTCCTTCGTAAGGCGGTGAAATCTTCAAAAAGCCCTTTCGACCGGGCGCCGCCGGACCCTTTCGGCTCTTACGCGAGCCCCGCAGGCCGCCGTTGCTTAGGGCCTGGGCCCCGTCCCGTCCACTGTTTTCGCGCGCTCTAAATCGTCACTTGCGCGCCCAATTCCACGACGCGGTCGGAGGGGATTGAGAAGAAGTCCGTCGCATTGGCGGCCTGGCGGGTCAGCGCGACATAGAGCTTGTCCTGCCAGACGGGCATTTCGGAGGAGGGGCTTTCCTTGATCGAGCGCCGGCCCAGGAAGAAGCTGGTGGTCATGATGTCGTATTTGAACCCGGCCTTGCGCATGGCGGCGAGCGCGGCCGGAACGCGTGGACTTTCCATGAAGCCATAGTGCAGCGTCGCGCGGTAGAAGTCGTCGCTGAGCTTATCGATTTCAAAGCGCTTGCCGGGCGCGACGCGCGGCCGGTCTTCGGTCTTCACGCAGATCACCAGCACGCGCTCGTGCAGAACCTTGTTGTGCTTGAGATTGTGCATCAGCGCGGTCGGGGCGACAGCCGGATCGCTGGTCAGAAAGATCGCCGTGCCGGGCACGCGCGTCGGCTTCGACTTCTGCAGCATCGCGATGAGCTCCATCATCGGAATGGAGTCGCGATGGGTTTTCTCGGCGAGAAGACGCGTGCCGCGCGTCCAGGTCCACATGATGATCATGACGCAGCCGCCGAGCGCGAGCGGCACCCAGCCGCCGTCTTTGACCTTCATCAGATTGGCGGCCAGAAAGGCGAATTCGACGACCAGAAAAGAGGCCGCGAAGAGGATCGATACGAATAGCGGCCAGCCCCATTTGCGCCAAGCGACGATGAACAGCAGCGACGTCGAAAGCACCATGGTGCCGGTGACCGCGATGCCATAGGCGGACGCAAGCGCCGATGAGCTCTTAAAGGCGATGACGAGCAGCACCACGCCGATGAGCAGCAGCCGGTTGATGCGGCCAATATAGATCTGGCCCTCCTGCGACGCCGACGTATGCGTGACTTCGAGTCGCGGAATGAGGCCGAGCTGAATGGCTTGCCGCGCCAGCGAGAAGGCTCCAGTAATCACCGCTTGCGCGGCGATTGTCGTGGCCAGCGTCGAAAGGACGACAAGCGGCAAAAGCGCCCAGTCCGGCGCCAGCAGGAAGAACGGGTTGCCGACGGCTTCGGGGCGCGACAACACGAGCGCGCCCTGACCAAGATAATTGAGCAGCAGCGCCGGCAACACGAATCCGAGCCAGGCCGTACGGATCGGCCCGCGGCCGAAATGACCCATGTCGGCGTAAAGCGCCTCGACGCCGGTGACCGCGAGGAAAACCGAGCCGAGGACGGCGAAGCCGAGCCAGCCGTGGGTTACGAGAAAAGCGATGCCTTGCCGCGGATCGAAACTGCGCAACACCTGGGGCGCTTCGGGAATATGCATCGCGCCCAACACGCCAATGGTCAGGAAAAAGGCGATCATAATGGGCCCGAAGAAGGCCGCCACCCGCGCCGTTCCGTGACTTTGCACCCAAAACAGCGTGACAAGGATGAAGATGGTGATCGGCAGGACGAATTCGCTGAAGCGGTGAGTGACGAGCTCCAGGCCCTCAATGGCGGACATCACCGAGATCGCCGGCGTAATGATCGCCTCGCCAGCGAAGAGCGCCGCGCCCGCGACGCCGAGCAGAAAGGCGACTTTCGTGCGCCGGCCCATGGCGGTCTGCGCCAGGGCCATCAGAGAAAGAATGCCGCCTTCGCCGCGGTTGTCCGCGCGCATGACGAAGATGATGTATTTGATCGTCACCGTGAAAATCAGCGCAAATATGAGCAGCGAAATGGCGCCGACGACCGAATCTTCCGTCAGCGCGTCATGCTCCACCTGATGGGCGAGCGACTCGCGCAGCGCATACAGCGGGCTGGTGCCGATGTCGCCATAGACGACGCCGATCGATCCGATGATGAGGCCGACGAGCCCGCCCTTCGCACGCTCGTCTCCGTGTTGCGCAGCATGTGTCCCATCGCCGCCGGAGGCGGGGCCGGCGTCGGATCGCTGCATCATGGGAGGTTTCCTTTGAGAGGAGCGCGCCGCGCCTCTTGTCGACGGTCTCGGAAGAGGGCGCTCGCCCGGGGCGAGAACGAGGGCGCCAAGACTTCCTCACTCCTTCGGCGTGGGTCCGCCGATACGGTGCGGCGATATACGCGGTTTCGCGCACAAAGAGAAGTCACGGTTGCGGCGCGATATTGGCGCGCCAGACTTTTGACGCCCTCGGGATGGCGTTCGCGACGGTCGGAATTGTAACGTAGACCCGGCGGCGTCGTGGTCGCCGGCTGGACACAGCCCGTCCTTTTCATAGCTAATCCCCGACGTCAGCTTTGTAGGAGGCCTCGTGACCTTGCCGTCGAACGACCCCGCCCGGTTCGCCCAAGCGGCGGGCGCGCCCGCGCCCAGCGCCATCGCCACGGGCGTGGAGGGGCTTGAGGCCGGCATGACGACGCTGCCCGGCGGCGCGCCGGCCTATATCGCCCGCCCGCGGACCGGCGGCGATTTCCCGATTATTCTCGTGGCGCAGGAAATCTTTGGCCTGCACGAACATATCCGCGACATCGTGCGGCGGTTCGCGAAGCTCGGGTTTCTCGCCATCGCGCCCGACTTCCTCATTCGCTACGGGGACCCGCAGGAAGCGCCAGACATAGAGGCGATTCGCGCCATCGTCGCCAAGGTTCCCGACGCCGAGACGATGGAGATATTCGATCAGGCGCTCGCTTACGCTGCGAGGAGAGGCGGCGACGCCGGACGCGCGGCGATCACCGGATTTTGCTGGGGCGGGCGCATCGCTTGGCTCTATGCCGCGCATCATCCCCGGCTCCTCGCCTGCATTCCCTGGTACGGGCGGCTTGATGGGCCGCATACGCCGGCGCAGCCGCGCTGGCCGATCGACATCGCGGGGGAGCTGAAAACGCCGACGCTGGGGCTGTACGGCGGCGCCGATCCGAGCATTCCCGCCGAACTCATCGAGACCATGCGCGAGCGCCTGCAGAAGGCGCGGGCGCCCGCCGAGATCATCGTCTATGCCGACGCGCCGCATGCGTTCTTCGCCGACTATCGCGACAGCTATCGGCCAGACGCCGCCAGCGACGCCTGGGAAAAGGCGTTGGCCTTCCTGCGCGCGAAGGGCGTCGGGTAACCGCGTTACCGCGGGACGAGCGCGATGATGCGGGCGGGGCCGCCCGAGCCTTTTTCGATCTTCATCGGCAAGGCGACGAGAATCGCGCCCGTTGGGGGCAGCTGGTCGAGGCTGGTGAGATTCTCGAGCCCGCCGATATTTGCGGCGCCAATGATCCGGTGCACCAAAAAATCCTGCGACGGCCCGTTGTCCACGCTCGCCGTGTCGACGCCGATGAGGTTCGGGCGGCGCTCTTTCGCGAGCCAGGCCGCCGCTTCAGGCCCGAAAGACGGGAAATGGAGATGTGTGGCGTCGCCCGGCGTGTCGTCGCCGAGATAGGCCTTCTTGTCGGGCCAGCGCGCGCTCCATCCGGTGCGCAGCAGCACGATCGCTTTGTCGGGTATGCGGCCATGCGCCGCCTCCCAGGCGGCGATGTCTTCGATCGTCAGCACATAGTCCGGGTTCGCCGCGGCCTTCGCGGCGACGTCAATGACGATCGCCGGCCCGACGAAGCGCTCGACCGGGATCTCGGCGTTGGTCCATCGACCCTCGGCGAAGTGCATCGGCGCGTCGAGATGGGTGCCGCCATGCTCGGGCGAACAAAAGGCGTTGGCGAAATAGAAGAAGCCTGCCTTGGTCGGCCCCTTGTGCAGCACTCTGAGCTCGAAACCCGACGGCGAGGTCGGCCAATAGACGGTTTCGGCGTTGAAGGCGTGACTGAGGTCGACGACCTTGCTCGACGAGAGATCGAGGCTCTGAGCTTGCGCCAATTCGAGTCGGGCGGCGGAGAACGTCAGACAGAGAAACAGAGCGCCTAACGCTATTTGTTTTTTCATATCGGGAACGTTCTCCAGAAACGCGCTCGCGCGCAGCTGATCAAAAATCGCTAGCAATTCCTTTGACTTCCCAATCGCCGTAGCGCGCCGGGTCGGGTCCGCCGCGGCCGCCAAGTTCCTGCGGCGGGGCAGGCGCTTGCGCGGCCTCGCGGCGACGCGCCTGCGCTTCGGCCAATGCGCGCTGCGCGGCGGGCGGCGGCGGCGCGCGCCGCTCTGTCAAATTCGCTGTGTCTTCTGCCTTCGACACGGTCCGTTCCTGTGTGCATTCATCGCCCGCCGCCGCGCTATTGTGCTATGATTCGGTTCGGTCGCGGAGGGAGAAGCCGTTTGGCGAACAGCGACAGTAGATCAATTTCCGCCCGGACCAAATCGGCGCGTCAAGGGTCCCGGCAAGGCTTCGTGCCCGCCGAAGCGGTGCGGGAGGCCGAAGCCGCGAAGATTCCCGGGTTGCCGGCGCGCCTCGCCGCCGCCAACATCATCGGCGACATCGTGCAGGGCGGCCATCGTCTCGATGAGTGTTTCGCGGCGAACGCAGTTCCTTCGCGCCTCTCCGGGCTCGACGCCCGCGACGTGTCGCTCACGCGCTCGATCGTCACGGTCGCGGTGCGCCGGCTTGGCCTCATCCGCTACGTTCTCGCCGAACTCCTCGAAAAGGGGCTGCCGCGTCAGGCCGCTCGGCTTGAGTTCTCGCTGATCGCCGCCGCCGCGCAAATCCTGTTTCTCGACGCCGCCGATCACGCCGCCGTCGATCTCGCGGTGCGCGCGGCGCGCCTCGAACCGAAAACCGCCGGCTTTAGCGGACTCGTCAACGGCGTGCTGCGCAATCTCGCGCGCCGTCGCGAGGAATTCCTCGAGATCGCCGCAAGCGGCGAGTACGACGCGCCGCCATGGCTGGCGCAGCGTTGGCGCAAGCATTACGGCGAAGACGCTGGGCGCGCCATCGCGGCGATGCACATGCTCGAGCCGCCCCTCGACGTGTCAGTCAAGGACGATCCCAAGGGCTGGGCGGAGCGGCTCGACGGCGTCGTGCTGCCGACAGGCTCGGTGCGGCTGCGCACCCACGCGCCGATCAGCGAACTTTCCGGCTATGGGGACGGCGAGTGGTGGGTGCAGGACGCGGCCGCCGCTCTGCCGGCCCGCCTGCTCGCGCCGCGGCCGGATGAGCGGGTGCTCGATATGTGCGCCGCGCCTGGCGGCAAGACGGCGCAGCTGGCGCTTGCCCGCGCGCAGGTGGTCGCTCTGGACCGTTCGGCGGAGCGCCTGAAGCTGCTCGCCGCCAATCTTGCGCGGCTGCAGTTGCACGCGGAGGTTGCGGTTGGCGACGCCGCCGCCTATCAGGCGCAGCCTTTCGACGCGATTTTAATTGACGCGCCCTGTTCGGCGACGGGAACGATCCGCCGCCATCCCGACGTGCCCTGGACCAAGAAGCCGGGCGACATCGAAGCGCTCGCGAGCTTGCAGACAAAGCTGCTCAATCGTGCGGCGCTCCTGACGCGGGCGGGCGGACGCATCGTTTATTGCTCCTGCTCGCTGGAGCCTGAGGAAGGCGAACAGCAGATCGCCGCGTTTTTGCGCCGCAATCCCGATTTCCGCCGAATGCCGATTGATCCTGGCGAGGGCGTCCCGGAGGAGTTCATCAACCGAGACGGCGATCTGCGCACATTGCCGCATTACTGGCCGAACGAAGATCCGCGCCTTGCCGGTATCGACGGATTCTTCGCCGCGCGGCTGCTGCGGTCGGCCTAGCTCTAGGCCCGCGCCGCGACGAGGGGCGCGAATTCCTTCACCACCTGCTCATAGACGACCCGCTTGAACGGCACGATGAGTTCCGGCAGCGCCGAAAGCGTCTCCCAGCGCCAGGCGTCGAATTCGGGCTTATGCGCGCCGTGGCCCGGCGCGTGAATATCGATCTCGCTTTCGTCGCCGGTGAAGCGCAGCGCGAACCAGCGCTGGGTTTGGCCGACATATTTGCCGCTCCAGCGGTTGTTGTTGTTTCTGGGCAGATCGTAGCAAAGCCAGTCTGGAGCCTCGGCGAGAAGGGCGACGCTCGACACATTGGTCTCTTCGTGAAGCTCGCGCAGCGCCGCCTCATAGGGCGTCTCGCCCTCGTCGATGCCCCCCTGAGGCATCTGCCAGAGATAGGGCGGGCGGGTCTGGTCATGGGCGCCTTTGGCGCGCCGCCGCCCGATAAAGGCGAGGCCTTGCGCATTGAGCAACAAGACGCCGACGCAGGGCCGATACAATCCGCGGCCGCTCATCGCCGCGCCTCGCGGCAAGGCCCATGTTGGGGCGCTCCATCGACTGCGTCTGTCATCCGCTCCCCAAGCGTTCGAATTTTGTCGTGGACATTTCTGACGCCCCGCGCGCCCGCCGTCGAGCCGCCAGAGAAAGAATCTGCTCAAATATTTTGATTCCCTGTCGAGCACATGATTCGATGCGAACGGGCGGCGCTCTACGCGCGCCGCGTCAGCGCGCCGTCGGCCTCCATCAGCTCCAGCAGCATGCCTTCCCGCAACCCCCGGTCGGCGATGCGCGTCCGCTGCGCCGGAAAAAGCGTGCGAATCGCCTCGAAAATCGCGCAGCCGGCAAGGACGAGATCGGCGCGTTGCGGTCCGATGCAGCCGTTGGCGACACGCTCATCGAAATCCATGTCTCGCAGCCGCAGGATCGCCCGCGTTGCGTCATCATCGCTCATCCACAAGCCGTCGACGCGCCAGCGGTCGTAGCGCTCGAGCCCAAGATGGACGCCGGCCAGGGTGGTGACGGTTCCCGAAGTGCCCAGAAGATGGAAGCGCGGACAGCGGCGCTCCGAGGCCATGCGCCGCGCGAAGGGGGCGAGAGTCTCGCGCACCTGCTGGGCCATGGCTGCGAAGGTCTCGGCCGAAACGCAGCGGCCGCCGAAATGCTCCGCGAGCGTCACGACGCCAAGTTCGAGCGAAGTCCAGGCGCGAAAGGCGTAAGCGCCATTTTCGCTGCGCCGTTCGCGCGTCAGCCACACGAGCTCGGTGGACCCGCCGCCGATGTCGAACAGCAGCACGCTTTCGGCGGCCGGATCGGCGAGTGATCCGCAGCCGCGGGCGGCGAAGCGCGCCTCGGTTTCGCGGTCAATGATCTCGAGTTGCAGCCCGGTGCGTTCGCGGACGCGCTCGACGAATTCATCGCCGTTCGCCGCGCTGCGGCAAGCCTGGGTCGCGACGAGCCGGGCGCGGGTGACGCCGCGCGCATCCATTTTTTCGCGGCAGATTTGGAGCGCCGCGATGGTGCGCTCGATCGCTTCCTCGCTGATCCGGCCAGCCTTGCCGAGGCCTTCCCCCAGCCGCACGATGCGCGAGAAGGCGTCGATGATGCGCAAAAAATCATTGTTGCGCCGCCGCGGCCTGTGCTCGGGCCGGGCGATCAGCAGCCGGCAGTTGTTGGTGCCGAGGTCGAGCGCAGCATAGACATGGCGCGAGTCGAGCGCGCCGGAAGCGACGCCGGGGGTGATACGAAGCTCGGGCGCGGCCTGCGCCGAGGCCGACGCCGTAGACGGTAGACCGGTTTCCCTCACTCGATCCCTTCCGCGAAGCCGCTCCGTCTCGCCTTGCGCCGCATCGACGGAAGCGGAGCGGCGATCATCGTAACGCCCAGACGGCTGGCGTAAATTTCTTTCATGCAGGATCGGCGCGCCGCCCGCAAGGGCGTTTCCTGCAGCCATAAGGGCGCGAGCGGCGGCGTTGGCGGCCGGAAGGTTGACACTGTCGGCGGCGCTCTCTAAGTCACCAGCCGTTCGCGCGCGCTCTGCGCGGCGCCGTTGGGGGATAGTTCAACGGTAGAACAGCGGACTCTGACTCCGTTAATCTTGGTTCGAATCCAGGTCCCCCAGCCAAATTTCACTTGTCGCGACTTGCCCTCGCGCTCCTCCCGAACCGGCGGCGACCGTCGCGGTTTCTGAGGACTCAAAGGCTGGCGGAAGCGTGCGACCGCTTCGCCGTTCCCAAGCGCAGTTCAATAGCAGGAAGCTCAGCAAGCGCCGTTATTCGCGCGTTCCTGCTTTGCGAGAGCCTTGGATGCCCGGCCTCAAGCCCATCCGCAGCGCAACCGAGGAGGCTCTGACCAATCTTGCGGCTGCCGCGAGGAGTTGCGGTGTGGATAGCGCCGGGAAGGGAACCCTCGCCGAGCCCAGGGGTTGGTTTTCTGTTAGGCGCGCCGCAGTCCCCGTGGAGCGAACAGGAGCAGGCAAGATGTCTTCAGGACAAAGCAGTGGAACCGGGGCGAGGACGGAACTGAACGACGAAAAGGTGAGGAAGAACGAAATCCTCAGTAATCGCGAAAAGGCCCAAAGACGACCTGGACAGAGCTTGGACAGTAAAGGCGTTCAGGTAGACGAATACAAGGACAACCCGGCCAATCGCCGCCCATCGAGCGACGATAGAATTCAACCTGATGTCGAGTCAGCCGCCGAGAAGCCGAAGGAGTCGTCGTCCGGGACTGACAGGCCAGAGCCCGCGGATGATTCCGAGCAAGTTGACCGGCCCGGTTTCGACTTGGGGGGATCGACCGGCGAGACGCAGGCAGGCCGAGGTCTGGGGCTTGGCGCCGATGCGCTGAAAACCCGAAAAGGGCGCTTGCCAAGATAGCGTCGTCTTCAGGCCGCGAGCCGAAGTTCGCGAACGTCCTAAAGAACGCGCCGGAAATCGGTCTCGGCGCGAGACACATTGGCAATCATTTCGAGCAACGGACAGAAGCTGATTTCTAGTAGGTTGGCTCGACGGACATTGAACTCTGCGCAACATGTGCGCTGACCTAAAAGGGCGCCAAGCGTTGGGGCGTAAGGCGCCGCGCGCCCTCCCCGGAGCGCCGATGAGCGCTGATCACTCGATGGCGCCTGGAACGAGGCTTGGCCTCCGTCCGAGGGCGCCGCCACTAGCTCCTCAATCGTAACATTATCAGTATTGCGCTGGCGCGGGATCTTCCGCCGCTTGCAATCACTGCGCAGAAATTTGCGAATCACCAATGAAATCGTTAGCAATCGCATGTGTGCGGATGAGCAATAATGCAGGCGCTTATCTAGTAAAGGACATCTTATGGCTAGAGGAAAACCGGTGAAGGCGGCGAGCAGGAAGGTCAGCAAGGCTGAGCCTGCCGCCATTCGGCCCATCAAAGAGACATTTACAAAATCGGCTCTCATCAACCGGATTGCCGAGGAGAATGACATTCCTCGCAAGACCGCGGTGGGCGTCTACGCGACGTTGGAGAGTGTTTTTCTCGGGTCAGTTCACCCGCGCGGCGTGGGCGAATTCACCCTGCCGGGCCTTCTGAAGGCGACCCTTCGCAAGGTGCCGGCGCGGAAGGCGGGGACTTTGGTTCGCAATCCTGCGACGGGCGAGATGGTCAAGGCCGCCGCCAAGCCCGCAAGCGTGCGCGTCAAAATCCGGCCGCTCTCCAAACTGAAGTCGGCGGCGACGAAGTAAAGCGCCATCGAGGAAGTCGTCGCGCTAGGTTGGCGCGGCGCCGTTGGGGGATAGTTCAACGGTAGAACAGCGGACTCTGACTCCGTTAATCTTGGTTCGAATCCAGGTCCCCCAGCCAAGCATTTCCAAAATTCGGCGCCGAATTCCGCCTTCAGGCGGTCGCGGGAGTATAACTGCCGCATTAGCGAGACGAAGAAGGCTGCGTGGTTCAGGCCCGCGATGTTTCCTGAAGGGGATTGATCCACTCCACGTCGGGCCAGAACCGAGTTCATCGGACTGGCGTTCAGGTCGGAGGCTTCGCGGACGATGCATTACGATGCGCTCTTGGCTGCCCTTGTTGCAGGAGTCGTCACGCTCCTCGCCTTCCTTTTTTGGCCAGCGGTGGCGGATCAGCTCCCGGAACTGGCTCGGGCGGCGATCGTCTATCTTTTAGTGCTGCTCGTCGGGGCCTGGATCTTCAACGCCTGGCGTCGAACACGGCGCAAATAAACGGTTGATAGGGCAAATTGTCGACGGGCGGTCGCCGAGCTTCGCTTTCCCACTTGACAGCGGTCAATAAACCTACTCTTAACGGCTCGCCATTTAGATCGCGATCTTTCTCAGGCGAACAGGTTCATGCGCTTCCTTAAAAAACTCCCAAGCTTTGCCGCGCCGCTTGTCGGCGTCACGGTTGCGCTCGCCCTGTGCATCGTCGTCTTCGCTTTGTCCTTGGCAGGGATCGATCCAAGCCTCGATTAAGCGGCGTCAGAACGTCAACAGCTTATTCGGTGGCGGTTACGACGACGTCCGCTTCCACTTCTTCCAGCACCGCTTCGATTCTGTCTTCTTCCTCATCGGCCGTTGAGTCTTCCTCCTCATCAGCCGTTGACAAGAGAACATCATCAACGATCGGTTCGATGACCGGCGCGACTGGCGCGGACCTGGCGAAAGTCGCCGAATGGTAAGCCGGTCGCCTTGCCGCCGAACGCAAGACCTCGACGACTTGAAAGGCCGCGGCGCACTTCGGGCAGACGATCGGCAAGCGATTGAGATCGTAAAAAGCAGTTGCGCACGTCAGGCATCGGCGCTTCACGCCGAGTTCAGCTTTGGCCATTGAGTCTATCCCTTCGAAGTTCGGACTGCGGGCGCGGCAGGGTGTATTGTTATCGCCCCTGGGGACGACTCGGCGCCAAGCGTCTCTCTGCCAGTTCAGTGGCCACGGAGTATTAGCACGGCGGAGACGATCGGCTGACAATATTTCGAGATGACGCCGCGAAGCTCGCAGAAATCGCCTTCAATATTTGGGGATCCGATCATCGGAATACAAGGCGGGCGCGGGTCCGCACCTACGACCAGGTCAACATGGAGAACTGCAGCTCCGTTCACAGCCCGCAAATGAGTAAAAAAATATCGGAAGCGAACAACACTCAGGCGGAGACCATAGTCTCAGACCTCAACGAGAACTCGAACGCCGAAAAATAGAGACAAGGACTTAAGACGGCAGTGCTGGGTGAGCGCGTTGCATCCGCTCCTTCACGGCTGCGGGCGAGGCGTCGTCGCGACGCTCGGCGGCAGAACGGGGAGAGTGAACTGTGGTGGCCGGCCGGTCAGCGTTTTGAGGAAGTCTGTGACCTTGTCGATGTCGTTCTCGCTCAGTTTTTCGCCGAGTTGAGATTCGCCCATCACCGCCACGGCCTGTTTCAAATCCCAGGCATGCCCGCTATGAAAATAGGGGGCGGTCAGTTCGATATTGCGCAGGGTTGGAACCTTGAAAACATAATCGTCGCTGACGCTCTTGGTGACGACGAACCGGCCCCGGTCATCCGGCGGCAAGAACTCCCAACCAGGTTTCTCGACTACGCCAAAAGGCGCATACATGCCTCCCCCGACGTTGATGCCGTTGTGGCAGGTGGAGCAGCCCTTCTCGACGAATATCTTCAATCCCTGCTCTTGGTTGGCGGTCAGTGCGTTGTCGTCGCCCTTGAGCCAGCGATCGAAAGGTGCGCCGGGCGTGATCAAAGTCGCCACGAAGACGGCGATCGCCCTTCCAATGTTGTCGTACACGATCGGATCTGACTCGCGAGGAAACGCCTTCTTGAATGCTTCGACGTAGCCCGGAATGCCTTTAAGCTGTTCGATGGCGTGCTGCTTGGTCCTTCCCATCTCGACCGGATTCACGATCGGTCCGCCTGCTTGCTCCTTGAGGTCAGCGGCGCGGCCATCCCAGAATTGCGCCGTGTTGAACACGGCGTTCAGCACTGTCGGCGCATTGCGACCGCCTCGCTGCCAGTTGTGGCCTATGGACGTCGAGCGACCGTCGGCTCCGCCCATTCCGATCATATGGCAGGTGCCACAACTGATGTTGTGGCTTTCGGAGAGTCGCGGATCGAAATACAGCATCTTCCCGAGTGCGAGCTTTTCCGGCGTCGCCGGATTGTCCGGCAGCGCGCGCGGCGTTTCCGGTATCGGCTCGAACATACCCTTCACCTGATCGCGGAGAGGATCGGCGGCGCGCGCAGTCCCGGCCACGAGTAATGCGAGAAGCAATGCTGTTATCGGCGGACGCAAGATCATTGGGCGGCGTCTTTCTGTCCGCGAGTCTCTTATGCACGACGACGCCAATCGCATGCAGTGGGCAAGACGACGGTGCGAGTTTGCGATCCTCGCACCGTCAGGCGGCGCTCGCGCGACCTGTTAAGGCGCGCGCATAAAGTTCAGCAGGGTGGCGCTCAAGCTACCGCCCGTGAACACGATCGTCGCGCCAAGCGCGAGCAACGCGACAAGGTTGAGGGTCAGATCATTCGCCGCGCCCGCTATCGCGAGAATCCCGAGCACGATCACGGCCAAACCCGAGAGCGCCTGAATGCCTGCTGAGCCAAAGGCCATCTCGCTCGCGAGAATTTCACTGCCGCCAGCGCCAGCTTGACCTCTGCTCCTCAGCGACTCTTGGCTGAGCACATGCAGTTGCCACACGGCATTGCTACTCAGAATTAGGGCAGACCCGAACGCGATCGCGGCGATCGGCGTTAGCGTTGCAGGCTCAATGCCGAGCAGCGAAAGCACGCCAAGAACGATGCCGGCCGCGCCGGCGAGGAAGACGACGGACAGGCTGCTGCCGCCAAATCCCTCGATGTTCGTGGCTCTTGAGCCTGCTGGAAAGATAATCTGGGCGTATTCCGACAGCATGGTTCCGCCTTGAATCAACAAGGCGGCGCCGAAGACGATCGTCGCGACCGAAGCCATCATCGGCGCATTCACGCCCGATAATCCAACAATGGCGATAACAACGGTGGCTAGACCGCCGATTGCGTCGATCAATCCCCCATACGCCGCTGTTTCACGAAATGTCGATTCTCGAGATGTAATGGACATGACAGTGTCTCCAGACTTGCGATATCTCCACACGAGCAAGAGCGCGTGATTCCACATAGCGCGGGATTCACCCAGTCAAGATCTACAGCCGTTATGCCGCTCAAGCTTAGATGCGGCTCCTCTTGAGACTGCAAGCCAAGTCGCAGCCCGTGCAAGGACGATTCAATTTGCGCGTCACACGCGCAGAGTCGGCGGCCGTCGCGAAGTGGAGCGCATAAAACTGAGGAGGATGGCGTTTAGGCTGCCTCCCTTCAGCACGAGCGCGGAGCCGAGAATGAGCAGCGCTACGAGGTTGAACGTAAGGTCATTCCTAGTCCCGGACGCGGCAAGAATGCCGAGCACGACTGCGGCGAAGCCGCCAAAGATCTGAATGCCGGCGGAATCAAAAGCCATTTGGTTTGCAAGAATGTCTCTCGAAGACTCCTCGCCCTTGGAGGCGCGTCTGACGACATTAAGATGCCACACAGAGACGCTGCTCAAGACCAGCGCGCTTCCGAACAGGATTGACGCGATTGGCGTCAGCACTGCCGAGTCGAAGTCCAGCAGCGAAAGCACGCCTAGAGCGATGCCGCCGGCTCCCAGCAGAACAACCGCCGAACGGCTGCTGGCGCTGAAACCGTTGATCGAAGACGTGCCGCCGCGCAGAACAGAAAATCTGGCATACTCAGACATCATGCCGTTGCCCTGGATCAACAGCGTGATGCCGAACACAATTGTCGCGATCACGGCCAAAATCGGCGCCTCGAGGCCGATGAGTCCGAAAATTGCGAGGATGACGGTTGCAACGCCGCCAACATCATCGATCAAGCCGCCCTGCCTGGCGCGCTCGGGAAAAGTCGATTCGCCGACCGTTATCGACATGTTCGTCTCCCAAGTTCAATGCCCCCAAAGATAAGATTTAATTAGCGGCCATTTGGCGTCGGCAAGATCGCTCAGCGAACGCCCAAAACTTTGCGCTCGGCGCTGGCCGCGCGCTCCACCCGGCCGACACTGGAGTTTGGAAGCGCAAAAAATAAAGGTCGCGAGGGGGATTTCGCATTGCGGTGCGCAGACCGCGAGGCTTCCGCGATGGGGCTGAGCGAATGTTTTGGGATGCGCGCCGTCGCGATCGAGCTTGACGCTCGATCGCGCGGATCTCCCCCCCGATACGGGCGATCGCTTCACGCCCCACTGCAAAGCAATGACGCGGCGACACGCCACGTCCGCCCCAGGTCAAGAGGCGAGCGCGCCGGCGTGCGCGGCAATTTCGTCGAAGACTCAGCCACTCGCGCCGACCCCAAGTCGCGCCGTCCTATGAGGCGAGGGTCAGTCGAGAGCCTTACCGCCTGCCTCTTCGCAGGCCGCGGCCGTCTCCTTAAAGACCCAGCCCTGGCCCTTGCAAGAGTTCATGCCCTTGCACGCGTTTTTGGGCGAGTGACAGTCGGCCTTGCCCTTACAGCTATTGACGCCAAGGCAATGCACCTTGCTCGTGGTCGAGGCCGCCTTTGCGGGCGGCGCAGCGCCAGCGAGAACGATTGAAACAGCGGCAACGGCCAGCGTCGCACCCTTGCACACATCATTTTTCATTTTTCCCCCTCTTCGTTTTCGGACTCTTCCTCGAAGGCAATCGGCATGCTTCGCCCTCTCGAGGAAAGCAAGTATGACCTGAAGATAATGGCGACCAAAGGAGAACTTCGCGGAAGTCGGAGACATGCGTCATCGTCTGCGACGCATCCCGCCCTTTCATTCGACAAAACCCGTGTTCGGAGGCGAATTGCTTGATATTTTGAGTATGATGCTGTATTGGATTATTCATACTAGGCCGGCGTGATCATTAAAGTCGCCTCAGCGCTCGCAGGCGGCGGCGCTGCAAGGCGTCGCAAACTTCAGCCAAGCACGAGAGCGAGATAAGGGCGCAATTCGCGGGAAGGCGAAATGTGGAGCGGACAAACATGGCTCCTGGCCGTTGCGACATGGGCAATCGTCGCGATTGGGGGCATGGTTTATTTGCTCGTCGAGCGGCGGCGCGAGAAGAAGTGATGTCATCGCAAAGGATGCGTCGCGCTGACCGCATTCAGCGCCAAGAGGCCAGCGCCAAGAGGCCGAAGCTTCGGTCGCCTGCAAAAGCCGACCGCATCATTCGCTTGCCGCATTTGATGGCGCGTGACGTCCGACATGGCGTCGCCTGAGCGACGCAGCTTCAGTTGACAAGGTCGCCCCGATCAGATGCGATGGAGGCGCGAAAGCGTTGGCGGACCGTAGTTAACACAATGATTGAGAGAACGATCGAAGCCCGCCCCAACAGAGGGGCGGCGTCGCCGTCGCGTATCGGGCGTCGGCGCGAAGTGGCGCGCAAGGTCTTTCTGCAGCTTCATCGAACCATCGGCCTCTTCGTCGGGGCCGTGTTCGTTTTGGTCGGGCTCAGCGGCGCGGTTCTGGCGTTTCGCGAGGATATCGACGAACTGCTGAACGCTTCAATCATGCGCGTCGATACGCCCGCGCAGGCTTCTTACCGCTCGCCGGACGACATTCTCGGCGCCGCTTTCGCGGCGATGCCGGCCGACGGCAAGGCGGAAAGACTGACGATGCCGCGCCGTCCGGGCTCGGCTGCGGCGATAACCTATATGGTTGAGACGGACGATCTTGAGACCGACGTATATCAGTTGTTCGTCGATCCCTACACGGCCAAGGTCAAAGGGCAGCGCCTTTATCAGCATCGCGGCAGCATATTTTCGCAGCCTTTCATCCCGTTCCTCATGACTTTCCATTGGACGTTGCTGCTTGGATTCAACAACGCCTATGTCCTCGGCTCGCTCGCCATACTTGTTTTCTTTTCCATCCTCGTCGGACTTTATCTGTGGTTCCCGCTCAATGGCGCTTGGCGACTGGGCTTGAAAATCAAATGGAAGGCCAGCGCCGAAAGACTTGCCTATGACGTGCACCGAAGTGTCGGCATTTACTGCGCCGCCATTTTGTTGGTCATGTTATTCACTGGCGTCGCCATGATCTTTAAGCCGGCGACGCGGTCGGTGACGACCTTGTTTTCTCCGGTGCGTCCTAAAATTGATTTTGGAAAATCCAAGCCGCTTCCAGGCCAATCGCCGATTGGCGTCGGCGCGGCGGTTGCGGCCGCCGATAAAATCTTTCCTGATGGACGACTCCACTGGATTCTTCTGCCAAGCGCGCCAAGCGGCGTCTATGTCGTCGGCAAGCAATCGGACGATGAACCCAACCAAACCAAAACAAGCCGAAATGTCGGCGTCGACCAGTACAGCGGCGAGGTTCTCCAGGTGCAGGATCGCAATGGCTTCACCGGCGGCGAGAAATTTCTGGAATGGCTATTCCCGCTGCATTCGGGCGAAGCTTTCGGCGCTGTCGGACGTTCGATCGTTCTATTTATCGGGCTGACGCCGCTTGCGCTTTACGTCACGGGCTTTTTGCGGTGGCGACAAAGGCGCCGTGCGCGAAGGCGTGCGAGGTATTGAAAAATCGCGCCGGTTCGCTTTGCAAAGCTCTGATCATTTTCCGACGAAAATCGGCATCTCGATGGTGTCCTCGGCGTTCTTCGCCTCGCCAAAGGCGAGCTTGAGCAGGTATTTCCCCTTGTGAGCGACGTTCGCGTCCAAAGTCACAAAGCCGCTTGAGCGGGGCCGAGACGGCAGAGCATTGATCTGTTTGAGACTGCCATCCGTATCGACTTGATAGAAGGAAAGCGCGACGGATTCGTTTCTCGCGTCTTTTTCCATGAGGGTGACGGAAAAAATCAACTTTCCCGTTCCCGGCACACGATCGCAATATTCGGCATATTTGCTCAAATCGTCCGCCGGCCCTCCGGCGCTCTCTTCGGAGTCCGGCAGGAAATATGTCGTGAGGTGCACGGAGTAGAAATCGCTGACCCCAAGACATTCCGAAATCGTGCGATCGCCCGCCTTCACGGCTGGTCTTAGCGTATGCGCCTTCCAAAAGTCGTCCACATATTGATTGAGGGCCGGACCCCATAGACGATAGGAAAACGCCGCGCCGTTGACGCCAATCAGCAGCACGATGCCTGCGAAAACCAGTGCGTTCAGACGGCCAGGACTCATCGCTTTCTGTTTCCTTCCCTTACGCCGAAGAGCGGTTTTCGCATGAAAACTCTGATCATAACCGCCAATTGCGCGCCCTCGCGCCTTCGACACGCGCTCCGCTCTTGCCGGCGCGCTTCAAGGACGCACCTCGAACTCCCAGGCGCCGCTGACGAGATGGCCGTCAGCCGAAAGCGCCCGATAGCGAGCGGTGTATTTGCCGGGATTCAACCGGTTCACGCTCACCGACACATGGCTTGGATCGGCGCTATCAATCGCAGCGTCGCGCTTGTCGACCCTTTCGCCCGATGCGCTCACAACCGCCAATGCGGCAAAGGCGTCGCGAATGCCGGCGTCGTACCACACTTCCACTTTTCCGATGTCTTCGGCGCCGACGCCGCCTTGCGCGGGGGAGGTGCGGACAACGATCGCATGCGCCAGAATGATCGCCGGGCGCTGCGCCTCTCTCGCCGGACGCGAGGGGCCGGTGAGTTCCATCGCCGGAGCAGGGCTCAATTGTTGATCTCGACGTGGGGAGTCAGAGACAGCTCCATACGCCGTGGCGGGGTCAGGCGTCGCGCCGACTGACAGGATCGCCCCAGCAAGCGATAGCAGGCGCGCATGCCGGTCGACCGACATCCAGGAAGGGCTTTTTCGACGGGAGACTCTTGCCGGTCCGCTCTTCGTCATGGGGGGCGAAGTCCGATTCAATAATCATTTCCTAGCTCGCTCGCGCGCAAAGAATGCGTCGGGCTGCGAGACGCCGATTGCTCATCTTGTCACAGACTTGACCAGCGACGCCATTCCGCCGCGGCGCCAAAAAAACCGTATCGCATTACGTTCAGCGCGCCTCGCGTAAGGCTGCGCGCTGATGGACTTGAGCTTGCCCTTCTCCCTCGATATGCATCTTTTTAGCAAAGTGCATACGCCGCAGGCGCGCGGCGCGTCAAGGGAGTCCGCCCGATGGTCTGGTTGCTGAACGGCGCGGTCGCTGTCGTTGTGGCGTTTTTCGCGAGCGCTCCGGCGGCGCACGCCCATACGGCGAATATTTCCAGCAGCCGAATCGTGCCGGCAGGGCACGGTCTTTATCGCGTCGAGGTCGGATTTCTGGGAACTGACATCGAGCGCATGTTCGCCGAGAACAAACCGAAGAGCGACGAGGTCGATCTCACCGAGCCCGGCGTGATCGAGGGCATGATCGGCAAGTTCATTCAGACGCGCGTCGATCTGCAGAATGCGGAAGGTCAGACCTGCGCGAGCACGGTCGTTTCGGTCGGCGATGATCCGACCAATCCTAATGACTCAAAAGTCGTGCTGCGGATGGACTGCAGCGCGGTTCAAGGACAGATTTTTTACAATCCGTTCAGACTTCTTGATGCGCAGGGACCGCGCGCCAAACAACTCGTCAGCATCGGGGAGAAAAGCGATGAATCCAATCTGACCGAGGCGCAGCGCCTGGGCCGGGAGCCGGCGCCCGGACAAGTCATGATCTATCCTGGCGACCCGATGATCGATCTCTCCAAGCCGCTGCTGACGCCTTGGGAGCTTGCGCCGAAATTTTTGTCCGCCGGGGTCGAGCACATCGTGACGGGCTATGATCATCTGTGCTTCCTGATCGCTGTGATGCTGTGGGCGACGCGCATCTGGCCCGTCGTTAAGATTGTGACGGCTTTCACAGTGTCGCATTCGGTAACGCTGTCGCTCGCGGCGCTTGAACTCGTCAATCTGCCGAGCCGTTGGGTGGAGATCGCAATCGCGCTGTCGATCATCTATGTCGCAGTTGAGAACTTCTTTACGCGCAAGGTCGACGGTCGCTGGCGCGACACCTTCGCGTTCGGCTTCATCCATGGCTTTGGATTCGCGAGCGGTCTGATCGAACTCGGCGTTCCTCAGCGCGCCATCGTGCCGGCGCTGGCGAGCTTCAACATCGGCGTCGAAGTTGGGCAGATCGGCGTTGTGCTCATCGTTCTCCCCTTACTTCTCATGACGGATAAGATGTTCACTCACGGTCAGCGCAGTCCGCTCCTCGTTCAGGTCTGCTCAGCGATTATCGCCTGCTTTGGCGCTTATTGGTTTTTTGTGCGCGTCGCCGAACTGGGCTAGGGAAATTATCCAGGCTTTGTGTTCGACTGAATTGAAGGACCGCTTCACCTAAACGCTGTTTTTAAAAGCGAAACTGTCCACAAGGGCGAACTGGCTGATGATGCCCGGAAAATCTTAAATGCCCGGACCGGCAAAACGGCAAGGCTCCGGAGCGGCTAAGGATGGTCAAATCACGCCGATGGACTTTCATTTTTTTAATGTTTAGTTCAAGTGCGCTGGGGTGGGGCGTTAGGCGCGGGGCGATAGTCGGAACCGCCTGCCTTGACGCGCCCTTTGCCCGGCGAAAGCCGCAGGGTCAGGCGGCTCTTCGGAAATCTGGTTTTATCGGAGGAAATCTTATGAGGAAGCTGATATTTGCGCTTGCCGCGGCGGGAGCGCTCGCGCCTTCGCTGTCCAACGCGCAGGTCAAGATCGACATGACCCGCATCACCTGCGGTGAATTGTTGGCGATGCCGGCCGACGACCAAGCAGACTTCGGAGCGTTTATGGGCGGCTGGTTCGCGCAGAAAAGCGGCCGGACCTTCATCGACGTGAACTTGTTTCGGAAAAACTCCGCCAGCGTGAAGAGCTGGTGCGCTTCCAATCCGAATGAGTCGGTCATGGCGGGTCTGCAGCGCGCTTTTGAGCAGAAGTAACAGGAACGGGGAACCACATGAATCGCAAACTTATTTTCGCCGGCGCTCTCGCCACGGTCGCCCTCGCCGTTCCCGCCAACGCGCAGGTCACGATCGAGATGTCGGAAATCACCTGCAAGCAGTTCGCCGAATATGACGCAGACACCCAGGACTTTGTCGCCAACTGGATGAGGGGCTATTTCAGCTCCAAGAACAACATCACCGTAATCGATTCGCGTTACGTGAGACGCAATACGGATAAAATCACGCATTATTGCAAGAAGAAGCCGAATTCTTCCCTCATGGATGCGATCCAGAAGAACGCCCGCTGACCCGAATGGAGCGCACGGCCAGGAGTCGGCCGTGCGCTTTGCCATTTCTTTATGAATTTCATTGCCCACAGCTCCAACGCGGCAGTCTGCCGTCTTCCGATTTCTTTGCAGCCGAAACGTGATGCGCCCGCGAGGCGGAACCCACGCCGATCTCTGGGGTTAAGGTATGGGCGCGCGACGTGAGCGCAAACGCGTCCGACTCACGAACGACGTGCGGCAAAGAGACGGAGGACGCCTTTGACGAACGCTCCTACGCCGTCGGACTCGCGCCAGCGCTGCCTGTTCATCCTCCTCCTCAGCCCTCGGTGCCGCGCGCCATTCGCCGCTGCTGCGCCCCGCGGTCAGATGAACTGCGCCTGATGCTTCCGAGCGCAAGGGAACTCGATCGGCTCACTGCGCCTGGCGCCTTTTTTTGGGCGACCGGCGTTGAAGACACGTTCATCACCGCTCCGCATCCGAGAACCGGGCGCATGCTCGACGAATATGAGCTGACGGATCATTACCGGCGGTGGGAAGCGGATATCGCGCTGATGGCGCGGTTGGGGGTCTCCTGCGCGCGTTATGGCGTGCCCTGGCATCGTGTGCAACCTGAGCCCAAGGTCTGGGATTTCAGCTTCGTCGACGCCGCGCTTGAGCGCATGCTCGAACTTAACATCGATCCGATCGTCGATCTCGTACATTACGGTTTGCCGCAGTGGATGGAGCGCGCCTTCCTCAACGAGGACTATCCAAGCCGCGTCGCGGAATTCGCGGCGCGACTCGCCGAACGGTTCCGTGGAAGGATACGATGGTACACGCCGCTGAACGAGCCTCGGATCACCGCATGGTATTGCGGACGTTTGGGCTGGTGGCCGCCCTACGGACGCAGCTGGTCGAGCTTCGTTGCGGTGATGCTGTCGATCTGTCGCGGAATCGTTGAAACGACCCGCGGGCTGCACGAGGTCGACCCAGATATCGTCGCCTTTCATGTCGACGCCACCGATGTTTTCGAGTCGAGCGACCCGGCGTTGGCCGAAGAGGTGGAACGGCGTCAAGCGATTGTGTTCCTTGCGCTCGATCTCATCAGCGGGCGCGTCGATGCGCGTCATCCGCTGTGGACATGGCTTCTCGGGCAGGGCGCCGCGGAGCCCGCGCTGAACGCCTTTCGTGAACGCCCGCTTGAGCTCTCTGTCATTGGCGTGAACCTTTACCCGATCTTCACGCTCAAGCGGATGTCGCGCGACCGTTTCGGGCGGCTGCGCATTCGAATGCCTTATGCGTCTGGCGCACTCGTGACGAAGATCGGCGAGATGTATTTTGAACGTTACGGCGCGCCGATGATGATCTCGGAAACCGCGACCAAAGGCTCGGTGAGACAGCGGCAGGCCTGGCTCACCGACTCGGTCGAGGCGGTGAAGACGCTGCGCGCGAAGGGCGTTCCGATGGTGGGCTATACGTGGTGGCCGATGTTCGCGCTCGTCACTTGGGCCTATCGTCAGGGGCTGCGGCCCCTCCACGATCATCTTTTGCAAATGGGGCTATGGGATCTCGATCCTGATCCATTGGGGCGGCTGGATCGTGTTGAGACGCCCCTTGTCGACGCCTATCGTCGACTGACGTCCGGTGGCGCGGCTGCGGTGGGTCCGCTCGCGCCAACGCCACGGCTGCCGTAGCGCAGCCTCCACGAGCAATCGGGGAGTGAAGGCATGTTTCAGAGTTTCTTTCTGGCTGGTTTTGAAGGATCGACAGGCTTCAACCGGCACGGCGAATGGTTCGATCAAGTCGTCGCGACAGGTCACGACGCCAACGTCGACGCGGACTATGCCGATATCGCGCGACTGGGCTTGCACGCCGCGCGTGAGACCGTCCGTTGGCCGCTCGTCGATTGCCGCGGTCGATACGACTTCTCCTCGCTCGAACCATTCATTGAGGCCGCAAAGCGCCATGACGTGGGCGTCATATGGGACCTGTTTCACTATGGTTTCCCTCAGGACGTCGACTTATGGTCCGAGGCATTCGTACGGCGATTTGCCGACTACTGCTATGCGGTGGCGCGCTTCGTGGCCGCGCGCATGGATGGTCCCTGCGTCTTCACGCCAATCAATGAGCCTTCGTTCATGGCCTATGCCGGCGGCGAGAAGGCGCTGTTCGCGCCGTATGGGTCGGGACAAGGCTGGGAGCTGAAGGTCGCGCTCGCGCGCGGCGCAATCGCGGGAATCAATGCGATACGCGCCGCCTGTCCCGATGCGCGCTTTGTGAATGTCGATCCCTTGTGCCGCGTCGTCTGTCCCAAGGACAGGCCCGATCTTGCTCCTCAGGCGCATGATTTCAATAACAGGCTTGTGTTTCAAAGCTGGGACATGTTGTGCGGCAGGCTTCTGCCCGAACTCGGCGGCAGTCCTGAACATCTGGACGTGGTGGGAATCAATTATTACTGGACCAATCAGTGGGAGTTGAACGACACGCCGAACGAGGACGGAAACGTGCCGCCGCTTCACGACGATGATCCGCGCCGAGCGCCGCTCTCGGATCTCATTCTCTCTGTCTGGCAGCGATACGGCCGCGAGGTCATGATCACGGAGACCAGCCACGTCGGGGACAATCGTGGACCGTGGCTGTGCGAAGTCGTCAGCGCGTGCCACGCGCTCTTGTTGCAAAACGTGCCGTTACGCGGTGCGTGCCTTTATCCGATCCTGGGAATGCCAGAGTGGCATGATCGCGATCTCTGGACGCCCATGGGCCTGTGGGATCCGCTCTGTCACCGCGATCCTGGCGCCGGCCGGCTTCTGTGCGAACCGATGGCTGAGGCGCTTCAAGGCGCAGCGCCGCTCGAAGCGCTTCATCAGGCGCAGCAGCAGGCTGAAGGTCGCCGCGACGCACAGTTCAATCTTGCGAGGCGCAAGCGCTATGCCGCGCTTTGACGGCTATCCCGCGAGTCGTCACTCCGCCGCTTCAGCGCGTCTCCGCGCTTTTGAGAAAGCGCCGCCTGAAGAGATGAGCGCGTCGTGCGCCCCGCGTTCGACGATTTGTCCTTTGCTCATGACGAAGATGCAATCGCAATCGACAACCGACTCCAGCCGATGCGTCACGAGAATGATTGTGCGTGATCCCTTTAGTCGGTGCAGCGTTTCTATCAGCCGCCGTTCCTGCTCGGGATCGAGCGCGCTCGTTGGTTCGTCAAGGACGAGGAACGGCGCGTCGGATAGCAGTGCGCGCGCGATGGCGATCCGCTGCCGCTGACCGCCGGAGAGATTCGCGCCGCCTTCGGCGAGCACGGTTTCATAGCCATGAGGCAGAGGATGAATGAATTCGGCGGCGCCCGCGTCTTCGGCCGCTCGTTCGATTTCCGCTCGCGTTGCGTTGTGCCGCCCATAGGAGAGATTTTCTGCGATGGTCGCCGGCAGCACGAGGCTGTCTTGCGCGACGAGCGCGAAATGCGCTCTTAGCGACTCGAGCCGTACGTCCCTGAAGTCGACGCCATCCAAGCGTAGCGCCCCGCTCGTTGGATCGTAGAACCGAAGCATGAGACTTAAGAGCGTGCTTTTGCCGGCACCGCTCGCTCCGACGAAGGCCACCATCTGGCGCGGCCGTATCGTCGCCGAAACGTCGGTGAGAATTTGCTTGCCGCTCCCGTAGTCAAAACTCACGCGCTCGAGCGTCAGAGTTCGCGGCTTACTGGAAATCCAACGCGCCGCCGGCGCATCGACAACGGCTTCCGGTTCGTCGAGCACACGAAAAACGCGTCGCGAAGCGGCCTCGAAGATGCGCACTTTGGCGAAGAACTCGCTGAGCCATTTCAGCGGGTCCCAAAGCTTGCGCAAGTAGTCGATGAAAATGAGCAGCGTCCCGACGGTCATTCCGTCGGCGACGGGCGCGAGAAACTGGTCGCGGTAAACGAGCCAGCCTCCATAGCCGAGGATGATCGCTCCGCCCACGGATAGGATGGCGTCGCGCGCGAGAGGATAGAGCTGTTCCTGCCAATTCAAACTCAGCAGGGCCTCGACGCTTCTGCCGACCGCGCCGGAGAAGCGTCTGAATTCGAAAGCCTCGCGACGAAACGCCTGCGCCAAAGGTATACGCGCCATCGCCTGCTGAATATGCGCGGTCAGATCAGCGTCAATCTGCTTCGAGTCAAGCGCGCGTTTGTGGATTTTGACGCCAAATCGCCAGTTGCTCCATATCATGAAGGGCGCGACGGTAAATGCCGCAAGCGTTAAACTGACGTTTCGAGAAAGAAGAATAATGGTCATCACGGTGAGCGTTACGGCCGCAACCGAGGTTCCAATCACGACGTCGACGATGCCCCACGGGCCGAAGGCGTCTGTCGTCAAACGATAGATCGAATCGCCCTGCGGTCGGCTGCGATGATACGTCAGGCCAAGATTTTGAAGCTTGGTGAAGAGATCAAACCGCACCCGCGTCGTGCCGCGATAATTGAGGTAATAGTTGATCATCATGCGGCCCATCCAGGCCGAATATCCCACGAGTTGCAGTCCCAGTCCGATCGCGACCAGACCCGCGATCTGCCCCGACTTGTCGGTCGGCAATATGGCGAGGAAGTAGCTGTGTATCCAGTTGCCTTTCGGCTCGCTGGAAAGCACGGAGTCGACAAGCACCGCCAGCGGCCACGCCTCAAGGAGGCCCACGCTGACGGAGACCGCGATCATCGCGACAAGCGCGGCGATCCGCAGCTGGTCTTGCAGGAAGTATGTCAGCGCCCGGCGATAAACCGCGACGTCTGACATGTCTTGCGCAGAATGCATGGCGCTATAACGCGCCAGCTCGCCTAAAGGTCTTCCCAACCCACGGGTTCGAGCTTGGAGATCGCAGGCGCCGGACCGGCGCTTCGCGCCGCAGCCTCGATCAGGCCGCCAAGCAAAGCCGCGGCGGTTGGATCTTCTCCCGGAGGATCACGGAATAGTTTGAAGGTCGCGATCACGATGCGGCCTGTGCCGTAATTGCGTCCGACCGCAATTGCAGCCGGACGATGAATCCATCCAACAACCAGCGCCGCGTGAACGCGCGCTTGAAAATCGAGGAGATTGCAGCCGGAGATGACATGCGTCGGGATCACACGATCAAACGCCTGGTCAAGGAGAGGCCCGCCGGGAATTGCGGCGAAGGGACCCTGCCGCCGAAGCCAGGCGAAGGAGGACGCCCAGTCGCCTCGCCAGAGCGTGCCGTCGCGCGCCACCACCTTGACGTTCTGCCAATGCGGAAAGAATGGCGTGAGCGAGCCCGGCGTTTCGGTCAAGAGAACCGCTCGGCCGCCGGCGCGCACATAGGTCGCGAGCGCGGCGGAAGCTTGCGTCTCGACGACGACGTCCGCGGTCTCGGCCCCTTCCGCCAATCCATAGCCAAGCGCCTGCAACCGGTCCCGAATGTCGCCGTGTGACGACCACAGCGAAAGCTCCGGCGGTCGAGGCCTTGCATGCACGGCAATGTCGATTTCATTGCTCGCGAGAAGTCGTCCGTCGAGAGAGCGCAAGCGCAGGGTAAGACGGCGCAGGCAAGAGTGCTCGACGACCGGGAGTTTCACCGAAATCATGCCGAGATCAACCACAGCGCCAGGCGCGATGGACGGGATTTCCAACGTCATCGGCTCGGTGACCGATATGTCGAGCGCCGCCGGCTCCAGCGGATTTGGCCCGCCATGCGCCACGCAGAGCGAGAGGCGAACGGCGTCGCCCGACCAGTAGGCGGGTCGATCGAGTTTGGGCAGAACAACCGTATCCGCATTGATCGAGTGAAACAGATTGTGAAAAACGCGCGGGTTCGAGCGCATGTCGAGAAGGCCGTTCGCCTCCCAGTGACAATCGGTCAGCTCGGTGATGACGTAGCCGGCGATCTGCGGCTTCCGGCGCATGGCCTCGATCTGGTATTTCAGCGCCCGAAACTGTTGCCACTGCGTCGCTTCGATGAAGCTTTCGAACGTGCCGAACACGCGGTCGAGACTCCAGTCTTGAAATCGGTTGCGAACGCCATGCGCATACATGACGCCTTCGCTCCAGTCGTGGCCGGTCTCGAACCACCAGGCTTCGGCGCCGGCCGCGTCTCTCAATTTCTCAGGGTCGGGCAGCCCCCAATTGCCAAATTCCGAGCATAGCAGCGGCTCCTGTCCCGTGATGACGGCGTCGCCCTCGGGGCTGAAGAGCCATTCGGCCCTGCCGGCGAGTTCCTCGACGAACTGATCCCAGTCCTCCCGACTATCGGGAATGGCGGCATAGAAATGGAAATCCGCGAGATCGGTCTGCACGTGAAAGCTTGGCGCCAAGGGCGAATTGTCGACGACAAGCCGTGACGGATCGTAGGACTTGAGCCACAGGTACAGCTTCTTCAGCCATGCGCGGTGATAGGCGTCATGGACTAGGTCGACGCCCCAGTTCTCGTTGATCAGCGTCCAGCAAAAGATCGAAGGATGGTTTCCGTCGCGATCGATAAGGCCCTTCAGCGTGAGCTCCTTGCGCTCTCGCGAGAGTTCGGTCGAATCACCAGCATTTGGTAGCTCCGCCCAAATCAGCAGACCAAGGCGATCGGCAACCTCATAATAGCGCGGATCCGGCACTTTAATGTGGCAGCGCAGGGCGTTCAGCCCGAGCTGCTTCGCCTTGCAAAATCTGTCCTCGAGAAATTCGACGGAGGGCAGGGTGCAGATCGTGTCGGGATAGTAGTCCTGGTCGAGAGCCGCGCGCAGATAGAACGGCTTGCCGTTGAGATACAATTTCCCGTCTCGGGTTTCGACGCTGCGAAAGCCAAATGTCGTTTCGATTTGGTCGACAATGACGTCCTTGCGCCTCATCGAGACTTGTAGACGATAGAGATAGGGGCTGTCAGGCGACCAGCAGCGAGGCGCAGGCACAAACGAATAAACGATGGCGTTCTCGACGCCGGCCGCCAGTTTGGCGCATGACTGCGCCACGGCATTTTCCTCTGCGTCGACGACCGCAATCGTCACGTCGGCAGCGTCGGTGAGCGGGCTCTCGAAGCGCACATGCGCCGAGATCTCTCCGCTCGCCAGCGATGAACGCACGCGCACCGTCGTCACGTGGTCCGCGATCCGCCGTTCGAGATACACGGACTGCCATATCCCCGAGAGCGGGCCGTACCAGCTCTGCTTGCCGAACGGCATTTCGGCGAAGGGCGTCGTGGGGAATTCGAACGGATCGTCGGTGGGACTTTCCACCTTCACCTTTATCTCGGCTTTTCCGCTGACGATCCGATCCGTAATGTCGAAATGAAACGGCAGGAAGCCGCCCACATGGCTGCCGACGAATGCGCCGTTAACAAACACATGGGTGATATGGAAAACCGCGCCGAAATGCAGAAAGACGCGCTGCTCCAGCCATTCTTCCGGTATCTCGACGTCTCGGCGATAGACAGCGACGCCGCCGCGCATGCGCAGATCGGCGAACTGAGCTTGCCAGGGGCTCGGGACAAGAATCGTCCGGCTCTCGGCCGGCTTGGCGCCATAGCCGAGATATTTAAAGTCCCACAACCCGTCTAGAGATATGCGCGCTGCGCTCACCTAACCTCACCTCGACCAAAAGTGCCGGCGCCGGAGCATCGATGCGTTGGTCGACTATAACAATGAGCGATCCACAGACGATTTTCTACATTGCGAACGCCAAAACGCGCAGTATTTTTATTCACGACTCAAGCTTAGCCGGACTGCGCAGCGCCGCAAAGTTGGCTCGCATTTAAGACGTGAGCCTATTCAGCGGCGACTGACGCAGTAGCGAAGGCCGCGCTGCTGTTACGAGCCGGGATCTCCTTATTGATCCGTCGGAACGTCGCGAGCGCCTGGCCGACCACCTGATCCATATTGTAGTAGCGATAGGTCGCCAGCCGCCCAACAAACCAAACATTTTGCTGCGCGATCGCAAGCTTTTCGTAGCGCTTGTAAATTTCCGCATTTTCTGTGCGCGGCACGGGATAATAGGGATCGCCTGCATCGCTGGGAAATTCATAGGTCAAGCTTGTTTTAGGATGTTCCTGACCCGTGAGATGCTTATATTCCGTCACCCGCGTATAGGCTTCTGTCTGCGGATAATTGACGACGGCCACGGGTTGATGCTGCCGCTTATCGAGCGTGACATGTTCGAAGCGCAGGGACCGATAGGGCAGCTTGCCGAAGCGGAAGTTGAAATATTCGTCGATCGGCCCGGTGAAGATCAGTCGCCGATAGAAAACTTCGTTGCGCAGCTCCTCGAAATCGGTCTGCAGCATGACGTTGATGTTGGGGTGGTCCAACATTCGTTCGAACATGCGCGTATAGCCGTGCAGCGGCATGAACTGGTATTCGTCGCCAAAATAGCGGTCGTCGCGATTGAGGCGCGTAGGCACCCGCGCCGTGACGGACTTGTCCAGCTGCGACGGCTCGACGCCCCACTGCTTTTTGGTGTAGCCGCGAAAGAATTTCTCGTAGAGTTCTCGCCCCACCGTGCTGACGACGACATCTTTAGACGTTTTGATCTCTTCACAATGTTCGGCGCGGCTGGCGAACCACTGCGCAAGCTGGTCCGAATCTAAGGAGAGACCGTAGAGGCGATTCACCGTGTCCAAGTTGATTGGGATCGGCACGAGCATGCCGTCCACGTTCGCCAGGACGCGGTGCTCGTACGGGCGCCAACGCGTGAATTGAGAAAGATGCTCGAAAACCGCTTCGGAATTGGTATGAAAGATATGCGGGCCGTATTGATGCATAAGCACGCCGGCGTCGTCGTAGCGGTCATAGGCGTTCCCGCCAATGTGCGGCCGACGATCGATAAGAAGGACACGCTCGTCGCGCTGCGACGCGAGCCGTTCGGCCAGCACGCTTCCCGCGAAGCCTGCCCCGACGATAAGCCAATCAAACAAGTTGCCCCTCCCGCGCTGATTTGGACTCGGCGCCGACGCTCGCGATGTGCAGCATCATCCTTGCCCAAGTCTTGTCCCACGACATTTCCGCAAGAAACGCATCGATCGAACTGAGCCAGTGCGCCTTCGGCCGCGAAAGCAACAGATCGATCTTGGCGACGAACGCCTCCGCGTTCGATGCGATTTCCACGTGCCCGGCCGCGCCGTAGGGGTTAACGACATCGGTGATGGGCGTTGAAACGACTGGCACGCCTGCAGCAAGAAACTCGGGCGTTTTCGTCGGGCTGATAAAGCGCGTCGCTTCATTCAACGCGAATGGCATGATTCCGACGTCCCATCCGGATAGATAGTTCGGAAGCGCTTGGTACTGTTTGCAGCCCAGCCAATGGATGTTTTCGGCGCGGGGCAGAGATTGCGGGCTGATCTTCGCGGTGGGACCGATCATCACCAATTGCCACTGCGGCCGCAGCGCCGCGATGCCGGCGACGATATCCATATCCATGCGTTCGTCGATCACGCCAAAGAACCCGATGCGGGGATGCGGAATCTCCCTTTGATCGTCGGGATCCACGCCAGGCTGCCGCGCGCTCTTGAAGTGAGCGGCGTCGACGCTGCTCGGGAAAACGTGAATGTTGTCGTGCCTTTTACGTTTGGATTCGTACAGGCTCTGTCCGCCGACGAACATGAGATCGCAGTTGGCCATCAGCTCTCGTTCGAGATCGAGAATCCCTTGCGGCGCTCCAGCGAACGCGGAAAGTTCATCCATATTGTCATAGACGCGCAGGTTGGGAGAGAGATGCCGGGTAAATCGAAGCGCCATGGGCGTATAGTACCAACCGACCCATCGCGAAGGCCGCACCTGCGCCAGCAAGTTGTCCACGACGCGGTGTTGCGCGTTCGTGATTTCGTCTGCTGAGAGGCCTTCTGGAAGAACTGGCGTCACGACAACAACGCCGCAGGCTTCATCCCTTTGGAGTTTTACGCCTGCTTCATCATGAGAAAAGATGGGCTCTTCGACGTAGAAGACGCCGAGGTTTCTAGCTGCTCGACTGAGAAGATGTTGTGGTCGCTGATAAACGAAATTCCAACGAAGATGAGAGAAGCAAAACAGATGACTTGGAACTGACATCATGCCCCACCTCAAGCCTTGCCGATTTCATTGCTTTTCGGTCTCCCTGAACAAACTCGGGTTGAGCACCTTTGTTCCGGCATTATGAACAATTGGACAGGGTGGGCGGGGAACGGCGAGGGCGAGGCGAGTGCGCCCCCGCGCCCGGCGTCTGTCGGAACAGCGTGTCTGCCGGCGCGTTTTAGGCGGACCGTACGAACGGCGGCTGGCGAACGGCGGTTGGGTGGGGGGCATTGGCAGTCATTTATGTGGGAATGGGCGTTAGGCTGGATCGCGCCAGCCGCAACAATGATCGCCGCGATGATGACGGCCGCCAACGCCGGCGCGCGCGTCACGGGCTGGGGCTTCGTCGTGTTTGCAATCGGCTCCGTCGCCTGGAGCTTGACGGCGACCTACACCCACCAGAGCAATCTCCTGCTCACCAACCTTTTCCTGACAGCGATCAACTTGATTGGAGTGTGGCGGTGGTTAGGCAGGCAGGCGAGGCATGAGGACGGAAGCATCAAGGCCGTGCGCAAGAGCAGCCAGGCGGGCAACGCGCCCACGCTCTTTTCTGCATCGGCGGCCGTTGGCGCCAATGTCATAGACGCGAGCAGCGAAAAACTCGGCGTCGTCATCGATCTGATGCTGAAACGCGATCATCGCGGTCTCGCCTATGTGGTCATCGCCCAATATGGACTGGGCGACGTCGGTGAGACGCTGCGCGCCGTCGATCCGGCGAACATAGAGTTCACAGGCGGTTTTGCGCACAGTAAGATGTCTGGGAAGGAGTTCGACGCCCTACCGGCGCTTCAAGCCGATGATTGGCCCAGCGCCTTACCATCTGAGGTGCGGCAAGACCCTGGCGCGCTGGATTGAAACTGAACATGGCCGACGCTCATGCGCCGGCCATCATTCGTCCGCCAAACTTAGTCGCGCGGATAGTTGCTGCCCGAATTCCACATCGCGCCCAGCATGAATCCCACAGCCACCGCCATGAGCACAGTCGTCGTTGGCTGACTACGCGCCGACGTCTCAATGGCTTGCCGAAAGTTGCCGATCACGTCGCCGGCGCGTCCGGCAACTTCGCTGCCCTTCTCCTGCACCATCGATATCGCCGATCCGGCTTGTTCCATTGTCTGATTGATGCGTTGTCCGACTCGGTCGGCCGCCGCCATTGCTTTGTCGCCCATGACCGCAGCAGTTTCGCTGATCGGGCGGTCCGATTGTCGGATGCGCTCCAGTTCTGGCGTCGCCATTCTTGCCTCCATCCTCGAAATTGTTCGAGCCTCGGCTCAACCCGCTGACGTCGTCGTTGTTCCAATCGCGGAAAAGCCAGAACTTCGCAGGTCGCAATTGGGCTGATGCGTTCGGCAGACCTCTTTGTTGAGCCTTGGGCGTCGCTGTCCGCATGCATTTTAGCGGAACGTCTACGGCGGCTTGATTTGAATGATTTACGCTTTATTTCCAAAAATGTGCTTGCGTTTAGCTGGCGCGTCAGACGCATTTCGCGTCGCATGTTAGCGAGCCGGAGAGGAAAATCTCGGGATGGCGAACACAACGATGTGGCGAGTAGACGACGTCGGGGATTGTGCGATCGAAGACTTAGACCTCTCCACACAGGCTCGCCGGAATTACGGGACAAGCGAACTCTACGGCGAAGCGATCCGATGCGGGGAGGGAGTCGCATCCTCGACGGGCGGACTGGTCGTGGAAACCGGCGCTCACACGGGGCGATCGCCGAATGATAAGTTTATCGTCTGCAACGCTTTGACCGAACCGACGATCTGGTGGGACAACAATCTCTCGATGACGCCAGAGCAATTTGTCCGGCTGCGTCAAGACATGTTGACGCACGCGCGTCGAATGACGCTCTTCGCTCAGGATCTTTATGCCTGCGCAGCGCCAGCGCATCAGCTCAATATTCGCGTTCTAACCGAATACGCTTGGCATTCGCTCTTTGCGCGGCATCTTTTCACTCCGGCTGAGAGCGCGTGCGGTTTCGAGCCGCAACTAACGGTTCTGGACTTGCCTTCATTCCAGGCTGACCCCTCACGCCACGGTTGCCGCTCCAGCACGGTGATCGCTATGGACTTATCGAGAGGCGTCGTGCTCATCGGCGGCACCCAATATGCGGGAGAGATCAAGAAGTCGATCTTCACCTATCTCAACTATGTTCTACCCGCGAAAGGCGTGTTGCCGATGCATTGCGCCGTCAATGACGGCGAGGGTGGATCGGCGGTGTTCTTCGGGCTTTCTGGGACAGGCAAGACGACGCTTTCCGCCGATCCGACGCGCAGCCTAATTGGCGACGACGAGCATGGGTGGGACGAGAACGGTCTCTTTAACTTTGAAGGCGGCTGCTACGCCAAGGCGATCCGGCTCGCACAACACTCCGAGCCCGATATCTACGCCGCCTCTCATCGTCGGGGCGCGATCCTCGAGAATGTGTCGTATGATCACGGCGCCGGTCGGTTCGACTTCGACGACGATTCGAAAACCGAAAACACGCGGATCGCTTATCCGCTCGACTTCATCTCCAATGCGTCGAAGACGCGTCGCGCGAGTCATCCCCGGAACATCGTGATGCTGACGTGTGACGCATTTGGCGTGCTGCCGCCGATCGCGCGTCTCACGCCCGCACAGGCGATGTATCATTTTCTGTCCGGCTACACCGCGAAAGTCGCGGGGACCGAGCGTGGCGTCATAGAGCCCCAGGCGACGTTCTCCGCCTGCTTTGGCGCACCCTTCATGCCACGCCGGCCGACGGAATACGCCGACCTGCTGCGCGAGTTTATCTGTTCCAGCCAAGCGAACTGCTGGCTGGTGAACACCGGTTGGTCGGGCGGACCCTATGGGATCGGACGTCGGATGCCGATCGCGGCGACGCGCGCCTTGCTTCAGGGCGCGCTCGACGGCTCCCTCGCGCAAGCCGACTGCCGGACGGATCCATCCTTTGGTCTGTGCGTGCCGACGTCCGCGCTGGGCGTCGACTCGAAAATGCTGGATCCTGTTCAGACGTGGTCCTCGCGCGAAGATTTTGACCAGATGGCGAAAAGGCTGATCGGAATGTTCGAGGCGAACTTCAGCCGGTTTGTCCCCTTCGTCGACCAGCAGGTGCTCGACGCCCAGCCGGGCGTCGTCGGATAGCCAGCGATCGCCTCGCGCCAAACAGGGCCGCGCAAGCGCGCGCCAACTTGAAACTTCGCCGATTCGAGAAATATAGGCTCTATCTTGGTGCGCCGTCGGAGGATGCGCATGCGCCATTGGACGCCTACTCTTGACTTCGATCTCGGCGATGTGGCCGACCGCGTGCGCAGCGCGACCGAAGCCTTCGCGACGGCGGAAATCGCTCCGCAGGCGCAGCAGATCGATGCGCAAAACGCTTTTCCTCCGGATCTTTGGCCCAAGCTCGGCGCGCTCGGCGCGCTCGGTCTGACCGTGCATGAGCAATATGGCGGCGCGGGCATGGGTTATCTGGAACATGTGCTGGCGATGGAGGAAATCAGCCGCGCCTCGGCGTCGGTCGGATTGTCCTATGGCGCCCATTCCAACCTTTGCGTCAATCAAATCCATCGTAACGGCTCGGAAGAACAGAAGCGGCGATATCTGCCGAATCTCGTCTCTGGTCGGCATGTCGGCGCGCTGGCGATGTCGGAGCCTGGCGCCGGATCAGACGTCACGGACATGAGGCTTAGCGCGGTGAAGCGCGGCGATCGTTATGTCCTGAACGGAAGCAAGATGTGGGTGACGAACGGTCCCGACGCCGACGTCGTGATCGTCTATGCCAAAACCGATCCGGGCGCCGGTCCGCATGGCATAACCGCCTTCATCGTCGAGCGCGTCTTTGCCGGATTTTCATCTAGCGCGAAGCTCGACAAGCTTGGCATGCGCGGCTCCAACACATGCGAACTCGTATTCGAGGACTGCGAGGTTCCCGAAGAAAACGTGCTCGGCCTCCCCGAGCGCGGAGTCAATGTGCTGATGAGCGGGCTGGATTACGAGCGCGCGGTGCTTGCGGGCGGTCCGCTTGGAATCATGCAGGCCTGCATGGACGTCGTGCTCCCCTATGTGCACGAGCGCAAACAGTTCGGTCAGCCGATCGGCGAGTTCGAGCTTATGCAGGGCAAGCTCGCCGACATGTACACGGCGGTCACGGCCACGCGCGCCTATGTCTATGCGGTCGCGAAGGCGTGCGATCGCGGCCGCGTGACGAGGAAGGATGCCGCGAGCGCGATACTTTTCGCCGCTGAACGCGCGACATGGATGGCGCTTGAATCCATTCAGTGCCTTGGCGGCAACGGCTATATGAACGAATATCCGACGGGAAGATTATTGCGCGACGCCAAGCTTTACGAGATCGGCGCGGGAACAAGCGAAATCCGCCGCATGTTGATTGGGCGCGAACTCTTTCAGGAGACAGCCTGACTTTGGATTAAGGATATGCCCCGCATCGATAGCCTTGTTCATCCGAAAGACGCCGATTTCGCCAACAATCACCAAGTGATGACCGATCGCGTCGCCGAGTTGAAGGGGATCGCGGCGGATATTCGAGCGGGTGGCGGCGAGCAAGCGCGTAAGCGGCATCTCGCGCGCGGTAAAATGCTCGCGCGTCAGCGCATCGACGCGCTTGTCGATCCCTTCTCGCCCTTTCTCGAAATCGCGCCATTTGCCGCCCACGGCATGTACGACGGGCGTGTCGCAGCGGCCGGAGTCGTCGCCGGCATAGGGCGAGTGCGCGGCCGCGAATGTATGATCGTGGCCAATGATGCGACGGTTAAAGGCGGCGTCTATTTTCCTTTGACTGTGAAGAAGCATCTTCGCGCGCAAGAGATCGCCGCTCAGAACAACTTGCCCTGTCTCTATCTCGTCGACTCGGGCGGCGCCAATCTGACGAGCCAGGAGGATGTTTTTCCGGACCGGGATCATTTCGGCCGGATTTTTTACAATCAGGCCACGATGTCTTCGCGCGGCATTGCGCAGATCGCCGTCGTCATGGGTTCGTGTACCGCCGGAGGCGCCTATGTTCCGGCGATGAGCGATGAAACGATTATCGTGCGCAACGAAGGCGCGATATTTCTTGCGGGTCCGCCTCTCGTCAAAGCGGCGACGGGCGAAGTTGTGACCGCCGAGGAGCTCGGCGGCGCCGACGTTCACTGTCGCCGTTCAGGCGTTGCCGATCATTGCGCTGAGAATGACGCGCATGCCCTGCAGATCGCACGAGATATTGTCGGCAATCTCGGACCTTCCGGCGCGATAACAGTTCCGGTGAGAAAGCCTGCGGAGCCTTACTACGATCCCGCCGAGATTTACGGTCTGCTGCCGCAGGATCCCCGCAAGCAGTTCGACATACGGGAGGTGATTGCGCGTCTTGTCGACGCCAGCGAATTCGAAGAATTCCGCAAGCTGTATGGCCCGACGCTGGTGACAGGTTTCGCGCACATCTATGGTTATCCTGTCGGGATCGTGGCCAACAATGGCGTCTTGTTTCCCGAGAGCGCGCAAAAGGGCGCGCATTTCATCGAGCTTTGCGCGCGACGAAAAATACCGCTGCTCTTTTTGCACAATACGACGGGCTTCATGGTCGGGGCGAAGTACGAAAGCGCCGGCGTCGCCAAGGAGGGAGCCAAAATGGTGACGGCCGTCGCGACGGCCGCGGTGCCGAAGCTCTCGATCATCGTCGGCGGCAGTTTTGGCGCCGGCAACTACGCCATGTGCGGACGCGCCTACTCGCCGCGATTTTTGTGGATGTGGCCGGGCGCGCGCATCGGCGTCATGGGCGGGGAGCAGGCCGCGAGCGTGCTGACGCGCGTCAAGCGCGAGGCCATGGATAAACAGCAGAAGCCTTTCTCGGAAGAAGAGGAAGAAGACTTCGCGCGCCCGATTCGTGAGCAATATGAGCGCCAGAGCCTGCCGCTTTATTCCAGCGCCCGGCTCTGGGACGACGGCGTCATCGACCCGCTCGACACGAGACGGATTGTCGGTTTGGCGCTATCCTTCGCGCTGAGGGCGCCGATCGAAGAAACGCGCTTTGGCCTGTTTCGCATGTGAGTCATGTTCTATGATAACTTTGCTGCAATCGGTTGATGCAAATGGCGTTGCGACTTTGACGCTGAACCGTCCAGACAAGCGCAACGCGCTCGACTATGAGCTCATTGGCTCTCTGAAGGAAGCGCTCGAGGGGTTGGATGCGCGAGCCGACGTCCGCATCATTACGGTCGAGGGCGCGGGAGACTATTTTTGCGCCGGCGGCGACATCGGCTCGATGATCCGCGTCACGCAGCGTTCATCGAGCGCCAATGAACAGGACGCTTTGGCGCTCGCCCGAATGCTGCACGCTCTGGACACCGTGTCAAAGCCGACGATCGCTCTGGCTAAGGGCGTCGTCGTCGGCGGAGGCGTCGGTCTGCTCGCGTGTTGCGATATCGTCGTCGCCGCCGACGACGCGTCATTCTCGCTCAATGAAGTGCGGCTGGGCCTGCTTCCGGCGATCGTCGCACCCTTTCTCATCCGGGCCATAGGCCTTCGGCAGCTGCGCCGATATGCTTTGACGGCGGAGCGATTTTCCGCCGCGGAGGCGCAGAAATTGGGTCTCGTCCACCGTGTGGCGCCAAGGTTGGAGGTCAATTTGGCGCATGCGGCGATCGTCGCGGACGTGTTGCGCGGGGCGCCTGGCGCGCAGGCGGATGTGAAGAGCTTCTTCGCGGAATGCCACGGCCACGGCGTGGACGCAGAACTCTTGCGCGAGGCCGCGCATCGTCTCGCCGCAAGGCGATCGAGCGCGGAGGCGCAGGAAGGTCTTTCGGCCTTTCTTGAAAAACGAGCGCCACACTGGATCGCGGCCGAGTGAGATGATGCGCAAGCTCCTCATCGCGAACCGCGGCGAGATCGCTTGCCGAATCATGCGCACCGCGAAAAGATTGGGCGTCACGTCGGTCGCCGTCTATTCCGAAGTCGACGCGCACGCGCTGCATGTCGAACTTGCGGATGAAGCCTATCTTCTCGGACCCGCGCCGGCGCGCGACAGCTATCTGTCGATCGGGAAGATCATCGAAATTGCGCATCGTTCCGGGTCGGACGCCATACATCCGGGCTACGGATTCCTGGCCGAGAATGCGGACTTCGCCGAAGCCTGTGCTGCGAACGGACTGATCTTCGTCGGGCCTCCGCCCCACGCGATGCGGCTTCTTGGCTCCAAGAGCGAGGCCAAGGCCGCGATGATGCGAGCAGGGGTGCCTGTGGCGCCGGGTTCATCCGGGGGCGAAGACGCTGAATTGTTCGAAGCGGCGCGCGCCATCGGCCTTCCAGTGCTCGTGAAGGCGTCCGCCGGCGGCGGCGGCAGGGGCATGCGCATCGTGCGCGCGCCGGAAGAATTGTCATCGGCGATCGAAAGCGCGCGGCGTGAAGCGCGCGCCGCCTTCGGCGATGACGCGCTGTTCATCGAGAAATATTTCTCCGGCTATAAGCACGTCGAAATCCAGATATTCGCGGATTCGCTCGGCGGCGTCGTTTCTTTCCTTGAGCGCGACTGTTCGATGCAGCGCCGCCACCAAAAGATTATTGAAGAGACGCCTGCGCCCGGTCTGACGCCCTCGTTACGAGCGCAGATGAGCGACGCGGCGATCCGCGCCGCGCATGCGGCGGGCTACACCGGCGCAGGCACGGTCGAATTTCTTGTCGGAGAAGACCACTTCTATTTTCTCGAAATGAACACGCGGCTTCAGGTCGAACATCCCGTCACCGAGATGGTCTCGAAGCAGGACCTCGTCGAATGGCAGCTGCGCGTCGCCTGTGGCGCGCCGCTCCCCTTGACGCAGGACGATCTGAGGATGAGCGGCTGCGCAATTGAAGCGCGGATCTGCGCGGAAGATCCTGCTCGCGGGTTTATGCCGTCGGTTGGCGAGATCGCCTATTTTCGCGGGCCGCGGGAAGCGCCTTTCTTGCGCATCGACTCGGGCGTTCGCGCCGGCGATCGCGTCACGCCCTATTACGATTCGCTGTTGGCGAAACTCATCGTCTTCGGCGAAAATCGCGAGCAGGCGTTGCGTCGATTGCAGGCGGGGCTGGAGGAGGTCGAGATCGTTGGCGTCGCCACAAATCTCGATCTGCTGCGGGCCATCTCCAAAAGCGACGGGATGGCGGCCGGCGATTACGACACGGAATACGTCGGGAACAATATCGCTATGCTGACGTGCCCCGCTGCTCCGAGCACGGATTCGGACCGCGTCCTTCTTTCGGCGGCGAGCGCGGTTTTCCTGGCCGACGCGCGGCGCGTGGCGCTTGAAGCGAGTCGCGCGGTCGGCGACGATTGGTCGCCCTGGGCCGGAGCGGACGCATGGCGACTCTATGAGCGTGCCGATCATGACCTCAGGGTCACGCAGGCGGGCCGGACGCTTGCTGCACAAATCATGCGTCCGCAGGACGGCGGCTTCCTGCTGAGCTTTGGCGACGCCGTCACGGCGGTGGAAGTTCAAAGCGTCGGCGGTCGCCTCTCGCTGCTTGTGGACGGGGTTAAGCACGAGGTCTCAACAGTCGGCCTGGATGACGGCGTCGTCGTCATTCTTGGCGGCAGGAACTATGTCATCAACTGGGTGGAAGCGGCGACGTCGTCGCAAGGTGAAGAACCATTGAACGAGCGCGTGCTGGCCCCGATGCCGGCGACCGTCACGCGAGTCGCGGTGAAGTCTGGCGACGCCGTTAGCAAGGGCGAGACCCTCTTGGTTCTGGAGGCGATGAAAATGGAGATCCCTCTTGCTGCGCCGCATGACGGCGTGGTGGAGAGCGTCGCCTGCGAAGAGGGCGACATGGCGATCGAGGGCGCCGAACTCGTCACGATCCTGCGAAAGGACGTGGCATGAGCCTTCCTGCGCGCGTCAGCATCGTTGAAGTCGGCCCACGCGACGGCCTGCAGAATGAGACGTTGACGCTGTCGCCGCAGATTCGGGCCGAACTCATCAGTCGTCTTGCGGTCGCGGGGCTATCGCGCATAGAAGCCGGAAGTTTCGTCTCCCCTACGGCCGTGCCGCAGATGGCGCACACGGATGAGACTCTTGCGCTTACGCCAAGGCAAAATGTGCGGCTGAGCGTGCTGGTTCCAAACCTGCGCGGGCTCGCGGCGGCGCTTGCGGCCGGGGCGGACGAGATCGCCGTGTTCGCAGCGGCATCGGAGACGTTTTCAAAGCGCAATATCAATTGCTCGATCGAGGAAAGTCTCACGCGATATGCCAAAGTCGTTGCGGAATCCAGGCGATACGGCGTCATGGCCCGCGGCTATGTTTCCTGCGTCTTGGGCTGTCCGTACGAAGGAGAGGTCGATAGCGGCCGAGTGGCGTCGGTCGCCGGCGCGCTCCTCGATATGGGCTGCTTCGAGGTCTCCCTCGGCGATACGATCGGCGTCGGCGCGCCGCTGCAAGCCCGCCGAATGGTCGAAAGAGTGGCGCGCGTCGCGCCGCTCGACAAGATCGCGGTGCATTTTCACGACACCTACGGACAGGCGCTCGCCAATATTTTCGCTTGCCTCGAAGTCGGCGTCAGCGTCGTCGACAGTTCAGTCGCCGGTCTTGGCGGATGTCCTTTCGCGCCCGGCGCCGCCGGAAATGTCGCGACCGAGGACGTCGTTTATATGCTTGAGCGAATGGACCTTGAAACCGGCGTGTCGCTCGACCGCCTTTTGGAGGCGGGGGCCTTCGCTTGCCGCGAATTAAAGCGTACGCCGGCGAGCCGCGTGGCGCAGGCCTATGCCGCGAGGTGCAGCAATCCGATCGAAGCCCCTTCGCGACGCTGACTTGTCAAAAAGCTTCGCCGCGACAGATTAACGTCAACAATTGCGGTGAATGGCCGAATGTCGTCCTATTTCGAATTGAGCGCCGAGCAAGAAGCCATTCGTGAAATGGCGCGAGACTTCGGACGCGATCGGCTTGCGCCCTTTGCTCTCGACTGGGACCGCGAGCATGTGCTTCCGGTGGACACGCTGCGCGATGCGGCGGCGCTCGGCATGGCGGCCATCAATGTGCGAGAGGCGTCCGGCGGCGCGGGGCTGACGCGCTTTGACGGCGTGCTGATCTTCGAAGCGCTCGCAATGGGTTGTCCGACGATCGCCGCTTATCTCTCGATTCACAATATGTGCGCGGGCCTGATCGACGCTTTCGGAACGGAGCGCCAGATCGACACATGGCTGCCAAAGCTCGCGACGATGGAGGTTCTCTCGAGCTACTGTCTTACGGAATCGGGCAGCGGTTCGGATGCGGCGGCGCTACGCACGCATGCAAAGCGTAGCGGCGATCACTACGTCTTGAATGGCGCGAAACAGTTCATCTCAGGCGCTGGCGCGGGCGGCGCCGACCATCTCTACGTGGTCATGGCGCGCACCGGCGAGTCGGGGCCGCAAGGCATTTCGGCCTTCGTCATCGAGGGTGGCGCTCTGGGCTTGAGTTTCGGCGCGCTTGAGCGAAAAATGGGGTGGAACGCGCAGCCGACGCGGGCCGTGATCCTTGATGACTGTCGCGTGCCGGCCGAAAATCTCATCGGACGCGAGGGCGACGGATTCAAGATCGCTATGGCGGCGCTCGACGGCGGGCGCCTGAACATCGCCGCCTGTTCGCTTGGCGGGGCTCAATCGGCTTTTGACCATAGTCTGCGCTACATGGCGAGCCGCAAGGCGTTCGGACGCGCGCTCGATGAATTCCAGGCGCTGCAATTTCGGCTCGCGGACATGGCCACGCAGCTTGAAGTCTCGCGCACTTTCCTTTGGCGCGCGGCGGCGGCGCTTGACGCCAAGGCGCCCGGCGCCACGACACTATGCGCTATGGCCAAGCGCGTCGTGACCGACGCCGGCTTCGCGGTCGCCAATGAGGCGCTGCAATTGCATGGCGGCTACGGATATTTAAGCGAATATGGAGTCGAAAAGATCGTTCGCGATCTGCGCGTTCATCAGATTCTCGAAGGAACGAATGAAATCATGCGCGTCATCATCGCGCGCTCATTACTGAAGTGAATTGATGGATCTCATCGCTTCACGCGAGGGCCGTCTCGGACGCATCCTCCTCAACAGACCACAGGCGCTCAACACGCTGACGCTGCCGATGGTGCGCGAGTTCCGGCGCGCGCTCGACGACTTCGGGACCGATCCCGGCGTCAGCGCCGTGCTCGTCACGGGCGCCGGCGATCGCGGTCTGTGCGCCGGCGGCGACGTGAGGAGTCTCTACGAGCTGAAGGCCTCGCAAAAGCGGCTGTTCGCCGACTTTTGGCGCGAGGAATATGAGCTGAACGCCCGCATCGCCTCCTCTCCCAAACCCTATGTCGTGATCATGGACGGCATCGTGATGGGTGGCGGCGTGGGCATATCTGCGCATGGCAACCGGCGAGTGGTCACGGAGCGAAGCCGCGTCGCGATGCCGGAGGTCGGCATCGGATTCTTTCCTGACGTTGGCGCGACTTGGCTTCTTTCGAGAGCGCACGAAATCGGCGCCTATCTGGCGCTTTCGGCGACGTCGGTGGCGGCGGCGGACGCGATAGAGGCCGATCTTGCGGATGTTCTAATTCACGCGGAGGACATTGCGCCGCTGATCGGCAGGCTCGCGACGATAGGAGCCGCCGAAGACGTCGATGTTGCACTGCGGCGCTTCGCCCGCCATCCAGGTATCGGCCGGCTCTCGCTGCACAGGCCGTTGCTCGCTGCAGCGACGGCGCATGAGAACGTCGCAGACGTGGTCGACGCCTTCGAGCGCGAAGGATCGGAATTCTCCTTGCGCGCGGCGGAGGACATCAGCGCGAAGTCGCCGACGGCGCTGAAAGTGACGCGCGCATTGCTGCTGTGCGCCGCGGGAGCGGCTGACGTCGAGACGTGTCTGACGAATGAATTCAAGGCGGCGTGCCGGATGCTGGCGACCCACGATCTTTATGAAGGCATCCGGGCCGCGATCATCGACAAGGACCGCCGCCCGACATGGTCGCCGGACCGGCTCGACGCTGTGAGCGACGAAACCGTCGAAGGTATTCTCGCCGGGGACGACACGCCCCTCCCGGCGTTCAAAAGTTGGGATTCAACCCCATATTTTGCTTGGAGGGGTTAGCTCGCCAGCCGATGAGGAGATTGTCATGAGCGCTGCCGCACCGGTCGCCATCGTCGGCGTCGCGCGCACCCCCATCGGCGCGTTTCTGGGCGAGTTGAAGGACGTCTCCGCGCCGCAGCTCGGCGCGCACGCCATCGAGGCGGCCGTGACCCGCGCCGGCCTGGCGCCGAACGACATAGATGAAGTCGTCATGGGCTGTGTCCTTTCGGCAGGCCTTGGCCAGGCCCCAGCGCGGCAGGCGGCACTCGGCGCCGGGTTGCTTGAGACGACGGGCGCCGTCACCATCAACAAGATGTGCGGCTCTGGCATGAAGGCGGTGATGCTCGCGAGCGATCAGCTCGCCGTTGGAGGCGCGCGGGTCGCGGTCGCCGGCGGTATGGAGAGCATGAGCAACGCGCCTTATCTGCTCGATCGCGCGCGCACCGGTTATCGAATGGGACACCGCAAGGTCCTCGATCACATGTTTCTGGATGGTCTCGAGGACGCCTACGAAAAAGGTCGGCTGATGGGCTCCTTCGCGGAGGATTGCGCGACGGAGTATCAATTTACCCGCGAGATGCAGGACCAATATGCGTCGACGTCGCTGGCGCGCGCTCAAGGCGCGACGGCCGACGACTCTTTCGCGCAGGAGATCGCGCCAATAACGCTCGGCAAAGGCGCCAACGCGCGAGTCATCGCCAGCGACGAGCTGCCCGGCAAAGCCAAGGCGCAGGATATCGCCCGACTCAAGCCGGCCTTCAGGGAGGACGGCACGATCACCGCCGCCAACGCCAGCGCGATATCGGACGGCGCGGCGGCGCTCGCCCTGATGCGCGTCGACGAGGCCGAGCGCGCCGGCGCGACGCCGCTCGCCGTCATTCGCGGCTACGTCACGGTCGCGGGCGCTCCGAGCCGCTTTTCCGTCATGCCGATCGAAGCGATCCGCAAACTCCTGGACCGGGTGGGCTGGGCGGCGAACGACGTTGACCTCTTTGAGATCAATGAAGCATTCGCCGTCGTCGCCATGGCGGCGATGCGCGAACTGGACTTGCCGCATGAGAAGGTCAATGTCCGTGGCGGCGCCTGCGCCCTTGGCCATCCGATCGGCGCGTCTGGCGCACGTATCATCGTCACGCTTCTTGCCGCTCTGGAGGCTAAGGGTCTAAAAAGGGGCGTGGCGGCGCTCTGCATCGGCGGCGGAGAAGCGACCGCGATGGCGATCGAGCGTCCGGGTTAGCCCCAGCGCCTCAGTTGCATGATCTTGCGCAGCCGGTCGGTCGAAAGTTCCATCGCGGCGTCGATAGGAGAAACGCTCTCGGCCCGCGACCGCTCCAGCGAGAGCCGCGTGTTGCGCCCGATTTTTTCCTCTATCGCCGCGAAGGCCGCCGCTTCGCCGCCGCCGCTGTATTCAATGCTCGCGCAGATCACGCCGCCGGCGTTGGCGATGAAATCCGGGACGCTGACGATTCCCCGCGCGAACATCATGCGTTCCGCTTCGGCGGTGGCGGGAATATTCGCGCCCTGCACCACCAATTTACAGTCGAGCATGTCGACATTGTCCGCGCGCAGCACGTCCGGGCGCGCAGCCGGAATGAAGATCTCGCAAGGCAAGGCGATGAGCGACTCAGGGTCGACGGCGCGTGCGCGCTCCAGATCGCCGACGCTCTTGCCCTGGCGCTTCAACGCGGCGAGCGCCTCTATATCGAGCCCATCCGCGTCAGCCACTGCGCCGCGGCTGTCGGATACGCCGACCATTCGTGCGCCTTTGCTGGCCAGAAACCGCGCAGCATGTATGCCCACGGCGCCAAACCCCTGCACGACGATGCGCGCTCCGCTTAGCGAAACATCGGCGAAGGGCGCAGCTGCGCACGCGGCGATCATGACGCCAAAACCCGTGGCTCCGATTTCATCGAGAGGAATGCCGCCAATTTCAGCCGGGAGGCCGACCGCTCGGCCGATTTCGTCATGCACCCAGGCCATCGCCGTCTCGTCCGTGCCCATGTCGGGTCCGGGAATATAGTCGACGAGCTGCTCAATGGATTTGGCGAACACGCGAATGAGCCGTTCTTTGTCGGCCTGCGCCATATCGGGATCGCCGAAAATCACGGATTTTGCGCCGCCATGCGGCAATCCGCATGCCGCGTTCTTCAAAGTCATCGCCCGGGCGAGTCGGAAGCACTCCGTGACGCTGACGTCCGGCGCCATACGTGTGCCGCCGATGGCGGGACCAGCGGCGACATTATCGATGACGACGACGGCGCGTAGTTTGACCGAGGGCGACCAGATATGGACGATCTTCGCGGGGCCAAATTCGTCTCGAAATGAGAAAGGATCGATTTCCGATTTGGCGGGCATGATCGGTAAATTGGACAACCGGCCATACAGTCAAGCCCGCAGTCGAGCCCCTTTTCCTGCGCTGCGGCGCCGGAAAATCGCCAAAAAAAATGTCGCAGAGCCGTGACGTCGCCTATCGCTGCGCTACTTCGCTCATCAGGAGCGGGGCGATGGGAAACATTGAGATGGGCTTCGATCTCCACATGGATCTTGTTCAGCTGTTGTCGCCGAGCGGCGAGATCAGCAAGGCGGCCAGCAAGTCGGCGAAGGACATCGAGCGACTGGTCAGATTCTATCGCGCGATGACGCGAACCAGAATCTTCGACAACAAGGCGATCAGTCTTCAACGCACCGGTCAGCTGGGCACCTTCGCGTCGGCGCTCGGCCAGGAAGCGATCGGCGTCGGGGCGGCCGCGGCGATGGAAGAACGCGACGTGCTCGTGCCGTCCTATCGAGATCATGCGGCGCAATTCTATCGCGGCATGGCGATGTCCGAATGTCTGCTCTATTGGGGCGGCGACGAGCGCGGCAGCGACTTCAAAAATGCGCGCAGCGACTTCCCAAACTGCGTCCCCGTCGCCACGCAGGCCCCGCAGGCGGTCGGCGCGGCTTACGCGTTGATGGCGCGGAAGGAGGATCGCGTCGTCGTCACGTTCATCGGCGACGGCGGCACTTCCAATGGCGCCTTTTACGAAGCGTTGAACATGGCGGGAGTCTGGAAGACGCCTGTTGTTTTTATCATCAACAATAACGGCTGGGCGATCTCGACGCCGCGCGAACTGGAGAGCGCGGCGGAGACTCTCGCGCAAAAGGCCGTCGCCGCCGGCATAGAGGGGCGCCAGGTCGACGGCAATGACGTCATTGCGGTTCACGAAGTGGTGCGCCGGGCGATCGACAAGGCGCGATCGGGCGGCGGACCGACGCTGATCGAAGCGCTCACCTATCGCCTTGGAGATCACACCACCGCCGACGACGCATCGCGCTATCGCGATCCCGAAGTCGTGCGCGCGCAGTGGACGCGCGAGCCGATCGCTCGGCTGCGCGCCTACCTCGTGAGCGAAGGCGCCTGGTCGAAAGAGCAAGAGGCGGAGCTTCATAAAGAATGTGCGGAAGAGGTCGATCGCGAGGTTGCGGCCTATTTGAACGCCTCGCCGCTGAACTGCGACGCCATGTTCGAACATCTCTACGCAAAGCTCCCGGATACCCTGCAGTGGCAGCGGGAAGAAGCGCGCCGATTTGCCCAACGCAGCGCGAATGGCAACGGAAACGGTCATGTCTGAAATCACTCTTGTCGAAGCGGTCAATCTCGCGCTCGCGCGCGCAATGAGCGAAGACAAGGACGTCCTCCTGCTTGGCGAGGACATCGGCGTCAATGGCGGCGTGTTTCGCGCCACGAACGGCCTGCAGGCGCGCTTCGGGCGCGAGCGGGTGATCGACACGCCCTTGGCCGAAGGCGGAATCGCAGGCGTTGCGGTCGGCATGGCGGCGATGGGGCTGAAGCCCGTCGCCGAAATCCAGTTTTCCGGTTTCATCTATCCGGCGATCGACCAAATCATCAATCACGCGTCCCGCATGCGCAATCGCACGCGCGGGCGGCTGACCTGTCCAATGGTGCTGCGCTCGCCGTGCGGCGCCGGCATTCACGCGCCCGAGCATCATTCCGAAAGTCCGGAGGCGATGTTCGCTCACATGCCGGGGCTCCGCGTCGTCGCACCCTCTTCTCCTGCCCGAGCCTACGGGCTGCTGCTGGCGTCTGTGCGCGATCCCGATCCGGTGATCTTTCTTGAGCCCACGCGCCTCTATCGTCTCTTCCGTCAGGAGGTCGAGGACGACGGCGTGGAGTTGCCGCTCGACGCCTGCTTCATCCTGCGCGAAGGCGCCGACGCGACGGTCGTCACCTGGGGCGCGATGGTGCCCGAAACGCTCGCCGCCGCCGAAAAGCTCGAAGAAGAAGGCGTGATGATCGAAGTGATCGACGTCGCCACGCTGAAGCCTCTCGACGTGGAAACGATCCTGCGCTCCGTCGAAAAGACCGGACGCTGCGTCATCGTTCACGAGGCGCCGCGCACGGCGGGCTTTGGCGCCGAGGTCGCCGCCGAAATCGCTGAGCGCGCCCTCTACTCGCTGCTGGCGCCCATCAAGCGGGTCACCGGCTATGACGTGGTCGTGCCGCTGGCGAAGCTGGAGAAGCAATATATTCCGAGCGTGGACCGCATCATCGACGGCGTTCGGCAAGTGATGGAGGCGTCATGAACATCTTTCGTCTTCCCGATCTCGGAGAGGGTTTGCAGGAGGCCGAACTCGTCGAATGGCGCGTCGCCGCCGGTGAGGACGTTAAAGTCGATCAGCCGCTCGTGGCCGTTGAAACCGCCAAGGCGGTCGTCGAAATTCCATCGCCTCAGGGAGGCCGCATCGAGCGGCTGTTCGCCTCGGCGGGCGACGTAATCCGCATCGGCGCGCCGCTAGTGGGTTTCGAGGGCGCGGGAGAGGACACCGGGTCAGTGGTCGGCGCCGTTCAGCAGGGTTCCGGGGTCGTCCGCGACCAGCCGATCTCAGTCGGCCACGTCGGCGGAGCGGTGCGGGCGACGCCTGCCGTAAGAGCGCTTGCGCGCAAGCTGAACGTCGATCTCGCCATGGTGACGCCCTCCGGCGCGGACGGGGTGATTACGACGCAGGACATCGAGCGCGTCGCGCGCATTCTCAGCGAGACGGAAGCCGCCGAGCCGCTGCGGGGCATGCGCCGCGCCATGGCCCACAATATGGCGCAGGCCCAGGCGGAAGTCGCGGCGGCTACGATCGTTGACGACGCCGATATCAATGCCTGGAGTCCTGGAAGCGATACGACTGTCCGCCTGATCCGCGCGCTTGCCCAGGCCTGCAAGGCGGAGCCTGCGCTCAACGCCTGGTTCGAGCCTCACGCTTTTGCGCGCCGCGTGATGAAGAAGATCGACCTTGGCGTCGCCGTGGATCTGTCGGAAGAGGGCCTGTTCGTGCCTGTCTTGCGGGATGTCGGCAATCGCGACGCGCTGGACTTGCGCAAGGGCCTCGACCGCATGCGGCAGGACGCCGCGGCGCGGCGAATCCCGCCCGAGGAGCTGCGCGGCGCGACCATCACGCTTTCGAATTTCGGCATGATCGCCGGGCGCTACGCCGCCCCGATCGTGCTGCCGCCGACGGTCGCCATCCTTGGCGCCGGCCGGATCAGAGACGAGGTGGTCGCTGTCGATGGCGCGCCCGCCGTGCATCGGATTTTGCCTCTGAGCCTGACCTTCGATCACCGCGTCGTCACCGGCGGCGAAGCAGGCCGCTTCCTGGGGGCTGTGATCGCCGATCTGACGCTCGCGTCCTAAAATCTCATTCGGCGTCCGGCTGCGCCTCTGGACGCGCTTCCATGAAAGCAGGATGCGCGGCGCAAGCCGCCTCCACGGCAAGGATGCGCGGGCAGGCCTCAAGTGAAACGTCGAAGCGTCGCGCGTTATAGACCTGCGGAATGAGGCATATGTCGGCAAGCGACGGCTCGACGCCAAAGGCGAAAGGGGCAGGCGGCGCGATAAGCGCCTCGACCGCGGTGAGGCCGTCCAAAATCCAGCGCCTGCGCCACACGGCGATCTGATCGTCCTTCGCGCCGAACTGCTGCTGCAGCGCCTCAATCACCCGCAAATTGGCGAGCGGATGTATCTCGCAGGCGATCGTCAACGCCGCCGCCCGCGCCTGCGCCGCCAAAATAGCGTCTCGCGGCAGCAGCGGCGGCTCAGGCTTCAGCGCGTCAAGATAATCGATAATCGCCAGCGACTGGGTAATCAACGTGCCGTCATCAAGTTCCAGCGTCGGCACGATGGCCAGCGGGCTTTTGGCGCGATAGCCGGGATCACGCTGTTCGCCGCGCAAGAGATGGACTGGCCGGCGTTCGACGACGAGCCCTTTGAGCGCGATGGCGATCCGCACGCGATAGGCGGCCGAAGAGCGATAGTAGTCGTAAAGGATCATGGGCCTTTAACCGGATCGGGAACGCAATATTTAAATAGCAGGTCAGCCAAAGCTGTATATAGGGCCTGCACATGGACTCGACGCTTGGCGGCGCTGGAACGTCCGCCGAAAACCCGATGGGAACAGATGGATTCGAATTTGTCGAATTCGCTCATCCCGATCCCGCGCAACTCGCCTCGCTGTTCGAGAAGATGGGCTTCGTCGCCGTCGCGCGTCATCGCTCCAAGGACGTGACGCTGTATCGGCAGGGGGAAGTGAATTATGTGCTGAACGCGGAGCCTCACAGCTTCGCCGCCGAATTCCAGAAAGCGCACGGCCCTTCGGTGTGCTGCATCGGCTTCCGCGTCGTCGACGCTGCAAAAGCGATGCGCCGCGCCGTTTCTCTGGGCGCCAAGCCTGTCGCCTTCGGCGTTGGCCCGATGGAGCTGAACATTCCCGCCATCGAGGGCGTCGGAGGTTCGCTCATCTATCTTGTCGACCGATATGGCGCTCAGGGTTCGATCTGGGACATCGACTTTCGATGGATAGGAGAGCGCGATCCCAATCCCCCAGGCGTGGGGCTGACCAACATCGACCATCTGACACACAATGTTCGGCGCGGCCGCATGGACGCGCTTGCGGCATGGTATGAGCGCATCTTCAATTTCCGCGAGATTCGCTACTTCGACATAGAAGGCAAGATGACGGGCTTGCGCTCTCGCGCCATGACGAGCCCCTGCGGCAAGATTCGCATCCCGATCAATGAAAGCTCCGACGAAAAGAGTCAGATCGAGGAGTTTCTGGACGCATATAAAGGCGAAGGCATTCAGCATATCGCCTGCGCGTGCCGGGATATTTATGAGACTGTTGTCGCGATGCGCAACAACGGGCTCGATTTCATGCCGGCGCCGCCGGACGCCTATTACGACGCCCTCGAGCAAAGGCTGCCGGGGCACGGGGAGCCGACGCAGCGGCTCAAGGAGCTCGGCATTCTGATCGACGGACTCACGACGGGCGCCCACCGTCTGTTGCTGCAGATTTTCTCCAAGACGGTCATTGGCCCTATCTTCTTCGAATTCATCCAGCGCAAGGGCGACGAAGGGTTCGGCGAAGGGAATTTCCGGGCGCTATTTGAATCGATCGAAGAGGATCAGATCCGCCGCGGCGTTTTGAACCGGGCGGCAGGCTAGGCCATGTCGCCCACGCGCTATTTGCACGGCTTCGGCAATGAGTTCGAGAGCGAAGCTCTGCCCGGCGCGTCGCCCATGGGTCAGAACTCGCCGCAGCGGTGCCCTTATGGCCTTTACGCCGAACAATTGTCCGGCTCCGCATTCACCGCGCCGAACCACCTCAACCGGCGCTCCTGGCTCTACCGGATACGACCCTCCGTCCTTCACGTCCGCAATCCGAAGGACATCGAGCGGAGCCACTGGGAAACCGCGCCCTGCCGCGATGTTGACGCGCCGCTCGGGCAGCTGCGCTGGGGCGCAAGCGACATCCCAGAAGACGCAGGCTCCTTCATCGAAGGCATTCGCACCATCGTGACGGCGGGCGATTGCAGCCTGAGAGTCGGCATGGCGGCGCATCTCTATCTCGCCGGCCAGTCGATGTTCGACGACTACTTCTACAACGCCGACGGCGAGTTGTTGATCGTGCCGCAGCTCGGCGACCTACGCATCTTCACGGAGTTCGGCCTCATCGAGTGCTCTCCCAGTGAGATATGCGTTGTTCCGCGCGGCGTGAAATTTCGGGTTGAGCTCTCGGCGGGCCCGTCTCGCGGCTATGTTTGTGAAAACTACGGCGCGCCATTTACATTGCCCTATCGCGGCGTCATCGGCGCCAATGGGCTCGCCAATCCGCGCGACTTCTTTTCGCCGACCGCCGCGTTCGAAGACAAGGAAAAGCCCTGCCGCCTCCGCGTCAAATGGGGCGGAAGTTTCTATCGCTGCGACATAGACCACTCGCCGCTCGACGTCGTCGCCTGGCATGGGAATTACGCGCCCTATAAATATGATCTGCGAAAATTCTGTCCTGTCGGCGCCTTGCTGTTCGATCATCCCGATCCATCGATATTTACGGTGCTGACCTCTCCTTCAGACGAAGCCGGCGTCGGCAACGTCGATTTCGCGATTTTTCCGCCGCGTTGGCAAGTCGCGGAGCATACGTTCCGGCCTCCCTGGTATCATTTGAACATTATGAGCGAATTCATGGGCCTGATTTACGGGCGCTACGACGCGAAGCCGTCCGGCTTCGAGCCCGGCGGCATGTCGCTGCACAACGCGATGCTGCCGCATGGCCCGGATACTGAGGCTTTCGAACAGGCCTCTGAAGCGGATCTTGGCCCGGCGAAGATCGATGACGCGCTCGCCTTTATGTTCGAATCCCGACTGCCGCTCTATCCAACCTCTTTCGCCATGTCGCTTGAAACCCTGCAGCAGGATTACGCGGAGTGCTGGTCGGGATTGCGCCGCAATTTTACCGGCAATGGACCGTGAAGCTCGCATCCCTGAAGAGCCGACGGGACGGCGCCCTCATCCTCGTCTCGCGGGATCTCACGCGGGCTGTCGCGGCGGGCTTCGTCGCGCCCACCCTGCAATCGGCGATCGAAGATTGGGACGCCGTGGCGCCGGAGCTGCGGGCGCTGGCGGCGCGGCTCGAATGCGGACTTCGCGAGAGCTTTCCCTTTCGTGAGCAGGATTGCGCCTCGCCGCTGCCGCGCGCCTATCAGTGGGCGGACGGCTCGGCATACGTCAATCACGTCGCGCTCGTTCGCAAGTCCCGCGGCGCCGAAATGCCGGAGAGCTTCTGGAGCGACCCGCTGATGTATCAGGGAGGCTCCGACGTCTTCCTTGGCCCGCGTGACGCCATTCCCTTGCTCGACGAAAAGCACGATCTCGATCTCGAAGCCGAAGTCGCCATCGTCACCGATGATGTGCCGATGGGCGTGACGCCACAGGACGCGCGCGATCACATCAAGCTCGTCATGCTGGTCAATGACGTGACCTTGCGCGGGTTGGTCCCTCCGGAGCTTGCAAAAGGCTTTGGTTTTTTCCAGTCAAAGCCCGCTTCCGCCTTTTCCCCCGTCGCGGTGACGCCCGACGAGCTTGGCGACGCTTGGGATGGCGGGCGGCTTTCGCTGCCGCTTCTGTCCTTCGTCAATGGCGCGCCGCTCGGCCGGCCCGACGCCGGAAAGGACATGACCTTCGACTTTCCGCGCCTCATCGCGCATGCGGCGCGCACGCGCGCGCTTAGCGCCGGAACGATCATCGGTTCCGGCACCATTTCCAACCGGGACGCCGACGGCGGTCCTGGCAGACCGATTGCGCAGGGCGGAGATGGTTACTCATGCATCGCCGAGCAGCGCGTCGTCGAGAAACTTATCGAGGGCGCGCCGCGCACGCCGTTCCTGAAGGCTGGCGATGTGGTGCGCATCGAGATGCGCGCCGCCGATGGCCGCTCGATTTTTGGCGCCATAGAGCAACAGGTGGTGACCTCGGGTCCGCGCTTCTAAGCGCTGCGCTTGGCGCGGAAATAATGGAAATCGCCGCGCGAGATGATGCGGTCTCCCGGCGCCAACTCATGCGCAGCGAAGTCGGAAGCGTCGCGCAGCCGATCATAGATCGGATCAAAATCCTGATAGCCATCGGCGAGAAGCTTTTCGAAGCTTTCGATGACAAAATATGTCTGCTGGAAATCGCTGATGATGTAATTCGTTCGCATGACGCGTTCGAGATCGAAGGCGACGCGGTTCGGCGAGGAATCTTCTAGCGAAAAGATCGTCTCGGAAGGCGAGGACATGATTCCGGCCCCGAAAATGCGCAGTCCTTTTGGCGTCTCGATCAGGCCGAACTCGATCGTGTACCAGTATAGCCGCGCGAGATTGTGGAGCTGCCCGCGCGCGAGCGCGCGTCGGCCGCCCTCGCCATAGGCTTGGAGAAAGCGCGCATAGGTCGGATTGGCGAGGAGCGGCACATGGCCGAAGACGTCATGGAAGACGTCGGGCTCCTGCAGATATTCAAGCTCCGACTCCGGGCGAATGAACGCGCCGGCGGGAAAGCGCCGATTGGCGAGATGATCGAAGAAGGCGTCATCAGGAATCAGCCCGGCCACAGGGACGACGCTCCAGCCGGTCATTGCCCCCAACCGGCGGCTCAGGTCGGCGAAATCCGGAATGCCGGAGCGCGACAGTTCGAGCTTTTGCTTCGCCTCCAGGAATTCGTCGCAGGCCCGTCCGGGCAAGAGCTTTGCCTGGCGGGCGAACAGCCTGTTCCAGCGATCGTGCTCCTCATCGCTGTAGGAGGCCCAATTCTGATCGATCGTCCAGTCCGCCTGTCGCGGCGCCTGCGCGTATCTATTCTTGCTTTCGCTCGTGAGCTGCAGTCCCATCGCCGGCGTCCGTCGTGGAAGGCGTCTCTCTCCAACATATAGGCGCCCGATCCCGTCTTGCGAGATGACATCGGCCGGACGCGCCTTAGATGAGCGAACATGGAAGAGCTTTCGCATTTTATCGGCGGACGCCGGGTTAAGGGAAAGTCCGGCCGGTTCAGCGAGGCCTATGAGCCGATGACGGGCGCGGCGATCTCGCGCGTGCCGCTCGCCAGCCGCGACGAGGTGCGCGAGGCGATCGCCGACGCCGCCGCGGCGCAACGCGTGTGGGCGTCGGTCAATCCGCAGCGCAGAGCCCGCGTGCTGATGAAATTCGTCGATATCGTCGGGCGCGAGAAGGAGAGGCTCGCGGCGATTCTCGCGCGCGAGCACGGCAAGACGCTCGCCGATGCACAGGGCGAGATCCAGCGCGGCGTCGAGGTCGCCGAATTTTGCATCGGCGTTCCGCATCTGATGAAGGGCGAATTTACCGATTCCGCGGCGGCCGGCCTCGACGTCTATTCGATGCGCCAGCCGCTCGGCGTCGTCGTCGGCATTACGCCTTTCAATTTTCCGGTAATGATTCCGATGTGGAAATTCGCCCCGGCGATCGCTTGCGGCAACGCCTTCATTCTAAAGCCCTCCGAACGCGATCCAGGCGCGCCTTTGTTTCTGGCCGAACTGATGCTCGAAGCCGGCCTGCCGCCGGGCGTGCTCAATGTCGTCAACGGCGACAAGGAAGCGGTCGACGCGCTGCTCGAAGACCCTGAAGTCAAGGCCATCGGCTTCGTCGGTTCGACGCCGGTCGCCGAATATGTCTACTCGCATGGCGCCGCCCACGGAAAACGCATGCAATGTTTCGGCGGCGCAAAAAACCACATGGTGATCATGCCTGACGCCGACCTGGATCAGGCGGTCGACGCCCTCATCGGCGCCGCCTATGGGTCGGGCGGCGAGCGGTGCATGGCGATCTCGGTCGCCGTGCCGGTCGGGGAAGAAACCGCCGACGCGCTGGTCGCGCGGCTTGAGCCGCGGGTCGAAAATCTGCGCGTCGGGCCTTCGACCGATCCTTCAGCCGATTTCGGTCCGTTGATCACCCGCGCGCATCTGGAGCGGGTCAAGGATTACGTCGCGCTTGGCGTCGGGGAGGGGGCCAAACTCCGCGTCGACGGACGCGGCTTCAAAATGCAAGGCTATGAGAACGGCTTCTACATGGGCGGATGTCTGTTTGACGAGGTGCGGCCGGAGATGCGGATCTACAAGGAGGAAATCTTCGGTCCGGTGCTCTGCGTGGTGCGCGCGCGCGGCTTCGACGAGGCGCTATCGCTGGCCAATGATCACGAATATGGCAATGGCGTCGCGATCTATACCCGCGACGGCGACGCCGCGCGCGAATTCGCCTCCCGCGTCGAAGTGGGCATGGTCGGCGTCAATGTGCCGATCCCGACGCCGCTGGCCTATTACACCTTCGGCGGCTGGAAGCGCTCGATGTTCGGCGATCTCAATCAGCATGGGCCCGACGCCATCCGCTTCTATACAAAGACCAAGACGGTCGCATCGCGCTGGCCGGGCGGCGTCAGGACGGGCGCGAGTTTCGTCATGCCGACCTTGTCGTAGCCGTGATGCGAGCGGCTTTCATCGGTCTGGGCAACATGGGCCGTCCGATGGCGGCGGCGCTGGCGCGCGCCGGCGTTGAGACGCGAGGATTCGATCTCAACGCCTCGCTCGTCGAAGCCGCCGCCCGGGAGGGCGTCGCCGCCGCAGGTTCGTTGCGCGAGGCGATCGAGGGCGCTGACGTTGCGATCACCATGCTGCAAAGCGGCGATCAGACGCTTGCCGTCTGGCGCGAAATCGCGCCTCAAGCGCGTGGCAAACTCCTCATCGACTGCTCCACGATTGACGTCGGCAGCGCGCGCGCCGCGCATCGGCTGGCGCAGGAGAGCGGCGCGCTCTCGGTCGACGCGCCGGTGTCCGGCGGCGTCGCCGGCGCGAAAGCGGCGACGCTGACTTTCATGTGTGGCGGCGAGGCGGAGGCGTTCGCCGCGGCGAGGCCGATCCTCGAGCACATGGGCGCGCATGTGCTTCATTGCGGCGGCGCCGGCATGGGGCAGGCGGCGAAAATCTGCAACAATCTCATGCTCGGCATCACGATGATCGCGACGGCCGAGGCCTTCGTCCTCGCGGAAAGGCTCGGCCTCTCGCACAGGGCGCTGTTCGACGCGGCGTCGATCTCCTCGGGCCAATCATGGTCGCTCACGACCTATTGTCCCGTGCCGGAGATGACCCCCGCGTCGCCCGCGAACAATGACTACAAACCCGGCTTCATGACCGCCCTGATGCTGAAAGATTTGCGACTCGCGCAGGAAGCCGCCGCGCAGGCCGGGGCGGCCTCTCCGGTCGGGGCCGTCGCGACGCAGCTCTATGCGCTGCATCAGTCTGCCGGCCAGGGCGGCGCCGATTTTTCGAGCATCATCAGACTGATTCGCGGCGAATAACAATTTCAAACAATCTTGATGTTGAAACAAACACGACATAGCGTGCGCCCGCAGGCGCTCAAAACAGATCAGCCGCACATTCTCTTCCACGTTTTTAACGGAGGCGACACGTGTCGAATCATTTTACGGGCCTTAGTCTTGGTCCGCCGCTCGGCGATCAAAGGTTGGACCTATGCGATCTTTACGCCTTTCAGTCTCCAAGCGATCCATCTCGGACGGCGATCATCCTCAACGCCAATCCCGCTTGCGATGAATTTCATCCCGACGCCATCTACCGGCTCAATATCGACAATGACGGCGATTGCCTGACGGATATTGCGATCAGCTACGTGTTCTCGCCCAAGCAGAACGGCAGGCAGACCTTCGACGTTTACCTGGCGCGCGGGGCAGAGTCGCATTCTCCCGAAGCCGTCGGCGAGAAGATCGTTTCGGGCGCGGAAGTCTCGTTCGGGCCCAAGCCGAACATCGTGCGATCAGGCGATTTCACCTTCTTTACAGGCGTTCGCAGCGACGCGTTCTTTTTCGACTACGACGGCATTCTGGCCTTGTACGACACGTCCGGCGGCAGAAATTTCACGGCGCCGCATCTGGGCGGCAAGTCTCCCTGGACCGGCAAGGATTCAAACACCGAAGCCAATGTGCTTTCGACGGTCGTCGAAATGCCCACAAGCGCCCTTGGCGGCAATCCGGCGGTCAGAATCTGGGGACGGTGCAGCGTGCGCGAGGACGGCAAGCTGATTCATGCCGATCGCGCCGGCCATCCGTCGGTCAGCAGCTTCTTCAATACCGACGAAACAAAGGAAGAATATAACGCCAGCGAACCCGTCAACGACCGCGCGCGCTGGCTCGAGCTGTTCATCCATCTGATGGGCCATACCGGCGACTACACGAGGGATGAAGCGATTACGGCAATCGACGCGCATGGCATTCTGCCCGATATGCTGAGCTTCGATCCCACTAAGCCCGCGGGCTATCCCAATGGCCGCACCTTCGCCGACGACGTCATCAATTTCCGGTTGTCCTTTCTCTCGAAGGGCGACATCCCGCCGGATGGGCTGGAGCCGCATACCGACACTTTGAAAGAGTTCCCCTATCTCGGGACGCCGCACTCGAAGTAAATCGCGGGCGCAAAAAAACGGGCGCGCTGGCGGCGCGCCCGTTTTTCTGTCCGTTGCGTCGTCGGAGATTACCGATGCGCGCGGGTTTTCTTCGGCTTGGCGGCCGGCGCGAGCGGCGGCGGCGGCGGGGTCACCGGCATATATTGCAGGCTGACATTGCCGATGCCGGCGGAAACATTGAGGCCGGTGCCAAGGGAGACGGACACGGGCTGCAGGGAGATGGTCTTGTTCGAGCCGCCGACAAGGACCGCGCCGCCGGCGCCGGCGCCGACGGCGACCGACCCTTCTGCGCCGACATAGTCTCCGGCCAGCGCGCCAGGCGCCACGCTGTTCGTGGCCGCGAGAACCGTCCAAATCATCTGGCCCGGACCGCTGATGCCGATATTGGCGCCGACGTTGGTCAGCCTGCCGATGTAATGCTGGGGCGGGCTGCCTTTAGCGTCCGTGTAGACGCAGTCGAGCGCCTGATTCTCCATGATGATCATGCCGACGCCGCCGGAGACATGGCAGAGAAGGGTGCCGACTTGCACCGACTGAGCCATGGCGGCGCTGGACGACAGCGCGATGAAAGACATCGCGCACATCGCGCGGCCGAGCGAGAAATGAGACATTATCGAACTCCAATCGATGGGTGCGGAACTTAGCCGCGCGGCGGGACTTTAATGGCGAAAAATACAAAAAGTAACCCCGCAGCGAATCCCTTGGGCAGTCACATGAATATTTGCGCACAGCGGATCGCGCCCAAGCCGAGCGGGCGTGGGTTCGCGCCGGAGCGATCCGACGCCGAAACGCCAGCGCCGAATTTCGTACGCGGATCAATGCGCGGGCGCGGAGTTCGACGCGCCGAGCCGGACGCGGCGCAAGAACCAGGTGAGCGGGATGATCGTCGCTGCGACGAGCGTCAGGGCGTAGAAAACGTCGATATAGGCAAGATGGGACGCCTGCGTTTGCATCTGCCGGCCAATCCAGATGATCGCCTGCCGCCGCGCCTCCGACGCCGTTCCGCCGAGCGCGAGAAAATGCGCCGCGCCAGCTCCGAATTGCTACAGCCTGCCGATAAGCGCCATCACGACGATGATGGCGAGCAGGTGCCGACAATGCCGCCGGGGCCATATCCCCATTGAGAGCTATAAGGCCATGTCGGCAGGGCGCCGATAAGCAACAACAGTAGAACGACGATGAGGACGGTCGAGAGCATGGCTCAACTCCGCTTGTCCGCGCGCTTCACTTGCGCGACAGTTTCAAAGCGCAACTTTCACGCTCGAATAATGTTCCTCGCGAGCTCTGGGCGCGGAAGAGGGCGCAACGGCCCTGCTTGCTTTCGGTTGCCCTGGGCCTAGGTTTTTACCGAGAGGCGGCCGCTGCCAGCGGTAGCCCTACACGGAACGGCTCGCGACCTCGGATGTAAAGGCGCGAGCCGTTTTCTTTGAAGCGTTTTCCGCTTAGCGCACAGGCGCTCCCGCAGGCGCAATATTCAGCCGCGGGTCGTCTTTCGGATCGTAATAGTCGATCTGCCAAGGACCGGTGGCGTTGATCTGGAGCACTGAATCCTCGTCGACGAAAACATAATGCAGCACGCCGGCGGGCATTGAAATGAAGCTTCCCGCCGGTAGGTTTTCGACCGTGGCGCGGTCGGCCGCCTGCCCTCGACCGAAACTGAATGCGCCGGAGATGATCGTGACGAACTCGGCTTTGGAATGCGTGTGTGGCGGCACCCGATAGCCTTTCGGCGCTTTGATCCTGACGACGAAGTCGCCTTCTCGGCTTGGATCTCCGTACAGCACCGCCATTTCGGCGCCGCCCGGCAGCGAACTCGGCGCCAGCTCCCATTTCATGTTCTGCGGAAGAAATACGCGATGCGCTTCGACTGCGCCGCCCTGGGCCGCTCCGCCGCAGGCGAGGACGCCAGCGACGACGATCGCTATTGTTGTTTTCATGAGTCCCTCCCACCGCCGCGATCTGTTTTCCCGCACGACGCCAAGCCGCGTCGGCTCTGCGGCGCCTTCAGGGCGAGAGATATAGGGCGAGAGCGACTGGGCTCATCCCTTCGCGGCCGGAAAAAGCATAGAATTGAAAAGGCGTCACGTTGGCGCCGGCCGGGGCTAACCCCACCAGAAGATCGTCGCGACAATGACGTAAAGACCAACCAGCGCGGCCCCGTCGACCATGTCCGCCCGGCCGTCGACGGTGACCACCGTGACCACGAGCACTGAAAGAAACATGGCCGCCGCAAGAATCGGCGGAATGGCGAGCGTGAACGGCGCCGCGCCGCCCATCGCAAAGCTGACGAGCACCAGAATCGGAATAAGCGCCACGGCGACCTGAAGCGCCGAGTTCAGAATGACGCTGACCGCGAGATCGGCCTTGCCCTGAGCCGCGAGCCGAATTCCAACGACGTTTTCGACGGCGTTGCCGGCGATGGCGACGATCACGAGGCCCGAGAAGGCTTCGCTGACGCCCAGCGTTTCGATCGCTGGACCGAGCGCGTCGACAAACCAGTCCGAGACGAAGGCGGCGCCGCCGCCGCAAGCCGCGAGAACGCCGATCGCGGCGCCGAGCGACCATGCATGCGCGCGCGCATGGGTCTCGGCCGGCAGCGCGCGCTGTCCCTGACTGAGCATCGCATGGGTGAGCACAACGAAAACGAAAAGAAGCACGACCGCGCAGACGACGGCGAGCTCCTGCTCATGCGCGCCGCTCGGCAGGTGCAATTCCTGAGCGAGCGTCGGCAACACCAGCGCCGACACCGCCAGCAGAAGCAGCGTCGCGATCATTCGCGGCGTCTGACTTTCGAAGTGAAGGACGCCGACCCTCCACCCGCCGCTGATAAAAGCGAGGCCCAAGACGAGAAGCGCGTTCGACAGAATGGAGCCGATCAACGACGCCTGCACGACGGTCAGCAGTCCGGCCCTGAGCGCGAAGATGCAGACGAACAGTTCGGGGAGATTGCCGACCGCCGACTGAACAATGCCCGTCGCCGCCGGCGAGAGGTGATTGCCAAGGTGATCGGTGGCTTCGCCGATCACATGCGCGACGCTCGCCAGGGCCAAAGCCGAGGCGATGAAGTTTACGATGGGTCCGGAGTCGGTGAAATGCAGCGCCGCGGCGACTCCCACAAGTCCGGCCGCTGGAGCCATCGTCGCGAGGACTTTCCGGTTGGCGGCTGCGCTCATTTGCTTTTCCTTTATTCGGCGACGCGCGCCACAGCCCGTCGACGCCTTGCGCGGGCGCCGAGGGTGGATGGCGATCTAGACAATTCTAGAAGATGCGCTCGGCGGTCAATCCACCTTTCGCGGCTCTCGACCGAGACGCTTCTCCAGGTCGACGATGCGTCTTGTGGTCTGCAGCACCGTGTCGGGATTGAGGCTGATCGAATCGATTCCCAAGCGCACGAGGAACTCAGCGATCTCTGGATAATCCGAGGGCGCCTGGCCGCAAATCCCGCAGTGACGTCCGTTTCGCTTTGCGCCCTCGACCGCCAATCGAATGATCTCCTTGACGCCTTCGTCGCGTTCGTCGAAGTCGAAGGCGACGATTTCGGAGTCGCGGTCGACGCCAAGCGTCAGTTGCGTCAGATCGTTCGAGCCGATCGAAAAACCGTCGAAATATTTGGAGAACTGATTGATAAGCATGACGTTGTTCGGAATTTCGCACATCACGTAGATCTCGAGCCCGTCCTTGCCGCGTTCGAGACCGAGCTCGCGCATCAGCGCAATGACCTTTTCCGCTTCTTCAATCCGGCGGCAGAAGGGAATCATCAGCTTGACGTTGGTCAGACCCATCTCGTCGCGCACGCGGGTCATCGCGGCGCATTCGAGCGCGAAACCTTCCCGGTAAGCAGGGTGCGCATAGCGCGACGCGCCGCGAAAGCCAATCATCGGATTGGCTTCCTGCGTTTCGAAAACCTCGCCGCCGAGCAATGAGGCATATTCATTGCTCTTGAAGTCGGACATGCGCACGACGACAGGCTTTGGATAAAACGCCGCCGCGATCGTGCCGACGCCTTCGGACAGGCGCTTCACGAAGAATTCGCTGGGGCTCGCATAATTGGCGGTCAGTCGCGCAATTGCGGCGCGTTCGCGCGCGCCGAGCCGCTCCGGGTGAACGAGCGCCATCGGATGCGCCTTGATCGAGTCCGCAATGATGAACTCCATGCGCGCAAGGCCGACGCCATCGTTCGGCAGCGCCGCAAGGCCGAAAGCGATGTCGGGATTGCCGACGTTCATCATCACATGCGTGGCGGGTGTCGTCAGAGTTGAAAGATCGACGCTCTCCACCTCGAAGGCGATGGGCCCCTCGTAGACCTTTCCGACGTCGCCCTCGGCGCAGCTCACCGAGATCATGTCGCCGGTGCGAATGAGTCGCGTCGCCGCGTCCGTGCCGACGATTGCCGGAATGCCAAGTTCGCGCGCGACGATCGCCGCATGGCACGTGCGACCGCCGCGGTTCGTCACGATGGCGGCGGCCGATTTCATCACCGTTCCCCAGTCGGGCGACGTCGTATCGGCGATGAGGATCTCGCCCGGAACGAATGTTGAAAGCTCGCTGGCGCGCTCGATCACGCGCGCCTTGCCGCTAGCGATCCTTGCGCCGACCGCGCGTCCTTCGACTTTCACCGCGCCGTGCTTCGTCACCTTGTAGATTTCAGCGATGTTCCGGTCGCGTCGGGACGCGACGGTTTCGGGGCGGGCCTGAACGATGTAGAGCTGGCCGTCGAGACCATCCTTGGCCCATTCGATGTCCATGGGGCGGCGCGCGCCGGCTCTGGCGCTATAGTGGTCCTCGATCTCGATCGCCTGGCCGGCGAGCGTCAGCGCCTCTTCGTCGGAGATGCAGAATTTCTCTCTTTCCTTGGCGTCGGTGGGGATGTTGCGCGTCGTCGTCCGGCCCCGGTCCGAAAAGACCATCCTGATTTTTTTCGCTCCCAGCGCGCGCTTCAAAATGGCGCGCTTGCCCTGCCGATAGGTGGGCTTGAAGACGTAGAATTCGTCCGGGTCGACGGCGCCCTGCACGACGTTTTCGCCAAGGCCATAGGCGCCGGTGAGGAAGACAACGTCCTCGAATCCGCTTTCGGTGTCGATCGTGAAGATGACGCCGGACGCCGCCAAATCCGAGCGCACCATTTTCATCACGCCGACGGAGTTGAACACTTTGAAGTGATCGAATCCGTTGTCGATGCGATAGCGGATAGCGCGGTCGGTGAAGAGGCTCGCAAAGCAATGACGGATAGCGTCGAGAACGGCGGCGGGGCCGCGCACATTGAGATAGGTGTCATGTTGTCCGGCGAAACTTGCGCTCGGCAAATCTTCCGCCGTCGCCGACGAGCGCACCGCGACCGTCAAATCGGCTCCATATTCGTCGGTGAGGCGGGCTAGGGCGGTGCGGATTTCGGCCTCGACGTCCGGGGGCGTCTGCGCGCCATAAACGATGTCGCGGGCGCGCGCGGCGCGCTTGGCGAGATCATCGACGTCAGACGGGTTCAATCCGTTGAGCGCCTCTTTAAGCGCGGTCCAGACGCCCGCTTCATCGAGCGTATAGCGATAGGCTTCGGCGGTGACGGCGAAGCCATTGGGCACCAGGATGCCCTTGGCCGTCAGCTCCCGGTACATTTCGCCAAGCGAGGCGTTCTTGCCGCCCACCAGCGGCACGTCGGCGATGTCCACCTCGTTGAAAAAACGAATAAATTTCCCCGATGCCGAATTCGCCGGCTTTGTCTCTTTGGAGTTGGTGGAGTCGGTCATTTTATTCATGACGAGCTCTTTTGGTAAGGGAGCGAGCGTGAGGTCCCTGGGCTATTGCGCCAAAATTATTACAGCTGCGCGGTGATATTGAGCGCTTACACAGAATTTGTGTGAACAAGGCACGTTTTCAGTCGCATCGGCGCTCTTATTAGCTTAAGCATTGGCCCCTGGAGGCCGATCTGTCCTAGGAAAAACGCTTACCCCGCTGGTTATGGTTAAAACTTGACCTAATGGTCGAGATTTGGCCGGATTCTTGACCATAATAGGAATCTGATTGGATGGCTGGCCCAACTCAGTTCGTGCGATGGCGGGAGGCGCAAATGGATTCGCTGGATCTGGATCAGGTGATGGACGAAATCATCCCGAGAGGGGACAACAGGCCGCTGGCGCCGCCGGCGCCGAACTTTCCTGTCCGTCAGCGGCCTCGCGCCACTGACGACGCCACGGCGGCGCTGGACCTCGTGTCCCAGGCCGCCGCGGCGATCAAGGAGCTCGAAAAGCAGTCCGCTCAGGCGGTGGCGCGCGCGCATAGCGCCGCCAATGTGGTGAGAGAGAAGCTGGAGCGCGCGGAAGACCGCGGCGATCGCGCCGAAGCCGCGTTGCGCAAATCGGAGTCAGAAGCCGCCGAACTCTCCGCGGCCCTCATTCAGACGCGGAAAGATCTCGACGGGGTGCAGTCGCAGCTCGCGGCGAGGCAGGCCGAACTGGCGGCGATGGAGCAGCGGGCGGTCGCGGCGGAGAAGCGCGCCAGTGAGGCCGACGCCTCCGTTCAGAGGATCGTCGACGCGATACGCACGCAGCTTCCGGTCAAGGTCGCTGAACAGGCAAAGCCTGCGGCCTAGAATCCAGAACTTGGACGCCGGAGGGTCGCGAGCGGCGTAGGCTAATCCGGCGGTCTGAGAATTGACGAGTGGGCGCGCAAACCGGCGTCAGATGCTCCACTCCTTTGGCGCAGCGGGCAGCGCGTCAGCGCCGGTATGCTCAGGCGCAGCGCCCGCGGCGCCATCCTCCCGCACCTTTTACTATCTCGGCGACTTCATCGCAGCGTTTGGCAGGGGGCGATAAAGAAAGCTGCAAGGCTCGACCACACCACGCCGGCGCTCGACAGCAAGATGAGCAGCAACGTCGCATACATTTGAAATTCCGCCGACAGGGCGGCGTCGCCGTCGCGCTCCATCACATAGCGACGCCAGCGGCGCGCCGCGCGCGCGAGGAAAACAAGAAGCGCAAGGGCTGCGCCGCCCGCCCCGATCACACTCGCCCGTATGACTTGCGGCTCGCTGGACCAGCCGAGCACGCACATCAGCGTGTGCCCGCCATAGACAAAAAGAAAATGCAGGCCCCAGACGATGGGACCGGCGAGTAGAAAGGCGATAATCGTCGTCAGAGACCAGCGAGGATGCTCAGCCTTGCTTGCGCGCGACATCGTCTACTCCAGCATTCGCGGAAATCCATAAATGAGCAGAAATCCGAGGAGACCTTGCGCGGCTGTGTAGTAAGCCAGCAGCGCCGCGCTTTCGAATGATACGCGTCGCTGCGCATCGAGTTTCCCCGTGACGAGACGCGCCAAGGCGAATCCGGTCATCACCGCGACAGTCGCCACGAGCTGACCTGTCAAGACGATCTCCAAATACACCATCGCGCCGTAAGAGTTTTCCCCCGGCCGCAGGCCGGATCGCCATTGCGCAAAGCCTTCTATCCCGACGCCGGCGATGAGGCACAGCGCGCCGGCGATCAACAGAAGCGCCGCCGAAAGGCTGATCGAACCGGGCTTTGGAAGCGCACGGTCGGCCATCCTGAACGCAAGGATGCTGAGAAGCATCAGCGACGCGCCGCTCGCCGCCCAGCGCAGCTCCGGAAGCGGCGACGCGCCAACGACGGGCCAGACTTGCGGGCTGACGGTCCAAAGATAGAGATAGGAGAAGACGAAGGTGATGTAGAGCGATCCGGCGACGAGAATAAGCACGATCATCGCCCACCAGGCGTGCGACGAGGGTCCGGACATATAGGTGGGCAGACTGATCCCGCCGCCGATCTCCACCCGTCCGCGCGGCGGCGGATCGAGCTGCCAGCACCAGACGAGCGTGGCGAAAACGGCCAAAGCGCCGCAGACGAGCGCGATCGCAACGGCCTTTACCGTCAGCAGCAGAAAGAAGGCGGCCGTGAAGATCGCGGAGAACATATGCGCCCAGCCGGGTCCCGGCATTTCCAGTAGATATTCCGGTCGGGCCTCAATGGGCGAGGTGACGATCGTCTCGCGCCGTCCGGTTGCGGCGTTCGGCAGATAATATGCCCCCGCCGCGACGTCTTCGGCGAGATTGGGCTGATCCCATAGAGGGTAGCGACTCGTCACGATCGGAACGCTGCGCATCGAATAGAGATCGCTCGGTAGCCACTCCAGCGTTCCGGCGTCCCAGGGATTGGTCTGCGCTTTCTGCGTCTCCCAGTCGCGCTGGAAGCGCACGAAAATATCGACGACGAACACGAGCACGCCGAGCGCGAGAATGAAGGCGCCGATCGTCGATAGCATATTGAGCGTGTCCCAGCCCATGGCGCTTGGATAGGTCCAAACCCGTCGCGGCATGCCGAGGAGACCAGAGATGTGCATGGGGAAAAAGGCGACGTTGAAGCCCACGAACATCAGCCAGAACACATAGCGTCCAAGGCGCTCCGAAAGTCGGTTCCGGCTGATCATCGGATCCCAGTAATAGAAGGTCGCAAAGAGCGGAAACACCATGCCGCCGACGAGCACGTAATGAAAATGCGCGACGACGAAGTAACTGTCATGCGCCTGAAGATCGAAAGGGACGATCGCAACCATCACGCCCGTCAGACCGCCGATGGCGAAGATGAAAAGAAATCCGAGGATGAACAGCGACGGCGTGGAGAGTCTGAATCGATCGCGCGACGAGGCGATGGTCGCGATCCATGAGAAGACCTGAATGCCGGAGGGAACCGCGACCGCCATGCTCGCGGCCGAAAAGAAACCGAGGCTCAGCGCCGGTATGCCGGTGCTGAACATGTGATGCACCCACAGGCCGAAGCTGAAGAAGCCTGTCGCGATCAGCGCGACGACGATCAGCCGGTATCCGATCAGCGGCCGTTGCGCCATCGTCGGCACGATCATCGAGACGAGACCGGCCGCCGGTAGGAAGATGATGTAGACCTCGGGATGCCCGAAAAACCAGAAGAGGTGCTGCCACAGCAACGGATCGCCGCTCTGGGCCGCATTGAAGAAGGGCCAGCCGAAGGACCGCTCGATCTCGAGCATCATCGTCGCGAGGATCACGGCGGGGAAGGCGAAGACGATCATCGCCGCAAAGACCAGCATCGACCAGCCAAAGAGCGGCATCTTGTCGAGCGTCATTCCCGGCGGCCGCGTGCGCAGCATCCCGACGATGATTTCAATCGCGCCGGCGATCGCGGATATTTCGATGAAGCCGATGCCGAGCAGCCAGAAATCGGCGTTATCTCCAGGCGAAAATCTTGTCAGCGTCAGCGGCGGATACATGAACCAGCCGCCGCTCGGCGAAAGGCCGTAGAAAATCGTCGAGAAGAACACGAGGCCGCCGATGACATAGGCCCAGACGGCGAAGGCGCTGAGCCTTGGAAAGGGCAGGTCGCGTGCGGCCAGCATCTGCGGCAGCAGGATGACGCTCAGCGCCTCCATCACAGGCACGGCGAAAAGGAACATCATCGTCGTGCCATGCACGGTAAAGATCTGGTTGTAGAGATCCTGTCCGATGAAACGATTGTCGCCGTGCGAAAGTTGGACGCGCATGATCAGCGCCAGCACGCCCGCGAGCAGAAAGAACAGAAAGGCCGCGCCGATATAGATGACGCCGACGAGACTGTTGTTGATCTCGCTGATTTTTCGCCACCCTGGCGGATAGGCCCAGACGCGCTCAAGCACTTCAAGTTCGCCTGGCGGCCGCGGCGTTTCGTTTGGAAGGCGCTTCGGGTCGCTTTGTCCTTCAGGCATGGGCGCGCGCTCTAGGCGCCGTCCGGGCGATAGGTCCGCGCGCGCGAGCGATTGTCCTCCATGTCAAGAAGCCACCGCGAGGCGATGGAGACCCCGGTGAGGACATAGCTTGCCGGGCAGGCCGCCAGCATCAGCAAACCGGCAAGGCGCTGATCCGCCAACATTGTCTCCGTGGTCGCTCCCCAACTCGCAGCGCTTGTGTCGAGAACGCGCGGCGCGAACACGAGAAGCACGCCAAGAAGGCAGGCAAGCTTGCCGGTGATCGCGAGCGCCGCGACTCCGCGCCAACGCGCGACGCCGGTATCGCCGAGAATCGCCAGCCAGAACAGCAGGGCGGCCGCCAGCAGCGACGCGTGCATCAGGAGATGCGCGGTCGGATGCCGCTCGACATAGGCCGACGCCCCCGGCGCATGCCACGCATAGAGCAGGGCAAGCTGCGCCACGGTCACAATCGCCAAGGCGCGACCGGTCGCAAGGACCGGCGCCGATGTGAAATGCATCCACAGCACAGCCAGAAAAGGCGCGAGCGCGCTCATGAGCAAAATGTGCGTCGCCATGTGAGACGCGCGAGGCCCGAGGCCCGGACCCGCGGAAGCGGCAAGTCCGACGGCGCAGACGACAATCCCCGCGACGACGATCTTCGACCGCGAGTCCCAAGCGGCTTGGGCGGGGCGCGCGCCGTCCGCCGTCGATGCAATCGCCAATTTCGTTCTGCTCATCGCTTCGTTGGTGCGAGTTATGAATAGGGACCATATTGGCCAGCGCGCCAGTCAATCCAGAGCTTGCGGCGGCTATTGAAACGTCTGCCCCGTCGCCTACTGTGTAAACTTGGGGCGGCAAGCGGCGTAGACGTGGACAAATTTCAGATACTTCCCCATCTCGCGGCGCTTGCCGGCGCCTATGCGCTCGCATTGCCGATCGGCTGGGATCGGGAGCGACAGGAGCGCAGCGCAGGGCTCCGTACCTTTCCGCTCGTCGCTCTTGCCTCCTGCGGATTTGTCCAGGCGGCTGAGCAATACATGCCGAATTCGCCTGACGGCATGGCGAGAATCATCCAAGGCGTGATCACCGGAATTGGTTTCATCGGCGGCGGCGCCATTCTCAAGCAGGGCGCCATGGTCAAGGGAACGGCGACAGCGGCGAGCCTGTGGGCCACAGGCGCTATGGGCGCCGCGGTCGGTCTCGGCAGCTACGACGTTGCGGTTGCGATCGCGATTTTCACTTTTGTGACGCTCAGGGCGATCACGCCGCTCGAAAATAACGTGCCGGTCGACGACGATTCGCGCGCAAACAAAGATTCCCGCGTGAACAAAGATCCGAGTTCATAGAATTTACAGCTGCGTCGCGGTTTCGCTCACGCAGAAGCGCCGCGACGCTGGGGAACTGCGTGGGCAGCGCCGGGAACATCGACGACGCCTCGGGGTTCTATCGCCTGACGAAACGGGACTGAATCATGGAGTTTCAGTTGGACGCAGCCTGGGAGCGGCTTCAGAACATTTGGCAGGGGTTCGTCGCATTTCTGCCGAACCTTGCCTTCGGACTCTTGGTCTATTTCGTCGTTTACCTGTTCGCCCTGGGCGTCGGACGCGGCGTCGCAAGGGTCGCGACCCGTTCGGGACAGCCTCGACACATCGTCAAGATTTTTTCCAGGCTGGGGCGCGGCGCCGTTAACCTGATCGGCGCGATCATCGCCCTGTCCGTTATCCTTCCTTCGCTCGACGCCGCTTCCGTGTTCGGCGCCCTCGGCATTGGCAGCGTGGCCTTCGGCTTCGCGGCGAAGGACATATTCCAGAATATGCTCGCCGGCATACTCTTGCTGGTCACGCGGCCATTCCATATCGGCGATCAGATCGTCAGCGGCCCGCATGAGGGAACCGTTGAGGACATTCAAATCCGCGCGACTCTGCTGCGCACCTATGACAGTCGCCGCGTCGTGATTCCGAACAGCGAGCTTTATACCAATCGAGTCGTGGTCAATACCGCCTATGAGGCGCGCCGAATCCATCTCATGATCACGATCGGCGTGAGCGACGATGTCGACAAGGCGGGCGCAGTCATCCTTTCCAAGATCGCGAAAGTCGACCGCGTGCTGCACGAGCCGAAGCCTGTCGTGCTGTTCCAAGGCCTTGGCGATTTCGGCGTCAATCTGGAGGTCCGCTACTGGATCCAGCCGACGATCATGCGCGAGGTCGTCGAATCGACCGACGAAGTCTATCGCGCCATTGCGCCGGCTTTGACGGCGGCCGGCGTCGACATGCCGTTCCCGACCTATCAGATCCTCTTCCACGATCAGACTGAGGAAACAGACGGGGAGCGCGGGCGTCAGCGCGAAGGTTGGCCGCCGCCGAGCGGAACTGCGGCGCCGCGCAAGCAAAGGCGCGATCAGGCGGCGACGCCGACTCGAGCCGGCGAATTGTTTCACAGCGGCTAGGCGCGTCCTGCGCCGGCGGCTTTGTTTTCAATGAGCCTGTGGAGGGCGGAATGGATCATTCGCAGCAAACGCAATCGGTCGCGCAGACGAGACTGCTAGCGATCATCGCCTTCTTGCTCGTCGCCTTTGCGTTGAGACAAACCTATCCCGTGACGATGCCGCTCGCGGCGGCCTTTGTTGTGATCGCCGCTGTCTGGCCGGTCAAACCATGGCTGCAGCGCTATGTGCCGGAGACGCTCAGCAACATCGGCACGATTCTGGCGCTGCTCGCGGTGCTGGCGGCATTCGCCGGCGCCATTTCCTTTTCCGTCGCTCAGATCGGGCAGGCTTTTGGCGAAAATTCTGAAAAGCTGCAGCAGCTCTACGAAAGGGTTTCCGCTTGGGTGCAGAGCTGGGGCGGCTCCCTCGGCGGATTCGGCGGCTACGGCCGGATGATCGACTTCGCACAACAGGCGCTCACGAGCGTCTACAACATCATTGCCTATATCGGCGTCATTGGCGTGCTTGTCGCCTTCGGCCTTCCCGAAGTCACGCTGCTGCGTAAGAAAATCGGACAGCAACTGGGCGGAAACGAAAGACGCGAACTCGTCGACGCCGTTGATTCGACCGCGGTGAGAATTCGCCAGTATCTCTGGGTGACGACCCTCACAAGCGCAATCACCGCGGCGGCGACTCTCGTCTGGTCGCTCGTCCTTGGCCTCGATCTGGCGCTGGTCTGGGCGCTGCTCAATTTCCTGCTGAATTACATTCCGGTGATCGGCAATATCATCGGAATTCTGCCCCCGACCCTCTACGCAATCATGCAATTTGACGGTTGGGTGACCGCGGCGGTCGCGTTCATCGGTTTCGCAATCATCCAGATTGTAATCAGCAACTTCATCGCGCCGACGCTTCAAGGCCAGCGCCTATCGCTCACGCCGATGGCGGTCATCGTGTCGCTCTCGGTCTGGACATGGATATGGGGCATCGCCGGCGCATTGATCGCCGTTCCGCTGACCTCGGCGCTGATCATCCTTTGTAAGCATTTTCCCAGCGTCCGTTGGATTGCGACGCTGCTCTCGGGCGATCAGGCGGAGAGCGCCGCCTCGCCGGAGGAATCCGAGATGGCCGCTCGCCGCTCCGCCTGATGGCGCGGTCGAGTCGCGGCTGATCCGCCCTCGACCTTGGAGGCGTCCTCAGGCGACGAGGCAGGCGTTGCTCTGCAGGTGGCCAAGGACGCGATCGACGTGTTCGGCGGCGCAGACGGCGACATCGGCCGGTTCGACCACCGTCTGACCGGCGCGCTGGAAAGTCACGCGGCCTGCATCCGCCGCGGCGATCGTCGCGGCGATCAGGGCGTCGCGGTCGTTGCCGCCGTCGAGCAGCGGCGTCACCACTTGAGCGATGATGTCGAGCCGAATCGGCTCGTGGCGGAGATTGGCCGAGTGCAGAACGCCAGCGGCCGCGTCGGCCCGCAGCATGGGGCAGGCGATAGGCTTTGCCGAAAGCGCGCGGGCGATCCGCAGGGGTTCCGTTGAGCCCGTCAAGAGACCGACAAGCGTCATGCGCATCAGCGCGTCGGCGATTCTGGATCGCATCGCCTCGTCGACGGAGGCGCCGCGCAGCTCCATTGCCGCGACGAGCTCGTCGATTGAACTCGAATCCGGCAGGCGCGCGACAAGCGCTTCGATGGCCTTCCGCACGCCAGGATCCTGTGTGGAAAACCAGGCGCCGCCGCCGTCAGCGAAAAAGGCGTTGCCGTCCGCTTCGCACGAAAAACCAAAGTCCGGCCGCGCCAGAAAATGTAGATCTTGGAGCGCATCGGGCGTCACTGTGCGGACGCACTTGCCTTCCCGCTCTTTATGGATGAGCAGGGTCTGGTGGAACGTCCGGCCGGTGAAAATGTCCATATGCTGCTCAAGCGACACCTGATTGTCGCCCGCCAGCGCGCGCAGCAAGGGCGCCGCCGCCGGATTCATATTTTCGGGCATCATCGTCGAAAGCCCCGCCTCGCCGAGATAGGCCAGTCCGCGGCCACCGGCGCTCGCCATGAACTCGGAGAAACTGCACGGCTCGTTGCAGTCCTCGAGAAATTCGTGGCCGATGTAGGAGTCGTCCGCCATGCGCAAATTGGCGGCTTCGGCGCGGAAAATACTGCCCCAGGTGGTCTCCGCCGGCGTGTTCTGCTCGAGAAAGGACAGCATTTCGCGGGCGCGGGCGACGCGCTCGCGCAGCGAGCCATGCGGCCCGACGTGCAGCCCAGCGCGTCGCGTAAGGTCTGTCGGAGCCGCCATCCCGGCTGAACATTGTAGCTGATGAAGGCGACGCCGTTCGGCGCGAGGTTTTCGCGGGCGATCCGCAGAATCGCGTCGCGCACCTGCTCGGGCACCCAGCTGTAGACGCCGTGACAGATAATATAGTCGAAGCCGCCGTCCTTGGACCGAAGGTCGGTCAGGCTCTGGCGGCGCAGATTGACGTTGGACAGTCCGAGCGCGGCGATTCGGTGCTGGCCCTCCTCGATCTGCCGCTGCGACAGGTCGACGCCGAGAAAATAGGCGTCGGGGTGACGGGCCGCGAGCGGAATGAGATTGCCCCCGGCCGCGCATCCAAGCTCCAAAACGCGGGCGCGGGAGAGATCGGGGGCCGTCAGCTTGAAGATGCGGGCGACCGCGCCGAGCCGCGCCGGATGCGTCTGCGGAAAGGGATGCGAGACATAAGGAAGATCGTCGTAGGAGGCGGCGTTACGCGCAATCGCCGCCTGCACGGCCGTCCCGAAGTGAGTCGTCATCAGCAAGTTTCCGAGCGTAAAGGAGTTTCATTCTCCCTTTCGGTCGGCGGATTTGCAATGACGCGCGGCGATTCCCGCAAAACGGGAGTAATAATCACGCCTTACTTCCCATCGTGGTCGATACGGCGGTTTGAGGCGCGCCAAGCGCTCAATTGAGGCGCGCATAGCCAAAACGAAAATAGGTGAATTTCTTCAGGTATTTGACGTATTTTCAGTCACTTCCGCACTGTCTCCCAATTATCACAGCGGCCGGAAATGTGGCCAAACCGAGCGCCAAAGGTGTCGTTCGTCGTTGACTGTACATGCCCGTATAAATTGTAAACATCACGATCACTCTTCCCGCGGCTTGGCAGATTCGCGGCTCGGTGCTCATCGCAGTCTAGGAATTGGGGAACTGTTCGTGGCCAAACTTTCTCGGAAACTCAGCATGTCGAAAAATGGCGCCATCGCGCTTCGTCGCGCGCTCATGGGCGGCTCGGCCGCTGTTGCGATGGGCGCGGCGTTTGCGCCGACTTCGGCGAGCGCCGCGGTCTGCGGCAATTCATTCGGCTCCGCCGCTGCGTTTACTTCCTTTGCCTGCGGATTTCTCGACAATGCGTCGGGAGCCGTGTCCGCGGCTTTCGGCATTGGCAATACTTCCTCTGGGGCAGGTTCGGCGGCGTTCGGCAACACCAACACCGCGTCTGGGAACCTTTCGTCGGCCTTTGGCATCGGCAATACCGCCTCTGGGCTCGGCGCCGCTGCATTTGGCAACAGCAACAACGCCATCGGAGCTGGCTCTGCGGCGTTTGGCGTTCTGAACACCTCGTCGGGCCTCGGTTCCTCGGCCGTTGGCGTCGGCAACCTTTCGAAGGGCGATCTGTCGACGGCGATCGGCAATCTCAATGAGTCGAATGGCGCTGGCTCCGCGGCGATCGGCATCAGCAATACGTCCAACGGCGTCGGCTCCTCGGCGGTTGGCGTCGGCAACACCTCGAACGGACTTGGCTCGTCGGCGGTTGGCACAAAAAACACCTCCAACGGAGCTGGGTCTGCGGCAATCGGCGTAGGCAACACCTCGGATGGAGTTGCCTCGGCGGCGATCGGCGTCGGCAACAAATCGACCGGATTGGGTTCTGTCGCGCAGGGCGTCGGCAACACCGCGTCGGGGCCGCTGTCTGTCGCGCAGGGCGTCGCCAACACTTCCGCGGGAACGGGCTCCACTGCGGTGGGCGTGGCGAATTTCGCCAATGCGGACGACTCCACCGCCGTCGGCAATCTGAATTTCATCACCGCCGCGTCGACCAAGGCGACCTCGGTCGGTTCCTTTAACGCGATCGACGGCGAAAACTCGACCGCTGTCGGCACGCTCAACGGCATCCTCGGGAAGAACTCCACTTCTGTCGGCGCCAAGAACCTCGTGGTGGGAGACAGGTCCACCATCGTCGGCACGACCAACGCCGTCATCGGCGATAATTCCAGCGCCTTCGGCACGGTCAACGGCGTCATTGGCGACAACTCCGCAGCCATGGGCGCCTTCAACGGCGCGGTTGGGGACGGTTCGCACGCCGTTGGCACGCTTAACGGGGTGATCGGCGACGGCTCGAACGCGGTAGGCACGATCAACGGCGTGATCGGCGACGGCTCGAATGCGGTCGGCACGGTCAATGGCGTGATCGGCGATGGCTCGAACGCTTATGGAACGATCAACGGCGTCATTGGCGACAAATCCACCGCGGTCGGCAACACCAACCTCGTCGCCGCCGACACCGCGCAGGCCTTTGGCTCTGGCAATCTGGTCACCGGCGACAGCGGTACCGCCGTCGGCACGGGCAACGCTGCGTTGGGCGACAATTCCTTCGCCGCGGGCGTGGGTTCGAAGGCGATCGGCACGAACGCGATCGCCATCGGCAACAACGCGCAGGCGGGCGCCAATGGCGCCAACGCCATCGCGATCGGCACGAACGCGAAAGCCACCGACTCGGTCGCGATCGGTCTCAATTCGACCGCGTCGAATAACGGCACGGCCGTCGGCGACTTCTCGAAGGCGACGGGCAAGGCCTCGAACGCCTATGGGTTCGGCTCCACGTCGACCGGCTTGGGCTCCTCCGCGACCGGCGCGTTCTCGAACGCGAGCGCCGCTGGCGCCACGGCGTCTGGCGCGTTTTCAAACGCCAGCGGCATCGGCTCGACGGCGAACGGCGCGTTCTCAAACGCAAGCGGCGTGGCTTCCACGGCTATGGGCGTCGGCGCCAACGCCTCTGGGGTGGCCTCGACGGCGCTCGGCGCCGGCTCCTCGGCTGCATTTGCCGGCTCGACGGCGATCGGCGCCGGCGCAGTCACCACCGCTCCGAACCAGATCGTGCTCGGCACGGCGGCCAACACCCTCCAGGCGCCCGGCATCACGTCTGCCGCGAGCCTGGCCTCGCAGACCGCGGCTTTCGCGGATGGGACGACCTCGCATTTCACGACCACTGACGCTAACGGAAATCTCGCGACTTCCAACTTCGGTCCGCGGGACATCCAAGTTCTTCAGGCCGGCGTCCTTGGCCTGTCGCAGAGCGTGTATGACCTCGGAAGAGGGGTGCAACGCGGTTACGAGGGCACGGCGGTCGCCGTCGCGCTCGGCGGCGCCAGCTACCTGCCGGACAACAAGTTTTTCTCGGTCACCGGCAACTTCGGCACCTTCCGTGGTCAGTACGGCCTTGCCGCTCAGGCGCAACTGCGCGTGAACGAATGGGCGGTGGTCAACGCCGGCATCGGCGCGGGCCTCAAATACGGCGGCGTCGCTGGCCGCGCCGGCGTGACGCTGGCTTGGTGATCCATGATCGTAAGGATCACGCACATAATGCTCGCGGCCTTTATGGCCGCGAGTTTCTCTCCGACGATGGCTTCGGCGCAGTCGCCTAAGCCGGCGCCTAAGCCTGGGCCGTCGAGGCCGGCGCAGGCGCCAAGGCCCGCTGATATCGACAAGAACGGGGTTCTGATTCTCGTCCGCTCGACTCTGCTCGCGCTCGATCAGGCCAACAAAACCGGCAATTATACGGTGCTGCGCGACCTTGGAGCCCCGGGCTTCCAGACGAACACGGCCGCGCGGCTAGCGGAAATTTTCGCCTATCAGCGCAACCAACATCTCGACCTGTCAGGCGTCGCCGTCTTGGAGCCGCAGCTCAGCATGCTGCCGCAAATAGAGTCGACGGGCATGATGCACATGGCGGGATTTTTCCCCTCCGTGCCCACGCAGATCCGCTTCGAACTGCTCTATGCGCCGGTCCAAGGCCAGTGGAAGCTGTTCGGCCTCTCGGTTTCGCTGGGATCTTCGGCGCCGGTGGCGCCAAGCGACGCGCCAGCCCCGAGCGCCGCGGAACAGCCAAAAGGCGGGACGGGACTTCGCACCTCAAAGCCAAAGACCTGACGGCGTTCGGGAGGGGCGCCGGCAAAGCGCCGGGACGGTTCGCCATCCCGGCTTTTCGCTGAGCTTAGTTTGGCCAGCAGCGGCGGCCGTAGGGGCCGAGATGGAAGCCGCGCGGGCAGGCGCGACCGACGCCGTATCCTCCCCATTGTCCGCCCCACCGACACCCGCCATAGGGACCGCGATGGCCGTAAGGCCCGCAACCGCCATAGACTTGCATGATCGGCGCGCCCGCCGTCTCACTCGGCGCGACCGGCATGGCGGCGTGGGCCGGCGCGGCCAATGCGGCCGCGAAAACCAGCGCGAGACCCGTCCTCGATTTCATCTCCAATCTCCTCCTTAAACCGGTCCAATCGCGCGGCTCTTCGCGCCGCGCCCGCAGAATATCTGCGCGCAAACCGAATCTTGGCAATTGCAATTTGCGATCGAGGTTAGCCGACGCTCAGCGATGTTCATATAATGTTCTTGCGCCAAGATCGCGCGCCCGTTAAGCTGTCGAAGATAATTGCGCAAAAGAAATTCTCGGGAGCGCGTGATGGCGGTGAGGGTGGCGACGGTCGCGTTCGAAGGCGTCGAGGCCCGTCCCGTCGACGTTCAGGTGCAGATTTCGAGCGGCGCGGTCGTCTTCAATGTCGTCGGCCTGGCCGATAAGGCCGTCGCCGAGTCGCGCGAGCGGGTGCGCGCGGCGCTGATCGCTTCCGGTCTGGCGCTGCCGGCGAAAAGAATCACCGTCAATCTCGCCCCTGCCGACATGCCCAAAGAGGGAAGCCACTATGACGTGCCGATCGCGCTTGGCGTCATGGCGGCCATTGGAGCCATTCCCTCCGACGCGCTCGAAGGATTCGTCGTGCTTGGCGAACTTGCGCTCGACGGAACGCTGACGCCGACGGCGGGGGTCCTGCCGGCGGCGGTGGCCGCCAACGCGCGGGGCTTGGGATTGATCTGTCCGAGCCAATGCGGGCCGGAAGCGGCCTGGGCGTCGAGCGATATGGAGGTGATCGCGCCGCGCTCGCTCATCCAACTCGTCAATCACGTCAAGGGCGTGCAGGTTCTGGCCCGGCCTCAGCCGGCGGTGCGCAGGCTCGCTGCCGATCAGCCCGACCTTTCCGACATCAAGGGACAGGAGAGCGCCAAGCGCGCGCTCGAGATCGCCGCCGCCGGCGGCCACAACCTTCTGATGAGCGGCCCTCCGGGGGCGGGAAAATCGATGCTCGCCGCGCGGCTGCCTTCGATCCTGCCGCCGCTGACCCCGAGGGAATTGCTCGAAGTCTCAATGGTTCATTCGGTGGCGGGGCAGATTGCCGGAGGCGAACTGACCGACCGGCGGCCCTTTCGCGCGCCCCACCATTCCGCCTCGATGCCGGCGCTGGTCGGCGGCGGTTCCCATGCAAAGCCTGGCGAGATTTCGCTCGCCCACAACGGGGTGCTTTTTCTCGACGAATTGCCGGAGTTTCAACCGCAAGCGCTGGACAGCCTGCGTCAGCCGCTGGAGACGGGCGAGGTGGCGGTGTCGCGCGCCAATCATCGCGCCGTCTACCCAGCCCGCTTTCAGCTTGTCGCGGCGATGAATCCTTGCCGTTGCGGTCACGCGATGGATCCGGGCTACGCCTGCAAGCGCCAACCCAATGAACGCTGCGTCGCGCAATATCAGGCGCGGCTTTCGGGGCCGCTGCTCGACCGTTTCGATGTGCAGATCGAGGTGCCGGCGGTGACCGCCGCCGATCTCGTGTTGCCGCCGCCGAGCGAGGGTTCGCGGCAGGTCGCGGCGCGCGTCGCGCGGGCCCGAGAGATTCAGCGCGCACGCTACGATGCTCTCTCCCTGCCAAGGGTCGCCGCCAACGCCGCCGCGCCGGCAGCGGTCATCGAGCGCGTGGCGCGTCTTGACGCCGCCGGCACGGCGCTGATTCGGGACGCGTCCGAGCGCTTCGGCCTCACCGCCAGAGGGTTTCACAGGGTCTTGAAGCTCGCGCGCACCATCGCCGATCTCGACGGCGCTGAATCGGTCGGCCGACCGCATCTTGCTGAAGCGCTTTCCTATCGCGCAGGACTTGCGTCGGGGCGCCTTGCTGCCTGATATGGGCGCATGTCCTTAAACCATATTGTGATTCTGCTCGCGGCGCAGCTCGCCATTCTGCTGGCGGCGGCGTCCATTTTCGTTGCTCTGCGCAGGCGCGGCCGCGAACAGGTCGAGGCCGAGTTCGAATCGCTGCGCGACGAAATCTGGGAGCTGCGCGCCGCCGCCGCGGCTCGCGACAGAGCGGAAGCCGCCAGTCTTGCCAAGTCGCGCTTTCTCGCGGCGGTCAGCCACGAATTCCGCACGCCGCTCAACGGCGTCATGGGGCTGGCGCAGCTTCTCGCGATGACCAGGCTCACCGCCGAACAGGCGAGCTATGTCGAAGCGATCGGCGATTCCAGCCGTTCGCTCTCGCAGCTGATCGACGACATTCTGGATTTCTCCAAGATCGAAGCCGGCAAGTTCGAGCTGCGTCACGAAGCCTTTGCGCTCGCGCCGTTCGTCGAAAGCGTGGTCGAATTGCTGGCGCCGCGTGCGATGGCCAAAGGGCTGGAGCTTGCCAGCGTCATCTCGCCCGACACGCCGCGCGAAATCGTGAGCGATCCGGCGCGCCTTCGGCAGGTGCTCGTCAATCTCATCGGCAACGCGGTGAAATTCACCGAGCGCGGCGGCGTGGGCGTGCGCGTCGCGCGAGACGGCGCACGGCTGCGCTTCGAGGTGCGCGACTCCGGGCCGGGCGTTCCAGAGGCGGCGCGCGAGGCGATCTTCGAGGAATTCGAGCAGGCCGATCCTTCCGAGAACCACCCGCAGGAGGGCACAGGGCTCGGCCTCGCCATCTCTCGCCGTCTCGTCGCCAGGATGGGCGGCGCGCTGGCGCTCGTCAATTCATCGGACATGGGCGCCGTTTTCGCCTTCACGCTTCCTGCGCCGCCGTTCAGCGAAGACAGTGCGCCGGCGCCTCTTTCTGGGCTTAAGACGCTGATCGTTGCGCAGAGCATCTTTGAAGCGCCCTATCTCGCCAAGAGCTTGCGGTTCGCCGGAGCCGAAGCGGAGATCGTCGCGGCCGAGGATGCGCCGTCCGCACTGCAAAGGCGGCGCGAGAAACCCTTCGACGCCGTCATCGTCGACTGCGCGTTGGGCCCGCACATGACCGCGCAGTTGGCGAAAGTCGCTCGCGACGCGCAGGCGGGACGACTGTTTCTGCTCTTCTCGCCCATCGAACGGCGCGCCTTCGGCGAAGACGCTCTGTGCGACTTCGACGGCTGGCTGGTGAAGCCGGTGCGGATCGCCTCGCTGATCGCCCGTCTGTCGCCAGAGCGCGCCAAGGCGCCGGCGCCAGAGGACGACTCGCCGCCCCAGGCGCTCGCCGGGGTGAACGCGCTCATCGCCGAAGACAATGAGATCAACGCGCTCATCCTCACGCGTCACCTCGCGAAGCTTGGCGCGACGGTGACTCGGGCGGAAAGCGGCGCGCTTGCGCTCGCGCGCGCCCGCGAAGCGATCGAGGGCGCGGGCGCGCCCTATGACGTGATCGTCATGGATCTTTTCATGCCGGATTTCGATGGACGCGAGGCGAGCCTCCGCATTCGTGAGGCGGAGGCGCGGGCAGGCGCGCCGCGCACGCCGATATTGGTGCTCACGGCCAGCGCGCGCGAAGAAGACGAACGCGCCGCCCGCGCCGCCGGAGTCGATGCTTTTCTCACCAAGCCGGTGGAGTTCGCTTCGCTCGCGGCGACGATCGAAGAGCTGAGGTTGGCGCCGCGTCGCAGCAGCGCTTCCACTTAGGGCAGGTTCCGAAAAAGTTGACAGACTTTTTCGATGAGAACCTGCTCCAACATTTTGATTTTGAGCGATTCCTTATCGATCACATGATTCCATGCGATCGGGAAGTTCTAGCCGCCCTGCGGCGCGATGACGCCGAACCGTCCCGATTGATAGTCGGCGAAGGCCTGCCGCAATTCATCCTGCGTATTCATCACGAATGGCCCGTGTTGCTCCACGGGCTCGTCAATCGGCTCGCCGCTCATGAGGATCAGCTTCACGTCATTGTTGGCTTCGAAGGCGATGTCGCCGCCTTCCTCGTCGAATACGACAACGTCCGTCGCGCGCGCGATCTTCTCGCCATTGACTTCGACCGTTCCTTCGAGAACAGCCGCAAGCGCCGTATGGCCTTCGGGAAGCGCGAATCGGGCGCGCTTTCCTGCGTCGATCCGCACGTCCCAAAGATCGATCGGCGTCGCCGTTTGCGCCGGTCCGCGATGGCCATCGAATGCGCCGGCGATGACGCGGACGATTCCGGCGTCATCCGGCAGATCGACGCGCGGAATGTCCTTGTCGAGGAGGGTCTGGTAGCGCGGCGGGCTCATCTTCTCGCGCGCCGGCAGATTGACCCAAAGCTGCACGACCTCGAAGCGCCCGCCCGACTTGCCGAAGCTTTCGGAATGATACTCCTCGTGGACGACGCCCGAGGCCGCGCGCATCCACTGCACGTCGCCGGGACCGATAAGTCCGCCGGCGCCGGTCGAGTCGCGATGCGCGAGTTCGCCGTCCAGGACGAGCGTCACCGTCTCGAAGCCGCGATGCGGATGGGCGCCGACGCCGCGCCGCTTGGCGGTCGGTGGAAAGTCAAACGGTCCCGCGTAGTCGAACAGTAAAAAGGGGCTCACCCGCGCGCCATGTTCGTGATGCGAAAACAGGGATCGCACCGGAAAGCCGTCGCCGACCCAGTGCATGGAGTCCGGGGCGGGGTAAACGTCGATAATTCTTCTCATGGGGAAGCTCCTTGCGGCCTATGTGGGCGGCATTGGGCGAAATGCAAATTGGCGGTTCTTGACGGATCGGACCGCAAAACCCACAAGTCGCCGGACGCGGCGACGACGTCGCATTGGCAAGGACGGTTAGATGGATTGGATCATCCTTTTTATCGGCAGCATCTGCGAAGTCGGCTGGCTCATCGGGATGAAATATGCGGAAGGATTCACGCGGCTCTGGCCTTCGCTCGTCATGGTGTTTTTCATGGCGGCGAGCGTCGGATGCCTGGGCATTGCGGTAAAGACGATTCCCGCCGGCACGGCTTACGCCGCATGGACGGGAACAAGCATCGCCGCGGCGACGCTTGTGGGCGTCTACCTCTTTAACGAACCGACGACCTTTCTGCGTTTAGGCTCGATCGGCCTTATTGTTCTGGGCATCATCGGCCTGCGGCTCGGCGGCGTCGACCTGAAATAGAGGTCGCCCGGCGCTCCTTGCCAGAAGCGTCGGGCGACAGAAGCGCTATTGAATCAAAAATAGCTTTCGAGCGTTCCGCGTCGCCGCACGTCGAGCGTCGCGCAATGGAACGCGCCGCCGAACGCCGCATAGTGCAGGAACGAGCAGGGGATGGGCTCGTAGCCCCATTTCTCCATCTGCCGCATCATGTTGGTATGATGCGGATCGACGATGACGCGTTTCTCGTCAATCATCAGAATGTTCATGCTGAGCCATTTGCCGCACATCGAGGTGATCGCGAGAATGCGGTCGTTGATCGGATCGGGCTCCGGCGCGACGAGAATGTCCCATTTCTTCAAAATGTCGGGCAGTTCGTCGGGATTGATATATTCGGGATTGATGAGCACGCGACCCGGCCCCAGCGGCAGGATCGTCGTGTCGATATGCATCGGGTTCGGGCAGCGGCTCTTGATCTCATGAATCCGATAGCCGTCGCCAAGATGGCGGCGCAGCCAGTCGATGCCCATGGCGTTCGTCACATTGGAGCGCGTGACGAAAATATCGCGGCCGCAGCGGAAGAAATCGGCGGCGTCGAACACCGGCTCGAATTCGGTGAGAATGTAGCGGAGCGGCTCGCCCTTCTCGGGCAGCGTGAAATCGGGGTCGAAGAGTTCGTCGGTGAGTTGCGGCTTGGGCGCCGAGGTCCAACGCGCGCCGCGCTTAAAATAGTCCTTCAGGATCGGCCGATAGGAGTGCGTTTCGAAATAGCGACAGGGCCAGGCCATGGGCGTTTCGAGAATTTCGTCGCCGAAGACGAGCATGGAATCGCGCGGGCAGGAATTGCAGAAGCCGCGCGACGACCAGTGCGGCGTCGAGAATTTCGCCTTGTGATTGAAGGGCTCCGGCCGCGTCACCGTGACGCCGAGCGATTCGAGCACCTTGATGAAATTGTCGAGCTCCTGCTGCGCCGGTTCGATCATGAATTTCGGAAAGCGGAAGCCTGCGGCGAGCGATTGGGCGCGCGCGGCCATGCCGGGGATGTTGCAGGTGACGACCGGATGGTCGGAAGGAATCGTCGAGCCCTCGAGGCGGCCGACGATGATCTCCTCCAAAGGATCCCACTCATTGTGGGAATTGACTGGACAGTCCGCGGCAATCGCGGTCCCCATAGATGCATGTATATTCATAATGCGCCCCGGATCGTTTCCAGCGAGTGACATCTAGCGCTTTCCGATTGTTGTTCAATTTTACGAAAAAACGGCGTTAATTCTTGGTTCAACGTCGCGCTGCTTGGTCTTCCTCGCTCTGTTGCCGACTCAAGCCTTCTTGGCGGTCGGACTATGTCGCCAAGAGGCGGGGCCGTCTACTCCAGCCGCTCCCAAGGCTTGTCCTGGCGCTCCCAAGGCTTGCGCGGACTTGCGTTTCCCCCGGCATTGGGCAATAAACCGCGCTCTACAGAACCGCCCGGCCAGTGATGGGCTGCCGTGGCGGTTCTTTCGCTCGCGCGAACACGCGTCGTTCGGACCAATTTCCTGCGGCGCAAACAACAGGGCCCAGAGCCCGGGAGAGCAAAATGCCCAAACTGAAGACGAAATCCGGCGCGAAAAAGCGCTTCAAGATCACCGGCACCGGGAAAGTGGTCTACGCCCAGCAAGGCAAGCGCCACGGGATGATCAAGCGGACGAACAAGCAGATCAGAAATCTGCGCGGCACGGCCGTCTTGTTCAAGACTGACGGCGACAACGTCAAGAAATACTTCCTGCCGAACGGCTGATCCGCAGAACCGCACTTTTTCGCAAAGGAGTTCGTCATGGCTCGCGTCAAGCGTGGCGTCACATCGCACGCCAAACATAAGAAGACCCTCAAGGCGGCCAAAGGCTTCTATGGCCGCCGCAAGAATACGATTCGCGCCGCCAAGGCCGCCGTCGACCGCTCGATGCAATATGCGACGCGCGACCGCAAGGCGAAGAAGCGCGTGTTCCGCGCGCTGTGGATCCAGCGGCTCAACGCCGCCGTGCGCGAGCACGGGCTGACCTATTCGCGGTTCATCGACGGGCTCGCCAAGGGCGGGATCGAAGTCGACCGCAAGGTTTTGTCGGACCTCGCCATCCACCAGCCGGAAGCCTTCGCGGCGATCGTGGCGCAGGCCAAATCGGCGTTGCCGCAGGCCGCCTAAGACTTATATCGCGAACACATTCGAGCCTCCCGCAGCCGGCTGCGGGAGGCTTTTTGTTTTTAAAATGTTTTCTATTCTTGGCCTGCCTATTGCCAGGCGGTTTCATCTCGCCCGCCCACGAATTTTGGGAGCGTCCGCCGCCGGCCGATTTGGCTCTGGAGGCATAGGCGCGCTCTGTAGTTCGGCTGGCGTTGACGGCACGGGCCAGCGTGTTGGCCGATCCATGACGAATTGATTGATCGCGCAAATGAACGAACTGAACATGAAGCCGCCATGGCTCATGAGCACATCGTCATAGGCGCGCATGTTCCAGAACGGGTCGTTAGCGCGCGTGATCGGGAGCATTCCCGCAAGCCGGAAGCCGTGAGTCATCTCGACCGCTGGACGACCGCCGCTGCCGCGAGGATTCGCAGGATCTGGGTCGAGCGGCGGCGCCAATCGTGCGCTCTCCCACTGAGTGCCATTCATTTGCGCCTTTCGGGCGCGCGTTAGCCAGTCATGGCTGATCGGACAGTCCAATGACGGGTCGGCGGGGATCTGCTCGTAGGGCGCCTGGTTGGGCGGCGCCCAACCGATGCTGCGGATTTCATGCGTCGTGCCGAGCTGGCGCGCCGGCATGCGATAAGTGTCGACGAGACTTACCGACGACCGCGGCGGATCGAGATGGCCGATGGTGCGGGAAGATTCGATATCCGTATTCTGGAAGGGAAGATCGCTCACGAATTCTCCGACCCTCTGCCAAAAGCTCAGCGCCCGCTGTTCTCGCCGGTTTGCCGGCAGCTCGAAGCTTTCGCAGGCGGCGCGCCAATCGCGCGCGGCGCCGGCGATCATCGCGCCAAGGGGACGGAGGTCGCCGCGAAAAAGCGGGAAAGCGAGATAGGTCGCGAGGTCAGACTTGATGCCGATTTTCTTTTTTCGATCGATATCCTCCACCGCTTGATCGAGCGCAAACGGCGTTCTTAGCGCCCCGCAGGCGCGCTCGTCGGGGTTCGACGTCTCGTCATGGAAGATGAATTCCCCGGGTTTTTTTGCCTCTAGGAACCGCTTGTATCGCGCGCACATTTCGCTCGGCGAATTCATATCCGGACCGAGCAAACTCAGTTTGTCGTGCATGGCGATGGCGCAGTCTGCCGGCCGAATCCCGCCGGGAGGCCAGGAAAAGGCCGAGGTGACTGAAATCACGACAGGATTTTGATGAGCCGGAAAAAAGCGGTGACCCGCAATGAGGTCGCCTTCGCCCTCGAAGAAAGCGACTTTCTCCCAGACGGCGCGCTGAACATCAGTCCATTTGGACGCTTCAGCCGCTGGGTTAATGAGAACCACGAGATCGCCGAGCGGGGGATAAAAATAGGCGTTGGCGCCCGGATGATTACGCACAGCCTTGATCAAATGGTCTTTCAAAGCCGTGGCCAACATGTTGCCGCCGAGGCTATGACCGATCACGATCATCTTGTTTGGATTGTCTCGTTGCTTTGCCTTCGTCCCGAGCTGTTTGTTGAGAACCTGCTCGATTTTTCTCAGCGCCATGAGGGCGTGCGGCGCAATATATTCGCTGACGGGTTTGCGGTCGAAGAGGGTCAGCGTCGCGACGCCGGAAGCGAGCGAATCGCCCCAGGAATTGATCCAGTTCTTCCAGCACAAAGGCTTTTCGCTGGGTAAAACGCCGTTCGAACAATGTGAGGCGTCGCCATCTAAGAGCGCGCCCACGCTATTGCCCAGGGCGATAAAGGGAAGATGCAGTCGCGTCTCGTTCAGGCGTGCGCCTCGCCAGCCGACGTACGCCGCCGTCACCTCGCGCCCGCAATGCTCGCGTTCGCCAGCGTTGCACCGGTCGCGAAGGTATCGCGCGACATGCGCCGCGTAAGCGCGAAGATCGGTGACATTGCCGTCTCCGATTGATGCATCATGCCGCCAGCCATGAACGAAGACGATTACATAATTGCTATGCCTGACGACATTCCCGAATTCGTCGCTGTGGGTGCGCTTTTCAACTGATCGAAGATGCGCGTTGAGCGCCTCAAGTTGTGTGATCGGCTTCCATTCGCTGCGCTCGATATAGCTCACGCGATCGGTCAATTCGTTCAGGGTAAACAGCTGATGAGGGTCCTTGATCAGCTCGAACGGCTCGCCCTCCTCCTTGAATTCGAGAAAGGCCAGCGTGTAGCCAAGCGGATTCGATCGATTGTTGGCATCAGCGCTGGGAACAGGAACTTCGTGACGCTGTATCGCGCATTGAAATCTCGTGTCCCAATGACCTGCCTCGTCCTTGAGCGCCGCTTCGTTTTCGGCGTTGCCATAAGCAGCGAGAATATTCCATGCCGGCGACGCGTAGTTTCCGTTTTCGCCGATCCGCATGTTGCAGTCGCGCGAGTCGGGATCAAGAACGCGATAGGGGTGGTCCTTCGGCGTGGAAATGGCCCAAGCGGTCACGAGAACCATCAGAAAGGCCAAAAGCAAAAGACGCACGACAGTTATTGCGGCGCGCCAGATGAAACGAGCTGCGCGACGCAGACCAGTGAGGATCTTGAAAGAAAGTGAACGCAGCGAGCCGGTCGTAGATGCAAGACGGGCGCTCATTCAAAGCCCCCTTATGGTCACGTGACTGCAAACGCCTAAACAATATATGCTTTTCTCCAAGCCGTAAATTTTCGTGAATTTTTTAGGTTTGCCGATAACGCTGAAGACTGGGTCACATCGAAGCTAGGACGAAGCATGGCCGACACATATGATCTCATCGTCATCGGCGGCGGACCCGGCGGCTATGTCGCCGCGATTCGCGCCGCGCAATTGGGGCTGAAGACCGCGGTCGTCGAGCGCGAACATCTTGGCGGCATTTGCCTGAACTGGGGCTGCATTCCGACCAAGGCGCTGTTGCGCTCGGCCGAGGTCTACCGTCTCGCCAAGGAGGGCGAGCGGTTCGGCGTTTCGCCTGGCGCTCTGAGCGCGGACGTTACGCGCATTGTCGCGCACTCGCGCGAGGCGGCGACGCGGCTCAATGGCGGCGTGGCGTTTCTGCTCAAGAAGAACAAGATCGACGTCATCTGGGGCGAGGCGACGATCGCGGCAAAGGGCGAGGTGCGCGTCGCCGCGCCGACCAAACCGCCCATGCCGCCGCAATTGCCCTCGCCGAAAACGAGGCTCGACCACGGCGTCTATCAGGCGAAACACGTCATCATCGCGACCGGCGCGCGCCCGCGCGTTCTGCCGGGCCTCGAGCCCGACGGACGACTCGTCTGGACTTATTTCGAGGCGATGAAGCCGGAGCGCTTTCCGAAATCGCTGCTCATCGTCGGCGCCGGCGCCATCGGCGTCGAATTTGCGTCTTTCTATCGGACGTTCGGCGTCGAGGTCATTCTCGTCGAAGCGCTGCCGCATATTCTTCCGAGCGAAGACGAAGAGATCGCCGCTCTGGCGCATCGATCGTTCAAGAAACAGGGGATCGACATTCGCGCCGCGACGACGGTGACGGGGGTCGAGAAGAAGGCTGACAGCCTCGCCGTGACGCTGAAACCCGCAGACGGCGAGACGCAGACGCTCGAAGTCGAGCGCGCGCTGTCGGCGATCGGCGTCGTCGCCAATGTCGAAAATCTCGGGTTAGAGGCGCTCGGCGTGGCGCTCGAGCGGGGCGTCATCAAGACCGACGGCCTGGGGCGCACCAATGTCGAAGGCGTTTACGCGATCGGCGACGTCGCCGGCGGCCCGATGCTTGCGCATAAGGCGGAGCATGAGGGCGTCACTTGCGTCGAGGCGATCGCCGGACTGGACGCCCATGCGCTCGATAAATCTCGCGTGCCGGGCTGCACCTATTGTCATCCGCAGGTCGCTTCCGTCGGCCTGACCGAGGCGAAGGCGAAAGAGCAGGGGTTTGACGTCAAAGTCGGCCGCTTCCCCTATCTCGCCAATGGCAAGGCGATCGCGCTCGGCGAACTCGAGGGCGTCGTGAAGACGATCTTCGACGCCAAGAGCGGGCGGCTGCTCGGCGCGCATATCTTCGGGGTGGAAGCCACGGAAATGATCCAGGGCTTCGTCATCGCCATGAATCTCGAGACGACCGAAGAAGAGCTGATCCGCACGATCTTTCCGCATCCGACGCTGTCGGAAACGATGCATGAGAGCGTGCTCGCGGCCTTCGGCCGCGCGATTCACGTTTGATTCGACGTCCGGTTGAGCAGTTCGTCTGGGCTGTCATTCCTGGCAGGCCGAAGGCCTGACCGGGAATCCAGAGCCGATCCAACAATGCTCGCTTTGCTCTGGATTCCCGATCGCGCGCAAAGCGCGCGTCGGGAATGACATCCGGGGAATTCAACGGAATGTTGCGAGGCGTGGCGCGCGCCGAGGGCGCCAGGTGAGGGGCCTCCGCAACGAAAGGCGGTTCTCGTCGCGTCAGCTCTGCAGCACATAGGTTCCCGGCGCGTCGCAGAGCGCTTCGGCCATCAGCGGCGGCGCGACCGGCGGACCGGAACGAGCGGCGAGCCAGGCGCTCCATTCCGGCCACCAGGATCCTTCCCTGACAGCCGCGATCTTCACCCATTCTGCGGGGTCGGCGTAATGCTCGCCGTCCACACGGCTTGTGAAGCGGTACTCGCCGCGCTTCTTCTCGGGCGCCGAGACGATGCCGACGTTATGGCCGCCGCTCGTCAACAGGAAGGTGATTTGGGCGTCGACGAGCAGGTGGATCTTATAAACCGAGCGCCAGGGCGCGACATGATCGCGCTCCGTGCCGACGGCGAAAATCGGCGCGCCAATATCATTGAGCGCGACGGCGCCGCCGTTGGCGCGAAGCCGCCCTTCGGCGAGATCATTGTTGAGGAAAAGCCGGCGAAGATATTCGGAGTGCATCTTGTAGGGCATGCGCGTGGCGTCGGCGTTCCAGGCCATCATGTCGGTCATCGGCTCGCGCTCGCCCATGAGATAGGATTTGAGCGCATAGGACCAGACAAGATCATTGGAGCGCAGGAGTTGGAACGCGCCGGCCATCTCTTTGGAATCGAGAAAGCCGTGCTCCCACATCAGATCTTCAAGGAAGTCGAGCTGACTCTCATTGACGAAGAGCGTGAGTTCTCCGGCTTCGGTGAAATCGGTTTGCGCCGCGAGGAGCGTCAGGCTCTTGAGGCGCTCGTCATTGTCGCGCGCCATGGCGGCGGCGGCGATCGCGAGCAGCGTTCCGCCAAGACAATAGCCGGCCGCATGGATCTTTCGGTCCGGCATGAGCCGCGAGATGACGTCGAGCGCGGCCATCACACCGAGCCTGCGATAGGCCTCCATATCGAGATCGCGATCTTCGGCGCTCGGATTGCGCCAGGAGATCATGAACACCGTGAAGCCTTGCTCGGTCAAAAACCGAACCAGCGAATTATGCGGCGATAGATCGAGGATGTAATATTTCATGATCCAGGCCGGCGTGATGAGCACGGGCTCGGGCCGCACCGTTTCCGTCGCCGCCGCATATTGGATGAGTTCGATCAGCCGGTTGCGATAGATCACCTTGCCCGGCGTGATCGCGACATTCTGTCCAGGGACGAAGGCTTCGGCGCCGACAGGCCGCTTGCCGCCGGCGCGCCGCTCCAAGTCTTCAAGAAAATTCTGCAGGCCATAAACGAGATTGACGCCGCCGGTCTCGAACGTGCGTTGCAGCGCCTCGGGATTCGTCAGCAGAAAATTCGACGGCGAGAACATGTCGAGCAATTGCCGCGAGGCGAATTCGACGACGTTTTCATGCTGCTTGGTGACGCCGCCGATTCCCGTCGTGGCGTTGTGCCACCACTGCTGATTGAGCAGAAAACCCTGGTAGAGCAGCGCAAAGGGCCAGCGCCGCCACGCTTCGCCGGCAAATCTCTTGTCCTGCGGCAGCGGCTCGATGCAGGGCGCGGCGTTCGGCTGCAGCGCGCAGCGTGAGGCGTAATTGGCGAAACGCCAGCTCTTGCGCATCGCCTTTTCGGCGAGCTGCATCTGCTTTCCTGGCGCTGTCGCGAGATGGGCCGCCCAATCCCAATAGGCGCCGGCCATCGATGCGGGCGAAAGGCCGCCGGTCAGATGGGCGACGCTCGCATGAAGCGAGCGGTCGATGACATTGCTCAGCGCAGCGTAGCCGTAAGGGTCTCTGTCGGCGGCGCGCTCCGCCGCCAGAAAGGCGCTTGGCCACGCTTCGACGAAGGCTTTCGACGCGAGCCGCGGAAAGTCATGGGCAGGGGAGGGGTGGCGATGGCTGGAAGATGCTTGCTCTGCGCGCGCAGGGTTCGTCTGCTCGGCATTGGGGTGCTTTGTCATCAACGTCCTTTAAGCGGAGGCGCTCGACTGGATTCTGATCCTATTTCGGGCGATGCTGCGCCGCAACATTGTGTTTCGCGGGCTTGGCCGGGAGGCGAGCGCTACCATGTCCCTGTGAAGGAATGCCGACCGCTTAGGAGACCCCTATGAGAGCCATCGCCGCAGCCGCCTTATTGACTCTCGTCTCGAGCGCCGCGCTCGCCGCTCTCAAGCCTGGAGACGCCGCGCCCGACTTCAGTCTGGAGGCCGCGCAGGGCGGCAAGGAGTTCTCCTTCTCGCTGCGTCAGGCGCTCGAGAAGGGTCCGGTCGTGCTGTATTTCTATCCGAAGTCGTTCACGAGCGTCTGCACGCTCGAGGCGCATGAATTCGCCGAAGCCATGGAGCAGTTCTCCGCCATGGGCGCGAGCGTCATTGGCGTATCGAGCGACAAGATCGCCACGCAGCGCGAATTCTCGACGAAAGAGTGCCGGGATAAATTTCCCGTCGGCGCCGATCCCGACTTCAAGGTGATCAACGCCTATGACGCCGCCTTCAAGGTTCCGGTCGCGGGAGCGATGTTCGCGAACCGCATCTCATATGTCATCGCGCCGGACGGGAAGATTCTCTCGGCGCTCGAGGATTCTGGCGCAACGAAGCATATTGAGAATGCGCTTGCCGTCGTGCGGCAGTGGCGCGATTCGCACGGGAATTGAGCCACCCGATGCGCAAAGACGCCATCGCGCATCCTGCGGTGGCCCGTCGTTCACCCCCTCTTCGGGCGAATGCGGATGATCACGTCGCAGCCGACGATTTCCATCCCTTCCGGCGGCGCCGGCAACCGCGTAAATTCGACAGAGCCATCGGCGGCGTCGAACATGCGGCCCGTCGCTTCATCCATGAAATGGTGGTGCGGCGAGGTGCGCGTATGGAAGTAGGTACGAGGTCCCTGCACGGCGATTTCGCGCAACAGCCCTGCTCCGGCGAACTGGTTGAGCGTGTTGTAGACCGTGGAGAGAGACATCGTCAGACCGGCTTCGCGCGCTTCGGCGTGCAAAGCCTCGGCGCTCACATGTCGATCGCCGTTGCCGAACAGCAGCCGGCTCAGAGCGAGCCGCTGAACGGTTGGGCGCAGACCTGCGCCGCGCAGCCGCGCTTTGATATCCGACACCTTCGTTGCGCTCTCGGGGGATTGATCGCGCAGTTTGATCGAACGGTCGAAACTCGTAGTCGAAGGTTGATGAGTCATTCTTCGCGACAGGCGAGCATCACTCGCTCCCTATTCATACATTAAGCTTTTTTCAGTAGAGGGCAGCGCCCGCCCCCTGTCAAACGAAATGGCGGAAGGTGTAATATTTCCAAAGAAGCAGCAAAGGACTGGCTAATGATGCGGCGCCTTGAGCCAATACTCTGTGCAGGGATTGATCGACGTCAGATGCTCGGCGCGTCGGTTCGTGCGGTCGCCGCTCTCTGGCTTGCCGAAGGCAGCGCCAAAGCCGACACGTTCGAGGCGTTTTTGCAGGGCCTGTGGCCGTCAGCGCAGGCCGCCGGCGTCTCGCGCGAAACCTTTGACGCGGCGATCGCCGGACTTGCGCCGGACCCCTCGGTCTCGGCGAAGCCGCGCGCGCAGTCCGAGTTCACCATCTCGATTCCCGCCTATCTCGCTGGCGCTGTGACGAATGGTCGCGTGGCGCGCGGCCGGGCGGTCGCCGCCGAACTCGCGGGGCCGCTCGGTCGGGCCCAGTCCCGTCACGGCGTTCCAAGCGAGATCGTCGTCGCCATTCTGGGAGTCGAGAGCAATTTCGGAACGGCGGCCGGCGGCTCTGACGCGCTGCGCGTCCTGGCGTCGCTGGCGTGGAAGGGGCATCGCGCCGAAACCTTCATTGAGGAATTTGTCGCCGCGCTCGTGATGCTGGAGAGGGGCTATGCGACGCGGGCGCAATTGCGCGGCTCTTGGGCTGGCGCCATGGGCCAACCGCAGTTCATGCCCTCCGCCTATCTCAAATATGCCGAAAGCGACGAGGGCGGCGGCGCGCCGGACATCTGGCGCTCGCGCGGCGACGCCGTGGCCTCCATCGCCAATTTCCTGGCGAAATCCGGATGGGTCGCCGGATTGCCCGCCGTCGTCGAAGTGCGACTGCCCGAGGGGTTTGACTACGGCGCCTTCGATCTCGATTTCGCGCGCTGGCGGCAACTTGGCGTGACGCGCGCCGACGGCGGCGCGCTGCCAAGCAGCGGCGCTGCAAGCCTATATCTGCCGGCCGGCGCGAACGGCCCGGCCTTTCTGATTACCGACAATTTTGAAGTCATCCGCCAATACAATACGTCCGACGCCTATGCGATGTCGGTCGCGCTGCTCGCCGAGCGCATCGCCGGGCGCAATATCCCGATCGCGCCCTGGCCGAAGGTCGCGCCGCTGTCGACCGCCGACGTCAAGGCGATGCAGAAGCTCTTGACGGAGCGCGGCTTTTATCGCGGCACGTTCGACGGCAAGCTCGGCCGCGCGAGCCGCAACGCGATCCATGCCTTTCAATTGAGCGAGCGCATCCAGCCGGCCGACGGGTTTGCGACGAAAGACGTTCTGGCGCGGCTGCGCGGCCGATAGAGCGCGCTCTAAGCTATTGGAATCGATCACGCTGCATTTTGGCGATTCCGCCAAAATGCAGCGTGATCTAGAGTCGCTGCGGTTCAGACGTCGAGATCGCGGTAGACGGAGACTTCCCTTTCGCGCGCGATCCGCGCCGCATCGCCGGCGCGAAAGCCGCGCCAGACGTCGAAGGCCATGACCAGCGTCGTGAACAGTCCGGAAATTTTCCCGACGATGAAGCTGAAGGGAAAAAAGAGACGGTCCGGCGGAAGGATGAATTGCGCGCCAAGAAAGATGAGCGCTGCGTTGACGAAATAGGCCGGCCGAAACAGTGATTTTTCTTCCCAGGCGCTTTGCGCATAGCTGCGCGAATTCTTCTTCACCGCGCGATTGTAAGCTGGATTTGGAAACATGCCCCAGAAGCGCCGTTTGGGCGGAAGCGCGTTCGGCCCCGCGAGCAGCGCGCGATAGCTTTGACGCACCGAGGAATGCGCAAGCAGCGCGAGGATGATGTTGGCGATCACGAAAGCGAATTTGAGCTGGAGGAACGAGAACGACAGTTGCGCGGCGAGGTCGACGAAAAACAAATGCGTGAATGCGTTCAGCACAAAGGCGGAGCGATGAAAGCTCGCGCGGTTGATGTCTTGAGTCTTCTCGTCGATGAAAGTCGCGCCCGCCTTGGTCTCGGCGAGTTCCTTGAGAGTCAGCCGATCATAGTCGTCGGTCTTGAACCGCTTCGCGATCTCGCCAATCGTTTCGAGCGGCGGCCCGCGCTTGATCTTGAAGGTCGCCTTGTTGAGGAAAGTTGAGATACGCGCGAAAATGTCGCGCGCCATTGCATAACGTGACGTGACCGAACTGAGAAAATCGGGCTCTCCCGCCATTGCGCGCACCTAAGCTGATTCTTTCGCTCCCATACTGTTATAGACGCAACAGGCGCCGGCGCCGACCCTGACCGCAGGTTGATCCCGTCCGGCCTCTTGCCATATTTAAGCTTGCCCCGCTCCTCGCGTCTTCGCTTGTCGGAGCCGCCCATTTTGGTCCCCGCCATGTTCAGCGCCCGTTCTTTCTTCCATTCGATCGCCGAAGCTCCCGCCGCGAAGACCGCGGAACGACTGCCGGAATGGAATCTCGCCGATCTTTATCCGGGGGTCGATTCTCCCCAGGTCGCGTCCGATCTCGCCAAGGCCGCGCAGGAGGTTGCGCAATTCGGCAAGGATTATCGCGGCCAGCTAGAGTCGCTGGCGAAAGCCCCGGACGCCAGCGTCAAGCTTGGCGAGGCGCTGGCGCGCTACGAGGCGCTGCAGGACTTGCTCGGGCGACTGATGTCCTTCGCCGGCCTGCTCTATAGCGGCGACACCACCGATCCGGCGCGCGCGAAATTCTATGGCGACGTGCAGGAGAAGGTCACCAACGCTTCGGCGCAGCTCCTGTTTTTTCAGCTTGAGCTCAATCGGATGGACGACGCCACGCTGATGGCCGCGGCCAGCAAGGAGCCGCTTTCGCGCTGGAAGCCGTGGCTCGAAGACATCCGCAAGGAGAAGCCCTACGAACTCGAGGACAAGCTGGAAGAGCTGTTCCACGAGAAATATATCTCCGGCGCGGCCGCCTGGAATCGTCTTTTCGACGAGACCATCGCCGGGCTGCGCTTCAAGGTCGCGGGCGAGGAGCTCGCGATCGAGCCCGTGCTCAATCTGATGCAGGATTCGCGCGAAGAGACGCGCCGCGAAGCGGCGCAGGCGATCGGCGTGACGCTCAAAAACAATCTGCGCACCTTCTCGCTCATCACCAATACTTTGGCGAAGGACAAGGAAATCTCGGATCGCTGGCGCGGCTTCCAGGACGTCGCCGATTCGCGCCATCTCTCCAACCGCGTCGAACGTGAGGTCGTCGAGGCGCTCGCGCAAGCGGTGGAGACTGCGCATCCCCGCTTGTCGCATCGCTATTACAAGCTCAAGGCGAAATGGTTCGGCAAGGACGCGCTCGACTATTGGGATCGCAGCGCGCCGCTGCCGTCGACGCCGGCCAAACGCTATTCCTGGCCCGAGGCGCGCGAAATCGTGCTCAACGCTTACGACGGATTTGCGCCGCGCATGGCGGAGATCGCCGGGCGCTTCTTTGAGAAGAACTGGATCGACGCGCCGGTGCGGCCGGGCAAGGCGCCGGGCGCCTTCTCACATCCGACCGTGCCCTCCGCGCATCCCTATGTGCTGCTGAATTTTCAAGGAAAGACGCGGGACGTGATGACGCTCGCGCATGAACTCGGCCATGGCGTGCATCAGGTGCTTGCGGCGCGACAGGGCGCCTTGATGGCGCCGACCCCGCTGACGCTCGCGGAGACGGCGTCCGTCTTCGGCGAAATGCTCACCTTCCGCGCGCTCATCGCGCAAGCGTCGGATAAGGCGCAAAAGCGGGCGCTGCTCGCCTCCAAGGTGGAGGACATGCTCAACACCGTGGTGCGGCAGATGGCGTTCTACGCCTTCGAACGAAAGGTGCATAACGCGCGACGCGAAGGCGAGCTGACCGCAGATCAGATCTGCGAATTATGGATGAGCGTGCAGGCCGAAAGCTTTGGTCCTTCGATCCGCCTGGGCCCCGGCTATGAAACCTTCTGGGCCTATATCCCGCATTTCATCCATTCGCCGTTCTATGTCTACGCCTATGCGTTCGGCGATTGCTTGGTGAATTCGCTCTACGGCGTTTATCAAAAGGCGCATGAAGGATTCGCCGAGCGCTATTTCGCTTTGCTCGAGGCAGGCGGCGCCAAGCCTTACAATGAGCTTCTCAAGCCCTTCGGATTGGACGCGCGGGATCCGGCGTTCTGGAACATCGGCCTTGAAATGATCGAGGGCCTGATTGCGGAACTCGAGGCGATGGAGGACGCTTAGAGCGCTTCCCGGTCACATGGAATCATGTGATGAATTGCTCAAAATCAAAATGTTGGAGCAGGTTCTCATCGAAAAGGACTGTCAACTTTTTCGGAACCGGCTCTAATCGGCGCGATACGGCACGCGCGCCAAACAAAAAACGCCGGCGTTGAGCCGGCGTTTGTTGCTTGAGAAGCTGTTGTCAGGCGTCGCTTAATTCTGGCCGCCCCTGATCACGATTTTTTCGCCGTCGCAGACGGCTTCGCCCATGTACACGTTATGGGCGCCCTCGACGGGCTTGCCGGTCCATACGCAATTCTTCTTGGAATCGGTGCGGTCCAAGAGTTTGAGCGTGTAAACGCCGCCGGTGAGTTCGCCTTCAAGCTTGTAGGTCAGCACGGAGCCGTTATCGAGCTGCATTTCGCTCTTGCCCGTAACCTTGTCGCCTTCCGTCGCGACAGTCCAGGTGCCCTGCGCGCGCTTGATGCCCGCCTTATTTGCTTCGGTCACATTCCACTGCGCGGCATAGGCCGATGCGCTAAAGGCGGCGGCGGCAAGGGCCGTCGTCAAAGCAAGCTTGATCATTTGTTGTGCTCCCATAAAGTGTTGTGATGAGCAGCATATCGGCCGCAGTCCAACTGGGGCTCGTGAAATGCGGCTATCAAGCCTTTTTGCGTCCGTGCGCTTTGGCGCGCGAACGACGGCGGAACATCGCGTGATATCGCGCGAGATGTCAATTTATTTTCGCCTTAGCTAACGTTAAGCGTTCGATGTAAGGGACGTCAAATGTTCGAAGAAAAAGCCTGGCGTCGCGTGGACGACTATATCGGCGCGGCGCTGATTTCCAAAGAAGAAGCGCAGGAGGAAACGCTTGCGGCAAATGCGCGCGCTGGCCTGCCCGCGATCGATGTTTCGCCGCCGCAAGGCAAATTGCTGCATCTGCTCGCCTGCGCGATCGGCGCAAGACGCGTTCTCGAAGTCGGGACGCTTGGAGGCTACTCGACGACCTGGCTGGCGCGGGCGGTGGGCGAGGGCGGCAAGGTCGTCACCTTCGAAGTCGATGCGCGACACGCCGAGGTCGCTCGCGCCAATATCGCCCGCGAAGGCATGAGCGCGCGCGTCGATCTGCGCGTCGGCCCCGCGCTCGAAATGTTGCCGCGGCTTGAATCAGAGCGGGCGCAGCCTTTCGATCTTGCCTTCATCGACGCCGACAAGCCCAACAACGCCGCCTATTTCGATTATGCGCTGAAGCTGTCGCGTCCCGGAGCGCTGATCATCGTCGACAATGTCGTGCGCGAGGGCGCCGTCGCCGACCCTTCGAAGACCGATGGCGGCGCGCTCGGGGCGCGCGCGCTGTTTGACGCCGTCGCCGCGGAAGGGCGGGTCGAAGCGACGGCGGTGCAAACCGTCGGCGCTAAGGGTTGGGATGGATTTCTGATCGCGCGCGTCAAATAGGACGCCTCGTCAGCCCCCTTCAGACGCTCTGTCGAACGCCCGCTTGCCGCGCCGCTTGCGGGGCAAGGGCGCGCCGTCGGCTCCGAAGAAGGCTGCTTCGACCTGGTTGCCGCTGTCGTCATAGCGCCAGGAGATACGCGCCGCGCCAAGATCCTTGCGGATCGTCGGCTTACCTTCGGCGTTGAAATAGGCCTCCTCGACCTGATTGCCCTTGGCGTCATAGAAGCGCGCCACCCTGGCTGCGCCCAGGCTTTTGCGCTTCATTGGCCGCCCGTCGGGGTCGAAATAGGTCTCGACGACCTCCACCCGTCCGCGCGTCGGCGCCGGGGCCGCGATGGCTTCAGGCGCGACGCGGATGTCGCCGTCGCTCGCGGCGGTCAGCTTCCCGCTCTGAGAGCAGCGCCGTTCTCCCGAGGCGGCGCTGCGCGCCCGCTTAACGAGGCGCGGCGCCAAATGAGTTTTCTGTTCCATGATCCCAAATCGCTGCGCGGTCCGATGGCTTGTCGCAACCGCCAGTCTGAGAACTGAGCGGCGCGTGCTCTCTGCGATGCACGCTGACAAACGACGGATACGCTGGTCTGACTCTCCCCCGCCGGCGGCATGCCGACATGTCGGGCGTGACGCCGCAATGCTGCGGCAAGCGTCAGATCAGGACGGGAGGAGCGCGGGAGCCGAGCGGCGGGGTCGACGCCTCTGGAAGACGAGATGTCTCGTCAAAGGCCAGTCCGATCGTCGAATAGGACGCGGCCGGAGGCGTCTCGCCGATGAATGGCGAGGCGGCGGTCGCGCCTCCGAGCGATGCGCAATGCACGACGCAACAGACGTCGCCGTGCCGCGCCGGACGTGCGGGCGTCGCGGGATCTCCGGAAAGCGGTCCGGAAGCCTTGCTAAAGCAGATCGTGTTGGCGAAGAGGCCCGAACCGCGTCCGCTGAACGAAACGCCGACGGCGAGGCCCTGCAAAACAAACAGATAGGCGACGAGCAGCGTGACTGCCGTCGAACCGTACTGCGATGTTTTGACTTCGCTGCGCGCGCTCATAGCCCGTCGAAGCTATTCACTGATCTTGTTAAGGTCAATGGCGCCGCCGCGCGCCGGCGGCGATTAAAGGTTTCGCGTCCGAAGTCAGGGGGTCCAGGGCCCCTCGGCTTCCGACGCGCGCTCGTACGCCTTTTGCGCTTCGATGGCGTCGAACAGAGCGCGGAGCGCTTCCCTGACGCCGGCGCCGCTCGCCGACGAAAGGAGCAAGGGCGCCGGATGGCGCTCGTGCGTCTCGGGCCCGGCGGCGGCGATCGCCCGCTTCAGCCGCTCCCGCTGCTTCTTGAGATGATCCGCGTCGACCGCATCGATCTTTGAAAGCGCGACGATTTCCGGTTTCTCGGCGAGACCGGCGCCATAGGCGGCGAGTTCGCCGCGGACGATCTTGTAATCCTTGCCGGCATGTTCTCCGGTCGCGTCGATAAGATGCAGGAGCGCCCGGCATCGCTCGACATGGCCCAGAAAGCGGTCGCCGAGGCCGTGGCCTTCATGTGCGCCCTCAATCAGACCCGGGATGTCCGCCAGAACGAGCTCCCTTTCGTCGCTGCGCACGACGCCAAGTCCGGGATGAAGCGTCGTAAAGGGATAGTCGGCGATCTTGGGCTTCGCCGCCGTCACCGTCGCCAGGAATGTCGACTTGCCGGCGTTGGGCAGGCCAATCAGCCCCGCGTCGGCGATGAGTTTCAGCCGCAGGATGATGGTGCGCTCCTGGCCCTCGAGTCCCGGATTGGCGCGCCGCGGCGCCCGATTGGTCGAGGTGGTGAAATGCGCGTTGCCGAAGCCGCCATTGCCGCCTTTGCAGATGACGACGCGCTGCCCGACCTCCGTCATGTCGGCGATGAGGGTTTCCCCATCCTCCTCGAAGATTTGCGTCCCGACGGGCACTTTCAGCACGGCGTCGGCGCCGCGCCCGCCGGCGCGGTTCTTGCCCATGCCGTGGCCGCCGGTCTTGGCTTTGAAGTGCTGCTGGTAGCGGTAATCGATCAGCGTATTCAGCCCGGCGACGCATTCGGCGACGACGTCGCCGCCGCGTCCGCCATCGCCGCCGTCCGGCCCGCCGAATTCGATGAACTTCTCGCGCCGAAAAGAGACGGATCCGGCGCCGCCGTCGCCGGAGCGGACAAAAACGCGGGCCTGGTCGAGGAATTTCATCTGCCGCTCACGGTGAAAAGAATCGCGGCCGGCGCGCGCCGAACAGCGTATGCGCTTCGCCGCGCTTTAATTCGAAAAGCTCGACTTCCATTTCGCCGCCGCGCGCGGGCGCCGGCCGCATGCCGCGGCCCGTGCGGTGGAACCCGAGCTTCTCATGCACGTGCAACGAGGAGCGATTGTCCGGCCGCGCCGAGGAGACGATCCGATCCAGCGAGGTGATTCCGAAGGCGAGGTCGATGAGGGCCCTGGCCGCCTCGGTCGTATAGCCTTGTCCCCAATAGGGCTTGCCGAGCCAGAATCCGAACGTCGCCGAGCCGCGGCGGTCCGCGCCATGAAGGCTCACAAGCCCGATCGGCTCATTCGGCCTATGCTTGGGGGTGACGACGAGATGGAGGCCGCCGCCGGCGCCGTTCTCCTCGCGCACCGATGCGATGAACGCGTCAGCGTCGTGCGGCGCGTAAGGATGCGGGATGCTGGCCGTCATCAGCGCGACGTCGGGATCGCCGACGTGCTGGCGAATCTCGTCGGCGTCGGCGGCGCGCGGCCAACGCAGCCACAGTCGCTCAGTCTCGAGCCGGAAAACGTCGTCGCGGGTAATTTCGGGAAACATTGATTGCTCCAAGCGACATCGGAAATATTGGCCCAAGAGCCTGAAAGGAGAGCGCTCCCCACTGGCCCTTCACGGCGCTTCCGGACATCTCGCCTGAAACGTTCCCGCCTGAATTCGCGAGAGAGGTAGTCGAGACGACTGTCCGCCGGAAGGCCGGCGGCGGGTCGTCCCCTACCGCCTTACTCGGCTGCTGCGGCGGGCGCCGGCGCCACCGATACGCTGGCGCGTCCGCCGCTGGACTTGAATTCGACGACTCCTTCGACGAGCGCAAAAAGCGTGTGGTCCTTGCCCATGCCGACATTGCGGCCCGGGCGCCACTTCGTGCCGCGTTGGCGCACGATAATATTGCCGCCGATGACGGCTTCCCCGCCGAATTTCTTGACGCCGAGGCGCCGGCCGTCCGAATCGCGGCCGTTGCGCGACGAGCCGCCTGCCTTTTTGTGAGCCATGGTCTTGCTCCGACTATCCTGCGCGGCGACTGGGCCGCTCGATTTCTATTACGCGAGAGGGCGATCAGCTCTCGATCGCGGTGATTCTCACAAGCGTCAGGTCCTGACGATGGCCGCGCTTGCGCTTTGAATTCTGCCGACGACGCTTTTTGAAGGCGATCGACTTGGGGCTGCGGGTCTGCTCGGCGATCTCGCCGGAGACTTTCGCGCCGGCGATCGTCGGGGCGCCGACCTTCGGGCTGTCGCCGCCCAGCATGAGCACTTCGTCGAAAGTGACGGCGTCGCCCGGCGCGCCGTCGAGCGCCATGACGGTGATCACGTCCCCCGCGGCGACGCTATATTGCTTGCCGCCGGTTTTGATGACTGCGAACATCTTTTTTTCCTGTGTTCGTCCCGACGCTGGCGTCTCCGCCGGCCGGCTTCTTGGCAGTTAGTGGCTTCGCCTCGAACTTGCGCCAGGCGCAAACGAAAAGCGCGGCGAAACCGCCGCGCCGAAGCGACGTTCATCTACCCTTCAAAGCCGGCGACTGTCAATATGTGGGGCGGAGGGGCGATGGATCAGTTTGAATTTCAGATTTGGGTAAAAACAGAACTTTTGCTGGCAGGGGGGCCGCTTCGCGCCAGAAGCAGACGCCACGCCACGCCACGCCGATCGGCGAGGGTGAGTGAAATATGGAATAGGATCCGTCAAGAGCGGTGGCGCGCGCGATGGGCACAGCCGGTACGGGAGCGGAATCGCAGCTGGGTTGGCCTCGTATGTTGACCATGAGCTGGCCTGCCCATCAAAAAAGAGGCCGGGGCGCTGTAGATTTCAATTAAGATTGGCCTTCTGTCGAATCGAGACTCGTCGCGATCCAGATGACGTGCCGGGCGCCACCACGTTGGCCGTTGGCGCGCACCTTGACTTCATCCACGTGGAACCCGGCTTTGCGGAGGCGCGACGCGAAATTCCGATCCGGCCCCGATGACCAGACGGCCAACACCCCATCATGGCGCAGCGCCTTGCGGGCCGCCCTCAATCCCTCGATATCGTAAAGTCCGTCATTGGCTTCGCGAGTCAGGCCCTCGGGTCCATTATCGACATCGAGAAGGATTGCGTCATACGTCGAGCGGCCAGACCGGATCAGGCGTCCAACATCCGCTTCCTCGATGCTGACGCGCGGATCCGTCAGGCTGGCGCCGAAGACTTCCGCCATCGGACCGCGCGCCCAGTCCACGACCGCCGGAATGAGTTCGGCGACAACGATCCGCGCTTTCGCGCCAAGGACGGTGAGCGCGGCGCGCAGAGTGAAGCCCATCCCCAGCCCGCCAATCAGAACACGCGGCTGTGGGCGCGCCTGAATTCGCTCGCAAGAGAGCGTGGCGAGCGCCTCCTCCGAGCCACTGAGGCGACTGTTCATCAGTTCGATATTGCCCAGCGTGATCGAGAATTCTGCTCCGCGACGCTTGAGGCGGAGTTCGCCCTCGCCGCCCGGTATCGGCGTTGTGTCGAGCAGGGTCCAGGGAATCACTGATAACACTCCGTTTCATTGGGAAGCGCTTCATGCGACTTGGCTTCCAGGTCGAAGCGCACGACTAAAAATCGGCTAAAAGCCGCCCGTCGAGAATGGTCCCTAAGGGTCAAATCAAGCCATTCATCCGCCACTCGGTGGGGGAGAGGCTGGAGTTCGAACCCTTCACGAAAAATGGCGCAGCAGCGACAGGCCGGCGAGGAGGCCGGCGACCGCAAGTCCGACCGACGCCACGACATAGAGCGTCGCCATCGCCAGTTCGCCGCGTTCGTAAAGCAAAACCGTCTCGAGCGAGAACGCCGAAAAGGTGGTGAAGCCTCCAAGGATCCCGGTCGTGAGGAACAGACGCCAGTTCTGCGACGCCTCGCCCTGGAAGGCGAAATAACCGACGATCACGCCCATCAGGAACGAGCCGAGCACGTTCACGGCCAGCGTCCCGAATGGAAAACCGACGCCGATCAGTCGGGCAAGAAGAAGGTTGACCCCGTGGCGCGCGGCCGCGGCCAGTCCCCCGCCAGCAAATACGATGAAGAAGCCCATGACGTCGTCCTTTCCAACAAGCGGACGACAAACATGCTGCGGCAGGCGGCGTTTTAGGCGCGCTCCTCCCGCAGGACGCGCGTCCTTGCGGCAGGAGCCATCAGCCTCATCAGGCGGTTATCGGGAGCCCCATCCCGGGAGCCAGCTTAGTCGAGCCGGCGCAAACGATCAACCGGCCGCCGCCGCCGTCAGGGCTTCGAACTCTGGTTAATTTCAGCTCACTCTCAGCCGTCATGCCCGGCCTTGTGCCGGGCATCCACGCCGGTCAACCGCGAAACGCATCGCGCGGAGACGGTAGGTTCGGCTCATATCCTCACATTTGCCTCGCGTCATCGCGTGGATGGCCGCGACAAGCGCGGCCATGACGCGGCGAGATGACCCCTCGTTAACCTGGATTCGGGGCCCTGCAGTCGCCGTCGCCCGAGGGGGAACGCTCGCCGGCTGTAGGCGTTATCCCACCGTTACGAAAGCATTTTTGGTGAATTGCTATGCATTTGCGCCTTGGCTTGCGCCTCCGCGCGCTCAGCGCTTCGACGCTCTTCGTATTCTTTGCTCCCGCGCCCGTCTCTGCCGCCAAGGTCGGCGAGATGTGCGCAGGCATCGCCGGCATTCAATGCGACACAGGCTTGTGGTGCGACCCCGAGCCGGGCCAATGCCACGGAGCTGACATCGCTGGCAAGTGTGTGGAGGTTCCAAAGATCTGCACCAAAGACTATCGTCCCGTTTGCGGCTGTGACGATAAAACCTATGGCAACGACTGCACGCGTCGCGCCGCCAAGGTCGCGAAAAAGTCCGACGGCGAGTGCCCGAAACCTTACAGGTGAGATCTGGTGGCTGAGATCTGGCGGCGGCGCGGCGCAATCGAGCCGCGCCATTGCTTCGGCTAGTTGAAGCAGCCGCTGGCCTGCATCTGAGCGATCCAGATCGCGCAGGCCGCCTTAGAGCGCTCGTGACGGTGGTGACGGCGGGAGCCGCCGCCATAGCCGTCGTCCCCGCCAAATCCGCCGTAGCCATCATAGTCGCCGCGATCGCCGCCGAAGCCGTCGCCGGGATAGCCACGGCGATAGCCTTGGTCGTAGCCTTGCCCGTAAACCGGACCATAACCGCCATGCCCGCCGCGCCCGTGCTGATGCTGGCGCATGCATTTGTTGTAGTTTTCGGCGATCGCGAAGCACAGCGGCGCATTGGCCGCCTGGGCGATCGGCGCGAAGAGGATGCCGAGCGCGCAAGCCGCGCCGACGATAGAGTAGGTCACGAGCCGCATGCGGGCGTTTTCCTTGTTTGCGCTCCCCAGCGCTTTTGCCGAGGCATCCTCGCGCGTTCCGGCTGAAACCAAGCTGAACAGCGCCTCAGCGGGCCGCGATCACCAGCCGGCGATGCGTCGGCAGGACGAATCGCCCGCGCCAAAGGCGTAATGATCGCCGCAGGCGAAGGCCACCGGCGGTTCGCCGGTCTGCTCGAAGATGTCGTAGCCTTCCTTCAGATTATGCCAAAATGCGGTCCAGTGCTGGTAATTGCCGCCTGCGCCGACGAAGGCGAGCCAGCTGCCGCCGGTTTCCCGAGCGATCGCATGCTCCGTTAAGCGGAAGGGAAAAATGTGCACTTGCACTTCGCGCTGGCCGGCGCGCATCGCCGCTTCGACAAAGGCGTAGATTTCCTCGATGCCGCGGTCGGTCATGGCGAAGCAGCCGACCGACTTGCACGCGCCATGCACCATGACGAGGCCGCCGGTCCGGCCGTTCTGGCGATCAAAGGCGTTCGGATAACCGACGTTGAACGCGCGGTGATAGTTCGAATGCGGATGCAGCTGCTTCGCCGAGACGCTGTAGAAGCCTTCCGGCGACTGGTAATCGGCTTCCTTGAGCTTGGGTCCAAGCTTGCCGGACCATTTGCAGATTGGATAGGTCTTGTAGAGCGAGAAGCGGCTGTTGCTCTTTCGAAGCCAGAGCTCGAGCTGCCCTTCCTGCTTGAAAATGCGCACGAAGACCTGATCCCCCATGCCGTAACGGATCGGGGCCTCCTGCTGAAACGCGTCCTCGGGCGCAGCCCGCAAGGTCGGCTCGACGGCGCGCGCCACCTGGGTCGGCGGCGCCGACTCCTGCGCCGTGGACGTCGCCTCAACAGCGGCTCGCGCCGACGGCTCCTGCGGCCGGGGCGGCGGCGGCGCATTGGCGAGCGCCGGCGGCGTTGCGGGGACCTCTGTGGCCTGCGGCTGCGCGGCAGGGGCTGTCGCCGCCGTCTCGGCGAATTTGTCCGCAAGCTCGGCGAGATTGGCCGGTCGCGACGGGGGCAGCGGCGTGGGCTTTTCGACAATTTCCGGCCGCGCGGGCGGCGGCGCGGGCGGGAACGACACCGACCCTTCGACGTCGTCTTGCGGGAGAGTCGCCACCTCGACGCTCGGCTCTTGCGGCGCCGGCGCCTCAAGAGCGGGCGGCGGAGCAGGGGGGAACGCGCCGGGCTTCACCCGCAGGGCCATGCTGCGCAGGCCGGTCGGCAGCGCGCCGCTCCAGGCGCTGCGCGCGGCGTCGCTCCGAACAGGAGAGTTGCTCTCAAGGCTGGGCAAGTAGCGGAGCGCCGCGACTCCGCCGACGAGCGCGGCGAGAGCGAACGCCGCCAGCGCCAAATGGGTCTGTCGCGGCGTCATGCGCCTATGCAAGCCTCTCCTGGAAGATTCTGAAACTCGAGCCTGGGCTGAGCAAGACCATTCGAAAAAGGCGGTTTAGTGGCCTTGGAAGGCGACCAGCGTGCGCACCGGGACGCCGAGCGCCTGGAGCCTTTTCACGCCGGCGAGGTCGGGCAGGTCGATGACGAAACAGGCGGCGACGACGTCGGCGCCGGCCTGGCGCAGGAGTTTCACCGCGCCCTCGGCGGTGCCGCCGGTGGCGATCAGATCGTCTACGAGAATGACGCGCTCGCCGGGGAGGACCGCGTCCTCATGCATCTCCATTTCGTCGACGCCATATTCGAGCTCATAGGCGATCGAGACGACGCGATGCGGCAGCTTGCCCTTCTTGCGAATCGGGATGAAGCCGGCGGAAAGCTGATGCGCCACCGCGCCTCCCAGGATGAAGCCGCGCGCCTCCATCCCAGCGACCTTGTCGATCTTGCCGCCGCACCAGGGCTGCACGAGTTCGTCGACCGCCTTGCGGAACGCCTTGGCGTCGCCGAGCAGGGTGGTGATGTCGCGAAAGAGGATTCCCTTCTTGGGATAATCGGGAATGGTGCGAATGGCGGCGGCAAGCGGCATGAAACGGCCTTGCGATCAGCGGCGAATTTGGCCGCGTGGATGGAATGGCGAACCGCCACGCTCAAAGAGATACACGGATGGCGGGGGAGGGCGCAAATGCGGCGGGCGTGGCTGGGGACGGGCATCGCGCACAGATCACTACCTGTTGTCGCCCCTTAATTTCCGGACATGGTCTCCAAAAAGAACTTGGCAAAAAAGAACAAAGCGTGCACACTGGAGTTCAGGGTCGAGCGCGCGCTTTCGCCCAGCGCCCTTGCCTCGCGACCGCCCTCGCAGCCGCATTGCCTGCGCCTAGCTAACCGTGTCAGAAGGAATTTTCAGCCGTGAGCCAAGCCAATCTCCGCCTCGTGGAAGGGACGTCCGTGGACAAGACCAAGGCGCTCGACGCCGCTCTGTCGCAGATCGAGCGCGCATTCGGCAAAGGTTCGATCATGCGGCTCGGCAAGAACCAGAAGGCTGTCGAGATCGAGACGATCTCGACGGGCTCGCTGGGACTCGACATCGCGCTGGGCGTCGGCGGCCTGCCGCGCGGCCGCGTCGTTGAAATTTACGGGCCGGAATCCTCAGGCAAGACCACCCTCACCCTGCATGTCATCGCCGAGGCGCAGAAATTGGGCGGCGTCTGCGCCTTCGTCGATGCGGAACATGCGCTGGATCCGATCTACGCCCGCAAGCTTGGCGTCAATCTCGAAGATCTCTTAATTTCTCAGCCCGACACCGGCGAGCAGGCGCTCGAAATCACCGACACGCTGGTGCGCTCTGGCGCCGTCGACGTGCTCGTCGTCGATTCGGTGGCGGCGCTGACGCCCCGCGCCGAAATCGAGGGCGAGATGGGCGACGTGCAGCCGGGCCTGCAGGCGCGGCTGATGAGTCAGGCGCTGCGCAAGCTTACCGCCTCGATCGCCCGCTCCAACACGCTCGTCATCTTCATCAATCAGATCCGCATGAAGATCGGCGTGATGTACGGTTCGCCGGAGACGACGACCGGCGGCAATGCGCTGAAATTCTACGCCTCGGTGCGGCTCGACATCCGCCGCATCGGCGCGATCAAGGACCGCGACGAGACGACCGGCAACCAGACCCGCGTCAAAGTGGTCAAGAACAAGGTGGCGCCGCCGTTCAAACAGGTCGAATTCGACATCATGTATGGCGAGGGCGTCTCCAAATTCGGCGAATTGATCGATCTTGGCGTCAAGGCCGGCGTCGTCGAGAAGTCGGGCGCCTGGTTCTCCTACGACAGCCAGAGGCTTGGCCAGGGCCGCGAGAACGCCAAGAGCTTCTTGAAGCAAAACCCCGAGGCCGCGCAGCGCATCGAACAGGCGATCCGCGAGAACGCCGGGCTGATCGCCGAGCGCATTCTGGACGCGCCGGATGAAAACGAGGCCTAGGCCGTGTGGACTCTAAGAATTCCCGCAAATCAGATTCAAGGCGGCCTTTGGGGAGGCGGCCTTGGATGTGGTGGACCGACTGGTTTGACCGACGTGGCTTGGGAGCGGATGGCGCCGTGGATCGTGCGTACGGGCTCTCCCTGGCGTGATCTTCCGGAAGCGTTTTGGGGGTTGGAACAGCGTGTTCCGGCGTTTCAGGCGAGCCTCAAGGGGGCTGGCGGCGAATTTTTATCGAGGCGATGTCTGGTGATCCGGACTTCGAATATCTGATCGTCGACTCCACCACGCCGATCACTTGCGTCACGTCATCGCCGCCAAGGGCCGCTCGCCGTCATCCCCAACAACCCTCATCATAAGACGAGCGGCCGTGGCTTGTGACCGCGAAGGCGAAGACGCCACGCGCGCGGACAATCGAGAAATTTGCATGGATATGCGCCAAAATATGCGCCAGGTGAGAGCGCCAGCGCCCACACAGATCGCGGCCGCCGTGATTGGGAATGCGCTCGAATGGTACGATTTCGTCGTCTACGGCTTTTTTGCTTCCGTTCTGGCGCAGGCGTTCTTTCCAAGCCGAGACGAGACGGCCTCTCTCTTGCTGGCGCTCGCGACCTTTGGCGCGGGCTTCTGCACGCGCCCGCTCGGCGGCCTCTTCTTCGGATTTTACGCGGATCGCAAAGGGCGAAAGGCTGCGCTGCAACTCATCATGTTCGTTATGACCGCGGCGATCGCCATCATCGCCTTCGCCCCGACCTATGCGACGATCGGCCTCTTCGCCCCCATGCTCATCGTGATCGGCCGATTGCTGCAGGGCTTTGCGACCGGCGGAGAATTCGCGAGTTCGACGGCATTTCTGATCGAAGTCGCGCCCGCCGGTCGGCGTGGAGTCTATGGCTCTCTGCAAATGGTCGGGCAGGGCCTGTCAATCCTGCTCGGGACGCTCGCCGGCATGGTCGTCGCGGGCGTCTTTTCGGTCGAAGCGTTGCACGACTGGGCCTGGCGACTGCCCTTTTTCGCTGGCCTGCTGATCGGCCCGATAGGGCTCTATGTCAGACGTCATCTCGACGAAACGCCAGCCTTCAAGGCGTCGCCGCAGGAAGAAGGCGTCGCGCGCGCGTTTCTCGACCTCGTTCGGCGGCGGGGCGATCGACTTCTCGCCTGTTTCGCCGCCACCATCGGCGCGACAATCTCCTTTTACGTGATCCTCATCTACATGCCGACCTATGGAAAGACGGAGATGGGACTGAGCCTCGCACAGTCCTTCGTCGCCCAGGCGCCAGGTCTTCTGTTGCTGATCGTGCTGACGCCATTGATCGGCGCTCTCTCCGACGCAATCGGCAGGCGTCCCTTGCTCCTCGCGTCTTATGGGACGCTTCTCCTTTGCGTCTATCCGCTGTTCGTCTGGCTGCAGGTCGAGCGCACGCTGTTGGCGCTTACAGCGGCGCAGACCGCGTTCTGCGTCATTCTCTCGGGCCTCTTTGGCGCGCTCTCGACGGCGCTCGCGGAGCAGTTTCCGACGCATGTCCGCACCGTGGGACTCGCGATCGCCTATAATGTCGCGGTGATGATCTTCGGCGGCTTCGCACCCTTCATCGTCGCTTGGCTGATCGACGATCTCGCCACGCCGATCGCGCCGGCCTTCTATCTGATCTTCGGGGCGACTGTCGGGCTGCTCGGCGTCGCAGGTCTGCACGAGCGGCGACATGAGCCGGGACTCGAATAGGCCCGGACCCTGGGTCTTGCGACGGGAGGATTTGATGAAGAGAATTGCTGTTTTGATCGCGTCTTTCATCATGACGCAGCAACTCCTGATCGGAGAGGCGATCGCCAGACCCGCGAGATGCGTCGTCAATGGCGCCGGCGCGGCGCCCTATCAGGGGAAATGCGAGTTTTCGCCTGAAACTGGCGGCAGCTTTTCGATCACGCCAGTTGGAAAAAGCGCTTTCGACGGCGCGACGGTGATCAGCGTCTCTGTCACTTTGCCAGGAGTGGCGGAAGTGCGAGGACTGACCCGCGACGGGATCAATTCCCGGTGGGGAGAGGCGCAGCGCTCCAAGGAGGACCCCGCCTGCTGGATCGGAAGCGACTTCAAGATCTGCGTCTACTGACCAAAATAAAAGCGGCGCCGAAGCGCCGCTTTGCAAATGCTTGCCTTGAAGATCGCGAAGCTTAGCGCTTCGAGAACTGGAAGCTGCGGCGCGCTTTCCGCTTGCCGTATTTCTTGCGCTCGACGACGCGGGAATCTCGCGTCAGGAAGCCTTCCTTCTTGAGCGCGGGACGCAGGTCCGGCTCGTAAGCGGTCAGCGCCTTGGCGAGGCCGTGGCGCACCGCGCCGGCCTGACCCGAAAGTCCCCCGCCGGCGACCGTAACGACGATGTCGTATTGACCCGCGCGCTTGGTGACGCCGAAGGGCTGGGCCAGAATCATGCGCAGCACCGGACGGGCGAAATAGACTTCGACGTCGCGGCCGTTGACGGTGATCTTGCCGGGGCCCGGCTTGATCCAGACGCGCGCGACGGCGTTTTTGCGCTTGCCGGTCGCATAGGCGCGGCCCTGCTTGTCGAGCTTTTGCACATAGCGCGGCGACTCGGGCGCCGTGGCGACGCTTCCCTGAAGGTCGGAAAGCGAGGAAAGAGTGGTCTCGGCCATGATCAGGCGCTCCGGCTATTCTTGACGTTCAGGGCGGCGACGTCGAGCGTCTGTGGGCTCTGCGCCTCATGCGGATGTTCCGCGCCCTTATAGACGCGCAGATTGCCGAACTGCTTGCGGCCCAAGGGGCCTCGCGGCAGCATGCGCTGCACGGCCTTCTCCAGGACGCGCTCCGGGAAGCGCCCGTCGAGAAGGAACTTCGCCGAGCGTTCCTTGATGCCGCCGGGGAAACCCGTGTGGTGGTGATAGACCTTCTGGTCGCGCTTGCGGCCGGTCAGGACCACCTTTTCGGCGTTGATGACGATGATGTTGTCGCCGTCATCCATATGCGGCGTGAACGTCGCCTTGTGCTTGCCGCGCAGACGCAGCGCGATGATGGTGGCGAGGCGGCCGACGATGAGCCCGGAGGCGTCGATCAGCACCCACTTCTTTTCGATGTCGGCGGGTTTCGCCGAATAGGTGTTGCCAAACATGGGATGAGAATTCCGTGTGAACGGTGTGTTCGGATGGGCGTGGATAGGCGATGCGGCAGGAGGGGTCAAGTAATTTTTGCGCGGCAAAGTCTCTACAACGCCAAGAAAACTGGGCGCTGGGGTTTGTTGGTATTATGATACCTTACACTCCGCCCCGATCTGGAGTGAGATTGCGACGCGATTTGGCCGGGACAAGCCCGGCCATGACGCATAGGAGACCTGCGTTCCAGCGGCTCGCTACTGATGCAGCGCTTCGCCATGCAGCGCGATGTCGAGACCCTCGCGTTCATCGTCGTAATTCACGCGAAGCGGCGTGATCATCGAGACAATTTTCAGCGTCGCCAAGGTGCCGATCACGCCCCAGACGATCGTGACGAGGACGCCGATCGCCTGCACGTAAAGCTGATGCGGATCGCCTTCCAACAGACCCGCGACGCCCGGATCGCCTTCCGAAGCCGTGATCGCGCGGGTGGCGAAGACTCCGGCGAGCAGCGTGCCCATAATGCCGCCGACGCCATGCACGCCGAAGACGTCGAGCGTGTCGTCGTAGCGGAATTTATATTTCGCGACGGTGCAGAACCAATAGCAGACGCCGCCGGCGATGATCCCGATGACGACGCCGTGCCAAGGCAGGACATAGCCCGAGGCCGGCGTGATCGTGCCCAGACCGGCGACGGCTCCCGAGATGACGCCGAGCACCGACGGCTTGCCGCGCTGGAGCCACTCCAGGCCGCTCCACACCAGCGCGCCGGCGCAGGCGGCAAGATGCGTCGCCACAATGGCGAAGACCGCGCGGGAATTGGCGGCGAGCGCCGAGCCGCCATTGAAGCCGAACCAGCCGACCCAGAGCAGTCCGGTCCCGACGACGGCGAGCGAGAGATCGAAGGGCGAGAGGTTTTCGCGCCCGAACCCGACGCGGTTTCCGAGAACGAGCGCGCAGACGAGGCCGGCGATCCCGGCATTGATGTGCACGACCGTCCCGCCGGCGAAATCGAGGAGGCCCAGCTTCTGCAGAAATCCGCCGCCCCAGACCCAATGCGCGGAAGGCACATAGACGATGAACAGCCACAGCGCGCAAAACAGCATGAAGGCGGAGAACTTCATGCGTTCGGCGACGGAGCCGGCGACCAGCGCGCAGGTGATCACCGCGAAGGTCATCTGATAGAGCATGAACAGGATTTCGGGGATCGTCTTGGCGAATGGGCTCACCGTGTCGAGGCCGATCCCTGCAAGCAGCGACCGCGACGCGTCGCCGATATAGGCGCCCTCGCCGCTGAAGGCGAGGCTGTAGGCGACGCCGATCCACAGTAGCGAGACGAGCGCGGTGGCGATGAGGCTCTGCGCCATGGTGGCGAGCACATTCTTCTTGCGCACCATGCCGCTGTAAAAGAGCGCGAGCCCCGGCAGCGTCATCATCAGCACCAGCGCGGTGGCGGCGATCATGAAGGCGGTGTCGGCGGCGTCGATCTTGCTCCCGCCGTCCTGCGCGAGGGCGGGTTGCGAGACCAGGAAAGCCGCCAGCGCGGCCGCCGCTGCTGAAATCGAGCGGCGCAATGTGTCGCCCTCATGCTGAGGAGCGCCTGAAAGGCGCGTCTCGACGCGCGAGGGCGAGAGATGCTGCAGGAGCGGATTTCCCCGTCCTTCGAGACGCCCGCGTTGCGGGCTCCTCAGGATGAGGAAATCCTTACTCAAGCTGCGCGCAAACGAGCTCTGCATCGTGGATCCTGATTGATGATTGGGAAGGCGCTTAGAGCGCGTCGGTGTCGGTTTCGCCGGTGCGGATGCGCATGGCGCGGTCCAGCGGCGAGACGAAAATTTTGCCGTCGCCGATATGGCCGGTGTAGGCGGCGAGTCTGATCGCCTCGATGGCGCGATCGACGAGCGCTTCAGGGAGCGCGATGTCGATTTTAACCTTGGGCAGGAATGCGACGATATATTCGGCCCCGCGATAGATTTCGGCATGGCCCTTCTGTCGGCCATAGCCTTTCACTTCGGTCGCGGTCATTCCGTGCACGCCGATTTCCGTCAGCGCCTCGCGCACCTCGTCGAGCTTGAAAGGTTTAATAATCGCCGTGATGATCTTCATTTGCGCAGACATGCCCTCATGGTTGGCGAATTGAACATTGTCTCAGCAATTGGCATGCCATTATGCGCAGAAAATAATCGTTTTCTATCTTGGCGTCGAGTTTAAGCCTGGCCAGTCGTGAGGCGCCAGGCGGCTAAGTTTTATACACTATGCGTACATTGTTGGCTGACATGGGCGCGGCTCGCCACCCTTCACCCGCCACGCCGCTTGAGATGAGCGATCTTTCCCTTTTGTGTGATGCGGGCGCCCGGTAGAGATAGAAGCCGATCGTCGGGAGCGCATAAAGCGGCGGAAGCGGATGAAGCTTGAAGACTGGTCGCCCGAGGCGACCGCCATCGATTTCGTGAACAAGGAAGACTGGTTCGAACGCCGCGCAAAGCTTCCTGAGCCTACAGCGCGTCTCGCGGAGCTTGCGGGATTTGAGGCGAAGCCCGGCTCGCTTCTGATCGCGCCTGACGCCGCGGGCGCGCCGCGGGTCTTTTTCGGCGCGGAGGGCAGGGCGCCAAAGGCGCGCGATCCGTTCTTTGCCGGAAAGCTCGCGACTGCGCTGCCCAAGGGGCTCTACCGGTTTGGCGATGGCGTCGACGCGCCGGCGCTGGCGGCGCTGGCGTTCCTTCTGTCGACCTATTCCTTCTCGCGCTACAAGGCTCCAAAGAGCGAAGTCCCGCGTCTGTGCGCGCCGCAGGGCGTCGACCGCACGCGCATCGAGCGCATCGCCGGAGCCGTCGCCCTCGGGCGCGATCTGGTCAATACGCCCACGAACGACATGGGGCCGGAGGCGCTCGCCGAAGCGGCGCTCGCTCTCGGCGCGAAACATGGCGCCAAGACTCGCGTCATTGTCGGCGATGCGTTGCTTGCGGAAAACTTCCCCTTGATTCACGCCGTCGGGCGCGCGGCTGCGGAGGCGCCGAGGCTCGTCGAATTTGAGCACGGCCCGGAGGACGGTCTGCGCGTCACGCTCGTCGGCAAGGGGGTCTGCTTCGATACGGGCGGGCTCGACATCAAGCCTTCGAGCGCGATGGCGCTGATGAAGAAGGACATGGGCGGCGCCGCGACGACTCTGTCGCTTGCGGCGATGCTGCTTGACGGGAATACGCCGGTCCGTTTGCGCGTGCTGCTTCCGATCGTCGAGAATTCGATCTCGGCGTCGGCGTTTCGAACGAGCGACATTTACCGCAGCCGCAAAGGGCTGAGCGTCGAAATCGGCAACACCGACGCCGAGGGCAGGCTCATCCTTGCCGATGCGCTCGCCTATGCGAGCGAAACGCCATCCGATCTGCTGTTCGATTTCGCGACGCTGACGGGCGCCGCGCGCGTCGCGCTCGGTCCGGAAATTCCGCCCTTCTATACCGGCGATGACGCACTTGCCCAAGAGATCGCCGGGCAGGCTGGCGCCGTGAATGATCCGGTGTGGCGGATGCCTCTATGGGACAATTACGACAGCGGTCTCGATGGCAAGATCTCCGATCTGGTCAACGTCACGAGCGGCCCCTTTGCGGGATCGATCACCGCCGCGCTGTTTCTGAGGCGCTTCGTGGCGGATCCCAGGCGCTGGGCGCATTTCGACGTTTATTGCTGGAACCCCTCGACGAAGCCCGGCCGCCCAGAAGGCGGCGAGGTGCAGGCGGCGCGCCTGCTTTATGAATTGATCGAGGCCCGCGCCGAGCAGAGGAACGCGAAGCCGTGAGCGAAGAGTTCGATCGCCGGCTGACGCCCGCGCGCCCAGAAGTCGCCGCCGCCTATCTCAAGGGACGCGTGACCGCCGACCGCTATGTGGAAGGCGTCGCGATGGAAGTCAGAGACTGCGTCGTCGACCTACGGCGTGAACCACGTCCCGACGCCGCCGTCGACACTCAGGCGATCTACGGCGAGCGCGTCACCGTTTACGATGAGGAGGAAGGCTGGGCGTGGGCGCAACTTGCGCGCGACAATTATGTCGGCTGGATCGCGACGAATACGCTGTGGCGCGAATTGAGCGCGCCGACGCATCGCGTCCGTGTTCCACGGACCTTCATTTATCCCGGTCCGAACATCAAATTGCCGCCGCTCAACGCGCTGCCGCTCGGCGCCGAAGTCGCGATCGCCGAGGAGCGCGGCGGCTTTGGCGTGACGCCGGAGCTCGGATTCATCTATCGCAAACATCTCGCGCCGCGCGAGGCGCAGGCGCCCGACTTTGTCGCCGTGGCCGAGACGCTTCTAGGCGCGCCCTATCTCTGGGGCGGCAAGTCTTGGATGGGCGTTGATTGCTCCGGACTGTTGCAAGTTTCCTTGCTGATGGCGGGGATGAAAGCGCCGCGCGACACCGATATGCAGGAAGCGGCGCTCGGCGCCGCACTTGATCCTGGCGCCCCGCTCCTGCGCGGCGACATCGTCTTTTGGAAGGGGCATGTCGGCGTCATGCGCGACCCCGTGACGCTGCTTCATGCAAACGCCACGCATATGCAAGTCACCAGCGAGCCGCTCGACGTCGTGCGCGCGCGTAACGAGGCGGCGGGGGCTGGACCGGTCACGAGCTTGAAGCGGTTGCCGAGAGACATTTCGGCATGACGAAAAGGCTTTATCTGGAAGATCTTCGCGTTGGGCAGCGGTTACGCTCAGCGAGCGTCACGATCACTGCGCAGGACATCATCCGCTTCGCGCGCGACAGCGATCCGCAGTATTTTCATCTCGACGAAGAGGCGGCCAAAGACAGCATGTTCGGCGGGCTCGTCGCCAGCGGTTGGCAAACCGGCGCCCTGAGCGTGAAGCTTCTCATCGACTCAGCCGACCCGCCTTTTGCAGGCGGGCTCGTCGGCGTTGAGGCGCATATCGCCTGGAAACTCCCGGTGCGGCCCGATGATTCCTTGAGGGTGGAAGCCGAAGTCACGCGGATTGTTCATCCGCGCCGCTATGCCGATCGCGGCTTCGTTTCGATGGACATGGCGACCTATAACCAGCGCGGCGAAGTCGTGCTGACGCAGAGCGTCACGGTCGTCGCCTTCCGCGACCCGGCGCGGGCAGGCGAAAGTTCAAACGACGCTACGGCGATTCCGGGATCATTTTCCGGCGACTGAGTTGCCCGGAATGGGCTCCGCCTCGTTGCGAAACGCCGCTGCGAAGAGCGCGCGCGTATACTCGCTCTTGGGCTGCGAAAACACCTGGCTCGCCGGCCCTTCCTCGACCACCTTGCCATAGCGCATGACGATGAGATGGGCGGCGAGCGCCTTCACGACGCGCAGATCGTGACTGATGAAGAGATAGGCGAGCGCGCGGCGACGCTGCAGGTCGCGTAAGAGATCGATGATCTGCGCCTGCACGGACATGTCGAGCGCCGAGGTCGGCTCGTCGAGCACGACAAATTTCGGTTCGAGCACGATGGCGCGGGCGATGGCGATCCGCTGCCGCTGGCCGCCGGAAAATTCATGCGGGTAGCGGTCCATCGTCGATGGATCGAGCCCGGTTTCCTGCAGCGCGCGCGCAACGATTTCGCGGCGCTGATTGAGCGTAAGTTCGGGCCGCTGAACGGTCAGTCCTTCGGCGACGATTTCCGCGACCGACATGCGCGGAGAAAGAGAGCCGTATGGGTCTTGGAAGACGATTTGCATGTCGCGGCGAAGCGGACGCATGGCGTCGACGCTTTTGCCGTCGATGCGCTCTCCGAGAAAGACGATCGGACCTTCCGAGCGGATGAGCCGCAGCATCGCCAGCGCCAGCGTCGTCTTGCCGGAGCCCGACTCGCCGACGACGCCGACGGTCGCGCCCTCGCGCACTGAAAGAGTGACGCCGTCCACCGCCTTCACATGGCCGACGATCCGACGCATGAAGCCGCGGCGGATCGGAAACCAGACGCGCAGTTGCTCGGCCGATACGACGACTGGCGCTTGCGTATTTTCGATAATGGGCGCGCCCTTGGGCTCCGCCGTGAGCAGCGCCTTGGTGTAGGGATGTTGCGGCGATGTGAAGACCTCTCCCACCTCGCCCTGCTCGACGATGCGGCCCTGCTGCATCACGCAGACCGTGTCCGCGAAACGGCGCACGAGCCTAAGGTCGTGGGTGATGAACAGCATCGCCATGCCGTAGGTTTTTTGTAGCCGCTCGAGCAGCGCGAGAATCTGCGCCTGAACCGTGACGTCGAGCGCAGTGGTCGGCTCGTCGGCGATCAGCAGATCTGGCTTGTTGGCGAGCGCCATGGCGATCATGACACGCTGACGCTGGCCGCCCGAGAGCTGATGCGGATAGGCGCTCAGCCGCGCCTGAGGATCAGGAATGCCGACTTCACCCAGAAGCTCAATGACTCGGTTCCGAACGGCTTCCTCGCCGCGCATGCCATGCAGTTCGAGAATCTCCGCAATCTGCCGCTCGATCATGTGCAGCGGATTGAGCGAGGTCATCGGCTCCTGGAACACCATTGTGATGCCCGCGCCACGAATGGCGCGCAGACGATTGTCGTCGACGGTGAGCATATTCTCGCCGTCGAACAGCGCCTCGCCGGACGCGATCGCGCCAGGGGGGAGCAGGCGTACGATCGACAGAGCGCTGATCGACTTGCCGGAGCCGGATTCGCCGACGAGCGCCAGCGTCTTTCCCCGCTCAAGGGAGAAGGAGACGCGATCGACGGCCTTGGTCTCGTGCCCGCCTTGCCGAAAGGTGACCGAGAGATCGCGAATGTTGAGGAGGGGAGACGCTGCGGCGCCGTGAGGTGTCACCGGAAATTCTTCCTCGGGTCGAAAGCGTCGCGCACCGCCTCGCCGACAAAGACCAGAAGCGACAGCATCAGCGCGATGATCGCAAAGCCGGTCAGTCCCAGCCATGGGGCCTGGAGATTGGATTTTGCCTGCAGCAACAGTTCGCCGAGCGAGGGCGAGCCCGGCGGCAGGCCAAACCCCAGAAAGTCCAGCGCCGTGAGCGTGGTGATCGACGAGTTGAGAATGAAGGGCAGGAAGGTCAGCGTCGCCACGGTGGCGTTCGGCAGCAGGTGCTTGACGATAATCTTGAAATTGCTCAGCCCAAGCGCACGCGCCGCGTTGACATATTCGAAGTTGCGCGCGCGCAGGAACTCGGCGCGAACGACATGCACCAGCGACACCCAGGAGAAGAGCAGCAGGATGCCGAGCAGCACGAAAAAGCCGGGCGTCAGGAAGGACGAAATGATGATGAGCAGATAGAGCTGCGGTAGCGACGACCAGACTTCGATGAAGCGTTGGAACACGAGATCGACGCGCCCGCCGAAGTAGCCCTGTATCGCCCCCGCGGCGACGCCGACGATCGAGGAGATCGTCGCCAGGATCAGTCCGAACAGCACCGAGATACGAAATCCATAAAGCAGGCGCGCGACGACGTCGCGGCCCTGATCGTCGGTGCCGAGCCAATTATATTCGAGCGCGGCGCAGCCGCGGTTGGTCTCGCCCGGCCGCAGACCTTTCGCCGCGGCGACCTCGCATTGCTGCTGCGTCAGCATCCAGGTCGGCGGCGAGGGCGCGGGCGTCGGCAACTCCAGATTATGCGTGTCATAGGAAAAGCGAATCGGCGGCCAAAGCATCCAGCCATGCGCTTTGATTTCGTCGGCGATGACAGGATCGCGATAATCGGTGCGGGCCAGGAAGCCGCCGAATTTTTCTTCCGGATAGGACACGAAGGCGGGGAACAGCAATTGGCCCTTATACCAGGCCAGAATCGGCCGGTCGTTCGCCAGAAAGTTCGAGCCGAGCGCCATGATGAACAGCGTCATGAAGACCCAGAACGACCAATAGCCGCGCTTGTTCGCCTTAAAACTGTCGAGACGTCGCCGGTCGAGCGGCGTGAGCCGCAGCCAGCCTTCGCGATGAAGAGGCGGGGCGAGGTGCGTTTCGGCGTCGGCTGCTGCTGCGCTCACCGTCATACCTCGCGCGTTTCGAAATCGATGCGCGGATCGATCCAGGTATAGGTGAGATCGGAAAGGAGATTCACCACAAGTCCGAGCAGCGCAAAGATGTAGAGGTTGGCGAAGACGACCGGATAGTCGCGATTGACGATGCTCTCGAAGGAAAGATAGCCCAGTCCATCAAGCGAAAAGATCGTTTCGATCAGCACCGAGCCGGTGAGAAAGGCGTGTACGAAGGCGCCGGGAAAGCCGGCGATGACGATCAGCATGGCGTTGCGAAACACATGTCCATAGAGCACGCGCCGCTCGGTCAGGCCCTTCATGCGCGCCGTCTGCACATATTGCTTGCGGATCTCGTCGAGGAAAGAGTTCTTTGTCAGAAACGTCTGCGTTGCGAAGGCGCCAAGCGTCATCGCGGAAACGGGCAGAATGATGTGCCAGAGATAGTCCTTCACCTTGTCGAACAGCGACAGCTGCCAGAAGTCGTCCGAGGTCAGGCCACGCAGCGGAAAAATCTGCCAGAAGGAGCCGCCGGCGAAGAGCACGATCAGCAGCATCGCAAAAAGAAAACTCGGAATGGCGTAGCCGACGATGATGGCGTTGGACGTCCACATGTCGAATTTCGTTCCATCGCGCACCGCTTTGGCGATGCCGAGCGGAATTGAAATCGAATAGGAGAGAAGCGTCATCCAGAGCCCGAGCGAAATCGAGACGGGAAGCTTTTCTCCGATCAGCTTGAGGACGCTCTCGTCGCGAAAGTAGCTGCGCCCGAAATCGAACATCGCATAATTCTTCACCATCAGCAGGAATCGCTCCCACGCCGGCTTGTCGAAGCCGAACTGCTTTTCGAGTTCCGCGATGAATTTCGGGTCGAGCCCCTGCGCTCCGCGATATTTTGAGGCGGTTTCGGCGGCCATCGTTCCGGTCTGGCTCGCGCCGCCCTGTCCGACGTCGCCGCCCCCGCCGGAAAAGCGTCCGGTCGCGCCGACGTCGAAGCCTTGCAGTTGCGCGATGATGCGCTCCACAGGACCGCCCGGCGCGAACTGCACGATGACGAAGGAGATGAGCATGATGCCGAGGATCGTCGGGATCATCAGCAGCACGCGGCGGGCGATATAGGCTCCCATTAACGTCTCGCGTTCTTTTGCATCGGCCGCATTTCGGCTCCCGACGGACTGCGCCGGGAAATCCCCTTAGCGTCCCGTGAAGTTGATCTTTTTCGCCTTATCGTCGTCCCACCACCAGGTCCACAGCACGCCGGTGTCGAACTTCGGCGGGCGCTCGGGCTGGCCGAAGAGATCCCAATAGGCGAAGCGATGCACCGGATTATACCAGTGCGGAACCCAATAGCGCTGCGCGCGCAAAGCGCGGTCGAGCGCACGGCTGCAGGTGACGAGCTCTTCGCGCGTTTGCGCCTGGAGCGCCTTTTCGACGAGCGAATCGATCGCCGGATTGGAGACGCCCGGCAGGTTGCGCGAGCCGGGCAGATTGGCGGTCTTCGAGCTGAAATAAGCGCGAAGCTCCTCTCCGGGGTTCCAGCTCATCATCAGCACGTCATGAACGACGTCGAAGTCAAAGTTTTCAAGTCGCTGCTTGTATTGCGCGGCGTCGACGACGCGGATGTGGGCGTTGACTCCGAGAAGCTTCAAATTCTTGATGTAGGGCTGGGTGTGCCGCTCGAAGACGTTGGAATTGTCGAGAAACTCGAATTCCAGCGGCGTTCCGTCGGGCAAGCATAGAACGCCATCCTTGCGCGTGCAGCCGGCCGCGACGAACAGATCATTCGCCTTTTTGAGCAGGACGCGATCCTGACCCGTGCCGTCAGAAACCGGCGCGACGAAGGGTTCGCCAAAAACTTCCGCGGGTAGATCAACGCGATAGGGCTCCAGCAAAGCCTTTTCCTGTTCGCTCGGCAAGCCTTTCGCTTCAAGCTCGGAGTTCTCGAAATAGGACGAGATGCGCTTATAGGCGTCATACATCAGGTTGCGGCTTGTCCATTCGTAATCGAAGGCGTAGCCGATCGCTTCGCGCACCCGCGGATCTTTAAAAATCTTGCGGCGCGTGTTGAAGAACCATCCCTGGATCTGCGGAATATTGTTGTTGGGCGTCGTCGTTCGCTTGACGCGCCCGTCCTTGAACGCCGGAAAATCATAGCCCGTCGCCCAAACGCGCGCGATGTTTTCCTCTCGCTCGGTGAATGCGCCGGCCTTGAAGGCTTCAAAGGCGACCTGGCTGTCGCCGAAATATTCGAAGCGCACGACGTCGAAATTTGCCTGGCCTGTCGTGATCGGCAGGCCCTTCGCCCAATAGTCAGGATTGCGATGATAGGCGATGTAACGACCCTGCTCGAAGGCGCCGACTTTGTAGGGCCCGGAGCCAAGCGGCGGCTCCATCGTCGTCGCTGCGAAGTCGCGGTCCTTGTAATAGGCGCGCGAAAAGATCGGCTGACCCACGACGCTGAGCGGCAGATCGCGCGTGCGATCGGGCGCGAAGCGCAGCACGAGAACGTCGTCCGCCTCCGCCTCGGCGCTTTCGAGGTCACGCAGCATCTGGCTGATGACAGGATGGCCCTTGCTCTTGAGAATGTTGAGCGAAAAGGCCGCGTCATGCGCCGTGAGCGGCGAGCCGTCGTGGAACCGCGCCTCTTTACGCAACAGGAAGGCGTAAGTGAGTTTGTCAGGCGAGATGCGCACCTTCTTGGCGACGAGGCCGTAGTAGGCGTCGCGCTCGTCGAGGCTCTGATTCATCAGACTGTCGAAGACGAGCGTCATGCCCGTCGCGGGATTGCCCCGCAGCACATAGGCGTTGAAACTGTCGTAGGTCGAGCTTGCCGGCGACAGCGCCAAAGTCCCTCCCTTGGGGGCTTTTGGATTCACGTAGCCGAAATATTTGAAGTCGGCTGGCTCGCCAAGGTCGCCGAAGGTCGAAAGGCCGTGGCTCTCGACTTCGCCCTGGGCGAGAGGACCGAAGCGGTTGGGGGCGCCGGTCGGCGCGCCGGGCTTGGCCAGAACGCGCGGCGCGATCAAGGCGGCGGCGCCGGCGCCGATAACAGAGCGACGGGACAGGCGAATGCGCGTCAGATCGACGATTGTGGAATGAGCCAAATGTGACCTCAGGCGGCGGCGGGCGCTTGCCCATGAGCCGCGATTATGTCGGTTTTTTTGCGGGTTCGCGAGCGGCCCGTTAAGGACCGTCACGCCGCTTTGGCCCTTTGTAGCAAAAATGCGCGACGCGCGCCCAGGGGGAAGTCGAAATGAACTCTGTCAGCCTAGGCCTTCGCGAGCAAGCATTCGTCGGCGGGCTTTGGGTCGGCGCCGACAGCGGCGCAACCTTCGCCGTCAACAACCCAGCCACCGGGGCGGTCCTCGGCCAAGTTCCCGACATGGGCGTAGCCGAGACGCGCCGGGCGATCGAGTCTTGCGCGCGGGCGCTGCCGGACTGGCGCGATCGCGCCGCCAAGGAGCGCGCGCATATCATGCGCCGCTGGTTCGAGCTGATCTTGGCCGATCAGGAGCGGCTGGCGCGCATCATCACCGCGGAAATGGGCAAGCCGCTCGCCGAGGCCCGCGGAGAAATCGCTTACGCCGCCAGCTTTATCGAGTGGTTCGCGGAGGAGGGCCGGCGCATCTATGGCGACGTCATACCGGGTCCGACCGACCGTCGGCTGCTCGTCTTCAAACAGGCGATTGGCGTCACCGCGGCGATCACGCCATGGAATTTCCCGTCCGCTATGTTCGCGCGCAAGGTCGGCGCGGCGCTTGGCGCCGGCTGCACGATGGTGGTGAAGCCTGCCGAGCTGACGCCCTTCTCCGCGCTGGCGCTGGCGGAGCTTGCCGAACGCGCCGGCGTGCCTTCCGGCGTGATCAATGTGGTCACGGCGAAAGACCCCGCGCCGGTCGGGCGCGAATTCACGCAAAATCCGCTCGTGCGCAAACTGACCTTCACCGGTTCGACCGAAGTGGGCAGAATTCTCCTGCGGCAAGCGTCCGAGAATATTCAGAAATGCTCGATGGAGCTTGGCGGAAACGCGCCGCTGATCATCTTTGAAGACGCCGATCTCGATCGCGCCGTCGAGGGCGCCGTCGCGACCAAATACCGCAACAGCGGCCAGACCTGCGTTTCGGCGAACCGCATCCTCGTGCATGCGTCGATCGTCGACGTCTTCGCCGAAAAACTCGCGGCGGCGGCCGGCGCGTTAAAGGTCGGCGAAGGGACGGAGGAGGGCGTCGCCATCGGTCCGCTGATTGAAGAAGCGGCGGTCGAAAAGGTCGAGCGTCACGTCGCCGACGCCGTCGCCCGCGGCGCAAAGGTGCTCACCGGGGGCGCCCGCCACGCGCTCGGCGGTTCTTTCTTTCAACCCACGGTGCTTGCCAATGTGCCGGCCGACGCGCTCATCTTCAACGAGGAGACCTTCGGTCCGGTCGCGCCGCTCATTTCCTTTAAAAGCGAGGCGGAAGCGGTGCGTCTCGCCAACGCCACGCCTTACGGTCTCGCCGCTTACTTCTACAGTCGCGACGTCGCCCGCGTCATCCGCGTCGCCGAGCAGTTGGAATTCGGCATGGTGGGCGTCAACGAGACGCTGATCTCGACCGAAACGGCGCCATTTGGCGGAGTGAAACATTCGGGCCTGGGACGCGAAGGATCGCGTTACGGCGTCGATGATTACATCGAGATCAAATATGTCTGCCTCGGTGGAATATGATCATTCGATCCTGATGCGGCCGTCGACGACAGGCGCAATCGCGCCGGCTTTTTCGATGGCGCCGATGATGATGTTCGTCAGCAGCGGACCCTCGAGGTCGCTGACCAGCGGTTTCCCCCGCGCAAGCGCGACATAGCCGTCCTTGCCACGCGCCAGGAAGTCGATCGTCGCAACCTTGTAGAGCTTCATGTCGTCGAGCGGCTTGCCGCCGACCTCGATTGAAACAAGCCGCGCGCCAGGAACCGCGTCGCGCCGCACGACGATGCGGACCCCGGAAATCTGGGCGAAGCGGCCGGCGTCCTTGCCGATCAGCCAGACGGCGTTTTCCAGGGCGGCGCGCAGATCGGCGCCTGAAAGCTCCAGAGTCACAAGCTGATTGTTGAACGGCAGCTCCTTGGCGATGTCCTTGCGCGTCAGCGTTGTCCCGGGAGCGTAGCTGCGGTTGCCGCGAATGCCGCCGCCGTTGATGATCGCAACGTCGGCGCCGGCGGCGGCGCGCATCGCGTCGGCGAAAAAGTCGCCGATCGCGGTCTCTTCACCGCGCACGCTCGCCTTTCGGCTGTCGAGCGGCGTCTTTGTGCGCCCGATGTCGACGTCGAGCGCCTTGTCGACTTCGGCTTCATATTGCGCGACGCGTTCTGCGATCGCGGCGTCCGGCGTCACGTCGGCCGTGTCGATGATGCGGAACCTGGGCGTCCAGCGCTTTACGCCGTCGTCGGCGATCCGCATCTCGACATCGATCGCAACGAGATTGACGCCGTCGGCCTGTGTCTCGCCGACCGCGGCGCGGCCGTCATAAGCGACAAGAAGATTGTGATCGTGCCCCGACAGAACGATGTCGATCGATCCAAGCTTCGCCAGACGCAGATCGTCCTGCCATTCGGAATGCGTGACGACGACGACAAGATCGGCGCCGGCGTCGCGAAGCGCCTTGGCCTGGCGTTTGGCGGTCTCGATCGCGGGCAGAAGTTTCAGGCTTCCGGGACTGGACCGTCTCGCGGCCTCGTCGTCGGTCAGACCGAAGATTCCGACCTTCACCCCGTCGATATCGATGATCTTGCTGTCGGCGAAGCCCGGCACAGTATGGCCGGAGGCGTCGCGCAAATTTGCGGCGAGCAGAGGGAACTTCGCTTCGCCCATGCGCTGGCGAAAAACCGCTTCGCCAAAATCGAACTCGTGATTGCCGGGCGTGAACACGTCGAGGCCGACTCGGTTGAGGAGTTCGATGATATGCGCGCCCTTGTCGACGCTCGAGGTGAGCGAAGGCGACAGCGTGTCGCCGGCGTGCGCGACGATGACGTTCTTCTTTTTCGCGCGCTCGGCTTTCAGCGCGCCGGCGATCCGCGCGAAGCCGCCGCGTCCGTCTCTCTCAGCCATTTCGTAGATGTCGCTGAAGACGACGAAGGAGAGATTGACGACGCGCTCGGCTGCGCGCGCGGGGAAGGCGAAAGCCGCGAGGAGAAAGAGAATTACGCCGGAGCGATGAAGCGTTCGAAACATTTTGCTCACTTCGAATGACACATGGGATCACGGTTTTGGTAAGCGGCGATGTTCGCTCATCGAGCGAGGCGCCTGCCGCTTCCTCTCCCCGCTTGCGGGGAGAGGTGAGGTGAGGGGCGTGGTGAGTGCCGGAAATCTATCCGCTTCCATGGAGGTCCGCCAAGATGACCTCCATGACAGCCGCGATATTTTCATAGAGCTGCGCATTGTCGAAACGGATGACGCGGTAGCCGCAGGATTCAAGAAATGTAGTCCGCATAGCGTCGTGCGCGATGTCAGCGGCGCTCGAATGGGTTTCGCGATCGATTTCCACGATCAGGCTGCGCTGACGACATAGGAAATCTGCAATGTAGGGACCGACCGGCGCCTGTCGCACGAATTTGAATCCTCCGAGCGCCCTGTTCTGCAGGCCCTTCCATAGGAGGCGGTCGGCGCTTGCGGCGTCGCGCCGCAGGGCGCGCGCGCGGCGCGTTTCCAGTATGCGGAGGCCTCTCATCCGTCATTCGCTTCGCTAAATCACCTGGCCCCTCACCTTACCTCTCCCCGCTCTCCGCGGGGAGAGGGGCGGCAAGCGTTGCGCCGTAACAATTTGCGTCCGCTATAAAAAAGAAACGGCGCCCGTGGGCGCCGCTTCGCATCGTGTCAGGAGACTAAACTTAGTAGTTGTAAGCGCGCTCACCGTGATCGGTGATGTCGAGGCCTTCGCGCTCTTGATCGGGCGTCGGCCGCAGACCGACGATGACATCGACGAGTTTGTAGAGGATCGCCGAACCGATGCCAGACCACAGAAGAGTCGCGACGACGGCGATCGCCTGCGCCTTCATCTGCGCCATCATGTCATAGGTTCCGGCGAAGGTTTCCAGATTGGTGTAGTCGGTGATGCCGACGCCGCCGAGGTCGGGACTGACCAGAATTCCAGTCGCCAAGGCGCCGGTGATGCCGCCGATGCAGTGCACGCCGAAGACGTCGAGCGCGTCGTCATAGCCCGCCATCTTCTTCACGAAATCGACGAAGAAGAGGCAGATCGGCGAAACGGCGAGGCCAAGGACGATGGCGCCGACCGGACCGGCATAGCCCGACGCAGGCGTCACTGCGACGAGGCCGGCGACCGCGCCGGTGATGAGGCCGAGCATGGACGGTTTGCCCTTCACCAACCACTCGACGATCATCCAGGAGAGCGCCGCAGCCGCCGTCGCCACCATCGTGTTGACGAATGCGAGGGCGGTCGCGCCGTTCGCCTCGAGATTGGAGCCGGCGTTGAAGCCGAACCAGCCGACCCACAGTAATGAGGCGCCGACCATCGACAGGGTCAGCGAATGCGGCGGCAAGGCCTCTTTGCCGTAGCCGATGCGCTTGCCGACGATGATCGCGCCCACGAGGCCCGCGATGCCGGCGTTGATGTGCACCACCGTGCCGCCCGCGAAGTCCAGCGCGCCCTTGCCGGCGAGCCAGCCCACGGCGGCGTTGATCTCATCGATCTTCGTCTGCGCGGCCGCTTTCGCCGCCTCATCGCCGGCCGCGGCGAGTTGGGTCGCGGCATCAACGAGCGCGTTCGGATCGGCGACGCCCCACACCCAATGCGCGATGGGGAAGTAGATGACCGTCACCCAGAAGGCGACGAACAGCAGAACGGCCGAAAATTTCATGCGCTCGGCGAAGGCGCCGATGATCAGCGCCGGGGTGATCATCGCGAAGGTCATCTGGAAGACGAAATAGGCATATTCCGGAATGACGGTGCCGGGAGTGAAGGTCGCCACATTGGAAGCGGCCGTCACGCCCTTGAGAAACAGCTTGTCGAGGCCGCCGATATAGTTGCTGAGCGAACCGCCGTCGCCGAAGGCGAGCGAATAGCCATAAACCGTGTAGATCACGCCGACGAGCGCGACGATCGCGAAAGTTTGCGACAGGATTGACAGCATGTTCTTGGCGCGCACCAGGCCGCCGTAGAACAGCGCGAGGCCCGGAATCGACATCATCAGCACCAAAAGCGACGACGTCAGCATCCAGGCGGTGTCGCCGGGATTGGGAGTCGGGTCGTTCGCGGCGAAGGCCGGAAACGCCAACGATGCCGAAATCGCCGCTCCCGCGATGACCGAAGCGACAGAAGCGCTTCGAGGCGAAGGAAGTTTCATGTGTGAGAGCTCCTGATGTTGCGGGGAGGCGATCAAAGCGCGTCGGCGTCGGTTTCGCCGGTGCGGATGCGGATGGCGCGCTCGAGCGGCGTGACGAAAATCTTTCCGTCGCCGATCTGTCCGGTGCGCGCGGTGTTGGAGATTGCCTGGATCACCTGTTCGACGAGGGCGGCGTCGACAGCGACTTCGATTTTTAGCTTTGGCAAGAAACTGATCGCATACTCAGCGCCGCGATAAATTTCCGTATGTCCCTTCTGACGTCCGTAGCCCTTGACTTCAGTCACGGTAAGGCCGTGCACGCCGATGTTGGTCAGCGCGTCGCGGACCTCATCGAGCTTGAACGGCTTGATGATCGCTGTGACGATTTTCATCTGCCAATCCTGTTGGTTATCGACCTCGTTGGCGAGCGTCGCTCGCGTGACGGCGGCGTCTCTTGATTGCAATTCGCGGGAGGACGCCGCCGCGTCGGCGACTTGCCGCTTTCAAATGCCGTGCCAGCCGCGCTAACGACAGAAATCTACTGACCGGAAGCGTATCTGCTGTGACACAGGCTGTGCCGCAGCTTGCTGCGGGGCTGGCTATCGCCTTTGCGGGCCTCGGCTATGCGCTCGAATCAGGGGCGGCCCTGCTTCGCCCGCGCGCTTTCGCTTAGGGGGCCGCCGCCCGGCTATGTGCCTAGCTATTACGCAGGCTTTCTTTATCTGCCTACAGTGTAGGCAGTCGCTCAGGATCGCGTCGAGTCGCGCTGGCGCACCAGGCCTTCCTGGCTCACCGAGGCGACGAGGCGTCCCTCGCGGGTGAAGATCTGGCCGCGCGTCAAGGCGCGCGCGCCGCCGGCCCACGGGCTTTGCTGCGCATAGAGCAGCCATTCGTCGACTCGCATCGGCCCATGTATCCACAGGGCATGATCGAGGCTCGCCACCTGGATCTTCGGATCGAAGATCGTAAGGCCGTGAACGAGCAGCGCCGTATTGAGCAGCGTCATATCGGAAAGATAGGCGAGCAGCGCCGTATGAACGGCGGGGTCGTCTGGCGCCGCGCCGCGCACGCGAAACCAGATCATCTGGCCGGCCGCCCGGCGTTCGGGAAAAAACACGTCGTCGGGCGCGACGACGCGCATGTCGAGCGCGCTTCGTCGCTGCAGCCAGCTCTCGGCCTGTTCCGGAAGGAAGGCGCGAAAGCGCTCGACGAGCGCATGCACGTCGTCGAGACTCTCCGGGTCCGGGGCGTCCGGCATGTGGGCGGCGTGCGTAAGACCTTCTTCGCGCCGCTGGAACGACGCCTCCATTGAAAAGATCGTGTGTCCGCGCTGAGTGGCGTTGCAGCGCCGCGTCGTGAAGCTCTTGCCGTCGCGCACGCGTTCGACGGCGAAGTCGATTGGGATCACCGGATCGCCGGCGAGGACGAAATAGCCGTGCAGGGAATGAACCGGACGGTCTTCGGGCGCCGTCCGCGTCGCGGCGACGAGCGCCTGAGCCACGGCCTGACCGCCATAGACCTGACGGCCGGAAGAGGCCGGGCTATGGCCGCGGAAGAGGTCTGGTCCGACCTCCTCGAGATCGAGAAGCGCCAGAAGCTTGGATGGCGCGGTTTCGTCCATAGCGGACGAGCCGGTCAATCGATCTGGCGCGCCTCTTCGGGCAGCATGATCGGAATGCCGTCGCGGATCGGATAGGCAAGCCGCGCCGAGCGCGAAATGAGCTCCTGGCGCGCGCTGTCATATTCGAGCGTCGTCTTCGTCAACGGGCAGACGAGGATTTCGAGCAGGCGCGGATCAATCCGCGTCGGCTCCGCTGGGGATTCAAATCTCTCGGCGCCGGAATCGCGTTCGTCAGTCATGGTCGTCAATTTCCCTTAATGCCACTGCGGCCGGTCGCCGGCGCGTTGCGCGAGATCGAGCTTCGCGAGCGCGATAAGCGTTTCCGCGCGGGTTTTCAGATCGATGGCTTCGATCAGCGCCTGCTTGTCGTTGGCGCCGAACGGACACATCATCGCGAGCGCGTTGACGAGCGTCTCCGTCGGCGCCGCGTCTATGCTCGCCCAGTCGACTTCAAGTTTCGAACATTCGGCGAAGTTGCGCAACATTGACACCATGCTTTCGCGGTCGACCGCGTCGGCGCCGGCGCCCGTCGTCAAATCCTCCAAAAATTCGTCATATCCGACCTGACACTGCCGATACTGCGTCCGAACCCTAAGCTCCTCGAGAACGCGAAACCGCACCACGCCGGTGAGGGTGATGAGATAGCGGCCGTCTCCGGTCTCGGCGAGGCGCGTGATCCGTCCGGCGCAGCCGACATTATAGAGCTGCGTCGCGTCGGCGACCGTCTCGTCGCCCGGCAGCGGCTGGATCATGCCGATCAGCCGCGCGCCGGCGATCGCGTCGTCGACCATTGCGAGATAGCGCGGCTCAAAAACATTGAGCGGCAGTTCGCCGCGCGGCAGCAATATGGCGCCCGAAAGCGGGAAAAGCGGCAGAACCTTCGGCAATTCGTCGATGTCGGCATAGGGATGGTTCAGGCTCATATCGGCGAACGCCTCCCTAGGAGTAGAGCAGCGTGGACAGTCGTCGCCGTGCGTTCACGGCCGCCTTGTCCATCGGTCCCCACGCCTCAAAAAACTGAATGAGCTGCCTTCTTGCGCCATCGTCATTCCAACTACGGTCGCGGCGGATGATTTCAAGCAGCGCATCCGTCGCTTCCTCGCGCAGTCCCTTGGCGTTGAGCGCGAGCGCGAGATCGAAATAGGCCTGCAGGTCGTTGGGATCGAAATTGACGCGATTTCTCAGCTCGTCGATCTCGCCGAGATCCTGGGCCTGCTGGGCGTTCTGAAGCGCCGCCCCAGCCGCCGCGACGCTGCTGTCGCGGCGAATGGCGTCAGGAAGGGCCTCAAAGAGCGCCCCGGCCTCATCGAAGCGTCCCGAATCGATGTAAAGACGCAGCAAGGCGGCTGCGGCTTTGGAGTTGGGCGGTTCGTCGCCGGCGAGCTCGCTCAGCAGCGACTCCGCGCCGGCGAGATCGCCGTCCGCGATCATCGCCTGCGCCGCTTCGAGCGCATCGCCCTCGTCCTCGATCGGGCCGATCAGCCGCTCCAGAAAGCCCTTGATTTGACTTTCGGGCAGCGCGCCGACGAAACCATCGATCGGGCGTGCGCGCTGAAACGCCACGACGGCGGGAATCGACTTGACGCCGAGCTGATCGGCGATCAGCGGATCGGCGTCGATATTCATTTTGACGAGCGCGATCTTGCCGCCCGAGGCGGCCACCAGACGCTCGATGACGGGCGTGAGCTGGCGACAAGGGCCGCACCATGGCGCCCAAAAATCGACGAGCACGATCTGCCGCATCGAAGCGTCGAGAACGTCGGCGCGGAAACGATCCGTGGTCGTTTCGACCGGCGTCGTCGGCGCGTTAGCCATTCCCGCCGTCTCAACCATGCGATTCTCCCTCTGTCGTCATCGTCGGCCGTGTGATTTTTGAAGGCTTTGCAGCTTGGAGGCGGCTCAGCGCAGCGCCCGGACGAAGGTCAGATAGACCGGATCGCGGCCTTCGGCCATGGCTTTGGCTTCATATTTGGTTCGGGTCCAGCCTGACCATGGCGTTCGCCAATCCTCGGCGCGCTGCGCGCGCCAGCGGAAGGCTGGGTGCGCGCGCAGCCGCGCCAAGGTCCAGGCGGCGTAATCGTCGATATCCGTCGCAAAACGCAGCTCTGCGCCCGCATGCATCGCCCGCGCCAGCCGGTCGAGATTGTCACGCGCAACGAACCGCCTCTTGCGCTGGCGCCTCTTTGGCCATGGATCAGGGTAGAACAGATACACGCGCGACAGGCTGTCGTCTGGCAGCCAGTCGAGCACATCTGCGGCGTCGCCTTGATGCAGGCGGATATTCGTCAGGCCACGCTCGTCGATTCGGGCGAGGAGCTTCGCCACGCCGTTGAGGAAAGGTTCGCAGCCGATGAATTCGACCTCGGGGCTGTCGCTCGCCGCCGCAATCAGATGCTCGCCGCCGCCAAAGCCGATCTCGAGGCGCCTTTCTCGGGCGGTAGGCGCCGGCGGCTGCGCAAGGTCGAGCGACAGACGCGGCAAGAGGTCGTCGATCAGCGCCGCCTGACGCTTTCGGAGCGCCTTGCCTTTCGAGCGGCCATAGAGACGGGCGTGAGCGCCGCGTTGCTGAGAGGTCTCGCTCATAAGCGCTAATTGGCTGCGATCATTTGGAGCGTCGTCCAGTTTGTGGCGCTGGCTTGCATGCCCGCGTCACAAACAGAGCCATCGCGCGCCGGACAGAGCATTTCCCCGCTGCGGCGTTCGCCTTTCGAGCCGTTCGTCGATCCGGCCGAACTTATGCGAAATGCGACTTCAGCTGGTCGACGAGATCGGTCTTCTCCCAGGAGAAGCCGCCGTCCGCGTCAGGCGTCCGGCCGAAGTGACCGTAAGCGGAGGTGCGCGCATAGATCGGTCGGTTCAGCTGAAGATGCTCGCGAATCCCGCGCGGCGAGAGGCGAATGAGCTGAGGCAGCAGCTCTTCCACCTTTTCCTCGCACACATGGCCGGTGCCGTGCAGATCGACATAGATCGAGAGCGGCTCGGCGACGCCGATCGCGTAGGACAGCTGCAGCGTGCAGCGGTCGGCGAGCCCCGCCGCGACGACGTTCTTGGCGAGATAGCGGGCGGCGTAAGCGGCCGAACGATCGACTTTGGTCGGATCCTTGCCGGAGAACGCGCCGCCGCCATGCGGCGCGGCGCCGCCATAGGTGTCGACGATGATCTTGCGGCCGGTGAGGCCGGCGTCGCCGTCGGGGCCGCCGATGTAGAACTTGCCAGTCGGATTGACGTGCCAGACGGTTGTGTTGGTGATCCAGCCGTCGGGCAGCGCGTCGCGGATATAGGGCTCGGCGATGCTACGTATGTCGGCCGGCGACAGGGTCTCGTCGACGTGTTGGTGCGACAGCACGATCTGCGTCGCCTCGACGGGCTTGCCGTCGGCGTAGCGCACCGTGACCTGGCTCTTGGCGTCGGGACCGAGGCCTTTTTCCTTGCCGCTATGGCGCGCCTGAGCGAGCAGCTCCAGAATCTTATGCGAATAATAGATCGGCGCCGGCATCAGTTCGGGCGTTTCGCGCACGGCGTAGCCGAACATGATGCCCTGGTCGCCCGCGCCTTCGTCCTTGTTGCCGGCGGCGTCCACGCCCTGCGCAATGTCGACGGACTGCTCGTGCAGCAGCACTTCCACATTGGCGGTGTTCCAATGGAACCCGCGCTGCTCGTAGCCGATGGCGCGAATCGCGCCGCGCGTGATCTCGATGATCCGATCGAAGGGAATATGCGGTCCGCGCACTTCTCCGGCGATGACCACGCGGTTTGTGGTCGCGAGAGTCTCCGCGGCGACGCGTATGGCGTAAGGATCGATGCCCGCCTTGGAACCTTCACGGAAAAACTCGTCAACGATTTCGTCAGAAATACGGTCGCAAACCTTGTCCGGATGGCCTTCGGAAACGGACTCGCTCGTGAAAAGATAATTTTTCCGGGTCACTTCCAAATCTCCGATGGCTTTGAGGAAGAGTTGAATAACTGCGGAGCAGGGGGGAGTCATCTGCCAGCGCGCGTTCGGTGCGTCAAGCCGAAAAGGCCAGATCGTTCGTTTTGGAGAACGACATTCTCTTATTCCCGCGCCGGCTCCGACTGGTCTGCGAGCGTCGTCACCAGATCGAGCACGCGCTTTCGCACCTTGGGATCGCGGATGCGGGCGAAGGCGCGATTGAGATGCAGGCCTTCCGTCGTCGATAAAAAATCGACGACGTATTGCGACGAGGACTCCTCAGCGAATCCGCCGGACGGCGCTGGCGCGCCGCTCGTTGGCGCGCCTTCGAAGAAAAAGGACGGCGGCACGTTCAGAGTCTTCGAAATCTGTTGCAGGCGGCTCGCGCCGATACGATTGGCGCCTTTCTCGTATTTCTGCACTTGCTGAAAAGTGAGTCCGAGCGCGTCTCCAAGCTTCTCCTGACTCATTTTCATGAGAATACGCTGCATGCGAACGCGGCTGCCGACGTGAAGATCGATCGGGTCTGGCGCCTTCTTCAACTTTACCGCCTCCTGCTCAGTTGTAGCCGAATTGTCGTCGGGCGCGCAAGCTACATCGCAGTTAGGTGCATGAATTTCAAGAAGATTTCCGTTAAGCGCGGTCGGTCGGCGATCTTCCCGGCAAGGACCGTCTACATTTCCCTGCCTGCCCGATAGCTGCGCGGCCCGTGAACCACGAAAAATTGCAAGTTCCAGGGATCGAGGAAAGCGCTCGGCCAGCATGCAAGCGGCGTCTTTTCGCCGCGGGCGGATCATCGAACGCCAGACGAAGCAGGAGCGACTTTATGGCGCGCGCCGGGCGACGCCGAGCAAGGCCATGGCCGTCGCGAAGGCGAGGAGCGCTGGGAACGCCAGCGCGCCATAGGTGGCGAAGACGGTGGGCGCCGCCTCCCTCGGCAGACGTCCGTCAATGAGGCCTTCTTCGCCGAGCGGCAGCGACTGAAGGATGCGTCCGTAGGCGTCGATGATCGCCGAAACGCCGGTATTGGCGACGCGGATCATTGGCAGCCCTTCTTCGATCGCGCGCAGGCGCGCCTGGGCCAGATGCTGATAGGGGCCGGTCGTGCGGCCGAACCATCCGTCATTGGTGACATTGAGAAGCAGGAGGGGGCGATCGGCGGCCCCGCGCTGGATCGTCTCGCCCGAGAAAATCGCTTCGTAGCAGATGAGCGGCGCAATTGGCGGCAGACCGGGCGCCGCGAGAAGGCGTGGCCCCGCGCCGCGGTCCCAGATGCCCGGAACGAGGTGATTGACTCCAAGCGGCCGCAGCGCATCCTCGAGCGGCAAATATTCTCCGAAGGGGACGAGATGAACCTTGTCGTAAAAGGCGACGATCGACTCTCCCTTTAGCGCCTCGATCGAATTGAAGATTCTGCTCCGCCCTCCGTCGTCATCGCGTTCGGCCCGCGCCGCGCCGGTCAAAAGAACGCCGCCCTTGAGCGCGCGGGCGATCGCCGCCAGCGCTTCCGGGTGGCGTGAAATGACATAGGGAAACGCGGATTCCGGCCAGATGAGATGGGTGACCTCGGCGAGCCCCGACGGCCGCGCGTTTGTCGCGCGTTCCGAGAGGTCGAGATAGTGATGCAAGATTTTCGCGCCATTCTCGGGGCGAAATTTCGCGTCCTGAGGGAGATTGGGCTGCATCAGGCGCAACGCCACGCCGTCGACATATTGCGTTTCGTTGGCGCCCAGACGAAACACGCCATAGGCGAACATCAGCATGGCGAGCGCCGCCGCTGCGAGCATCGTCCCGCCGATACGGCGGGCGCCGCGGGGCGCGCGATCGATGAGCGTCGCAGGCGCGGCGAAAATCACGATCGCGATGATGTCGAGCCCGTGCAGGCCGACGAGAGAGGCTGTCTGCGCCAGCGGCCCGGCGCTCGTGAGCGCCATGCCGAAATCGTTCCAGGGGAAGCCGGTGAACAGATGGCCGCGCAGCCACTCCGCGGCCCCCAGTCCCGCGGCGAGCGCGAAGACGCGGGCGCCGCCAGGCGACCACAAGAGGCGCGCGACGGCGAAACCCGCGGCCGGAAAAAACGCGAGAACCGCGGGCAACCCGAACACAGCGAGCGGTAGCGCCCAGGCGAATTGGTCGGCTTCGACGAGCATCGCGGCGCCCATCCACCATAGGCCAGCAACGAAATAGCCGAAGCCCAGCCACCAGCCGGCTCCGGCCGCCGAGAGAATCGGGGCCAGGGCAAAGCGCGGCGAGTCGTCGCCATCCGCCGCGCCGTCGATGAGCCAGACGGCGACGGTGAGCGGCGCGAACATCGCCGGAATGAAATCGAAAGGCGCGAGGGCGAGAGCGCCGGCCGCGCCGGCGCAGAAGGCGATCGCGCGGCGCGTCCAGCCGCGGGCAAGGACAATGCGCTGCAAAAGAGTCGGCGCCGACGCGCGCACGCTGGCGATTTCGGCAATCTGCGCCATCGATCCTCGAAGCGCCGCGAATCGGCGGGCCGACTTTACAGCGGATTTAGCAGACAATTTTATGCGCGTGCGAAGGATGTCTCACGCCGGCCGGCGCGACCGCACGCGCAGCTTGCCGACGCGCCGCGGATCGGCGTCGACGATCTCAAATTCGTGGGAGTCGACCGGCGTCGCGATGATCTCGCCGCGCATCGGGACGCGGCCGGCGAGCCACGCGACCATACCGCCGAGCGTCGTCACCTCGGCGGGCGTATCTTCAAGTCTGAAGTCGACGCCGAGCCGCGCCGTCACTTCATCAAGATCGGCGCGCCCGTCGATGATGAAATCGCCGTTCTCAAGCTCGACGAAGCCCGACTCGTCGATGACGTCATGTTCGTCCTCGATGTCGCCGACGATCATCTCCATGATGTCCTCGATGGTGACGAGGCCGTCGGTGCCGCCATATTCGTCGATGACGAGCGCCAGATGCGTGCGCGTCGCCTGCATACGGATCAAAAGATCGAGCGCAGGCATGGAGCGCGGCACGAAGAGCACCGGCTTGAGCAAATTCGCCTGCGACAGCGGCGTGTCGAAGTCGATCTTTCTCGGTTCGACGGTCGTCGCGTCGGAGTCTTCGCGCCGATCGGCGCAGCAGGCGATATGATTGACGAAATCGCGGATATGGATCATCCCGCGCGGATCGTCGAGCGTATCGGCGTAAACCGGCAGGCGCGAATGGGCGGCGGTGCGAAACAGCTCCAAGGCTTCGCGCAGCGGCGCGTCAAGCGAGATGGCGACGATGTCGGCGCGGGGGATCATCGCGTCGGCGACGCGCATGTCGTGCAGGCCGAGGACGTTCTTCAAGAGCGCCCGCTCATGCGGGGTCACGTCGCCCGCCGACTCTTCAAGCCTGTCTTCGATGTCCTCGCGCACCGAGGCCGGCGCAAGACCGAGCAGCCCGCGCAGCCTGTCGACGAGGCTCAGGCGCGGTCCATCGCCAGTGCGTCTTAATGGAATGGGATCGTCGGCGTTATCGTATCGCGTCGACATGCGCTTTGTTCAATTCGCTCCGCCGGCCGGCCCGTCTGCGTCTTCCGCATAGGGGTCGGGAAATCCAAGCGCCATCGCGATCTTACGCTCCAGCGCCTCCATCCGCTCGGCCTCGGCGGCGGTCTCGTGATCATATCCGATCAGATGCAGAAATCCATGTGCGACCATATGCGCCGTGTGGGCGCGCAAAAGCTTGCCCTGTTGCTCCGCCTCTTTGGCGACGGTTTCGAAGGCGACGATCACGTCGCCAAGCAGAGGCTTGCGCCCAATCGCGCCAGGCGTCGGAAAAGACAGGACATTCGTCGGTTGATCCTTGCCGCGCCACTCGGCGTTGAGCTGCTGGATCGCCGCGTCGTTGCAAAATGTGACGCTGATTTCACATTCGGGAGCGAGCGCAGCCCCGCTTACGGCGAGACTCTGACGAACGCATTCTTTCGTCAAATTTTCCAGATCCCCGACGCGCCGCCATGCAGGCGCCGCGACATTCACGTCGATCTCCAAAGTCAGGGTTCCCCGCGCGTCTGCTTGTTGGCGCGCGCGGCGCGCTCATAGGCCCCAACGATTTGCCGCACAAGATCGTGACGCACCACGTCGCCTTCCGAAAATCTCACGCGACCGACGACGTCGAGATTGGCGAGCAGGCTTACGGCTTCCGAGAGGCCGGATTTCTGGCCGGGAGGCAGATCGGTCTGCGACGGATCGCCGGTGACGATCATCCGCGAGCCTTCGCCGAGCCGGGTGAGAAACATCTTCATCTGCATCGAACTGGCGTTCTGCGCCTCGTCGAGCAGAATGCAGCTTCGCGTCAGCGTGCGCCCGCGCATGAACGCGAGCGGCGCGACTTCGATGAGTCCCGTCTGCATGCCGCGCTCGACCATCCGCGCATCCATGAAATCATGCAGCGCATCGTAGATCGGGCGGAGATAAGGATCGACCTTGTCGCGCATGTCGCCGGGCAAAAAGCCGAGACGCTCGCCAGCCTCGACGGCGGGACGGGACAGAATGAGCCGTTCGACCGCGCCTTGCTCCATCAACTGCACGGCGTGGCCGACTGCGAGCCAAGTCTTGCCCGTGCCCGCAGGACCTTCCGCAAAAACCAGCTCGTAGCGTTTGAGCGCCCGCAAATACTGGTCCTGCGCGGCGTTGCGCGCGCGCACCGACCCGCGTTTGCGGGTCAGGATCTGCTCGAAAGCGCCACGCGACGGCTCCGAATCCGGAAACAGGCTGCGTTGGCGCGCTGATTCTTCTATGGCGCCGTCGACGTCGCCCAGCGTGATCGTCTGACCCAGCGCGACGCGCTCATAAAGCGCCTCGAGCACGCGTCGCGCATGTTCGCAGGCCTCGGACTTGCCTTTGAGCGTGACGTGATTGCCATTGGCGAAGGAGGCGACGCGCAAGCGTCGTTCGATCTTGGCGAGATTCTGGTCGTAGAGGCCGAAAACGAGCGAGGCGTGACGGTTGTTTTCAAAGGCGAGCGTGATTTCCGCTTCCGGGTCAACAGGCTCCGGTCCCCGTGCGGCGAGCAACGGGTCGTCGATCGTCGTCAAGCCTTCGCCTCCTCGCTCATGAGCCGTCCGCCCAAGGAATTCGAGCCCGCCGCGATGATCTTCACTTTAGCTTCGCGGCCGATGCACGCCATCGGGCCTTCAACATGCACAGCCTGCATATAAGGACTCTTGCCCCCAATTTGCCCCGCATGCCGACCGGCTTTTTCAAAGAGCACGTCGAACTCTCGGCCGACCGTCGCCGCGTTGTAGGCTTGCCGCTGCTCTTCAAGCAAAACCTGTAGCGCCGCGAGGCGTTCGCTCTTGACGGTCTCGTCGATTTGATCGTCGCGGTCGGCGGCGGGCGTGCCGGGCCGAGGCGAATATTTGAAAGAAAAGCTTGAAGCGAAGCCCACAGCGCGAGCGAGCGCCATCGTCGCTTCGAAATCGGCGTCGCTTTCGCCGGGGAAGCCAACAATGAAGTCCGACGACAGGGCGATGTCCGGACGCGCCTTTCGCAGGCGCTCGACGATGGAGAGGTATGCGTCTGCGCCGTGCTTGCGGTTCATGGCTTTCAGAATGCGGTCCGAGCCCGATTGAACCGGCAGATGCACATAGGGCATGAGCTTTGGATTTGCGCCATGCGCGTCAATCAACTCCTGCGCCATGTCGACCGGATGACTTGTGGTGTAGCGCAGGCGCGCCAACCCCTCGATCCGCGCCAGCCGGTCGAGAAGCTGCGCAAGGCTTGCCTCCCGGCCGTCGCCATCAGGGCCGAGATACGCGTTGACGTTTTGGCCGATCAGCGTGATCTCGCGCACGCCGGCGTCGACGAGCCGCATGGTCTCGCCGATGATCTCGGCGACGGGACGCGACGCTTCGGCGCCGCGCGTATAGGGCACGACGCAGAACGAGCAGAACTTGTCGCAGCCTTCCTGAACGGTGACGAAAGCCGAAACGCCGCGGGCGCGAATCTGCGCGCGGTTCGGGGCGGGCAGGGTGCGAAATTTGTCCTCGACGGCGAAATCCGTGTCGGCGAGGCGGGCGCCGTCCCTGGCCTGGCGCAGAAGCTCCGGCAGTCGGTGATAGCTCTGCGGACCGACGACGACATCGACGGCGCGCTGGCGCTTGAGCACCTCTTCGCCTTCAGCCTGGGCGACGCAGCCGGCGACGACGATTTTCATGTCGCGACCTTGCGCGTTCAGCGCGCGTTTGGCGATCGCAAGCTTGCCGAGTTCAGAATAGATTTTTTCCGCGGCTTTTTCGCGGATATGGCATGTGTTGAGGATGACGAGATCGGCGTCTTCTTCGCTTTTGGTCTCGGCGTAGCCCTCTTGGCGGAGCAGGTCCGTCATGCGCGTCGCGTCATAGACGTTCATCTGGCAGCCGTATGACTTGACCAGAACTTTGGATAGTCGTGCAGCTTCTGACCGCTGAGGTTTGGATCGCGCCTCAATCAGTTCTTTGACGTCTGTGACTATTTTTCTGCTCCATCGCTCGCCCCGGCGACTCGGCGCGCCACCCGAGCAGACGCAGTATACGACTTTTCTTGCGCCTTAGCGCTGCAAGAGGCGCCTTGCACTCATATTTTCTGAACTGGCCCGCCATAGCGCAGGAGCAGGGCATCGGCCGTGAGCAGCGTAACGCCCTCGACGACCGCCTGAGCAATAAGCAGTCGATCGAACGGATCCCGATGAATCAACGGCAGCGCATCCGTCGCGAGCGCGTGTTGATCGAGCACGGGCAGCTCGTCGTACCCATTGGTCAAGAGACCCTGACGCAGCGCACGCGGGTCGACTTGAAAGTCGGCCCGATTGAGGCTGCGTTTGATGGCGACTTCCCACAGGCTTGCGACGCTGTAGACAAGTTCATTCGCCTCTTCGAGCAGGACCGCTTGAGCCTTTTTCGAGAAGCGATCGGGCGACACTGCGGCCCATAGAATGATCTGGGTATCAAGCAGCAGTCTCACACGTCGCCTGCGAATAGCCGTCCAATCTCGATCTCGCCCATACGGTCGAAATCTTCTGGGATAACGCCCTGTCCGGCCATAAAGCCGAGCCGCTGGATCTTAGGCTTAGCGGCCGTCTCGAGCGGCGTGACCTTTACCAATGGTTTTCCGGCCTTCGCGATGATGAAAGGCTCTCCCTTAGAGGCAAGATCGACCAACTTGGAGAGCTGGGTCTTGGCTTCGTGCATGTTGACGATGCGCATGAGCGTCTCGGCTGGACTAAACCAAGTTAGTCTAGTTTACCGAGAGGCGTCCTGCAAGCCGCGCGCACTCAGATCTCCAGCCGCAGAGCGATCGCCGCGCGCCGTTCGCCGTCGGCGCGTTGATAGTAATTCTCCCGCCGGCCGATCTCTTTGAAGCCTTCCCGCGCGTAGAGCTTCAGCGCGGCCTCATTGTCGTCGGCCACCTCAAGAAAGACGAGCCGGGCGCCGCCGCGCTCGAGATTTTCGAGATGCTTTTCAAGAATGCGCCGGCCCAGTCCCGCGCCGCGTCTCGCGGGGTTCACGGCGAAAGTGAGGACTTCGGCGTCGGGCGGCGTCAGCCGCGAGAGGATGAAGCCCCCAAGCTCGCCCTTGCGGCCCTCCGCGACCGCGCCGTCGGCGATGATATGGGCGTCGGTCAGATAATTCTCGAAGTCGATTTTCGACCAGCCAAAGGCGAAGGACGCTCCGTGCAGACGTTCGCAGTCATCGGCGCGCTCCGCCCCGATGGGTTCGATGATGAAAGTCGGCTTGGCGAAGAAAGACGAAAGCAGCGTCATGGCGCAAGCTCACGCCTGAGCCGCAGCGGCGGCGCGCGCGGCCGCATCGCCCAAGCCCGCGGCGCCCTTTAGGGCGTCGGGCCGCGCAGCCGGCATCGTGACGTCGGGCTCTTTAAGATAAAGCGGCCGCGCGGGCGCAGTATCAGGCTGAGCGGCAAGGCCCAGACGCGCCACGAGGGCGATATCGGGCGCAAGTCGCTCGCTCGCGATCCGGACCGGAACGCCGCGGGCGCGCGCTTCCTTCGCAAGGAGCGGCGCGCCGGAGCCGGTCAGAAGCAGCGGGCCGGTCCCGAGCGCGCGTAGCGCTTCATGGGCGTTCATGCGGCGCGCGGTGAGCAGCGGGCGGCCGCCCGGGCCAAAGGCGGCGATGTAGACTTTGTCGTGGCGCGCGTCGATCGCCGCCGCGACGACGCCGTCGAAAGGATCGATAATCAGCGGCGCCGCAAGCGCGGCCAGCGTCGAGACGCCGACAATCTCGGCTTTGCAGGCGAGCGCGATCGCCTGACCGGCGGCGAGGCCGATACGAATGCCGGTGAAGGAGCCGGGGCCGACCGTCACGGCGACCCGGTCGAGCGAGGCGAAGCCGCCCTCGACCTTGCTCATGACGCGTTTGATCAGCGGCAGCAGCGCCTCGGCGTGCCCCCGCTCCATCTCAATCGACTCGGCGGCGCTCGGCGCCGCCGCGTCATGGTCCAGCACGCAGGCCGAGACGGCTGGCAGAGCGGTGTCAATCGCAAGGATTCGCATGATTCGTCGATTATGACGGTTTTCGGAGCGCGATCAACGTCGCTGCCGGATACGCCGCCCCTACGCCGGCTCGACCGCCTTCACCTGCGGCAGGAAATGCTTGAGCAGGTTCTCAATGCCGTTTCGCAAAGTGGCGGTGGACGACGGGCATCCGGAGCAAGCGCCCTTCATGGCGAGATAGACGACGCCGTCTTTGAAGCCGCGGAAGACGATGTCGCCGCCGTCGCCGGCGACCGCCGGGCGCACGCGCGTCTCGATCAGCTCCTTGATCGTGGCGACCGTCTCCGCGTCGGCCGAGTCATAGAACTCGCCGCTGGGCTGCGCCGGCGCCGCGCCTTCGGTCAGGAGCGGCGCGCCGGAGGCGAAATGCTCCATGATCGTGCCAAGAATGGCGGGCTTCAGATGCGGCCATTCGGCGCCGTTCTTCGTCACCGAGACGAAATCCGCGCCATACATCACAGCTTCGACGCCATCGATGGAGAGCAGCGCCTGGGCGAGCGGCGCATGGGCGGCGGCGTCGCGCGAGCGGAATTCCATGGCGCCCTGGCCCAGAACGTCCTGGCCGGGCAGAAACTTGAGCGTTGCGGGATTGGGGGTGGCTTCAGTCTGGATGAACATTGGGGGACTCCTACGTCCGGTTCAAGGCCGGCGGAAGTGCGCGAATATCACAAATTGAGCGCTCTGTGACATCTCGACATTACTACTTAAGCGCTTCGCCGCAGTCTTGCGAGACTCTTCGGCGCGAGCGCCACCGCTTGAGCGCGACTCCCGCCCACACCGCTTACGGCGAAGAGCCCGAACCAGGTCAGCGCATCCATCGAACAATCTCTTTGGGCCCCGTCTTGCATTTGCCATGCCCAAGAGAATCTCGCAGTGTCCCCCGATGGATGAAACCTCGCTGCTCGACGCCAACGCTGCTTATTACCAAGCCTTCGCCGCACGTGACCTTGGCGCTTTGAACGATCTTTGGGCGGAGAAGGGCTGTTCCTGCGTTCACCCAGGATGGCCGGCGCTCGTCGGGCGCATGCCGGTGCTCGCCTCCTACCGCGATATTTTTCGTAATCCGGCGCAGGAAGCGGTCACGACGCGAGATCCACAGACGCTCATCGAGGGCGTCGACGGGCGGGTCTTTTGCATCGAGGAGGTCGGCGGCGGGTTGCTGCTCGCGACCAATTGGTTTCGTTGGAGCGGCGAGCGCTGGCGGCTCGTGCACCATCAGGCGAGCCCACTGGCGCCGCCGCCCACGCGGCGAGAAGGCAAGCGATCGCTTCACTAGGACGGTCGCGCGAAGGGACGCGGCTCAGGAGTCGGCGCCTTCCGCCTGCTTCTTCCGGCTCGTCTTCTTCGGCTCACGGCGCGGGCCTTCGACGAGCCGCACGACCATGCCCCACAGCGTGCGCACGTCCTGCTGGGTGAGGCCCATGCGGTGGAACATGTTGCGCAGATTGCGCGACATGACGGGCTTTTTCGTCAGCGGACGGAAGAAGCCGCGCTTGTCGAGTTCGCCTTCGAGGAAATCGAAAAAGGCGAGCGTCATCTCGCGCGTCGCCGGGGGCGAGCGTTCTTCGATCTCAAAGGGAATGGCGTCGCCATGCGCGGCGCGAAACCACTCATAGCCGGTGAGCAGCACCGCCTGCGCGAGATTGAGCGAGGCGTAGGCGGGATTGACCGGAAAGGTGAGGATGGCGTCGGCGAGCGCGACGTCGTCATTGTCGAGGCCGGTGCGCTCGGGGCCAAACAGCACGCCATGCTTTTCGCCCGCCGTCATGCGCGCCGCCGTGCCCGGCATGGCCTGGGCAGGCGTCAGCACCGGCTTCATCTGGCCGCGTCCGCGCGCCGTCGCGGCGTAAACGAAGGAGAGATCCTCGATCGCCTCGCGGACGCTCTCGTAGAGTTTCGCGCTTTCCAGGAGATGCACGGCGCCGGCGGCCGCCGCATAGGCGCCCTTGCGATAGGCGCCGGTGCGCGGCCAGCCTTCGCGCGGCGAGACGAGCCGCAAATCGGAGAGGCCGAAGTTGGCCATGGCGCGTGCGCACATGCCGATGTTGACGGCGAGCTGCGGACGCACGAGCACAATCGCCGGCCCCCCGGAAAGGGCCGTCTTGCTGCGATCCGTTCCGGCCCCGACCAATTCGCCTCCTCGCCCCGAGCGGCGGCAAATTAGGGCGGAAAGCGCGCGGGGGGAAGGGCGCTTCGGCGCCTAGAGAAAGGCCTCCCAATTGCTACCCAAAACCTCTAGCCGACGCTATAAGGCGCGCGGCACAGGAGGAGCCGGCGCATGCGGAAGATCAAGGTTGCAAGCCCTGTCGTCGAACTTGACGGCGACGAAATGACCCGCATCATCTGGGCCGCCATCAAAGAAAAGTTCATTCGGCCCTATCTCGACGTCGATCTCCTTTATTACGATCTCTCGATTCAAAATCGCGACGCCACCAATGATCAGGTGACGATCGACGCGGCTTACGCCATCAAAAAGCATGGCGTCGGAGTGAAATGCGCGACGATCACGCCCGATGAAGCGCGGGTGAAGGAATTCCATCTCAAGGAGATGTGGAAATCGCCGAACGGCACGATCCGCAACATCTTGGGCGGCGTCATCTTTCGCGAGCCGATCATCTGCAGAAACGTGCCGCGATTGGTCCCAGGATGGACGCAGCCGATCATTATCGGGCGCCATGCATTCGGCGATCAATATAAGGCGACTGACTTCCAAGTGCCGGGCAAGGGTCGTCTGACGATCAAATTCGAAGGCGTCGACGGCGACGTCATCGAGAAGGAAGTCTTCAACTTCCCCGGCTCGGGCGTCGCGCTGGCGATGTACAATCTTGACGACTCGATCAGCGAATTCGCGCGCGCCACGTTCAACTACGGGCTCACACGCAGATATCCGGTGTATCTCTCGACCAAGAACACGATCCTGAAAGCCTATGACGGCCGTTTCAAAGATTTGTTCCAGGAGATTTTCAACGCCGAGTTCAAATCGAAATTCCAGGCGCTCGGCCTCACCTACGAGCATCGTCTGATCGACGATATGGTCGCCTCGGCGCTCAAATGGTCAGGGGGCTACATCTGGGCGTGCAAGAATTACGACGGCGACGTCCAGTCCGACACGGTGGCGCAGGGCTTCGGTTCGCTCGGCCTGATGACGAGCGTGCTCATGACGCCCGACGGCAACACCGTCGAGGCTGAAGCCGCTCACGGCACGGTCACGCGCCATTATCGCGAGCACCAAAAAGGCCACGAGACCTCGACCAACTCGATCGCCTCGATTTTCGCCTGGACGCGCGCGCTCGGGCATCGCGGCAAGCTCGATGGGAACGACGAGCTGATCCGCTTCGCCCGCACGCTTGAGGAAGTGTGCGTCGCGACCGTCGAGTCGGGCTTCATGACCAAGGATCTGGCCCTGCTTGTCGGCTGCAATCAGAAATGGCTGTCGACGACAGGCTTCCTGGACAAGATCGACGAAAATCTGCGCAGAGCCATGGAGTGAGGGCGGCGCGGGGAATGATTGTATGTGGCGCCCGTCGCGGCTATATAGGCGTCGCCTATAGGCCAATTAAGGATTCGCGAGATGGCGGTGGATCTGGAAGAAACGTATAAGCCTTCCGAAGACGAACCCTTCATGTGCGATCGGCAGCGCGAATATTTCCGGCGCAAACTGCTGGCTTGGAAGGAGGACATTCTGCAAGAGAGTCGCGAAACGCTGGCCACTCTGCAGAATGAAAATGAAAACCATCCTGATCTTGCTGATCGCGCGTCGTCCGAAACCGATCGCGCCATCGAACTGCGCGCCCGCGACCGCCAGCGCAAGCTCATCGCCAAAATCGACGCGGCGCTGACGCGCCTCGACGACGGCAGTTACGGCTATTGCGAGGAAACGGGCGAGCCGATCTCCCTCAAGCGCCTCGATGCGCGGCCAATCGCGACCTTGTCGATCGAGGCGCAGGAGCGTCACGAACGGCGCGAAAAAGTCTATCGAGACGATTGAGTCTGAAACCTTTGGGGGAAACGAAAAGGGCGTCGCCGCTGGCGACGCCCTTTTTCATTCCTTCTGATCCGAGCGGCCGAGCAGTCGCGCCATCTCCGCTTCAAGCGAGTCCAGCGGATCGACGTCGGCCGGAGCCGGCGGCGGTGGAGGAGGCGGCGCCGCGGGCCTGGGCGGCGGCGCTGCAGGCCTGGCGGCGGCCGGCGGCGGGGCGGGAGGCGGCGGCGCTGCGGGCCTTTGCGCCGCAGGCGGCGGTTCTGCCGGCCTCGGAGGAGCCGCGGGCGGCGGAGGAGGCGGGGCCGCGGCTTCTGACGGCGGCGGCTCTTTCGGACGCGGCGCCAGCCGCTGCTGAGCGCGCGCAAGGAAAGGCGGCGTCGGCGAGCGGGGCGGAGCCGGGCGCTGCGGGGCGGCTGGACTCGAAACTCTTGGTCCGGCTGGCGGCGGCGGGGGAGGCGGCGGCGGCGCAGCAGGCCTCGGAGGCGCCGGCGCGAAGAGGTCAGGCGGCAGATTGACGGGGCCCGCCGCCGCGGGCTTCGGCAGCGGCGTTTCTAGTTCTCGTGGCGGAGCCGGGGGCCCGGCCGGCCAGTTCGCCGCCGCCGGCGGTCCCGGGCGCTGCTCCGGCCCGCGGCTGACAGCGCCTTCGAGCCGGTTGATCGTCGCTTCGACGAGGATGTCGGTAGGGCCGCCGATCAGGAGCAGATGTTCAACGTTGTCGCGCCGCACAATGACGAGCTGGCGCTCGCGGTCGAGGTCATAGACATCAACGACGTCCAGCCGGCGCGCGCGATTGCGGCCGCCGGGCGAACGGATGCGGCGTCCGAACAACAGACGGTAAATATAAAGCACGAGCACCGCAGCGACGAGGAACGCAACGAGCGCTCCAAGCGCCGGCAGCAGTTGAGTGAATTTATCGGGCATGAACGGCTAGTCTCTCGTTCGAACGCGCGTGAACCTTGCCAAATTAACAGCTTTCCTGGCAAGCGCCGAAAAAAGGTTAATGATTGGTTAATGTTTGGCTAATCAGCGTCCTTCCAACGTCCGGCGTTGCTATTATTGGCGTTCACGGCCATTCTTTTAGATGATTCTGTAGGCGTCGGCAGACTAATAATCGGCGCGCCGGCGTCAGCATGGCCGTCGCGATCGGCGATATATGACGCGGGTGGTTAAGAAATGAGCGACAGGACCGAAGCGTCCGACTTGGGACGCAGCGAGCGGCCCGCCAATGTGGGATTGACGCTCGCCCTCGTCATTGCGTTGGTCGCAGGCGTCGCCGCCTATTACCTGACGCCTTCGGACCTCGCGCCGCGCGTCACCATTCTGGCGCTCGCGGTTTTCGGCGTCGCCGGAATCTTCTTTCTCTTCGCCTATGCGGTCGGATTGATTCACTTCTCCGGCCGAGTCGCGGGTAACGACGTGACGAAACTCATCGCCGACACATCCGGCGAAGGGCTGCTCGTCACCAGAGGCGATGCGCGCATCGTATACGCCAACGAAGCCTATACGGCGATGTGCGATGCAAAAGACGCTTCCGGCGTTCAGCTGGTCGAGCGGCTGTTCTCAGGGCCGCCCGAGGTCTCCGAGGCGATCTACAGACTGGTCCAGGCGGCGCGCGCCGGCGTTTCGCATAGCGAAGATCTGCGACTTTCGCCGCCGCTCTCGGGGCAGGGGCCGGTCGGCTGGTACCGGATTCGCGTTCGGCCGCTGCCGACGACGTCGAGCGGGCGGTTCTGTCTATGGGCGGTCGCCGACGTGACCGCCGATCGACAGCGGCAGGAGAACGTCTTCCAGGAGCTGCAGCACGCGATCGACTTTCTCGATCACGCGCCGGCGGGCTTTTTTTCCGCGAGTCCGGACGGCGCCGTCTCTTATATGAACAGAACGCTTGCCGGATGGCTGGGCTACGATCTCACGCAAGTTGGATCTGGCGGCGCGACGCTGTCCTCCATCGTCGCGCATAGCGGCGCGGCGCTTCTCGCCGCCATGTCGGGCGCGCCGGGCGATGTGCGCACCGAGCAGATCGACCTTGACCTGCGATGCCGCAACGGCAAGTCGCTGCCGGTCAGGCTGCTGCACCAGGTCGCTTTCGGCCAGGACGGCGAATCCGGCCCCTCGCGAACCTTGGTGCTCAACCGCGCCTCCGGCGAGCAGCCGGAAGAGAATTTGCGCGCGGCAGAGGTGCGTTTCGCGCGCTTCTTCAATTCGACGCCGATGGCGATGGCGACGCTCGACGGCGAGGGCCGCGTGCTGACGTCGAATGCGGCTTTCGCGAAATTGCTGCCGCAGGCGCTGAAGTCGGGCCAGGGCGCGGCCGCGGCGCCATGGTCGGTGCTGACGGGACTCGGCGAACGCGACGGCGCCGCCCTGCGCGCCGCGATCGAAGATGCGATCGAAGGCAAAGGCGAAGTGCGCCCGATCAACGTCGTGTTCGAGGAAGACGCCGCCGGCGCGGCGATACGTTCAGCGCGTTTCTTCGTCTCTTCCGCCGAGGACGCCGGCAAGAAAGGCGCGATGGTCTATGCGCTCGACACGACCGAGCAGCGCAAGCTGCAGGAGGAGTTCGCGCAGTCGCAGAAGATGAATGCGGTCGGCCAGCTCGCCGGCGGCATCGCGCATGACTTCAACAATATGCTGACGGCGATCATCGGCTATTCGGATCTGCTGCTCTCCAGCCACCGGCCCACCGACCCCGCCTTCCGCGACATTCGCCAGATTAAGGAAACCGCCAATCGCGCGGCGGGCCTGACGCGGCAGCTGCTCGCCTTCTCTCGCCGGCAGACGCTGCGCCCGCAAGTCCTGCAGCTCGGCGACGCGCTCTCCGAAGTGCAGAATTTGCTGCGCCGCGTCGTCGGCGAAAAGAACGAACTCGAACTGCGTCTTGGTCGCGATCTCTGGTTCGTGAAGGCCGACATCACCCAGTTCGAACAGGTGATCATCAATCTCGTCGTCAACGCCCGCGACGCCATGCTTGAGTCAGGCGGACGAGTGCAGATCCGCACGCGCAATGTCGCCGCCTCGGAATGCGCCGCCTTCAATGAGGCGGCTCTGCCGCCGGCGGATTATGTGCTGGTTGAGGTCGAGGACTCGGGCAGCGGCATTCCCGCCGATGTGAAAGAAAAGATCTTCGAACCCTTCTTCACGACGAAGGAGGTCGGCAAAGGCACGGGCCTCGGCCTTTCGACCGTCTTCGGCATCGTCAAGCAGTCGGGCGGCTTCATCTCCCTCGACAGCGAGGTCGGGCGGGGCGCGGTTTTCCGCATTTTCCTGCCGCGCTACGTGCCGGAGGAGAAAGAGACGTCGCAGAAGGCGGATGCACCCAAGGTCGCTGCGGACTACACAGGACAGGGCGTGGTTCTCCTCGTCGAAGACGAGAACGCCGTGCGCTCGATCGGCGCACGCGCCTTGAGTTCGCGCGGATTCACGGTGCTCGAAGCGGCGACGGGCATGGAGGCGCTCGAGGTCGTCGAGCGCGTCGACGGCAAGATTGATCTCATCGTCTCCGACGTGGTGATGCCGGAGATGGACGGCCCCGCGATGTTCGCCGAACTGCGCAAGCGCGGCGTCGCGGCGAAGGTGATCTTCGTTTCCGGTTATGCCGAAGAGGCCTTCGCCAAAAACCTTCCCGAAGGCGATTTCGGCTTCCTGGCGAAGCCGTTCTCAATCAAACAGCTGATCGAGACGGTCAAGGCGCATATGCCCTGACGCGGCGCAGAAATCAGCTCACAATGCCGGCGCGACGACTCGTACGCGGCGCTTGATTCCATCAGCTCCGACGATTTCGCGATAGGTTTCCGGCGCCGCGGCCGCGCCGTCCTCGGCGCTGGGCTGCGCCTGGGCCGCGGGTTCCGCCGTCATCGTCGGCTCTGGCGCCGCCGGCGCGGAGCCCTTCGCCTTCCGACCGCGCGCAACGCCGGGCGGCAGCGCGCGCGACAATTGCTCGGCCTGCTCCGCCGTCACGACCTGATCCTTTGCGTGGCGCTCGGCGATGAGCCGCTCGGCTTCGGCGAGCGCCTCGGCCCACGACTGCCCCGGCGGCTTGCAGCCGCAGGACGGATCATAAGTCTTCTCGAACTTATGCGCGTTGGGATGGTCCGAATAAGCTTCGCCGTCGATCGAAAGCGCGGAACTGAGACCCTTCCCTTGCGACGCCGTATAGAGTTTCACCTCGGCGTTGGGACACAGCGCCCGGCACATCGTCGCGAGATCATCGAGATTGGAGCTGCGCGCCGAGTAGGTGATCGGGAAAAAGCCGCCGTCGCACGCGCGCACGCAGATCGCCATTGGGCCCCCGCGCGGTTTCCCGTCTGACGGGTCGTACTCCTGCTCCGCGTCCGGACCGACGGGCATGTCGCGCGCGCCCGGGCTTTCGTCGGGAGCGACGCCAAACAGCTCTTCAAAGAAATTGCGCGGGCGTGCAACGCGCGCTTGCGCCGCCTGAGGATTGCGGCATTCAGCCTCATAGCGGGCGGCAAGCGCCTGACGCTGGCCGCCGTCGTCGGAGGTCGCCCGCTCATAGGCGGCGACGGCGCCCGAGAGCTGGCGCAGTTGGGCGTTGATTTGTCCGCACTGGGGCGGCGGCGGATCGCCGAAGAACAGGAACTGGCCCCGGTCGCAGCCCAGCGCGCGACCTCGCGCGGCGACGCGCGCGTATTCGCCGCGCTGCTTGGCCGCCGCGGCCTGGAATTTACCCGCCCGGCTGCCGGCGCTGGCGCGGGCGATCTGCGCGCGCAACTCCGTACAGTAGGGACTTTCCCCTGCCGCCGGCGAAACGGCGAGAAGTCCGAATGCGACGCCGGCGGCGACCGCCAGCTTCGTCCGCTTGGAGGCGCATTTCGTCAAAAAGAGGTCTATGATCGCGGCCTCATTGAAGTTTTCGCTCTTCACACGCTCGTAAGGAGCCTAGAAACGCTTGCGCGGTCACTTGGCTGCGAATGCTCCGGCGCGCGTCGCTTGCGACGAATCGCGTCATTTTCACCAATCCAGGCCGCGGAGCAAATGTCGCTCGATTAATCGCGTCCATCATGTCGGCAACAAGGCGCCGGCCGACGCGGTCAACCCTCCTGGCGCGCGTCGAATTTTTTGCCGCGCCCAGGGCCGAAGCCCTTCCCTTGCCGCAGTGCTTCGCCCATATCGGCAACGGCGTCGCTAGAGCGCGGCGCGCGAAAAAGTGGAATTCGGCTTTTCGCCTAGAGCGCGCTCTAAGTTCGAGATCGATCACGATATCTGCCCTTGGGCGATTCTGCCTAGAGGCGGCGTGATCTAGGAGGTTGCCGACATGAAGCGTTCCAAATTGCTGGCTCTGATTTCGACGGCCTTTCTTTGTTTCGGCGCCGCGCCGGCCTTCGCGCAGAATGGGCCGGATCTCATCTTCCGCAAATCGGTGGATTTCAAGCTCCTCACCCCGAACGACAAGCTCGCGACCTACGGAATCGACGACCCGGTGATCGACGGCGTCGTCTGCTACTATACGGCGCATGAAAAAGGCGGCGTCGCCGGCATGTTCGGCGTCGCAGAGCAGTCGTCGGAGGTTTCGCTCGCCTGCCGGCAATATGCCCCGATCAAATTCAAGGAGAAGTTCGGCCAGGGCGATACGGCGTTCAGCGAGCGGCGGTCGCTGCTGTTCAAGCGCATGCATATCGTTCGCGGCTGCGATGCGAAGCGCAATGTATTGATCTATATGGTCTATTCCGACAAGCTCGTCGAAGGCTCGCCCGAAAGCTCGACCTCGACCGTCGCCATTCAGCCCTGGGCCGGCCAGAACGAAGTCCCGCAGTGCGGAGAGTTCCTGCGCTAGCGCTAATCGCCGCAGGCGACGACCGCCGCATCCGGCTCGATAGAGGCGCGCGCAGCGTGGACGTCGGCCGAGGCGGTCACATCGTTGGCGCGGCCGAAGGTTCGGGCCGCGCCATGGCCGTGCGCCGCGCACCAGGAGTCGGCGACGATCTTGCCGCAATCGGCCTTGTGCGTGAGGCATTCCGTCAGGCCGTAGCCCTCCTGATCGGAGATGACATAGGCGGCGCCCGCGCTCGCCTCGGCCTGTGCGTCGCAGGCGTAGCCGGCGCCGAACAGCGCGCCCGCGAGCAGCAGCGCAAGCGCGCGCCGCGCGATCGGCGCCTGATATTTCCACATAATGAACGAGTCCCAAATGACCGAGACGGCCCCGGTCAGAGCTAGCGCAAAGCGGTAAAACCCGAGTTAAACCGCCGCGGCTCGAATTGGCCTCGCGCTTGACGCGGCGGCGCGCTTTGGCGCATGGTCGCCGCCATGACGCCTCGGCTCACCATTTGTCGGAAGACCATTATCAGCTAGCGATCACGCTGGCCGGAGCCGTCACGTCTCTCCAAACGACATGAAGCGACGCCCCGGCCGGCGGCCTTGCGGGGAAATTCATGTCGACGCCTGCGCTGAAAATCTACAATACGCTGACCCGGACGAAGGAGGAATTCCGTCCGATCGATCCCGCGCATGTGCGCATGTATGTCTGCGGACCGACGGTCTACGACTACGCCCATATCGGCAACGCCAGGCCGCTGATCGTTTTCGACGTGCTGTTTCGCCTGCTGCGCCATCTCTACGGCGCCGAGCATGTCACGTACGTCCGCAACATCACCGACGTCGACGACAAGATCAACGCGCGGGCGTTCGAGCGCGGCATCTCGATTCGTGAACTGACGGAAGAGACCAACAAGGTTTTCCAGCAGGACGTGACGGCGCTCGGCTGTCTCGAGCCGACCGTGCAGCCGCGCGCGACCGAGCATATCGCGCAGATGGTCGCGATCATCGAGCGGTTGATCGCCTCTGGCCATGCCTATGCGGCCGATGGCCATGTGCTCTTCGACGTGCCGTCCATGCCGACCTACGGACGACTCTCGCGGCGCTCGCTCGACGAAATGATGGCCGGCGCGCGCGTCGACGTCGCGCCTTATAAGCGCGGCGACATGGATTTCGTGCTGTGGAAGCCGTCAAAGGCGAACGAGCCCGGTTGGGACAGCCCATGGGGCAGGGGGCGTCCCGGCTGGCACATCGAATGTTCGGCGATGTCTTGGGCGCATCTTGGCGAAACTTTCGACATTCACGGTGGCGGCATCGACCTCGTTTTTCCGCATCACGAAAATGAGATCGCACAAAGCTGCTGCGCCTTCGGGCAGGACGTGATGGCGAATTACTGGATGCATAATGGCTTCCTGCAGGTCGAGGGCGAGAAAATGTCCAAGAGCCTGGGGAATTTCGTGACGATCCACGAGCTGCTGCACACGGAGAAGTTTGGTGGACGCGAGTGGCTTGGGCCGGTGCTTCGTCTCACGATGCTGCGCACGCATTATCGCCAGCCGATCGATTGGACCGTAAAGGCGCTGGAGGAGGCGGAGGCGAAGCTTACATATTGGATGACCGTTATGGATTTTTCCGTCGCGCCTTTGGGTTCGGACGGGAGGATCGCCGATCAACCTCCGCGCTCTGATGAGGTTCCATCGACCTATATGGAAGCGCTTTCCGATGACCTGAACACTCCGCTTGCAATGCAAATTTTAGATCGCGCATTTTCTGAAGCTCGCACAGATCGAGTTCTCTCGATCATGCTAGGGCTTTCCGGCATCGATTTGAACGCATTTCGGGAAGGGAGGAACGCTCGGGATCAGGCGTTCTTCGAAAAACATGGCGGCGAAGAGGCAACCGAAGAATTCGTCGATCGGCTTGTCTCCGAGCGCCTCGCCGCCCGCGCTTCAAAAAACTGGGCCGAGTCGGACCGCATCCGCGACGAACTCGCCGCCATGGGCATCGCCCTCAAGGACAACAAGGACGGAACGACGAGCTGGGAGGTGAAGCGGTGATCGTGCCTCTTTCAATCAAGCGCGCGCAACCCTCTCCCATTGGGAGAGGGTGGCCGCGGAGCGGCCGGGAGAGGGGTTGCCGCGCTGCTCGTTTGCGCGCGCCTTTGCGCCCCGGAACATTGCCCCTCACCCCGGTCCTTCGGACCGACCCTCTCCCTCTGGGAGAGGGTGACGCGAACCTTTTTTCAGTCGAGGCGGGGCAGGGGCGTTCGCGGCGTGCGTGCGCGCGCAATATCGACGGCGCGAAGGATTTCCTGCAGAACCCAATCCAATCGTTCTTTCACCTCGTCATTCGTGAAACGCAATTCCAGATAGCCGTGGCTTTCGATTGCGGCGCGGCGCGTGGCGTCAGAAAGCGGTTGATCTGCATGATGGCCGCCATCGAGTTCGATGGTGAGTCCGAGGCTGTAACAGCAGAAGTCTGCGATATACCCCGCAATCGGAACTTGACGGCGAAACTTGAGCCCATGGAAACGCGAGGCGCGCAGTTCACGCCAGAGGATTTCCTCGGGACCCGTGCTCTCGCGCCGCAGTCTGCGCGCGACGGAAATGTTCTTGCCCGCCATTTATCGATCAAATCGCAAAATTCGATAGCGGGAAACCCCTCTCCCGGCCGCTCCGCGGCCACCCTCTCCCATCGGGAGAGGGTTCGTTCCGCGAGGTCGCGACATGTCCAACGATGACTGGAAAAAGACGCTTCCCTTCAAGCGCCACTGGGCGCTCTATCTCGCGTTCAAGCTGATCGTGCTGGCGCTCGCCGCCTTCATCGCCTGGCATCTGCTGCGCGCCTTCGAGATCGTGTGATGGCGCGCGGCGCGCAAACGCCCGGTCTGCGGCCGTTTCTTCCCGCAGACGCCGCAACGCTCGCGGCGCTCTTTCGCGCCAGCGTCGAGGCGCTGGCCGCCGATGACTATGACGATGCGCAGCGTGTAGCCTGGGCGTCCGCGGCTGACGACGAAGCGGCCTTCGCGTCGCGCCTCACGGACGCGCTGAGCATCGTCGCGCTTGTTGACGGGGACATCGCCGGTTTCGCGTCGCTGCGCGACAATAAGATGTTCGACATGCTCTATGTGCGGCCCGACATGGCGCGCAAGGGCGTCGGGTCGGCGCTGGCGGAGGCGATTGAAAAACTCGCCGCCGCGCGCGGAACGACACTGCTGACGGTCGAGGCTTCCGACGCGGCGCAGGACTTTTTCGCGGCGCGCGGCTACGTGGCCACGACGCGCAATATGAAAACGGTCGCCGGCCAATGGCTCGGCAATACGACGATGACCAAGGAGCTGGCGGCGCCCGCCGCCGGGAGAGCGCATTGATGGCCAAAGAACGGCTGACGCTATACGACACGACGCTGCGCGACGGCGCGCAGACGACGGGCGTCGATTTCTCGCTCGACGACAAGCATCAGATCGCCGCCATGCTGGACGAAATCGGGATCGACTATATTGAAGGCGGCTATCCCGGCGCCAATCCGCTCGACACCGAGTTTTTTGCGCGGCGTCCGAAATTGCGCGCGCGCTTTGCCGCCTTCGGCATGACGCGGCGGCAGGGCCGCTCGGTGGAGAATGATCCGGGCGTCGCGGCGCTGCTCGACAGCAGCGCCGACGTCGTCACCTTCGTCGCCAAGAGCTGGGACTTTCAGGTTCGCGTCGCCTTACGCTCCACGGAAGAAGACAATCTCGAGAGCGTTACGCAATCCGTAAAAGCCGCCGTCGCGCGCGGCAAGGAAGTCGCCGTCGATTGCGAGCATTTTTTCGACGGCTTCAAGGCGAACCCCGGCTACGCGCTGGCCTGCGCCAAGGCCGCCTATGACGCGGACGCGCGCTGGATCGTGCTCTGCGACACCAACGGCGGCACGCTGCCGCACGAGGTCGAGCGCATCGTTGCGGAGGTGGTCAAGCAAATTCCAGGAGACCGCGTCGGCGTGCATTGCCACGACGACACGGGGCAGGCGGTGGCGAATTCGCTTGCCGCCGTGCGCGCCGGCGCGCGGCAGATTCAAGGCACGCTCAACGGTCTTGGCGAACGCTGCGGCAACGCTAATCTCACGACGATCATCCCGACACTATTGCTAAAGAGCGAATTTGCCGAGCGTTTCGAGATCGGCGTGACGACGGAGAAGCTGACGCATCTGACGCGCGTGAGCCATGCGCTCGACGAGCTTCTCAATCGTGCGCCCAACCGCCATGCGCCTTATGTCGGCGCCAGCGCCTTCGCGACCAAGGCCGGCATTCACGCCTCGGCGGTGCTGACCGATCCGCGCACTTACGAACATGTCACGCCGGAATCGGTCGGCAATGTGCGGCGCGTGCTCGTATCGGATCAGGCGGGACGCTCGAACATCGCGGCCGAGCTTGGCCGCTTGGGCGTCGTCCTCGACAAGGACGATCCGCGTCTGGCGCGGCTTCTCGACGAGGTGAAGGAGAAGGAAGCGCAAGGCTACGCCTATGAGGGCGCCGACGCCTCGTTCTTCCTTCTGGCCAAGCGCGTGCTCGGCGAGGCGCCGCATTTCTTCGACATTGAACGCTACAGCGTCGCGGTCGATCGGCGCTTCGCCAGGAATGGCGGCTTCGAGGACCAGGGCGCCGAGGCGATCGTCAAGATCAATGTCGATGGCGAGAGCCGCATTTCGGCCGCCGAAGGCAATGGCCCCGTCAACGCCCTCGATCTCGCCCTGCGCAAAGATCTCGGCGCCTATCAGCGCTTCATCGAGGACGTTCGGCTCGTCGATTATCGCGTCCGCGTGTTCCAGGGCGGCACCGACGCGGTGACGCGCGTCCTGGTCGAATGCGCCGACGCGCAAAGCGAGCGGTGGTCCACCGTCGGCGTCTCGGCCAATGTCATCGACGCATCCTTCGAGGCGCTCGTCGACGCGATCAACTACAAGCTGCTGGTGTCGGTCGAGCGCAACGACCGTCGAACCGCTAAAGCCGCTCAGTGACCGCTGTCTCGCTGATGTCTGGCGAATGGCGGACCGCCGCGAAAATCATCGGCAGAATGTCTTCGACGCGTTCGGCCACGAGATAGCGCACGTTATCGACCTCGCCGAAGAACTCCTCGTTCCGCATATGAGCGAAAAGCGACAGCAGGGGACGCCAGAAGCCGCCGATGTCGGCGATGACCAGAGGCTTGGTGTGACGGCCGAGCTGGATCCAGGTCAGCTGCTCGGTCAGCTCCTCCAAAGTGCCGACGCCTCCAGGCAGCGCGATAAAGGCGTCTGATCGTTCGAACATCATGCGCTTGCGCGTGTGCATGTCGTCGACGACGACGAGCTCCGTCGCGCCCGTAAAGGGAATCTCCCGTCGGTCCAGGAACTCGGGAATGATCCCCGTGACAACGCCCCCGGCGGCGACCGTGGCCTTGGCCAGAACGCCCATTAGGCCGATGGCCCCGCCGCCATAAACGAGGCCGATCCCGGCGCGCGCCAGGGCGACGCCCAACGCGCGCGCCGCCGCCGTGTAACGCGGATCGGCGCCGATCGAGGAGCCGCAATAGACGCAAACATTCCTAATTTCTCGCATGTGCATTCTCGGGCAGCGCAATCGCCGCGCTGCGGCTTGGGGTGCGCATTGCTTCTAAACGTCATATATGACGCCAAGCCAGCAATGACGCCAAAGGCCGCGACGACGGCCCCATTCATTCGGAGACATATGATTAGACCCGATCAAGGCGAATCGAGCGATCCCCACGCGCTCGATCCGGACGACGCCGCGTCTCAGCCTGTTCCTGAGCAACAATTGTCGGAATCGTCTCTAATCAAAACGATACGGCATTTGTGGCCCTATATTTGGCCGCGTGGCCGCCGCGATCTCGAGCTTCGGGTCGCCGCGGTGTTTGCGCTGCTCGTCATCAGCAAGCTGTTCAACGCCGCGACGCCATACGCTTTCAAATGGGCGACGGACGCGCTCGCCGAGGGCGGCCCCGGCGCTTGGGGAAAGGTGGCGGCCGCCGCGATCTATTTCACGCTGCTGATGGGCGCCGTGCGCATCGTCACCGTCGTGCTGATGCAGCTGCGCGACGGCATCTTCGCCGCGGTGGCGATGCACGCCGTGCGTCGGCTGGCGACCGATCTCTTTGTGCATATGCATGAGCTGTCGCTGCGGTTTCATATCGGCCGAAAGACCGGCGGACTGACGCGCGTGCTTGAGCGCGGCCGCAACGGCATCGAAACGCTGTCGCGGCTGATCATGTCGACGGGCGCGCCGACCGTGCTGGAAATGGGGCTCGTTCTCGGCATTTTCGTCTACCAGTTCGACTGGCGCTACGGGCTCGTCCTGGTCGCGACTCTCGCCGGATATTTTCTCTATACGACGCTCGCGACAAACTGGCGGATCGCCATTCGGCGCAGGATGAACGACAGCGACACCGACGCCAATCAGAAGGCGATCGACAGCCTGCTGAACTATGAAACGGTCAAATATTTCGGCGCGGAAAAACGTGAGGCTGAGCGCTACGACAAATCGATGATCCGCTACGAGCAGGCGAGCACGCAGTCCTATGTCTCGCTTGCGGTTCTCAACGCCGGCCAGACGGTGATCTTTATCATCGGACTCACCACTATGATGGTGATGTGCGTCTATGGCATCGAGGCGGGCCGCAATACGGTGGGCGACTTCGTCCTGATCAACCTGATGATGGGGCAGCTGGCGCAGCCCTTAAATTTCATGGGCACCTTCTATCGCGAGGTGCGGCAGGCGATCATCGACATCGAAACGATGTTTTCGATCCTGGCGCAGAGCCCCGAAATCTTGGACACGCCCGGCGCGACGCCGCTCCTCGTGCGCGAAGGGCGGATCGTTTTCGATAATGTCGCGTTCCACTACGAGCCGAACCGGCCGATCCTCAAGGGCGTGAGCTTTGAAGCCGAGCCCGGACAAACCATCGCCATCGTCGGGCCGTCCGGCGCGGGAAAATCGACGATTTCGCGCCTGATGTATCGTTTCTACGAGCCGCAAGGCGGGCGCATCACCATCGACGGGCAGAACATACTGGACGTCACGCAGGAAAGTCTGCGCGCGGCGATCGGCATGGTGCCGCAGGACACGGTGCTGTTCAATGATTCGATCGGCTACAACATTCGCTACGGACGATGGGACGCGAGCGACGAAGAGGTTCGCGAAGCGGCGCGGCTCGCGCAGATCGACCGCTTTATCGAAAGCGTGCCGGAAGCTTATGAGGCGCAGGTCGGCGAGCGCGGGCTGAAGCTTTCCGGCGGCGAGAAGCAGCGCGTGGCGATCGCCCGCACGATTCTCAAAGGTCCGCCGATCCTCATCCTCGACGAAGCGACGTCGGCGCTCGACAGTTTGACGGAACATGAAATTCAGGAGGCGTTGAGACGGGTCGCGCGCGGCCGCACCACGCTCGTCATCGCGCATCGCCTGTCGACCATCGTCGACGCCGACGAAATCCTGTTTCTGGATCATGGCCGCATCGTCGAACGCGGCACGCATAAGGCGCTGCTGGCGCTTGGCGGTCATTACGCCGGCATGTGGAACCGCCAGCGCGAGGCCGCCGAGGCGCGCGCCAAATTGCTGGAGGCGGAGCGAGAGGAGTTGGAGGAAGCAGAGTAGCCGCTCAGCGCTTCGACAATCGCCAGAGATTGCGATTGACCCGCTTGGCGTAAACCGCAAGGGCGCGGTCGGCGGCGCGATGCGGCTGGCCAGCGGCGACGCTCATCGCCGCCTCTATGGTGGCGTGGGCGGCGGCTTTGATCTTTTCATCGACCATCAGCTTGCTCTCGCGTCTGCCGCGTGCGCCGCCCGTGGCGATCTTCATCAGCCGTAAGCCGATCACCTGATTGGCGACGAAGCTCATCTTGAGCGTGTCGGAGAGAAGCTTGTTCATTCTCGATCGACTTCTGCGCATGGCGGCCCCCGTCAAGGCAAATAGCGCGGCCGAGGCGTTGGCCAACTGCCCGTTAAACATTGCAAATAACGGGCGCTGCGAGCGGAGCGTCGCTACGCCATCGCCGAGCGCAAACCAAGGCGTTCAACGAAGGGGTCGAAATCTCTATCGCTATAGAGCAGCGGCAGAGCCTTTTCGATGCAACACGTGGCGATGATCGTGTCGATGGTTTTCCTCGGCGTGACGCCATGCGCGCGCAGCTTGCGATAATTTTTTGCCGCCCGCAGGGCGATTTCCTTGCCGCCGAGTTCTACGACGGTAAGCGCCGTTAGGAATTCATGAGCGTGGTTGAAGTCTCGATCCCGATCGAAGCCTTGCAGCACTTCGGTCAAGATCAAATCGCCGATTGCGACCAATTCCTCCTCGAGCAACCTGTCCAGACGATCGGTCTCAGGCGAGGCGACGCCACGAAAATAGTCGATCCAAACGCTCGAATCGACGAGGATCATTTTTCTGTTTTCTTATCCGTGCGCATAGCGTCGAGATCGCCGCGCCAGTCGAGCTTTCCGCGCAGGCTTCGGATTTGCTTTTGCCGCTGAAGGCGCAGCAGCGTCCGCAGCGCGAGCTCGACGGCTTCCTTCTTGGTCTTGAGGCCCGTCGCGCGCAGCGCCTCTTCCATTAGCTTGTCATCGATGACGATGTTGGTGCGCATGTGTATGATGCTCCAATTCTATACACATGCTATGCCTGCGTGGCGCTGGCTTCAAGAGTTTTATGCTATAGCGGGCGTGGATGCGCCGCCGCCGTTCGGAGGGCATTGCCTTCCCGCCCTCTCCGCAGAAGCGGGGACGGACATTGCGCCGGCATTTGATCTAACCAATATTTCCCGTCATCTTCCTCTTCCTCTCGTCTCCGTTTGGCAATCGCGGATGCTGAATCGCCGCGCATTCTTGCGCCTGATCACCTCACTTACTGTTGCTGGCGGCGGCATCGCGATCTATGGCTCGCTCATCGAGCCGCTTTTTCGTTTGCGCGTCACCCGTTACGCCTTCACGCCGCCGACGTGGCCAAAAGATTTAAGGTTGCGGCTCGCGATTGTAGCCGATCTTCACGCCTGCGATCCGTGGATGACCGCCGAGCGTGTGACGGAAATTGTCGACCTGACCAACAGTCAGGGCGCTGACTGCGCCTTGCTCGTTGGCGACTATGTGGCGACTCATAAATTTCAAAGACAGCAGCCGGCGAGCGCCTGGTCGCGCGCATTGGCGCGTCTCGACGCGCCGCTCGGCGTTCATGCCGTGCTCGGCAATCACGACTGGTGGGCGGATGAGGCGTCGATGCGCCGCGGCGAGGGCCTGCCGGATGTTGGCAAGGCCATGCAGGATGCGGGTCTCGCCGTTTATCAGAATGACGCTGTGCGTTTGGTCAAGGACGGGAAAGCGTTCTGGATTGTCGGACTGGGCGATCAAATCGCCTTTGTCCCGGTGCGGGGGTGGCGCCATCCACGATATGGGATCGACGATCTGACCGTGGCGCTGACGAAAGTCGCTGACGACGCGCCAGTTATTCTGCTGGCGCATGAGCCGGATATTTTTCCGAGCGTGCCGGCGCGCGTTGCTCTTACGCTTAGTGGCCATACGCATGGAGGACAGATCAATTTCTTTGGCTGGCGCCCGAATGTGCCATCACGTTATGGCGCGCGCTACGCTTATGGTCACAAGATTGAGAACGATCGTCACCTAGTCGTTTCTGCCGGGCTTGGCTGTTCGATCGCGCCCGTGCGGATAGGTTGTCCGCCGGAGATCGTCGTCATTGATCTGGGTGTGGCGTAACCGCTCCTTTGGCGCTTCCATCCCGCCGCCGTCTCACCCATATTGCGGCCATGGCCAAACCACCCGGAAAGCCCAGAGATCCTGCGCGGCCGACGCGCGCCAAGGCGGCGAAGCCGGATGTCGCGCCGCTCGCGCCGCATCTCGTGCAGCTGCTCAATCCGGCGCTCGCGCCCGGGTTCGGCGAGGCGCCGCAGGCCGCCTATGACGCCTCTTCGATCCAGGGCCTCGACGAGGAGGACATCGAAAAATACGGGCTCGGCGAGGGCTTTCAGGCGGGCGGCGCGACTTCAGGAAGCGCCGCTCAAAACATTGGCGGCGCGACTTCAGGAAGCGCCGCTCAAAACATGGGCGGAGTGGAAGCCACCGCCGACAGCCTTGCGCAACTGCTGCGCCTTGGCGACCCGAACATTCGCGACCAAAAGCCCTGGACGCCGCATCGGCCCGAGCGGCCGGCGAAGTCCGAAGGCGGCGTGAGGTTCGACCTCGTGTCCGAATACACGCCGAAGGGCGACCAGCCGGCGGCGATCGAGGAGCTGGTCAAGGGCATCGCGGCGCAGGAACGCGATCAGGTGCTGCTCGGCGTCACCGGCTCGGGCAAAACCTTCACCATGGCGAGCGTGATCGAACGCGTGCAGCGGCCGGCGCTCATTCTGGCGCCGAACAAGACGCTCGCGGCGCAGCTTTACGGCGAGTTCAAGAGCTTCTTTCCCAATAACGCTGTCGAATATTTCGTCTCCTATTACGACTACTACCAGCCCGAAGCCTATGTGCCGCGCTCGGACACCTATATCGAGAAGGAATCCTCGGTGAACGAGCAGATCGATCGCATGCGCCACGCAGCGACGCGCGCGCTGCTCGAGCGCGACGACGTCATCATCGTCGCGTCGGTCTCCTGCATCTACGGCATCGGGTCGGTCGAAACCTATACGGCGATGACCTTCTCGGTGACTCTCGGCGAGAAGCTGGAGCAGCGGCAACTCGTCACCGATCTCGTCGCGCTGCACTACCGCCGCACCGGCGCCGATTTCACCCGCGGAACCTTCCGCGTGCGCGGCGACACCGTCGACATCTTTCCGGCCCATTATGAGGACCGCGCCTGGCGCATCAGCTTCTTTGGCGATGAGGTGGAGTCGATCTCCGAATTCGATCCGCTGACCGGCAAGAAGACGGTCGATCTCGAATTCGTCAAAGTCTACGCCAACTCGCATTATGTGACGCCGAGGCCGACGCTGCTGCAGTCGATCAAGGCGATCAAGGACGAGCTTCGCGCGAGACTGGATGAACTCAATCGCTCGGGGCGCCTGGTTGAAGCGCAGCGGCTCGAGCAACGCACCCGCTTCGATCTCGAGATGATGGAGGCGACCGGCTCCTGCGCCGGCGTCGAAAATTATTCGCGCTATCTCACCGGCCGCAGGCCGGGCGAGCCGCCGCCGACGCTGTTCGAATATCTTCCCGACAATGCGCTGGTCTTCGCCGACGAGAGCCACGTCAGCATTCCGCAAATCGGCGCGATGTACAAGGGCGACTTCCGCCGCAAGGCGACGCTCGCGGAATATGGGTTCCGTCTGCCGTCCTGCATGGACAATCGCCCGCTGCGCTTCGAGGAATGGGACGCGATGCGGCCGCAGACCGTTTCGGTTTCGGCGACGCCGGGAAACTGGGAGCTCAATCAGACAGGCGGCGTCTTCGTCGAACAGGTGATTCGCCCGACGGGATTGATCGACCCGCTCGTCGAGGTGCGTCCGGCGCGCGCCCAAGTCGACGATCTTCTCGACGAAGCGCGAGCGACCGCGCAGACCGGCTATCGCTCGCTCGTCACCGTGCTCACCAAGCGCATGGCGGAAGACCTGACCGAATATCTGCACGAGAACGGCGTGCGCGTGCGCTACATGCATTCCGACATCGACACGATCGAGCGCATCGAGATCATCCGCGATCTGCGGCTTGGCGCCTTCGACGTGCTCGTCGGCATCAATCTGCTGCGCGAAGGTTTGGACATCCCCGAATGCGGCCTCGTCGCGATTCTCGACGCTGACAAGGAAGGCTTTCTGCGCTCCGAGACCTCGCTCGTGCAGACGATCGGCCGCGCCGCGCGCAACATTGACGGCCGCGTCATCCTCTATGCCGATCAGATCACCGGCTCGATGAAGCGCGCGATGGACGAGACCAACCGTCGCCGCGCCAAGCAGGAAGCATACAATCTCGAGAACAACATCACGCCGGCGTCGATCAAGCGCGGCATCGCCGACATTCTCGGCTCGGTCGCCGAGCAGGATCATGTGACCATCGACACCGGCTATGACATCGCCCCGGGGCATAATCTCGCGGCGACGATCGCCGATCTCGAAAAGCGCATGAAGGCGGCCGCGGCCGATCTCGCCTTCGAGGAGGCGGCGCGCATGCGCGATGAAATCCAGCGCCTGCAACGCGCCGAATTGCTCGCCGAGGCGAGCCCGCAATTTCGCGCCTCCTTTGGGCGGGGAGGGCGCGGCGCCATACGCCGTGACGAAGAGGAAAAGCTCGCGACCCGCGCGCATAAGCCGACCGACGCCGACATGGGGCCGCATAATTTCGGCGGCGGGGAAGCGCGGCCGCTGGGTCGGCTCACGCCGCCGCCGCGCGTTTCGCCACGCTCTTCGGGCGGCAAGCCCGGCACGCGCACGGTGAAGGGCAAGCCGAAGTGAAGGTTTGCAGGCTTATGCTAGGGTCCAGACTCATAACCAATAGCTGATTGTCGCGGCGATGCAGACGGCTGCGAGAAAGTTAGTCGCGCTTCGATCGTAGCGCGTGGCGATGCGCCTGAAGTCCTTCAACCGGCAGAACATGCGCTCAATCGCGTTGCGGTTTCGGTAAAGAAAGGGCGAGAAGCAGTTCTTCCATTTGCGATTGGCCTTGGGCGGGATGTTCGGCATCACGCCGGCATTCTCGAGCTGTCGGCGGATGGCGTCGCTGTCGTAACCTTTGTCGCCATGCAGGATGTCACAGGCGGGCATCTTCGACAGAAGCTCTGCGCCAGCGGTGCAATCGGCGACATTGCCGCCCGTGAGCATGAAGGCGACGGGTCGGCATTGAGCGTCTGTCAGCGCATGGATTTTGGTCGTCCGTCCGCCGCGCGATCGACCGATCGCCTGGGCGCGCTCCCCCCTTTGCCGCCACTGGCGGAGCGATGCGCCTTGACCGCGGAGGAGTCGATGAGAAGCTGCGGCGGCGGGCCGCCAGCTTGCGCGAGCGCGTGGAAGAGATTGACCCACACGCCCTTGGCCGCCCACCGGACATAACGGTTGTAGAGCGTCTTGCGCGGCCCGTATTCCGACGGCGCGTCGATCCAGCGCCCGCCGGATTTCAGCACATGGACAATCCCGCTGATCACGCGCCGATCGTTGACCCGCGCCTTGCCCCTCGTGTCAGTGGGGAGGTGCGGCGCAATCTTCGCAAACTGGGCGTCGGTCAGCCAAAAACGGTCGGGAATCATTGGCGCTTCCTTTCGGAAGCTGTGAATCACGACATCGCGCCCAAGCCAACAACTTTATAGGTCCGAGCCCTAATTTGGAAGATGGGTGAATACAATGGTGGGAGCTGATGGGAATGAGTATTGTCCTTGCATTGTTGGCTACGATATTTGGTATTTTTGGTGTTATTAGCGGCATTTTATTGAATGAATTTATGCGGAGAAAGAACCGCCGCGAGGTGTTCGCAGGGAAAATATTTGAAAAAAGACTCGTAGCCTATGAAGGCCTCAACGATCATATACAGCGTGGCGTCGTTGCTGCCGACGAAGTAATCAAAAATGCGGAGCTTTCACCGTCGCAACGGCATGAGCTTATCTCCGCTACAGTAAGCGAAATAGCTAATTATGTCGACAAACATCAATTATACATTGATCAGGAGATCGGCGCACATTGTACGGCGCTTTTCATGGGGGTCGAAGATATTCCCGAGGCAGCAGGAGAGGTTCGTGAAGCTCTTCTTCGTGACTATAGAACGATGCGAAAAGACGCATTTCAGATGATCGCCGAGGATTCGGGAATCGCAGAGATCAACAAACTGTTCAGAGTTATCAACCGTCCAGATATTGGCGGCCCCCTTATCGAACGTATTCGAGAGCTGCGGAAGCAGATTTCATAAGGCGGATAGGTCGCTTACATGATCGCAAGGGTGGCGGCTGTCTTCCGGCGGCAAGCCCGGCACGCGCACGGTGAAGAGCAAGCCGAAGTGACGCCGCTTCTTCCTTCTCCCGCTTGCGGGAGAAGGTGGCCCTCGCGTCAGCGAGGGTCGGATGAGGGCGCAAATGCGTGACGACACGCCAAGGGAAAGGCTCCGGCAAGCACGCGCGCTTCGTCAGGAAATGACCATAGCGGAAGCGATTCTATGGAAACATCTGCGTGGGCGCGGGCTGCTCGGCATGAAGTTTCGGCGCCAAGTTCCGATTGGTCCTTACATCGCGGATTTCGCCTGTGTGTCTGAGCGCCTGATCATTGAGCTTGACGGGCCTCCGCACGAAAACGCCGAACGGCGGGAGCGGGACCAGAGGCGCGATGATTGGTTCTTGAGCGACGGGTGGCGTGTGTTGCGCTTGTCGAATGAGCGTGTGATCGGAGGCGCGGCGCTGGACGACATATCGAGAGTGCTGAACGCGCCCTCATCCGACCCGGCTTCGCCGGGCCACCTTCTCCCGTAAACGGGAGAAGGAATCGCGCCCCCAACTCCCTGGTTCACAAATCCTTCGTTCTCGACTAGGGTCCGCGCCGAGTCCGCTCCCCGACCGGGGCAGCGGGTTTTTCGCTTTTCACGCGCTAACTAAGCCGCGCGGCCAAACTCGCGGCGGAGAGCGCCTCACAAGGAACCACATGGCCAAGGAAGAACTGCTCGAATTTCCCGGCGTCGTCACCGAACTGCTGCCGAGCGCGATGTTTCGCGTCAAGCTCGAAAACGACCACGAAATCATCGCCCATACCGCCGGCAAGATGCGCAAGAACCGCATCCGCGTATTGACCGGCGATAAGGTGCTTGTCGAGATGACCCCTTATGATTTGACCAAAGGGCGTATAACATATCGTTTCCGGTAATTTTCTTTTGGCGGAGCGACCTTCTTGACAGCCAATCCTCCAATCGCCCGTCCCAAGCTCGTTCTCGCCTCCGCCTCACCCCGGCGCCTGGCGCTGTTGCAGCAGGCCGGGCTCGACGCCGACGCCCTGTTGCCCGCCGACATCGATGAGACGCCGCACCGCGGGGAATCGCCGCGCGCCTACGCCACCCGAATCGCCAGCGAGAAGGCCGCTGCCGCGGTAAAGCTGCGCGCGACGCAGCCCGAGCTGAAGGAATCCTTTCTGATCGCCGCCGACACTGTCGTCGCCGTCGGCCGGCGCATCCTGCCTAAGGCCGAGACGCGAGAGGAGGCCGAGGAGTGCCTGCAGCTGCTCTCGGGACGCCAGCACCGGGTCTATTCGGCGGTGAGCCTGATCACGCCGCGCGGCTATGAGCGCAAGCGTCTCGTCGAGGCGCGGCTGCGATTCAAGCGCCTCGGCTCGACCGAGATCGAGGCCTATCTTTCGACCGGCGAGTGGCGCGGCAAGGCGGGCGGCTACGCCATTCAGGGACGCGCCGGCGTGTTTCTGGTGAAGATCGTCGGATCCTACACGGCGGTCGTCGGCCTGCCGCTGCACGAGACGGTGTCGCTCCTCGCAGGCGAGGGATATCCGGTGCTCGCGCCGTGGTTCGCGATGGCGTGACGCCGAGCTAAGCCCCGAGATAGCGCCGCGAGAATCGCGCGCCGAGCCGCGTGAGGATCTCATAGCCGATGGTGCCGGCGCGCGACGCCGCTTCCTCGATGCAAATGCCGTCGCCCAGCAGCTCGACCCATTCGCCGCGCTGCGCGGCCTCGCGCGGCGCCTCGGAAACGTCCAGCACGACATAGTCCATGGACACGCGGCCGATGAAGGGGCAGCGGACTCCGCCGACAAGCGCTTCACCTGCCGGCTTTTCAGCGCAAGAGGTGGCCCCGACCGGCACGCCGTCCGCATAGCCGACGCCGATCGTCGCGATGCGCGTGCGCCTCGGCGCCGACCAAAGCGCGTCATAGCCGACGCAGGCGCCTGGCTCGATCTCGCGCGTTGAGAGAATGCGCGCGCTGAGCCGCGCGACCGGCCGCACCGGGCATTCGGCATAGGGCGTGGGGTTGCCGCCAAACAGCGCGTAGCCGGGACGAACGAGATCGAAATGCGGGCGCTGCGGCAAGAAGACGGCCGAGGAATTCGCCATAGACGCCGGAATGTCGGCGAAACGCGCCCGGGCGTCCAGAAACGCCTCGATCTGCCGGGCGTTGCAAGGGGCGTCGCGCGTTTGCGAGCTGACGAAATGGCTCATCACCAGAGTAGGCGCGATATGGCGCGCGCGTTCCACCGCCTGCGCCGCCTCGCTGATCGGAATCCCGAAGCGATTCATTCCCGTGTCGAAATGGATCGCGGCTTTGGGCTTGCGCCCAGTCGCCGCCCATTCGTCGATTTCGCCGAGCGAACCCAACGCCGGTATAAGATCGGCGGCGACGAGGCGCGGCGCGGCGCCGGGCACGAGCCCGTCCAGCACATAGATGGTCGCGTCGTGGGCGACGGCCCGGGCCGCTTCGCCTTCGACGACATTGGCGACGAAAAAGGTTCGGCAGCCGGCCGAGAGCAGCGCGCGCATCGCGGGCGCGAGCCCCAAGCCATAAGCGTCGGCCTTCACCACCGCGCCGCATTCCGCGCCGCCGGCCAGCCGAGCCATCGTGCGCCAATTGTCGGCGAGGGCGGCGAGATCGACGATCAGAACGCCGGTCTCCGCCGGGTCCGAAGGCTCGGTCCAGGGACGAAGGCGCGCAGCGGGTTCGTTGATTCCCATCTCAATGCCATTTTAGGCCGCAAAAGGCGGCGTCCAGATGGCGACGGCATTCTACTCTGAATTTGGCAGAAGACGTTCGAATTTCGCGCGCACCTCGGGAGGCAGGCGGCGCGCGCGCCCGGCTTCGACGCACACAATCCGGACCTTGGCGCGGACAAGCAGTTCCGCCTGCCGCAAAACCCGCTGCTCAAGCGTGAGCGAGGCGCCGCCGAGCTCGAGAGTCTCGGTTTCGACAGTTAGCAGGTCGTCCATCGTCGCGGGCTTTTGAAAATCGACGTCCATCGACCGGACGACGAAAAAAATCGGCGCGCCTGCGGCGCCCGCCAGCAGCGCGCGCTGATCAAGCCCCAGCGCGCGCAACATCTCCGTGCGCGCCCGCTCCATGAAGCGCAAATAAGAGGCGTGATAGACGAGTCCGGAAAAATCCGTGTCTTCGTAATAGACGCGTATGGAGAGGGACGGAGTTGGCGCGATTGTCGTCATTCTGCGTTCGGCTGGCGGCTGGGCTGGAGTTTTCACCCGGGAGACGGCGCCAGGCTTGAACGCCGCTGTTCTTGATACTGAGCGCAACAGTCGCATTTAAAGGAATACGCTCTCAAGCGACGAAGAGCGTCGCTCGCGCTCCAAGGCGCGTCGCAACCATAACCGAGGAGCTTCCACATGTCTTTCCAGATTGGCGACACCGCGCCGGATTTCGAAGCCGACACCACGCAAGGACATATCAAGTTTCATGATTGGATTGGCGATTCCTGGTGCATCCTATTCTCGCATCCCAAGGATTTCACGCCGGTCTGCACAACCGAACTTGGCTACATGGCCAAACTCGAGCCGGAATTTAAGCGACGCAACGTCAAGATCATCGGCTTGAGCGTCGATCCGGTCGACAATCACGCCAAATGGGCGGTCGACATCGAGGAAACTCAGGGCGCGAAGCCGAATTATCCGATGATCGGCGACCCGGACCTGCGCATCTCCAAGCTCTATGGAATGTTGCCCGCGAGCGCGGGCGGCGACGCCAGCGTCAGGACGCCGGCCGACAACCAGACCGTTCGCAACATCTTCGTCATCGGTCCCGACAAGAAGATCAAGCTCATCATGGTCTATCCGATGACGACCGGCCGCAACTTCGACGAAGTGCTCCGAATCATCGACTCGCTGCAATTAACCTCCACACATAAGGTGGCGACGCCCGTCAACTGGCGGCCGGGCGATGACGTCATCATCGCGGGTTCGGTCTCCGACGAGGAAGCCAAGAAGATCTATCCGGACGGCTGGAACGCGCCGCGGCCCTATCTTCGCATTGTTCCGCAACCGAAATGACGCGGGGCAGGCGCAGGAACGCGCGCGATGATCTTCCGGCAATTGTTCGATAGCGTCTCCAGCACCTACAGCTACCTCCTCGCCGGCAATCGCGGCGGGGAGGCGCTGATCATCGATCCGGTGCTCGACAAGGTTGACCACTATCTGCAGCTGATGCGCGAACTCGATCTTCGGCTGGTCAAGGCCGTCGACACGCACACTCACGCCGATCATATCACCGGCCTGGGCGCGCTCCGCGACCGCACGCACTGCATCACGGTGATGGGCGAGCGCAGCAACGCCGACGTGGTGTCGATGCGCGTTCGCGAAGGCGAGCGCATCCGCATTCCGGGCGTCGAGCTCGATGTTCTCTACACGCCGGGACACACGGATGATTCATACAGCTTTGTGATGGCCGACCGGGTGTTCACCGGCGACACGCTGTTGATTCGCGGCACGGGCCGCACTGACTTTCAGAACGGCGACGCGCGGGCGCAGTACGAGTCGCTTTTCGGCAAGCTGTTGAAGCTTCCCGACTCGACGCTTGTCTATCCTGCGCACGACTATAAGGGCGATACGGTCAGCACGATCGGCGAGGAGCGGGCGTTCAATCCGCGTTTGCAAGTCAAATCCGTCGATGAATATGTCGCGCTGATGGAAAGCCTGCATCTGCCCAATCCGAAAATGATGGACGTCGCGGTGCCGGCGAATATTCACATCGGATTGCATCAGGAGGACATCGCGCGGCGGGGCTGGTCGTTGACGCCGCAAGACGCGCTCGACGTTCTCGGTCAGCCTTCAACAGCTCTCGTCGATCTGCGCGAGCCGAATGAGCGTGAAACCCAGGGCGTCATTCCCGGTTCGCTGCATATGCCGTATGACGAACTCGACGAGAATATTCGGGATGGCGGCCTGTTGCACGAATTGGCGGTCGCCACCGGCAAGCGCATCGTTTTTTATTGCGCCTTCGGCGAGCGTTCGGCGATGGCGGTCGAGGCCGCGCAGCAAGCGGGACTAACGTCCGCTCGCCACATTCAGGGCGGCCTCGACGCGTGGACAAAGGCCGGCGGTCCGCTCGTAGGTTAATTCAGACATTGGCTTGATTTTGGCTCGATCCGAGTCGACTCCTCCTAAGGAGCTGGAAAGCGTAGCTTGAGACGCCATGTACGCTCCTACGGAGTGTGCATCATGAACTCGAAATTTCTAAGCCGCGCGCTGAAGGCGCTGGAGCATGCCGGCGAGATCGCCGCCGTTCTCTTATTTGGGGCAATGATTTATTTCGTGCTCACCGCGTGATCGCCGATTAGTCTTCGCCTTCGCCAAACAATCCGAATTGCGCCGCGGGACGCGCCGGTTCGGCGAGGCCAAGGTGACGGAACGCGTGCGGCGTCAGCAGGCGCCCGCGCGGGGTGCGCTGCAAGAAGCCCTGCTGCAAAAGAAACGGCTCGATAATGTCCTCGATCGCGTCGCGCGGCTCGGAGAGCGCCGCGGCGATCGTCTCGATGCCGACCGGGCCGCCGCCGAAATTGACGGCCACCAGATTAAGATAGCGACGATCCATCACGTCAAGGCCGATTGAATCGACCTCGAGGAGAGACAGAGCGTGATCGGCGAGTTTGCGGGTGATTGATCCCACGCCATCCACGACGGCGAAGTCGCGCACGCGTCGCAGAAGGCGGCCGGCGATGCGCGGCGTGCCGCGCGAACGGCGCGCGATTTCCTTCGCGCCCGAGACGTCGACGCCGATCCCCAGCACGCGCGCGCCGCGCTTGACGATCAGCTCCAGTTCTTCCGGCGTGTAGAAATTCAGCCGAACAGGAATGCCGAAGCGGTCGCGCAGCGGCGTCGTCAGGAGGCCGGCGCGCGTCGTCGCGCCGACGAGGGTGAATTTCGCAAGGTCGATCTTCACCGAACGCGCCGCGGGACCCTCGCCGATGATCAGGTCGAGCTGGAAATCCTCCATGGCCGGATAAAGGATTTCCTCCACCGCCGGATTGAGCCGGTGAATTTCGTCGATGAACAGCACGTCGCGCGGTTCAAGATTAGTGAGCAGCGCCGCAAGGTCGCCGGCCTTGGCGATGACGGGGCCAGATGTCGAGCGAAAATTGACGCCAAGCTCGCGCGCGACGATCTGCGCCAGCGTGGTCTTGCCCAATCCCGGCGGGCCGACGAGCAGCACATGATCGAGCGCGTCGCCGCGCGTCTTGGCGGCCTCGATGAACACCTTGAGATTGGCGCGCGCCGCCTCCTGGCCGGTGAAATCGGCAAGCGACAGCGGCCGCAGCGACGCGTCAGCGTCGTCGTCGCGTTCTTCTGGTGTTACGAGGCGGCGGGGAGGCGTGGTCAAGGGTCAGGTCTCCGACGCCGATCGGCATGGCCATAAAGCTTCGACGCTTGCGCCGACATTTATACCGCGGGCCAGGGATTCGGAACGCCTTATCCTGGATTCGCTGCCGATCCGGCGAGCAGCCCGCCGTCGATGCTGAGTTCGACGCCCGTGACATAGGTCGCTTCGTCTGAGGCCAGCAAGGTGGCGAGTGCAGCGACTTCCTCGGGCCGCCCGAAGCGGCGTAGGGGCGTGTCGCGCACAAGAGCCTCCATGCGCGCCTTTCGTTCGGGACCGGTTCCGAGCATCGGCTCCCACATCGGCGTGAGAATCGCCGCAGGATGAATGGAATTGCAGCGAATCGCCAGCCCTTGCGCCGTGCACCACAGGGCGACAGTCTTGGAATGATTTCTGACGGCTGCCTTAGACGAGGCATAGGCCGCCGCGCCGGGAATACCCACGAGCCCGGAACGGGACGAAATATTGATGATCGACCCTACGCCGACGGGCCGCATCGCGCGGATCGCATATTTGCACCCCAGAAAAACGCCGTCGAGATTCGTCGCGTGCACGGCGCGCCAGTCTTCGAGGCTCGCATGTTCGGGGTCGTGAGCGGTCGCGCCGTTTTCAAAGCCGGTGATCCCGGCATTGTTGACGACGATATCCAGTCGTTTGCGCGCGGAAAGCGCGGCGTCGGTGACGCCATGCCAATCGGCTTCATCGCGAACGTCAAGGCGCGCATAGGCGGCGCGGTCGCCGAATTCGCCAGCCGCCACGAGTCCGCCTTCGTCGTTCACATCGGTCAGATAGACGAATGCGCCTTCTTCGACGAACGCTTTGGCGATCGCTGCGCCGATTCCGCGGGCGGCGCCCGTCACGAGCGCCACTTTGCCGTTCAGTCTCGTCATCCGCCGATCCAATCGTCATGGTCCGAGCGCGCTCGATAGTCAAACGGCTGCGCAGAATAGGGGTTTGTGCTAGACTGACGCCGAGAGGAGCCAAGCCCGTGAGCCGTCTCTCATCACGATACGAGTATATGTCCCTCGACGATTTCGAGGAACTTCTCCCCGACAAGCCCGCCGACGAGAAGTGGGAGCTGATCGGCGGCCGCGTCGTGCGCATGATGGTCGGAGCGCGCTGGGAGCACAAGCGCATCATCCAAAATCTGACTGTCGCCCTGATGAACGAGTTTCGGCGGCGCGGGTCGGACTGTCGCCCTTTCGACGAGACGTTCTACCTGAAGCAGCGGCTCCTGGATCTCGCGTGTTTCCCTGACGTTATGGTGCGTTGTGGGCCGCTGCCGCCCGACGCGACCTCGCTCGACGACCCGGTCGTGCTGATCGAAGTCGTGTCGAAAGGCTCCGCCCATCGCGACAGATGGGAAAAATGGGGGCTCTATCAAAAACTTCCGTCGCTGCAACATTATGTATTGGTCGAGCGCGACCATCTCGCCGTCGATGTCCTCGACCGTGTCGAGGGCGGTTTCTTTGAACGTCCGAGACTTGGATCAATCGGCGACACGCTCCGCCTGCCGGCGGTAGAATTCGAGATGAGCCTCGCCGAAATCTACCGCGACGTGATCGCCGCCTGATCGCGCGTTCAGCGCGCGAGTTCGCGCAGGCCTTGGCGGATCAGCGCGCCAGCCTCGGCGGCTTCGCCGAGCTGCTTGAGGCTCTCGGCCACAGCGGCCGCCGCCTGCGGGCGCCCGTAGCCGAGATTGACCAAAGCGGAAATTGCATCGCGCGCGGCCGACGGCGCGCTTTCCGGCTCCTCGCCGGAGAGCCGCGCCAGGGCAGGGTCGACGGCGCCGAAGGCGGGGGCCTTGTCCTTCAGCTCCGCGACAATGCGCGCCGCGAGCTTCGGGCCGACGCCCGGCGCGCGGGAGACGGTCGCCTTGTCCTGCATGGCGATCGCCGAGGCGAGATCATTCGCCGGAAGAATTGACAGGATCGCCAGCGCCACCTTGGCGCCGACGCCCTGCACGGTCTGCAGCAACCGGAACCAGTCGCGCTCAGACTCGGTCGCGAAGCCGAAGAGCCGGATCGAATCCTCGCGCACCTGCGTTTCGATCGCGAGCGCGGAGGCTTCGCCCACCCGCGGCAGCTTCTGCAGCGTGCGCGTCGAACAATGCACCACATAGCCGACGCCATTGACGTCGAGGATGACGAAATCCTCGCCATAGCTGTCGATGAGCCCTTTGAGCTTGCCGATCATGCGGAGATCCGCAGTCGCGCGCCGCGGTGCTGGGCGTGGCAGATCGCGACCGCCAGAGCGTCGGCGGCGTCGGCGCTCGTCGCTCCGCTCGCCGGCAGCAATACCCGCACCATCATCTGCACTTGCGCCTTGTCGGCGTGGCCGGCGCCGACCACGGTCTTCTTGACGAGATTGGCGGCGTATTCGGCGATGACGAGGCCGGCGAGCGCGGGCGCGGTCAGCGCCACGCCGCGCGCTTGTCCGAGCTTCAAGGCCGACTGCGGATCGCGATTGACGAAAGTCTCCTCGATCGCCGCTTCCTGCGGCGCATGATCGGCGATGACGCCCATCAGCCCTAAATGCAGCTGCGAAAGCCGCTCGCCCATGTTGAGGCTTGCGCCGGAGCGCACGCGCCCGCAGGCGATGAAGGAGAGCCGCGAGCCCTGCGCCTCGATGACGCCCCAGCCGGTGTTGCGCAGGCCGGGATCGATGCCGAGGATGCGAATCGGGGCAGGGGTCATGCTGCGAGCGTAGGCGGAAAGGGGCGTCGGGGCGAGACTCTTGCAGCGTCTTTTGCTGCCTCTCGGGCGCCTCAGGGCGGCCGCGTCTCCGGCCGCTCGCGCGTTTTGCCGTCCAGCAGACAGCTGACCGTTACGTCGCCCATGACGTTGATGGCTGTCCGGCAGCGGTCCAGGAACCAGTCGATGGTGAAAAGCATGGCGATGTAGTCGGTGGGCAGCGCCACGGCCTTGAAGACCATGGTCATCGTCACCAAACCCGCTTCCGGAATGCCGGCCGCGCCGACGGATGCGACGACGGACGTCACCACAACAATGAACTGCTGGCTGATCGTCAAATGCATGTCGAGCAATTGCGCGACGAACAAGGCCGACATGGCTTCATAGAGCGCCGTGCCGTCATTATTGAAATTCGCGCCGACGAGCGCGCCCATGCTGGCGGACTCCTCGCGCAGCCCGACATTTTCGCGCAGGCGCGCATAGGTCACCGGCATCGTGGCGGTGGAGCTGCCGGTCGAAAACGCCATCACCAAAGCGTCGCGCACGCCGCGCAGCACATAGAGTGGTGGCGCCCAGGAACCCAGTCGCACGCGAATGAGGTAGTAGCCGGCTTGCAACGTCAGCGCCGCGAGCACGGCGACGACGAAGCCCCCCAAAGCGAGGAAATCGCCAAAGCCCTTCACGCCGACGATGCTGGCGACGATGCCGAACACTGCGAGGGGCACCAGGTCGATGATCCAGTGTAGAATCGTAATCAGGCTGGTCAGCGCCACGTGAACGAGGTCTTCGACGGTGCGCACCTCATGATGCCGCAGGCTTCTCAGCGCGACGCCGAGCGCCACCGCAATGAAGATGACGCCCATCACCGTGCCATTGTCTGAAAATGGTCCGCCGATGCTTTTGGGCACGCTGTCCAGGAATTGCGCCAGAGGATCGGCGCCAGTGGCAGCCTTGGCGGGCGGGTGCGCCGGCGCGGGGTTCGACCATGACCCGGGTTGAAGGACATTGGCGACAAGGAGGCCGATGCCGATCGCCACCAGCGTGTTCGTCAACAGCAGCGTCACCAGCCGCAGCGCCTTCCGGCCGCCAAGATGCGCGCGCATCAGCGCTTGCATGATCGCCAGCAGAATCAGCGGAGGGGCAAGCGCCCCCAGGAGCCGCAGGACGAGCTTGGCCGGCGTCTCGAGCGCCGCCGCCTGGTCGCCAAGCGTGACGCCAACGACAAGCCCCAGCGCCACGGCCCCCAGAATGCGTAGATAGAGGGGCGTCGCGCGCCACCATCCGAGGGCGCCCTGTCGGCCAGCCGTCCGTTCCGCATCTTGTGAGATCAACTGGGACGGCCCTTGTCGTGGCTATAGAGTGCGTGTCGAGGCGACAGGATGAGAGCTTTTCCGCCCTCTTCGGCTTGCGATCAAGCCTCCGCCTTCGTCACTGCGTCCGCCACAGCGTCAAAGGCCAGCATCGTCGACCCATGCCGGGCCTTATAGTCGCGCACCGGCTCCAGCACCGCGAGGTCGGCCCATTTGCCGGTCGGCGGCGGGCCGTTCTCCTTGAGCATTCGGCGCAGCGCGTCGCGCGCCTCGCGCAGCTCCTGCGGCGTGGAGCCGACCACATTGCGCGCCATGATCGAGGCCGACGCCTGGCCCAGGGCGCAGGCCTTCAGCTCATGCGCATAGTCGGCCACTTTCCCGTCTTCCAGCCTCAGATCGACGGTGATCGTCGAGCCGCAGAGTTTGGAATAGGCCGAGGCGGTCGCGTCCGGGCGCGGCAGCCGGCCGATGCGCGGAATGTTTCCGGCAAGCTCCAGAATGCGTTGATTGTAAATGTTGTCGAGCATCGCCGCCGGTGCATCCAAGCCAAGGCCTTACCATCGCCTTGGTAAATCTCTATATAGGATTTTGCGCGTGCTCGCGAAAGCGGCGGGTCGCGCCGGGGGCCGTCAGCGGCCCTCGTTCGTCTCGAATTCTCGCGTGATCTCGAACCATCTGGAGAGGGCGACGATTTGAGGGGCGCCTTGCACGTTTCGTGCTAGGCGCGAGGCGGCCGACGCTTTTTTGAGGGCGGGCGGCGTTAGTCAGTTGGAGGCGCCACATGGATGACGTGGTTAAGACCTGTCCCTTTTCTTCGCTCGAGACGGTGAAAACCGTCGAACGCCCCTCCCGCGATGAAGCCGAAGCCGCCGTGCGCACCCTGTTGCGCTGGACGGGAGACGATCCGGACCGCGAGGGGCTGCGAGACACCCCGCGTCGCGTCGTCAAAGCCTATGAAGAGTTCTTCAGCGGCTATCGAGAAAGCGCCGACGAGGTCCTGTCGAAAGTCTTCGAGGAGGTCGAAGGCTACGACGATCTCGTGCTCGTTCGCGACATTCCCTTTACCTCGCATTGCGAGCACCACGTCGTGCCATTCGTTGGAAAGACGCACATCGCCTATTATCCGGCGGGCGGGGTGGTCGGTCTGTCGAAGCTTGCCCGGCTTGTCGAGATTTTTGCCCGCCGCCTCCAGACTCAGGAGGCGATGACGGCGCAGATCGCGGCGGCGATCGACGAAGCGCTCGCGCCGCGCGGGGTCGCCGTGATGGTCGAGGCGGAACATATGTGCATGTCGATGCGCGGCGTGATGAAGCAGGGATCATCCACGGTCACCATGCAGTTTTCCGGAGTTTTCCGTGACGATCCGGCCGAGCAGGCGCGTTTCTATACGCTGCTGCGCGGGGCGCGGTGATGTCGCAGGCGTCCAGAGAGGTGGAGGAGGGGAGCGTTTTCGCGCCGAAATTCGACGCGAACGGCCTCATCGTCTGCGTCACCACGGAGGCGGCGACGCGCGACGTGCTGATGGTCGCCTATATGAACGAACTCGCGCTCGAAAAGACCATCGAGACGGGGCTCGCCCATTATTGGTCGCGGTCTCGGCGCTCGCTCTGGCGCAAAGGCGAGACCTCGGGGCAGACGCAAAAGGTGCTCTCGCTACGCGTCGACTGCGATCAGGACGCCGTGCTGCTCGAGGTCGAGGTCGGCGGCGACGGCAAGGCGTGCCATACGGGGAGGAAGTCCTGCTTTTATCGGGCGCTCGGCGACGATGGCGCGCTGGTTTTCTCCGCCGAAGGCGCCTAGGCGCCCATCATCTGGCGGAAAGTTAACCTGAAGGCCACCTTCCGAAGCGCAGGCTGGTCTCCAAATATATCTGGTGCCGCTGACCACGACGACGACAGCGGCGCAGGAAGGCCCGCCCGCATGTTATCGCTACGCTCACGCAACCCCCAACTTCTCGATGCCAATGCGGCCAGCGCGATGACGGACGAACCACAAGCCCCTCCGACGACCCTCGTACGCAAGGCGGATACCGAGGCCAAACAGCAAAGACGCGGTCAGCCGACGATTGGACTGGCGCTCGGCGCAGGCGCGGCGCGCGGCTGGTCGCACATCGGCGTGCTGCGCGAGCTCGCCGCCCATGACATCAAGCCTGATGTGATCGCAGGCACATCGATCGGCGCCGTGGTCGCCGGATGCTACGCCGCCGGTAAGCTTGATCAGATCGAAGCCTTTGCCCGCACCCTGACCAAGCGGCGCGTCTTCACGCTGATGGATCTCTCATTTTCCGGCGCGAGCCTCATCACCGGCGAACGGTTGCGGTCCGCCCTGGAGAAGGAACTCGAAGGCGTGGAGATCGAAGACCTTCCCATACCCTTCGCGGCGGTGGCGACTCAGGTCGGCACGGGCCACGAGGTGTGGCTGCAGCATGGCTCCCTGTCGCTCGCCATCCGCGCATCTTATGCGTTGCCGGGCGTTTTCGAGCCGGTGCGCATTGGCGATCGCTGGCTCTTTGACGGCGCGCTGGTCAATCCCGTGCCGGTCACCGTGTGCCGCGCCCTCGGCGCCGAATATGTGATCGCCGTGAATGTCACCGCCGACACGATGTATCGCGCGCGCGTCATCCGCGACGATCCCGCCGCGCTGCATCGCGCCGCGGAGGCCGGGCCGTTCGAGAAGGCGGACGCGTCCTTTGTCGATCGGTTCCTGCCCCGCTATTTCGATCGTCAGCCGGGCGATGCGCCGAACGTCGCCACCGCGATGATCGACGCCTTCAACATCATCCAGGATCGAATCCTGCGTTCGCGGTTGGCCGGCGACCCGCCAGACGCCACGATCACGGCGCGACTGGAGGAGGTCGGCATGTTCGACTTTCACAAGGCGGAGCAGCTCATCCATGTGGGGCGCGAGGCGACGAAGCGCGCGCTGCCCAACATTTTCGCCCACATCCCGCTGCCGGCCTCGTCGAGTCCTTAGGCTTGGGCGATGTATTCGCGCATCGATCGGTGCTCTTCCTCGATGACGCGAATGCGGTATTTGACGACGTCGCCGATCGACACGAGGCCCACGAGGCGCGTTTCCCGGACCACGGGAATATGCCGGCGCCGTTCGATGGTCATCACGCGCATCGTATTCTCGACGGCGTCGTCTTCTCTCGCCGGCTGGGGACTGGGCTGCATATACGCTGATATGCGCTGCGTCAGCGCCTCTGTCCCGTCCAGCGCGACCGCTGAAACGATATCGCGCTCGGCGATCAGTCCGGCCAGTCGGCCGCTGTCGTCCAGAATGACGAGCGCGCCGATTCGATAGCGCATCATGAGCTGAGCCGCCTCGTGCAGCGTCGTGTCGGCGCTCGCAGTCACCACCTCTCTTCCTTTCTCCGCGAGTATGTTCGAGATCGTCATCTGGCCCTCCTTTTCGCTCTCGATCGGCCTCCCTTGCCAGCCGGAGAGCGTTACTGCGAACTCAGGGCATGCCGACCCGCGCGATCGAAGAAGTTGAAAAAGAGCAGGCCGAACAAAAACCCTCCGACGTGCGCTTCCCAGGCGATCGCGCTCGACACGCCGACCGCCTGCGGAAAGACGCCAAGAAGCACGTTCACCGCTAACCATGCGACAAGGAAAAACATCGCCTGTCGGTTCAATGGCAGTTGCGACAGCGAAGTGAAATGCGATTCCTCGTCGTATGGCGTCCGGGGGCTGCCCCTGTTGTCCGCCAGCCGCGCACCTGGCGTAAATGCGAAACGCACAATTGCCCCCATTGTTCCAGAGATCGCGCCTGATGCGCCCACGACAGGGGCGATTTCGTATGGGTGCAGCGCAAGAAACAACAACGCGCCTGCGAACGCGCTTGCGGCGAGAAAGAGGAGGTAGCGCGCCGAACCGAATCGACGTTCGACCGGCGTGCCGAATGCTGCAAGCGCTAACGCATTCACGATGAGATGCGTCCAATCGCCGTGTAAAAAAAAGTAGGTCAGCAGGGTGGCGTATTCGGCGCCGCCTTCAAGCGTCACGCGCGCCGGGATGAAGGCGAATGTCGTTAGCAGCCAGTTTGAGAACTCCAAAGGACCGTAAGCGACGACGAGCTGCGTCGCCGTTAGCGCGACGATCAGCGTCTTCGTCACTATCGGGAGATTGAAAATTCGTTCTCGACTTGCGGGCACGTTCGCTCCTGTACGTTTTGCTGGGCAAGAGCCCGCGCAGCCTCAATGCTAATCTAACGCGACCGGCGTCGGCGAGCGTCCCGATCTGAAACGCCTGGCGGAGAGACAAGAACTGAGTCGTGAGCGCGCCAGCGGGTCGCTCGAGATCGCTTCCGACAAGTTCAGCTTGTTGCTTTCGCTCGCCTTTTTGTAGGTGCGGGGTCCTGGCCGTTGGTCAGCTCCGCCATCCTGGCGATCGCCGCTCCGATGGCACGAAGGCTGCTATTGTCGGGAAGAATTGGAACTATAAGCGGGAAAGCGTCCCAATCCTGGGCGGGGGCGCGCGAGCGTCGGGCGGGTTAGAATGAGATTGCCGGTCACCAGGGATCTTTACGACTATTGGGGGCGATTGAAGGGAGAACGGGCGGCGCCGGATCGAGCGGAGATCGATCCCGTCGCGATTCGCCACATTTTGCCGGACATATTCATCATCGAAGTGGACCCGGAACGCCGACTTCCGCTCCGTCTCTGTGGCGCTCGGGTTAACGCCCTCTGGCAGCGCGAGCAGAAGGGACGCCTCTTCCTAGAATGGTGGCGAGCGCAGCGGCAGGAGGAGGTTGCTGAGGCGATTCGAGGGGTCATCGACGCCCAAACGCCGCTTGTCGCGCAAGCCCGGACAGCGCTGGGCGCCTCGGAATTTGAACTTCTGCTTCTGCCTCTGCGTCATTTCAGCAAGAGCTGTTCGCGCGTGCTGGGGTCGCTTGCGCCCGCGCAACGGCTTGATTGGGTGGGAATTCGCCCCGTGGGACGGCTCGATCTGGTCGCCGCGCGTATGCTGGAGGATAAGCTGACGGACGGCTCGAAAGAGGATTGGCGCCGCGGCGCGATCGCGCGCCGCGCGGCCTCCAACGGCTAGCGGCCCCTTCGAAGCAAGGCCGATTGCAGTGAGCCATCGCCTCCAATCACGTTCATAGCAGGGCGAAGCTCCTATCAGCGCGCGCTGATCACCGTTTCTCTCCATACTCGAGTCGCGATGGGAACCGCCGTCAGACGACGGTATGTCGCCCGCGGCCGTCATGGCTTCGACCAGCTGCTTCGCCGTGGGCGAGATCTAAGTCGATCCGGCTCCGAACCCATTGTGGCGCCGGCGCCACACCAGCCGGAATTCCGACCGAGCGCCCGCAAGATACGGGGCTTTTGGATTGACTGTGCGCGGCCTCGACTGATTGAGTGCAATGCATGGCGAGCGATCGCTGAAAGTTTCAACAAGGCAATCAGGCGAAGTTTTCCGCCTCCAAGGAACGAGGACTCAGATGAAAAAAGCTCTTTCCGTCGCCGCTCTTGTGGTCGCGCTGACGGGCTCGGCTTTGGCGGCCGATCTTCCCAGCTACAAGGCTCCTCCGCCGCCCCCGCTGCCGCCGCCGCCGCTGTGGACCGGCTTTTACGTCGGTCTGAATGCTGGCGGAACGTGGAGCAGCAGCAACACCGTCAGGCTCACGAACGGCCCCATCGTGCTTGATCCTGCGGGTGGGTTGGTCGCCATTGGACCCGCGACCGCCGCCGCGCTTGGCGCAAGCGGAGTTTTCACGACTTCCAACAACGGCGGCTTCATCGGCGGCGGCCAGATTGGCTATAACTGGCAGTTCTATAATAGCTTCGTCGCGGGCATCGAGGCGGACATTCAGGGCATTGCCAGCACCCGCTCCAGCAACACCTATTTTACGGCTGTGCCAGTAACAGCCGGTGGGTTTGTTGCTGGATTCAATGCCTTCCAGGGCATCAACGTCTCGAAGAATTTGGATTACATCGGAACGGTCCGAGGCCGCCTCGGCTGGCTGTTCACGCCGACGCTCCTCGTCTACGGCACCGGCGGCCTTGCTTACGGCGGCGTGCAATCGAACATCAGCGTCGTAGGAGCGGCAATTCCGTCTCCCATTCCGTTTACCGGTTGGTTCGGTGCGTCATCCTTTGCGGACACCCGCGTCGGCTGGACAGCTGGCGGTGGACTGGAATGGATGTTCTGGCCGAACTGGTCGGCCAAGGTCGAATATCTCTATTACGACCTCGGGACGGTCTCCACGTCGTTTGTCAGTGTCAGCAACTCCCCTGCTGGAGCGGCTTTCGCGAACATCTCGCAGTCCTCGGCCCGCTTCAACGGAAACATCGTTCGCGCCGGCGTGAACTATCACTTCAACTGGGGCGCTGCCCCGATTGTTGCGAAATACTGATCCAGCCTGACCATCCATATGAAAGAGCCCGGCCGATTGGCCGGGCTCTTTTTTTGGCTGACGCCCGTATCCGCTCCCAGGCTGGACGCTGTTATGGCGAGTCTGAACGCGGGCGGCGCGCCCGGAGTTGACGCCGACATCCATGGCGTCGCCGCCAGATATTGGCGTGGCCCGGCGCGTTTGACGAGGCCCGGTGACTTAGCCCTTGTGGCCTCGGCGCCACACCGATCGAAAATTCGACTGACGCTTGTTGTCTCGTGTTGACTGTGCGCGTGCGGCATTGCTTGATTGCGCTCGAGGCAAAGCAATTGCTTGGGTTTCGTAGCAGCGGTCCGGCGAAAGCTTGTCGCCTATCGGCAGTGAGGATTTCAGATGAAAAGAATATTCGTCACACTGGCGCTGGCGCTGACCGCCAGCACGGCCCTTGCGGCAGATCTGCCCAGCTACAAGGCGCCGCCGCCGCCCCCGCCGCCGCCGCCACCGCTGTGGACCGGCTTTTACGTCGGTCTGAATGCTGGCGGAACGTGGGCGAATAGCAACAGCGTCAATGTTTCGTCTATTCCGGTGTTCAATGCCGGCGTTGGCGGCGCGCAGCCGTTTCAAGCAACGATTACCGCTCTGTCGACCTTTAGCGCCGGCGGCGGCAACAACAGCGGGTTCATCGGCGGCGGTCAGATTGGCTACAACTGGCAGTTCTACAACAGCTTTGTCGCTGGCGTTGAAGCAGACATTCAGGGAATCGCCACTTCGAACCAAAACACGACTTTTGCCGGCGCGCTGTTGATCCCTGGCTTTGCGCAGTCGACTGGCTCGATCTCCACAGTGAACCGTTCAATTGATTATCTTGGCACTGTGCGCGGTCGTCTGGGTTGGCTCTTCACCCCGACCTTGCTTGTTTACGGCACCGGCGGTCTCGCTTATGGCGGCGTGACCTCCAACACGAGCATCTTCCAAGCGCTGATCCCGAATTCGATTCAGACGCCGGTCTGGGGCGGCGCTGGCTCCTTCTCCGACACGCGCGTCGGTTGGACGGCTGGCGGCGGCCTCGAGTGGATGTTCTGGCCGAACTGGTCGGCGAAGGTCGAATATCTCTATTACGACCTTGGCAACGTCAGCTATGCGACCAGCCCGCTGGTCACTCTGGCCGGCAACGCGCCATTCACGTTCAACGTCGTTCAGTCGCAGACTCGCTTCAACGGCAACATCGTCCGCGCCGGCGTGAACTATCACTTCAACTGGGGCGCTGCCCCGATTGTTGCGAAATACTGATCCTGCCCGAAGATCGATATGAAAGAGCCCGGCCGATCGGCCGGGCTCTTTTTTTTCGCCGGCGGCGAACGATCGGCTTCGTCAAAGCCATTCGACGCGCGGCGCATTGCCTGCCCGCCAGCGACTGTGTATCAAATTGCTTATTGATTTTGGCACGATAGGCGTTCAGCGTGTATCGCGAAGATGTTTTCGATCTTATTGATCGGCTCGCGCGCGCCGATCGGCGGACTGTCCGCTACAACCTCCTTGATGAAATCTTGCTCCTTGATGAAGTCTTGCGGGCGGCGGGCGTCTCTCATGTCGGATATGTCGCCTTCAACCTGCCGACCCGGCGCGCCGACCGACCGCTGCTGTCAGCCATTCACGCCGCCTCGTGGCGAAAATCCTATGCCCAGGCGCGCCGTGTCGACCTCGAGCCCGTCGTACGCGCGGGTTTCGGGGGGATAACGCCAGTCGATTGGCGCCTGCTGGATCGCGACGATCCGGTGGTTGAAAAACTCCTGGGCGAAGTGCTGGAGTTCAATCTCGGCGCCAACGGCTTCTCCATTCCCCTGCGCGGCCGAAGCGGCGAATATGGGCTGTTCAGCGTCTGCTGCGCTGAGGACGCTTCATCCCTGCCGCCGCGGCGCCGCGCCCTGATTCGCCGGCTCATGGTTATGAGCGCGATCTTTCACGCTAGCGTGCGAGGCGCCCTTGGCGTCGAACCCCCCGTCGAAATGCGGCTGTCGAATCGGGAGCTCGCTTGCCTGCGCCTTAAGGCCCAAGGAGCCAGCGATCATGAGATCGGGGTCGCGCTTGGCGCTGCTCCAACCGCCGTGCGCTTCTGGCTCGAAACGGCGCGCGCCCGGCTTCACGCCGCCTCGGTCGACAATGCCGTCGAGGAGGCCTGCCGGATAGGGCTCATCCGCGTCGGCGTCGAACGGCTTCGTTCCGTGATCGAGTCGACTCCCGCTGACTTTTCTTCAATCGATCGGCGGGAGCGATGATCGCGCTGCTGCCCGGCGAATCGCGCGCGCTCTTTCCCCGACTCATGGATGAGATGTATGGCCTGCGTCTCGCGTCCGCTCGCGCGCATGTCAGTCACCCGTCCGGCGCCGTCCATCCGCTGGCGGTCGTCGATTATTTTGATTCGCTGGATCCGCTCTACATTCTTGCGCTCGACGAAAGGGAATGCGTCGCCGGAGCGTTGAGGTTGCTGCCGACCGCCGGCGTCACGATGTTGAACGCCGCTTTCGTGGGGGGCTTGCCGGACGGCTTACGCGTCGAAAGCCCGCTGATTTGGGAAGCGAGTCGTTTGACGCTCCACGCTATCGGAGATGCTCGCGCGACGGAGGCCGCCATCGACCGCACGATTGGTCAACTCGGCGTCGCGCTAAATGCGATCGCCGAAACCGCCGCTCTGACGCATATGATCGGCGTTTTTGACAGGTCGATGCATCGCCTGCTGTCGGATCGCGGCTGCGCCGGTGAAACATTAGCGCCGCCGATGCGCATCGACGGCGCCGACATGATTGCTGTGCTTTATGAAGTCGGCGCTGCGATGAACGCGCCGTTCAAAAGTCTCGCGGGCGACGCCACGGCGCCGCTGATCAATCTTGCCGATCTGGAACGGCTGCGCCAAACGGGCTGCTGCCGGTCATGAGCAAAACAACTTTTCGCCGGGGAGCGGTCCGAGGGGCAATTTAAAAAAATGCAGGGCGTCGGCGTCTCGCCGCGGGGCGGCGAGCGACGCTTCTTAGATTTGGGCGAACGACGATCAGGCGTTCACGAAGGCGGTGATCGCAAGCGTGATGGCGGCGGCGGCGGCGAAAATTGAGAGAATCGCTGAGATCGCATTCATGGCGTTTGTCCTATGGCTCGCTGCCCCATTGTGGAAACGAAGAGCCGCATCTGAGGCAGGCGCGACAAATTAGCGCACCGACTCCAAAATAAGCCAAGTAGGAAAAGCTGTTGCGATGCACCTGCCGCGCCGCGCAAGAGAGCGCCGCTCTGTTTCAGCTTGCAGCCCGTACTCCCGGTTTAAACAATGACTAGTTGGCTAGGCTTCAGCCCCCCGTGCGCCGCAATGACGATTAATCCGTCAGGGACATAAGCTTCGCTTTAAGGTCGCCGATTTCCAATTCGGCGACCGTCGCGCCAAAGCGCGACATGTCCGGCGGCTTTCCGTCCTCGTCGGGCCAAAAACTCGGCGCGATGATCGCGTCGCAGGTCGTAATGGCCTTGAAGGACGCGGCGACAGGGAAGCTCGCCCCCGCGCGGTCGCGGATCGACTCGCCGTCCGCGCTTGCCGTAACGACATAGAAAGGATCTTCAGCGCTTTCAGCGGGCGCCTCGGCGCCAACGACGGCGCGCCGCGCGAGCGTCAAAATATCCGTCAATCCCCAGAAAGCCGAGCCTAGGCATTCATTTAGGCCGACGATGACGATCTTGCGCATCCGCCCCAACCTTTGGCGAATTATGACGCCTGTTTGGCGATTGCGCCATCCTGACCTAGATTACTTCTAATCTCATCCTGCGCTCGTCGAGGCATCTTTGGCTCCGGCGGGGGATGCATACATATTGACGACGACGCCCGGCCCGCCGCGGCTCTCGTCATGGAGGTGAAAATGAAGGCGAATTGGAAGAAATATTTGCCTTGGGTCCTGTTCGTCGCAGTCGGCGCGTTGCTTTTCGGGCTGTTCCAGCATCAGCAGACCCGCACGCCGGCTCGCGAAATCACCTTCAGCGAGCTGCTGGTGCAGATCGACGAAGGCCGCGTCCATGACGTGACGATGTCCGGCAATGAGATTTCCGGCCACTTTAACGACAACCGCTCCTTCACGACCTATGCGCCGAGCGATCCGGGGCTCGTGCAGAAGCTTGAGTCGAAGAAAGTGCAGATCAGCGCCAAGCCCGCGAACGACAGTCCGGGTTGGCTCTCGACTCTGCTCGTCAATGGGCTGCCGCTGCTTCTCTTCATCGCCGTCTGGATTTACATGGCGCGGCAGATGCAGGGCGGGGCAGGCGGCCGCGCGATGGGCTTTGGCAAATCGAAAGCGAAACTGCTGACGGAGACCCAAGGCCGCGTCACCTTCGAGGACGTCGCCGGCGTCGACGAAGCCAAGGAGGATCTGCAGGAGATCGTTGAATTCCTGCGCGATCCGCAGAAGTTCCAGCGGCTCGGCGGGCGCATTCCGCGCGGCGTGCTGCTGGTTGGACCGCCCGGCACCGGCAAGACGCTACTGGCGCGCGCCATCGCCGGCGAGGCGGGCGTGCCGTTCTTCTCGATCTCGGGCTCTGACTTCGTCGAAATGTTCGT
>NZ_JABVWW010000030.1 GCF_013350005.1 Methylocystis silviterrae
GACTGGGCCGTCGTCGACGCGTTGATCGAGGCGCGCCGGCGCGGGGTCGCCCTCCGCATCGTCCTAGACCCAGGCCAGCAGCACGCGCTCGACCGGCTTCGCTCCATTGCCGACGATGTCCGGATGAAACCGGCGGGCGCATACATGCACCTGAAGTCCTATGCGGTCGATGGGCGCCTTCTTCGGTCGGGGTCGGCCAACCTGTCGGCCTCCGGGCTCAAGCAGCAGGATAATGATCTCGTCGTTCTACACGACCCGTCTGCGGCGAAGTCCTTCGAGGCGCGCTTCCAGCAGCTATGGAATGTTTCCCGGCCGCTTCCCAACTCTGCCGCTTACGCCGAGCCGGCGTCAAAGGACGCGCCGACGCCGTCCAAGGACTGCGCCATCAAGGGAAACGTCAACCGCAAGGGCGAGAAAATCTTCCACGTACCCGGCAGTCGCGACTACGCCCGGGTCACCATCACGGGCGCCGAAGAACGTATGTTCTGCTCCGTGGCGGAAGCGACAGCGGCAGGCTGGAGGCCGGCGGCGGGAAAATAGCGACGGTGTAAGGACTGGCCTCGGTCATCCTCCCTGTCGAGTTCGCATCCCTGCAACCCGTTGTCGATGACAGCCGGGGCGCCGCTTACGGCGCCAGCGCGCGCCCAATCGCGATTCCGGTGACGACGAGGGCCGCGCCAACCGCCATCCCATAGGCGAGCCACTGCGTCGCCTGCCGTCGCGCCACGTCGCGCGCGACGTCTTGCGCCGCAAGCGCGACGGCGCGGGCGAGGTCGGCCTTGGCCTGTTCGACCCCGGCGCGCATTTGCGCGTCCGCCGTCTCGCGCGTGCGCGTCATGATGGCCGCCGCCTCGGTGGCAATCGCCTTGGGGAACTGGCGATAGAGGCTGTCGTAATATTGAAGCGCGAAGATGACGAGCCACAGCGCGTCATTGTCGCGAAGCCCGAGAACCTCCTTCACACGACGAAGCTGTCGGCGTTCTGTTTCCGTCGCCGTCCGGCCAATCAGCTTTTCAAAGCCGGTCGCGTCGTGGGCTTCCATGCCATCAGCCATTGGGAACGACCGCCGAAAAGACACCATCGACCTGCGCGAGCCAGCGTTTCAATTCGGCGCGATTGCCGATCGGCATATCCGCAAGCGCCTTTCGAATGCTGAGGCGCTTGCTGTAGAGGTCATCGCTGACGCGGTCCGCCATATCGGGAAACAGCAGGCTCTTGCCGCCCCGCCCTTCGATCGCTTTCCGTGTCTTCGAGCCGTTATAGAGCTCGAACTTCTCATCCGCGCCGAAGTAGCCGTTCTTGACGACGTGAACGGTTGAATTCGGGATTGCTTCGAGAAAATCCTGCAACAGCTCCAACGAATCCCGCTGACGATTGACAACCCACAAGGTCACCAATCGCCGCTTCAGTTCATCGAGTGTGCCGCTCAGCGTGACGCCGTAGGCCCCTACCCCCTGGTTGTTCCGCGCCGCGGTGTTGACGATAACGGTCTTGTCCGCGTTTTCGTCACAGAGATTGACGAGTCGGATCCAGCCATCGGCGTCGTCCAAATTGATGCTCTCGCACTCGACCTCCTTTTCATAGTTCTGCATGACGTCAGGATTCGAGGTGTCGGCGTCGACCACGATAACCGCCTCGCCGCGCGCCGTCAGAAAATGGATAAGCGCCATTGTCACCATGGATTTGCCGACGCCGCCCTTGCTGCCGCCGACCATGTAAATCGCCTTATCCATTCGCCGATCTCCTAGATTTCATCGCGGTCGCGACGCACGCGGAAGGACGACGCGCGCGGCACAGGTTCAGACTCGATGGTCCCGGTGGATACGGGCCTTGTAATTTCCGATGACGTAGGCACCCGCATTTTCCCATTCGCGCGGGAGGGATGGCTTCCCCGCTTAGAGCCGCGCCGGGCCTTTTGTTCGGCAAGCTGTCTCAGCACCCGAAATAGCGAGGGCGCCGAAATCATAATGCCCTGCTCTCTGAGGTAATCGAGAAGTTGAGCATTCGTCAGTCCGCGGCCTTTCGCCTTCATCAAAGGCCCATAGATCGCGCCAATTTGTTCGCGCAGCGTGAGCCGACGGTTCGGCTTCAGCGCGTTAATCCCCTCCTTCAGACGCTGCAGGTCCTCACCGGTGAGCTTCATGCGAGCCTCTAATAAAATGGCAACTATTTAGACCCACTCCCTTCCTTACGCAAGACCTTTATGACAACGATGTGAGAGCTTCTTGGAGATCGATCTGATATGCGCCTGATGCGACGGTGAGAATTTTATGCGAGTCCGTTGGGTCTCTGTGTGAGACGCTTTCAATGTTGATCTAAGAGCCTCGTGAGACTGTCTTGATAGTGCGCTGAGAGTGTTCCGAGACTGCTTTGAAAACAGCACAAAGCCTCGAAAAACGTTGAGAAAATGAGGGTTTTCGGCTATGCAAAGCGAAGAGTGGGGATGAATGGCAGGATAGGGATTTTGTGAAACAAAATCTTTATGTGCGCTCGCCGCGCCGGCCATGTTCGCGTCCGGCAGTTTGCCAAAGGCAAACCGGACGCTAAGGACGATCGACGAATGGCTGACAAGCGACATTACGATCGGCGCAAGACGCGATTTATCGGTTTCCGCGTCGATGAGACGGAGGCGGCGGCGTTTCTGTCATTCTGCGAAGCGAGGAATCTGACGACAACAGAAGCGCTGCGTCGCATGGTTCGCGCGGCCAGCGACATGGGGCCGACGTTTGACGGCGAAGGACGCGTCGAAGTCGTCGAATTGACGCGACAGCTGCGCGCGATCGGCGTTAATCTCAATCAAGCCGTTCATCATATGAACGCGGGCAACGCTTTCCCGGGAGAGAATGTGCGCGCGTGGCTTATCGAAGCGCATGGGATCATGCGGGCGCTCGACGCGCTCTATGCGTCATTGACCTATCGAGCGCGGAGACGCGCCGAGACGGCGATCGAGAAGGACTGCGCCTCATGACGACTCTCGCGGCGCTTGATCTTTCGATTCTGACGGAAGGCTTGCAGCGTCGTCTTGCGGCGAAGAATCGGGCGGCGCTGGACGATCTTGCGGCTGCGGTGCAATCGGCTGAGCGTTACCGCGCGCAAACGGCCAACAGCTCGCGCGCACCTCCCCTGCCCCGACGCGACGAGCGGCCGGACACTGGGCCGCGCGCGCCGGCTCCGGGCGAGAAGCCCCACGTCGACGATGAATTGCGCGTGAAGCGCGCGGCGGCTGTAAAGGGTGGCCTTGCGCAGAACGGCGTTTCGGCGAATGCACTGGCCGCCAAGGCGCAAACAGCGCACCGCTCACCGCCAGCGAGGGGCTTCGATGCGCCGAGCACAGCCTCGCGGTCGCCTTTGATGGCGAAAGCCAATCTTGCGGCCGGGTCGCAGGCGGCGGTCGTCAAAATCGCGAGTTTCGGTTCAGGCGCGGCTCGGGCGCAGTCACTGCTGAGCTATCAAAGCGACAAAGGTGAACTGACGCTGGAGCGCCACGATGGGTTGATGATCACCGGGCAGCGCTCCGTCGCCGACTTCGCCGCCACGTGGCGCGCCGAAGATGGCCGCGCGCCGTCCAACGACGTGCTGCAGTTCGCAATGCGGTTCGACCGCAGGCTGGAGGCAACGCAGGCGCAAGACGCGCTTACGGAGGCTCTTCGCGGCCATCACTATGCATGGCGGCTTTCGCAGCATGGCGCGCATAGCCGCGTCGACATCGTCATGACGGCCGCGAGTCGCGAGCGCAATGCGGGCGGCCGGCTTCTCCGGATCTACGACAATCAGCGGTCGATTGACGGTTTGCGCGATCGGTTGGAGGGCGCATTCGGCCGGGACGCCGAATTTACCGACCCGAAATGGGCGCATGGGGTCGAGGGCGCCACGACGGCGCTGGCTCGACTTACCCGCGGCGGTGAGATCGAGGTATTTGGGCCGGACGGCCGTGTGCTCAAAGATGAAGCCGAGCGCCTCGCGCGCGAGCTGCCGAACCGCCCACCGCGCGCCGCGTCGCGTGAGGCCAATGTCAGCCTGGAAATCGCCAAATCCTGGCGGCCGCATATGCGATCGAGCGCGCCGCGCGACTTTGCGCATGTCATTTTGAGCGCCAAGCCCGGCACGGACAAAGCGGCGTTTATGGACGCTGCGCGGGCGACCCTGGCGCGCGCGTTTGCCGGACATGAGTATGTTTTCGTGATGCATACGAACCGAGAGCATATTCATGTGCATGCCGCGGTTCGACTTGTCCGGGACGACGGCAAGCGGCTCGACCCAAAAATTCAGGATTTTTCGCGCTGGCGCGACACGCTCGCGGCCGAAGCCCGCGTCCGCGGGATCGCCATGGAGAATGTCCGGCGGTTCGATCAGGCGCATGCGCCAGCCTACAAGCTTAAAGACGTGAAGATGCTGGCGCGTGGCATTGCGCCGCCGAGCGTTCGCCGGCGCGTCGAGCGTGTGAAGAACCGTGAAATTCACAGACCGACGCGCGAGGAAGGCCGGCGGCGCGCGCAGGATGCCGCCCGCCAATGGCGGAACGTCGCCGCCCTGTCGCCGTGTCGATCGCCGCCGCCGCCAGCGCCGGGCGCGGTGCGCCTTTATCGTCTCGACAGCGGCGGCGATCGACGCGGCGCCCTGTTTGCCGCCGATATGGAGACGGCTGCGGCTTATGCGAAGCCAGGTGTCGCCGCACGGATAATTTATGTGGACGTGCCGGCCGCTCGAGTAACCGAGCTGAAATCCTCGCGAACGCAGCCCGGCAAGGTTTTTGTCGTGCCGCGCGCCATCAGCGCTCTAAGCCGACCGTTGGACGGCGCGCCGAGTGCCGCTATCGCGCATTTTCAGCACCGCACCGAGAGCGCTCTACGAGGTCGCGCGCCCTCGACCGACGCAGAGGAGACAGGACCCATGCGAACAGCCGAAACGATGATCGCCGCGCGCGACAGCATGGCCGATACGATTGCGAAAATCGACAAGGCGCTTCCCGATGATGCGGCGCGCGCGCAATTCGCCGAACAGTCGCGCCGGCTGCTCGACAAGGCCGACGAAGCCATCGCCGCGCAAACCAATCTCGAACAGCAAAAGGCGGATGTGCAGGGCGACCGCTACGTGAAGCCGGAGCCCGCGCGTGACCTCGGGCCGATTATCACGTTCGAGCGTAAGGGCGACGAGATCCATTACCACCGACACGATGCGACCGGCGCGCTGCAAACCCTTGCCTTTGTCGACAATGGGAAGCAGCTCGATATTCGCGACTGGAATAACGCGGATTCCGTCAACGCCGCGCTCAAAGTGGCGTCCGAAAAGTGGGAAACGCTCAACATCACCGGGAGCGACGCTTACAAGGAGACGGTCGCGCGGCTCGCCGCCGAGCATGGCTATAAAATCACAAATCCCGAGATGCAGGATCGCATTCGCGAACTTCGCGCCGAGATCGAAGTGAACCGCGCGCGGATTGCCGAGGGCCAGGCGCAGCCCGATGAAAAGCAGGAGGCCGCACCGATGGCGCGGCAAGACAAGCGAGACGAACCCGCCCGCGCTGAAGGTCCCACCTCGACGGCGGCCGAGCGCGATATTCGCCTGCAAGACATTCGGGGGCGGGTAGATCGCGAAGCGGCGCGCGAGACGGAACAGGCCAACCGCTCCAAGGGAGCGGAAGTCAGTGCCGCGCAAGCGAACGAGCCGTCGCCCGATCGCTCACAGGGCGAGGCCGCGAGCGCGCGCGAGGCCGATCGATACATGGAGGACAACACCCGCCGCGAAATGCCCCTCGATCCCCGACAGAGCGAGCAGATGCAGAACCTTCGCGAGCAGCAGTCGCGCGTGCTGAAACAGGAGGAGGAACAGCGGCGCGTCGACCAAGAGAACGCGGCTCGCATCAATCGCGAGCTGGCGCAGCCTCTGAGGCCGGAAGGCGAAGGCGAAAGCCGCTAAAATTAGAGGGGTTTTTTTCTCATGCCCGTGCGGCTTGTGGGTTCTTGGGCGCTATTGTCCCGCCGCCAGCTATAGCCCGGCGCCTTCGGCTTGGAAGCCGCTCATCCCGACCGGTTCATGAATATGGATTTCTGCGGCTGGTATGATAAATTCATACCGAAGATCAAGGGAGCGCATCCATGTCCGCTACCGAAAAACGCACATTCAGCTTGCCCGCAGAGCAAGCTGCTTTCATCGACCAGCTTGTCGCCTCGGGCTCTTACGCCACAGGCAGCGAGGTGATCCGAGCTGGCCTTCGCGCCCTGCAGGAGCGCGACGCCGCCGTGGAGCGCTGGCTACGCGACGAAGTCGCTCCGGTCTATGACGAGATCAAAGCCCACCCGGCAAAAACCCTCTCAAGCGAGAAGCTCTTCGACAATATCCGCAAGCGTCACGCCGCTCGGATCAAGGGGGAGATGTGAAGCGGCGGGCAGTTGAATACGCCCTGCAAGCAGACCAAGATTTCGGATGGCTCTATGATGTCATAGCGGAAGCGAGCAGCCCTACGCGGGCGGTTGCCTATGTCGAACGGTTGCGGGAATTCTGCGACCGTCTGGAATATGCCTCCGAGCGTGGGACCCGCCGCGACGACATTCGGCCCGGGCTGCGCATCGTCGGGTTTGAGCGCCGCGTCACGGTCGCTTTCACGGTTGAGGCCGAGCGCGTCGTTGTGCTGCGGCTGTTCTATGGCGGCGCCAATTGGGAAGACAGCCTCTGACGCAGAACCCCTATCTACTTCGCTACGCCCGTCTCCGCGACCACATTTCGAACACCAGAAAAATCACAACAGCGCGGCGTGAGCACAATTTTCGCCAGCCGTAGCGCCCCCGAAACCGTAGCGCCCGCCATCGCGCTTCCTCGTTATGGTCGCCATGCTGTCGCGAACGCCAGCCCGTGGCCTCCTCAGTCGAAAGCGCCCGGATTGCCCGCCGCAGTTTCGCACACGGTGCCTGCGGCTCGCCAGTCCCGCCAAATCGCCGAGCGCGCCTCGTCCAAGCCGAGCCTGTCATCGCACACCGCAACGGCAAGGCAGCGCTCTATCGCGTCCTTTTCCAAGGCGAGCGCCACCGGCTGCAGAATAAGGTTCCGCCGATCGATTGTGGCGCCTCCGAGCGCCAGCGGTATCCTGTGATCGAGCTGATATCGGTTCCGGTGTTCGTGTGACTCGCCGATCGCGACGAGCATTTCGGCTTTTATGATCCGCATTTCCCCGACATATGGGCGAATATTCTTCGTCCAACCTGGAACGCAAACCGTGTCGGTGATCGTCGCTTGCGTCACGGCCGGGTTCAGGGGAAGCTTCGCCTCCTCTGCGCGGCCCGCTCCGTTCAATACGAGACTACAGATTATGAGTGTTGCGCCTGAAACTATGCGGTTCATTCGACTGCTTTCGATCGTGTCGGCGCTTATCGCCTGTCCCGGCGACGCACTTGTCGCGCAAGAGGCGACAATCACAAAATTCGGCGCGTGGCAGATGCGATGCTCGCCAGCGCCATCGAAGCCATCACGCACGCTGGCTCAAGCGGTTCGCTCCGACGATCAAGCCAACGTCCAAGACATGGTCACTTTCGCAAAAATTCCGGCAAGCCCCAATGCTGTCATTCAAATCGTTGCGCCGTTGGACACGTTCCTGCTCGAAGGCGCAAGGATGAAAGTCGATCAGGACGAGATCGGCAAGCTTCCCTTCTTCAAGGGTGCGCCGATCGGCTGCGCTGCGGAAGGACCGATCAGCGACGATGTGATCAGCAAGCTTCTGACCGGCAAGAATATCATTATCACGATCTACATTCGGCCCGGCGAAGGGCTTCGGCAAGTTCTCTCACTCGACGGCTTCGCTGATGGCTATAAAGCTTTGAAGTGAATTGCGAGCATCATCATGTGCGGCCGTTTCACACAGCGCCTTTCATGGGAAGAGTTGCACAGGCTTGCCGACCTGGTCGGGCAGCCCCGCAACCTCGCGCCGCGCTACAACATCGCGCCGACGACGTCGATCGAGGTCATTAGGCCTGCGGAGACGAGCGGCAACGAGCTCGTCCAGATGCGCTGGGGGCTTGTGCCGGGATGGTGGAAGAAATCACTCAAAGAGCTTCCTGCGACATTTAACGCCCGCGCCGAGACAGTCGCCGAAAAGCCGATGTTCCGAACGGCATTCAAGACGAGACGCTGCATCATTCCCGCCTCGGGCTTTTACGAGTGGACGGGCAACGCGGGGGCGAAGACGCCGCACTATTTTTCGGCGCGGTCCGGTGAACCGCTCGCCTTCGCTGCATTGTGGGAGCAAGCGAAGCATCCTGACACAGGCGAGCCTCTCACATCGGCAACAATTATTGTCGGCGCAGCGAACAACTGGATGAATCGCTTCCATGATCGCCAGCCCGTCATTCTCGACTGGCGCGACGCCAACGCATTGCGATGATCCAGGCGCGTTACTACGCTCGCCCCCGGAAGATTCGTTGAAAGAATGGATTGTGTCCACCCGCGTCAACAAGGCTGGCGGCGGCGACGACGATGCATCGCTCGTCGCTTCCGTTGAGAATGTGCTCCCGTGATGCGGGCAATTTCCATTGCTCTTGGCCTTTTATTGAGTGCGAGCTTTGCGCTCGCGAAGTCGCCGCTCAAGCCCGAACTCGCGCCTGGAACGCCAATTGAGTCGCAGCTACAGGAACATGGCCACTATTCCAATTCGAGCGGCGAGGATGTTCACGCGCCAGCACATAGCATCACAGGAGGCGCGCCCGATGGCGCAAGCGCGCGTTGTCGCGACTCAACCTACAGCTTTTCCCATTCTCGAAGTGGAACATGCTCGCGGCATGGCGGCGTCGGAGAGTGGTTGCGTTGAAAGCGCAACGCCCCGCCCAGCGCTTCAGGGGTCAAAATTTGCGTGCCGATAGACATTCCGAGAGGGCTCGACTCCAGGGGAAAGCGTTCCCCCCAAAGTCTGAATATACTTAGCGTCGAAGCCGCCTGCTGTACGGTTGCCGCTATCCCAAATAGCCCGCCTGACTTTCTTCCTCCTGCCGGAGAGTTTGGAGCGCTACCTTGTTGGATGTCTCCCCGAACCGTTCGACGAACGTGGCCCAGTCAGCATGTTCCAACGCACAATCTCCGGCACCCTCGTCGATGAGAAACTGCCGGAGTGAACGGCGCACAGCTTCTACGTCGCGCGGGGCGCGGCGGTGTCGCAGCAGATCTTGCGCCGAGGCCGAAGAGGTTAGCTCCGCGAGGCGCTCAGGTGCGAACACCGGATCGCGTAGTTCAGCGCTTCGTGCGATCAAGATCGTACGAACGCACCAGAGGGCTCGCTTGGTCAGCAGTTGTGGGTTGAACTCGGCGCCGAAACTGACGAGAAACCAACCGAAGTCGGTGGCTCGAGCGATCTCGGCTGCATAGCTCGAGCGGAACTCGAATGCTTGTTTGAGCTTGGATAGGTAGTCGTGCGGATCAATGAGCGGCTTCGCTTCACAGACTAGGTGACAGACGAATAGGTCACCATCGCGGGCAGCCTTCTCAAGCTGCTCCCAGGGGTAAAGGAAAAGGGAGAGACGGCCCACCGAGACGTGACGCGTCTCCTGGTCGAGACCAATCATCAGTAGGTCGGTGTCGGACTCTTCTGACTGATCGGCCCGCGCTAAACTTCCGAACAGCAGGGTGGCCGCTACAGGCATTGTTGCTGATTACGCTTGCGTCGGTAAGAGGGCCTAAAAGGCAGCGCATGTGTCATGCGGAAGTGCGCGCTAGGGCTTCTATCGACATCTGGCGAGCGAGCGCGCGTGCTTGAGTCACCTCATCGCGGTTCTGGAGAACAATCTGCTGCTTCTCTGGCTTCAGCACCCCAGGTTCAACGTCAAGATTGTATTCGCTCATCAGATAGAAGCTGAGGCTTAGCCGACACGGGCGGACGAGACGTCCATTGGTCATTGCGTGTTCCGCGGCCACGGCCGCCTGCCGCTCGGCGGATAACGCCATGTTCGGAACGATGACGAGATTGATCTTGTGGCCCCACTCGAAGTCCAACTGGGGATCGACCGTTGCCGGTCGATGACCATTCACAGCGCCGATCCGGTTGAGGTTGTAATCCCGAAAATCGTTGTGTTCGCGCGACCAGGACCGGACATACCACCGGCCGGCGCTATGGGAAAGGGCATGGGGTGCGATCGCCCGATAATGCTTCTCTGATCCCGTAAGGGACGAATACGCGATGTCAATTTCAAGACGGTTGCTCACTGCGTTTAAGACGCCGAGCAACACAGCAGGGTCGGTCGAGCGACGTCCGAGGGTGACGACTTCTACAGGCGGGATGACGTCGAACCACGTGTCTTCCGGTCGCATCCATCGGTTCTCGATCGCGACGATCTGAAGGAGGTAGCGCTCGATCGTTTCGCCGATGAATGCCGGGGAGAACCCGTCAGTCCGCCGATAGGTCTTCTCAGTGCGGTCATACCGAAGGTTTTGGGGAGCAATGGCTTCGTACTGCGAGATGTCGGCGGACGCCTGCTGCGTAGAGATGCCGAAGGTTTCCGCCATGTCACTCCGATTGAAGCGGCCGTCCCAGAACAGTCGGAAGTCGATGAATTCCAAGCGCCGGCGCACCCCCCACCGTAGCCGTTCGCTGTGGTCTTCCATGCCATCCTCCAAGAAACACGATTCTTGTTGGCAGCTCCCGTCTAGTTACTTGACTCACTTCAGGGCTGTCCCCATATCTTATGGACGGACGCAACGGCGATAGCAATCTCGTCGATGTCGGGCGAGGTTGGCTGAATGGAAACACCCCAAGGTAATCAACAGCTTGAGCGACCATTTCGTGTCCTCAGCCTCGACGGCGGGGGCATGAGAGGCATCTACACCGGCGCCTTCCTTGCCCGCCTAACCGACCAGTTCGCCCGTATCAGAAACAAATCAGCACTCGATCTCGGCCTCGGGTTTGATCTGATCACCGGCACTAGTACCGGTGCGATCGTCGGCTGCGCTCTCGCTGTTGGGCGGCCGATGTCAGAGGTCGTAGCGCTTTATCGCGAGCATGGCCCCAAGATCTTTCCGCATCGGCTAACGGGCAAACGCAGCGCGATCTATCGCGCTTCCCAAGGCGATCGCTTTGTGCGGGCGGGCGATAAGGCGCTGCGGGAAGCGCTCAAATCGGTGCTGGGTACTACCACGATGGTTGAGGTCTTCGCGGGACGAGGCATTTCACTTGCCATTCCTGCGGTGTTGATGAGCGAGCATCGCGCTTGGGTGTTCAAGAAGACGGCGAAGAGTGGAGTCCGCGATGATCGCTATCCGCTCGTTGATGTCTGCATGGCGACCAGCGCGGCGCCGATCTACCGCTCGCTCGCAGCCATCAACGACCCAAACACGCCCGCCGGTCCTCAGCAGGTCTTTGCCGACGGCGGCCTCTGGGCAAATAACCCCATCATGGTTGGCCTGGTCGACGCGCTAACCATCGCGGCGCCTGACCGCGCTATAGAAATCTTCTCACTGGGAACCTGTCCGCGGCCCGAGGGCGACCACCTCGATGCCGAGAGTGCGCACCGGTCGATGTTGGACTGGCGTCTCGGCGCCGACGTGGCTCCGCTCAGCATCTCGGCCCAGGAGTTTGCCTTTGACCACATGGCGCGGCTGCTCGCCAACGCCATCAGCGGCTGCGGGCGCCAGATTCGCCGAGTTCGATTCCCCAACAAGCCGGTTCCCGCCAGCATGATGCCGTACCTCGCACTCGACGACACACGGCCAGAGGCGATGGATCGGCTGGTGGCGCAGGCCAATACCGATGGCGACCTAACAAAAAGCGCCTGCGACGACCCCAACAGCGAAGACGGCCGGATGATCCGTCGGCTGATGAATGATCTGCCGGCAATGCCGGCTACTGGCGCGGTATGGGACCGCGCTCCCACCCGCGACCGCAAAGGATAGCCGATGTTCGACTGTGCAAGGGATGTGCGTGCCTACCACGACCAGGACGTGACCCTGCCCAAGACGGAGCAGGATGCCATGCGTGACAGACGAAACTCAAACAGGACGCGCCTGCGAAACGGCCTTTCGGCCGCTGGCAAGCCGGCGCCGCTCGAATTCGTCAAACAGGGCAGCTACGCCATGAAGACGATGGTCCGCGATCCGGACAACGACTACGACATCGACGACGGCGTCTACTTCCGCAAGGAAGATCTTGTCGGCGGCCGCGGGGCGGAGATGACCTCGCTGCAGGCGCGGCAGATGGTCCGGGACGCTGTCGACGACGGCAAGTTCAAGCGCGCCCCGGAGGTCCGGCCCAACTGTGTGCGGGTCTTCTACGAGAAGGGATACCATGTCGATCTGCCGGTCTATCGGCGGGTCACGACCTCGACGGTATTCGGCGACGAGTATCATTACGAATTGGCGGCGAGCAGCGGATGGAAGCGATCCGATGCGCGCGACGTGTCCGACTGGTATGAAGCCGAGCGGTCCAAATCGTCCGATGGCATCCAGCTCCGCCGTATCAACCGCGACCTGAAGAAATATGCGCGCAGTCGCTATAGCTGGCGGGGCGGCATCCTCAGCGGGTTCGGCGTCACCGTGCTGACCACCGAGGGCATTCGCGTTAATGAACGCGAGGACCGAACGCTCTACGATACGATGGTGGCCATCCGCGATCGGCTGAACTGGAACCTGCAGGTTGCGCACCCGGTGACCCCGGGCGACTTCATTACAAGCGGGATTGACGATGCAAAGGCACGCTGCTTTCGGGAGAAGCTGACCGAGGCGATCGATACGCTGCAACCGCTCTTCGAAGCGGATTGCACGCGCGAGAAGGCGCTCAAATGTTGGGATAAGGTGTTCGCCACCACCTTCTTCAGCGAACGGTTGGAGGAGGAACAGCGCGCGTCCGTGGCTGCGCCGGCCATCATCGGCTCCGCCGCGTTGTTGAGCGCGACGGCCGCGGCGGCGAGCGCAGTCAGCAGTGCCGGCGCCGGCCGCCATGCCTAGAGACTCGCTCTCACTCGGCTTGCGACAGGCGGCGCTTCGCCTGGAAGCAACCCTGCGCGAGCGGGCGGGGCAAGTACCCGAGCGTGTCGACGAAGCGACCATCGCCGCCGATTATCCCGGGCGCGACTGGATCGTCGCCGCGTGGCGGATCTGCGTCGTCTTCTCTGACGGCGTCACGCGGCGGATCGATCTTGTGGCCGGCGCCCAGTTTCCGACAACGCCGGTAAGGACTGCGCTGGTCGATCACCCCGAGCCGATGACCTGGCCCCATGTCGAGAGCGACGGCATTCTGTGCTTGTTGCCGAACATGGCGGAGTGGGATCCCGACAATCCGTCGGAGGTCGCCATGGACCTTTTGAACCGCTCGGTCCGGCTGGTCGAGGAACTGCTGGACGGCAGCATCATAGAGCGCGACTTCCGGGAAGAGTTCGTCACCTACTGGGGCTACAAAGTACATTCACGGGGCGAAAGCCTGTTCAGCCTGATTTCGCCTGGGCCCCCATCGCGGTTGGTGCGGGTCTGGCGTGGCAAAGGCATTGAAGTCGTGGGTGAGGATCAGGAGTTATTGGTAGACTGGGTGCATCGCCGCTTCGGTCATACGGTGCCGGCGAAGACAGAAGCGGCGGCCTTCCTATGGCTCGACACGCCGCTTTTGCCCGACGAGTACCCGGAGACTGCAGCAGACCTCTACAGCCTCGCCGAACGGATGGGCAAAGACGCCAAGTCGGCGCTGGAGCAGGCCGCGAGCAGGGAGCCGGACGAAGTCTTGGCGCTGCTCGGGGCGATCGGACGCGGGGGCGCCGCTCTGATCGGCGCGAAAGTGTTTAATCCCAAGCGCCGCAAAGGGCGGCCCCGTGCCCCTGACGAGCCTTTATCTATTGGTTTCCGGCCTGGGCATACCCCTCAGCCGCTCCTTTTCGGACGCTTCTTTAAAGCGGTCCCCGTCGTCAGAACTCTTGTGCAGCGCTGCGACGCGGACTGGGTGCATGGGCGCGGGCAGGATTTCCGGACGAACCGGCTGCTCCGCGCGATGGTCGTGGTAGTCGGCTGCGGCTCCGTCGGCGCGCCGGTCGCCTGTGCCTTGGCCCAGGCTGGGGCCGGACGTATTGTGCTGGTCGATCCGGAAGCGCTCAGTTGGCCGAATGTCGGGCGCCATCCGCTCGGCGCTGCCGACGTCGGGCGCAACAAGGCCGAAGCCTTGGCCGAGCGGCTGCGTACCGACTATCCTCACCTCACCATCGAACATCGAGCCTTCGGCCTGCGTCAGTTGATCTCGCATGACTCTGATCTGCTCGCAGGGGCGGATCTGATCGTCGCCGCGACCGGAAACTGGGTCGCCGAGAGCGCACTCAACCGCTGGCATGTCCGGCAAGAGCGCGCGCACCCGATCGTTTACGGCTGGACCGAGGCGCATGCGTGCGCCGGGCATGCGGTCGCGATCGGGAAGGAGGAGGGATGCCTGCAATGCCACATCGGGCGTACTGGCACACCGGACCTGACGGTCGTCGAATGGCCCAATCGGGGCGACCTCTATCAGGAGGAACCGGCCTGCGGGGCGCACTATCAGCCCTATGGGCCGGTAGAACTGGGCTACATAACGGCGATGATTGCCGAGACAGCTCTCGACTGTTTGCTCGATCCGCCTGAGCAATCCTTCGGCCGTGTCTTGGTCGCCTCGAAACGCCGTATCGTCGCTTCTGGGGGGTGCTTGACTAAGAAGTGGCGTTCCGAGTTCGGCGAAGGTGACGGAGGCGTTCGGACAGTCGATCGACCCTGGCCTGCTGTTGGTTGCGCAGCTTGCGCGCCTGGGAGTTTGGACGAAGTGGCCTAACCTCACGCATGGGAGTAGGCCTGCTCGTCAGACCGCACCACGAATCGGTAGCGCAGGCGATGCATGTCATCATGCAATTCGGCTTTGAACGTCGTGGCGCGTACCTTGATCACTCGCCTCGATCAGCGGCAGGCCTTTGGCGTGAACGTCAGGCGTTCCGCTCGGCCCATCTGCGGAAGCGCTCACCGTCCCCGCCTCAATCCCGGTTGAAGCAATCGAAGGCTGGTTCGCAGCGCGCTGAATATGAGCTTCTGCCTCATGGCTTTCAGGGAACGTTCGCGAAGCGCTTAGCTTCTTTGCCCTCCGGCCCGCGCCGCACGACCTGATCATCGGTCTATGCCTGGCAGGCGGGTCCCAGCGCCGCAACGGCGTTGCCGTCTTCCTCTCCGTTTCAGCCCTGCGGGTGCGGCGCTGTGCTGCCCCCTGCCTCTTCGGCGACCGATCAGGTCGCGGCGATCGCGGCCGACCAACCGAAGAGGAAATCCTCATGTCCCGCGAACCCAGGCTCGACATCCATCAGGAAATCACCAGCCGCATCGTCGCCGCCATCGAAGACGGCGCAGGAGAGTTTCGCCTGCCGTGGAACCATGGTGGCGTATCCGGCCGTCCGCGTAACATCGCCTCCGGCAAGCACTACAATGGCGTCAATGTCCTCGCCCTCTGGGTGGCCGCCCTGCATCAAGGCTACGCGCAGCCCATCTGGGGCACCTATCGCCAGTGGCATGAGAAGGGCTGTCAGGTCCGGCGTGGCGAGAAATCCTCGCTCGTCGTCTTCTACAAGACCTTCACCGTTGAGACCGACCGCGATGAGCTATCCGAGTCCGAGATGTCCGAGCGCTTGATCGCGCGCGCGAGCTACGTCTTCAACGCCGACCAGGTGGAGGGCTACGCCGCTCCCGAGGAGACGCTTCCCGTTACTCCGCTCTTCTCTCCCATCGAAGAGGCCGAGCGTTTCCTCTCCGCTACCGGCGCTCGCGTCACGGAGTCCGGCACGAAGGCCTGCTATCGCCCTTCGACCGACGACATCTTGATGCCCGAACGCACCCGCTTCGCCGGCAGCGAGACCATGTCCGCAGGCGAGGCCTTCTACGCGACACTGATGCACGAGCTGACGCATTGGACGGGCCATGCGTCGCGCTGTTCTCGTGACCTGAAAAACCGCTTCGGCTCGGAGTCTTACGCAATGGAAGAGCTTGTCGCGGAACTAGGCGCGGCGTTTCTCTGCGCCGATCTGGGCGTCACGCCGGAACTTCGCCCCGATCACGTGAGCTACATCGCCAACTGGCTGACCGTGCTGAAGGCCGACAAGAAGGCGATTTTCACCGCTGCCTCCAAGGCGCAGCAGGCCGCGAATTATCTCACGTCCCTCGCAGGAGAGTGCCCGTAGGGGCAGAACCTCAAAAGCGGAAGAAGTTACAACGCAGCGCCTCTCGCAGGCGAAGAAAGTCCATTCGAACCCTATTGCACTGCGGTCTCCGCTTCCACCGCCGTGGTTAGCTCCGCCAGATCGCCGGGCATCGGCGTATCAATGAACAGCTCGGCTTCAGCGCTTAACGCGTCGACAAGCGCGCTGAGCTTCGCCGCGTCGTCTTTGTCGGCGCGCGTCGCGGCCGACCTCACAACGTCAGCTGTGATGTCCGATTGTCCTTTTACGTCATTCAACCGGTCCAGCATGTCGTCGCCAATACGAAACGCGGGGCTCTCAGGCAAGCCGCTGTCACTGGACGGCGCGCCATTAACGATGGCCAGCTCAAGTAACGGCCCGGAGCTGGCGATGGGCGCGGTGGCGACAGGAGCTGCCGTTTTTGGCGTGGCTGCCGCGCCGAACGTCGGCGCCAATTCCGCTCGTTCATCATTCAACAACCGACGCGCCGAATAGACTTCCTGCCTTATAGCGGCTGTCGCCGCTTCTGGAGAGGGCGCCTTTGCGAAGATCCCTTTTCGCTTTGTGCACAGCTCTCCAAATCGCGCCGGCTCAATCCGCAGCACGTTCAGCAGATCCGCTGTGGCGCCGTTCCCGGCTTCGGTCATCGCGTGCACAAACGCCGCCTCGAAGGCGGAGGCGTCTAGATAGAGCACGCGCGCCTCGCGCATGACACGATCTTTCGCCAAAAGATGCTTGAAGCCGGCCGGCGCGCCGGCCTCGACTCCCTCCACCGCGCCGCCGCCGGCGCTTGTCACGTCAGGAATGGCGATCCGATGCGCGAACCCGCGTGCGGCCTCGATCAGCCATTTGAACCTGGCTTCCTTGAAGAAATGAGCCTTGTCGACAACGGCGCCATATTCGCCGCGCACCAGCAGCACCGCCTTTGTCGCATCGAGGCGGCGCATCGCTTCGCTCGTCATCAGCGGCTCCAATTCCCACCTTCCTTGCGTCGTGCGCGTCGCCCTGCCCTGCGATCCGCCGAATCCGGCCCCGACAGACGTGCCCCATCCTTCGCGGCGGATGTAGTGTTTTCCCAATTCGTCGGCGCAATAGCGCGCCGTTGTCTCATCGCCAACGCCGATGAGCAGCTTCACATCCATATTGCCAAGGAGCATGTCGCGTGTCGGCTTGCCATAGCGCACGTCGAGCTGCGTCAAGCCTTGCGCGATCACCGCGATCTGAAAGCCGTAGCCGGCGACGAGCGGGGCGCGATCGACAATTTCAGGCATGCGTCCGAACTGAAAGAATTCATCGAGCATCAGCAGCAGCCGATGCGGCTCATCGAGACCCGGCAGATTGCGCAGCAGGAC
>NZ_JABVWW010000031.1 GCF_013350005.1 Methylocystis silviterrae
CAATTGGAGCGTAAGGCGATGGAGCGTGTGCGCAAAGAATGCCCCGATGTCGAATGGGTCGGCAACTACGCCATTCTCGGGCCTTATGATTACCTGGACGTCTTCCACGCGAAGGACATCGACACGGCAAGTAAAGTTTCGATGTTGATCCGGACCTTTGGCCACGCCCAGACCGAGGTTTGGCCGGCGACCGAGTGGAACCATTTCAAAGAAATCGCGCGGGCCCTGTGAAAGCAGTCTGGACGGCGAACAAATGGCGATGCAATCCATCAATCCCGCTACCGGCGAAGAGTTGCAATCCTATGAGGAAATGACGCCGGCTGCAGTCGAAGACGCCATCACAAGAGCGCACGAAACGTTCCTCGACTGGCGTCGGATCTCTTTCTCCGAGCGCGCGATTCTGATGCGCCGAGCCGCCGATGTTCTTCGCGCCGGCGCGCCAGGCTATGCGCGATTGATGGCGCAGGAAATGGGCAAGCCCATAAAGGATGGCGTCTCCGAAATCCAAAAATGCGCGCTCAACTGCGACTTTTACGCGGAAAACGCCGAAAGCTTTCTGGCACAGGAGCAGATCGTGGCGGACGGCGTTAAGAGTTTCGTCACCTTCAACCCTTTGGGCGTCGTGCTAGCGATCATGCCATGGAATTTTCCTTTCTGGCAGGTCTTTCGTTTCGCCGCGCCTTGCCTGATGGCCGGCAATGCGACCGTTCTGAAACATGCGTCCAATGTTCCGGCCTGCGCTCTGGCTATCGAGGATGTGTTTCGCCGCGCCGGCTTTCCGGAACACTTGTTCCGCACGCTCATGATCGGAAGCGTGCGGGTCGACGCCGTCATCGAGAATCCGTTGATTCGCGCAGTGACTCTGACCGGCAGCGGCCCTGCGGGCCGGGCCGTTGCGAGCAAGGCCGGCGCAATGCTGAAAAAATCTGTCCTCGAACTCGGAGGAAGCGATCCCTATCTCGTGCTCGAAGACGCGGACATCGAACTCGCAGTCGAAGTGAGCGTCAAGGGACGGTTGACGAATTCCGGCCAGAGCTGCGTCGCCGCTAAGCGCTTCATCGTCGCCGACAAGGTGCGCGATGAATTTGAGCGTCTTTTCATGCAGCGCATGAAAGCGGTGAAAATGGGCGATCCACTCAGCGAAGATACGGAGCTTGGACCACTGGCGCGCCACGATTTGCGCGACATCCTTCACCGACAAGTCGAGACTAGCCTCGCCAGGGGCGCGCGCCGCTTGCTGGGTGGCTCAATCCCCGACGGACCCGGCGCTTACTATCCGCCCACCATCCTGACTGACGTGCGCAAGGGGATGCCCGCCTTCGACGAGGAGACCTTTGGTCCCGTAGCCGCAATCATTCCAGTAAAGAACGAAGCGGAGGCGATCTTGGCCGCCAACGACTCGGAGTTGGGGCTTGGCGGCTGCGTCATCACACGCGACCTTGCGCGAGGTGAGCGTATCGCGGCCGAGATGATCGACAGCGGTTGCGTATTCGTCAACGAGCCTGTGCGCTCGAACCCGCGTCTGCCGTTCGGTGGCGTCAAGCAGAGCGGCTTCGGTCGAGAGCTTTCGGCGTACGGCATCAAGGAATTTGTCAATATCAAGACAGTTTGCGTCTATGGCGGCACCGCGGAACGAGAGCGATGAGCGACCGCTGATGGGATCATCTCGGGCTCGCATCGGCCGAGCATGGCCGCATATCTGATCAGGGGCCTCATCGTGAGGCGCGAGAGATGCTCGATGCGTGTGGCGCGGCAATAAAGGTTAGGAGGGATTACGATGGCGGATCTGCGGGGTGGTCAGGCTTTGCGCGTGCGCCATGTAAGGATCGCCAACTTACGAAATCAGCTGCCGCATCCACAAAAAGGCGGTCTTGAAACTGAGCGGACTGCTGGCGCGGCGATAGTGGGCATGAAAATTGAGCCTTGTATCTATCAGGAGCAAACTGGTCTCGGCGCCTATCTTCAGCTGGGCGCGTCGCTCTCTTCCGGAAATGTCGGCTACTGAACGCGACGCAATAGAAGCGGGGGATGTCTGGTGGGACGCCGAACTCTTCACCGGCGCGCCGGACTGGAGCAAACTTCTCGCTATGCCGCCGGCAAGTTTGAGCCGGGCGGAGCAGACGTTCCTGAACGGTCCGGTGGAGGAACTGTGCCGCATGCTGGACGAATGGAGGATCCAGTGGGAACGGCGCGACTTGCCCGGCGAGCTTTGGACCTTTCTGAAACAGAATAAATTCTTCGGAATGATTATTCCGCAAAGATATGGCGGCTTGGGTTTTTCCGCCTATGCGCATTCACAAGTGGTTCGCAAGATCGCCAGCCGCAGTCCCACAGCCGCTGTCACGGTGATGGTGCCGAACTCACTCGGGCCGGGGGAACTGCTGCTCGAGTTCGGAACCGAGGACCAGAAGGCGCGCTGGCTCCCGCGCTTGGCCGACGGGCGCGAGATTCCATGTTTCTGCCTAACCAGTCCGCAGGCCGGCTCGGACGCCTCCTCAATGACGGACACAGGAATCGTCTGTTACGGCGAGCAGCATGGGGAGCGTGTGCTCGGTCTAAGGCTAAACTGGCATAAACGTTACATCACGCTGGGTCCTATCGCGACCGTGCTTGGTCTCGCTTTCAAGGTCTACGATCCGGATCGTTTGCTTGGCGGCGACGAAGATCTCGGCATCACCGTAGCGCTCGTGCCGGCCAATACGCCGGGGGTCGAGATCGGCACACGGCACCTCCCGGCTTTCCAGGCCTTCCAGAACGGCCCGAATCGGGGACGCGACGTTTTTGCGCCGCTCGACTGGATCATCGGCGGGGAGGATCGCATCGGCGCCGGCTGGAAGATGCTGATGAGCGCGCTCGCCGCCGGGCGTGGAATCTCGTTGCCGTCATTAGCGGCAGCCACGGCGGCTTTCACCGCCCGTTCGACCGGCGCCTATACGCGAATTCGGGAACAGTTCGGGGTCCCCATCGGCGAGTTGGAAGCCGTGCAAGATCGCCTCGGCTACCTTGCCGCCACGGCCTACGAAATCGACGCGGCGCGACGGCTGACCTGCGCCGCCTTGGTCCAGGGCTACAAGCCCGCCGTCATATCGGCGATCATTAAGGCTCACGCTACCGAACGCATGCGCAAGTCGGTGGATGTCGCGATGGATATTCACGCCGGGAAGGCCATCATGGATGGGCCGAGAAATTATCTCGGCAATCTCCACCGGATGACGCCGATCGCCATTACTGTCGAAGGCGCGAATCTGTTAACGCGCAGTCTCATCATTTTCGGACAGGGGGTGATCCGCAGCCACCCTTATCTCTTGGAGGAAATGCTCGCGCTGGCTGATCCTGACAAAGGGGTTGAACGGTTCGACCGAGCGCTCTGGCGCCATGTCAGACATTTCTTCGCCAATCTCAGCCGCGCATGGTTGTGGAGCTGGAGCGGAGGTCTTGTCGGCCCGGCCCCGAAGGCGGGCGCCGTGACACATCATTATAGGCAGCTATCCCGATATGCCGCGTCGTTCGCGTTGGTCGCTGATTTCGCCTTGCTGACGCTCGGCGGCCGGCTCAAACGAAGGGAGATAATCTCGGCGAGACTCGGCGACGTTCTCGCCGAACTCTATTTCCTGTCAGCTGTGCTCAAACGGTTTCATGACGAAGGTCGGCGCGAGTCCGACGAGCCTCTCGTTGACTATTGCGTCGCGGCGGGGATTTGCCGGATCGAAAACCTTCTCGTCGAAACGCTCGCCAATTTGCCAAACCGATTCATCGCGCGAATGGCGAAACTCATCATTCTCCCGTTCGGCGCGAGGCGACTTGGACCATCGGACGATCTGGCGCGACGCTGCGCGGCGATCCTGACGCGACCGAGCGAGGCGCGCGAGCGGCTCACCGCTGATGTTTTCAGAGGATGTAGCGGCGACGCCGTTGCGCGACTGGAGCGGGCGTTCGACCTGACCATCGAAACGGAGCGGCTGCGCCGAAGGCTACGCGAACCAAAATGCGACTCGATCGAAGACGGCTTGCAACAAGGCGTCATCGACGAAAATGAGGCTGAGCGCTTGCACGCGGCGGAGTCCGCCGTCTTCGATGTTATCGCTGTCGACGACTTCGAGCCGAGAGAGCTGTCGCCGCTCGTAGAAGAGGATCGCTTGCAATGGCCAGGGCGACAACAGAGGCCCGACCGCGCAGCGGAATGAAGCGGCGCGTCTATCTCGTGGACGGCGCGCGAACGCCATTCCTCAAGTCGCGCGGCCGGCCGGGCCCGGTTACGCCCGTTGATCTCGCCGTCCAATGCGGCCGACCGTTGTTGTTGCGCCAGCCGTCCGTGGCGGAAGCCATCGACATGACGATTCTGGGCTGCGTCAACGTGATCGCTGACGAAGTCAATCCAGCGCGCGTTGCCGCTTTGCGGCTCGGGCTCGACGAAGAGATGGTCGCATTCACGGTGCAGATTAATTGCGGTTCGGGCATGCAGTCGATCGACACCGCCTTTCGCTACATTCAGGACGGGTCCGCCGATATCGTCCTTGCCGGCGGCGCTGAGGCCCTCTCTCATGCGCCGCTTGTCATAAGACGCGACGCGGCAGACTGGTTCGGACGGTTCTCGATCGAAAAGAGCGCATGGAGAAAAGCGAAGCGGTTGACCGAACTGCGACCTCGATTTTTCAAACCCATTGTCGGACTGGAGCGCGGGCTCACCGATCCGATCGTCAATTTGAATATGGGACAAACCGCAGAGGTCATTGCTCATCTTTTCTCCGTTACCCGCGAGCAAGCCGATCAATATGCAGTGACGAGTCATAGCCGCCTCGCGCAGGCGCAGGACGCTGGCTTCCTTAAGGGCGAGGTGATCCCGATCGTTGATCGAGAGGGAAATCTTTACGAGAGGGACGACGGCGTTAGACCAGATACATCGGTCGAAAAACTGGCCGGGCTTTCGCCCGCTTTTGAAAAACCTTACGGCCAGGTCACGCCGGGAAACAGCTCTCAGATAACCGACGGCGCTTCGTGGACGATCCTCGCCTCCGAAGCCGCAGTCGACAAACATCAGCTCGCGCCGTTCGCGCGCATCGTCGACTCGCAATGGTCGGCGCTCGATCCTTCGATCATGGGCCTGGCTCCAACACTCTGCGTGACCGCATTGTTGAAGCGCAACGGGCTCGCGCGTGACGACGTCGATCTTTGGGAAATCAACGAGGCTTTTGCGGCGCAAGTCCTCGCTTGCCTCGCCGCGTGGAAGGACGAAGCCTATTGCAAAGAAGGCCTGGGACTCGACGGCCCCTTCGGACTTGTAGAGCATGATCGGCTCAATGTTGACGGCGGCGCCGTCGCGCTCGGCCATCCGGTCGGCGCTAGCGGGAATCGCATTACGCTACATCTCGCCAACGCGATGAAGCGTATTGGCGCCAAGCGCGGCGTTGCTACGGAATGCATCGGTGGCGGACAGGGCGGGGCCATTTTGGTTGAGGCCATTTGAAGGAGAGCGACCATGGTCGGCAAGATCTGGTCCATTCTACAGCCTCGGAATCTTGAGCTCGGGCCGATCGTCGAGCCGTCATGGCGCGGTCGGGATTGGCTCCTGAAGCGAGACGCGGATGATATCGCCTGGCTGTTGCTGGATCGAAGCGGCGAGAACGTCAATACACTCTCGGAGTCGGTGCTTTCCGAACTTGATGAATGTCTCGGCGAACTCAAAGGTCGGCTGCCAAGGGGTCTCATCTTACGGTCCGCCAAGCCTTCCGGTTTTATCGCCGGCGCCGATATTCGCGATTTCCGTGAATTGCGCGACGCTACGGGGTTGAAGGCGCGGCTCGATCGGGCGCATGCCATATTGCGCAATCTGGAAGCGCTCCGCTGCCCGACACTTGCAGTTATACATGGCTTCTGCCTGGGCGGCGGTCTTGAGCTCGCGCTGGCTTGCGGCTGTCGCATCGCCACAAGGGGAGCCATTTTCGGATTTCCGGAGATAAAGCTCGGCCTGCATCCCGGTCTCGGTGGAACGGCGCGCTTAACGGGATTGGTCGATCCTATTGAAGCCATGACAATGATGTTGACGGGCCAAACGCTCTCCGCCTCCAAGGCGAAGTCGCTTGGCCTCGTAGACATCGTAACCGACGAGCGCCATGTCAGGGCGGCCGTGAACACGGCGGTTGCCGCAAAGCCAAAACACGCTTGGAGAGGATGGAGAGCGACCGCGCTTTCACTCGCGCCGGCGCGAAAGCTCGCGGCCTCCGCTATGCGCGCCAAGACCCGACAAAAGGCGCGACCGGAACACTACCCGGCGCCCTACCAACTCATCGAGCTGTGGGAGCAGGATGGCGGTCGAAGAGAAGCGATGCTGAAAAATGAGATCCAATCATTCGCCGATCTCCTCCTCGGCGAAACTGCGCAGAATCTCATTCGCGCATTCTTTCTCCGCGAGAAACTAAAGAAAATCGCGAGTTCCCATCCAACCAACTCTGATCTGCAGCATGTTCATGTCGTCGGCGCAGGCGTCATGGGCGGCGACATCGCCGCCTGGTGCGCACTCAAGGGGCTCCGGGTAACGATTGCCGATGCGGATCGGCTTGCACTGGGCAAAATGATGAAGCGCGCCCAAGAGCTTTTCGCACGCCGACTCGACGGTGCCGCACAGAGGCGCGACGCGCTCGACCGTTTGGTGCCGGATTTCGAAGATTTCGGCGTCGGTCGCGCCGACATCGTGATTGAAGCCGTGCCAGAACGAATCGACCTTAAGCGTGAGGTCTTCCAGTCGATCGAACCGCGCATGAGCAACGACGCCGTGTTGGCGACGAACACCTCGAGCATTCCGCTGGAGCAGCTGCGCGATGCGCTATGCAAGCCCGAGCGACTCGTTGGCCTACATTTTTTCAACCCCGTTGCACGCCTCGAGCTGATCGAAGTCGTGCGCCACAATCTTGTGAGCGATGAGGCGCTTGCAAGGGCGCGAGCATTCTGCGCCCGGATCGACCGCTTGGCCGCGCCGGTTGCCAGCGCCCCTGGTTTTCTCGTCAATCGCGCGCTTACGCCCTACCTGCTCGAAGCCCTCGTGATGTTGGACGAGGGCGTTAATGCAGAAACAATCGACGAAGCCGCAGAGCGCTTTGGCATGCCGATGGGGCCCGTCGAAGTCGCCGATCATGTCGGCCTCGACATTTGTCTGGATGTGGCGGACAGGCTGAGAGCATCGGTCGAATCCCTTCCGGAGGCGCCGCCCTTGCTGCGTGAGAAGGTCGAACGAGGCGAGCTCGGTCGCAAATCGGGCAAGGGCTTTTACGATTACGCCGACGGCAAGCCAAAAAAAATCAGCGCACCAGAACCCGATGAAAGCATCGCCGATCGTCTTGTGCTTCCTCTTGTTAACGCCTGTGTCGAATGTTTACGTAAGGGCGTCGCCGAGGATGAGGAGACCATCGATGCGGCGATGATTTTCGGCGCCGGCTTTGCACCATTCCTCGGCGGACCTTTGCGCTACGCGAGGACACGCGGCGCAGAAAATATTGTTTCGGCGCTGCGCGAGCTGTCCGGGAAGCATGGCCCGCGCTTTGCGCCCGACGAAGGCTGGTCGAAACTGGACGCGCCGATTTGACCATCGTCCATGACAACGTCGGCGCGCTCGCTGATCGTATCCTGGAGGAAGTCGGAAGAGACATCGTCCTCGGCCTGCCGCTTGGTTTGGGCAAGGCGAACCATGTCGCCAACGAACTTTACGCCCGGGCGGCTGCGGATCGCAGCATCCGGCTACGTATCTTCACTGCTCTCACGCTCGATCCGCGGACCTGGAAAAGCGACCTGGAGCGCCGCTTTGTCGAGCCGCTGAATGCGCGCCTGTTCTGCGGCTATCCGAGATTGAGTTATGTTGAGGCGGTGCGAAACAACGCGCTTCCGCCGAACATCGAAGTGAACGAGTTCTTTCTGCTCGCGGGAGAATGGCTCGCTGCTCCGCTGGCGCAGCAAAATTATCTGTCCGCCAACTACACTGATGCCGCCAAATATTTGATGGATCGTGGGCTGAACGTCATCGCCCAGCTTGTTTCGAGACAACGCCCGGGGGCAGACGCGCCGCTAAGTCTTGCATGCAATCCGGACATCACTCTCGACGTGCTTCCCTTGCTTGCGCAAAAACGCAAGCGCGGCGAGGCGGCTATTCTGGTGGGACAGGTCAATAGCGAGTTGCCCTATATGGGCTGGGACGCAGCGCTTCCAGTAACCGCTTTTGATCACATTCTGGAAGCTGACGCTTACGATTTTCCGTTGTTCGGCGTCCCGCGCCTTCCGGTATCGGATGCGCAATACGCCATTGGGCTTCGCTGCGCTGCGTTGATCCCCGATGGCGGAACGCTTCAGATTGGCATTGGCTCGATCGGCGATCGCCGTAGCTTATGGCCTTTGTCTGCGCCAGGAACACAATAAGGATTTTTGTGAAGCGCTAAGCCGATTAGACGGCGATGCTGAACAAGCGACTGATTCGTCATGGTTGAAGCTCTCGACCGAGGAATTTTCTATTGGCCTTTATGCGGCGAGCGAGATGTTCGTCGAGAGCTTTCTCGATTTGTATCGGGCCGGCGTTCTCAGGAGGACTGCGGAGGGCGGCGTCCTCTTACATTCCGCATTTTTTCTTGGCTCAAGCGGCTTCTATCGTGCGCTGAGGGAACTGCCGGAAGCGGAACGCGACCGCTTCCGCATGACGGCGGTGTCTTTCGTCAATCAGCTTTACGGGGACGAGCATCGAAAGCGTCGCGATCGCATTCAAGCGCGGCTCGTCAATACGACGATGATGGTGACCGCGCTCGGCGCCGCCATTTCCGATACTCTTGACGATGGACGCGTCGTCAGCGTCGTCGGCGGCCAGTATAATTTCGTGGCGCAGGCGTTCGCGCTGGACGACGCTCGCTCTTTGATGACCTTGCCGGCCACTCGACATATTGGCGGTCGCTTTTTCCATCACGAATCTCAGGCGCCACCGGCTCTACCGGGGCACTGGTCACGCCCTAAATTCCGGGCTTGCGCAACGAGGCCGGCAATGCCCTGTCGCCGAAATCAATCACTGATCGTTGGAGGATTTTACCCGTCGAGTCGATGACCAACTGAAAGCGCCGACCCTTATGGAAAAATGTCAGCCGATATCGCCCCGCATCCTCGTTCTCACCCTTCTCGCAACGGCTCGTCACTTCCCCGTTGCGCATTAGCGATTGAACCGCAGGGATTTCAAGATCGAGCCCATGTGCGATAATTGCGGCGGGAACCTGAATCGTATCGTTCTCGAACGCGATCATCATAGCCGAGGTAGCCAATGGCGAATACTTTTCTTCTCGCGCTCGCGCTTGGCGCGGCCGCATCAGCCAATGGCCGCGATATGATTGTCGAGGGCCTTGGGCTGGTATCCCTGATCGCGCTCGCGCCCATGGTTTCAGTCATGACATTGGGACTTCTCATCCGTTGGACTAGGCGGCCACAGGAGTGACGACGATGTTGTTGAATGCTTCTCTCATAGTGACGGTCGTGCGGAAGGGTTGGGGCAACACGGTTCTTGAAGCTTCCGTAAAAGCCGGCGCTCGAGGCGGCACGGTCGTTTACGGGCGCGGTATCGGCGTCAACGAGCACGATAAGATTTTTGGCATCGCGATCGAACCGGAAAAGGAGATCGTGCTGACCGTCGTTTATACCGAGGAGGCCGACGCAATCTTGCAAGAGATCCTCCGCGCCGCGGAGCTGACCGAGCCGAACAGAGGCCTCGCTTTCGTCGTGCCGCTTGAGAAAGTGGTTGGGGTCTCGCATCTCCACAACAAGCAGCCTCAGGGCTGAATGCGCAGCCGCGCGACCCATTGGAAGCCCTCCATGTCCGCTTCCTAACGAAGCATATCAATCACGACCGGGACTTATTCAGACGAAGGCGCTTGCACGAATAAGGCCGAAAGCTTTCGAACGCTGCCCTCTCAGCTTCGGGCGCACATGGTCGGATGGCGCCGCAGTTTATCTCATGGCTGCAGCTGTTGGTGCCGCTGCAACGGTGGATCTGGCACGCGCAGCGGGGACTTGCCCTCGTCTAATTCGATGCGCGCCGGCGCTTCCATTGCGGGCCGAAGCGCTAGGTCGGGATTTTCTGCCTCAATCACGATGTCAACTGTTGGGCCCTCCAGCGGCGTCGCGGGCCGGCGCACCTTGACACCTTACCCAGAAAGGCGCGTTCGGGCGCAGCCTCGCTGGTCACAATCGCCTCAGCGCCGGGTGTGATGGCGAAGGCTCGATCGTCACTGGCCTTTGCACGGAGGCGAATGATCTTCGCGTCGCCGATCACGAAGAGAGGCGCTCCGGCGGTGACGCGCTTACCCACCGCCGCTGGGTGCTCGACGATAAAGCCGTCGACGCACGCGGCAATCTCGACGCCGGCGCGTGCCGCCTCGGCTCTCGCGAGCGCGTCGCGCGTTCGGCGACGACGGCTTCGGCGCGAACGAGCCGCGTTTGCGCGCGCGCCAGAGCGCGTCGCGACGCTCCGATCGTCTTGCAGCCATGGGCACAGGGCCGCGAACGCACTTTTCGTTCAGCGACGACCGCCTGCGCCCTGTCCCGCGCTTTCACGCGCAGAGGCAGTGCCGCCTCAGCCGCCGCCAGCGTGGTTTTCTCATGCGTGAGCGTTTCGTCGAAGGGATGCGGATCGAGCGTCGCGCATATTTCCCCTTTCTTCGCTTTCGCGCCGAGTTCGCAAAGCACCGACTTCACAATGCCCGTGTCAAGAGTCAGGACTGGCGTCCGCACGATGGGATCAATAAATCCGCTCATGGTGAGCACGCGCGCGATTGCGCCGCGCGGGAGGCGCGCCTCCTCACGCGCGAGATTTGCGCGCGTGTGAAAATAAATCGCGTCGCTCGCTCCGATGATCATCAAGCCCAATATCCCGCGAGAACCGGCTTCTACTGATCCTATCCTGGGAGAGCCAGATGGCTGATCCCGAAGAGAAGCGCGGACACGCGGATGTCATCAACCGTCAACGTCGGAGAAGCTGAGCGGATGCACGCGGTTGACTCCCAAGGGCCGCCAAAATGGATCCTGACAGCGCGACAGTCGCCAAAGTGGGGATTTGGCTTTCATCCGAGCAGGTCGGCTCGATCGCGTCGATCAATGGTGATGTGCGGCGAGTTCACTCGCCAGAGCGCGGCGCGTCAGGCCGCCGCGCTCGACCCATTTCTGGGTGTTCTCGGCGGCGCGTTCGATGAGATATCGCGACGCCGAAAAGTCAAACGGGGAAATCTCGAGCGGACAGAGCGCCGGCGCGAGATGCACATCGATCCAATCTGGAAGGTGTTCAAGATCGTTCATGAGCCGCCATGCGATCAACAACGTGATTGCGTGCAGCGTCTTGGCGACGGCTCCCCTCGGCGGTTCCTTCAATGCGCAGGCGTAGCCCGTCGGGAGGATGATAATTCGCAACGCTCCCAGTTTCGCGGCCATTCGGATCGAAGTGTTGGCGGCGACGGCGCCGTCCATCAAAATCTGACCGTCTATTTCGACGGGAGGGAAGACGCCGGGAATTGCTGCGCTCGCGAGGATCGCCTCGACCGCTGGTCCGTGTGAAAGAGCGACTGCTAAGCCTTGCAGATCGGTCGCAACGACGTGCAAAGGAATTTTTGCATCCTCGATACGCGAGAACGCCAGGTGAGTTTCGATCATGCGCCGCAGGCGAGAGGGATCGATAATGTTGTCGGGATGCCGAAGCAAGCCGAATGCACTTGCCCAGGTGATCGGAAATATGTCGACGCGCCGCAGTCCGCACCAGATCTGCTCGAGCTTCTTCACGCCTTCACGCGTTGGCGCGCCAGCAAAGTAAGCTGCGTTCAGTGCGCCGACCGATGCGCCAACGACGAGATCCGGCCGCTCACCTGCCGCCAAGAGGGTGCGCAACATGCCGACCTGCACCGCTCCCAGGCTCCCACCGCCCGCAAACACAAACGCCGTCTTGCGTGTGGCTTCGTTCATGGCGGACCATCCCCCTTCGCGGTATCGACGAACCTAATTTAGGACACTCCACGATTTGATAGCTCCACCACGTCGAGTGTTCGCCTCGGCCGAGAATTGGCGAGCAATTCTGACGATTGCTAGCCATAAAGGCGTTTCGTCCAATCCTCGATGTTGCCGCTGTTCAATCGCCGCCGCGCCAGTTCGCGCCAGCTTTGCGCAAGCTCGGGCAGCGCCATCATGCCGGCGAAACTCTCGAGATCATCGGTGTCGCGGTAGAGCAGACGTGTCATACGTTCGAGGGTCCAATTGGCGCAAGGTCTGTCGATGAGCCGCAGAACGTCGCCAGCGTCCGCTACACCGGCTTCGAGCACGCGGTAATACCATCCGACGCGGCCGCTCGATTGCACGCGCAAAGCCATATCGGGTCGGCCGAAACGGCGATTGAGCTTCCAGCAAGGCTGGCGTCCCTGGCTGACCTGCAGCAATGCTCGCCCGAAGCGCACGACATCGCCGATGCAGACATTCACTTCCGTCCAATCCGTGGTCGAAAGATTTTCGCCAAACGCGCCGGGCATCCGCATCAGGGGATTGTCGCCAATCTCGTCGGCCCAGGCAGCGTAATGTTCGAACGGATAATGATGCAGCGCCTTCTCCAGTCCGCCGTGGTGCTTGAGGTCCGCCTGCGCATCATCGGCGAGGCCCGTCGGGGCGATGCGCCAGGGGCCGGGCGTCGGCCGCTTGTCGATGGCGCTCAATCGTCTATCGTCGCCAAGCGGCGCGATCCGTCCCGCCAACACAATCGGGCGAACAAGCGGCGGCGTCATGCTAGGGCTGGCGTGGGCTCGGCGAGCAGAGATCCCAGCATGGCGCCAAGCGCCAAATCATCCTCCCGGCCGAATCCATGGTGACGGATGCGGCCGTCGCGTCCGATGACGATCGTCGTCGGCGTGCCGCGCATCTCATAGCGGCGCATGGTGACGGGGATCGGCCCGTCCTCGCCCTGTTGGTCGACGCCGATCGGAAAGGTCAGACGATATTCGTGAATGAAGGCTTCGAGGGAAACAGGCGTCATGGCGGCGTGATGCTCGAATACCGTATGCACCCCGATCACGGTGAGGTCGGCATTGGGAAACAAATTGTGAGCGCGCTGCGCCTGCGGCGTCCCATGCGCGACGCAGCCTGGGCAGAGCATTTGGAAGGCGTGCAGCATCACCACGCGGCCGCGAAGCTCTGTGAGCGAGATCGGCGTCGGCGTGTTGAACCATTCCGCGACTGCGAGTTCCGGCGCGAGCGGGAGGGTCATGGTTGTCGCTTATTTTCTCGAGTGTTCGGGATTGGTCGCTGCAAGCAGCGGTCGATGCGGGCGCGCGGGGCGAGCGTGAGGGGCGGGCCAGGGATTGGCCCGCCCGCGCGCGAAAGGGCCAGGCGCTATTTCAGAGCGGCCAAGTCAGCCCCGAAATTGATGTGATAGGGGTGGCCGCCTATCACGAAAGCCGGAACCGACTTCACCCCCGCCGCCTCGGCCTCGGCGATGCGATTCTTGGCTTGGCCGAGATGCACGATCTCGATGTCGTATTTCCTGGGGTCGAGGCTGTCGGCGAACTGCCGCTCGGCGTCGGCGCAAACTGGGCAGCCGGCGTGGTAGAAAACCGCTTTCTGTGACATGCTGTAAGCCCTTCTCTTTTCGCTGGAGGGGGACCAAAGGGCGGTTCGCCGGTTGCCGCCAGGCGGGCCGCCTGCTCACCTGGCGCGCTCAGTGCGCGTCAGGAATCAGTGGCGCTCTCTCACGGAGGCGCTGGTCGAGCGGCCTCGTGAGCGGCGAGGCCTTTGACGTAAGAGTTCCAAATGGCTTGTTGCTGTTCAGCCGACAGTGCGTTGTGCTCGGTGCAATCGAGGCGCAAACCGTCGGCGCGCAAGGCCGCGTTCACATAAGCGCAGTGATGCGGCGCCGGAGCGTCAGCATAGGCGTGGGGACGGAAATAGCGGCAGGTCACGCACATCCGCTGTGGCGCGATCGCCCCTTCGATTTGCAGATTGCGGATCAGCTTTACGAGCAGTCTGAGCAATTCTTGCTGCTCGAGCGCAGAAAGCGCAGCGAGCGCCCGATCGGTCACCGTTGCGTGGGCGGCGATTTGTTGCGCGAGAGCGCGTCCCGCATTTGTGGTCGCAACGACGACCGCGCGGCCGTCGTAAGGGTAGGGACGGCGCGCGGCCAATCCCTTCTTTTCAAGCGAGAGGATGGAGTCTGTCGCCGTTGGCTGACTCACGCCGATGTGCTGGGCGATGGCGCTGACGCGCGCGCCCAAGTCGCCTCTCCCGAAGAGAAAGGCGAGAATTTGCGCCTGGGTGGGATTGAGCGGCGTTTTCTCCAACGCGCCCCAACGCTCCGAACGCAGAACGTTGGCGATTCGCTCCAATCCCTCGCGCAACCTGCGGGGCAAGGCAGACGATGTCTCGGCGGGCGAAGTCATGCGGGATTATTATAGGACTCCTATGTAATGTCAAGTCAGCCGGCGACCATCGCGTTTGCGAGGAAGTGGCCTCCAAGCCGTAAACGACCCGCATGTGTTTTAGGCTCGCATCTTCCTGTCCCGTGCCAGCGGGCTCGGAGGCTTCAAGTCGGGATTTAATTGCGTTCCGATAAGAATTCTTGGCTATTGCGCTCGGCGCGCGCCGCGTGAGCCGGCTTCGTATCGCAGCCGAAATTTGGTACGCATGTTTCTTTTGGGTTAACACGGGACAAAGTCTAACTCTTGTCTTGCAACAATCCGATGCTGGCCATCACACGATTGGATAGCGCGTTGCATCGCGCGCCGTCGAAGGGGAACACGTCAGAGAGCGCGACCATGACGCTTTTCTCAAGCTCTTGGCGCAACAACGCGCGGGCGCGGTACAGCCTCGTTTTGACAGTGGCTTCCGGAATCCCCAACTGTTGCGCGACTTCTGCGCCGGACACTTCTTCGACGGTGCGCAAAACGAAGACAGTGCGAAAGTCGGGTGGAAGCGTATCGATCGCCCGTTCGAGCAAATGCCGGACCTGGGTCCTCGACATCGAGCTTTCCGGATCGACCCTGCAGCTGGGAAGCATGATCACGCTCGACATTTGATGCTCGTTTGTCTCATCTAATTCTACGGTCGGTCTAGCGCGCCGCTTTCGTCCAAGCGCTTCGTTTAAGACGATGCGGACCAACCAAGAGGAAATTGCGGATTCATTGCGGAAATCCGGGATGTGCGCGTAGGCGCGCGTCCAAGCTTCCTGCACAATATCCTCGGCCTCGCCATCGTCGCCCGTCACGGCCCTCGCAGTGCGATAGAGTTTGCGGTTGTAGCGCCGCATGAGTTCGGCAAATGCCTCCCCATCGCCCGTCGCGACCCGGGCGACGACGCCGACATCGGTCAGTCCGATCCAGTCAGCGTCCGCGATTCTCGCCTTGGGTTTTTTCATGGCACCTATCTGGCATCGGTTCCGATAACCGTTAGATGCGACAGGAAGAGAAAGGTTCCCGATAAAATTTATCGGGAACCTTTGGAGCGTCCCCGCATCTAATGAGGCGGCATCACCCGCATGAGCGGAAATTCGATGTCAAGGAGACACCACAATGTTCCGCAAACCGAGTTTTCTGCTCGCTGTCACAATGAGCCTCGCCGCGTCTAGCGCAATGGCTCAAATGGCGGCCAAAACAACCGATCCGCAAATTGCGCATATCGCGTATACTGCAGGGCAGATCGACATCGCGGCCGCAGAGCTCGCGCTGAAGACATCGCAGAACAAAGCCGTCAAGGACTTTGCCGAGGAAATGGTCCGCGATCATACCGCAGTGAACAAACAGGCGCTTGCCTTGGTTGAAAAGCTAAAGGTTAAGCCTGAGGACAATGATACCAGCAAATCCCTGACGGCGGCGGCCGCCAAGAAGCACGAGGAATTGTCGAAGCTGAGCGGAGCCGCCTTTGACAAGGCTTACGCGCAGAACGAGGTCGCCTATCATCAAACCGTCAATGGGGCGCTTGCAACCGTGCTCATCCCCGATGCCCAGAACGGTGAACTAAAGAGCCTGCTTGAAACCGGCCTCAAGCTGTTTAAGGAACATCAGCAGCACGCTGAGCATCTTGTCGGCCAGCTGAAGTAGGGTTCGATGGCCGTTCGATCCCTTATGGTGGCAAGCGGGGCGCTATCGCTCGGCCTTCTCGCGTTCATGCCCCTGCCGCGTGGCGCCGAGCCGCAAGTTTACGTGATCGAAATCGACAAACTGGCGTTTGGGCCTGCCCCAGCAGGACTGCACGTGAACGACATTGTCGAATGGCGAAATTCCGACATCTTTCGCCACACGGCGACCGCTAGCGACGGGAGTTTCGACATTGACCTCCCGCCAAGCGCCAAAGGCCAAACGGTTTTGAGGCAGCCCGGCGTGATCGACTACGCCTGTCGCTTTCATCCGGGCATGAAAGGTCGGCTCGAAGTCGTTCCCTAAGCAACACTGGGACTCCGCAATCATGCGGCGTCCCTGCTGCCTTGGCTTGCTTTTCGTTTGTGCGGTTATTGCGATGATCATGGGGTGCGCTCATGTCTTGGGCCTGTTGATGCATATTGCGGTGCCCTCAGCGCATGAGAAAGTCCCGCAGCACCACAGCTTCGTTGTGCAGCTCATCGCGAGCCGCGAACAGGAGCGTTAGTGGACTCTTTCGCGCGATTGTCCGAAGCTCGCTGAGTAGTTCGGATTTCTGCGAGAGCTCAGCCTCGTATCTGCGGCAAAACTCCTCCCAACGGCTTGGATCGTGTCCGAACCATTTGCGTAGCTCTGTGCTCGGAGCCACATCCTTGAGCCATCGGTCAATGGCCGCCTTTGATTTGGTAAGACCGCGAGGCCAAAGACGATCAACCAGGATGCGGATGCCATCCTCGGCCGATGGCGACGCATAGGCTCTTTTCAATTGAATGCGCAAAGGTTTCATTATCAGTGTCGGTTTGATTTCTGCCGGTGACGCCGAAGCTATTCGGAGCTTGACCAACCTATTCATAGGCTGAAGCGAAAAGGCGAAAGAACTCGACTCGGCGTCTCGGCTCCGAGTCGAACGGCTTCCGTCACTCCCATAGCATGCCGGGTGTCCTTTGAGCAGAATATGGGCGCCGAGTGACGTGCGCAATGACGATGGCGATCGTTTCTGGCGCGCCGTGTCCTGGGCGCGTTGAGCTAGGCACAGCTCAATCAGCGAAACCATACGTCTTTTGAGCCGCGTTACGACCGTGAGCCTCGATTTTCCGGGGAAAGAGATGCATGACGCGGGCTAAGCGGCGCTCGGTGATGAAGGCGAGGCTGAGGAGCTGCACGAAATTTTCCGGCTCGATCATGGTGAGGCCGATGCATTTGGGGATTAGGTGCTTGCGGGTTCCGAAGATGATGTCCCAGATTGCGAGAACGATGCCGTAATTGCTGTCGTACTCGCTCCGCTGTTGAGTTCTAGTTTTACTGTGTCATAAGATGGCAGAATGGGATATTTTGAGGATTCACGCTCGATTCGGAGGGGGCTGTGGATC
>NZ_JABVWW010000032.1 GCF_013350005.1 Methylocystis silviterrae
TTGGTGCGACGGCTGTTCCGATGTCCGTGTTGCCAACGAAAAATCCAGCGGCAAACTTTATGACACAGTAAAACTAGACCCAGAAAGACTATGATGGTCGCGACAGCAATTGCCACCGCAGATACGGGCGCCCACCTACGTTTCAGGATCAATCCAGCGCCGGTGACGATATACGCAAAACCGGCGGCAAAATTGAAATACAATACGAAGGGCACAATTTGTGCCGTCGAATTTTCTGTTCCATGGAGCTCAAAAAGAGCACTTCCTCCGGAAACGAGCGTGGCTATTCCGAACAGGACCGCTATTCCAGCAAGTACTTTAATTACTAGATTTGATGTCCAGACAGACACCATGACCTCTCCTCCTTTTTCATTTCGGAAGGTGTGCACTACCGTTCCAATTTGAAGGCTTGTCTGCCGCCTTTCAGGCCGACATACCCGTTTCCGGATCGAACCAGTTTCACGCATCGTTCGGGAAGCAGTGCCCCGGGTTTAAGGCATAGTCCATCCGGGGTCGGCCGCCAGTTCGGGGACAGGTCCATGAGTCCGCCCGTCATTTTGCCCGTGCCGTTCTGGAAAAGCACAAGGGTTCCGACGCGCCCATCCGTCTGTCGTCATCTTCCATGGGCGTCCATCTGTAATCTTATGGGCTGGGGACGGCTCTTCCGCCTTGCTCGCGTTAATCAAAGCGACTGTTGCCATGACGAGTGCGAGCAATGATATCGGTAATAAGAAGCGCCTTTCTTGCATGCTTCCACGATGATTTCGTTCTGGCTTCTCCATTTATCTGCTCCTAAGGCTGAGAATGTGTAGGAACCCGTGCGCACTACCGCTCCGATGAGCGCAGACCGTTTCAGTTGCCTTGACCGCGTTGTAGTGTTCTTCCGGCTCGTATTTGGCCACCTGAAGACCGAGCTGCTTTACCGACAGGCGGCCCGTTGCTTGCAGGATTGCGTAGCTCGCAAGCACATTGTTGTGCTCGGCTGGATTTCCGATTTCCAGTTGCCGCAAGAGGTGGATGGCGGTGATCATATTCGGTCGTGCTGTCAGTCAAAGCCGCGTCCCTCGCCTGCTTCTTCATGCGTCACGCCGTCCCTGATGTGATAGATGCGCTTGAAGGTCGGGATGATCTTCTCGTCGTGAGTGACGACGATGATGGCCGTTCCAAATTTGACTGCCATGTCGTTGAGGATGCGGATCACGGTCAGAGCACGCACGCTGTCAAGCGGCGCAGTCGGCTCGTCGGCAAGAATGACCGGCGGCCGGTTTACCAGTCCGCGCGCAATCGCGACACGCTGTTGTTCTCCGCCGGATAGTTGCGATGGCATGGCGGCGGCGCGATGCTCGACGTCGAGAGCCTTCAGGAGTTCACGCGCGCGCTGGCGCGATTCATTATTGGGAACACCGGCCAGCATCGGCAGCAAAGCAACATTGTCGGTGACGTCCAGAAAGGGGATGAGGTAAGGCGCCTGAAAGACGAAGCCGATCTTGTCGCGCCGCAACGCGCGAAGATCGGCAATTTTCCAACCGTTGTCATAGATCACCTCGTCGCCGAGGGTCATGCGCCCGCCGCTCGGGTCGATGACCGCTCCCAAGGCTTTGAGCAACGTACTCTTGCCCGATCCCGACGGGCCGATCAGGCCGACTACCTCGCCGGGTGCAACCTGCATATTGACGTCTTTCAAGGCATCGACGGCGGTGTCGCCACTGCCATACCGCTTCCTGAGTTTTTCGATGAGGATTCCTCCGCTGCCCATCTCAGCCTCCGATCGCCTCGGCGGGATCGACCTTGAGCGCCATGCGGATGGCGACTACGCTAGCAAGCGCACATATGACGATGACGGCGATGAGCCCGATCATCGTGTCGACGGAAAGAAGAAGGACGAATTTCGGGAAAAGAGGTGCCGCGAAGGTCGCCGTGATCTTGCCGACGACGAAGCCGATCAGCCCGAGCACGACCGCCTGCTGCAGGATCATGGACGCGATGGTACGATTGCGCGTGCCGATCAGCTTCAGCACGGCGATCTCGCGTATCTTGTCCATCGTGAGCGTGTAGATGATGAAGGCGACGATGGCGGCGCTGACGATGGCCAGGATGGCGAGGAACATGCCGATCTGTTTGGCGGATGTCGCTATGAGTTTTCCAATCAGAATCTCTTCCATCTGGGGTCGCGTATAAACCGTCAGCCGCTTCCACCTTGCTATGTCAGTTGCAATGCGCTCAGGGTCATAGCCAGGTTTGACGCGGACCAGGACTGCGTTCACGTAAGGGTTGCTGTTTTGCGAGGCGATCACTGCATCCAGCAAGCCAGGCACCCAAGGCCGGTTAAACTCCGGATTTTCGCTGGTGCGCCGGCGCTGACGGACAATGGAGTCGTTGTCCTTGAGGAATTGCGCTTCCTGCGCGTCCTTCAGCGGGATGAAGACCATCGGATCGCCCCCCGACGATACCGTCCGCCGAGTGAGGCCCACAATTGTATAATGGTTTCGTCGGATAACGATCGTGTCCCCAAGGGAAAACGCCGTAGCGACATCGGCCACCGCCTCATAGTGGCTGCGCGTGATCTGCCGCCCCGCGACAAGAAACGGCGGCCGGCCGGGTGTCGCCATATCTCCCGGCGCGATGCCCACCACCATCGCCCGGACGTCCGAGTTTCCTTTTTGAACCTGCATCGTCAGATAGGTGACGTTGGCAACCCGCTCGACACCGGGGATCGCGAGGATCACGCGATAGATGTCATCATTGATGCTTGAGGATTCCGCGTATGGGCCGAGTGTGTTCTGCTGGACGACCCACATATCGGCGCCGCTGTTGTCGAGCAGCACCTTGCCGTCGTCGACCATCCCTCGATAGACGCCAGCCATGGTGAAGGTTACACCGATGAGCAGACCAAGCCCGACCCCCGTGAAGACGAACTTGCCCCATGAATGCAGAATGTCGCGTCCAGCGAGGCTGATCATTTGAGTAGCTCCGCAGGATTGTCGGCTACACGAATGCGGCTCGTACTGGCCAATCTGGATGCGCTGTAAACAACAATCCGATCGCCGACCGTCAGGCCTTTTGTGATCTGCACGACCCCTTCCAGGTCTGCAGCGCCGAGTTGGACGACCGTAAAGCGGATTTTCCCCTCTTCGATTTTCCAGACGCCCAATTTGCCGCCGACATTCTGGATCGCAGCGTTCGGGATTGCCGGCGACACGGCAAGCTCAGGCAGGGCGACCGATACTTCGGCCAACTCTCCGATCGGAGGCCGCGGCTCGGGAAGCGTGTCGAACTCCACCTTGGCCAGATTTTCTTCCGTCACTGCGTCAGCGAGGACTTCCACGCGCGCGATTCGTCCCGGTACGCCTTTGCCGGCGCGTGAACGCAATGCAATCGAGGCAGGCAGGTCCTGCCGGAGGCCTGTTGCCGCAATTTGATCGAACCGAGCATTGATCCAGAGATTCTTTGGGTCGATCATTTCTATGACTGCCTGACCGCCAACTATGGTCGTTCCCGGTTCGGCCTTGCGTGCTGCAATCACCCCGTCGACCGGCGCACACAGAACCAGATTTTCCCGCTGCTTGATCAGGCCGTCGCGGTCGGCGCGATTGCGTTGGAGATCCTGTTGCGACGCAAGGAAATTCGACCGAGCGGCCGAGAGAGCAGCCTCAGCCACTTGGCTGTCCTGTCGCTTGGTTTCCACCGCGACCTGGCTGGCGGCGCGGGTCTTCCAGAGCTTTTCATAGCGTTTCGCCTGAGCAAGCGCGAAATCCTTGCGTGCCAGCGCATCGTCCACCTGCGCTTGCGCGGTACTTATAGATGCTTCTGCCCGGCCAATCGCCGCATCGAGCGCTGCGATGCGAGCATTAAGGTCCACTGGGTCCATTTCCGCCAGAACCTGACCGGCTCGTACCTTATCGCCCACATCAACATGTATCGTGGCGACGCGGCCTGCGAAGGTGGGGCCGATCTTGTAAGAGAAACGAGCTTCAACCGTGCCGATGCCAAATAGTGCGGGCGAGATTGAGCGGGCCTCGACGACGGCGGTCGTGACAGCGACCGGCGCCAGCGGCCCGGAGCGCAGCACCACGTAGCCAAACAAGGCGGCAGTCACGGCTCCAACGCCTATGAGCATCAATGTGCGACGCTGCAATGAAGGCAGTTTCACTGGTTTGCCTCCATGCATGCACGATATGATTTGAAGGCATCCGGAGCCGCCTCGCGGATGCTGTCGACATCCCCGACGATCAGCGCTCTAAACACCAGATGTTGGATAGCCGCTATGAACAGACGGGCAGCGATCCTTTTGTCGATCGTGGTTCGTATTTCGCCGCACTGCTGCGCCTCTTCGATTATGCTGGAGAGCCGCTGTTCGTACCGTTGGATAACTGCCTCGATCATCAGTCTGAGTGCGGAACTGTTCGTCCTGCCGAGCGCACCCAGCAACATGCGTTGAATGTTCGGATGATCCGCGAGATAGGCAATATCAGCCACAAACATAGCTTCGAGGGATCGAAGCGGAGATGTGACGGCCGAGAAATGCGGATGAGTCATCTCGCCGCCTCGACAGCGCGTCGATACAGCGCGAACGCTCCTGGCGCGCTGGCGCGGATGCGCTTGACGTCACCGGCGATGAGGGATTGCATGACAAGGCCCTGGATCGTACCGATGAAGAGTGTGACGGCGGCCTTGTCATCCAGTGTGGCAGCCAACTCGCCACGCTCCTTGCCCTCCGCAACGAGCCGTCCGAGGCGCTCGCCATAACGCTGGATCAAGGTGTGCGCCATGCGCTTGGCTACAGTCTGCTCGGCGCGTTGCAGCTCTCCAAACAGCATCCGGGGCACGCCGGGATGCTCCGAGATGAACTCGATATGCGCAGTGAACGCAGCCTCCAGCGCGTCAAGCGGAGAGACCGCAGCGGAAGTCGCCTTGTCGATCCGTGCGAGCAAGCGCTCTGATACCCATTCCATGACGGCCTGAAGAATAGCGTCCTTGGAAGGGAAGTGCCTGAACAAGGCGCCTTGGGTCACACCCATTCGCTTGGCGATCGCGCCAGTCGTGATGTCTGTAGGATTTTGCTCCGCCGCCAAGTCGATGACGGTCTCAACCGTCACCTCACGTCGCTCCTCTGCGGAAAGGTAGGCCGATCGCGAGATCATGGGCACCTCCAAAAGATAGTGATCAATTACTATCTATCAGCGGTGCGATTTTTTTCAAGGGGGACTACGCGAATAGGGTCACCTATGGCGCTCCTGCCGTTGCGTGCAGCCTCGCTGCTGAATCATCCGCGTTACACAACCGGCCTCTGCGTCGCCGGCAGTATCGGCAGCGAAGATGTGCTGCTGCGGCCGAGCGCGGTCGAGGCTTATCATCGGCTCAAATTCCGCTTCGGGCGGCATGTCACGCTCATGGCGCTCTATGCAATGGAGGCAGCGCTACGCGGCTGCGAATGGCGTTCCCTCGAGCCGGTAGTAAGGGACGATCTGCGCAAAGCGGCCCGTCGGCCGTAGCCGTTCGGCCCCTCATCCACGATGCAGTTGGACCTCGTCCCAACCGCTAGAGCGTTTTGCAATTACGCTGACTCGTGTAAATGCCGATTTCGATTTCCCCAGAAGCGCCGAAGTAAAATTCCCCAGTCTGGCGGGATGGCGATCAGCCGATTTCGTGATCGGCGCCTCCATTTTTTGGCGGTCGTCCACGACGCTGGAGCGTCGGAGGGATCGGCGCGGGTTGGATGCTGGCTTTTGTCCGAACATGTTCGGGGAGCAGATCGGCGTGTTCGCGCAGGCGATAGCTCGATCCTTCGATCTGGAAGACGACCGCGTGGTGCAGAAGCCGATCGAGCAGCGCGGTGGCGACGACGGGATCGCCAAAGATTTCGCCCCATTCCGCGAAGCCGCGGTTTGAGGTGAGGATCATGGCGCCTTTTTCGTAGCGGGCGTTGACGAGCTGGAAGAACAGATTGCCGCCGCCTGGAGTGACCGGCAGATAGCCGATCTCGTCGACGATCAGCAGCGAGAAGCGGCAGAAGTAACGGATCTTCTCCCGCAGCGCCCCTTCGCGTTCGGCCCTGGCCAATGTTGCGATGATGTCGGCGAGGCAGGCGAAGTAGACGCTGCGGCCGACTTTAACCGCCTCGACGCCGAGCGCCAGGCTGAGATGGGTTTTGCCTGTGCCGGGCGGTCCGATGAGATGAACCGCTTCGGCGCGATCGATGAACTGCAATTCGGCGAGCGCCATGACGCGGCTCTTGTCGAGCGACGGCTGGAAGGCGAAGTCGAAGCCGGCGAGCGTCTTGACGGCGGACAGGCGCGCCATCTGAAGCGCCATTTTGACCCGACGGTTCTCGCGCAGGGTGAGTTCTTCGGTGAGCAGAATATCGAGCGCATCGAGGGCCGTCGTCTCGCCGCGCTCGATGCCACGCAGGGTGACGTCGAGGATTTCGAGGGCGCGGGGCATCTTCAGGCCGACGAGATTGCGTTTGACGCGGTCGATGATGGCGGAGGGCGTCGCGTTCATCGTGAGCCTCCCTGCATGGCCAAGCGACGGCCCACGGCGTCATAAAAGGCTAATGGACGCCTTGCGGCCTGATCGCCGGCGCGCAGCACAAGGGGCGGCGACGTGTCTGCTGGTCGACGGCGCGGCGTCGCCGACGGGGCCTTACGATGCGCCGGATCGAGGCGTTTCTCGCCGCGGCCCTCGAGCGGCGCGTGGACGGCAATCAACACCCTGTCTTCGAAAATGCGGATGGCGTCGGCGAAGACTTGGACGTCGAGGACGCGCCGGCGGGTGGTGTCCGGCACGCTGTAGAGATTGCCGCCGACGCTGACCATGCCTTCATGCGAGGCGCGCCGCTCGAGCCTCAGTACGGCCTGATAGGGCGCGAGCGGCAATGACTTGAGCGTTGTTCTCTCTTCGGCGAATGCCTCGTTGACGACACGCTTGGTCGTGGCGTGGACCCTCGGATTGGCGACTGTGTCGAGCCAGGTCCGGAGTTGGAGGTTCAGATCATCGAGATTGCGGAAGGCGCCGCCCAGGAAAAAATCTTCCCGGATGTAACGGAAGGGCCGCTCGACTTTCCCTTTCGTTTTGGCGCGGTAAGGCTTGCAGGCGCGTGGCTGAAAGCCGTAATGGCGCGCCAGATCGAGCAGCGCGCGATTGTAGACAACGAGGCCGTCCGGGTCTTCGCCGATCACGGCGGTCTTCATGCGATCGTAGAGGATCTCGCACGGGACGCCGCCGAGCGCCTCGAAGGCCGCCATGTGGCAGCGCAGGACGCTTTGCATGTCCTGGTGCAGGACAAAGCGCGCCCAGATGAAGCGCGAATGGCCCAGCACGATGGAAAAGAGCCAGACGATCCGTTTGACGCCGGACTCATCGAAGAACTCGACGTCGAAGCGGGCGAAGTCGACCTGCGCCTGTTCGCCGGGCGGCGTCTCGAAGCGGACCTCGAAGCCTTTCGCGCGCGGAGGCCGAAGTTCGCGCAGAAGGTCGGTGACCGCAGTGTAGCCGCCGGCATATCCGCGTTCCTTGATCTCCCGCCAGAGACGGCGTCCGGTCAGCGTCGGATAAGCCGTAAGCCGCTCCTGCAGGTAGGGTTCGAAAGATGCGATCGCGCGTTCGCGCGGCGGACGGGCCTTGTAGTTGGGCGCCGTCAGCCCCGCCGCGATGTGCTTGCGCACGGTTTTCCGATCGATTCCGAGCTGGCGCGCGATCGCGGACACGGAGATCCCCTGACGATGTAGTTCCAGGATCATGACGATTTCCCCAAGTTTGATCACCGCGCGCTCCCCTCCCGCCAACGGGAGCAGCATCGGTGAGTCGGCGCGCCACCCGGCCTTCCAGGGCATGCCCTGGAAGGCCGGGCGTCACGAAAACTGGGGAATTTTCAATCGGCACTTCTGGGGAGTTTACGTCCGGCACTCACAACTCGGAGGGGATTGAACGAAGCCGCTGATCGCGGCGGGTGCGGCGATGTCTGGTGATTGGCCTCCTGTCTGAGAGGATTTGGGTGTTGCAGCCCACTCTCAAACAGGAGGTTTCCAGATGGCCGAGATGAGCCCTCTGCGCCGTCGCATGCTCGAGGACATGACCGTCCGCAATCTCTCGCCGGCGACCCAGCGATCCTACCTCAACGCCGTTTCGAAGTTCAGCCGCTATTTTGGCAGCTCCCCGGATCGTCTGGGGCTTGAGGATGGCGAAAAAGCCTTCGACAGCGTTGAGCCAGGAGCACATGTCGGCGTGAAGTGGAAGGTGAAGCGTTCGTGGCGCTGGAGCCATTGGCGCACCTTGGGGTGCTTGTGAGCGGCGTAATTGTCGAGGATCACATGCACGAGCTTGCCGGCGGGAACCTCCGCCTCGATGGCGTTGAGGAAGCGGATAAATTCCTGATGGCGGTGACGCTGCATGTTGCGGCCAATCACTTTGCCGTCGAGCACGTTGAGCGCGGCGAACAGCGTGGTCGTTCCGTTCCTTTTGTAGTCATGCGTCAGGGTTCCGGCGCGGCCCTTCTTCATCGGCAGACCGGGCTGGGTGCGATCAAGCGCTTGTATCTGGCTCTTCTCGTCGACGCTGAGCACGATGGCGTGCGCCGGCGGATCGACATAGAGCCCGACGACATCGCGCAATTTGGCGACGAAGTCCGGATCGTTGGAGAGCTTGAACAGGCGCAGGCGGTGTGGCTGAAGCCCGTGCGCGCGCCAGATGCGCTGAACCGAGCTGACGGAAACGCCGACGGCTTTCGCCATCATCGCGCCGATCCAATGCGTCGCTTCGCAAGGCGGCTCTTGCTGCGTCAAGGCGACGATCCGTTCGGCGACGTCCTGCCCGAGCGGTCGAACGCGAGACGGGCGGGTCTTGTCGCGAAGAAGGCCGTCAACGCCTTCCTCCATGAACCGCTCCTGCCAGCGCCAGACGCAGGTCTTCGACGTGCCAGTCTGGCGCATGATCTCGTTCGTGCCGACGCCGTCGGCGGAAAGCAGAACGATCCCGGCCCGCCAGACATGCTTTTGAGCCGCGTTCCGGTCCTTAATGATGGTCTGAAGCCGCTTCCGATCGACCGACGACAACGTGATGGAGATTCCCGTGCACATCGCGCAGACTCGCACGCGCAGAAACCGAGAGGAATCCCTCAAGGACTCAATCGTCAGATTTTATCCACTAGCTCGCGCAAACTGAAGCGATGGCCGGCGATACGCGACTCGCGAGACGGCTTGATCAAAGGCGCTGACTCGCTTGAAAGCGGACGAAGAGTTGTAACGTCTGCTGGTCGCTATCCTTCGAACCTTACCCTTGCGTCAGCCGTCGGCCCTCCAAGCGAACCAATTCGCGGGTTCGCACCCCAACGAATTCATCCCCGCTGCCCCGAGACGGGAACTGCATAAGGTTTACTGGGAAGGGCCAGTTTCAAAGGCCAGCAAAATGTCGACTGGATCCAAACGCGAAACGACAATTGGCCTCTCCATTGAATCTTTTGAATAGCGCAATGAAAAAGTTTCATTTTACCAGTCGTACAACACGTCATACGAGTTTCTGACGGCATCGTGACAAACTTTCGCGGATTCGGCGCGATTGCCGGAAATCGGAGGGTTACGCATGAGCATAACAACAGAAAGAGCCGGTAGCGCCGGCGTCGCCGCGGAGGAGAGTATCGTCGATCTCAAGGGCATGTGGATCGGCTTGGCTGTTCTGAACGGGTTCTATCTGGTCGTTCGTATTTACGAGCAGGTTTATGGCTGGCGCGCTGGCCTTGATTCGTTCGCTCCGGAGTTCCAGACATATTGGATGTCGATCCTTTGGACAGAGATTCCGCTTGAGCTGATCTCCGGCATTGGCCTTGCGGGTTTTCTTTGGAAGACGCGCACGCGCGACTTTTCGAAGGTGACCCCACGGGAAGAGCTGCGTCGGATCGTGGTGGACATTCAGTGGCTGGTGGTTTACGCGGCCGCCATTTACTGGGGTGCGTCGTTCTTCACCGAGCAGGACGGCACTTGGCACATGACGGTGATTCGCGACACGGACTTCACGCCGTCGCACATCATCGAGTTCTACATGAGCTACCCGATTTACTCGGTGATCGCGGTCGGAGCGTTCTTCTATGCGAGGACGCGTCTTCCGTATTTTGCGAAGGGCTACTCCCTTGCGTATCTGATCGTGGCGGTTGGCCCGTTCATGATCATCCCGAACGTCGGCCTGAATGAGTGGGGCCACACGTTCTGGTTCATGGAAGAGCTGTTCGTTGCACCGCTGCATTGGGGCTTCGTGTTCTTCGGCTGGATGGCGCTTGGCGTGTTCGGCGTCGTGCTTCAGCTGCTGATCAACATTCAGCGCCTGATCGGCAAGGAAGGCGTCGATCTCCTCGTCGGAGACTGAGCGCTTGAACAAACGGAGCGCGGGCTTTTTCCCAGGAGCCCGCAGCGCCGCAGAATAACTCCCTACAATCGTTGAGCTTCACTTGGCGCCTTCCGTCTTCATTGGCGGGAGGCGCAATTTTCAGCAGAAAGGCGCCAGTGCTGAACCAACGAGGTCCTTGTGACTCTTAATTCGGCGGTAGCTGGACCAATGTTCTTGTAACAAGCCCTGCACGCGTGTGCGCTAATCAGCAGAATCATCGAGGTTCTAATTCTCCAACATGCTAACCGCGTCGAGGATCTGCTGTCTCAGCCAACTATGGGCTGGGTCTTTATCTTTCAACGGGTGCCAAGCCATCGTCGCGGCACACTCGGAAAATTCGATTGGGGGCGGCATCATCTTCACCGGCGCAAGCCGCGCGAAATGTTCTCCGACGCGTCGTGGCGCCGTTAGAACGAGATCCGTACGAGCGATAATTGAGGGGGCGGACAGGAAGTTGGGAAGAATGACAGATATTTTTCGCTTCTTGCCATGCTGCTCAAGCCAGTCGTCGACGAGCCCGGTTCCATCCTCTCGATGAGAAATCAAGAGGTGGCGGCTTGATAGAAATTGATCTAGGGTTATGTCGGTTTGCGAAAAATCCGGATGGTCCCGCCTCACCATCGTCGTTAATCGTTCATGAAAAAGTGTTTCGCGCCGCAGATAGGAAGTTGAATCGCTTACGACATTCAAGGCGATGATGAGATCGATTTCTTCTTCCTCGATGCATGCCTCCGCCGAGGCGCCACCAAGCTGTTTGATGTGAAGCTCAACATTGCCCGCGTTTTTGTTGAGCGTCTCACAAAGGCGGTGCAGCAACGTGAATTCGAAATAGTCGCTCGTAGCGATTACAAACCGGCGCTCGCTCGAGTCAGGAGAGAATTCTTCCGGCGGCTGAACGATATTCTCAACGCTCTTCAGCACCGCGCAGATTGGATCGAACAAGGCCAGGGCCCGTTGCGTCGGGCGCATTCCTCTCGGCGTCTTGATGAGCACGGGGTCGTCGAGCTGCTGCCTCAGCCTTTGTAGAACATGGCTCATCGCTGATTGACTAATGAACATTTTCTCGGCGGAGCGGGACACGCTCCGTTCTTCCAGGAGATGTTTGAAGGCGATCAACAGATTGAGATCGAAGTTTCGCATTTCGCTCATTCGCGCGCACGGCCAAATCGCCAGTGAAGCACCCAGCCTTCTGTTTTGGCTCGTGAAGGGGCAAGTTTCCGCTTGGGGCCTTGGTGTGGTCCACCTTCGGAGGCCGAGAAGAAGCGGGCGACCGACCAGCAGCCAGCGGCGTCATTAAACCGGTTCGGCCAACGATTGGGAGTGCCGCGGAACGAATAAAACTAGGGTCCAATGACAGTAGGCGAGTTGATGCAGGGTCCAAGTGTCGAGAGCCATCTTGGCTGAGACCGGAAAGAAGTTGGGGGTCGATCAAGAGAAGATGAATATTATTCAAAGAATTCCTGCCGGAGGGGTTCTCGATGAAATGGACGTTGAAGCTCGAGCGCATTGACGAAGCTGGGAATTTGCACTCAACCACAGTCGCGTATGTCGAGCGGCCTGAACTGACGTCCGAGGCCGATCTCGGTCTCATCCATGACTGTCGGGAGCCATCTTGGCCTGACAATGCGCTTTCAGGAAAATCAATAATTTAGTCGAAGCCATCATGCGGCGAAGACGACTTTCCCGAAGATGACGAGGCTTCTCGGCGCCGGGAAGAAGGCTGTCGGCGCGAGGAAGCTATCCGGAGCCTGTTGAAGCGGCACAATGACAAGCGACTCTCGATCGGCGCCGTCGATGAAATCGCGTAGGAATTGGGTGTCAGCCGATCAACGATGTACCGTTTGATGACGGCCTATCGAGCCAAGGGCACGGTATCGTCGGTCGAACCGCGCGCGCTTGGGCGACGAAAAGATACGCTCGTGTTGGACGCCAAGCGAGAGAAGCTCATCGCTGCGACGATCCACAAAATTTATCTGAAGCCCGAGCGCGCGACCATGACATATCTGATCGAGCAAGTGCGGGCGCGGTGCGCGCAAAAAGGCTTGCCTCTTCCTGATCGGGCGTTCGCTCTCCGCTACACTGCGCCGCGGTTTCCTCCATCGCCCGCTTGAACCGCTTTAAATCCGCAATCTTGCGACGGATTTTCCCCAAGTGATCCAGCACGAGCTCACAAACCTGCATGCAGGCGTGACTGGTCGGCAGCACGACAAGTCGACGTGCGCCTAGCTCGACGGCCACCATGATCGGCGTGGCGCAGGTGATCGCGCCGTCGGGGGGCGAGGTAGCGACGCTTCATCTTCATAGGCTGGAAAGCGGCAGGGACGGCGGTCGGCGCCACAATTGCTTACGCCGCAGACTCCTTGGACAACACCACGGGCGCGCCAGACAAGAAATACGTTGCAACCACGCGGATGGGGCTTGGTGTCTTCCAAGTTGCAACAAGATAGGCGTCGACGAGCCATCGCACGCCATCAGCCGGCACAAAAAAATCGCACCGCAACAGAAACGAATGCATGGCGCCGCCATGTAACCGGAAAAACGTCCTCTCGACGCAGGCTCAGTCAGATTTCTGCGAGGCGCTCGACGCTTTCGGCGGGACCAGTAAGACACTTAAAAAAAGAGTCACGGAACGCTCGAAGCACCTCGCACTGATCAAGGCTGCAATCCCCCATGACTTCCCGCGACGGCGCCGAGAATTGTGATCAGGCTCCCGACAAGCAGGATGCGATGCATCCGTTCGATCAAAATAAAGGTTCCTTCAGGATCGGACTTAGCCCGTTGATGAACCAGCGGTGAAGGGCGAGCGGCTCGGCGACGAATGCCGCTTTCCATCGCCTATCTGGAGGCGGCGGCCGAACTGCCAACACGCTTCCCGCCTTCTATCTGGCACGCGCATGAAATGGCCTTCGGTTTTGGCGGCGCAGTCGTCGCGGGCTTTCTGCTGACGGCGATTCCAAACTGGACTGGTCGGATGCCCCTGCAAGGCGTCCCGCTCGCCGGCCTCGCCGCCCTCTGGCTCCTCGGCCGCATCGCCGTGCTGGCTTCGAATAGCGCGCCTGCGCTTGTCTCCGCGGCGCTCGACCTCGCTTTTCCGGCGGTCTTTATTTTCGTTGTCGCGCGCGAGATCGCCACTGGGCGGAACTGGCGCAACTTGCCCATGGTTGCGGCTCTCGCGCTTCTCTTCACCGGGAATCTGCTTACGCATCTCCAAGCGATGGACCTTGCCGCAACGGGCGCCATCGGGGCTCGCGTCGGCGTCGCCACCCTCGTTATGCTCATCGCCCTCATCGGCGGGCGCATCACGCCGAGCTTCACCCGCAACTGGCTGGTCAAGAATTCGCCAGCTGGAGTCGAGCCAGCGTCCTTCGGCGGGCTCGATCGTTTCGCGCTGGCGGCGACGCTCGTCGCGCTAATCGCCTGGGTCGCGTTCCCCGAAGCCGGACTTACGGCGGTTCCGCTCATTGTCGCCGGCGCGGCGTTCTTTCTGCGTCTTATCCGCTGGCGCGGCGTCAGCACGCGGGCGGAACCGATGCTTTTCGTGCTGCATCTGGGCTATGGCTGGGTTCCGTTGGGCTTCCTGCTCATGGGCGGCAACGAACTATTGGGGGTCACCGCTCCTGCAGCGCCTCTACATGCGCTCACCGTGGGCGCCATCGGAACAATGACGCTCGCGGTGATGACCCGCGCAACGCGCGGCCACACCGGGCGCCCGCTTGTCGCAGATCAGTGGACGGCCGCGATCTACGTCGCCATAACATTGGCGGCCATCCTGCGCATCGGCACGCCTTTCACGGGCGAGCACTACTTCACAGCCCTCGCGGTCGCCGGCGGGATGTGGAGCCTGGCGTACGGCCTCTTCGTGGTGCTTTATTTCGGAATGTTGACGACGAAGCGCTTGCACCCAACGACGTGAAGGCGAGTTCGAGGCAAGGCCGACCAAGCTGGCGCCGTTTCTCACCCAAGCGCGAACACGCCAAGCGGGCTGTGCGTGCGTGCGATGCTATAAATGAAAAGAAAAGCCGCGATCGCGCCGGCCATCGCCGCCAACCGCAACTTGAACGCCTTGGCTCGAAGCGCCCAGTAACCCAGAAAAATGTAGAGCGGCAGCATGACCGCCACCTTCATGGTCAGCCACGCGTCAACAAACGGGTATTGACGCGTGACGGCCGTCAGCATGAGGGCAGCCGTGAAGAGCACGGCGTCGATCGCGTAGGAGGCAAGCCGCGCGAGCAGCGACAGTGGCCATGACGCCGCGAGCAAGTTCAAAGCGAGCGCGCGCATAAGGTAGAAGCCGCCGCTCACGAGCGCCGCCGCGATGTGGACAGCGCGGATCTCGAGGTAATAGGCTTCCATGCGAGTGGCGGATCACGCCACGCGCCTCACCGGCCCCGCCTCCAGTTCCCTGTCCTCCTTCTCCACTTCATGAGGCTGGCGGCGCGGCCGGAGCCACAGGCTGACGACGAACCAGGCGAAGGCCAATGCGCCTATTGAGAAGACGGTGTCGCCTGGCACGCGCATCCATACCAGAAGATCGACGATCGGCTGCTGCATGAACTGCTCAGAGCGGGCGTACCAATAACCTTCATTGATCGCGGCAAGGAGTTGCAGCGTGCCGAGCGGCAGGAGCGTGAACAACGCCATCATCGCCAGCCCGACGTTGAAGCACCAGAAGCTGATGCTGAGGATCTTCTCGTTCCAGACGAGTTCGGGCATCATGCCGCGCAGGCAGAACAACACGAGGCCGATGCCGAGCATTCCATAGACGCCGAACAGCGCCGTGTGGCCGTGCAGCGGGGTCAGGTTCAGCCCCTGCATATAATAGAGCGAGAGCGGCGGGTTGATCAGGAAACCGAACAGACCGGCTCCCACCAGATTCCAGAAGGAGACAGCCATGAAGAACAGCACGGGCCATTTATAGCGTTGCATCCAGGGCGTGGCGCCGCAGAACCGCCAATGCTCATAGGCCTCGAAGCCGATATAGGCGAGCGGCACGACCTCTAGCGCGGAGAAACTGGCGCCAAGCGCCAGCACCGACGTCGGAGTTCCGGCGAAATAGAGATGATGGAGCGTGCCGATCACGCCGCCGGCCATAAAGACGATCGTCGCGAACAGCACCGCCGAAGTTGCCGGCTGGACTGCGATCAGGCCAAGGCGGGTGAACAGGAAGGCGACGACGGCGGTGGCGAACACCTCGAAAAACCCTTCGACCCACAAGTGAACTAGCCACCACCGCCAATACTCGACCATCGACAGATGCGTATGCTCGTTCCACATCAGCCCCGCGCCGTAGAACAGGCCGATCGCAACGGTCGAGAGGAAGAAAAGAGCGACGATGGAGCGCGACTCATTTTTTACCAGCAGCGCCGGCCACAATGCGCGGCCGACGAGGATGAGCCACAGCAGCAGTCCGATAAAGAGGAACCACTGCCAGAAACGCCCGATATCGGCATACTCCCAGCCCTGATGCCCGAACCAGAAATTGTGTTCCAATCCCAGCCGTTGCATGACCGCGAGCCATTGGCCCGCGAAGGCGCCGACGACGATGATCAGCAAGCAGATCCAGAGCACATTTACCCCGAGCGCCTGGAATTTCGGCTCGTAGCCGGAAATCGCCGGCGCCATGTAGAGCCCAGTGCCCAGCCAGGCGGTGGCGATCCACAGGACGGCCAATTGCGTGTGCCAGGTGCGGGTGATCGAATAGGGGAGGATCTCCGCCATCGGGTAGCCGTAAAACAGCTGCCCCTCGACCTGGTAATGGGCGCTTATGGCGCCGAAAAGGATCTGGACGAGAAACAAGGCAAGGAGCACCCAAAAATATTTGGCGGTCGCGCGCATGGACGGCGTGACCCTTACGTTGCGCATCGGATCACGCGCGGGCACATCGCACGTCTCGGCGCCGCGCGCATGGCTGACGGCGCGGTGCCAGCCGAGCAGGCCAATGCCGGCAAGCAGGAATACCACGCTGAACGCAGACCAGATGAAGGTGGTCGCAGGCGGGCGGTTGTCGACCAGCGGTTCGCTCGGCCAGTTGTTGGTGTAGCTGACGCGGCTTCCCGGCCGCTCCGTGGTCGCGGCCCAAGCGGTCCACCAGAAGAAGGCGCCTAGCGCCCGCCGATGCTCGGCGTCGGCGACAGTGCCGTTCTTCATTGCGTAGTTCTCGCGAAGCTCCGCGCTGCGCGGATCGTCGCCGAACAGGCTCTCATAGTGGCTCGAGACGAGGTCGATCGCCTGAGCCCGCTCCTCAGAAACAGTGATTGCCCCAGTCTTCGGATCGAACGTGTTTCGCCTCATCATCGGGCGCAGCCGTCCGCGAAGCGAACTCTGCTGCTCCTCGTTGAGATCAGCGTATCGGCCGGCGCCGAACTCGCGGCGCGCCCACGCATCCAGGATGGCGACGAGTTCTCGGTGCTGCCAGTCGGCGGTCCAGTCCGGCGCGACGTAGCCGCCATGTCCCCAGACGGAACCGAGTTGCATGCCGCCGATCGACTGCCATACCTGCCGGCCCCGCTGGATGTCGGCGAGGGTGTAGACCGTGCGGCCGGTTTCCGTAACGACGCGCTTGGGTAATGGCGGTGCCTTGACACTTATCTCTCGACCGATGAGCAGAAGCACGGCAAAGGACAGCGCCAATAAGGTGATGAGCGAGATCCAAAGTTTACGCGCGCTTTCCACGACGCCCTCCTAGTTTTACTGTGTCATAAAGTTTGCCGCTGGATTTTTCGTTGGCAACACGGACATCGGAACAGCCGTCGCACCAA
>NZ_JABVWW010000033.1 GCF_013350005.1 Methylocystis silviterrae
CGGCGTCGTGCTTCAGCTGCTGATCAACATTCAGCGTCTGATCGGCAAGGAAGGCGTCGCCCTCCTGACCGAGTAATCCGAGACTTCGCCGCCCGCTTCGCGGCGGGCGGCGAAGCACAAAAAACCGGGAGAAACTCCTATGGTGATCGTCATGCTACTGCTGGCCGCGGCGCTGTCGCCGCTCTGTTTCCTGTATGCCGCGCCGCATCGTATCCCGCAGCGCGCCCGCTGCGAGGTCGCGCCGTCGCGCCGCCGTAGCGAAAACTAATGTCTGATGAAAGAAAGGCTGGCCCGCCAACGTCGCTGTGGAGGCGATGAAGGCGGCGTCCGCCGACCGTCGTTCGGTCTATTCATTCCGCCTCAGCCGCTCACCGGCGCATTGTCTTGCTTTTTTTACTGAACTAGATCGTCAATGGCGGCGCGCGGGATCCGCGCGCAGAACAGGAGAGGCCAATGAATGATCTTCTCGTGATTGCATTTCCGTCGGAAGAAAAGGCCGAAGAAGTTCGGCAGAAGCTCTTCACCATGCAGAAGGAATATCTGATCGAACTCGGCGACGCGGTCGTCGCCGTAAAGAATGCCGATGGCGCGATAAAGCTCAATCAGCTTTTCAACACAACGGCCCTTGGCGGAGTCTCCGGCGCCTTTTGGGGCGCTCTGATCGGATTGATCTTCATGATGCCTCTTGCAGGCGCCGCGATCGGCGCCGGCGCCGGTGCCGTCTCCGGCGCGCTGACCGACTTCGGCATTGACGACAAATTCATGAAGGACGTGGCGGCCGCGGTTCCGCCCGGCGGCGCCGCACTGTTCCTGCTCGTGCGCAAGATGACGACCGACAAGGTTCTCGAAGGACTGAAAGGCGTCGGCGGCGTGGTGCTGCGGACGTCCTTCGACAAGTCTAAGGAAGACGCCATCCGCGCCGCGCTGGCGGCGCAGCCGACCTCCGCCTGATCGGATTGCGCGCCGAATGGCTCTTCGGCGCGCACCCCTTTAGAGCGCTTATTGGTCACATGGTCTCACGTGATCGATAATGAATCGCTTAAAATCAAAATGTTGGAGCAGGTTCTCATCGAAAAAGTCTGGCAACTTTTTCGGAACCTGCTCTAGACGGTCTCCTCCGCCTCGCGAGCTTTTCGGCGATGGGAGTGCAGCGTGATGTAGATGCTGGCGGCGATGAAGGATATGCCGAGAACGGAAACGAGAATGAACAGCGACGAGCGCTGAACGATCGCCACCGCAGGGACGAAAATTCCGAGAATAATGCCGACGACGCAGATCTGCCATGCGGCGGCGTGAACGCCCGCGACGAAGGTTGCGACAGCGAGCAGCACCATCAGATTGAGCCCGGCCGCATTGACGTCGATCAGTTTTCGCAGCGGCGGCGAATAGATCAGCCACATGCCGAAGAGAAACGCCGCCCAGTGCAGTATTTGGGTCCAGACCAGCCGCGTGCGTTCACGCGTCGTTTCGGTGTGCCGCCAACCGATATAAATGCAGATCGCACAATAGACCGGCGTCAGGAACTCCCAGTAGTAGGCGACCGGCTGTCCCGTAAAAGTGACGATGCCGATGCCGAGCACGGCCGTTGACAGCATCACGATATAGGGCAGGTCGATCTTGATGACGTCGAGGAAGAGAACGCCGGCGGACTGGGTCCTGATTTCTTCGAAGCCGTGCTCGAGCGTCGTCGCCCAGCTCTCCGGCTCCGGCGAGACATCGGGCAACTTGGGTTCGGCCGGGTCGGAGCTATTGGACATGAGCAATCCTCACTGGTTCGGGCGCGAATGACGCTGCGGCGACTATCCCCGCTTGTCCCGCGTGCCTGTTGGCCGAATTAGAAGGTCAAGATAGTTCGTGCGCGGGGACCGAGCAAGGCGCGAAGGGAATTGGGCCGGGCTCGTCCGGCTGCTGGTAAACTCGGGCTCTAGGATCGCGTGAGGCGGTTGAAGTCACGGGGGAAGACGACAATTGCGTGTGCGGGACGTCGTCCGAATGTCATCCTCGCGTCACAAGGACGCCGGCAAAGGCTAGACTTGACGAAACATCCGGCGTGGTTCGATTTGAGATTGCGGGCAGGAAGCCGGGTTAGGAGCGCTCATGGCCAAAGCTGACGAAGCGGCGGCGACCATCACGGTCGAGGGCCTGCAAGCCTTGCTGCGGGCGATCCGGGCGGGCGGCTATCGCGCCATCGGCCCCACCGTGCAAAATCAGGCGATCGTTTACGACGATATCGAATCTGTCGAGGATCTGCCGCGCGGATGGACGGATGAGCAGGACGGCGGCCGCTACAGATTGGCCCATCGCGATGACAAGGCGCTCTTTGGATATTCCGTCGGGCCGCAGTCGTGGAAAAAATTTCTGTACGCGCCAAAGCTGCGACTTTGGACGGCCGAACGCGATGGCGAGAACGCCAGCGTCACGCCCGAAGCGCCGCCGACTGATCGTCTCGCCTTTATCGGCGTGCGGGCGTGTGAAATTCGCGCGATCGAGATCCAGGACAGGGTTCTCGTCAGCGACATGTACGTCGACCCGCACTACCAGGCCGTGCGTGAACGCGCGCTGATCGTGGCCGTCAATTGCGGCAAGGCGGGAGGCACGTGCTTCTGCGTTTCGATGCGCGCGGGTCCGCGCGTCGAGCAGGGGTTCGACATCGCACTGACCGAGCTTCTTGAGGAGACAGAGCATAGCTTTCTCGTCGAGATCGGCAGCGACGAGGGGCGCGCGCTCCTGGCGCAGGTTCCGCATCGGCTTGCGTCAAGTCGCGAGGTCGAAGCCGGTGAGGCTGTCATCGAACACACCGCATCCTCGATGGGACGGGACATGCGGTCCGACGATCTCAACGAACTGCTGATGAGCAATCTCGAGCATCCGCGCTGGGACGAGGTGGCGACGCGCTGTCTGAGTTGCACCAACTGCACCCTGGTCTGTCCGACCTGTTTCTGCACGTCGGTGGAAGACACATCCGATCTTTCCGGAGCGCGCGCGGAACGCTGGCGCCGCTGGGATTCCTGCTTCACCATGGATTTTTCCTACATTCACGGCGGCAGCGTGCGCGCCAGCGCAAAATCGCGCTACCGCCAGTGGATGACTCACAAGCTTGCGACCTGGATCGACCAGTTTGGCTCATCGGGGTGCGTCGGCTGCGGGCGCTGCATCACCTGGTGTCCGGTGGGCATCGACATCACCGAAGAGGTGCGCGCCATCCGTGGCGGCGACGCCTGCGCCGAGGAATCGCGATGAAAGATATTGCCGATCTGCTGCGTCATCATCCCTTCGCTGAGGGGCTCGATGAAGAGACATTGGCGCTTGTCGCCGGATGCGCCAAGAACGTCATCCTGCAGCCGGGCGATTATCTGCATCGTGAGGGCGCCGCGGCCGATTCCTTCTATCTCGTGCGACACGGCGCCGTGGCGCTGGAGACTTTCGTGCCGGGGCGCGGGGCTTTCACCTTTCTCACCGTCAAGAGCGGAGAAATTCTCGGCGCCGACTGGCTCATTCCGCCCTATCGGTCGTCATTCGACGCGCGCGCCATCGAACTGACGCGCGCTATCGTTTTCGACGGGAAGTGTCTGCGCGGCAAATGCGAGGCGGATCCGCGCGTCGGCTATGAAATGATGAAGCGCTTCATTCCGCCGCTCGTCAAACGTCTGCAGTCGGCGCGCATGCAGGCGCTCGGGATGTATGATGCCGCAAACGCTTAAAGCCTGCGCGCCGCCTTATCCGATGGCGCCGACGATGACGCCGGTGACGCGATTCATTCGCGAGTCGGCGGAGGTGTTCACCTTCGATCTCGCGCCTGAGCGCGCGACGCCGTTCACGCCGGGGCAGTTCAACATGCTTTACGCATTCGGCGTCGGCGAAATACCGATCAGCATCAGCGGCGACTCGCACGCGCCAGAGCGGCTCACCCATACGATCCGCGCCGTCGGGCCGGTGAGCGCGGCGCTCGGCAGATTGAAGGCCGGCGATCAAGTGGGCTTGCGCGGTCCCTTCGGCGTCGGTTGGCCGGTCGAGGAAGCCAAGGGGTTCGACGTCCTGCTGATTGGCGGCGGCATTGGCCTGGCGCCGCTTCGGCCGGCGATCTACTGGCTGCTGCGCCATCGCGCCGCCTACGGCCGGGTGGGCGTACTCTATGGCGCGCGCACGCCGGACGACCTCATCTTTGTCAGCGAACTTGAAGAATGGCGGCGGACGCCCGATTTCCAGCTGCGCGTCGCTGTGGAGCGCGCCGGACCAGATTGGACCGGAGACGTCGGCTATGTGACGCCTTTGCTGTCGAAGCTTCGCTACGATCCGGCCGATGCGATCGCGATGATCTGCGGGCCGGAAGTGATGATCCGGGCGACCGCGCTCGCGCTCGAAGACGCGGGCGTCGCAGATTCACGAATTTTCGTCTCGATGGAGCGCAACATGAAATGCGCCATCGGCCATTGCGGCCACTGTCAATTTGGTCCGCTGTTCATCTGCAAGGACGGGCCGGTCCACCGCTACGACCGCGTGCGCGATCTTCTCGCCTATCGGGAGCTGTGACGTGGCGCGCATTCGACCAAAGCTCGCTGTCTGGAAATTCGCCTCATGCGATGGTTGCCAGCTCAGCCTCCTCGATTGCGAGGACGAATTGCTGGAGATCGCCGGCGAAGTCGAGATCGCGCACTTCCTTGAGGCGACGAGCGCGTCGGTTGGAGGTCCATATGATCTTTCTCTCGTCGAAGGTTCGGTGACGACGGCGCATGATGCGGCGCGCATCCAGGAGGTCCGTAAACAGTCGCGGTTCTTAATTACGATTGGCGCCTGCGCCACCGCAGGCGGCATTCAGGCGCTGCGCAATTTCGCCGACGTGCGCGAATATGCGGCGATCGTCTATGCGCGGCCGGACTATATCCAGACGCTGGCGACGTCGACCGCCATCGCCGATCACGTGAAGGTCGACTTCGAACTGCGCGGCTGTCCGATCAGCACGCGGCAGCTCGTCGAAACGATTTCTGCGTTCCTCGCCGAGCGCAAGCCGCAAACGCCGCCGCATAGCGTCTGCGTCGAATGCAAGATCGCCGGCAATCTCTGCGTCATGGTCGGTCACGGAACGCCGTGTCTGGGACCTGTCACCCATGCGGGCTGCGGCGCGCTCTGTCCCTCATATAATCGCGGCTGCTACGGCTGCTACGGCCCGATGGAGACGCCCAACGCGCCGTCGCTGTCGGTTTGGCTGGGCAAGCTCGGCATGGATGAGGATGCGCTGAAGCGCGTCTATCGTACTTTCAACGCCAATGCCGATGCCTTCCGTAAGGAAAGCGAACGTTATGATCGTTAAGACGATCAAAGTCGATCAGCTTGCCCGGGTTGAGGGCGAAGGCGCGCTCAAGGTCGTCGCGCGTGACGGCGTCGTGCAATCGGCGGAACTCAACATCTTCGAACCGCCGCGCTTCTTCGAAGCCTTCCTGCGGGACCGCATGTATGCCGAGGCGCCGGATATCACCGCGCGCATCTGCGGCATTTGTCCGGTCGCCTATCAGATGAGCGCGATTCACGCGATGGAGGACGCGCTCGGCGTCGTCGTCGATGGACCCTTACGCGACCTGCGACGGCTCATCTATTGCGGCGAATGGATCGAGAGCCACACGCTCCATATCTACATGCTGCATGCGCCGGATTTCCTCGGCTACGCGGGCGCGATCGAAATGGCGCGCGATCACGCCGACATCGTGCGCCGGGGCCTCAATCTCAAAAAGGCAGGCAATGCGATCATTGCGCTGCTCGGCGGCCGCGAGATTCATCCGATCAATGTCCGCGTCGGCGGCTTTTATCGCGCGCCGCGCCGGCGTGAACTTCAGCCGCTCGCCGAAGAGCTGAAGCGCGCGCGGGACGGGGCGCTCGCGACCGTGCGCTGGACGGCTGGCTTCGATTTCCCAGATGTCGAGCGCGATTATGAATTCGTCGCCTTGCGCGGCGACGGCGTATATCCCTTCAACCAGGGCCGCATCGTCTCAAGCCGCGGGCTCGACATCGCCGCCGCTGAATATGACGAACATTTCGAGGAGAGCCACGTCGAACATTCGACCGCGCTGCATGCGCATATCAAGGCGCGCGGCGCCTATCTCAGCGGGCCCTTGGCGCGCTACGCGCTGAACGCCGCGTCTCTCTCGCCGATCGCGCGCGAAGCGGCGCGCGACGCAGGACTTGGGCCCGTCTGCGCCAATCCCTTTCGCAGCATCATCGTTCGCTCGGTTGAAGTTCTTTACGCCTGCGACGAGGCGCTGCGCATCATCGACGACTACCAAGAGCCGGAGCGGCCTGCAGTCGCAATCGAGCCGCGCGCGGGAACCGGCTATGCGGCGACCGAGGCGCCGCGCGGCATGCTGTATCATCGCTACAGCCTCAATGCCGATGGCAAGATCGCCGACGCCCGCATCGTGCCGCCGACGTCGCAGAACCAGCCGAGCATCGAAGAGGATCTGAAGATTTTCGCGAACGCTTGGCTCGATTTGCCGGACGATGCCTTGCGTCACCGCTGCGAACAGACCATTCGCAATCACGACCCCTGCATTTCCTGCGCGACGCATTTTCTGCGGCTCGATGTCGACCGGGGCGGATAGAGCGCGCGAAGCACTGCGCATCATTGTGCTCTGTATCGGCAATCCCGATCGCGGCGACGACGCGGCGGGCCGCGCGGTCGCGCGAGCGCTGAGAGCGTCGCCGGCCGACGTCGAAATCATCGAGGAGGAGGGCGAGGCGACGCGCGTATTGGCGCGGCTCGAGGGCGCGGACGCCGCCTATATTGTCGACGCCTGCGTTTCGGGGGCGGAACCTGGCGAAATCCGCCGCTTTGACGCCAGCGCAGGCCCGCTTCCGCGAGCGGCTTTTGGCGCATCGACGCATGGCTTCGGCCTCGTCGAAGCTCTGGAGCTCGCCCGCGCGCTGGGCGCATTGCCTTCGCGCTGCGTCGTCTATGCGATCGAAGGCGGAACCTTCGAGATCGGCGCGCCGATATCGCCGGCGGTCGCGGCGGCGGTCGATATCGTCGCCGGCCGATTGCGGGCGGACATTCTCGGCAAATAACCGAAGCGGGGCGGTGCGCCGCACAAATTCGCCCCAAGCCCGAAACAACCGGCAACATTGCGGCAACCCGGCCGAAACGCGGGCATGCTTAAAGTGTGCGCTCGCAATACCTCAGGATCGCTCGCTCAGCGCCGACGAACGCCTCCCCGCATAGCAGCGCCGCGCAGACCAAGTATGGAGAGCCGAATGCAGCGTCTCGTTTCCGCGTCGAAAGTCATCGCCACCGTCTCGACCGTTCAGATGCTCGTCCAACTGCCGATGCATATCGTTCGACGCATTGCCGCTTCGCCGGAGGCGTTTATCAACGCCATAGAGCGTTTTGCAAAACATTAAGCTTTGCGATTGCCTCGGCCGCGCAAGCTTAGGGATAGAAGTATAGCTGCGTGGGCGTGCTGAGAAACACGCCAGTTCGTTGAGACGCAAGGAACGCCCCGCTGCGACGCTTCAGTCAGAGACCGGGCGCGCGCGTCGTTCCATCACGCCTTGCGCCTAGGTGGGGCCGCATGTCGGCCATATTGGCGTTCCCAATTCAAGGTAGAGGAACAACACCTCCATCTATGAAGGCTAGGCATGGGCTTTTCACGGGCGCCATCATCTGTCGGGCGGTCGCCCGGAAAAAAAGAGATCGCCGTCTCTTCGGCGAATGCACTTACTACTCGGACGGACCGTCCGCTCGGCAAGTTGGTTGGCATGGCTAGGGCAAACGGCATTTTTGCCGTCTCGGAAATCTGCAAGGGACTCGCGATACTCACAATCGGCGACATGGTGATCGCGGATGGAGTCGGCGAATTTGTGTGCATCGCGGCGCTGACGATCGAGGCGCCGCCTTTCTTAGGATGGCGTGCATCGGAATATGCCAATTCAACCGTGTTACCGTCTCTCTGATCAAAGGCCGTTGAGAGCGCTCCGCGAAGATTGGGTGAATGAAGCCGCGCGAAACGCCGCCAAACAGTTTTTTGAAAAAAAAAAGGGCGTTCTAACGACATTTAAACTCGAATGCTCAAGCATATGAGTGCAGGTTTTTGCTGCTCATTCATGACGTCGAACCTGGCGAGGGTCCTCAGTCTTTAGGCGAATGATCGACACTGGCGGACGAAGATGCGGCTTGGCGCGCAAATGATTTTGACGATGCGCTGCTCAGGGGTCCGAGCGGTTGCGCTGCTGTTTTTGCTTCTCGCGGGCGCAGTCGCACATGCACGGGGCGCGAAGGTCACGGCTGAACCCATCCCCGACGCAGTATGGGCTTACATGCAGGGAAGGTCGTGGCGGGCGGAGCTTCCATGTCCGGGACGCGACGAACTTGTTCTGTTGAGGGTTCCCTACCGGGATTTCGACGGTAACGCGCAGACCGGCTCGCTGATCGTCGCAAGAAGCGTCGCAAAAGCGGTCGCAGCCGCCTTTGAGGAAATCTACGACAGCGGGAAATTTCGAATCTATCGAATGTCCCTGATCGATGAATTCGGCGGCGATGACGCAAGGTCGATGGCGGCGAATAATACAAGCTCCTTCAATTGCCGAACGACCGATCGTGGCGCGATGTCGCGACACGCTTATGGAATGGCCGTGGACATCAATCCGGTTCAAAATCCCTACCGGGAAGGAAACCTAACCGAGCCTGAAGCCGGGCGCGCCTACGACGAGCCCTCCGAGCGCAGGAGAGATATCGTCGGGATCATCGTCGACGGCGACGTCGTCACCAGGGCCTTCGCTCGACAGGGCTGGCGCTGGGGCGGACATTGGAAAAGAAGCGTCGACTATCAGCACTTTTCCAACGACGGACACTGACGCGTCAAAGGTTGGGGCGGCGTGAGCGATTGCGCCGGCCTTCTGTCGATCAATTCGATCGGTGAGAGTCCCGCCGAAGCCATCTGCTCCGTCACGACGAGCCGCTATTATATCGGCAATGTGTGCGGCGACCATTGACGCGTCGGGTCGGGGAGCCAAATGACGCCTCATCCAAAACTGCGCGAGCGCAGCAAGCGGCCCTCCGATGGGCTGAGGGCGACTCGCAAAAATGGAGGATCCGCTATGACTGATCAAAGGCCGTCTGGGGAAAAGGAGTGGGAAATCACGCCCAACACTTACATTTTCGCAGGCGTCGGCGCGGTCATTTTGGGTGGCCTCGCCTATGCGGCCCTCGGCGGCATTCCTAACACCATCGCTGCGGCCGTTGTGGGCGCGCTAGCGGGCGGCAGTTTGGGACTTTTCTTCTAATCAGCGATCGAATCGGCGCGGGCCGGACTTGGGCTCGGCTCGCGCCCCGCTCTCCGACGCTCAGCGTGTCGGCCCGCCCCGGCGGGTCCGATAAACGTCGATCTGCCGACAGCGCTGTCATCGTGATGAAAGCGGTTCACCAGGCGTCCTATTTACGGAGCCGCGGCCTAAGAGCCCCCGACCGATGATGCGTTTTTTGCGGATCTCTGCGCTGTGGCGCCCCCGCCACAGTCGCGCGGAAAGCGTATGGGGAGGGCCGAATAGCGTGTAAATTGCTTTGACTGTGCAAGGGTTTGCGATTTTCTTACGTTCTATCGCTCCAGGCGCAAGGGATTCAGCCCAAGGCGTTTTTAACCTTAGGAGAAGGTATAATGAATAAGGCGACTATTGCCGCTTTGGCCTTCGCGCTGACGACAGGGTCGGCCATGGCCGCCGACCTTCCGTACTACAAGGCGCCGCCGCCGCCCCCGCCGCCGATCATGACCTGGACGGGCTTCTATGCGGGTCTCAACTTCGGCGTCGGATTTTACGACCAAAATTCATCCAACGCTTGGGGCGTGGGCTTCAACAATCATGGCGGCAGTCGGGCGGGCGTCGTCGGCGGCGGTCAAATCGGCTACAATTACCAGATCACGCCGATGTTCGTCGTCGGCGTCGAGACCGACTTCCAGGGCACCAGCATCGGCTCTGGCGCCGGCGGCAACAGCTTCAACTGGCTCTTTGGCCTCCCTCCGGTAACCACCGCGACTCTGAACTGGTTCGGCACCGTGCGTGGCCGCGTCGGCATCAACCTGCTGAGCCCGCAACTGCTGGTCTATGGCACCGGCGGCTTCGCTTATGGCGAGGTGAAACGCAACGGCTGGTGGAACCAGAACAGCACGGTGCAGACGGGCTGGACCGCCGGCGGCGGCGCCGAGTATATGTTCGTTGCGCTGCCGAACTGGTCGGTCAAGGCCGAGTATCTCTATACGCAGCTCAGCGGCAGCAACAACAACGGCTTCAATTTCGGCTTGGGGTTGAACAACGTCAACAACCGCACCCGCTTCCACACGATCCGCTTTGGCGTGAACTACCACTTCAACTTCGGCTCTTCCGCGCCGGTGTTGGCGAAATACTGATCGATTGTTCGAGCCAGATGCATCCCGGAAAGCCCAGCCCTTGTGGCTGGGCTTTTTCTATCTCAGCGCAGATGGACGATGACGCGGGCCGCGACACAGTCGGACGTCGGCCTGGCCCGAGCGACAGTTGTGAGACAAAGGGTTTGACGAGGCTCCCTCGCCGCGATCTTTAAGAATATTGAAGTTTCTGATCCAACATGACATTGCAGGGAGATTCCTGAGACGGAAATGCTGACAAATGGAAGGTGCTTTGATGCCTCCAGCGACGCATCTACAATTCTGATACGCTGGAGGAAAATCGATGCCACCTCAATCAACTTTATTAGGCGCGGCCGGGGAACATCACGTCATGGCCGAGTTGCTCCGGCGCGGCTACATAGCCGCTCTTGCACCCCAAGGCGTCCCCAACGCAGACGTCGTTGTTACTGATATCGAAGGCTCGCGGCTCTGTTCGATCCAGGTCAAGACGCGTCGTGATATCGGCTCAGATGGGGGCTGGCACATGAAGGCGAAACACGAGAACATCCGGTCTGATCGGTTGTTTTATTGCTTTGTCGATTTCGGCAAGGCTACGGATGTTCGTCCGGTTTTGCATATATTGCCGAGCGTCCGCGTTGCGGAGGTCCTCGCCCATACGCATCGGAAGTGGCTCGCCAATCCCGGAAAGAAGGGTCAACCGCATAAAGATGGGCCGATGAGACGGCTGCTGCCGGACTACACAAACGTGTTTGGGGCGGCCGACAACCCTTATCCCAAGGGGTGGCTTAGTCAGTATCTAGATGCGTGGCATCTGCTGGGTTTAGACAGTGGAGATGTGGAGCTGGAAGTGGACCCTTCCTGAGGCCTGCCCTACGGCGGACGGTTCTTTTCGGTGCATGAATCGTGGTGGGCGATGGAGTCCACCAACCGCCAAAGTCGGACCAAATTCAATCTCAGCGAGCGATATAAATAAATATCGCTGATTGGTCGGAGTGAGAGTCTAACCTCGTGACTTTCGCCGACATTCGCCGAAATGCGTTTCTTCCACATTTTCTTGGGTATTTGATTCCGCCGACCTATTCCGCCGTTCGCGTTTGTTCGCTATCATCCGCGCCGCAATGGGGGACCAATCGGGGGACCATTTAAGGTGGGCGGAAAGTTGACGGTGGCGAGGGTCAGGTCTGCGCCTCCCGGTAACCATCTGGACGGTGGAGGGCTTTACCTCTTCGTCTCGACGGCGTTAGCGCGCTCGTGGGTCTATCGGTTCTCATGGCAGGGACGACGGCCTGAGATGGGGCTCGGCTCATTTCCTGAGGTCGGGCTCGCCGACGCACGAGACGCGCGAGACACTGCGCGCGCAATCCTAAGGTCGGGAAGAAATCCTATTGACGCTCGCCGGATGGAAAAGACGGCGTCAAAATCCCGTCCGACGTTCGGAGACATCGCCGACAAGCTGACAGAGGCTAAGGCTCCGGGCTGGCGTAGCGCCAAGCATGCCGAGCAATGGCGCGTCACTCTTAGAGAGGGAGTTATAGTCCCGCTCCGCAACCGCTTCGTCGATGAAATCGATACGGAAGCCGTGCTCGGCGTCTTGAAAGAGCCATGGACGAAAACACCCGAGTCAGCATCGCGGCTCCGCCAGCGAATTGAAGCAGTATTGGACGCAGCCAAGGCGCAAGGCCATCGAACCGGCGAAAACCCGGCAAGGTGGCGCGGTCACCTCTCGCATCTGCTTCCCCAGCGGCCGGCGGTCGAGAAAGGTCACCATGCCGCAATGCCTTACGCGCAAGTGCCGGCCTTTGTGGCGCGTTTGCGCAAAGACGATGCGGTTGCGGCGAGGGCGCTTGAGTTCACAATCCTGACCGCCGCACGTTCGGGCGAAGTCTTCGGCGCGACGTGGCCAGAAATCGACCTCACTGATTGCATGTGGACCGTGCCGGGGAGCAGGATGAAAAACGGTCGCACACACAGAATCCCCCTCGCGCCGCCGGCCGCCGCGATCTTGCGGAGGCTCTCCGAGCGGCGAAGCTGCAATGTGATCTTCGAAAGTCCTCGTGGAGGACGCCCGCTGTCTCATGTGTCGATGCAGAAGGCATTGGATCGACTTGGCGTGCTTGACGCCACCGTGCACGGCTTTCGCAGCGCGTTCCGCGATTGGGCAGGAAACGAGACCGATTTTCCGCGGGAGGTATGCGAAGCCGCGCTTGCGCATGCGATCGGCGACAAGGCGGAGCAGGCTTACCGGCGCGGCGACGCGCTGGAAAAGAGACGCGCGCTTATGAAGGCATGGGGCTCATATTGTCAGGGGGATCCGAAATGAAAAACCCCACAAGGCCGCCGATAGACGAAAAAATACTCAAGATCGCTAAGGAAAGCCGCAAGCCCGAAAGTGACATTTGGAACCGGCCGACTAGCTTTCCGACGCCGAACTTACGCCTATCCGAAAAAAGGGCGGAAAAGACTTTCGATGAAAGGCGACACGAGAGCCAAAAAAATTGGAGGATATGCACCTTCTATTACCTAAAATTTGATGAAGAAGCGCGCACCCATTCGGCATTATTGAGGCCAATAAACAAAAAGCTGCAGCAAAATGAATTGTCCGAAATCGACGCGCGTCGAGAAATAGAGCTACTCGGCTTCGTCATTGACGCCGTTTCGGATCGAAAATTCGACCCAATGGCGTCTACCGATTGGACGCTACTTCAGGCAATCGTTTGGATCGCGACAACCTCGGCGGATCGTGTTCGCGATATTTCTGCGTATGCGCGGAAGAGAACGGTAAGGCTTAAATCGACCGATCCCGCGCCATGCTTCGAGCTGCATTGGCACGCGTCGCTTCAGGAGCTTCCAGAAGAACAGCAACTGGAAGACGCGCGCAAAGAGCTTTGGGGTGAGCTTCGAAACGAAACGATCACAGCGACGGGCTTCGATGCGCCTGGGGTTTCGCGAAAAGTTATCGCGACCATCGAATGGTCTGACCTATCCCTTATGAGAGACGATGTCGTTTACGCCAGCGCGCGGGGAGACGGCGTTTTTCGCTCAAGCGACCATGCTTATTTTCATGTGCGCCTTCGCATCGCTGACGTTCTGAAAAAATGGCCAAAGCAAAATAAATCGTCGGACGGAACCGCGAGGCGGGGACGCGGGAATCCGGGGGATGTAAGACGTCGCGTCATGGACCAGATGAGGCAGGATGTTGCCGGAGGCTATGACCTCGAAAACGCCAAGGGCCTCGAGATGCACAAAAAGTATAAAGCGGCGATCGGCACCTGCCGCGCGGCGCAAAAGGAAATCCTGAGTGTCAAAAAATAGTTTCTGACATTTTTTGACCAGAAACATTTTCTGACATTTGAAAAGTGCGCATAGTTTTTCCGTCGTCCGCCAACATTCGCGGGAACGACGGAGAAATTACATCATGTCATCCGTTGAGAATGTCGCGAGCGTCACGCTCGCTGAGCGTCTCGACTACGGCTATGTGACAATCAAAGAAGTTTGCGCTTTGAAGCTCTGCGGCACCACGACGGTCTACGCAGATATCAAGGCCGGCGTTCTGAAGGTTGAGAAGCACGGCCGCTCGACTCGCATCTTTGGTCCCTTGGCGAAAGCCTATGTGCCCGGCTCCCGTCATCTGAACGGGGAGGCCGCGTGAAGCATGGCCGGCCCAAAATGCGGAAAACCGCCGCTGCGTGACGCGGGCGGCGGCTCCCTGAAGGTGCAATGCTTGGCGGCTTGCACTTCGGACCATAAGCCCACTACTTCCCCCTCGCAAGCGTCGCTTCCGAGCCGCGCGACGCTCACTCGCCGATGGCCGGGGCTTCGCGTCCTGGCCTTCCTCGGGGAGGCGTTTCAATGAAACGCGAGACGCTCCCCAACCGCCGCGCGGGCGAAACCATCGGCTTTGATTTTCGCGGCGCCGCCTATTCTGCCACGTTTTCCCGCTTCCCGGACGGCAGGCTAGCAGAGCTTTTTATCGACGCTTCAAAGCCATCAAACGATGCAGCGGACGACGCACGCGACGCGGCCGTTTGTCTCTCTTTGGCGCTGCAATTCGGAACGCCTGAAGCGGCAATCCGGGCTGCGCTGACCAGTGACGGCGCGGGCCGTCCCGCCGGGATTTTGGGCGCTGCGCTCGATGCGATTGTCGAGGAGGGCGCGCCGCAATGACGATGATCCTCGGAATCGACATAGGCGCGAAAGGCGCGCTGGCGCTGCTCTCGCCGACCGGCGAACTGATCGAAGTCGCCGACATGCCAATTCTGCGCGACGGCCCTGCCAATCGTCCGAACGTGAGCGCGCCGCTTCTGGCAAGCGTCGTCTACCGCTGGCAGGCGTCGCAGGCATTCGTCGAATATGTCGGCGCGCGCCCCAAGGAAGGTCCTACAGGGGCTTTTGCCTTCGGGAGGTCCAGAGGCATTATCGAAGGCGTTTGCGCCGCCGCTGGCCTTCCTGTGACTTTCCTGACCCCGCCGACGTGGAAGCGCCTTATCGGCATTCCAGCGGGCAAGGATGGCGCGAAGGACGCTGCCCGCTCGGAAGCCATCCGACGATGGCCCAGCAAGGCTGAGTTGTTCGCGCGCGTCAAAGACGATGGACGCGCCGAGGCGGCGCTGATCGGACTCGCCGGCATGACGCTGGAGCTTTCAAAATGAACGCTCCAGTCTTCATCCCCAGCGCCGCGGAACAATGCCGCGCACACATCGCCGAGCTTGCCGGGGCGATAGGCGCCAACGCCGAAATCATCGCGCGCTACGCCGAGATCGGCGACGACGTTGGACTTGAATATCAGATGCGGCGATTGATCCTTCACGTTCGGGCCGCGGCGTCGACATTCCGGGATCTTGCGGCGGCAGAGAACGCGCGCCACGCGGAAAGGGAGGCCTCGTGAGCGATCGATCGGATGTCGACGAAGCCATAGGCGAATGGCGCCGCGAAACGCGCCAGCGCCCGCCGGGCGCGAGCTATGAGCCTATTTACGACGACGCGCCACTGCCCGTTGAACCAACGGGCATATACGAGCCGCCAGGCGAGTTGATCCATGTCGTGAATGGACACGCCGCTCCAGTCGTCCCGCTCACATTCAAAACCGCCGCGACATTTGCCGGCGAATACGTGCCGCTCGCCTATACGATCGAACCGCTTATGCGGTCGGCATCGATCTATGCTCTCACAGCGCGCACCGGCGCTGGGAAAACAGGCTTTCTCGTCATTGCCATGCTCGCCGTCGCCACCGGCCGCGCAGACATTCTTGGCCGCGAAGTTCACCGCGGGCGCGTCGCATATCTCGCCTGCGAAAATCCCGACGACATTCGCATGCGGCTCATGATCGCCGCCTATCTCCTAAACATCGATCTAAGCACGCTCGGTGACGCCATCATCATTTTGGATCGCCGCGAGAAGCCCGAGGCCGTTCATGCCGCCCTGGCAAAGCTCGCCGAACAAGAGCCATTCGCGCTCGTCATCGTCGATACGCTCGCGGCATTCTTTGATGGCGACAACATCAATGACGCGGTGCAGGGCGGGCAGTTCATGCGTCGCCTGCGACCGCTGACGCAGATCGCCGGCCAGCCGTCCGTTGTTGTGGCTGCGCACCCCGTCAAGAACGCTTCCGAAGATAATCTTGTGCCCTATGGCTCGGGCGCGATCCTCAACGAAATCGACGGCAATCTCACCCTCTGGAAAAAGCCAGATACCGGAATCGTATTGCTGCACTGGCAGGGCAAGCTGCGTGGCCTGGAGTTCGAGCCCGCGCCGTTCCGGTTCGAGGTGACAGGCTGCCCTGAAATCTTGGACGCCAAGGGCCGCGAGGTTCACCTGCCAACGATGCGACCGGCGTCCGAGCAATCAGCCGACGATCGAGAGCGCCAGGAAATGGACACCGACAAAGCGCTCTTGCAGGCCATGCTCGCCGAGCCGAACGCGACGCAACAGCAATGGGCGGACGCCATCGGCCGCGCCAAGAGCATCGTGAACAGGAGGCTGCAGAGGCTCTCTCGCGACAAGCTCGTGGAATCGACGCTTGGCAAGTGGAGTGTCACCCCAAGGGGCCAAAAGGCGCTGGAGAAAGCGGCATGAGGGACACCGAAATCCGTCGTTCGCACCCTGCGAACAAACTGCCTTTTTTGTTCGCACCATTCGCTGCAAACAAAGGTGCGAACGCGAACGCTTATAACCAATTGAAAAATGAAGCGTTCGCATGTGAACAACAGGCCGTTCGCAGCCCCTGCTTGTTCCGCTGTTCGCATCTCTCTCTCTCTAAGGAGAGAGATGCAGCGAACGGGGCGAACGCTCGATGGGGGAGAGTCGAGTGACGGCTCACCTTTCGACCCGCTTTCGCGTCGGCAAAAAATTTACCGTCGAGATGACTTTCAGCGGCGCGATGATCCGCAGCGAATGGTCGCCCGACATTCCTCGCCGACTGAACCAGGGCGAGCTCGCCGAATATCGGCGCGGGCGCGACGCTTTCTTCTCTGAACTGGCGAAGGCACGAGGCATTAGCGTCATGGCCATCGAGCCGAGCGCGCGTGAAACGCGCTTGCAGATCTTCCGCGATGAAGACGCGGCTGAATCACGAGGTCGCGCATGACAGGCATGAGCTGCCCCCCTTCGCGGGTCCTCCCGGCGACTGGGGGGATACGGGTGCTTCGGGGGTCCGGGGGTCGTCTAGGTGTGATGGTCGAAATCGCGTTTCGCTTCGCGTGGCGGCCATG
>NZ_JABVWW010000034.1 GCF_013350005.1 Methylocystis silviterrae
GTCCTGCTGCGCAATCTGCCGGGTCTCGATGAGCCGCATCGGCTGCTGCTGATGCTCGATGAATTCTTTCAGTTCGGCCGCATGCCCGAAATCGTCGATCGCGCGCCGCTCGTCGCCGGCTACGGCTTTCAGATCGCCGTCATCGCCCAAGGCCTGACCCAGCTCGACGTTCGTTACGGCAAGCCGACGCGCGACATGCTCATCGGCAATATGGACGTGAAGCTGCTCATCGGCGTCGGCGATGAGACGACGGCGCGCTACTGCGCCGAGGAACTCGGAAAACACTACGTCCGCCGCGAAGGATGGGGCACGTCGGTCGGGGCCGGATTCGGCGGATCACAGGGCAGGGCGACGCGCACGACGCAAGGACGGTGGGAGCTGGAGCCGCTGATGACGAGCGAGGCGATGCGCCGCCTCGAGGCGACCAAGGCGGTGCTGCTGGTGCGCGGCGAATATGGCGCCGTCGTCGACAAGGCGCATTTCTTCAAGGAAGCCAGGTTCAAGCGACGGGTCGAGGCCTCGCGGCGGTTCGCGCATCGGATCGCCATTCCTGACGTGACGGACGCGGAGGGCGGCGAAATCGAAACGGTCACCCCGGGCGCGACGGGCGGCTTCAAGCATCTTGTGGCGAAAGATCGTGTCATGCGCGAAGCGCGGGCGCTCTATCTCGACGCGTCGGCCTTCGAGACGGCGTTTGTGCGCGCGATGACCGAAGCCAGGAACGCCGCTACTGCGGATCTGCTGAATGTGCTGCGGATTGAGCCGACGCGATTTGGCGAATTACGCGCTAAGCGAAAAGTGATCTTCCGGAAGACGCACTCGCCAGAAGCGGCGACAGCCGCGCTGAGGCAGGAAGTCTATTCGGCGCGTCGGCTGTTGAATGATGAACGAGCCCAACTGGTGCCGACGATTGGCGCGGCTGCCCCGCCGCCAGGGACAGCGGCTGTGGCCACCCCGGCGATCGCCAGTCCCGGGTCGATAATCGCGCCGCACATCGGCAATGGCGCGCCGTCCAGTGACGGCGGCTTGCCTGAGAGGCCGTCAGTTCCGATTGGCTACGACATGCTGGACCGATTGATTGAGGTAAAGGGACAATCCGAGATCGCGGCTGGCGTCGTGAAGTCGGCCACGGCGCGCGCCGCGAAAGATGACGCCGCGACACTCGGCGCGCTTGTCGATGCGTTGAGCGTTCAAGCCGAGCTGTTCTTGGATACGCCGACGCCCGGCGATCTAACGGCGCTGACCAGGGCTGTGGAAGCGGAGACCGCTGAGCAATGATCGAATGGTCTACGCCTGCGAGCGCCGCCGCGTTGTCATTCCGCCGATTGTTGATTCGGCGCCCTACGGGCGCTCGCCGACGAGGGACGTCAGATAATTCGCGGCCTGCTGCGCCTTGGAGGCGGCGGTGAAAATTGCCTTCTTGTCGGCCTTGAGCACGGTCAGCCAATTGGCGATGTAGCTCGCGTGATCCGGGCGAAGCGCCTGCGTGACTCCGAGATCCGCGCAGAGAAACGCCGCGCCGAGTTCCGCGACAAGCTCTTCCATTGCGTAAGCTTCCGAGCCGAAGCGATTTTTCAGATCGCGCCCGCAGCGTGAGGCGTGTCCCGTCCAGTGCGTCAGCTCGTGCATCAGCGTCGCGTAAAAGGCTTCGCCTGCAGACATGGTCTCGCTGCCGGCGAAGCGGGTGCGTTCGGGCATCAAGATGTCATCGGTCAAGGGGCGATAGCAGGCCTTCGTCCCGGACTCGGTGACGCGGGCGCCGGTCGCGGCGAGGAAGCGCTCGGCCTCTTCGATCGGCGAGAAGAGGGGCGTGGCGGGAAGCGTCTCCTCGGGCGCCGCGTCGCCCTCCACCTGGTCGGCGTTGAAGACATAGCTCGCGCGCGCGAACAAGCGCTCGGACGTCTCGGACTCGGCAGCGTCCTCTCGGTTGGCCTCGACGGTGAACGTCTTGTAGAAGACGACAAGCGAGGATTTTTCGCCCTTCCGGACCTGACAGCCCTTCTCCTGCCACTGGCGATAAGTGCCCCAGATGGGCTGGGCGTAGCCCTGATGCAGGGCGGCAACCCAGAGGGCGAGGACATTGACGCCATTATAATGTTTGCCGGAAGCGATGTTACGCGGGCGGCCGGATGCGCCGCCACGATTCCAGGGGAGGCGGAACTCTCCTGCGCCGTCTTCGATGGCGGCGATGATGCGGCTGGTGATTTCCTGATGGATGTCGAGCTTGGGTTCGCGGGACATGAGGGCTTTCCTCTTCGGTTGATCGGCCGCGACCGCCGCGACCTGATCGGTCGCCGAAGAGGCAGGGGGCAGCACAGGGCCGCACCCGCAGGGCTGAAACGAAGTGGAAGACGGCAACGCCGTTGCGGCGCGGGGACCCGCCTGCCAGGCATAGACCGATGATTCAGGTCGAGCGGCGCAGGCCGGGGCAAAGAAAGCGGTAAGCAGTTCGCGAACCTACTCGGACGACCATGGCATGGCGCCTATTCAGCGCGCCTTCGATTGGGTTGAGGCGGAAGCGACAAGCGGTTCCGCACATCGGGTGAACGGAACGGCTGACGTTCACGCCAAAGGCCTGCCGCTGATCGAAGCGAGTAGGTCCGCTTCTGAAACGCGAGCGTCGCGCTTTCAACGCAACCACTCTCCGACGCCGCCATGCCGCGAGCAAGTTCCACTGCGAGAATGGGAAAAGCTATAGGTTGAATCGCGACAACGCGCGCTTGCGCCATCCGGCGCGCCGCCGGTGATGCTATGTGCTGGCGCGTGAACATCCTCGCCGCTCGAATTGGAATAGTGGCCATGTTCCTGTAGCTGCGACTCAATTGGCGTTCCAGGCGCGAGTTCGGGCTTGAGCGGCGACTTCGCGAGCGCAAAGCTCGCACTCAATAAAAGTCCAAGAGCTATAAAAATTGCCCGCGTCACAGGAGCACAGTCTCAACGGGATCAACAAGCGATGCATCGTCGTCCCCGGCGCCTGCCTTGTTGACACGAGTCGACACAATCCATTCATTCAAGGAATCTTCCGGGGGCGCGCGTAGGAGCGCGCCTGGATCATCGCGGCGCATCCATGCGTTGGCGTCGCGCCAGTCGAGAATGACGGGCTGCCGATCATGGAAACGGTTCATCCAGTTGTTCGCCGCGCCGACAATAATTGTTGCCGATGTGAGAGGCTCGCCTGTGCCAGGATGCTTGGCTTGCTCCCACAATGCGGCGAAGGCGAGCGGTTCACCGGACCGCGCCGAAAAATAGTGCGGCGTTTTCGCCCCCGCTTTGCCCGTCCACTCGTAAAAGCCCGAGGCGGGAATGATGCAGCGTCTCGTCTTGAAGGCTGTTCGGAACATAGGCTTCTCGGCGACCGTCTCCGCACGGGCATTAAACGTTGCAGGAAGATCCTTGAGCGGCTTCTTCCACCATCCGGGCACGAGCCCCCAGCGCATCTGGACGAGCTCGTTGCCGCCCGTCTCCGCAGGCCGAAGGACCTCGATCTGGGTCGTCGGCGCGATATTGTAGCGCGGCGCGAGGTTGCGGGGCTGCCCGATCAGGTCGGCAAGCCTGTGCAACTCTTCCCATGAAAGGCGCTGTGTGAAACGACCGCACATGATGATGCTCGCAATTCACTTCAAAGCTTTATATCCATCCGCGAAGCCGTCGAGCGAGAGAACATGCCGAAGCCCTTCGCCGGGACGAATGTAGATCGTGATGATGATATTCTTGCCGGTCAGAAGCTTGCTGATCACATCGTCGCTGATCGGTCCTTCCGCGGCGCAGCCGATCGGCGCACACTTGAAGAAGGGAAGCTTACCGATCTCGTCCTGATCGACTTTCATCCTCGCGCCTTCCAGCAGAAACGTGTCCAGCGGCGCAATGATTTGAATGACAGCGTTGGGACTTGCCGGAATTTTTACAAAAGTGACAATGACTTGAACGTCGGCAGGGCAATGGCGACTAGGAATTGAGCGCGCGCGCTACAGTTCGGGCGTAGCATCATCGCCATAGTTCAACTCCTCCAACGCGCATCTTTGCCCCTCGACTTCCTGGTTGAAAAAATATTCTAAATTGCGCTCAGGTCAGCCTTGGCTTGCGCGAGGACTTTCCCAGCTTGTTCGATGCTTGGCTTCAAGGCGATTCTCTGAGCCAGAATGTGATCACGAATTTTTGTGAGCGCCTGCGGCCCGTTGATCAGGCTCTGTTCCAATTTTTGTTTCATATCGGCGACGTCGCGATCGAGCGCGGCGATGTCGCGGGGATCGACACCTTTGGAGGCGTCGAATCTGAATCCGCTTTCGGCGACTTGGCGCCACTTCATCAGTTCGCGCGTGAGCGCCGGTCCGAAGCCTGGCACCTTCGTGATGTGGGCTTCGCTGACGTCCCAAGCCGTTTCTATGTTGTAGCTGGCAAGCATTGCTTTCCGGCCCGGGCCGATTCCGGGGATCTTGGCCGGTTCGATCTGGATGGCTTCGAGATAACGTTTTCGCTGATCGCGCTCGCGTGCTCTCTCGAGTTCCTGATAGCGGCGCCGACGCAGGTTCGGGAGATCCAAAAGCTGCTCCTTTTCATGTTGCAGTTGGCGTAAGTGGGTCGTGAACCGTTGGTCGCTGGCATCCTGATCCCAGCGTGCCTTCAACGTCTTGAAGTGACCCTCGGCGCGCACCACCGCGTCGCGGAACTTGGCGCTCTCCGAGCCGTCTCCCGATTGCTTCGAAACGCCTGACAGAACGAACAGACCGCCAACGATCCAGATGAACGCTGCGGCGGGCATGGCGCCCATCAAGACTACGATAATGGCGATCAATCCGGCATATTTCGCGGCATTCCTAAACCCGCGTTGTCGTCCCAGAGCGAGAGCCTCCTTTGACGGCGCCGTTTTATTCCAATCGGGCAGATTCGGCGCCGGGCCGGGCGACGGGATCGCCGCTATTCTGGCCCATACCGAGCCGACATCGATCCTGCCAGTAATGCCGCCTAGTGGCGCGGTCTTGATCACGAAACTGAACAGAACGGCGCCGGTCGCCGCCTCCAATCTGCACCACGGACAATGATCAAGCCCGCCAACGTAATAATGAGAAGCGTTGATGCGACAGGCCTTGGTCTGCTTCTCCAGGTTATCCAGATCCGCGACCCATTCCTTTGCGGTTGGCCGACGGCCATCTTGTACGCCGCTCTGTGCGAAGGCGCGTTCGATCAGCGAGGCGATAGCCGGGGAGGCAATGCCAATGGGTGGCACGTTCGGAGGCGGCTCCATTTGGAACGTGGAACTGTTGGCGCCGTATGCGAAGCGGAATTCCGCAATCGCTTTCTCGATGCTCATGTCTCCGCGCCCGAGGAACCGGCCAGCGAACGGGTGGCGTCCCATGAACAACAGATGGAAAATGAGGATCGCCAGCCCAAAGTTATCGTGGTTCGGCGTTCGGACGACGCCGCGGAAACGTTTCCCCTGAAGCTCAGGCGGCGTGAACGTCGGCACGCCGACCTCGCAAAGGTATCGACGCGCGCCGACACTGACTTGGAACGAGTCGCAATCGATCAGACGGACTGTCGCCTTGTCCGAGACGCAGACGCCGCCATGGTTGACGTCGCCGATCACGCACCCGGTTTCGTGAATGGCGGCGAAAGCGCGGGCCGTATTCGCGGCAGATCGGATTAGAAACCGCCAGTCCGCGGCAGGAAACTCGGCCTTGCGGCTGCGTGGACTGTAGAGGTTGTGGATGTCCTTGTGGCCGTCGACGCGCGGCATTAGCAGGCCCACAGGCTTGCCGTCGGTGGAGCGCAACAGATCTAGCGGCCATGCGGCCAACGAAAGCAGGCGGTCGTTTTGCAACGACGCCATCGTCTCGATCTTGGATGCCTTTTCCGAGGAGACGTCTTGATGATAGAGCTTCGCTACTTGGCCGCTTCGGTCTGCGATTTCGTAGACGGTGCCTTCTCCGCCTCGTCCAAGCAGTCGTCCGAGAGTAACAGATCCCTTGGAATCTCGGACCTTGGGCAGCGGCTTTGTCATTGTGACGCTTCGGCAGGGCGTTCAGCCGCCTCGACTCTTGTCGCGAGGATGAGGGTCTTGTCGTCGTCGGTTCGGTCACATACCGCGGGCGAGGATAGGTACCGCTCCAGCCCGCCGGACAATGCGACGTCGAGGCCTTCTGCCGTCGACAATCTCACGGGACCGAAAATCTTCTCGAAGAACGGGGCGTGGACGCTCTTGGTCGCATAATGCAGGACCAGAGACTCGATGCCATCTGTGAATAGCGCGACTTCGTCAACCTTCCTTGGAACGAGGTCGAAAGCCATACGGTCCGCGGCGCCGCTCTCCGTGACGAAAAAGGTCGAATTGGCGTAGACGCCTCGTTGCGGCCAATGCACCCATGCCCATTCGCCTCCCTCGTCGGCGACGACCATCGCGCCATCGCCGACCTGCAAGAAAGCGGCGCCGTCCTCCCCGATGACGGCGACGAGAAGAGTGCACGCGTAATCCCGCAGGGTTGTCCCCGCGTCCGTGGCGCGAAGGGAGATGGCCTCCTGGACCATTTCGACCCAAGAGCGGGCCTCGTCGAGGCAGAGGTCCGAGACTCGTCCCCCGCGAGCGAGGAAGACCTCGACGGCCTCTACGATGGTTCGGCATGCCAAATCGGACCCTTCGTCCGCCAAGGCGGCGCTGCCGGCTCCATCTGAAACGACGAGCGCTATCACCGTTCCGCCGTCGCGGTCCGTCAGGACTTGGCAGGCATGGCTGTCTTGACAAACCGTCCCTTGCTTTACATGCGACGAACCAATCGCCGAGGCGGCTGCAATCCGCCATCCGCTATGGTTCATCCGGCAAAAGCCCATCCGTCAGGCGCCGTCGGGTTCGCGAGCGGCACGGCGTCGCCGGGTTGCGAGTGAGATACCGACCCGAGCGAGTTGGAGAGCCACTGGAAGAGTTCGCGAAACTGCAAACCTTTCAGCTTCAACGGCTGACGGACGGAGATCTGAGCAAGCGTTTCGAAATTGGCTCCTTCGACGCCGACCGCATAGAATTGGAAAGCCTTGGATTGTTCGCCCTCGCGAACCATATCTGCGGCGTGTCGCCAAGAGTCGGTCGGTCCGCCATCCGTGATCAGGAAAATCCACGGGCGGTAATAGGCGACGCCGTTACTCTTGTAGACTTCCTTTCGTTGCCGGACGAGTTCGAGTCCCTGAGTTATTGCGGCGCCCATCGGGGTATCCCCGATTACCGACAGCGTCGGCGGGACGAATATATCGGCGGTCGCAAATTCCGATATCGTTTGGACGGGGCCAAAGCCCACGATGCCGATTTCGACTCGCTTGGCAGCGAGACTGTCGCTCATCAATTCGTCCTTGAAAGCAATCAGGCCGGCATTCAGCTCGTCGATTGGTCGGCCCCGCATGGAAACGGAAGTGTCCAGCAGCAAAAGACATGGACAACGCGGCTCCGGATTGTCGGTGAAATCATCCGCGTTGAATGGGATCTGATCGAAACTGGACATTCGGGCCTCCTTGAAACTTTCGCCATAATGACTCCATGCATTTCCGGATCGTCAAGGGACCGTCCGGTCGCCGCGCCTGCGTCTCGAATGGGAGGTAACGCCTCCGATCGCCGACGGACCGGCGCTTCCATCTAGGCAAATTGTAATCTTCGTGCTACACAATTATGTTTTCTGTAGCGTCAAGGCTCCAAATGCCCACTCCTCACAATCCTCCCGCCGCAGTGCGCCGTGCGCTACGCCAGCTCGGGGCGGACATTCACGACGCCCGCCGACGCCGGCGGCTGCCGATGGCGGTGGTGGCCGAACGCGCCTTCACCTCCCGATCGACCCTGCAAAGGGTCGAGGCCGGGGACACCAACGTCAGCATCGGCATTTATGCCGGAGTCCTCCAGGCGCTTGGGTTGCTCGACGGGCTGAGCGAAGTCGCCGACATCGGCAATGACAGCGTCGGCCAAGCGCTTGCGAGCGCCGACCTGCCCAAGCGCGTCCACCTCAAGCGACCAAAGGGATCGCCTCGCGATGGCTGACTTCGAAGTCGACATCGATCTCAAGGGACGCACGCGCCCGGTCGGAAGGGCGAGGAGCAATCGCGTCCGGGGCGTGGAGACGATCCTCTTCGAATATGACGACGCCTGGCTCGATGACGCGGACCGCTTCTCGCTTCAGCCTGCTCTCGCATTGACCCGCGGCGCCTTCGCGCCTCCTGCCGGTCTCGCGACTTTCGGCTCGATCGGAGACTCTGCGCCAGACACCTGGGGTCGGCGGTTGATGCAGCGTGCGGAACGTCGGCTCGCCGAACGCGAAGGCCGCGCTGTCCGTACGCTCACGGAAAGCGACTACCTGCTGGGAGTCGCCGATGAGACCCGGCTCGGCGCGCTCCGGTTTCGTCGGGTCGGTAACGAGGTCTTCCAGGCGCCGATCGGGGCAGGCGTGCCAGCCCTGATCGAGCTTGGTCGTCTGCTCCAGATCACCGAGCGGATTCTCCGGGACGAGGAAACAGACGACGACCTTCAACTCATCTTCGCGCCCGGCTCCTCCCTCGGCGGCGCGCGGCCGAAGGCGTCAATCATCGACCAACACGGCCATCTCTCCATCGCCAAGTTTCCCAAGGAGACCGATGATTACAGCATAGAGACCTGGGAGGGGATCGCGCTGCGGCTGGCCGGCCAAGCCGGCATCGTCACGCCGCAACATGAACTCGTCGACGTTGCCGGCAAAGCGGCCATGCTGTCGCGACGGTTCGATCGCCACGGCGCGATCCGCCTCCCGTTCCTGTCCGCTATGGCGATGATGGGCGCCAAGGACGGCGAGCGTGGCAGCTACCCCGAGATTGTAGATGCCCTTGCCCAACATGGCGCGCAGGGAAAGGCCGACGCCCACGCACTCTACCGGCGCGTCGTCTTCAATGTGCTGATCTCCAATGTCGATGATCATCTGCGCAACCACGGCTTCCTCTGGCTCGGCAAGGCAGGATGGTCGCTCTCGCCCGCCTATGACCTCAATCCGACGCCAACGGACCTCAGGGCGCGCGTACTGACGACAAACATCGACCTCGACGAGGGCACGTGCTCGCTCGATCTTCTGGAGAAGGCTTCAGAGTATTTCGCGCTGACGCTGCCGCAGGCACGCGCAATCATCAAAGAGGTCGCGGCGGTGACGGCGACATGGCGTGACGCCGCCAAGGCTGTCGGAGCGCGCTCGGCCGAGATCACCCGCATGGCCAGCGCTTTTGAGCACGATGATCTCAAGCGGGCGCTCGCGCTTTGACCAGTCCGTCCTGTTTCCTCGCAGACCATTGGGTTCTGCGCCAGGCGCGCCGATCGACCTCGCTGCCGTCGACCTCGTCGAAGACATGACCAGCTGAGCGCAGGAGGAGCGACCTGAAGCTGCAGGTCCGAGCAACACTATCGGCTTTCGCCCTCGGATTCCGACCGCCTAGGCTGCGCCAGCTCGCGATTGATGCGCGCCGCGTTCTCCTGGTCGACGCGCCGCTGCTCTTCCTCCTGTTTCAGAACGCGCGACTGCTGCTCGCGAAGGTTCTGCATCTGCTCGCTCTGTCGAGGATCGGCCGGCATTTCGCGGCGCGTGTTGTCCTCCATGGATCGATCCGCTTCGCGCGCGCTTGCGGCCTCGGCCTGCGCGCGATAGGGCGTCTGCTCGTTCGTTTGCGCGTCATGGGCTTCTTTCGCTTCCCTGGCGCGGTAAGCCTGTTCCGTTTCGCGCGCCGCTTCGCGATCTACCCGCCCCCGAATCTCCTGTAGGCGAATATCGCGCTCGGCCGCCGTCGAGGTGGGACCTTCGGCGCGGGCAGGCTCGTCTCGTTTGTCTTGCCGCTCCATCGGCGCGGCCTCGTGCCTTTCATCGGGCTGCGCCTGGCCTTCGGCAATCCGCGCGCGGTTTATTTCGATCTCGGCGCGCAGTTCGCGAATGCGATCCTGCATGTCTGGATTTGTGACTTTATAGCCATGCTCGGCGGCGAGCCGCGCAACAGTCTCCTTATAAGCGTCGCTCCCGGTGATGTTGAGCGTTTCCCACTTTTCGGACGCCACTTTGAGCGCGGCGTTGACGGAATCCGCGTTATCCCAGTCGCGAATATCGAGCTGCTTCCCATTGTCGACAAAGGCAAGGGTTTGCAGCGCGCCGGTCGCATCGTGTCGGTGGTAATGGATCTCCTCGCCCTTACGCTCGAACGTGATAATCGGCCCGAGGTCACGCGCGGGCTCCGGCTTCACGTAGCGGTCGCCCTGCACATCCGCCTTTTGCTGTTCGAGATTGGTTTGCGCGGCGATGGCTTCGTCGGCCTTGTCGAGCAGCCGGCGCGACTGTTCGGCGAATTGCGCGCGCGCCTCATCGTCGGGAAGCGCCTTGTCGATTTTCGTAATCGTATCGGCCATGCTGTCGCGCGCGGCGATCATCGTTTCGGCTGTTCGCATGGGTCCTGTCTCCTCTGCGTCGGTCGAGGGCGCGCGACCTCGTAGAGCGCTCTCGGCGCGTTGCTGAAAATGCGCGACGGCGGCGCTCAGCGCGCCGTCCAACGGTCGGCTTTGAGCGCTGATGGCGCGCGGCACGACAAAAACCTTGCCGGGCTGCGTGCGTGAGGATTTCAGCTCGGTTACTCGAGCGGCCGGCACGTCCACATAAATTATCCGTGCGGCGACACCTGGCTTCGCATAAGCCGCAGCCGTCTCCATATCGGCGGCAAACAGTGCGCCGCGTCGATCGCCGCCGCTGTCGAGACGATAAAGGCGCACCGCGCCCGGCGCTGGCGGCGGCGATCGACGCGGCGACAGGGCGGCGACGTTCCGCCATTGGCGGGCGGCATCCTGCGCGCGCCGCCGGCCTTCCTCGCGCGTCGGTCTGTGAATTTCCCGGTTTTGCACGCACTCGACGCGCCGGCGAACGCTCGCCGGCGCAATACCGCGCGCCATCATCTTCACGTCTTTAAGCTTGTAGGCCGGCGCGTGCGCCTGATCGAACCGCCGGACATTCTCCATGGCGATCCCGCGGGCACGGGCTTCGGCCGCGAGCGTATCGCGCCAGCGCGAAAAATCCTGAATTTTTGGGTCGAGCCGCTTGCCGTCGTCCCGGACAAGTCGAACCGCCGCATGCACATGAATATGCTCTCGGTTCGTATGCATCACGAAAACATACTCATGTCCGGCAAACGCGTGCGCCAGCGTCGCCCGCGCGGCGTCCATAAACGCCTCTTTGTCCGTGCCGGGTTTCGCGCTCAAAATGACATGCGCAAAGTCGCGCGGCGCGCTCGATCGCATATGCGGCCGCCAGGATTTGGCGATTTCGAGGCTGATATTGGCCTCACGCGATGCGGCGCGCGGCGGGCGGTTCGGCCGCTCGCGCGCGAGGCGCTCGGCTTCATCTTTGAGCGCACGGCCGTCCGGCCCAAAGACCTCGATCTCACCGCCGCGGGTAAGTCGGGCCAGCGCCGTCGTGGCGCCCTCGACCCCATGCGCCCATTTCGGGTCGGTAAATTCGGCATCCCGGCCGAATGCGCCCTCCAACCGATCGCGCAAACCGTCAATCGACCGCTGATTGTCGTAGATCCGGTGAAGCCGGCCGCCCGCATTGCGCTCGCGACTCGCGGCCGTCATGACGATGTCGACGCGGCTATGCGCGCCATGCTGCGAAAGCCGCCATGCATAGTGATGGCCGCGAAGAGCCTCCGTAAGCGCGTCTTGCGCCTGCGTTGCCTCCAGCCTGCGGTCGAACCGCATTGCGAACTGCAGCAAGTCGTTGGACGGCGCGCGGCCATCTTCGGCGCGCCACGTGGCGGCGAAGTCGGCGACGGAGCGCTGCCCGGTGATCATCAACCCATCATGGCGCTCCAGCGTCAGTTCGCCCTTGTCGCTCTGATAGTTCAGAAGCGATTTCGCCCGTACCGCGCCAGAACCGAAACTCGCGAGCTTGACGACCGCCGCCTGCGAGCCGGCCGCAAGATTAGCCTTCGCGATCAAGGCGGACCGCACGGATGCGATCGCTGCGCCCGTCGCCGGCGCGCGGCCGCCCAGTGCCGGCGATGAGGGTCGCGCCGTTTCCGCAACCGCGGCGGGCGCACGCGCCGAGACGTCGGTCTGCGAAACGCTGCCCTTCGCTGCGACCGCGCGCTTCACGCGCAATTCATCGTCGGCCCGGGACTTCTCGCCTGGCGCCGGCGCGCGCGGCCCTGTGTCCGGCCGCTCGTCGTGTCGGGGCCGGGGCGCCGCGCGCGAGCTGTTGGCTGTTTGCGCGCGGTAACGCTCAGCCGATTGCACCGCAGCCGCAAGATCGTCCAGCGCCACCCGATTCTTCGCCGCAAGACGACGCTGCAAGCCTTCCGTCAGAATCGAAAGATCAAGCGCCGCGAGAGTCGTCATGAGGCGCAGTCCTTCTCGATCGCCGTCTCGGCGCGTCTCCGCGCTCGATACGTCAATGACGCGTAGAGCGCGTCGAGCGCCCGCATGATCCCATGCGCTTCGATAAGCCACGCGCGCACATTCTCTCCCGGGAAAGCGTTGCCCGCGTTCATATGATGAACGGCTTGATTGAGATTAACGCCGATCGCGCGCAGCTGTCGCGTCAATTCGACGACTTCGACGCGTCCTTCGCCGTCAAACGTCGGCCCCATGTCGCTGGCCGCGCGAACCATGCGACGCAGCGCTTCTGTTGTCGTCAGATTCCTCGCTTCGCAGAATGACAGAAACGCCGCCGCCTCCGTCTCATCGACGCGGAAACCGATAAATCGCGTCTTGCGCCGATCGTAATGTCGCTTGTCCGCCATTCGTCGATCGTCCTTAGCGTCCGGTTTGCCTTTGGCAAACTGCCGGACGCGAACATGGCCGGCGCGGCGAGCGCACATAAAGAATTTGTTTCACAAAATCCCTATCCTGCCATTCATGACCACTCTTCGCTTTGCATAGCCGAAAACCCTCATTTTCTCAACGTTTTTCAATGGGTTTGGCAGATTTCAAGACAGTCTCGAACCACTCTCAGTGCACTATCAAGACAGTCTCACGAGGCTCTTAGATTAACATCGAAAGCGTCTCACACAGAGACCCCAACGGACTCGCATAACATTATCACCGTCGCATCGGGCGCATATCAGATCAATCTCCAAGATGCTCCGCGTCTTTGTCATAAAGGTCTTGCGTAAGGAAGGGAGTGGGTCTAAACAGTTGCCATTTTATTAGAGGCTCGCATGAAGCTGACCGGTGAGGACCTGCAGCGTCTGAAACAAGGGATCAACGCGCTAAAGCCGAACCGCCGGCTCACACTGCGCGAACAAATTGGTGCGATCTACGCGCCCTTGATGAAGGCGAAAGGTCGCGGACTGACAAATGCTCAACTTCTCGACTACCTGAGAGAGCAGGGCATTGTGATTTCAGCGCCGTCGCTGTTTCGGGTGTTGAAGCAGCTTGCGGAACAAAGAGCCCAGCGCGGCGCGAAGCGGGGAAGCCATCACTCCAACGCTAATGGGAAAAGGCCCGCGCCGAGCTCCCCGGAATTAACAAGGCCCGTATCCGTCGAGACTACCGAGACTGAACCTGTGCCGCGCGCGTCGTCTTTCCGCGTGCGCCGCGACCGCGATGAAATCTAGGAGATCGGTGAATGGATAAGGCGATTTACATGGTCGGCGGCAGCAAGGGCGGCGTCGGCAAGTCCATGGTGACAATGGCGCTCATCCATTTTCTGACGGCGCGGGGCGAGGCGGTTGTCGTGGTCGACGCTGACACCTCGAATCCTGACGTCATGCAGAACTATGAGAAGGAGATCCCGTGCGAGGGCGTCAATCTGGACGATGCTGACGGCTGGATTCGGCTCGTCAATCTCTGTGACGAAAACGCGGATAAGACCGTTATCGTCAATACGGCGGCGCGGAACAATCAGGGAGTAGGGGCCTACGGCGTCACGCTGAGCGGCACGCTCGACGAGCTGAAGCGGCGATTGGTGACCTTGTGGGTTGTCAATCGTCAGCGGGATTCGTTGGAGCTGTTGCAGGATTTTCTCGA
>NZ_JABVWW010000035.1 GCF_013350005.1 Methylocystis silviterrae
GTCTTGCCGTGGTCGACGTGCCCAATCGTCCCAATGTTGCAGTGCGGCTTCGTGCGTGAAAACTTTTCCTTGGCCATCGCCGTGCTCCTCTTAAAGAGTTCCGTTTGCCCGTAGCAGTCGAGATCAGGCGTATTTCGCCTGCACCTTCTTCGACTCCGCCTCGGGCACTTGTTCGTAGTGATCGAATTGCATCGTGTAGCTCGCGCGTCCCTGCGTGAAGGAGCGCAGCTGATTGACGTAGCCGAACATGTTGGCGAGCGGCACCATGGCGTTGATCACCACGGCGTTGGCGCGCATGTCCTGACCTTGAATCTGTCCGCGACGGGAATTCAGATCGCCGATGACGGAACCGGTATATTCCTCCGGCGTCACCACCTCGACCTTCATGATCGGCTCGAGCAGCACCGAGCCGCCCTTCTGCAGCGCTTCGCGCGTCGCGGCGCGCGAGGCGATCTCGAAGGCGAGCACCGACGAGTCGACGTCGTGGAAGGCGCCGTCGATGAGCGTCGCTTTCAGATCGACGACCGGGAAGCCGGCGAGAATGCCGGACGTCGTCACCGACGCGATGCCCTTGTCGACGCCTGGGATATATTCCTTCGGCACCGCGCCGCCGACGATCTTGCTTTCGAACTCATTGCCTTTGCCGGCTTCGTTGGGTTCGAAAATGATCTTCACGCGCGCGAACTGGCCGGTGCCGCCGGTCTGTTTCTTATGCGTATAGTCGATTTCAAGCTTGCGGCCGAGGCGCTCGCGATAGGCGACCTGCGGCGCGCCGATATTGGCGTCGACCTTATAGGTGCGCTTCAAGATGTCGACCTTAATGTCGAGATGCAGCTCGCCCATGCCCTTGAGGATGGTCTGGCCGCTTTCCTGATCGGTCGAGACGCGGAACGAAGGATCCTCCGCGGCGAGCTTCTGCAGCGCGATGCCGAGTTTCTCCTGGTCGGCCTTCGACTTCGGCTCGATGGCGATCTCGATGACCGGGTCGGGGAACTCCATGCGCTCCAGAATGACAGGCTTCTGCATGTCGCAGAGCGTATCGCCGGTGCGCGTGTCCTTGAGTCCCGCGAGCGCGACGATGTCGCCGGCGTAAGCTTCCTTGATATCTTCGCGGTTGTTGGCGTGCATCAGCAGCATGCGGCCGATGCGCTCCTTCTTCTCCTTCGTCGAATTCAGCACGGTGGTGCCCGATTCGATCTTGCCCGAATAGACACGGGCGAAGGTGATCGTGCCGACAAAGGGATCGTCCATGATCTTGAACGCGAGCATCGAGAAGGGCTCGGAATCGAGCGGCTTGCGATCCAGCTCCTCGCCCGTGTCGACGTCGACGCCTTTGATCGCCTCGCGATCGACCGGCGACGGCAGATAATGCACGACCGCGTCGAGCAGCGGCTGGACGCCCTTGTTCTTGAAGGCCGAGCCGCAGAACACCGGGATGAAGGCGATCTTGCGCACGGCGGCGCGGATGAGCCGGTGCAGCGTCTCCTCGTCCGGCTCCTGGCCGTCGAGATAGGCCGCCATGGCCTCGTCGTCCATTTCGACCGCGGCTTCGATCAGCGCCAAACGATATTCCTTGGCCTTGTCGAGCAGGTCGGCCGGAATCTCTTCGTCGTGATATTTCGCGCCGAGGCCTTCGTCTTCCCAGACCACGGCCTTCATGCGCACGAGATCGATGATGCCCTTGAAATTCGACTCGGAGCCGATCGGCAATTGCACGCAGACCGGGCGGCCGCCGACGCGCGTCTTGATTTCCTCGACGCAGCGGTCGAAGTCGGCGCCGATCTTGTCCATTTTGTTGACGAAGACGATGCGCGGCACATTGTATTTGTCGGCCTGACGCCAGACGGTCTCGGTCTGCGGCTCGACGCCCTGATTGCCGTCGAGCACGCATACGGCGCCGTCGAGCACGCGCAGGCTGCGCTCGACTTCAATCGTGAAGTCGACGTGGCCGGGCGTGTCGATGATGTTGAGGCGCTTGCCGTTCCAGAACGTCGTCGTTGCGGCGGACGTGATGGTGATGCCGCGCTCCTGCTCCTGCTCCATCCAGTCCATCGTCGCGGCGCCTTCATGCACCTCGCCGATTTTATGGCTCTTGCCGGAGTAATAGAGGATGCGTTCCGTCGTCGTCGTCTTGCCCGCATCAATGTGGGCCATGATGCCGAAGTTACGGTAGTCCTCGATCGGATGAGAGCGGGCCATGACGGTTGTCCTTACCAGCGGTAGTGCGAGAAGGCGCGGTTGGCCTCCGCCATGCGATGCGTGTCTTCGCGCTTCTTCACCGCGGCGCCGCGGTTGTTGGACGCGTCGAGCAGTTCGGCCGACAGACGGTCGACCATGGTCTTGTCGTTGCGGGCGCGGGCCGCGGTGATGATCCAGCGGATGGCGAGCGCCTGACGACGCTCGTTGCGCACTTCGACCGGCACCTGATAGGTGGCGCCGCCGACGCGGCGGGACCGAACCTCGATCGCCGGCGCGACATTCTCGAGCGCCTGCTTGAAGACGGCGAGCGGATCGCTCTTGGCCTTCGACTCGACCTGATCGAGCGCGCCATAGACAATCTGCTCGGCGACCGACTTCTTGCCGTCGTACATGATCGAGTTCATGAATTTCGTGAGAACGATGTCGCCAAATTTGGCGTCTTCGATCACTTCACGCTTTTCGGCCCGGTGGCGACGAGACATCGAATGGCTCCTTACTTCGGACGCTTCGCGCCGTATTTCGAACGGCGCTGCTTGCGGTCCTTGACGCCCTGCGTGTCCAGCACGCCGCGCAGAATGTGATAGCGGACGCCGGGAAGATCCTTCACGCGGCCGCCGCGGATCATCACGACCGAGTGCTCCTGAAGGTTATGGCCCTCGCCCGGGATGTAGCCGATGACCTCGAATCCGTTGGTCAGGCGTACCTTGGCGACCTTGCGAAGCGCGGAGTTCGGCTTCTTCGGCGTCGTCGTATAGACGCGGGTGCACACGCCGCGCTTCTGCGGGCAGGACTGCAGATGGCGCGCCTTCTCGCGATAGGTCGGCGCTTGGCGCGGCTTGCGGATCAACTGGCTGATCGTCGGCATTCAATAGGGTCCTTCGCGTGATTGCGAATGGCGGATGTCAAGGTGGCCCCGCCGCGCATGGCCTTAAAGGCACGCGCAAACGAGCGAAGCGCCGATGGCCGTAAGGGCCAAGGCGCTTCTAACGCAGAGGATCCCGTCGCCGGGATCGTGCCTTCCTGTCAGTCGCTTTCGCGACGTGCTGATTACCAATTACACTTGGCGGTCACAGGCAAGGCGACAGCGTTTAAGTTCGAAGGATCGAGAGCGAGGCGCTCGCCGACGGCATGAACTTACGGCCTGTCGAAAGTGGGCGGAACCTAATCGCGAAGATTAGGTGCGTCAAGCGGAGATTGCGGCGCGGCCCAAGAAATTTGGCGTCGTCTCACGCCTTAGGTTCTGCTGGGATTCAGTGCTTCCCGCAAATTTGATTTCGGCAATATTGACGCGTTTCATTTCACAATGAAACTCGCAAACGCTTTGATGGCTTCGCGCAGCGCCTCGACAAACGCGGTTGCTTCTCCAGCCACGCCTCAAGTTCTTGGCGAGTGGTGAACTTCAATTCGCCGTCTGAAATGTCGTTCATTGAAATCTCCGCGCCTCACAAGATGAGCGGGTTACGCGCACGTCGCAAGGCCGCCGTCATTCCCGGCGCGCGCCGCACGACCGGGAATCCATTTGCAACATCAATGATGATTGGGCATTGCTCTGGATGCCCGCTGTCGCCGACAGCCCGGCGACGAATGCGCCGCAAATCGTCGCAGGCGGCGGCGGGGCTGTTCAACGGCGCCGCGAAAGCCGGTAAGCTCACGGCGAAAAAACAGGGAGGAACCGACCGCATGAGCCATGTCGCGCATGAGTTGCACGAAGAATTTCCGGAGCAGGCCGAAGCGATTCATGCGCTGAAGGCCGGAAACGCCCATTTCGCCCGCATCGCCGAGGACTATCACACGCTCAATCGCGCCATTCACCGCATGGAGACCAATGTCGAGCCGGCCGACGACGCGACGATCGAAGATTTGAAAAGGAAGCGGCTCGCGCTCAAGGACGAGATCGCCGGCTTCCTGGCGACGGTTTAAGACCCCCTCCCCGGCCCTCTCCCGCTGCGCGGGAGAGGGAGCGGGCGTGCAGCGCCGTTCATGCCCGGCCTTGCGCCGGGCATCCACGAGGCGACCGCGCCTATTGAGTCTTGGAAGGCGCGCCACCGCGTGGATGGCCGCGACAAGCGCGGCCATGACGCGGGGAACCGGCTGCCACGGGGCCGCGCTATCGATATTGCGCAGGCGGCTGCGGATTATTGGCGGGGTTGCTGTCATGCTTGGTGAGCCGCGTCACCAGTAGGCCGCCGACGAGGGGCTGAAGTTCCGCCTCAAGCGCGTCGGCGACGTCCTTTCCATAAATTTCCTCACCGCCGACATGGATCGAGAAAGCTTTGCTGTGCTTCTCGATTTTCGTCGGGTCTTCGATCACCGCCTTGGTCCATTTGTAGAGCGGGAAATTCTCCTCGCCGCGCTGTTCGGCCGCAGCGACATAGTCGGAAAAGGCGTCGAGCTGGTTCCGAAGCTTCGCGTTATGTTTGGCGAGAATGTCGCTGAGCGGTTTTAACGCCGGATTTTCCGGATCCTTTCGCGCGAGCTTGGCCGCCGCGTCGACGAGATTGACCCGAACCTGATATGCCCAATCTTCGCTCATCGATCCACTCCCTGGGGCTGACGCCGGCGCTGCGCCTTTTTTCACTTGCGCCTTAGCCAAACGGCGTCAGCGCTGAAAGAACCTCTAGCAGATTGGCGAAAACCCCAGATTTTCCAACCCCCGGGAGCGCCGCCAGACTGTCGCTGCGGCCAAGCTATCCCATTGTCGCCATTATGTTTAATCGCGCATGCCCTGGCACAAGGTGATTTTTTCGACAATACTGTGTATAAGCGGTCCAGCGGCATCAAGGCGGCGCCGCCCCTGGGAACGGACGTCGGCCACATTTCAGCCGCCTTGGCCTCGGACTTTGTCAGGTCGACGGCGCCTTTCGAACGTCCCGCTGTCGAGTCGATAAGAGTGTCGACTGTTGAGCATCGACGTCGCGCCCTTCGAGGAATCGGGGGCGGTCGTTTCGCGCGGAAAGCGCAGTCACGTCGCGCCGGCCCGGACGTTAAATTGCGGCCGCAAATAGCAAAGGGTGAAGATGCCGACCATCGCTCTCGTCGACGACGATCGAAACATTCTCACCTCTGTCTCCATCGCTCTGGAGGGCGAGGGTTATCGCGTCCAGACCTATACCGACGGCGCGCAGGCGCTCGACGGACTGCGCGCCAACCCGCCCGATCTGGCGATCTTCGACATTAAGATGCCGCGAATGGACGGCATGGAGCTTCTGCGTCGACTGCGGCAGAAGTCCGACCTCCCGGTGATTTTTCTCACCTCCAAGGACGAGGAAATCGACGAGCTGTTCGGCCTGAAAATGGGCGCGGACGACTTCATTCATAAGCCCTTCTCGCAACGGCTGCTCGTCGAGCGCGTGAAGGCGATCCTGCGGCGCGCCAATCCCAAGGAGGCCGCGGCTCAGAAGGAATCGGAAGCCAAGGTCCTGGAGCGCGGCGCGCTCGTGATGGACCCTGAACGCCACACCTGCACCTGGCGAGGCGATCCGGTGGTGCTGACCGTGACCGAATTCCTGATTTTGCAGTCGCTGGCCCTGCGTCCCGGCGTCGTGAAGAGCCGCAATGCGCTCATGGACGCGGCCTATGACGACCAGGTCTATGTCGACGATCGAACGATCGACAGCCACATCAAGCGTTTGCGCAAGAAATTCAAGGTCGTGGACAATGATTTCGAAATGATCGAGACGCTCTATGGCGTAGGCTATCGATTCAAGGAAGCCTGAGTTCTCGCGGAGGGAACGCGAGGTGGACGCAAGCATCGAGGGTGACGGCGACGTGACCGCCGTCGGCGACCCGGTCGCGGAAGCGCCGCGTCCGGCGGTCCCGGCGACCGTTCCTGCGCGCGACGCTGCGGCGGCGCGGGCCCGCCTGTGGCGGACGATCTCCGTCCGTTTGGCGCGGGCGCAGCGAACTGTGCAGCGAACTGTCCAGTCGCATCTTTCGTCCTCGCTCACCCGCCGCATCGTCGTTCTCAATCTTGGCGGGCTTGTCGCGCTGCTGGCCGGGTTCCTCTACCTCAACCAGTTTCGCGAAGGTCTGATCGACGCCCGCGTGCAAAGCCTGCAGACGCAGGGCGAGATCATCGCCGCGGCGGTGGCGGCCTCGGCGACGGTGGACACCGACGCCATCTCCATCGATCCGGAAAAGCTGTTGAAGCTCGCGCCGGGAGAGAGCGCGAGCGGCGCCGAAGGCGGTTCTCCGCTGGAGTTTTCGCTCAATCCCGAGCGCGTCGGGCCGCTGCTGCGGCGTCTGGTGTCGCCGACGCGGCTGCGGGCGCGCATCTACGACCGCGACGGCTTCCTTTTGCTGGACTCGCGCTCCGTCTCCGGCCGTTCGAACATTCTGCGCTTCGAATTGCCGCCGGCGGCCGGCCAGCCCACGACCCTCGACGCATCCTCCTTCCTCGAAAGATCGCTGGAGTTTGTCCAGCGGCTGTCACATCGGCCGGAGTTGCCGCTTTACGAAGACATCGGCATGGGCAATGGCAAAACCTATCCTGAGGTCGGCAGCGCGCTCGACGGACATATTCATTCGGTGGTGCGCGCCAACGCCACGGGCGAAACCATCATTTCCGTCGCCGTCCCGGTTCAGCGTTACCGGTCGGTGCGCGGCGCTCTGCTCCTCTCGACCATGGGCGGCGACATCGACGCCGTGATTGTCACGGAACGTTGGGGCATCATCCGCATCTTTCTGGTCTCGGCCGGCGTGATGCTGCTGATTTCGCTGTTCTTCACCAATACGATCACCGAACCGATGCGCCGCCTGGCCGAAGCGGCCGAACGCGTGCGGCGCGGCGTCAAATCCCGCCAGGAGATCCCGGACTTCTCGGACCGGCCGGACGAAATCGGCCATCTTTCCGGCGCGCTGCGCGACATGACGAAGGCGCTCTACAACCGCATCGACGCGATCGAGCATTTCGCCGCGGATGTCGCGCACGAACTCAAGAATCCATTGACCTCTCTGCGCAGCGCCGTCGAAACGCTGCCGATCGCCAAGACCGAGGAGTCGCGCGACAGGCTGCTCGCCATCATCAAACATGACGTCGGCCGGCTCGATCGTTTGATCAGCGATATTTCCGACGCGTCTCGTCTCGACGCCGAACTCGCGCGCGCCGACATGGACGTGGTCGATCTCTCGGCGGCGCTGTCAACCGTCGTCGACTTGACGCGCGCCGTGGATCGCGGCGACGGCGTCAACATTCAGCTGACCGTCCGCTCTTCTCCGTATGACGCGCCGCGCAGCCGCTGGCGCGTTCTCGGCAATGACTCGCGTCTCGGCCAGGTGTTCAACAATCTGATTGACAATGGCCGGTCGTTTTCAAAGCCCGGCGGAGTCGTGCGCGTGCTGCTGTGGCCGGAGCGGGCCAAGGGGCCGGGAGGCCAGCAGATCGAGGGCTTCGAGATCATCGTCGACGACGACGGCCCCGGAATTCCCGACGGCGCGTTCGATCGCATCTTCGAACGTTTCTACACCGACCGCCCGGAACATGGGTTTGGCCAGAATTCCGGGCTGGGTCTCTCGATCTCTCGCCAGATCATCGAGGCGCATGGCGGACGCATCCGCGCCCTCAACCGCACCCGCGCGCATCCGCAGGGCACTGACGAGCGGCGCCCCGGCGACGCCGTGCTCGGCGCGCGCTTTGTCGTCTGGTTGCCTTCGGCGCGATGACGCCGCCGCCAGCGTCCGACTATGTGCACGCCACTGCGCTGGTTCTCGGCGATTCCGGCTTGCTGCTGCGCGGACCGTCCGGCGCCGGCAAGAGCGCGCTCAGCTTACAGCTTGTCGCCGACTGGCGGGCGCGCGGCGCTTTCGCGGCGCTTATCGGCGACGACCGAGTCGCGCTCGAAGCGCGTCACGGCCGTCTGATCGCAAGGCCGCACCCGTCGATCCGCGGCATGATCGAGGCGCGCGGTCTCGGGCTGTTACGGGTCGCCTATGAGCCGGCCTGCGTCTTGCGGGCCGTAGTGGACCTCCTCGCATCCGGAGAGTCGCCGAAACGATATCCGGACGAGGACGACGCAACGACTCGGTTGAGCGGCGTGACGCTGCCGCGTATGTTCGAAAACGCCGCAAACGTCGGGGCGGCGGCGCGAATTGCGGCTTACATTCAGAACGTTGTGACAAATTGACGGAGTTCTGCTGTTTTCGCTTGCCTATTTCGCCGCGTTGCACAAAATGTCGCCCCTGTTGAGCGGGGCGATCACGGCGGGCGCAACGGCTCCTCCTAGGATGCAATCTGGCTCCGTTCGCCCTTGCGGGCCGACGCATTTTACGAGACATCGGCGCGCAAGAGACGTCTTCATGAGTGGTAGGGTCGTATGATCGGAATGGTCTTGGTGACCCATGGCCACCTTGCCACTGAGTTTCGCGCGGCGCTCGAACACGTCGTCGGACCTCAAAAGCAGATTGCGGCGATCTCGATTGGGCCCGAGGACGATATGGAGCGCCGGCGCGGGGATATCATTGAGGCGATCCGCGAGGCCGACAGCGGCGAAGGCGTGATGCTGCTCACCGATATGTTCGGCGGCACGCCCTCCAATCTAGCAATATCCGTAATGGATGGCGGAAAGGTGGAGGTTCTCGCGGGGGTCAACCTGCCGATGCTGATCAAACTCGCTTCGGTCCGCGATACGCAACCTTTGGAGCAGGCGGTGCTGCAGGCGCAGGACGCCGGCCGCAAATATGTTTACATCGCCAGCAAAGTGCTCAACGCTAAATGAATGACCTCGTGACCGATAAATTGCCTCAGGCTGCGGCCGAAGACTCCATGTCGCGGGAGTTCGCGATCGTCAACAAAAAGGGGCTGCACGCCCGCGCCACCGCCAAATTCGTGCAGTGCTGCGAAAAATTCGACGCCGTCATCACCGTTTCGAGAGGCGACGAAACCGTCGGCGGCAGCTCGATCATGGGCATTCTGACGCTCGGCGCAAGCCAGGGCACGACGATCGCCGTCACCGCGACGGGCCCCCAGGCGAAGGCGGCCCTCGACGCGCTGGAGACGCTCGTCGCCCATCGCTTCGGCGAGGATGAATAGCGCGGCGCAAGACGCCGTCGAAAGCGGCTGCAGCGCGCGCGCCAAACCTTGCGCGCAAGCGGCCAGCCCTGTAGAGCGCGTCCGCCACAGTCGCCGCGTTATTTGAAGGCAACGCGAAAGTTGTGATCCGTCGCACGTTGCTGAACCTTCCCCTGCTGGCAGGCGTCGTCACATGTCCGTCTTTAAAGTTTACGTGCGGGTGCTGGGGCTGTTGCGGCCTCAGGCGCGGCTTGCGCTCATACTGGTCGCGGCCAATCTGGCGCTCGCCGTCTCCGCCTTCGCCGAGCCGATGCTCTTTGGGCGCATTATCGACCGCATGACGCGCGCGCAGGCGCCCGGCGCGACTTTGACATGGAGCGATCTGCTGCCGCTGGTGTCCGCCTGGGCCGCCTTCGGCCTGTTTTCGATCGGCGGCGCCATACTCGTCGGGCTCAACGCTGATCGTCTCGCGCATCGCCGGCGGCTTGCGATCATGTCGGATTATTTCGACCACGTTCTCAGCCTGCCGCTGAGTTTTCACACCAACGTCCACTCCGGACGTCTCTTAAAGATCATGCTCGATGGGGCGAACGCCATGTCGGGGCTGTGGCTGTCGTTCTTTCGCGAGAACTGCGCGTCCTTCGTTGCGCTTTTCGTGCTCTTGCCGGCGACGTTGTTCGTCAATTGGCGGCTCGGCTCCCTGCTCATGGCGCTCGTCGTGATCTTTTATTTCGTGACGAGCTTCGTCCTGCGACGCACGGAAGATCTGCAGGGCCAGGTCGAGCGCTACAATTCGACGCTCGCCGAACATGCGTCCGACGCGCTGGGCAACATCCCGGTGGTGCAGAGCTTTACGCGCATCGAAAGCGAGTCGCATGCGCTGAATCGTATCATCGATGACGTCATCGCGGCGCAGATGCCGGTTCTCTCCTGGTGGGCCTTCGTCGCCGTCGCCAGCCGCGCCTCGGCGACGCTGACGATTCTGGCGATTTTTCTTCTGGGCGTCTGGCTGCATTTGCGCGGACAGGCGACGATCGGCGAGATCGTCGCCTTCATGAGCTTTGCGACCATGCTGATCGCCCGCCTCGAACAGGCGGTCGGCTTCGTCAATGTCCTGTTCCAGCAGTCCGCGAAGATTGCGGAATTCTTCGGCGTCCTCGACACGCCGGCGAGCGTCGCCGATCGCCCGCATGCCCGCGACGCGGAGCGGCTGGTGGGCGCGGTCGAATTCGACAGCGTCACCTTCGCCTACGACGGGCGACGGCCGGCGGTGCGCGACGTGTCGTTTACGGCGAAACCTGGAGAGACGATCGCGCTCGTCGGCTCGACGGGCTCTGGAAAATCAACGACGCTTGGGCTCTTGCATCGGGCCTTCGATCCAGACAGCGGCTCGGTGAAAATCGACGGCGTCGACATCCGCGAATTCACTCTAAGCTCGCTTCGCCGCAACATCGGCGTCGTCTTTCAGGAGCCGATGCTGTTTGCGCGATCGATCGAGGAAAATCTGCGAATCGGCAATCCGGACGCGACGGACGAGGAGATCGCCCATGCGCTCGAACTGGCGCAGGCGACGGAATTCGTCGCGCATCAGAGCGACGGGCGGGCGACGCGCGTCGGCGAACGCGGCCGCTCGCTCTCGGGCGGCGAGCGCCAGCGGCTCTCGATCGCAAGGGCGCTGTTGAAAAACCCGCCGATCATGGTGTTCGACGAGGCGACCTCGGCGCTCGATGCGACGACCGAGCGGATGATCCAGAAGGCGTTGGAGGCGGCGATGAAGGGCCGCACGACTTTCGTCATCGCCCATCGGCTGGCGACAGTGCGCAACGCCGACCGCATCCTCGTCTTCGATCAGGGCCAGATCGTCGAGAGCGGCGCCTTCGACGAATTGGTCGCGAAGGGCGGTCGCTTCGCCATGCTCGCGGCGGCGCAGTTCATGACCGAGCCCACCGTTTCGACGACGCCGCTCGACGGTGTTTACGAAGCCGGCGCGCAGCAGCCGGCGGGGTGAGGGGGCGGCGGCGCCCAGGGCGAGAAGCAAGGCAGCGACGAATACCGATCGGTCGAAACAAAAAAAGCCGCGCCCATTTCGGGGCGCGGCCGCAGGCTTCAAAGAGCGATCTTCTTAGCGGATCACATACGGCAGCAGGCCCAAGAAGCGGGCGCGCTTGATCGCCTGGGCGAGTTCGCGCTGCTTCTTGGCCGAAACGGCGGTGATGCGCGAGGGCACGATCTTGCCGCGCTCGCTGATATAGCGGGACAGCAGACGCGTGTCCTTATAGTCGATCTTCGGCGCGTTGGCGCCGGTGAACGGGCAGGACTTGCGGCGGCGGAAGAAGGGGCGGCGGGGGGCGGTGCTCATTCGACCTCTCCTTCAACCTTGCCTTCTTCACGGCGCGGGCGACGCTCCGGACGATCGCCTCGATCTCCCCGGTCGCCGCGATCCCCGCGCGGGCCCCGGCGATCGCCGCGGTCGTCGTCTTCACGTTTGCGAAGCTGCGCGGAAGGACCCTCCTCCAGCTCGTCGACGCGCAGCGTCAGCACGCGCAGAATATCTTCGTTGATGCTCTGCTGGCGCTGCATCTCGGCGAGCGCCGCCGGCGGCGCGTCGATGTTCATCAGGGTGAAATGCGCCTTGCGGTTCTTGTTGATCCGATAGGCGAGCGACTTGACGCCCCAATATTCGGTCTTGCCGACCGTGCCGCCGAGCGACGCGATGACGTTTTTGAACTGCGCGGTCAGAGCCTCCACCTGCTGGGGAGAAACATCCTGACGCGCGAGATAGACATGCTCATAAAGAGGCATGGATTTTCGCCTTTCCGTTGCCGCGAGCCGCTCCGGCGCCAAGCCCTTCGAGCGATTCTTGGGGACCTGCCCCGGAAAGGCTCGAGAAGGAAAGTTCGAAGGCGGAGGCACGGGAAGGCGGGAATTTAAACCCTCGCTCGTTGAGCTACGCATATTCTCGTCCGAAAACCGCTTTGCACTTTTCGGGAATATGCGATCTCTGCGCATATTCTTGTCCGAAAATCGTTTTGCGCGTTTCGGGAATATGCGCTCGAGCGCTTCCGTTCAGCCCCCGGCCGGGAACGTCGCGATCGGCGGTTTATACGCGGCTTTAAGCAGGATGCAAGAGCGCAAGGCCTCGCGGCTTGCCGCAGGCCGGCTCCGCCGGTATGGTCGCGCCGTCAAGCCGCCGCCAGGAGAGACGAGATGACGCGGAAATTCCGAGTGTTCGCGCTGCTGGCGGCCCTCTCCGCGCTGCTGTCCGCCTGCGACAAATGCGGCGGCTTCCAGGAAATCCGCGTGCCCGGCCAGCCGCACGCCTGCAGAGACGGCGTAGCGCGCTGACGCATTATCCCCAGCCAGCGCGAGCCGTTTTGATATCTAGAGTGTCGTCCTGACGATTAGGCGCGCCGGAGTCACCGTTTGCCCAACGCCAGCACCTTCCTCGACATGAAGCGCCGAGGCGAGAAGATCGTCGTCGTCACCGCCTATGATGCGCCGACCGCGCGCATCGAGGCGGAGGCCGGCGTCGACATTATACTCGTCGGCGACAGCGTCGGGGTGAATGTTCTGGGCTATGCGCATGAGCGCGAGGTCACGCTCGCCGATATGGCGCATCACATCGCGGCGGTGCGGCGCGGCGCGCCCGAGATCTACATCATCGGCGATTTGCCCTATGCGACCTATGACACGCCCCAGCAGGCGATCGAGAGTTCGCGCCTGCTGCGCGAGGCTGGCGCCGATTGCGTGAAATTCGAAGGCGCGCAGCCCGACATCATGCGCGCCCTGACGGCGGCGGGCTTCGACGTCTGTTCTCATCTCGGCCTCGAATCGCAGCATCACGACGTGAAGCGGCGCCAGGGCAAGACGGCGCAGGCCGCCGCGAAACTTTACGGCGACGCGCTGGCGCTCGACGCCGCCGGACAGAAGTTTGTGGTGCTGGAGCTCGTGCCGCAGGAACTCGCGGCGCGGATCACGCAAACGATCGGCGCGCCGACGATCGGCATCGGCGCCGGCGCCGCGACGGATGGACAGGTGCTCGTCGTCAACGATCTTGCTGGGATCACCGCGCGTGAATTCAAGCACAACCGCCGCTACGGCGCCGTTGGCGCGGCGCTGCGCGAGGCCGTCGAGGCCTATGCGCGCGACGTTCGCGCCGGGCTCTTTCCGGCGGAGGCGCACGCCTTTCATATGGCCGACGATGAGCGGTCCGCCTTCGAGCGCGCAACGCGCGGCGAGTCTTAGGGTCCAGACTCATAACCAATAGCTGATTGTCGCGGCGATGCAGACGGCTGCGAGAAAGTTAGTCGCGCTTCGA
>NZ_JABVWW010000036.1 GCF_013350005.1 Methylocystis silviterrae
AGCCAGACCGGCAAGACTGCGGCCGAACTCCAGGCGACCGCCTACCCCGCCACCGCAGGGGCGCCGCCCTCCCGCACGGGGGAGGTCGACGTTATGTTGTCAGCGGAGCGTGACGTGATGGTGCACGCCTTCCCCAATATCAAGAGCGGTGGCGCCGCATCCACGGCGACGGAGAGCGGGCCAAGCGTTCGTGACGCTGAGAGCGCCTATCGCGAGCTGACTGGCGTTTTGCCCGAAGCCGCGAATATTGACGGCGATGCGCATTTCGACCGCCACGTTCTGGCGTCGATCCTCGCCTTAGCGTCGAGCGAGGGCGGAAGTCTCGCGGCGCAAGCCGGTCTGACGGACGCTGAACTCGGCGATCTCCTTTCTCACTGGTTTTCTGCGCGAGGAATCGAATCTTCCGGCGACCGCGAGACGAGTGTCGTCGACGCGGACGAAATAGAAATGGTGCGGGATCTCCTTCTTGAGAATCGCTCCAGCGAGGGCGACTGCGGTCGCTGTCTCGCCGCCATGATCGCGCGCCGCGCCATGGAGCCCAACCATCTTTGGGAGGACCTCGGGCTTCGTGACAGATCCGAATTGACGCGGCTGATGGCGCGCCATTTCGCGCCGCTCGCCCGACGCAACGACAAGAACATGCGTTGGAAGCGATTCATCTACCGCATGATGTGCGAGAACGACGGTTTCGTCATGTGCAGCACGCCCGTGTGCTCGAACTGCGCCGATTACGCGCTCTGCTATGGCGCGGAAACCGGGGCGAGCCGCGTCGCATCGGCAGCGCAATCGCCCGCGAAGCCTGCCGGACAGACAGTGTAAGTTCATTCGAACAACTTTTGTCGAGTTTTCGACAATCTCATAATTTGCTGGTCGGACTGGCGGTTTTTACCCGCGTTGGGGATGGCATGTCGATTGCTTGAAACAGGCACAGGCAAGTTCATCTCGGAGGCTCCAGTATGATCACGGTCTCGCAGGCAGCCATCGCCGCGGTAAAGGATGCGATGGCGCGGGCCTCTCAACGAGAGGGTGGCCTGCGCATCCTGGTCAAGGAAGGCGGCTGCGCCGGCTACGAGTATGTCGTCGATCTTGATCCGCAGCAGAGAAACGACGACATCGTCGTCGAGGCGGACGGCATACGCGTGCTGATCGATCCGGCCTCGCGTCCGCGCCTTGAAGGCATGACGCTCGGCTTTCGTCAGGATCTCGCCGGATCCGGCTTCACCTTTGAGAATCCCAACGCAAGCTCCACCTGCGGCTGTCAAAAATCCTTCAACTGAAGGAGCGCCCGAATGCGTGGAGCGGTAGTGCGGTTGTTCCTTGGTTGCATAGAAGCGGGCGCCTCGAGCGTTCGTATGAGTCGATGACGACACATATGCCCCGAAAGAGTTCGCTCCCTCCCGTCGCTTCGCCGACGCCGAGAGCGCTGGATGTGGTGTTGAACGACACCACGCTTCGGGACGGCGAACAGGCCCCGGGCGTCGCCTTCACCTGCGAAGAAAAGCTCGAAATCGCACGCGCCTTGGCGCGCGCCGGCGTTACCGAACTCGAAGCCGGAACGCCGGCGATGGGCGGCGTCGAGATCGCGATGATCCGAGCGATCGTCGACGCCCAATTGCCGCTGCGAGCGATCGCCTGGTGCCGGATGCGCGTCGAGGACGTCGATGCGGCGCTGGCGTCGGGCGTCTCCATGGTCAATCTCTCCGTGCCCGTCTCCGAGACTCAAATCAGAGCGAAATTGCGCGGCGGGCGCGCCCAGGCGCTGGAGATGACGCGGCGCGTCGTCGCCTACGCGCGGGACAAGGGCCTCGACGTCGCAGTCGGCGGCGAAGATTCTTCGCGCGCCGAGCCTGAATTCCTGATGGAGACGATGGCCGTCGCGCAAGCCGCCGGCGCCCGCCGATTCCGGGTCGCCGACACGTTGAGCGTGCTCGATCCTTTCGCCGCTTTCGATCTGATCGCTAGACTGCGCGCGCAGAGCTCCCTCGAGATCGAAATCCACTGTCATGACGATCTCGGCCTCGCCACCGCCAATACCCTCGCGGGCATCAAGGCGGGCGCGACGCATGCTTCGGTCACCGTGATGGGGCTCGGAGAGCGCGCCGGCAACGCGCCGCTCGAGGAAGTCGCGGTGGCGGCGCGTCAGTTGCACAAATATGAAACCGGCATTGTGCTCACCGAATTGCGGAACGTCGCGGCGCTCGTCTCCGCCGCGGCGCGCCGGCCGATCCCGCTCAACAAATCCATCGTCGGCGAGCACATCTTCACTCATGAATCCGGCATTCACGTCGACGGGCTGCTCAAGGACCCGCGCACCTATGAAGCCTTCGATCCGAGCATGCTCGGGCGCGCGCATGAGATCGTGATCGGCAAGCACTCCGGCTCGGCGGCCGTCACCGCGATACTGCGGCAATTGGATTTAGCGGTCAGCGTTGAGGAACTCGGCGAGATCGTCTCCTGCGTGCGCGCCCATGCGCTTGATCACAAAGGCCCGGTCAGCGGCGAGGCCTTGACCTCGATCTGGCGCAGCGTCTGCGCGAGCACTCACGCGAGAGGCATGTGAGCGTCATGCTCGAACGAGTCGCCATGATGACGAACCAGGCAGCGCAAACCGAGGCGGCGGCCGCGGCGCCCGAGCCGACGCGTTTGCAGCTGATCCGCGAGGACCTGGCGTGCGTCGCGACGCGCGATCCCGCCGCCCGCGGACGCTTTGAGACGCTGCTCACCTATCCCGGGCTGCACGCCGTCATTTGGCATCGCCTCGCCAATTGGCTGTGGATCAACGATCATCGCTTCTGGGCGCGTCTCCTCTCCTGGTTCGCGCGCTTTCTGACCAATGTGGACATTCATCCCGGCGCGACGATTGGCCGACGCTTTTTTATCGACCATGGCGCCGGCGTCGTCATCGGCGAAACGGCGGTCGTCGGCGACGACGTGACGCTCTATCACGGCGTGACGCTCGGCGGCGTCTCCTGGTCGCCGGGCAAGCGCCATCCGACGCTCGAGGACGAAGTGATCGTCGGCGCCGGCGCGAAAATTCTCGGTCCCATCACGATCGGCCGCAATGCGCGCGTCGGCGCCAATTCCGTTGTGATCGAAAGTGTGATGCGTGACGCGACTGTGGTGGGAATTCCGGCGAAGATCGTGCATCGCGACATCGGCCGCTGCACATTCGATGGCCGCATCAACCTCAATCACCATCTGATGCCGGATCCAGTCGGCGAGGCATTCGCGGTCCTGCTCGATCGCGTCGAGTTCTTGGAGACGCGGGTGTCGCATCTGCAAAGGCGTCTGCGGGAACGCGAACGGACCGTCAAGGCGCCCGATGGCGCCGCGCCAAAGGCGGAGCCGGCGGAAATCATATGAAGGAGACCAAAATGTCGGAGCCCGCCGTTCTGGAGCAATTGAAAAAGGCGTCCTGCGCCGAAGAGTTCTTCGCGCTGCTTGGCGTCGAATACGATCCGAAAGTGGTCAATGTCGCGCGCCTCCATATTCTGCGGCGCATGGGACAATATCTCTTCAGCGAGGATCTAGCCGAGCTGGACGACGCGACGGTGACCCAGCGCTGCAAGGATTTTTTGGAGCGCGCCTATCAGGACTTCCTGACATCGACGCCGATCGACGAGCGCCTGTTCAAAGTCCATAAGGACGCCGTCAAGCCGGCGGCGCCGCCGTCATTGGTGCAACTCAACGTTCTGAAGTGAACGCTTAAGGATCAACGGGGACAACTCGAATGCATATCGTCGTCTGCATGAAGCAAGTGCCCGACTCGGCGCAGATCCGCGTTCACCCGGTGACCAACACGATCATGCGCCAGGGCGTTCCGACGATCATCAATCCATATGATCTGTTCGCGATCGAAGAAGCGCTGCGGCTGCGCCAAAAATTCGGCGGCGCGGTCACCATCCTCACCATGGGTCCGCCTTCCGCCGAGGACAGTCTGCGCAAGGCGCTGACCTTTGGCGCGGATCGCGCTGTGCTCTTGACCGACCGCTTTTTCGCGGGCGCCGACACGCTGGCGACCACATATGCGCTGGCGACGGCGATTCGCAAGATCGGCGTGGAGTTTGGCCCGCCGAACATCGTCTTCACCGGCAAGCAGACGATCGACGGCGACACGGCGCAGGTGGGCCCCGGCGTCGCCAAGCGGCTCGGCCTGATGCAGCTCACTTATGTCTCGCATATTGACAACGTCGATCTTGAGGCGGGCACGATCGACGTCGAGCGGCGCAGCGAAGGCGGCGTTCAGAAGTTGCGTAGCAAAATGCCCTGCCTGATCTCCATCCTCGAAGGCGTCAATGAGATGCGAATTGGTTCGCTCAGCGACGCGTTGACGGCGGCGCGCGCGAATATCATCAAATGGAGCGCGCAGGACGCCGGCGTCGAGGACATCACCAAATGCGGGCTGCGTGGCTCGCCGACGATCGTCAAGCGCGTCTTCGCGCCGAAGCCGCGTGCGGAAAAAGCCGAATTCATCGAACTCGGCGACAAACCGGGAGACGCCTTCGTCGATGAATTGTTCAAGCGCCGGCCGAAACTCGAAGCCGAGCTCGGACAATTGACGCGCGGCTATTGATCTTAAAAACAGGAGCGCGACACATGAACGATAAGGCAAAGGCTCCTGCTCCGGCGGGGCGCGCGGCGGCGAAAAAAGAGCTGCCCGAACATCTCAAAGCCTACAAACACGTCTGGGTCTTCATCGAGCAGGAGCGGGGACAAGCGCACCCCGTGTCCTGGGAGTTGATGGGCGCGGGACGGATTCTCGCCGATAAGCTCGGCGTCAATCTCGCCGCGGTCGTCGTCGGCGCGCGCAACGAGGCGACGCAGGCGGTCGTGCGGGAAAGCTTCAACTATGGCGCAGATCTCGCCTATCTGGTCGCAGACGACATCCTCACGGATTACCGCAACGAGAGCTACACCAAGGCGATGACCGATCTCGTCAACGCCTATCAGCCGGAAATCCTGCTGCTGGGCGCGACGATCTTGGGGCGCGATCTTGCCGGCTCGGTGGCGACGACGCTGCTGACCGGTCTCACCGCCGATTGTACGGAACTCGACGTCGATGCGGAAGGTTCGCTCGCCGCGACGCGTCCGACGTTTGGCGGCTCGCTGCTCTGCACGATCTTCACGCTCAACTATCGCCCGCAAATGGCGACCGTACGCCCGCGCGTGATGCCGATGCCGGAGCGCGTCGAAAAGCCGATTGGCCGCGTGATCGAACATCCGCTTGGTATGGTGGAAGACGACATTGTCACGAAAGTATTGTCGTTTCTGCCCGACCGCGATTCGACAAAATCCAACCTGGCTTTCGCCGACGTGGTCGTCGCGGGCGGCCTCGGCCTCGGCTCTCCGGAAAATTTCCAACTCATTCGTCAGCTGGCGAGCGCGATCGGCGCGGAATTCGGCTGTTCGCGGCCGCTGGTGCAAAAGGGATGGGTTAGCTCTGACCGGCAGATCGGCCAGACCGGGAAGACGATCCGACCCAAGCTTTATATCGCTGCGGGCATTTCCGGCGCGATCCAGCATCGCGTCGGCGTCGAGGGCGCGGATTACATCGTCGCGATCAACACCGACAAGAATGCGCCAATCTTCGATTTCGCCCATGTTGGAATCGTCGCCGACGCGGTACGGCTTTTGCCTGCTCTTACGGAAGCGTTCTCGAAACGATTGTCTCCGCATCAGCGCGACCGTCTAGCGAGCTAGGGAGATAGGCATGATCGAAGAAAGATTCGACGCGATCGTTGTTGGCGCCGGCATGGCCGGCAACGCCGCCGCCCTGACTCTGGCGCGCAAGGGCCTTAAAGTCCTGCAGTTGGAGCGCGGCGAATATTCCGGCTCCAAGAACGTGCAGGGCGCGATCCTCTATTCCGACATGCTCGAGAAGCTTGTCCCGGACTTCCGCGAAGATGCGCCACTGGAGCGCCATCTCGTCGAGCAGCGCTTTTGGATGATGGACGACAACTCCCATACGGGGCTCCATTATCGCTCGGACGAATTCAACGAGGAGCGTCCCAACCGCTACACGATCATCCGCGCGCAATTCGACAAATGGTTCTCCAAGAAGGTTCAGGAGGCCGGCGCGGTCGTGCTGTGCGAAACCACGGTCCTGGAGCTGCTGCAGGACGCCTATGGAAAAGTCATCGGCGTGCGCACGGACCGCAAGAACGGACAGGTCGGCGCCGACGTCGTCGTGCTGGCGGAAGGCGTGAGCGGTCTGCTCGGCACAAGAGCCGGTCTGCGCAAGACGCCCGACAAGAGCAATGTCGCTCTGGCGGTGAAGGAAATGCACTTCCTTCCGCAGGAAACTCTCGAAGCCCGCTTCAATCTGCGCGGCGACGAAGGCGCGGTCATCGAGGCGGTCGGCACCATCTCGCAAGGCATGACCGGGATGGGTTTCATTTACACCAATAAGGAGTCGATCTCGCTTGGCATCGGCTGTCTCGTCGCGGATTTCGAGAAAACCGGGCAGACGCCGTACGGGCTGCTGGAAAAGTTCAAGCAGCACCCATCCGTCGCGGCGCTCATCGCGGGCTCGGAAGTGAAGGAATACGCCGCGCATCTGATTCCCGAAGGCGGCTTCAAGGCGATCCCGCAGCTCTATGGCGATGGCTGGGTCGTGGTTGGCGACGCCGCGCAGTTGAATAACGCCGTGCATCGCGAAGGCTCAAATCTAGCGATGACCTCTGGACGGATCGCCGCGGAAGCGATCTTCCAGATCAAATCGCGCCGCGATCCGATGACCAAGGAGAATCTTGCGCTCTACAAGAAGATGCTCGACGAATCCTTCGTCATGAAGGATTTGAAGAAGTATCGCGACATGCCGGACCTGCTTCACATCCAGGCGCAGAACTTCTTCCTGACCTATCCGCAACTCGTCTCCAAGGCGATGACGAATTTCCTGCGCGTCGACGGCACGACGAAGCGGGAAAAAGAGAAGACCACGTTCCGCTCCTTCCTCGCGGCGCGTTCGCTGACCGGACTGGTCGGCGACGCGTTTCGGCTGGCGCGCGCGTGGAGGTAGTTGGGATACGCTCGAGCAACGGAGAAGGACAATGAGCGCAGAAGCAGCTGTCCGAGTAGAGGACAAGCTTTACCTCAATCGCTATCTCGTCGACGCCGGCCGCGCCCACATCAAGGTGCGTCCGCACACCACGCCCTCGCCGCAACTGCTCAGCCTGCTGAACGTCTGTCCGGCGCACTGCTATGAAATGAACTCGACGGGGCAAGTCGAGATCACGACGGACGGCTGTGTCGAATGCGGCACCTGCCGGATCATCGCCGAGCCGAGCGGCGACATCGAATGGAACTATCCGCGCGGCGGCTACGGCGTGCTGTTCAAATTCGGCTGAGATGATCGACCCCGATCGGACGCGCAAGGCGAGCCGGGAATGAAATTCTACATGACGCCCGGATCCTGCTCCACGGGCATACACATCCTGCTCGAAGAGATCGGGCTGGTCTTCGAGGCCTATATCGTCAATCTGGTCAAGGGCGATCACCTCAAGCCGGATTATTTGGCGATCAACCCGAATGGGACGATCCCCACTCTGTTGCGCGACGACGGCGTCGCGCTGACGGATTTTCACTCCATCGCCCTATGGCTTGCGGAGACCTATCCGCGCCGCAAGCTTCTGCCGGAGAGCGCCGATGCGCGCGAAGCGGCGTTGGCCGCCATGCATTTTTGCGTTCAGCATATCCACGGCGAAGGCTTTCGACGCGTGTTCACGCCGGAGCGCTACGCTGGGCGGCAGGCCGACGTCGAAGCGATCAAGTCCGAAGGACGCGAGATCGTCGCGTCGGCGCTGATCGCGATCGATACGGAACTCGCGGGCAAGGACTATGTCGCCGGCGGCTTTTCGATCGCCGACGCGGCGCTGTTCTATGTGGAATTTTGGGCCGACAAGACGGGCATGACGCTGCCGCGCAATTGCCAGGCGCATTACGCGCTTATGAAAACGCGCCCGGCCGTCCGGCAGGTGCTCGCTGAAGAGGGCTATCGCAGCTGATCCGAGCGCGCTTCAGCCGATCGGCCGTGTGAGAGGCACGCAGTTTTCCGCGCCATGCGACATCGCGGCCGGCGCCGCCGACATAGAGCGCATCAACGTTGACGGATGCGCCACTGCGCGCTTAATGGCGCTTGTCATGCGCATTATCCGGATCGTTGCGCATCCAATCGGCCAGCTTTGCGAGATTTTCGCGCAGGCCTTCGCGTATGCCGACGTCTTCGATCGTCGCATCCAGCGCACCGTTCATGCACAGCATCCAGGCGTCGCGCTCGGCCGGACCGATGCGCAAATGGCTATGCCGCATGCGCAGGCGCGGATGTCCCTTCTTGGCGGAATAGTCCTTGGGGCCGCCGAGCCATTCGGCCAGATAGACCTTCAAAATGGCGCGTGTCGGTCCAAGATCGTCGGCGTGAACGGCGCGTATGCCGCGCGCTTCCGGTAATTCGTCCATGTTGCGGTAGAAGGTTTCGACAAGCCGCTCGACCGTGTCGAAGCCGCCGATGCGATCGTATATGGATACGGTATTGTCGATAGTGGTCGTCGTCACGGCCTCAAGCCTCAGTGATAACTTACGGTAACGGGCCGCGCCCAATGGCGTGTGTGGGCCGCCCTGGCGATCACGCGATAGGCCGCGTCCGCTATGGCGCGCCCATGTTCGTCGGTGCCTGTCCAAGTCGAGGCGCGCCCGCGCGGATCGACCTCGACGAGTTTCACATTTTGCGGCACGACGACCCCGTCGCGGGCGATGCCGCGGAGGAAGCCGTCCATCGGCGAAAGGACGCGGTGACCGTCGAGGAGCCCGAGGAGGTAATCCTTGAAGATTCGCGCGCCAACGTCGAGCGGCGTGCGCCAAACGCCGTCTCGGGCGGAATAAACGAAGCGGCCGCGGCCGACGCCGCCAAGGTAGCGTGGAACATGATCGTTGGGCCGAGTTTCGCCGGTTTCGACGAGCTCGCCGGCGTGGTCGGGATGCGTCTCGATGGCGACGTCGCAGTTCAATCCGGCAGCGAAATGCGGGCCAAGGCCGATGGCGAGATTGGCGATCTTGCGCAGATTGGTCGTCATGCGGTTCTTTTGCATTCGTGCGTCGATTAACACGTCAGGCGTGCGGAGCGCGAGGAGATCGGTCAGTTGCAGCGAGGTCACGGCGACGACGCCCGTCACGGTCAACACCCTTACGATTTCTAGCGCGGTCTCGCCGCGGTGGCCCTGAATGCCGTCGACCTCGGTGCGATCTTGGAACAGAGCGTCGTGGAACGACATGCCACGCCGAATGACCGGCGGGTAAGGGTCGTGACTGAGCACGACGCGGTAGCCTTCCCGCGTGAGACGCGCAGCCACCGCGGAAGCAATCTCATTCGCCCCCAAAACGATCACGAAGGGCGCGCTCCGATTGGACAGAAATTCGCAGAATCGCACCTGTGTCATCGTCCCCCCGCGACTCGGCGAAAGCAAGACGCACGCCAGCGACTGAAGCGGCGAGTCTTCGCCGCGTCGCCGAAGGCGCTACAAAGCCACGTAAACGAATTTCCCCGCCTTCAGTCCGGGATAATTTTCGCGCAAGGCGTTTGCGATCTTTCCGACGAGCGTCTTGTCGGCGGCGGCCGAGACGCCGACGAAATCAGTTCCCTGCATCCAGGTTTCGAAGAAACAGTGCAGCGTCTCGTCGTAGTCGGAGCCGGTGGGATTAGCGGTCTTGTCGCTAAGATCGGCGACTCCCGCGGCGCTGACCTCGAGACGCCAGTCCCGGTCGTCTTCGACGGACGCCATCAGCCTGGCGAGATCGTCATTCGTCCAATCGGTCTTCAGATCAACCGCCATGCTCCCCACCTTCCTTGCGTGATCGCGGTCTCGCAATATGCGGACCACCATTGTTCAGGGTTCCGCGAAGATCGGCGCGACGCCTTCGGCGTCGATATAGACGACGCCGTCTTCGATCCGCACCGGATATTCGGCGAGCGGCGTCGCATGCTCGTGGGTGGGCTGACCGCTGTTCATGTCCCACGACCAGAAATGCAGCGGACAGGTCAGCGTCGTCCCATCGAAATCGGCGTCGGCCAAGGGAACATTGGTGTGCGGACAGACTCCCTGAAACGCTTTTACGACGCCGTCTTCCGGCCAAGCGAGAACGATGAGTTGCGCGTCGGCGATGACAACGCGCATTCCGCCCTCCATCAGGGTGTCTTCCTTGCAGACGCGAACAAACATGAGGGCGCTCCGTAAGGCTGGCTGCGAATTTGCTTCGACGGCGAGCAAGATTCGAGCCGTGCGTAAAGGAGACGTCGCCGTGCACAACAAGCGCTTGGAGGCGTTTCGCAATGATCCCGGCGGCGCCTGGACGCCCGCCGATTTTGAAATCACCGCCTCGCAATATGCGATCAAGTTCCGCAAGGTGACGGGAACGCATGTCGTGTTCACGCATCCTTCCGTGCCCAATTGCGTCGCCATCCCCATGAAGGCGAAGGTGAGAAGCGTTCACGTGAAGGCCTTCGTCGCGATGGTGGACCTCATGGATGAGTTGGACAGATGAGCGAGGCGCCCGTCTATCGAACCGAGCTGGGCCGCGGACCGCCAGAGGAGGGCGGCTATTTCGTCGTGTCTTACCCGGAGATTCCCGGCTGCTTTGGCGTCGGGGGCACCGAGGCCGAGGCCGTGGAGGACGGGCGCCGGGCGCTGATCGCCGTGCTCGACGCGCTGAAGGCCGTCGACCGGCCGCCGCCCAAGGCGCGGGGAGAGAACGCGTGAGGATGGAAAACCCTGGCTCCGCCACAGCGGCGTTGCAGGAGTCTGCGGGCTGCGTCAACGCTGTGCCGGCGCTTCCCGTCCCGATGGGATTCCGTCTGTTGGCGCTGCGTTGCTTTCACAATGATCCCGATCCGCCTGCCTTCGCCTGGCTCAATCAGGGTATCTTTCGCACTCCCGACCGCATGGGTCGGCACGGGCTGTTTTTTGGCGCCGCCTTTCGGCCGGAAATCATGGATTGGCTGATTGCCCGCGTCGGCCGGCCGTCGTCGCGCGAGAGCGGCAAGCCGCAGCGCAATCCCGACTGGCCAAACATCTTCTGGCGTAGCGCGGAACGGGCGTGGCCCGACGATACGCGCACCACGGAATGGTCGATCGAGGTCGCCTTTGCGAGCGAGGATGTCGCGAACGCCTTTCGCGAGCGCTGGCGCGAGCGACTGTCCGGCGGATTCGATGACTGAAACGCGCCTATGTGCGGCGGAAGATCACGCTGAGATTGTTGGCTGGCATTTCAATGACAGCAGGGTCCCAGAATCCGTTGCGCGCGGCGCAGTCGGCGACAGCTTCCAAGTCGCGCAGTCCGAAGGCCGGATCTTTCGTCTTCAGCCAAGCCTCGAATTCAATATTGCTCGGCGCCGTCTCGACGCCCTGGCGCCGATAGGGACCATAAAGATAGAGCGGCGCATTGCTCGGGAGGATTCTCGCTGCGCCTTTGAACAAGCCTTCCGTCGCCGACCAGGGCGAGATGTGGAGCATGTTGATGCACAGGATCGCGTCGGCTGCGTAGAGGGGCCAATCGTCCTCGCGCGCATCGAGCGCCAATGGCGCGCGAAGATTGGTGCGACCGAGCGATAGGCGCCAGGCCGCGATGCTGCGACGCGCCGTGGCGTCGGGATCGGAAGGCCAAAAGACGAGATGCGGCAAATTTTCTGCAAAGAAAGCCGCGTGTTCGCCCGAGCCGCTGGCGATTTCGAGCACGACGCCTTGCTGCGGCAGAAGCGGACGCAACACGTCAAGGATCGCTTCGCGATTGCGCGCGACCGAGGGCGACTTCAGCCGCGCCTCTTCCATGCTCATGTCCTAGGGTCCAGACTCATAACCAATAGCTGATTGTCGCCGCGATGCAGACGGCTGCGAGAAAGTTAGTTGCGCTTCGA
>NZ_JABVWW010000037.1 GCF_013350005.1 Methylocystis silviterrae
TTCGACTCTAGGAATTTGCGTAGTCCTAGTTCGCCGGAAACGCTGCCAAGGAGCGTACCCGGCTTGAAATCGATTGCCTTTGGGGAGGGCAGCGTTTGTCCGTCGGGATAGCATTTGGGCTGAGCCACGTCATCGCGCGCATAGGCTTTCGGATAACCGTCAACCGGATCGTCGTACAGCACGCATACGATCTTGGCCATGTTCCGCTCCCTCTCTCGCTGGGATGCAGGGCGTTATGCTTTCGTGGCTCTACCCATCAGCAGCGCCAAGCGCGAACTGGCCTCGCTCATGGATACGCGCTCGCGCCGCCTCACCAGCCTCATCATAGTTGTCGAAGTAGATAGCGCAGATCGTTTCATCGGCGATGCGTTCAGGGTTATCTGTCGATTTCACCGAAGACGATATCCAGCGAGCGACGACAGCCGAGATATCTGCCAGCTGCAATGCGATCGAGAGCGGCAGTCGCCCCATCCGCCCGGCATTGCCCTGCCTGCACTATAACGAGCCCGAGAAGAAAGAGTAGCTTGCGGCCCCAAGGTCGCTCTTGTCTCCAACCGGCATCGCCATCGGTATCATAACGGCCTGCGCCACAATGATGCAGGCCGTTATGGAATAGGGATCCTGAGTCTTTTTGGCCTTGGCTCAGGCGCTCGCCAACGAGCGGTAGCTCGGCGGCATCGGCGAAATGGAACAAGGTGATCGCCGCCGTAAAAGTCAGCAGCGGTTTGCAATCGAAAATCACGCTCAATGCGCTCGGGCGTTTTCGATACTCGTGGCCGCGATCGTTGTGGTCCAAGCCACGCGCCAACGAACGATCAATCTCCCTCGCATTGATGGCGAGTACCGCGAGTGCGCTGGCGGCGCCAAGCAACGCGACGAGCCCCAGCACGGTGGCCGGCATGATCGGCTAGCCGGCGACTTCCGCTATGATCGCTGTGAATACGTTCCTTGTATGGTTGAAGGCTTCCCTTGTATGGTTGAAGGCTTCGTTGCGGCCGACCCGTCTTGTGAACGCCTGTCTGCGGACGATGCCTAAGCTTCTTGCCGCGATCACCGGGGGAACACACCGCATCGCAGGCGCCAATCAGGGTTTGCGCGGCCGCCGCTGGCCGGAACAGGGGGAAAAGAATGAGGCATATCCCCCGAGGACGACGATGCTGGCGGTGGCACCAATCAGAGCGCGCTTCCAAACGGTCCAGTCGACGAGCGCTCCAGCTGGTGTGCGGGCTGCGACGGTTGCGATTCCCGCGATCGTCATGACAATGCCGACATGCGTGGGGCCCCATCCTTGGCTAGACCAAAGGAAAATTGCGAGAAACGGACCAACGCGTCCTTGCACGTCGGGAATGAGGAAATTGAGGCAGTCAAGCACCGCTTGGTTTCGCATGGGGTTTCCGCGTTTGTATGGCTCGGGACGCGGCCGACGCCAGCGCGGCGGTAACAGGCCTTGCAATTATCGAACGGCCCGTTGACGGCATTCCCATGCCAGAAGGCGATTATTCGGAAGCAGCAAGCGCGGCACTCGCGACAGACCGTCTCCGCTTCTCGCAAATCGCGCCGACGCACTTCGTTGACAAGATTCTTCCAAAGCCTCCTTTCGGCGCACCAGGCGGCGCATCGATTAGGGGAATGACGCCTCATGTCGCACATTGGCAGTGCAACGCGTGATCGCACCCGCAAATGAAACCATCCCGTTGGTCGCTTCCCCGGAATGCGGGGCGAGCAGCAGGCAGCTGCGCTGTCTTGATCACTCTCGCGCACGAACAGCTCGGGAATTGGACGCACTATTTTCGCTGTGGTAAAAGATCAAAGGGACAGACTGCCCCAATCCGCCGCGAGAAGAGCGGCCTCATCCCAAAGCGATACAGTTTGATGCGCTCGAGCCCTAGGTTGTCTCAGGCTCACGTACGCGAGCCTTTGTTAGCCGCGCTCGTGGACAACGCCTTGGACGGCATCATCACGATTGATAAGACTGGAACAATCCTGTCATTTAATCCTGCTGCGGTCGCATTGTTTGGATACACGCCCGACGAAGTAATCGGGCAAAACGTTCGCATACTGATGCCCGAGCCATATCGCAGTCGGCATAATGACTACCTGAGCCATTACCTCCGCACCGGCGAAGCCAAGATTATCGGAATTGGCCGGCAGGTCGAGGGACAGCGTCTGGACGGGTCGGTCTTTCCGATGGAGCTTGGCGTCGCCGCAGTCGAAGCCGAGGGCGAACGCTACTTTGTCGGCTTCATACATGATTTAAGCGAGCGGCGCAGATTTGAAGCTCGAATGCATGATCTGCACGCGGACCGTCTCGATATTATCGAGAATATGACAGTCGGACTCGCCCACGAACTCAAACAGCCCCTCTCTGGGATCAACGCCTATCTCCATATTGCGAGCAGGCTCCTTAAGAAAGGGGATTTAACAGAAATAGAGCAGGTCTTGGACAATGCCTCCAAGCAGGTATTCCGTGTTTCAGAAATAGTGGACAGTCTGCGCCAATTTATCGCGCGGGGCGAATCGATCAAGACTCTCCACCATTTAAACGAAGTCGTCCGAACCGCATGTGAATTCACCGACTCCATCGCCAAAGAATGCGGCGTCGCGACAGCTGTCAATCTGGATGCGCAAAATGACCTGGTGCTCATCAACAGGGTTCAAATCCAGCAGGTCGTCGTCAATCTGAAGCGCAATGCCATCGAAGCGATGGAAAATTGCGAGAGTCGCGAATTAGTTGTGTCGACGCGCCTGATCGACGGTAATGAGATTCGGGTCGATGTCGCTGATACTGGTCCAGGCATTTCGGAAGCGATCAAAGCCAAATTGTTCGAACAGTTTACGACCACGAAACCGCACGGGCTGGGCGTTGGCTTGTCTATCTCGCGCTCGATTATCAACGCGCATCATGGACGGTTGTGGGTCGAGCCCAATCCTGGCGGCGGCACGATCTTTAGCTTCGAATTGCCGTTGGCGGAACAACATCAAAAGCTCGCGGAAACCTAACTCCTGTCTCGAAAGCGACCGAAAGGGCAGCACCAGCGTTTGATTGAGGCCGCATAAATGGGTCGGCGAGGCAACACAACAGAGACGAGGACGAAGCGCGTGAGTGGCGCACGCCCTCTATGACAGCGCCGTGATTGGGCGAGCATAGCAATTTTGTTATTCTATTGGTGACGTTCTTTTTTGCCTTGCGCACCCGCTGATGTTACTCTTGGCTCACTTCCCGAACATCCTCTTTTGCCGCGTCGCGTAGTTCGGCGCGAAACTGATCGCGTTTTTCGTGGACGGAGGCGATAACGTATCCTACTGGAATACCTAAACCTACAAGTGCAGCCTCCGAGATTTGAAGACTGGCCTCGACCGTCTCGGGCACGGCATCAGTCACTCCAATTGCATAGAGGTGCCGTGCATGTTCGGTATCTCTTGCGCGCGCGACGATCAGGACGTCAGGCCTGAGTTTTCGGACGCCAAGAACGATCGCGTCTACGCTCGATTCCGAACCGATGGTCACAATGACAGCCGCGGCTTCCATAATCCCGCATGCTTTCATAAATGCCGCATGTGTCGCGTCTCCGAAGTACACTTCATGCCCGTTCGTTCGGTCTCCTGCCACCGAGGCTGCATCTCTATCCGTGGCGATATAGGGAATGTTATGTTCCTTCAGGAAGGACGTGACGACCTTGCCGACGCGCCCATGACCGACGACGATTGCATGCTTATACTGTTCGCGCGGCGCCACGTTCAGCGCCGGGTCAATCTTCTTTAGCGGTTCCATTCGAGAATTGATGTGTCGCGCGGCAGCGGACAACGCCGGAATGAGAATCATCGAAAGCGATGTGACAGCTAGAACGAACGATGACAGTGCAGGGGTTATAAGCCCGAGGCTTTTCGCCAGCCCCAAAGCGACAAAAGCAAATTCCCCGCCGGGGCCAAGTAGGAATCCAGTTTCGATAGCAACGCGCCACGATTGGCCGAATGCCTTCGACAGTCCAATGATGATCGCCGCCTTGAAGGCGATGAGGCTGCATACGATTGCCAAGATGGTGAGCGGATCGCGTGCAATCTCCCGCACATCAATGGTCATCCCCACCGTAAAAAAGAAGATACCAAGCAATAGGCCCTTGAACGGCTCGACGATGGCCTCGACCGCCTTGCGATATTCGGTCTCGGCCAGAAGGAGCCCCGCGACGAATGCTCCAAGCGCCATGGACAGGCCCTCGACGGCGGCCAGCACGCCCGTGCCGATGATGACGAACAGAACCGCCGCCGTCAGTAGTTCAAGAGATTCGATGGATCCAACAAGACGGAAAAGAGGTCGCAGCACTACTCTTCCAACCAGAACGATGAGCGCAATGGCCATCGCCGCATGGGCCAGTGTTATGCCAATGTTCGCCGCAAGCGAACCTTCAGTGTTCGAGCCGAGGATCGAAACGAATATAAGTATCGGAATCACGGCCAGGTCCTGCGCCAGCAGGATAGAAAAGCTTGCTCTGCCTGCCCCTGTGGGCAGCTCGCCGTGTGCTGCAAGAATTTCAAGAACGATCGCGGTCGAGGATAGCGCGAGGCAGGTTCCAACGATGATGGCGACCGATGGCGCCTGTCCAGTCCAGGCGATGATGACGGAAAGCAAGCACGACGTGATAACGACCTGCGATCCGCCAAGCCCGAAAACGAGTCGCCGCATTGAAAGCAACCGATCGTAGGAAAGCTCCAATCCGATAAGAAACAAAAGAAAAACGACGCCAAGTTCGGCGATGCCGCTAACATTTTTTGCATCGACGACGGTGAACCAGTAGAGAAACGGCAGCTTGTCGATGAATGAACCCAGCCCGAGCGGACCAAGGAGCGCGCCCGCTCCCAAATAACCCAGTACCGGGTTCAACCCGAGATAGCGCACCAAGGGAACGACGACGCCGGCAGTCCCTAGAACGACGAGAGCATCGCTATAGACCGGTATGTTGATTGTCGCAGCCAAATTACCTCCCAGAGTTGCACGGTGAAGGATTACGAATCTCCTTAAGCTTCATACACCGCAATTGGGCCTTCAACGATCGGCAATCTCAGTGCGCGCGGCCAGAGTTGCGAGCGCTAGAATATTGGCGATGACCGAGCCTTCGACTTTCGACCCCAGGGGGCCGGCAACCCGCTGCTCGCAGGAGTCTCCATCGTTAAGCTCCAAGGACGGGCCATGCTGGCACGGCTCCAAGGCAAAACGATCGGTCAGAACCGCACGCGTTTCTGCGAACGCGCCTGCGTCATGCTCAGCATCTCAGCGTAGTCCTAGGCATTCGCATTTTTATGGCGCTGCCCATCACCGTCGTTCTAATATGCCACAAACGCTGACGTTGCGTCTCGACCTGCGCTGAACGAAAAAATGGCCGCCTTTGCCGGCAGGATCGAAGTCTGCGTTCGCCGAGCTGGAATGCAGGCACATTCGGGTTTTCATCGAATGCGTCAAGCGAGGCTTCTAATGCCTGGCGCGCGAGTCGCGCACTCCAATTCAATTTGCGCGAGCATATTTCTTCCGGGCTCGCGCGGCAGCGAGCGCCTGCATATGATCGTTACGTGTTTTGGAACTTCCGTAGCCGTTCAGGGGCCTGCTCGTCAACTTGCCGGCGTCGCTGAACGCGAGCAAAGCCTGCATTGCCAACCCTGTAGGATACATACTTGCGATACTTGTCGCGTTTGATCTTCTCCCGGTATCGAGAGTTTGCTTCACTCTTTGGCGAGACAGGCCTGCCGCTTCCGGGGGCTGGGTTATTCCCGCCTCGGGCGGGAAGTAATGGCTGTCCATGTGGATAGGAAGGTTGTGAGAGGTGCAACATGGGATTCGTCGAAGATTTTATCTTAATGAACGAGTTGCGTGCGACGAAGATCGCGTTTGCAAACCTTCCTCCCTCTTCACAGCAGATTGCACTTCGGGAATTTCGCGATCTCACATCTAAAAGCGAATCGTGCGACTCGAAAGAGACGATTTCGGCGACGGCGTTCGAAGCGGCACTGCGGCGCCAAGAGCTTGGTCATACCGCAAACGCAATACCTGAATGGGTTGGAGCTTGCTTAGCCGAAAGTCATTTGCTTATGTGGCAAAAGGCCTGGAGCGGCAATTCCAAATGGCAGTCCAAACTTGCAGAGCTTGAAGCGTGGATTGAGCAAGCAACCTCTGGCGTCCAAAAAACCTGATGGATGCGACGCCGACGTTTGCCGCCATTTCTTTCGGGAGTTCGCGCTCGGCGTTGGTCTGCCAGTCCGCGGCATTTCGTGATAAATCGGTTTCACGATGCTACATCCCCGGCTTTCTTTCACCGTAGAGAGCGGCCGATGACGTTCAACACGAAGGCTCTGCCGATGTTGAGCGATGACGAGCCGCTGCCCGTGAGACGGAATGTTGAGTCGTTAAATGAACCACGCGGTTTCGACAGCATCTGCGAGAACTGCCGACCTACAGAGCGCTGATACGCGCCTTCGAAACCGTCCACGTACAGATTGTTTTGAGTGCTACCTTTGACCAGCGGGGCGGCCTTGGCTGAGACGCTTTCAGTCCGGTATCGGCCGCCATGATCGGCAGTGTTTATCGGCGCGCATCCGATCCACGGATTGGCGCAAGGCATTTCACGTCGGTCTCGATGCCATATTCAACACGTTCTCAAAACAGTCAACGCAATATGAACCTTGGCGCCGGCTTAGATCTCGGCGCAATGAAACATGTCCGTAGGTAACACTCGCTCTCTCGCGCACCCGGCTCAGAAAGGTATCATCGACGACGCGCGGCGACGTAAATGAAACTGCGTCCACCCTCTGCTTCGCCTAGGTGATGCGAACGAGGCGACGAGCGACACGGCGCCCGTGCAGCTAACTCTATGATTGCGTCGGCGAAGGTCGGAATGCGCTCGCCGCGCAGATCGCACTTGGGCGCATCGAGCGTGTGCCCGCGCTCAGAATCGAGCGCTCGGCACACCAGCGCATAAGCGCCGCGATGCACCTAAGAGCTTCGAGGTCTCGCCGGGATTGTTGAACAACTTGTTCCCAGGAGTTCGATCTGGAAACGTTGACAAATCTACACCGTGATCGCCGGTGATCGTGAGATAGCGCTGCGAGCGATAAAGCTCGACGTGCGCAGGATCGCTTTTGATCGTGCTTTCGATCTTCCCGCGCGCAATCATGCAGATTCCGGTGCCGGATGGGCTTACCTCTGAATAGTTCTCTGCGAGATTGACAATCTCCTGCGCCCACGGCTCGATCTGGCCGGTCTTAACGTCACGGCATTTGTCGAGATCGACGCCGGTGTAGCCATCATCTTCGGAAAGCACAAAGCCGACGCCGGCCAGCCGATATCGGCGAACGGCCGCTGCGGCCTGCGCATAACTGCTCCAATCCTCGGGGCGGGAATGCGACGCGCCTCGACCATTGTGGGGATTTACAGGCGGCTTAGTCGGATGCAGCAAACCATCCTTGTCGGGACGTGTATGTCACGACGCCGAGCCGCTTGCGATGAGCGGTCGTCGTCCCCAAAAAACTAATAGCATCCCTACGAGGATAAGTCTGATGTCAAATGCAGAGACAACGAAAGATCTCGTTGGCCAATCGATCAGAGAGATCAAGCGGGGAATCGACACGCTGGCCGATTCGACGAAAGCGCCGCTTGAGGCCGAAAGCCTTGAAGTTCAGCAGAATATCCAGCACGCAATTGACCAAGTGAAGGACGCTGTGTCGGTTGCCCTCGATTGTCTTACTCAGTGCAGCTCAGTGGACCAATTGCGAGGCTACGCAAATGAGGCAATGGGCAAGACGAAGCTAGCCATAGCTCTCTCTACGCGCTCTCCGGAGCTTGCTGTGGCCGGAATCGTGCAGCAAGTCATAGGCGATTTGCAGAAGTTTATAGGCGAAGCAAAAAACGCCGATGAAAAAGAATAGCACGGTCAGCTTGCATTCCCGGCATCGGCGTCTATCTGACCCGTATCCGCAGGCGCCACATGGGCCGGCAAATCCTTGGTTCTTCATAGCCCGGTCGTCGCCGACTGGGCTTTTTCACGCATCGCAGCCGCACAACGGGAAAATTCGCTCAGCCATCAACCTTGATCACCAATTTCTTGGTCCGTGTGTCTATGACCACGACGTCGGCCGCTCGTTTCGTCGCTTTGACCTGCTTGGCGACCGCGACAGCGTCGCGGACATCATAGAACCGGTCGTGTAAGACCTCGTCGACGCGGACTTCAAAGGGACATTCGACGAGCTTTGTCGGCGTTAATGCGTTCATGAGCGTCGATAGAAATACCCCTCACCCGCCGGAGAATTTGAGTTTCATAGGTGTAACAGGGTCAGCAGCGATCAGTCTGGATCGTCAGGCCTATGCCGCCAGCCTATGAACATGCACGTCGTGGCCTCCATTGTTCTGCATGGCAGACATGGCGGCGCGTTCATGTTCTTCGGTCCGGGTTCGCACCCACAGCAACAGCCCGCCGCGCGCTAATTGCGCCTGCACCCAATTGCGCTGACGACGTCGAATGAATGCGCCGACGCCCACGCCAACTAGGCTGGCGGCCATACCAGCGCCAATGCCCGCAACGATCGCCTCGGCGAAACTGCCGTAGATGGTCCAAATGGCGATCGCGCCAGCAATGGCGCCAACATAGAAGAGCAGGCCGATGAGCGCAGCTTTGCCTTCATTAAGCGACTCGGCTTCGATGTAGGAAATGCGAGGAGCTTCATCGCTGTCCTCGATTTCGACCGAGCGTTTCGATCCAACCTTTTCGCGCGTCTTCGCGTCTTCGGTGAGCAGGCTGATTTCGGATCGATCGAATCCATGAGTCATCAAATTGTCAATGGCGGACTGCAGCTTATCAAGCGAGTCGAACAGGCCTACGACTTCGGTAAATTCGCGAGACTGTTCGAGCGCAGTCGTTTCATTCGATTCCATGGAGTTTCTCCCGAAGCTCAGTACTCTTGAATCGAAGCCGGCCTCTTTGTGCGCCCTTGCCCATCTGAGCGGTCATTTGCCCTGTGGTCGGCGTATCAAATATCAGCATGCCCCCGCTTGAAGCCTTCGACAAGGCCAAGCGCTAACGGAGCCTCGGAGAAAAGCTCTTCCCAGGACAGATGCTGCGTGAAGCGTCCGCACATAGGCGGGACGATAGCGCCAAGGCCACGCAAAACCAAAAAAGCCTCGCAAGCGCACGTCCGCACGGCGGCTGAGCAGCTGGATCCCGGCTGAAGTTGAAAAAAGGCCCGCGGCCGTGAACCGCGGGCAAAGGAGATTGGAGCGTCGCGATGAAGGCGACGCCGGCCAAATAGCGCCGAGGCGCGCTGAGGCAAGCGTGGCAGTCAGATGATCAGGGTCACGCTTGGCCATTGATGGCGCGACCCCCGCCCAAGGGGATTCGAACCCCTTTTTCGCCGTGAAAGGGCGACGAGCAGGCTGGGAGTTGCAAACCCTATCACCGGTCATTCCCAATGCTCTTCGAGATCCTCCTCTTCCGCGAAAAGAACGGCATCAAGATCGGCCTCCGGCTGCTGCCTCTCCAAAAGTCCCTCGTCTTCGAGCCGTTCGATGTCGGGGAGATCGCGCAGCGACGCGAGTCCGAAGACCTCTAGGAACTTCCTCGTCGTCACATAGGCGTAAGGCGCGCCGGGCATTGGCGCGCGCGGTCCGGCGGCAATGAGGTCGAGCGCTTTCAAGCTGCCGACGACGTCACGGCTGATTTCTCGCCCTGCAAACTGCGACAGCTCGGCGCGCGTCGCTGGCTGCAGATAGGCGATCGCCGTCACGGTGAGGAGTTCGGTCGGCGTCAGCGCTGGCGGTCCGGCGGCGCGGGCGCCGTTGTTCAAGACGCGAATAGCGTCGGCGTAGCGCGGTTTGGTGCGCAGTTGATAGCCGCCGGCGACGAGAACGAGGTCATAGGGCCTTGCCCGCAAATCTTCGCGAATGTCGCAAATCAAATCATCAAAATTGCAATCGCGCCCGACCAGTTTGGTGAGCACGTCGCGCGTGACCGGCGACGGCGCGGCGAAGATCGCGGCTTCGACGCGCCCCATCCATTCGCGCCAGCGCATCGCCTGCGGAAGATCGGACAGATCGGCGTCGAACAGCAACTCGCCCTCGCGCCGCGCCCGACGGCTCGCCGCCGACGCACGCGTTTCTTGCGGCGGGGTGATATCGTGTCGAAACGCTTTCATCGACGGCGCGTCAACGTCCTCTGCATGTCACAGTCCGTAGAGCCGAAAATTGGCGCGACCGGAGAGTTCGCGCACGGCGCCAAGCTCAACAAGCCGGTCGAACAAACGACGCGACGCGCGATCGGAAAGACCCGCCGCCTTGGCCGCCCGCGCCGGCGAAACGCAATCATCCGCAAGTAACAGGTCGACGACTCGCGCGGCCTTTTTGGCGCGCAATTTTGGCGCGACGCTCGACAGCATGGCGGAACGCCGCGACAACTCGCCGGCCAACGCGTAAGCCTCTTGCGCGGCCCGTGCATAGGCGCGCGCGACGCTCAAAGACCAATCGGGATCGCCGGGGTGCGGTCGGCGACCACTTGCGACGCGCATCGACGGATGCGTGATCGTCGTCGCCAACAGCGGCAGCGGCGCCGCGCAGCCGAGGCGTCGCGCCAGCACGAGATCGGCGAGCCACAAGGCAAAGATTTCCGCGTCGATCGGCGGCGCGTCGTCGAGAATGCGCAACGCTTGGGCGCTCACGCGCGCCGCCGCCGCAAGCGGATTTTCACGCGTCGACGCCTCCTGCGCAAGGGCGGCCAGCGCGTCGCAATCGATGTCCGGCGGCAGATCGAGACACTCGGCAGCGACTCTCAAGAAACGCGCATCGATCGGTCCCAGGCGCATCGCGAAGAGACGCCAAAGGCAATGCAGGCGTCCGCCCGGCGTCGGCGCGGCGTCAAAACCGGCGAGATGCTCGGCGTCACGCAGCGCCCCTTCATCTTCGCGCAGCCGCGCGAGACGCGCGCAGGTCGCGGCGGCTTTGAGGGCGAGACGTTGGCGCAAGCATCCGGCGAAGGCTGGCTCGGCGCCGCCCGCGCCGGCGCGCAAAATCTGGTCGAGCAACGCGAGCCCTGCGCCAGCGAAAAACTGCGCGTCACCCGCGCAGCCAAACGCGTCGTCTTGCCGCCGGTCTTGCGCACGGGCGTCGCCTTTCGCCCAACGCGGCAGCGGCTGTATTTGCGGGCTATTTCTGTAGTGGTGCGCCGCCTCGCTGCGGGTCCGCGCGCGCCGTTTCTTCGTCGCGCGCGACGAGGATTTCCGGCCAAGAAGCCCGTCCGAATCAATCTGCAGCATGGCGGAATCGTAAGCCGCGAACACGTCCGCGGACAAGTCGTCGCGGCGCTTTATCATTAAAATTCCGTTCCAATCCGCCGCGCTTGTCGTCACGCGCGCATGTCCGATAATGTGCGCTTATCGGACATGATTCGACACGGCCGGGCTCCCGGGCGTGTCGCTCGCTTTTAATCGCTGGACAGCGTTCCGAGGCGTCGGATTTTTCGCCTCCGTTCACCCTCTATT
>NZ_JABVWW010000038.1 GCF_013350005.1 Methylocystis silviterrae
TCATTGGCGCTTCCTTTCGGAAGCTGTGAATCACGACATCGCGCCCAAGCCAACAACTTTATAGGTCCGAGCCCTAAGGAGAAGGCCCAGCCTCCACTCGCTTCTTGCGATGGATATCGCGACCGTCTTCGTTTTCTTCGTCGGCAATTACTTTCATCGTGCTTTTGCGCTGAAGATTTGCGATCAGCCTTTCGGGGCCGAGTCCGAGCGACGCAGCTGATGAGGCGTGATTTCGGGAGGACAGTTGAATCGGACAGGCACAATGCACGAGCCGGCGTGAGCGCCTGGGCATTGACGGCACGAAGGAGGAAGGCTAGATTTTTTTCGGGAAATAAGCTATAAGTCAGGACGACTTATATTGTAAATCTAACGCTACACGACAGGCGCCTTCAACGCCCTTCGCCCGATTATCAACACACGGATCAAGTAGTAGGAATTACATATGCTGGAGGGGCGCGGGGCCGTTAGATCCTGGAAGGTTTGCGCTTTTTGGTCAATATTCGCCATTGCACCGATTCTATGGTTACTTTTCCTGCACGAACCTACTGATCAATACGTTGCTCTAGACTATCGCGTATTCTCCGGCCTCGTGGCGCTTTTTAGCGCCCAGGCGTTTCTTGCCGAGGCGATCGGAATTCGCGCAAATGCGCAGAAAATCTCGTTTCCGCGCAGGCTGTTCCCGCATTTTGGCTTTCCGACGCTGTGGCGCAGGCGAATAGCTATGAAAGATATTTTGCGAACAGATTCGCTCGATGAGCGAACGGTTCGTTTTTTTCTCAATACCACAGAACTGGTGGACCTTTTATTTCCAGACTCAACGAGCAAACGACACGTTCTCCGCTGCGTCGACAAAGAGCTCGCTAGGTCGGTTCGAACGCTCCCGATAGCCGCCGCGAGACCTCGCGGTCGCTCAGCAGGCAACGAACCCAGATCGCCACGCTCTTGACCGCGAGGAGCGATTAGAGGCTAGCAACCCCCGAAACGACGGCGCCGGTGGGCGTAATCCTCAATCGCAATTTCGAAGGCCGTTTGGTCAAAATCGGGCCAATCGATGGGCGGGAAGTAGAATTCTGCGTAGGCAGCCTGCCAAAGAAGAAAGTTCGCAAGTCGCTGGTCTCGCGACACTCCAATGATCAAATCGGGATCTGGAAAATCCGATCCCTAGATGTTTGCCGATACTGTATTCACATCTATAGTCCGCCGGCATAAAGCCTCTGACCACCACGAAGGGATGGCTTTACCCTGCTATGCCAAGCTTTAGACCTCAATCGCGACAAACAGACGCGAAGCTATGAACGAAAAAAATGGGACCTATATATGAGTTTTACCTAACCAGAAAAGTAGGCTAGTATCTCCAAATCGACGGAGACGAGCCGTGCTTACGAATTTCGATAGCCTCTACAGCCTCTTTGATGCCTTCCCGGATGAACAGTCTTGCGTCGATCATTTGCGGTCGATCCGCTGGCGCGATGGGGAATTTTGCCCCTACTGCGGCGGCCATAAAATCTACCATTTCAGCGACCGCAAGACGCATAAGTGCGGAGAGTGCGGAGAGCGCTTTTCGATCAAAGTCGGCACGATCTTCGAAAACACGAAACTGCCGCTGCGCAAGTGGTTTGCAGCCATTTGGATGATCACCAACCATCCGAAGGGCATCGCTTCCGTTACGCTCGCCAAGGATTTGAAGATCACGCAAAAGAGCGCGTGGTTTATGCTGCATCGCCTTCGCCATGCGGCGCGCACGCCTTCGTTCAACGCGCCTCTGAAGGGCGACGTCGAGGCAGATACTACGTTTGTCGGCGGCAAGGAAAAGAACAAGCACGCCAAGGACCGCAAGGGCGGCAAACAGGGCGGCGCGGGCAAGGCGGTTGTGCTCGGCATTGTCGAGCGCGACGGCGAGCTACGCGCCGAGCACGTCGCCGATCACAAGGCAAAGACGCTTCAGGGGAAGGTCCGCCAGAACGTCGCCAAGGGGTCGGCTGTGCTGACCGACGAAGACATGGCGTTTGTTGGCCTCGACAAGGATTTCAACCACCTCGCCGTCAATCACTCGGCTGGCGAATATGTGCGCCTCGGCGGCTTCGTTCATACGAACAACATCGAAGGCGTCTGGGCGCTCCTGAAGCGCCAGATCATCGGCGTCCACCATTGGGTGTCGCCGAAGCACCTTCAGCGCTATGTGGACGAAATGACGTGGCGCTTTAACCGCCGCGATATGAAGCCGTCGCCGCGCATGAATGACATTTTCTCCTGCGTCGAGGGGCGGCTGCGCTATCGCGAGTTGATCGCATGACGAACAAGGGCAAGAAGCTGGAGCCGCCACTAAAGCTCGATATGGGCTTCGCGGAAATGATGGCCCGCGCGCTTCAGACAGACCCCAAAGAAGTCGAAGAGAGTATCGAGCGGGCGAAACAGAAAAAGCCTCCGGGGCTCCTTTCTCCCAGCGGCTCCAAGAGCGCCAGAACTGGAGAGATGGCAGAGGGCCGCAAACGCAGGTCCTCTGCCAAAGCTAAGGCGTTAGATTAGCGCCCGCGCCAGTGGGCGCAGACACTTTCACGACGACCGAAGCGGATGCGGGTATAGGCATTCACCCAAACCATCATCGTTCCCTTTCGCTGAAAAGGGTTGCAGATGGGCGGGGAACGTGGGATTCTCGGGGTGTTCGGTCGCCGAGGCCCGTGCGTTCACCCGCCCGGTTGCTTTGCCACCACGAAGGCTGGGTCCCCGTTCCACCGGGGTTCCGGCCTTCTTCGTTAGTAGCCCTATCGGCGCCGGGTGGTGCGGCGGAAGGGCTTATCAAGTGTCGCCAATCGATCCCCTATTCGAATCGCGCGCCGTTATCTCGACGCCATCGAAACCTACACGCGCCAGATTCTCCGTCAACAATTTTTTACCGCCCATACCATCGTTTATACCATTACCGGCATTGCGTGCGAGAGCAGAATAAAATACATTGCAGGCAGGATGATACTCTACGGAGGCGCAGCCCCATGTCCGGCAGGCCCAGAAGCCCTACCTATCCGAGCTTCGCGATTTCAGAAGCTATTGAATATGTAACAAAATTTCACAAGACCGAGCGTTCCAATGCTGTTGAACGCGAGGTGGCGGCAAAAGCCCTTGGGTACAGCGGCCTTACGGGCCGATCCGCGACAGTTCTGTCTAACCTGGTCCAGTATGGATTAATCGAGCGTACTGGCAAGAACGAAGTCCGGGTCAGTCGGCTCGCCGTTGATATCCTTTACCCGGATGACGAGACGAAGAAAGCGGAAGCGCTGCGATCGGCCGCGCAGGCCCCGGAACTGTTTAGGAAAATAGAAGAAAGGTTCAGTGACGGGACGCCGTCAGAGGCAGCTCTTCGCGCCTTCTTGATAAAGGAAGGCTTCACAGACACGGCCATACCGTCTGTTATGTCTTCCTATCTGCAAACCGTCCGATTTATCGAGGATGAGATAGGAAGAGATAGAAATGGACGCGCGCCCCAACGCGGGCAAGAATCGCTGTATCCTCAAAGTTCTGGAGATATCGCGGTGCAAGAAGCGAGACCTACGTTACCGACGACTCCGCGCCAGCAGCAACAACCTCACGCCCCCGCCTTATTAGGGGTGCATCAGCATGACGGTAAGGCTTCATTCCACTGGGTTGGTGGCAAGATCATTCTAACCGGCGGGGTGATCGCGACTCAGGATGATTTAGACGAGGCCGTTGCGTTTTTAACGGCGCTGCGCCCTCTGCTTCCACGCGCCAAAGCATCTGATGAGAATGCTTTGACCGCAGAAAATGATGAGTGATGTTAAAAACAAAAAGCCCCGCCAATGGCGGGGCTGCGGTAGGCGCTACCTATCTTCGATAGGATCGTGCTCTGTGTCTTCTGGATCGTAAACCCCGGACGTGACCGGCGCGTTTGAGGCCGCAAGAGCAGCAGCATGTTCGGCGGTCATTGTGTCGAATGCCGAGATAGCATTTTGCAATCTGGCGAGAGCTTCGCGGCGCGCCGTCTCCCTCACTGAGCGGGAGGTGTCGCATTGCTGTTGGAACGTAACGGAGAGATGCATAACCGTCATGTTGTCACCCTCCTTTCCATGTAGCTGACGCGTCCAATCGGTTCCGCGTGGTGAAATCCTAGCGATAAATATGCCGGGATTGCGTCTTCAACAGGGTCCTTGATCCGCAAAAATCGCTTCTCAAGGATGATCGCGTAGGCGTTCGCGACATCCGCGATAGTCGGAGCGATGAACCCTTTGAGGGGGTTACTATCACTCATCCACCTTTCCGCAAAATGAATCGTCAGGTTCGACGGACCTTTAGAGGGGCGGCCGTAGGCCATGCCACACACTCTACCATTGCCCCAGATGGCCAGCTCGAACCGATTGATATATGGGCGGAATTGTGACTTCAGTTCGTCCCATGGGTAGATTGGATCGTTGGCGTCGTCCCGCCAGCAACGTATAGCTGCGTCACTGATTGGCGCCAGCTGGATAGCTATGCCGGTTAAGCTTATATATGCCGGATTAACTCGAATGTTGCGCTTCAGCGCCTCTTCGGAAAATTGATAGGCCGCCGACCTGTATTCTTCATATCTTACAATAGCTTCGTAAAAATCTTTCACGAATCGGCCTCCAGACAGGAGCCGACCATACCACGGCATCAATCTAGGTCAAACTCGTATATAGGTCCCAAAAAAATCCACTGAATCGTAAGCAGCGTTGATCACTCGCGCAACTCGATCGACTGCTGCTACATTCTTCAATACCGAGAACGCGCCTCAAGCAAGGTCTCTGGCGCGAGCTGCTCGGCCTGGACGAGCCTCGTCACGGTCGCGTTCTCGTCGCGCCAGCGCATCGCCTGTTGCAAAATGCGATCATTTACCTTCTCGCTGCCCTGGACCGCGAACAAGAACGTGTCCACCACGATCTTGAGATCCAGCCATAGCGAGGCGTGATGGATGTACCAAATGTCCAGCGCGTCTTTTTCGTCAGGCGTCACGATTGTTCCGCCGTTGAGCTGCGCCCATCCAGTTATGCCCGGCCGAGCCAAGAGGCGTCGGCGCGGATCGCTCGGCTGGTCGTGAGGGAGGAGTGGACGTGGGCCAATGAGCGACATATCGCCAATCAGGACGTTCAACAGTTGTGGAATTTCGTCCAGTCGCGCAGCGCGGATTGCGCGGCCAATTCTGGAGAGACGCTGGTCTTCCGGAATCTTTCTGCCTTGCCGATCGTAAGGCGCGTGGTACGTGCGGAACTTGTAGAGGAGAAACCTACGCCCCTTTTGGCCGATTCTCTGTTGCCAAAAAATGATCGGCGCTCCGACATCGACGAGAACCAAATATGCGGCCATTAACGTCAGCGGCATAAGCGCCAGGAGCAGTGCGCCGGCTCCTACGAGATCGATAATACGCTTCAACTTGAAATAACCGCCGAGTTTCATCGCGTCATCGGCATCGCTACGCCAGTCACCGGAAGCGCGAACGATCGAAGGCGCTAAATTCAACGCCTCGGAGATTCGCGTAAACTTAAGCCCTCGCTCCCCACATTGCTCGCTCACCCTCTCTAAAGAGTCATCGGACAAACTCGTAACGTCATCCGAGAGCCAGACCTCATCGATCTCAATGCCGTGTACGGCATATTCGTCCACGATGGCTTCGAAATCTTCGACCAGTCCAACGATCTTCACCCCAGCGATAGCTCGCCCGATTAAAGCGTCCCGCGGATCAAGTGCGGCGACGACCTGGGTCGTCCGCGGACGCTGATGCTCCAGCAACTTTATCGTCAACGCCGAAAAGCGATCGGCTCCAATCAGGACGATGCGGCGTAAGTCTTGCGGCGTTGCAATGGCGCAGCGCTTTGCTTTGTGCGCATTGAGCTTCTGATGATAAACTCTCGCGATCGCCCGATCGACAATCAAGCCAGCGCCCAGGACCAGTCCGCAAATGAGCGGCGTAGAGCGCGGCACGCCATCGAGGCGAGTCAAAACGAACAGGAAAAGGCTGCTGGAAGCGACCGTCGCTGCGACAGCGCCACAAACGGCGAAAGCGTCGTGAACGGAAAACAGATGGTTCATTCCATCGCTGATCCGGAACACTAAGAAGGCGGGGATCGCACAGATGATTGTGACAAGCACATATAGATAGCTCGCAGGAATGCCTTCCGTTAAATCGCGAGCGTCGAGAAAGTTCGGATCGCGCAGCGCCAAAGCGATGATTGGGGCTGTAATCGCCCAGAAAACATCAAGCGGCGCGAGTTTCGAAAAGCCTGCCTTAGACGTCGGGACGTGCATGCGCATGATAAGCTTTCCGTCAAATATGTAAGTTTATCCCTCACTTAATATGCCGCAATTACGGCAAAACGGTGCACGCCGATCGAACGGCCTGACCTATTTGTGATCCCGATTGGTTACCGGTAAGCGAATTTCTAATGCGCTTTGACGCCCAAGTGGCGCCTTTGCATCACCGCCCCAGCAGCAAGCCCTTGAGGGGAGAGGTAGGCGGCGCAGGGAAGAGATCAGCGGCGCTGTCCATAAGCCCAGGCACGGGCGCGGTTGGAAGACGCGGCGGCGTCGCACATAGTTAAGTCAGACGCTTCAAGATCGTCACATTCACTGCCCGGCGGGGGCGCTCTCTCACATACGTGCGCGCAATCCGCCGGGGCGCGGCGCAGGTCTCATAGACCTCGGGCGACTAACGCCCTGTTAAGCGTGATCGGAGGCCTTACGATTGCACGGCGTTGAGTCGCAACGACCCACGAGATCTCTAACGCGAGGCGAGCTCACGGGCCGCTTCTACGTGGGCGACCCGGGGTCTCCGAAGCTCTGGCGGCCCCAAAAATAAACGCCCACGCACAAAAAGCGGCCGCCAACCACAACGCTATGATCGGATGGCCAAGCGCAAAAATCCGGAGAACGATAGCCGCTACAGCCGCAACTGCTGTCGCCACGAAAGCCAGCCTGCCGACGTCCAGCGTCCTGCCTCGTGGAAAGGCGGGCCTTGTTGTGAGGAGGAACCTTTCTGCGAGCGCCATCTTCTTCTTTCCTTGTCGGCCTCTTGCGAGCGGCTCCCGCGTCAATCGGAGCGCATATACGACACGCAACTTGTGCCTCACTGAAAACGCGCAACAGGCCTCAAGGTTCCCGCTGCGATCCAGGGGCAGGCGCTATGCCCAAGAACATGACCAATGAAGCCGTTCGCGAAACAATCGCTGTCGCGTTTGAACGTCGCGGAGCGGGACGCCTTTTATCGAGGCCTACCCAAATCAGCACAGGTTCGACTGCACGACGGCAATCCCGTTATTGCGCTGCACTCGGTCGAGTGCCTCTGGCGCGGGAAGCCTGGCAGCTTGCGGATATTGAGCGGAATTGGCCGGCCGGCGCCGTGCGAAAGCTTCCGAAAATGCGAGAAAGTCGCCCACTTGGGCAGGGACCGACATGTAATTGCGGGGGCAATCCAAGCCCTGCTCCATTTCAAGGAGCGGGTCCATATCATAGCTCTGTTGCCTGCGGCAGCAACGTTAGCAGTCACGGAGAAAAGCATTGCTGCGCACGCGAAATAGCTTTAGCTTGACCATTGCCTGATTTCTCGCGCTGCGGATGCGGACGGCTGCGAAGCCTCTCCTACGGGCAGCGCTGCCGTTAAGGTCGCGCGCCTGTGCCAACCGGAAACGCAGTAGCAATTCCAACTAAAGACGATTTCCGCGCTAGAATAAATACTGTCGTAAAAACATTTACCCCTGGAACGCCTATTTCTTCCCTAGCAGAACTGGTTGGCCGCGAAGCCAGCTTACGTGAACTACTCAATATCGTTGCGAGTCCGGGAGAGCATGCATTCATCGCCGGCGCACGTGGAACCGGCAAAACGTCGTTGGTCAGCTGGACGCCTCCAAAAACCTCTGGACAAATCGGGGTTGAGTTGATTCACTTGGTCATGTCGCAAGGGGATCGCGGCCATGGCGAAGGGAACGCCCGGATTTT
>NZ_JABVWW010000039.1 GCF_013350005.1 Methylocystis silviterrae
GAGGCGGCCGGCGCCATTCCAGGCATCAAGGTCGATTTGGGGGCAAAGTCGCTTGCCAATTTTCCCGGCGAAATGATTACTGAAGGTCTCGACGGTCTGCTCGAACGGCTGAACGATTATCGCCGCCTAGGGGCGCGCTTCGCAAAATGGCGCGCCGTTATCAGCGTCGATTCCGATAGGGGTATTCCAACGGATTTCGCGATCGAGACGAATGCGCAAGCGCTCGCCCGCTACGCGGCGCTTTGCCAAAATGCCGATCTAGTGCCCATCGTCGAGCCCGAGGTCTTAATGGATGGCGAGCATGATCTCGAGCGATGCGGCGAAGTGACCGAATGTGTATTGAAGACCGTCTTCATGCGGCTTTACGAAGCGCGGATCTTCCTCGAAGGAATGCTGCTGAAGCCCAATATGGTCGTCGCCGGAAAAAAACATCCGAAGCGAGCGTCGCCCGAAGAAGTCGCGCTTTCGACAATCCGGGTGTTGAAAAATTGCGTTCCAGCGGCGGTTCCAGGTGTCGCCTTCCTGTCGGGCGGCCAATCCGACATTGAGGCGACCGCAAATCTCGACGCCATCAATCGCCTTGGCGGGCCATGGGCGCTGACTTTCAGTTACGGCCGAGCCTTGCAGACGGCGGCGTTGAATACCTGGTCCGGAATGCCGAGCAATGTTCTCGACGCCCAGGCGTCTTTCACTCACCGAGCTCATATGAACGCGCTTGCCGCCCAGGGACAATGGACGGAAATGGAAGAACGCGTCGCGCCATGATTGGTTGTGTTCCCGCTGGAAATACCTTCACATTGGACGCGCTCGGCGGCGGCATAGCCGGCGGCGCGGCGGAACGACGCTCGCGAAGTAGGCGGCGACGTCTTCGATTTGCAGTAAGCGCTGTTTTCAGGGCCACGTCCCTGAGCGCGGCGGGACGGCGCGTAGGCCCCGCGGAATAAGTTCGTCGAGCTTGCTTGCGAGATGACCCTCGATGATCTTCGTGAGGACGTCGGCCATGTAGGCCTGCGGATCCGCGCCATTGAGCTTGCAGGTTTCGATGAGCGAGTCGACGACCGCCCAGTTCTCGGCCCCGCCGTCCGAGCCGGCGAAGAGTACGTTTTTATCGGTTGAGCGCCATCACCCGTTCATTCTGCCCATGTCGGTCAGGAATTGGAAGTCCACTACCGATGGCATCCATATTGCGGCAGCAAGGTTCTGGTTCGTCGGGTTGAGCAGCGTGCAACTGGCTCATTCCTTCAAGTACAAGGGCCGACCGGCGTCGTGATTTCTATTGCCGGCTGGATGCTTGATCCCGTGGTTTGCGCCGGCATGGTGATCGGCGTGCCGCGCGTTGACGTGGCCGCGCTCGTTGAGCTGCAACGCCAGTTGAAAGGCGCGGTCAAGGCCGCAGACTCCCGGAGCGATGTCGCAATCGTTCCGGAGGAAAACAATGCAGTCTCTCGAGACGCCGTCGGCGGCGACGGGCCGACAGATGAGTTTGTCGTTCGAAGACAACAAGTTGGATGGCCTGCAGTCCCCCGAGCGGGACAAAATCGTCACGACACTCGCTCAAATCCTCATGCAGGCCGCGGGCCTCAGCGTCGAGGAGCTTGAAGATGACGAGCGGTGAGCTGATTCCGGCGGCCGTCCTCAAGAGAAAGGCCGTCGTGTATGTGCGTCAGTCGACGCAATCTCAGGTCATGAGCAACCTGGAGGGCAAGCGGCGCCAGTACGATCTGGTCGATGTCGCCCGCCAGCGCGGTTTCGTCGACGTCGAAATTATCGACGATGATCTTGGTCGTTCGGCGAGCGGGACGGTGGCGCGTCCCGGATTCGACCGCCTGGTCGCATGGCTGTGTGCTGGCAAGGTCGGCGCCGTTCTGTGCTTCGATGCGTCGCGGCTCGCGCGAAACGGTCGCGACTGGCATCATTTGCTCGAACTATGCGGGCTCGTGGAAGCCCGCGTCATCGATCTCGACGGCGTCTACAACCCCTGTCGGCCCAATGATCGCCTGCTTCTTGGCATGAAAGGCAGCATCAGCGAGTTTGAACTCGGCGTCCTACGCGCAAGGATGATAGACGCTGCACGGTCCAAGGCCAGCCGTGGCGAGCTGCGGATATCGGTCCCGTTTGGCTACACTTGGCATCGTGACGCCGGGCTTGGGCTCGATCCCGATCGACGCCTCCAGGAGGTAATCCGACTCATCTTCGCCCGCTTCCGCGAACTCGGAAGCGCGCGCCAGGTGCTGCTCTCGATGACGGCCGATCAGATCCACTTTCCACGGCCTTCGGATGAAGGCCGTATGACCAGCTTCGACTGGTTGCCCATCCGCTACCGCAACGTGATCGCAGTTCTCAAGAATCCGTTTTACGCAGGCGTTTACGTCTACGGGAAGAGCGAGAAGCGCACTTCGATCGTCGACGGCAGAGCTCGGCGTAGTTATGGGCACGGGAAGCCGATCGGAACATGGGAGGTGATGCTCAAGGACCATCACGAGGGCTATATCGACTGGGCGGAATATGAGCGCAATCAAAAGCAACTTGCGCTCAACAATTACGGTCGCGCCGGCGGCGTAAAGTCTGGCCGGGGAGGAAGGGCGCTTCTGTCAGGCGTGCTGACCTGTAGGCGTTGCGGCCGGAGACTTTCGGTCGCCTACACCGGTAATCCGCAAAGCCGACCGGTATATCGCTGCGACAAACCAAACCTTATGATGGGCCAGCCCCGGTGCATGACCTTCGGCGGCCCGCGGGTAGACGCCGCGGTTGCCCGGGAGATTTTGAGGGCGGTCGAGCCAGTGGCGATCGAAGCCGCATTCAAGGCGGAGCAGATGCACCGGGAACAGCAAGAAGATCAGCAGCGCATCCTGGACATGGAGTTGCAGCAAGCCCGCTACGAAGCCAACTTGGCGGAGCGACGTTACGCTGCTTGCGATCCGGACAATCGCCTCATCGCCGCGCAACTGGAAAAGAACTGGGAGGCCGCGCTCCGACGTGTCCGAGATCTGGAGGCGCGACAACCTGCAGAAAGGCGCCCGGATATCAAGGTCGACCCCAATGCCTTCACCGACCTGGCGGACAATCTATCGGCGGCTTGGAATGCCCCCGGCGTGACGATGCGCGCTCGCCAGCAATTGCTCCGGTCATTGATCGCCGACATCGTAGTCGATGTTGACGATGAAGCACGCGATGTCGTGCTCACGATCCATTGGCGTGGAGGTCAGCACTCCGAATTGCGCGTGCGCAAACCTCGAACAGGAGAACATGGTTGCGCGACAACCGAAGATGCGTTGGCGGTCATGAGAAGCATGGCCGGTCGCTGGTCTGACGAACACATTGCCGCGTCGCTGAATCGAATGGGCCTGCCCACTGGCCAGGGCAAGACGTGGACGGCGCATCGCGTTGCTTCCGTTCGACGCGTCCGTGGCATCCACGCGTATCGATCCGCGGAAAAGGATGGCGAATGGCTCACCATGGCAGAGGCGGCGAAGACTTTAGGCGTCACACACCACGCGATACGACGCCTGATCAAATCCGGCGCGCTTCCAGCAATACAGGTGGTTCCGGGCGCGCCGCATCAAATCCGCGCCGAAGACCTGGCGCTGGAGCCGGTAAAAGCGGCGGTTGCCCGAAAAGGTCGCCCGTGTCGCGTCGTCGACGAACACACGCTTCCAATGTTTACAGATACTTGATGAGGGAATGCACAATGACTCATGCGTCGCAATGGGGCGGATCGCGCGCTCGACGACGTTGGAGTCGATTCCGACGCGTCCGTCGTCGAGGAAGCGCGTCAGGCCGTCCCAGCGTGACAGCGTATAGCGGATCGCCTCGGCCAGCTTGGTCTTCTGGCTGATGAGCGCGCGCGCATAGGCCCAGAGCTGGCCGGTCTTGTTACGTCCGCGCCCGGGATCGAGCACCGGTGCCCTCGTTTCGTCGGCGAAGATGTTCGTCGACGCCCTGATGTGTTCCAGAAGCCGCTCATGCACCGGCCGTAAATGCCAGGTGGCGCGGCCAACCCAATCGGCGAGCGTCGAATGGTCGAGACGCACCGCACTTACGATTTTTCGACGTTCGACGCGAACGGCGATTCCGATGACTATTTCGTCTATGATTGCGATTGCGAAGGGTATCGATCGGCTCCGGGGGTGCCCGATTGGGCTGACCCCGCGGCTTCCAGGTAGGAGGCTCCATTTGCGTACCGAGGGACATTTCCGTCGCTGACCGCTTGTATGAATTAAAGGGCAAGCCAGCTGGAAAGGGGCCTTCGGGGCTTTTTTGCTTCACCATCGCGAGAGAGGATTTGGTGTGGGCGCGGTCCTCTCGGATCACGCTGAGCGCAGCGGCTTCGCGCTCATGGGGAACCATTTGACCGCCGCAGCCCGACCTCAGGTTGCACCCATGATGACGATCTGGGTCGACATATGCTCGCTATCGATGACATCAATCGTTCACCTTGCCCTGAGCGGAATGCCGACTCCATCAAGGTACGAGCGCGGGCCAAATGGCCAGCATTGCCTATTTTGACACTTCCTCCATCTAACCGTTGGGCTGGATCTCTCGCAGCGCAGCGCCGCCTTAGGAGTTGATCGTGAAAAAGCCTTTCGTCGTCATCGTAAGCCTTGCCCTCGCCGCTGTCGCCCCACCCGCCTTTGCGGAGGATCAGGGAGTGACTTCAGGACCGGCTGCCGGCAAGCCGGTCGAACCGTCTGGAGCGGTGCAAAAGGAAAATCCCAAGAATCCAGTTCACCCCGGCAATGTTGCGGGTCCGAGCGGAACGTCCGCTGGCGCGCCTAGCGTCGAAGGAAAAAGAGGCACGCAAAGCGGCAAGGAATGGACGCCGCCCGCGGAAATCCGACGTCATTGTTACGATTGGGCACCTCGAAAAATATCTGCTTGGGGCGTGATGAGCGGCGTTCAGGTTCCCGGCGCAGCCGGGCTGTTCGACTCTGCTTCTCCGTGAGCCTGAAGTCGCCGCCGACTTGTCGGGAGGGGGTCTAGAAATGCACTCACTCACCCTACCGAGACTAACGACGCGCCGGTTCACTCGCTCGCCATCCTTTCGAGACAGACGAAACGGCGCATGTTGTAGACGAGGTTCGTCATTCCGATCTTGTACCTCGCGCGAACGATGCCGATTACGCGCACGATCTCCGCTCTCATGCCGTTTTTCTGGTCGCCGAACACATGCCCGACGCGGGCGCGCACCTTGGAGCGCACTACGTTGGCGGCCTTTTGCGCCTCGCTGAGTTGGCGATTGCGATAGGCTCTGAGATGAATGCGGCTCTTCAGGCCGCGTTCCCCGACTCACTCGTAGGCGAAAAATCGCATCCGACAGAAATCGTCTGCACCGACGCCTTTTCGAGCTATGAGGTGCTCGATGTTTCAGAGCTTCGCCATGAGCGTATCAATTATCACGTGACGTTCGTTGACGCGCGAAACACATCAATGGAAGTGAAAACCTCTGATACAGCAAAACGCTATTTGCGCTGCTTTAACGGCATTCCAAGACAGCCGCTTTCCGCTCAGAACTGACGGTCTGGGCCAAGAAACCCAGACTCGCAGGCGGCGCAGCCCTTGTGAATCCTATGTCGGCGTTAGTGCACTAGATTTGTGGGATATGCCTTTCAAGAATGACTGACGGGGAAGGTGCGCCATGAAGTTTCTCGCTGGTTTCGTGATAGCGTTCATCGTCAGCGCACTCGGCGCTTTTCTCGGCATCGTCAGCGGCGTTTACAACGTCGCCGCAACCGCGCCTCACACGGATTTGGTGCGCGTCATCTTGAATTGGACCATGCGTAGTTCGGTGCTTGCCCATGCGGGAAACGAGTCGCCGGAAACATGGAGCGAGGATCAGGCGAGAAAGGGATTTAAAGACTATGACGCCATGTGCGTCATTTGCCATAGCGCACCGGGGAAAGAGCGCAGTTACATTAGCAAAGGCCTGCGACCGGAGCCTCCAAATCTCGCCGAAACTTCAGAGCGATGGAGCAGCGCGGAGCTGTTTTGGATCATCAAGAATGGCGTCAAAATGACCGGAATGCCCGCATTCGGGCCCACGCATCAGGACGAGCAAATATGGAATATTGTGGCCTTCGTTCGGCGCCTGCCTCGACTCTCCGCCGAGCAATTCAAGGCGATGGAGGCCGAGATCAGAAAATCCTCCGAGAATGAGCAAGGTCACCATAACCAATAATCGGCCGGGAAAGCTGACTCGAAGAAAGAAGAAACCGCAAAGTCAAACGAATTCGACGTAGGCGCTGTCGTAGTCCAGCAAGATTGAAAGGGGAACATTCGGCTCTAATTCTCGACAGGCCTCGAGAAGAAGAAGACGCTGATGTTCCGCAAAGAGCGAGTTTTGCTAACCCTCGCGGTCGCAATGAGCGTTGTTTCGCCGATTGGAAATAGCTTCCAAAGCGACGCTTCGATCGCAGGCGTCGTTGTTCGAGACATCCATGTAGCCTTCAAGGAATGGCGCGTGCCGACGCCCGGCTCGCACCCCCACGATCCTCTCGCAACTAGCGATGGAGCGATCTGGTACACCGGACAGATGGCCAACCTGCTCGGCCGTCTTGATCCTAAGACCGGGCAGTTTCGCGAATTCCGTCTGAAAACCACGAACTCGGGTCCGCACGGGCTCGTCTCCGACCCGAGCGGCAATATTTGGTTCACGGCGAGTTTCAAAGGTTACATCGGCAAGCTAGATCCCGTAACCGGCGACATCCGAGAATTTCCGCTTCCCGATCCAAAGGCCCGCGCCCCGCACACGCCGGTCTTCGATCAGAAGGGAACGTTGTGGTTCTCCGTCATCGGCGGAAATATGATCGGGCGTCTCGCTCCGGTGTCGGGCGAGATCAAGCTTGTATCGTCACCGACCGCA
>NZ_JABVWW010000003.1 GCF_013350005.1 Methylocystis silviterrae
GCAAACACTTCTCAAGGGGGTCAATTTTGGACGCCGATCCCTCGGCTTAGGGGGTCAAAATTGCACGCCTAAACACACGCCGTCTCGACCCATTTCCAGCCCTCTAGCCGAACAGGCTCGGCGTCGCAGGCCAGTTTTTCTACGACAAGGCGTTCGAGCAAGGCGACATCCTGCAACCAGCCGCCGTCGTCGCTCTGGAAAAGATCGCGCATGATGGGGCCGCCGGCGGCGAGATAGGCTTCGCTGACATATTGCGCGCGCTTGTTCGAGGCCCGGACCGCGCCCTCGGTAAGAAGCCGGCGAATCTGATAGGCTTCCTTGTTGTAGGAGCGCTGGATCGCCTCCCAGATCTGCTCCTGGCGCTCATGGTTGGGATTGACCGTGAAACCCATCAGCTGGTCGAGCGTCTTGCCGTCTTCGGCATAGACGTCGAGCAGCGCCGGCGACACGGAGGCGAGACGCAGCCGCTGCTTGACGACGGCGACGCTGACAAAGAACGCGGCGGCGATCTCCTCTTCGCTTTGCCCTTTCTCGCGAAGGGTCAAAAAGGCGCGAAACTGGTCGAGCGGATGCAAGGGGGATCGGGCTAGCTTGCGTCCTTAACCTCGCCGGCTTCGCGCCGGCAGGCAACTGAGAGATACAAGGCGGAGGCGGGCTCCTGGATTTCGCTGGGGTTTTTCCCAGCTCTCAAATTGCAATTCAAAAAGCTGAAAGCGGTCTTCCAAAATGAGACCCCGTCTCCGCGCGATAGTAAATTGCACGAATATTCAATGACATCCTGCCGGTCGGTCTCCTGGCACGTTTCGTGAAACCTCTGGAGCATGAATGCCAACCACGGAGACCCCCAGAGGTCCGAAATGTCACTTAGCCAGGCGGAGATCTTCGATAGCGCGCTTCTTCGCAACGCGGCCCGTTCGTCGCTGCTTTGGAAGGAGTCTGCGGCCTGTGAGCGCACGGTCGAGCTGTTCGATCTGACGATCACCAACACCAGCTTGGAGCAGGCGGCCTTCGACCTGGCCGAGCTCGCGCGCACGGATCGCCGCACGCGGGTCAGCTTCGTCAACGCGCATGTCATCAACGTCGCCGCGAGGAACGCCGCCTATGCCCGCGTTCTGCAGGGCATGGATCGCCTCTACGCCGACGGCAGCGGCATGGCGCTCGCCGCGCGCTGGGCCGGCTCGCCGCTCGCCTACAATGTAAACGGCACCGATCTTTTTCCGCTGCTCTGCGCGGAGGCGGACAAGGCGGGCGTGAAGATTTTCCTCCTCGGCGGGAAGACCGGCGTGGCCGAGGCTACAGCGGAAACGGTGAAAGCAATGGGCCATAACGATGTGATCGCCGGCGTGCATCACGGCTACGTCAACAGCCCTGAAGACACGCAGCGCGTCATCGAAGAGATCAACGCCAGCGGCGCCTCGATCTTGCTGGTCGGCATGGGCGTGCCGATGCAGGACATCTGGATCACGCGCAACTCCGACTCGCTGCAGACTCCGGTCGTGGTCGCCGTCGGTGGTCTCTTCGACTTCTTCTCCGGGAACGTCTCGCGCGCTCCGACCTTCCTGCGCTCCATCGGCTGCGAATGGATGTGGCGTCTGCTGCAGGAGCCCGGCCGTCTGTGGTCGCGCTACCTGATCGGCAATGTGGCGTTCATCCTTCGGGCCTTGGCCTTGACGGTCGCGAGACGATGAGGCGTTCGTTGCGCATATGATGGACGTCGACGTTCACCGCGACGCTTCTCCGAGCCTTCGCAATGTTGTTGAGCCTTGAAGGGGAGCCTCAAGGTTCGGATTGACCAATATGTCTCCAGGGAGAGGGTAAAATGGTTCCTGAAAATTCGGAGAACGCGGGACCTCGATTATCAGGGCTCCGCTGCCTGGTGGTGGACGATACCCAGCTGAACCGGCTGGCTGCCCAAAAAATACTGACCTTTGAAGGCGCCCGCGTTACTCTTGCCGTGGACGGGAAACAGGCAATACAGTTTCTGCGAGCAGAACCGAGGGGTTTTGACGTCGTGTTCATGGACGTGCAGATGCCGGTTATGGACGGTCTCTCCGCGACGCGCGCCATTCGGAAGGCCCTTGGACTGACAGACCTCCCCGTCATCGCGTGGACTGGTGAGGCATTGTCCGAACAACGCCAGAAAGCCCGGGAGGCCGGCTGCAATGGCATTCTGTCCAAGCCGGTCGATCTCAATGAGTTGGTTGCGACGCTGATTCTGCACCTTGATATCTCATCTGGACTTGCATCGAGCATCAATGGCGCGTGATTAGAGCTGGTCCATCGACGGCTCCAATTAAAATGGTTCTGCCTTATTCTCTGGGTAGTGACCGCGGTCGTGGTGTAATTTCATCGGCAGCGCCGGTTTAACTTGTCGGCCGCCGCAACGCTCGCTACGCCGGCGGGGTTTTCATGGTCCATCTGCTGCAAAAAACGGAAGCATTGCAATTGAGGAGTGCAGCGCCTACCTATCTTTCAAGGCGATTCTTGCGCAGAGTTTCTCAAGGGAACGGCGTTCCCGTCCAGGCGAGCAAGCTCCTTGTCTAGTAGGTTCAGGTTTTGCGGGGGCTGGCATAAGCGGCCCATTGCTTTTACCCGAGGGAGTTAGATACTCTGGTTCGCCCTAATAAGTTTACCCAAGCCTCGGACGAAGTCGGATGACTTGTAGTTTCGGTGCTCCCGCTCTTGGCGGCAGGTCGATGCTGCGGCATGCGATCGGGCGCGCAAAAGAACTGATCGCCAGCTTGACCCAGCGCGAGGACCTGAGACCCTATATTCATGGCGGGCTCATTTCCGTCAGCGTGATTTGGTTTCTTTGCGCGGCCTATCTGATCTTCCTGCCGAAGTCCTATGTCAGCAAGGGAATTTTCATTCTCCCTGGCGCTGGCGCAAATGTATCCGTGACCCTCGAAACAATCGGGCAAACCTCGTCTGTCGTGCCGTCGCCTTTCTCATCCACGGGCTTGAGTCCCAAAGTTATCTACAGCGAAATCCTGACCAGTGATCCAATAGTAGATAAAGCCGCCGCTTTGCTAAATATCAAACCGAGGTACTTCGGGGAGCCGAGGGTTAAACTGGTCGAGGAAGCGACGCTCATATTCTTTGAGATGAAAGGCCGCACGGCCGAATTGGCCCAACAAAAAGCGGTGGCGCTGGTCGATGTGTTCGAAAAGGAGCTGGACCGTCTGCGGCGCGATGAGACCGAGCGCCGTGACGCCAGCGTTCGGGATGCGATGAAGGGTTATCAGACGAACCTGCGTGCGGCACGCGAACGCATTTCCGAGTTCCAGCAAAAGAGCGACCTTGTTTCCCTCGAGCAATTCAACCAGATCACCTCGATACTCGAGGACACCAGGAAGAAGCTGACTGAAGCGCGAGTCGAGGCGGATCGTCTCGATGCGACGCAGAAAGCGCTCGCCAAAAACCTGGGGATGGATCCAAAGCTGGCGTCCGTGGCGCTGTCTCTTTCTGCAAATTCGGTTTTCGCCAAGGCCCTTACCGACTATGCGGATCTAACCGCGCAGGTCGCGGAGCAATCCAGGTTGTATGGGCTCCGAAATCCCTTGTTGCTCCAATCTCGGGCGAAGCAGTTGGCGGCGCTGCATCTCGTGAAGACCATGGCGCGGCGCGCCGGAGTGAGCGTTGACGACCTGATTCGCCTGATGGCTCCTCTGGTGCAGAAGAGGCAGGAGGAGTTGTTGAAGGAGCTGGTCGCCGGAGCGGCGGAAGCCCAAGGCAAGCAACGGGAAGTCGCGGCGCTTAATAAGGAGGTCGACGCTCTCGACCGACGCATCAAGTCCCTCTCGTTGAACGCCGCCCGTCTGGAGGATCTCAAGAAGGAACACCTCGTCGCGGAGGCGGTGTTTTCCTCAGCTCTCGCGCGCGTTGACATGAACAAGGCGGATATTTTCGCATCCTATCCCCTAACTCAGCTTCTCTCTCCGCCCAGTCTCCCCAAAAGGCCGGCCCAACCACGTCTGCTCTATGCCTTTCTCGGCGGCGTCGTGGGGACGCTGTTGGCCATCGCCGCATGGACACTCGCATGGATGCGCCAATCCTTCGCCCCGAAACCTCTGAAGAAAGAATAATCTACTATTCGATCCTCTGGACTTGGGGTTACTGGGTTCTCGGCGCTCTTTACATCGTCGGGCCGGTCATCGGCTGGTATCTCGCCTTCGTCGCTCTCTCGCGCTACGTGGGCGTTTCGGCTCGTCCCTCCGGGCGCTTGCAGAGAGTTCCCATCGGCGTCGTCATCTGGTGGGTGGCAATGGGGGTGATGCTCTTCGCGCTTCTCGCCGCGCATCTTAATTTCGGTCTCGGCGTCGGCTCGCTGCTCAAGTCCTCGATCGGCTGGGCGAAAGGCTGGGCGCTCATGGCGGTTTTTCCTTTGATCGGCGCGATGCTGCCGATCCGCGCGGAGATCGTCTACCGCGCCACTAACAAACTTGCGCTCCAGACGCTGCTCCTCGTGCCCGTCTTCATTATCGCAGCTCTGGCGCGCGCGCCCACCCCGCTCTACGTCTCGCCGTTACAGATATTCGGCGGGGCGGGGCCCCAATTTTTTCAGGTCGCGCTCTATTCCATCGACGAGACTAACGGAAATTTGCGTTGGAGCTTTTTCGCGCCTTGGTCGCCCGCGGCGGCGTTCATTTCGAATGTCTCTCTCGTTTTCGCGCTCTATGACCGCTCCCGCCTCTGGAAGTGCGTTGGCGTCGCTTCCTGCGTCACAATTTCTGTCATGTCCCAATCGCGTTTGGCGATCGTCGCCATTCCCGGAGTGATTCTGCTCCTCGCCGTATTTTGCAATCTGACGCGACCACTGACGCTGGGCGTCGCCTCGTTCGTCTCGACTCTCGGCATACTCTTCGCTACGCCCATCATGTCGCTCGTCGATGACTTCATTGAGAGATTCACCCGGGCGCGAGCCGCGTCATCCAAGGTGCGCGCTATTCTGAGGTCCATGGCGCTGCATCGCTGGGAAAGCGAGGCGCCGATATTTGGGCACGGCGTCTTGGAGAGAGGTCCGCACATCGTCGAACATATGCCGATCGGCTCGCACGATTCTTGGTACGGGCTGCTATTCGTGAAAGGTATCGTCGGTTTCGCGGCGCTGGCGATTCCGCTCGCATGGACGTTCCTGGAGCTTCTCGCCAAGGCGCAGGCTGACCGTGTCGCCCGCTGCGCGCTTGGCGTCGTGATCATCATTGGCTTCTACTCTTTCGGAGAAAATCTCGAAATTCTGTCCTATCTCTTTTGGCCTGGCCTCGTCGTCATCGGCATCGCCATGCGGAGACGCCTTTTTCATCCGCTACGCCACCGATTCGCAGCCCCACTGGCGACTGAGCCCGAGGAGAGAAGCACGAACAAGACCCATTCGCCTGAGCCGCGGCTCGAGGCCTGAGCGCGGCTCGCCCAGGCGGAGAGACGAACATTGGAAGTGAGCAGGCGCAGGCCTTTTTCGGCCGGACTCGAATTCCTTCGACCCCGGCCCCGCGCCCGCCGCTGTTATGCAACCGCGTGTGTGATTCTATAGGACACCACAGATACTACATCCCGTACTGAGGTCGCTGTTCCCCGGCGGCGGGGGGACCTTACCGCTCGTGATTCGTTGGCCGACGAATGGAGAGCGGCGATGAAAATGTATGCAGGATTGGACGTGGGTGGCAAGCGAACAGCGGTGTGCATTCTGGATGACGGGAGCAAGATCGTCTGGCGTGGAAAGACGGATACGCATCCGAAGATGAATGACGCTGTATTGCGACGCTTCAAGGGTGAGCTCGCGAAAGTCGGGTTGGAAAGCGGGCCGTTCACATCGCACCTCTTCCGTTCATTGGCGGCTATGGATTACCCGATGGTTTGCATGGATGCGCGACGTGCGGCAGATGCGATCAAGAGTCGCCGGATCAAGAGCGACAAGGGCGACGCCTGGGCTCTTGCCGAGATGCTGAGGACCGGCTGGTTCACCTGCGTCTATGTCAAGTCTGATGACACGCACCGCCTGAAAGCGCTGCTTGGCGCGCGTGATCAACTGGTCAAGGACAAGCGTTTGTACGCGGCGGCGCAATAATCGGCCAATGAGCGGCGCGAGGGGCGACCGCGTCGTGCCGACGTAAAACCCGGCCACATTGGCGTCTGCCCTCCCCAATTTGATTCGGGAGGGCAGCCGGGGATGTTTGCGGTGGAGACCTACGCGGCGGTTCGACGCTTTGTTTTCATTCAGGGGAACAATCGGCGCGAAGCGGCGCAGGTGTTTGGACTGAGCCGGGATACGGTGGCGAAGATGTGCCGCTATTCGGCGCGCCCGGTTACGTGCGCACCAAGGCTCTCGAGCGGCCGAAGCTCGGGCCGCTGCTCCCGGTGATCGACGCCATCCTCGAGGTGGACAAGACCGCGCCGCCGAAGCAGCGGCATACGGCGAAACGGATTTTCGAACGGCAGCGGGATGAGTACGGCTTTGCTGGCGGCTACACGGTGGTGAAGGATTATGTGCGGCTGGCGCGCACGCGCTCGCGCGAGGTGTTCGTGCCGCTCGCGCATCCGCTGGGTCATGCGCAGGTCGATTTTGGCGAATGCGTCGGCGTCATCGGCGGCGTGCGGATGAAGCTGCATGTGTTCTGCTTCGACCTGCCACATTCGGACGCCTGCTTTATCAAGGCCTATGCGGCGGAGACGACGGAGGCGTTTCTCGATGGCCATGTGTCGGCCTTCGCCTTTTTCGGCGGCGTTCCGCTGTCGATCCTCTATGACAATCTCAAGATCGCCGTGGCGAAGATTGTCGACGACGGCGAGCGATGCCGCACGCAGGCTTTCACCGAACTCGTCAGCCATTTTTTGTTCGACGATCGCTTTGGTCGCCCGGGCAAAGGGAACGATAAGGGCAAGGTTGAGGGCCTGGTGAAGTTCATGCGGCTCAACAAATTTGATCTTCTTGCTGGCGTCGAAGCCGCGTGGCCCGCCGCTTTCCGTCGTCTTCGCCGATTGGCTGTCGACGACCCCGGCGGTCGGGCTTGCCTCACATCTGCCTTTTCGCGCGACGCCATGACCAAGGCGTGATTGACGCGCGTGAACACGCCGCCGCGCGACCAAGCGTAGAAACAGCCCTGCGCGGTCGAGTAGGGCGGAAACTCCTTTGGCAATTGCGGCCACTGACAGCCTGTCGAGGCCATGTAGAGGATGGCGTTCACGACCGATCGCAAGTTGGTTTCGCGCAGGCTGCCAAGCGGCGATGCGGGCGGGAGTAGCGGCTCAAAAAGCGCCCATTCCGCATCCGTCAAATGACTTGCGTAATGCAGTCGGTCAAGCAGATACTTGCACAAAGTGATTCTAGTCTAGGCGCATCGCGCGCCCCTCGAATCTCGCAAATCCGAAGGAATCACAGTCTACTGAAATCACTCAATAACATTTTCGGTCAGCCTCTAAGGGAATTGGCGGCCTCATGGGTCAGAGAGCTGGGAATAACCGATCGAGGAGGCGTTTCGGTCGGGTGCGCCAGGAACAGGATCGGCTTGCCGCTAGAGAATGGCGCGCGTCGGGAGTCATGTGAAATTGGGTTGTGCAGGCAACATCCTTCGCCGGAAATTTGGCACAGAAATCACCAGATGACAAAGGGAACCGCAGTGAGCCATCGCCACAAGGCATTGTGGATCACAGTCTTGGCGATGACGGCGCTGGCTGGCTGCGCTGTCGGAGACAATCCGGAGAACAAGGCCGATACGTTATTTAGCCCCCAGCAGTTCGCCTACGGACGCGAATACGAAGGTCAAGTCGGCGGGACGCCGAGCTGGAACCCCATCCCAGGAGTGTGTCCACCAGCGGACATCATGAATTACATCGCTCCCCGCGCGCCGGGCAGGACCTCGGTGCCAGATTCGCACATGCGCTATTCCCCCGGCGATCGCTTTCACATCCTGGTGCCGGGCCTTCCCGAATTTTCCGGCGAATATGCGATCAACGCGGATGGACGAGTCATCTTGCCCTTCGCCGGGGAAGTGAAAGCTGTTGGCCTGACCAACGCCGAACTCAACGAGACGATCGAACAAGCCTTCCTCGACGCCAACGTCCTGAAAGAGAGCGGCGCGCATGTCGCGGTGCGGCCGATCCAATACGCCCCGATAAACGTTTTTGTTTCGGGTGCCGTTTTCACTCCCGGCCGCGTGGCAATCAACAATCTGAGCGACACGAGTAAGTTGGGCCCGACGCGCGAGCAGTATGGCGACGCGCCGCTGGACCGCTTCGTCGCGGCCGGCCTGCGAGCGGCCGGCGGCGTGCGACCCGACGCCGATGTCTCCAGCATTTACCTGGTGCGCGGAGCCAGACGGTATCGGCTCAACTGGCGCGGTGCGTTCACGGGAGAAAAGGTGGATGACGTCGCCCTGGTCTCCGGCGACAAGCTCGAGGTCGCCGAGAGTCCCTGTTTCCAGACGGGCCTGATTCGACCGACACAAATCACGCCGCCCGGCATTCGGATCTTTCAGTCGAACTTGACGGTGCCGGCGACGAACAACGCCAGCTCCAGCATCGGCCAGTTTTCCGGAAGCCTGCCCTACGGAACGCGGTTCCTTCAGGCGCTTGCCTCCGCCAATTGCATCGGCGGCACGATGTCGACCAATGCGAGGCGACAAGCCGTGCTCATCAGCCGCAATCCGAAGACCTTGCAAACGCAAGTGATTCAGCGTTCGATCGAGGAACTCGTCCGCAGCGCCGACCGTGACGCGGTAAACCCCCATCTGATGCCGGACGACGCCATCGCCTGTTACGACAGCAGCGTCACCGAATTCTCGGAAGTCCTTTCGGTTCTGGGTCAGGCTACTTACCCAGTGAACCAAAGCGCTAACTCGGCGTGGTATTTGTTCCATCTCCACAGATAGTGAGTTGCGGCGGTTTGGGCTTCGCACGGCGATTGGATGGGAGCCTCGGCCTGAGTGGCGCAGCCGCTCAGGTCGTCTTTCAAAGCCGCAGCTCGCATGCGACGCGGCGGCGGCGGCATGGGAGAGCGTCGGCCCCACCACGAAAGGGCTATCTTGCGAGGCTGAAAGAATTCTTGACCGAATTCACGCGTATCGCCGCCGCCGATGATAATCGCCCGGCTCTGACGGCCAGAAGAGGACGTCGGTCCGGAGCGGATCGGAAGCAGGCGACGCGGATCGCAATTCAAACAAGCCGCATTTCCACTTGAAGCAATGAGAGGCAGTTCGTACAGTCTGCTCACGCCACACCTGCAAGTGAACAGACTTCGAGACGGCGCGCTAAAGCGATTGCGCGGTAAAGGCAAGAGATATGAACCTTTCGTCCGTGAGATCGATCTTTAGTGCGCGCATCGGAGCCGCGCTGCTGGTCTTGCTCGCGACGCCGACAGCGGCGCATGCGCAGGCGATGGTCATCATCAATCCCGCGCAGGTGGGAGCTACCCTTACGAACCAGATTCTCGGCGCCAACATGGGGAACTGGTTCAATCCCACCCTGCCAGGTTTGGCCGCGGGCATGACGCAGGCCGGCATCACCGCAACACGCTGGCCCGGCGGCTCGAATAGCGATCTCTACCATCTCGCAACGAACAGCGACTGCTTCGGCGCCTACGTGGATCCCAACGCAACCTTCGACAATTTCGTCAACTACATCGTCAAACCGGCCGGCCTCTCGCTCGCGATCACGCTAAACTACGGCACAAACGCCGCGTGCGACGGCGGCGGCGATCCGAAGGAGGCGGCGGCCTGGGTCGCCTATGCGAAAACCAAGGGCTATGCGGTAAGCCACTGGACGATCGGCAATGAAGTTTACGGAACCTGGGAAAAGGACCTGCACGCCGCTCCAAACGACCCGAAGACTTACGCCAACGCTGTGGCAACGGGCTTTTACCCCGCGATCAAGGCGGTCGATCCGAACGCACAGGTCGGCGTGGTCGTCGATGCCGGCGACCCTTGGGGAGCCCCGAACTGGGACCAAATCGTGCTGTCCCAGGCGCCATTTGATTTCGTCGAATACCACTGGTACGGGCAAGGCACCGGCCATGAGAGTGATGCTTGGCTGATCGGCTCCGCGCCGTCGGCGCTCGCGCAGCACATAGCGACGATCAAGCGGGAGCTTGCCGCCGCCGGCAAGCTAAACACGCCAATTGTGATCGGTGAGCTCGGCTCGGTGGCCCAGAACCCCGGTAAGCAGTCGATGTCGATCACGCAGGCGCTATTCGCCGGCGAAGTTCTGGGCGAAATCATGCAGGCCGGCGTCCAGACGGCGGACTGGTGGATCGCTCACGGCGACTGCCGCGATCCCTTGAGCGGCGGCAACTACGCATCCTCGCTCTATGGCTGGCAGAATTTCGGGGGCTATCAGATCATTTCCGACGGCTTGCCCGAATATGGCTGCCCTAACGCACCGACAACTTGGCGCAACACCCTGTTGCCGACGGCTCAGGCCTTCAAGCTCGCCAGCCTCGTCGCACTGAACGGCGAGCATATACTAGGCTCGACCGTCAGTGGCCCAGATGCAGCCAATTTGCGCGCCTACGCCATGACCAACAAGGGAGGGACCGCCGTCATGCTGTTCAATCTCGGCCGGTCCAGGACCCTTCAAGTGACAATCGGCGTGACCGGCGTGACTTCTTCGTCCGATGTAACCGTCAGCTATTACGACCGCGCGACCTATGATCTGTCGAGAAAAAACATCTGGCGAGGCATCACCACCACTTCGCTCGGGGCGAGAACCCTACCGCTTACGTGGACGCTGACGCCTTGGAGCATGACCGTGGTGCAGTTCAAATAGCCCGCAAGGGGCCGGCTTGCCCGGGGGCGTGTTTGATTTGACGGTTATACCTTTTTCGCCTCGGGAGTTTTTGCGCTCAGGGCTATTATTAAACCGGTTCCTGCGAAAGAGGCATAGAGACCGCTCGTCCAGTCGAGATCGCGTTAAAATCGGCGGTCGAAATACTCGACCGCCGTTGACAGGCGATCCGCGTCCTCCGTTAAATCGCTGCACAGACTGTCTCAAATCATTCGACGACGGGCAGCCCAAAAGCGAGTTAGGAGCCTGCAATCGTGTCGGAAAATTCAAGGGTGCGACCGCTCGATCCGGAAAGCGCTGAGCGCGTGCACAAGGAACAGCTTGCCGCAGTTCGTAACAACACTCCGACGATGCTCGTCGCCAATACATGCAACGGCGCGGTTGTAGTGATTGGGATGTGGAGCCATGCCGATATTTCGATCGTTATCTGGTATTCTGTGCTATCGATCACAGCAGGCTATATCTACTTCAAAAATTACGTAGGCCACGCGCGGCGAGAACAGAGAAAAGATCACGCCAAGTCCATAAAGAGGGCGATCACCAATGGACTTGCTTTAGGAGCGCTTTGGGGAATGCTTCCCTTTTTTTCTTTGTGGACGCCGATGCTAGCGAACGCCTTCTCATTACCAGCGTGACTGCTGGGATGATGTGCGGGGGCGCCTTCGTGCTCGCCGCCATCCCGTCAGCGGCCCTCTCCTTCGTCGGGCCAGTGACTACATGTTCGTTGATCGCTCTCGCGCGCAGCGGCGACAAAGAGTGGACGTTGGTGGCGTTTCTGCTCTGTGTATACACGCTGGTGCTTCTCAAGGGGGCGCGCTCCCAAGCTGCAGCGCTCACGACGCGCGTTTTGACCGAGATCGCCCGCACAAAGGAACTCACCATGTTAAGCGAAATGAAAAGCGCTTTCACGGCGAATGTGAGTCATGAGATCCGAACGCCGCTGAACGGGATTCTTGGGCTCGCTCAACTGCTTGAGCGAGAGCCGCTCTCCTCCGATCACATCGAAATAGTGCGGCGACTGCGAAAGGCTGGGGAATCCCTGCTGGCTATCCTCAATGATATTCTCGACTTTTCAAAGCTCGAGGCGGGGCAGTTTCGGCTCGACAGGAAGCCATTCGACCTTGGTTCGACTTTGAGCCACATCGGCAGCCTGTTCAGCGGCACCGCGCGCGCCAAGGGCCTCGAACTCGTCGTCGAGGCGATGCCGCAATTGGGAGGGGTGCCGATCGGCGACGCGCTGCGAGTTGAACAAGTGTTGATGAATCTTGTCGGCAACGCCCTAAAATTCACAGAGCAAGGCGAGGTTCGCCTGTGCGTCCGAGCGATTGCGCTTGATGATGCGAGGGTGAAGCTTCGCTTCGAGGTCCGCGACACCGGAATCGGCGTCGCGCCGGAGAGCCTCACCGAATTGTTCAAGCCGTTTACCCAAGCCCACCGTTCAATGAGCGGTCGTTTTGGCGGCACTGGACTTGGCCTGTCCATCTGCAAGCGCCTTGTCGAATTGATGGGCGGCGAAATTGGGGCCTCGAGCAAATTTGGACAAGGGAGCACATTCTGGTTCGAGGTTGCTTTCGAGCTGTCGCCCGCGGAGACGCACGCTCCGCGATTACCGCGGCCGACCAACGCGCCCGGATGCGCACGCCTGGGCGGCCTCCGTTTCCTGGTCGTCGACGATAGCGAGACGAATCGAGATGTCTTGGAGCGCTTGCTCGCGCTGGAGGGCGCTCGAGTAGTCGTGGCGCGGAATGGCCAGGAGGCGCTCGAGTTCCTGAGACGCGGGAAAGAGGCGGTCGACGCCGTTCTGATGGATGTCCAAATGCCGGTCATGAACGGACTTACAGCGATCCGAAACATTCGCGGCGATCTCGGACTCAGAGCGTTGCCCATTATCGCGCTGACCGCAGGAATTCTCAGTGAAGAGCGACATCAAGTCCTCGGCGCGGGCGCCAATGATTTTATCCCTAAGCCAGTCGATCTCGAGGAGTTGGTCTACACCCTGCTGCTACAGGTGAGCCAGTCGCCCTCGGGCGACCGCGCTATGATATCCGAGCCTCTGGCTGAATTCCCCGTTGTCGCGGGGCTGAACAGTTCGTGGGTCGAAAAAACCCTGGACGGCGATAGAGACCTCTTTGTAGCTCTACTCATGAGCTTCAAAGAGGAATTCATCGACGCTGCGTCACAAGTGGAAGATAGCCTTGCGCGCGGCGATAGAGAGGACGCCGCGCATCGGCTTCATACGCTTCGCGGTGGCGCGGGTTACATTGGCGCTGAAGACTTGGTTGAGGCGGCTAGTGCGTTAGAGCGCGCGATTGTCGAGCGGCAACCTCAGTTTGAAACCCTCATTGCGGAATTCGTGAGGAACCACGATCTCGTCATTGAGGCCATAACGTCGGCTCTGGCGGAAATCAACCTATCGCGGAAGTAGGCAGATGGTCAGCGGCCGAGGACGTTGCTGATTTGTGGGATGTTCCGGATCGGGGACCGGGCTTGGAAGGTCGATCCATTAGGACGATCGATCACTATTCTAAGGTTGATTGCAATGTTGTTTTTCGAAATCATCGCCGCGCCGGAGCGCCACGCGGGCACGGAGCCAATTGGAAGAGGAGCGCGAGTTTGCGGCGCGGTGGGTCGATGAAGCAAGTTGCCAAAGCAAAAGTGTTGGTCGTCGAAGACGTGTCAACGATATCACGAGTTTATTGTGCCTTTCTCGAACGCGCGGGTTATGCTGTCGCGACAGCCGCGAGCGGCTCCGAAGGGATCAGTAAGATTAAGACGGAGTCCCCCGGCGTCGTTATACTGGACCTCAACCTGCCCGACATGCGCGGGCTCGAGACTCTTCAGCAGTTCATCGCGAGTGCGGGTTCGGCGATCGTAATCGTCGCGACGTCGGAAGGGTCGATCAAGGTCGCAGTCGATGCCATGCGGTTCGGCGCGTACGACTTCGTCGTGAAGCCGGTCAGCGCGGAGAGAATGGTGACGAGTGTCCAACAAGCGCTCGAGCATTCGATTCTTAAAGCCGAGCTCAAGTTAATGCGCGAGAATTTTTCGCGCGATACATTTTGTGGATTCATCGGCAAATCCTTCGCGATGCAGGCTGTATACCGTTCGATAGAATCGGTCGCCGCATCGGACGCGACGGTGTTCATCACCGGAGAGAGCGGCACGGGCAAGGAACTAGCCGCCGAGGCCATCCACAAGCTTGGCCGGCGCAGCGCCAAGCCCTTCGTCGCGATCAACTGCGGAGCCATTCCGCGAGAGTTGATTTCGAGTGAGCTGTTTGGACATGTGAAAGGCAGCTTCACCGGAGCGATCGCCGACCGGGCCGGCGCGGTGAAACAAGCCGACGGCGGCACGCTGTTCCTTGACGAAATTTGTGAAATGCAGCTCGATCTCCAGCCCGAACTCCTGCGGTTCCTGCAAATGGGAACCTTCCGAGCCGTGGGATCGGCGCGCGCGGAAAACGTCGACGTGCGAGTGGTTTGCGCGACTAATCGGGATCCTCTGGCCGAAGTCTCAGCGGGACGTTTTCGGGAGGACCTTTACTACCGCTTGCATGTGATTCCTCTTTCAATGCCGCCGCTGCGCGATCGCGACGAGGACGTCTTGGAGATCGCGGAAGAGTTCCTTGCGCGGTTTTCGGAACGTGAGGGAAAGACTCCGCGCTCTCTGTCGGGCGAGGCGGCGGAAAAGTTGCTCGCCTACAGTTGGCCGGGCAATGTAAGGCAACTACAAAACGTCATCCGCAACGTCATCGTCATGAACGACGCCCAGATCATCGACGCGCCGATGCTAGCGATCCCCGACGATACCTGCCTCGAGCCGCAGCCTGAGATAAGACCGGCGAAACCAGTCACCTCTGGTCTATTCACCCCTCGAGCGAGTCTAGACGTCTCCACCGATGAGAGTTCTGACAGAGTTTTGCTCGACCCCTGGAGATGGAAGGGCACTTCGGACGTAGTTCCATTGGACGTGATCGAGCGGGTCGCGATCGAGCGCACGATCCAAATTTGCGACGGCAACATACCGCGTGCAGCGACCTATCTTGGACTCAGTCCATCGACGATTTACCGCAAGCGCGAACTAAAAAAATAGCCTTTTGCTCGTCGAGGGTTCCAGGCCCAAAGACACTTTCGAAAAAGGGGCGCTCGGCGGGCTCGCCCGGAGCATCACGCGCAGAGCGACCAATGTGCGGATTCCGTCGAAGGCGCCCGTCTGTAGCGGGATAATGCCCGCCCGGGGATTACTGGATAATGGCGCCCCCTGTAACGGAATGATCCCGCCCGGGCGCCGCGTTCGTTGACCTACGAGATTTGTCTCTCCTGTTCCGGATTTCGGTCAAGCCGGGCATGATCGAGATCTTTTATCGCGGTCAGCGCGCCGCAATAAGCGCCGGCGTTTGCGTCATTTGCAACCATTTTTCGAGCTCCTCGACAGAAACTCATGCAGTTTCAAGCCGTCGCCCAGGCGTGTTTATCGATCCCGCGTCGCATCCGGTCAAGCAACCCCGGATCGTCCAGCGGCGCGTCCACGAAGCCGGGGAAATCTTCGAGCGCCGCGGGATCGCGCCGCCATTCCTGCGGGAACAGCGCCACGATTTCTTCGCGGTCCGCAGGCGGGCGAGGCGTGGCGGCACCGCGGATCGCATCGGCGAGAGCGCTGCAAAGGTCCACGCCGATGCGTGGGCCAAGGTGACAGACTGGCACGGGTCTCAAATTGCATTCGAGAAACAACGCCTTCCCCGTCGCGGCTTCGATCATGAAATCGAAACCGATGAAGCCAGTCGCACCTGTTGCTGCGATGAGCACGCAAGATGTGCGCGCCATCTCCTCATGCCTTGCAAGACGCACGACGCAGCTCGGACCGGTCGCAGAGCTCGTCCGCTCAACCAAGCTTGCGAAGCCGGCTAGCAGCTCCCCTTTCCACGCCAGGGCCGTAAAGAAGGCGGGAAAGCCGTCGACGGCCTGCTGGACGTCGACCCCCGAGCCGACCGGATACCAGTCGCGGTGCAAGAGGCGCCGGGCCAGCGTATAAAGGAACCTTCCGCGACGCGGCTGCATGGAGGTGAAGGCGGTGGCGACGTCCTCGGGGGTCTCGCAGCGAATGACGCCCATACCCGCCCAGCTGAAGGACTGTTTGACGTAAACTGGAAAACCGGTGCGCTCGGCGAGCGTCACGGCTTCCTCGGCAGAGGTCGCGGTTCCGCCCTTGGGCGTTTTCAGCCCGCATCGACGCGCCAGAGCGACGGTCTCGCTTTTCATGAGCAGCGTGCTGTAGTAGGCGGGATTGCCGAGCGAACTAATCAATGTCGAGAGCGAATGGGCATCGAGCGGCGCGCACTCGCCGTCTTTCGCACGGCGAACCAACGCGTGGAGGAAGGCCACCGCACGCTCGTCTCCCGGAATGACGAACACCGGCTTCCAGTCGCGCATCGCCTCCGCCAGTGCCGGCTCTATACGTCGTGCGTTTTTCACGTCGCTGAGGACATAGTGCCGCTGTAAGAAACGTGTTTGCGTCAGCGCGTCGTTTGGCGCGCATAGCGCCGCGACCGCAAAACCCGATGCCGCCAGCGGTTTGACAAGGCGAATTGCGCCCCAGCGCTCGTCCTCGAATGAAACGATCAGAATATTCATTGCCGCCCTTCCTTCTAGCCGCGCCTTCCACTCTGCGAGCCAAGATCAAACCCGCATGCTTGCCGCGCAGCTCATTGCTACGCGCGCCATTCTTTCGACCAAGGCGCGGGGCAAAATCACGCCGACGATCCCCGCCGTCAGAGTCGTCAGCGTTCGCGTGGGTTCGACCAGAAGAATCCTTGGCTCCAGCATCAAGGCCTCCCAAACGAGCGTGAGTCCTTGAGCGTACCGGGAGGAACGAATGGCGCGACGCGCCAGGTAGCGTAGCTGATAGGCTTCGGCGAGGTTGCCGGCGCCCGCCTCGAGCGCGGGCGCATACGATGCGACCTTCCTGCGGAAGCGCCGCCAAGTCGCCAGCTGCGCTTCGACATTTGCAGAAAGCCCCTGTAGATTGACGCGATAGCGCGTCAACGGGGCGTCCACGTAGCCGAATTTCCAATCTGTTGTCGCAGCGATCCGCGTCCAGCACTCGATGTCCTCGGACTGCCTGAAGCTTTCGTCAAACCAGCAGTTGCGACCACGTTCCTTGTCGAAGAAGGCGATCGCGTCCAAGGTTTCTCGCCTAATGACGGGCGCGGATCCATTGCCGACCGGATTGCGGCAAAAGACGCTGACGGCGTCGAAGGTCGATCCGATCGGCTTTTGCACGAGGCCTATGTCCTTGGCGTCGTCGTCCATGAGCGCTGAGGCACTGAAGCTCACGCCGATCTGCGGATCGGAGTCGAGATGTTCGACGTGGCGCTGCAGTTTTGTCGGCAACCAGAGATCGTCGGCGTCGAGGAAGGCGAGATACTCCCCCTTCGCATGCGCAATGCCGCCGTTGCGGGCGCCGGCGAGCCCGCGGTTCTCCTGATGCACAACACGCAGGCGCGGTTCGCCAAACTCCTCGGCGAGCGCCGGCCCCCCATCACTGGAGCCGTCGTTGACGACGACGATCTCGAAATCCGTGAAGGTTTGCGCCTGAACCGAGCGAAGCGTGTCGCATATGAACCGTTCGCTTTGGTAAAGCGGGATGATGACGGAGACTTTCGGAATGGAGGGTCTCCTCAGGCCTTGCGCATGATGTTGAATAGATAGTCGCAGCCGGGAACGAAGGCGGCGATCAAGGTGGCGAGCGTCTGCTTCGGCTCAAGGAGAATGATCGCCGGGCCTTCCCGCAGCGCGCGGATGACATAGTGTTGAGCTCGAGCCCGGGAGTGATCCACACGAAGGGCGCGCCTGGCGAGATAGCGCAGCATGCGGGCGCTCGCGATCTTGCCATGCTGATCGACAAGCGCCGGGTTCAGGCGGCGGGCTTTCGCCAGCATTTCTTCAAAGCTGTCATACATCGCGGGGAGGTTGGACGAGAGGCCGCCTACGCTCTGCCGATAGGAGACCAGGGGCTCAGCGTCCCCTTCAATTTTCCACTTCGTCAACGCCACGCGGAAGAGCCACTCCTGATCCTCCGCGCGACGCAAGCTGGTGTCGAACAGGCCCGCCTCGTCAAGGGTCGCGCGACGCACGACGATAGCCGACGTCGTTGTGCAGGGGTTTGTCGCCAACATCTCCGCGGGAGTCAGGTCATGTAGCTTTGGCCGGGAGATTTGGCCGGTGTCCTGACCGTCCGCGCGCATGATCCGAGCCACCGAGAAGGACAGACCCAAGGAAGGGTCCGCCTCGAAGCGCTGCGAATGCGTTTCGAGATAACGGGGATCCCAAAGGTCGTCCGAATCGAGGAAGGCGATAAGGCTTCCGCGAGCTTCCGTCATCCCGCGATTGCGTGACGCGGAGACTCCTGCGTTGGCCTGGCGAACAAGCCTCAAGCGCGGCTCGGATTGAGCATACCGCGCAACGATCTCGGCGCTCTCATCGGTCGAGCCGTCATCAATCACGATGATCTCGATGTCTCTGATTGTTTGCGCCGAGGCGCTTTTGAGCGTCTCGACAATGGTTGAGGAGCAGTTGTAGCAAGGGATGACAATGGAGAAGCGAGGTGTTTTCATCGAAGAAACACCCTCCTATTGAAGGAGAAGACCTTGCGATCCGGCTCCTCGATCCCCTGCAGCGCGATCCAAGCGAAGTAGATCGTGGAGACCGTCGTCGCGATGAGCAGGGACCAGGCGACGCCCATGACGCCAAAAGGAAGGCCGACGAACAGGGCGGCGAAGGAGACGAGCGTCGACAGCTTTGATATGCCGAGCTCCATCGAGACGTGGCCGACCGCGCGCAGCATCTGGGACGTCGCCACGGCCACCGGACGGGCCAGCGTCGCGAGGCACATCAGGATCAGCACGGGGATCGCCGGACGCCAGCGCTCGCCAAATACCAGTGGAACATAGATCGGCGCGAGAGACGCCTGCAGCAGAATCACCGGCCCGATCACCGCGCCCATTCCCTTTAAGCTGATCCAGAAGCGCTTGCGCACATTCTCATGGCCAGCCGGACCCTTGGCGAGGAACGGCAGAACGACTCGGCTGAGCGCGATGGAAAGTCCGGTGGCGATCCCGGCGCCGGCGTTGGAGGCGAAGGAGTAGAGAGCGAAGGCGTCGGCCCCAAGCACTTTGCCGACAATCATGCGGTCGCCGTTGATGCGCACCGTATTCAGCGCTTCTGACATGAACACGGTGAGCGCATATCGGGTGACCTCGCGGAAAACGCCGCGCGAAAGGGTCGTGCGCCGCCAGCCGGGGGCCATAACGAGCATTCCCCACACCCAGGCGATGGCGATGACGATCTTGGGGACCACGACGGCCCAAACGCCAAGTCCGGCTAGCGCCAATACGGCGGTGAGCAGATTGTCGCCAGTGATCTGCAAAAACATCAATCCGGCAATCAAACCGAATTGCTCGCGCCGTTGCGCCAGGCAGGCGTGCGTCAGCGCGATCGGATAGATGAGATGCACGACAGAGAGCACCGCCAAAGTCGTGGCGATGTCGGCGTTATAGAAGCCGGCCAGAGGGCGGGCCAGCAAAAGCTGGAGGATGAACATCCCGACGCCAACGAACCAGTTGATGCGATGCACCGCTTCGGAGACTTCGTCGAGCTCCCCTTCAGGGGCGGCGACAAGCCGTGCACCCACGCCATTGTGGATGAACATGCGCACGAGCTCATAGGTCGTCAGCACGAGCGACATGGCGGCGAATTGCTGCAGGGAAAAGGCGCGCGCAAGCGCCACGGCCGTCACGATGCGCGAAACGCGATTACCGATCTCCGCGATAGAGACCCAACCCGCGCCGCGAACGCTCGAGTGGGCGTTGCGTATCCTTTGCAGCCCGCGTTGAGGTAGCAGGAATATGCGAGCGCGTAGACGTCCGAGCATTTGCGAAGCGTCCCTAAAGCGGCGCTTTTTAAGGCGATGCAGCCGCCCCAGAGATACTGACAATCCACTAGTTGGGCTATAGTCAATTTGCGAAAAGACCGAGCGTTCGCATTTTGCGACGCAAAAATGTTGAAACGGGCCTCAAAAATGCCTGTCGGGGTGACGATCTAATACATATTAACGAACAAAATCAAGTGATTATGCAGGAAGGCGCCTACTGGCACATCTCGTGAAGACCTCGGGGCATGAACGCCGGTCACGGCGAGTTCCAGAGGTCAAAGGTCCAGATGTCGTTCACCACCGCCTTCGCCGCCCCCATTGATATTCATCCCCCCATTAATATTCATCATGGCGAGCTTCTTCGTTCTGCGGCTCGTTCGTCGCTGGTGAAGCGGGCCGTCGACATCGTCGGCGCTCTCGCTGCGCTCATGCTGTTTACCCCGGTGTTCCTGTTGACGGCGATCGCGATCAAGATGGAGTCGTCGGGTCCAATCTTCTTCCGTCAGACGCGGATCGGCAAAAACGGCGTTCCTTTCACCATGGTGAAGTTCCGCTCCATGGTCGTCGGCGCCGACGCTCTGCATGCGAAAATGCAAGGTGCGACCACCACTCGCCACGAGATCCGTTACAAGAACCAGAACGACCCCCGCATCACGCGGATCGGCCGCTTCATCCGCAGATACTCGATTGACGAACTTCCTCAGTTCTGGAACGTCCTTACGGGCGACATGTCCCTCGTCGGTCCGCGTCCGGCGCTTCCGTCGGAAGTGGCGAAATATGCCCCCAGCGACCGGGATCGGCTGCTCGTGAAGCCTGGCATCACCTGCCTCTGGCAGGTTGGAGGACGCGCCAACATCGACTTTGTCGGTCAAGTTGCGCTCGACCGCCAATATATCCGCGATCGATCGATCTTCCTCGATCTATGGATCCTCCTGCGCACTCCCTATGCCGTGCTAGCCGGCGAGGGCGCCTACTAAAGGTGATTGGACGATCATAGACTTTCGACGCTTGGAGACCGCGAAGGGGCAACCCCGCGACCAGCGTGACCGTCTTGTAGTGGCCGTGCGGCACTGCGGCGCGCAGCCGTCGTCCTCGCCGGCAATGTCCGGCTTTTCGGGCCAGATTGGTCGAGGCGCCGGTCTCGTCGATGAACACAAGTTTCGCAGGGTCGAGATCGGGCTGTCTCTCGAACCATGTCCGTCGTCGAACCATTCGAGGCGGCGCTTCAGCACGTCCGGACGTTGCTTCTCGGCGGCGTGCGCGTTCTTTTTTTGAACGTGGCCCCGTGCCGATCGAAGAAACGCCACAACACCGAGCTCGAAAAATGCTCACCGCTATTCTTGATCAAACGCTCATGGCTCTCAAGGAGGGTAACGTCCGGCGTGCGCCGGATCAGTCCCATGAGATAATCGTGATGGATCTAATCGTTGACAATCATTAGGGAGAAGTTTACAATCAAAAACACTTATGCAGCATAGAGTTAGGCGTCGTGGACCGCGCTTGCTCGGTTCCAAGTGGCGGAGTTAGCAATTCTGCGCCTCCTAGTTCTCTGGAGACGTTGCACAATGTGCTCAAGTCATTTCGGGGACTCATTTCCCCTCAGAAAGACTCCCACTGAGCATTCAGCGAATCGAGTGCGAGTTTTATTAGTCGAAGACACCGACGCCATTCAATTGGTCATCGAAGCCTTGCTGACCAAGCTTGGGTTGCATGTAGACGTTGCAAAGAATGGGCGAGTCGCCGTCGAAAGGGCCACGACGGAATCGTATGATTTGATATTCATGGATGGTCAATTGCCGGAATTGGATGGCTATGAAGCGACGCGAAGGATCCGCAAACACGAAAGCCTATCAAATGCCCCCCGTCAGATCATCATTGCGATGACCGCTGACGTCATGCCCGGCAACCGAGCGGCGTTCTTGAAAGCTGGTATGGACGACTACGTTGCCAAACCGATCTCGGAGTCGATCCTGAGCGCAATTTTGGACCGCTGGCTGGTTAGGCGGTGTGGACGAATTTGAGATTGGAGATCGGACGAGGATTGAACGAAGCCGCTATCGCGGCGCGAGTGGCGAGGTCGCGTGATTGGCCTCCTGACACCCGACTTATCGGGGGGAACCGCACCAACTTTGCGTCAGAGCCAATTTTGCGCGCCGATTGACAATATTGCCGATGGTGCGCGCTGGCGGCAGGATTACGAGGTGATGGTTGATGCGTTTTCAAGCCTCCTCGACGCCCGCCCAGTGGGCCAGAATTCGGGTCAGGCGGACGATCGGAGACGATAGCGTATGTTCGGGCATTGTGGGGAAAGGCGGTAGCGCTCCTCCGCTACCACCGTTCTCCCCGACGCGGCGATGCGCATGTTGGGGTAGGCATTCGGCGCACCCATAAGCAAAGTAAGGCGTCCCTGAAGCTTGATCTTGAACCCATGATCGGACGGCGACTTTCGCCACCAGTTCACGGATTTTCTCCGCCGCCTCCTCGTTGTCAGGCGTCACCCCGCGCCCGAAAACTTCGCCTAACTGTCCGACCAGCTTTTCGAAGTGCTGAAGCGCGGCGGGGTGCAGTCCGACGATCTTTTCCACCTCAGGCTGTGCCTCCAGCTCAGCCAGGAGCGCCACTATTTCCGCCTGGGCTTCCTTCATCCGCGCCTTGAGATGCTGTTGCAGACCAGTGAGGACGGCCTTCTCGATCTCGTCGAGATAAAGAATTTTGCGGTTCGAGCAGTTTCGTCCGCGACATATCGCAATGACCATCGCAACGAACTTCGACCGCACTGGTTGTAAGCGGTGCGAAAAAGACCCCCCCCTGATCGCTTGTGGACATTTTGATGGGGCGGATCTCGCCGCCGCGCTAATTCATGAAACGCGGCGCCAAGACGCTTCTTGATCAGCCCAAATCGCTTTCTTGCGGTTTTTGGGATCGAAAGCACATTCAGGCCGTGTGAAAGCTCTAGCTGAGGGGGATTCTGCGGGCGTGAGCGTCTTAGTAGAATCGGGCATGACGCACATTCCCGGTTCTGATCGCTCGCAGTTGCTGCTCCTGCCCGAGGCAATCGACGATTACGTCACCGCCGACGTCCCGGTCCGCTTCATTGACGCCTTCGTGGGCGGGCTCGACTTGAAGGCGACGGGTCGGCGATGGCGGGCTGATATTTAATCGAGCCCGCCTATTTTTGAACTTCGTTCACGTGGAAACTTCATTATCAAAAAGAAAAGGAAGATTCCATCCCAATAGCAGCGCATGAATTTAAATTCTTTAAAAATGCATTGATTTCAATGTGTAGTAAATAAATGCGCTGTGGCTCCGCCTTGGCGCCCTCATTGCAATTTCTCCAAAAAAAGAAAGCTGGGAGGAGTTGCCGATGTCGCCTTTGCTGCGGCGCCTGATCGAACGGGCGCGGTTGCCGCTCGTGGATGAGTTGAGCCTCGAAGAATTTCTCGACGGCGTGTCCAAGGAGCGCGCGCAGGCCCTGCTGTTCCTTTCCGGCGATGGCGCGAATCGTCCCGAGACCGGCGATGTCGCAGTCGTGCTGCCCGAACTGTTGTCGCATTTTTCGGATCGCCTGCGCGGCGCTGTGATCGCGCCCGAAGCCGAAGAAAGACTGCGTCCGCGGCTTCACGCCTATGTGTCGCCAAGCCTCGTCGTCATGCGGGGACGCGAGCCCGTCGGCGTCATGCCGAAAATCTGGGACTGGGCCGATTACCTCGCGAAGATCGAGGGTTTTCTCGACCCTTGCGCGCCTGTGCTCGCCGGACCGAAAAGGCCGCAGGTCGAGATCTCTTTCAGCTCGGGAGCCTGACCCGTGAAGGCAGGATTTTGGGCGGCGCCCGAAGGCGCGGACGAGGCGATGCCGGTCGTGCCGATCGGCCTCGACGACGTTTTTTCCGCGGGAGCCAGTCTTCGCCTCGGCAGTCTTGCGAATAAAGAGTCGGAAGACCTCATTCGTCGTTGCGCCGGCGTTGGAAGCCTTCTCCTCGAACTCGCGGAGGCGCTCGCCCTTCAGAAGGCGGAAGAGCAGGGTCGTCTCTTTGACATTACCGATCGCACCGCGGACGAGCGCGAACTCCTCGACCAGGCGCTCGGCGCGGGCGAGGTGAGCGGTGTCGTCGCGTTGCCGAACGGCGTTACGGCGCAAATCGCGGAGTCGACCATGGCCGGGCTCTGGCGCGTGCGCTTCAGCGACGCCGACGATCGGCTCGTCGGCGATTATCTTGAGGTCGGCGACATTCCCGAGATCGTTAAGCGCGCGGCCATCGTCAATGCGCGCGACGTTTCCTTTGGCGAAGCGCCTGAAGGCGTCATGAACGTCATGCCGCTCCTCGCGGAAATTCGCGCGCGCGTCGCGGCCTTCACGCCGGGCGCCAAGTCTCACATCGTCAATTTCATGCTGTTTCCGATGGCGCCGGAAGACATGGGCTTCCTGCAGGCTTCGCTCGGAGAGGGCCCTGTCGGCCTCCTGTCGCGCGGCTACGGCAAGTGCCGCATTCATGCGACAGCGACGCGCCACGTCTGGTCCGTGCAATATTTCAACGCCATGGACGAGATCGTTCTCGATACGTTGGAAATCGGCGATGTGCCTGTCGTCGCTTTGGCGGCGACCGAGGATTTTCATGATTCGAGCGAGCGGCTCCGCGAGATCTATGAGGCCTATTTCCAATGAGCTTCGAGAATTTCGATGCGCCTCGCGATTTAGACGGCAGCGCCAAAATGGAATGCGGCGTGTGCTGGCATGTCTATGATCCCTCGCTTGGCGACGACGTCTGGCAGATTCCGCCTGGCGTATCCTTCAGCGCATTGCCTGCGGATTGGCGCTGTCCGAATTGCGACGCGCCGCAGGCGAAATTCATGAGGCTCGCCGATGAGCGCGATGGTTGACGCAGCGCGCGAAGCGGCGGCGACGCTCGCCGGCGCGCGGCTCGCCGATCACTACCGGCGCGTCCATGAAGCGATGCGCGATCTGCCGATCTGCAATCCGGCGCTGGCGATAGAAGCGATCGGCTTCCGGCCCTATGGTGGCCAAGCGCTCGGCGTCGTTCTCACGCCCTGGTTCATGAACCTTATGATCTGCGCAGCGGACGCCGAGGAGCTCCCGCCGAAGGCTCCAGGCGAAACGGCCTATTGGCCGCTGACTGCCGGGCGCGTGGGCTTTGTCGTTGGACGGCTCGAAGGCTTCGGCCGCGTCGACAGCTGCTCGCTCTTTTTTCCGATGGACGATTTTGCTGATCACGCCGCGGCGCGCGCCGTCGCTCTCGCCGCGCTTGATCAATTGTTCGATCCCGCTTTAGCGGACGCACGCGCCGCGGCGGCGCGGAGACCTGCGTTGCTGGATCGCCGTTCGCTTATTTTCGGCGCGAAGCGCGACGAAACGCATGTCGCGCCATGAGCGACGGGCCATGAGCGAGTCACCGGAGATGTCGACGAGCATTGGCGTCGAGGTGACGCGCATTGAGGACAGGGTGGAAGAGGCGAAGGTCACGCCGCGACGACAAATCGACGCCACCCGAATTCTCTATGGGAAGGCGGCGAGCGCCGCGCCGAGTCTGATCGGCTCGGTCTTCACCCTCTGCGCCGCCTCGCAGCGCATCGCAAGCGAAGCGGCGATCGCTGCGGCGCAGTCGCGATCCACGCCTGACGCCTTGCGTTGGCGTTGGAGACGCATGCTCTACGCCGAGCGCGTCGCCGAACATTTGCGCGCGAGTCTGCTGGATTGGCCCGGCGAGAAAAGCGATCCCCGTCGTCTTGCGCATCTGCCGGCCTTGCGCAAGGCGCTTGGGGCCGCCCGCGCGGCCGGCGAAGGGAACGACAATTCTCTCCACGCCGCTTTGAAGGAGGCGGCATGCGAAGTTGGCGCGCCGCTTGAAGCGGGTCAGAATCCTACAGCCTGGTTCGCTGAGTTATGGCGAGAGGCCTTGCAATATGCGCAGATCGCGCCTTGGTTAAGCGGCGTCGACTTTCTTGCGATTGACGACATAGAGTCCGTGCATCGCGCGCTATGTGAGCGAAACGCCGATTTTCTCTCCCGCCCGCGTCTGCCGGGACGCGTCGTCGAAACCGGGCCCTTCGCGCGTCAATTCGCTTACCTGCGCCGCAACGTCGGCCTGCTTGCGGCAAGACTTCAGGCGCGCTTCAGCGACATCGCCCAGGCTCTGGACGCGTTGGCGAGCAGGGAGCTCTTGGCCGGCGAGGGAGATCTCGTCGTTGCAGGTTCGCGTCGGCTTGGCGAAGGCTTCGCCATGGTGGACTCGCCACGCGGATTTTTGTTCCATCGCGTCGAAATCGACGCATCGGGCGCCGTGACGACATATGATATTCTTGCGCCTACGGAATGGAACTTCCATCCCGACGGGCCTTTCGCCCAAGCGCTTGCGGCGACTAAGCTCGACGTCGCCGAGCCCCGGCGGTTCGTCGCGACGCTTGCGGCAGTGTTCGATCCCTGCGCATCCTGCGACATCAGACTTCGCGAGGCGTTGCATGCATGAAATGTCGCTGATGGAAGCGCTTGTCGATCTCGCCGAGGAGGAAGCGCGCAAGGCTGACGCGCGCCGCGTCGCCGTCCTGCGCGTCGCCGTCGGCGCGCTGAGCCATGTCGATCCGCACGCCTTGCGCTTTTGCTTTGAGGCAGTAGTTCGCGGCTCGATGTGCGAAGGCGCCGCCCTGGATTTGGCGGATGTTCCGGGCGCCGGCTGGTGTCTCGACTGCGGCAAGGAAGTCGCGTTGACCGAGCGCTTTGGAGTTTGCCCCGAATGCGGACGCCATCGCGTTCAAATGACGCGCGGCGACGATTTTCGCCTCATCGAACTGGAGGTCGCCTGATGTGCACTGTCTGCGGTTGCGGAACGAGCCTCGTCGAAGACAAGGACAAGACCCAAAAACGCGATGCTCAGGCGCATGATCACGCCGGCCCTGGCCGTCATCATCATCATGGACACGACCACGATCACCATCATCCTGACCATGAACATCACGACCATGACCATCATCACCAACATGCCGCGGAGCGCCATGGCGTGAAGAGCCATGGCGTCGACTCGATCCACTATGGCGCCGGACTGGCCGGCGTTCATGCGCCCGGCCTCAGCCAGGAGCGCATCGTCAAGATCGAGCGCGACATTCTGTCGAAGAACGACGCCTATGCGCGCGAAAACCGTCATCGTCTCGCGGCCAACGGCAATTTCGCGCTGAATTTCGTTTCCAGTCCCGGTTCGGGAAAAACCAGTCTTCTCGTGCGCGCAATCGAGGATTTGAAGGCGCGACGCGAGATCGTCGTGATCGAGGGCGACCAGCAAACCTCGAACGACGCGGAGCGCATTCGCACGACCGGCGCGCGCGCCTTGCAGATCAACACCGGCAAGGGCTGCCACCTCGACGCGCATATGGTTGGAAATGCGATCGATACGCTCGCGCCGGAAAAGAATGCGCTGCTCTTCATCGAGAATGTCGGAAATCTTGTCTGTCCGTCGGCCTTCGATCTTGGCGAAGCGCATAAGGTCGTCGTGCTGTCGGTGACGGAAGGCGAGGACAAGCCGCTCAAATATCCAGACATGTTCGCCGCCGCCGATCTGATGCTGCTCAACAAGGCCGATCTTCTACCGCATCTCGATTTCGATGTCGGCGCTTGCATCGCCGCGGCGCTCACGGTCAATCCCGATCTGCAGACGCTTGTCGTTTCGGCGCGAAGCGGCGAAGGCATGCAGGCCTTCTACGCCTGGATCGAAGCGCGCGCCGCGCGCATGGCGGTCGCGGAGTAAGGCGAATGGCTCAAGCGGACGCCGTGCAAGCCGCCACGCAGCGCCTGCGGGTGCGCGTGCGCGGCGCCGTGCAGGGCGTCGGCTTTCGGCCTTTCGTCTATGATCTTGCGACGCGCATGCGGCTCGATGGCTTCGTCAAGAATGACGCGGCCGGCGTCCTCTTCGAAGTTCAGGGCGAGCGCGTCGCCGCCTTTCTCGAGTCGCTGTCCTGCCGCCCGCCTCCGCTCGCGCGCGTCGACGCCATTGACGTCGAAGAAGTCGCGCCGCGCGAATCTTCGAGCTTCGTCATTCTCGACTCGGTCGATGGCCGGAGCGAGACGCGCATCGTTCCCGATGCGGCCGTTTGCGAAGACTGTCTCGACGACCTCTTCGATCCTACGAGCCGCTTTTATCTCTATCCCTTCGTCACCTGCACGCATTGCGGGCCGCGCTATACGCTGACGCGGCGGCTCCCTTATGATCGCGCGCGGACCTCCATGGCGCCCTTCGCCATGTGTCCCGATTGCGCGCGCGATTATCGCGATCCGGCAAACCGGCGCTTCCACGCGGAGCCCCTCTGCTGTTCCGCCTGCGGACCAAAGCTCTCGTCTTCGCCGGCGGAGATCGTCGCGGCGCTGCGCGCCGGCAAGATCGTCTCGACGAAGGGAATAGGCGGCTTTCATTTGATGTGCGATGCTCGTAACCGAGCGGCGGTGGAAGAATTACGCCGTCGCAAGGCGCGGGACGCGAAGCCCTTCGCGGTCATGGCGGCCAATGTCTCCTCCGTCGCGACGATCGCGCGCGCGACCGAACAGGAACTCGCTTTGCTCCAGGATGTGGCCCGGCCCATCGTGCTGACGCAAAGCAGAGGCGTCCTCGCCGACGCCGTCGCGCCGCGCTTGAATCGCATCGGCGTCATGCTGCCCTATACGCCGCTCCATCATCTCATCTTTCACGCGGCGGCGGGCGCGCCCGTGGCGCGCGGCTGGCGCGACGCGCCGCAAGAGCTGGTCCTTGTCGCGACAAGCGCCAATTTCGGCGGCGATCCGTTGGTGAAGGACAATGAGGAGGCGCAGGAGCGCCTCGCCGCCATCGCCGATCTGATCGTGACGCATGATCGCGAGATCGTGACGCGCGTCGACGATTCGGTCATGAGCGTCGTCGCCGGCGCGCCGGCCTTTCTGCGCCGCGCGCGCGGCTTCGCGCCCGAGCCGATCGAACTTGGCGGAGACGGTCCCTGCGTTGTCGCCGCTGGCGCGCATCTTAAGGCGACGATCACGGTGACGCGTGGCCGCGAGGCTTTCGTCTCGCAGCATATCGGCGATCTCTCGAACGCTGCGACGGGGCGTTTTTATCGCGAGACGGCGCAGCGGCTCATCGAGCTTCTCGACGTGACGCCGCAGCTTGTCGCCTGCGATCTCCATCCCGATTATCATTCGACGCGCTGGGCCGAAGAGTTGGGATTGCCGCTCGTTCGCGCGCAACATCATGCGGCGCATCTTGCCGCCATTCTCGCGGAGCATCGCATCGAGGCGCCCGCGCTCGGTCTCGCGCTCGACGGACATGGGCTTGGCGACGCCGGGCAGTCCTGGGGCGGCGAATTGATGCGCCTCGACGGCGCGTCATGGCGACGACTGGGAGGACTCGCGCCGCTGCCAGCGCCGGGCGGCGAGCGAGCCGCGCGCGAGCCCTGGCGGATGGGCGTCGGCGCGCTCGCAAAGCTCAGGCGTCTTGATGAAGCGACGCGCCTCTTCGCGGATGAGCCGCGCGCGCTGGAGATGGCGCGACTCATCGACCATGGATATGCGCCGCCGGCGACGAGCAGCATGGGCCGCCTTTTCGACGCGGCCGCGGCTCTCCTTGGGCTCTCGACGCAGCAGCGTTATGAAGCGCAAGCGGCGATGGAGATGGAAGCGCTCGTCAATACGCCGCGCGTTATGGAAGAAGGCTTTCGTCTCCTGGGCGATCAACTCGATTTCTCGCCGCTTCTTGGCGCTCTCGCCGACGGGCGCATGGCGCCGCGCGAAGGCGCGGAGTTCTTTCACGGCACACTCATCGAAGGGCTCGCGCAATTCGTCGCGAAGGCCGCGACGGCGCAGAAGCTCGACGTTGTCGCGCTTGGCGGCGGCTGCATGATGAATCGCATTCTCGCCGAAGGTCTGACGGAGCGGCTGCAACGCCTCTGCTTGCGGACTCTGCTCGCCCGAAAGCTGCCGCCCAACGACGGCGGTCTATCGCTGGGGCAGGCGGCTATGGCGCGCGCCTTCGCGCAATCTCGAATTCCCAAGGAAATTGCTCTATGTGTCTAGCGATCCCCGCTCAAGTGACGGAGCTGCTCGACGACGGCATGGCCCGCATCGATTTGGACGGCGTGTCCAAGGCGATCAGCGTCGCGCTTGTCGAAAACGTCGCGGTCGGCGACTTCGTCGTCGTTCACGTCGGCTACGCTTTGTCGAAGATCGACGCCGAGGAGGCCGAGCGCACCTTGGCGCTGTTGCGCGAGGCCGCGTCGATGGAGTCGCCGTGATGAAATATGTGGACGAATATCGCGATCCGAAACTCGCGAAGGGCGTCGCGGCGGCGATCGCCGCCGAAGTCGACTCTGGGAGAATCTACCGTTTCATGGAGTTTTGCGGCGGCCATACGCATGCGATTTCGCGCTATGGCGTCGAGGACATGCTGCCGAACAATGTCGCGATGATCCATGGTCCCGGTTGCCCCGTCTGCGTCCTGCCGGTGGGGCGCATTGATGACGCGATCAGGCTCGCGTCCGATCCGCGCGTTACGCTTTGCACCTATGCCGATCTGATGCGCGTGCCGGCGTCGCGCGGCGCGAACCTGCTGAAAGCGCGCGCGGGCGGCGCCGACATCCGCATGGTCTATTCGACCCTCGACGCATTGCGCATCGCCGAGGCGGAGCCCGAGCGCGAAGTGGTGTTTCTCGCCATTGGCTTCGAGACCACGACGCCGCCGACGGCGCTCGCGATCAAACAAGCGAAGGCGAAAGCGCTGCGCAATTTCTCCGTCTTCTGCAATCATGTGCTGACGCCCGTCGCCATGCGCGCGATATTGGCGGGCGAGAGCGATGAGGCGACGGCGCTCGATGGGATCGTCGGCCCCGCGCATGTCAGCACGGTGATCGGCGCGCGTCCTTACGAATTCGTCGCGAATGAATATGGGAAGCCCGTGGTCATCTCCGGCTTCGAGCCGCTCGACGTGATGCAATCGATCCTAATGCTCGTCCGCCAAATCAACGAGGGCCGCTGCGCCGTCGAAAATCAATATCTCCGCGCCGTGACGCACGATGGCAACGCAAGAGCGCAAAGGGAGATGGACGAAGTCTTCGAATTGCGTGAAAGCTTCGAGTGGCGCGGTCTCGGCGTGGTGCCGCATAGCGCGCTCCGCCTTGCCGACGCTTTCGCCGAGTTCGACGCTGAGAAGCGCTTCGGCGTTCATACGGTCGCCGCCGCCGACAATCCGGCCTGCGAGTGCGGCGCCATTCTGCGCGGCGCGAAGAAGCCCACGGACTGCAGGCTCTTCGGTTCGCTCTGCACGCCAGAGACGCCGATGGGCTCCTGCATGGTGTCGTCGGAGGGCTCCTGCGCGGCGCATTACGCCTATGGCCGGTTCCGGGACCGCAGCCGCGCGCGAATGGAAAGGGCAGCTTCATGAGCCTCGTCATGAAACCCGTTCGGCGCAAGCTCGACGTGCGAAATGGGCGCGTCGATCTTTCGCATGGCTCGGGCGGGCGCGCCATGGCGCAGCTCATCGCAGATATTTTTCATGACGCCTTCGGCAACGACTGGCTGCGTCGCAACGACGATCAGGCGTCGCTCGACGCGCAGGACGGCTGTCTCGTGATGACGACCGACGGCTACGTCGTTTCGCCGCTGTTTTTCCCGGGCGGCGATATCGGCTCTCTATCCGTCCATGGCACGATCAACGATATCGCCATGGCCGGCGCGACGCCGAAATATCTTTCCGCGAGTTTCATCATCGAGGAAGGCTTTGCGCTCGCCGATCTGAAGCGTATCGCCCAAAGCATGGGCGACGCCTCGCGCGCAGCCGATGTTCCGATTGTCGCCGGAGACACGAAAATCGTCGAGCGCGGCAAGGCGGACGGCGTCTTTATCTCGACCGCGGGCGTGGGCGTCTTGCCGCACGGCCTGTCGCTGTCGAGCGACAAGGCGCGCCCTGGAGATGCGGTGCTTATCTCTGGTTCAATGGGCGATCATGGCGTCGCCATCATGTCGCGGCGCGAAAATCTCGAATTCGGCGTCGAGATCATGTCCGACTCCGCGGCGCTACACGGACTCACCGCCGCCATGGTCGGGGCGGCAGGCGACGCTTTGCGCGTGATGCGCGATCCGACACGCGGCGGCCTCGCCGCGGCGCTCAACGAAATCGCGCATCAGTCGAACGTGGGCTTCATGATCGACGAGGAGCTGATTCCGGTGAAGCCGCAGGTCGCCGCCGCATGCGAATTTCTGGGGCTCGACCCCCTCTATGTGGCCAATGAGGGAAAGCTCATGGCAATATGCGCGCCCGAGGCCGCCGACGTGCTGCTCGACGCCATGCGCGCACATCCGCTCGGCCGCGAAGCGACGCTGATCGGCCATGTCGTCGAAGACGAGCGAAACTTCGTCGAGATGACGACGCGCTTTGGCGGCGGGCGCATCGTCGATTGGCTGTCGGGAGAACAGCTTCCTCGCATATGTTAAGACGCGGCGCGCCGCGCACCGGATGACGCGATGACCTCTTCTTCGACCGTGCTGGTGATCGACGACGAGCTTCGCTCGCGCGAGGCGCTGCAACGCGTCCTTTCCGACGAATTCGACGTGATCTGCGTCTCAAAGGCGAAGGAGGCGGAAGGCGTCCTCGACGGCGAACTCGTGCAGGTCATTCTCTGCGATCACAGAATGGCGGGCGAATCAGGCGTCGATTTCCTAAAGCGCGCGCGCATCTCCTGGCCCGATCCGATTCGCATCATCATCTCCGGCTATACCGAGTCCGAAGATATCATCGCCGGCGTCAATGAAGCAGGCATCTACCAATATATCACCAAGCCATGGGAGCCGGAGAAGCTGATCGCCAGCGTGCGCGACGCGGCGCAGCTCTATCGCTACCAGAAGGAGGTCGGCGCAGGTCTCGACAATAAGCCCGCTGCGGAGTTGCTCAAGGAGCAGATCGCGACTCGGCACCACAAGGAGAAGCGGCTCTTTGAATTCAGCCGCATCATTCACCATCCCGAAAGCCCCGTAGCGCCCGTCGTGGCGCTCGCGCGCAAGGCGACGGAATATGACATCTCGGTCCTCATCACCGGCGCGTCGGGAACCGGCAAGGAGCTTCTCGCGCGCGCGATCCATTACGGCTCCGATCGCGCCGACAAGCCTTTTGTCGTGCAGAACTGCGGCGCTTTGCCCGACGAACTGCTGGAGAGCGAACTCTTCGGCTGCAAGAAGGGCGCTTACACCGGCGCCTATCAGGATCGCGTCGGTCTGTTCGAACTCGCCAATGGGGGTTCGATCTTCCTTGACGAAATCGGCGAAACCTCCTCTGCCTTTCAAGTGCGATTGCTGCGCGTCTTACAGGAGGGGGAAATCCGCCCGCTTGGCGCGCAACGGCAGCGCAAAGTCAATGTGCGGCTGATCGCGGCGACGAACCGAAGTCTTGAAGACGAAGTCGCGGTGGGACGATTCCGGCGCGACCTCTATTATCGCATCGCCGCTTTCCCGATCCATTTGCCGCCGCTCTGCGAGCGCCGGCGGGACATAGAATTGATCGCGATGCGCATTCTCGCCGACGTCAACCGTAGCTTCAGGCGCGGCGTCAAAGGCTTCACGGTCGAGACGCTGGCGCGCCTTTCGAGCTACGATTGGCCAGGAAACGTGCGCGAGCTGCATAATGAAATTCAGCGCATGGTGACGCTCTCGGAAGATGACGGACTGCTGTCTGCAAGCCTATTGTCGCCGCGCATTCTCGCCCCGCGACTGACGAACGGGGCTGCAAGCGCGGCCCGTATGCTCAAGACGCGCGTCGAGGCGCTCGAACGCGAGATGATCGAGGACGCGTTGCGCCGTTTCGACGGCAATATCAGCCGCGCGTCGGAGGAGCTTGGCCTTTCCCGTGTCGGAATGCGCAACAAGATCGAACGCTATGGCGTCGAGCGGGATTTGCGCGATGACGAAGAGTAAAATTCACCGTCCGACCAACATGATTGATCTACTCTCGGAGAGCGCGGGGCTGCCGGACGACGCGCAGACGGAGAATATGTGGCTTGAAGTCATTCATAAGGTCGATGAGGTTTATTCCGATCTCATTCGTTATGAGTCAGATCTCGAAATCAAGAACGCCGAGCTTGAGGAAGCACAGCAGTTTATTTCAAGCGTTATCGCTTCGGTTTCCGATATCCTTGTCGTGTGCGACGAAAAGGGCCGCATCCTTCAGGTCAATCCCGCCTTTCAGCGCATCGCCGGCTTGAGCCAGAAGGACTTGCTCGGCGCGAGTCTTGCGGATTTCCTGGTCGAGGAGGATCGCGCGAGCGCGTTGCAGAAGATCGCCGAAGGCGTCGCTGGCAAGGTCACGGAATGCGAGCTGCGATTTTTCGCCGGGGACGGCGCCTCCGATCTCATGGCGATCAATTGCTCTGCTCGGTTCGATCATACCGGGCGGCGCGTCGGCGCCGTGCTCACTGGACGCCCGATCGGTGAGTTGAAACGCGCTTATGAGGCGCTGCACCGCGCGCATCGTGAATTGCAGCAGGCGCAGCGCAAACTCATCGAGCAGGAAAAAATGGCGAGCCTGGGTCGGCTCGTCGCGGGCGTCGCGCATGAGCTCAACAATCCCATCAGTTTCATTTATGGAAATATCCATACGCTCGACAAATATCGCGGGGCGCTCGCTGAATATTTCGAGAATTCTAACGTGAAAGCGCAGAATGAAGAGTTACGGCGCCGCTACAGGATCGACGCCATTCTTGCCGATCTTCCATCGCTCATCGAAGGGACGATGGACGGCGCCGTTCGCATCAGCGACATTGTAAGGAATTTGCGGCGCCTCTCGTTCAGCCGGCCCGCCGAAACCCAGCGCGTCGATCTTGAACGCATCGCACGCACGGCGGCAAATTGGGCGGCGCGCAGCAAGAAGACGCGCGCGGAAATCGTTTTCGATTGTGACGAGAGCGTGGTTGTCGATGCGCATGAGGGGCAGATTCATCAAGTGCTCGTCAATCTGATCGACAACGCTTTCGATGCGACGAAGGATGTCGTTACGCCTCGCATTCGCGTCGCGATCCGCAAGACGAGCGCGCACGCAGAAATCATCGTCGAGGATAATGGGCGCGGAATGTCAGATGTCGTGCTGGACAAGGTGTTCGAGCCTTTTTTCACCACCAAAGTGGTCGGCGAAGGGACGGGCCTTGGCCTTTGGATCAGCTATTCCATCGTCAAGGAACATGGCGGCTCCATTGTCGTCGCCAATCAGCCGAGCGGGGGCGCAATTTTTACGGTGCAGTTTCCGATGAGCAGTGCGCAACAGCAGTTGCGGGCGGATGAAGGCGGATGAGCGCGGGCGCCTTCAACATACTATGGCTTCAGGCCGGAAGTTGCGGCGGCTGCACCATGTCCATGCTTGAACATGGCTCGGGCGGATGGTTTCGCGAGCTGGACACGCTCGGCGTCAACCTCCTCTGGCATCCAAGCGTCAGCGAGGAGACCGGAACGGAAGCGCGCGTCGTTCTGGAGCGCGTCGAGGCCGGGGAAACGCCGCTTCACGCGCTTTGCATCGAAGGCGCGATTCTCTGCGGACCCGACGGAACGGGTTTCTTCAATCGTCTCGCCGGCACGGGACGCGCCATGCTCGATTGGGCGCGCGCTCTCGCCGCCAAAGCGGATTATTGCGTCGCCATTGGCTCCTGCGCGACCTTTGGCGGCGTTCCCGCCGCCGATCCCGATCCGACTGACGCCGTCGGTCTGCAATATCGCAAGGCCGTGGCGGGCGGGGCGCTCGGCGCCGATTATCGATCGCGGCGCGGTCTGCCCGTCATCAATATCGCGGGCTGCGCGCCCCATCCCGGCTGGATCATGGAGACGCTCGCGGCGCTGGCGCTGGACGTTCTGACGGCGGACGATCTTGACGCCCTCGGACGGCCGAAATTCTATGTCGATCATCTCGCGCATCACGGATGCAGCCGCAACGAATTTTATGAATTCAAGGCGAGCGCGGAGACTTTGTCGCAGCGCGGCTGTCTGATGGAGCATCTTGGCTGCAAGGCGACGCAGGCTGCTGGCGACTGCAATCAGCGCGGCTGGAACGGTTCCGGCTCCTGCACCAAAGGCGGCTTCGCCTGTATCGCCTGCACGTCTCCCGGCTTCGAGGACATTCGCGACTATCACCGCACGCCGAAAATCGGCGGCGTGCCCATAGGGCTGCCGCTCGACATGCCGAAGGCCTGGTTCATGGCGCTCGCGGCCTTGTCGAAATCGGCGACGCCGCAGCGGGTGCGTAAGAACGCCACGGCCGATCATGTCGTCGTGCCGCCGCGCGGCGCGAGAAGGCCAAAGGAATGACGCGGCTTCTCGTCGGCCCCTTCAATCGCGTCGAGGGAGATCTCGAAGTGTCGCTCGACATCAAGGACGACGCGATCGCTTCGGCGCGCGTGACGACGCCGCTCTATCGCGGCTTCGAGCAAATCCTCGTCGGCCGCCCGGCGGTGGACGCTCTCGCCATCGCGCCGCGCATCTGCGGCATTTGCTCCGTCTCTCAATCCATGGCGGCCGCGGCGGCGCTGCGCGCGCTTTATGGCGTCGCGCCCGCGCGTAATGGGATCGTCGCGGCCAATCTCGCGCATGCGGCTGAGAACATGGCCGATCATCTCACGCATTTTTATATTTTCTTCATGCCGGATTTCGCGCGCGCGCAATATGCGGGACAGGCCTGGCATGAGGCCGCCATGCGCCGCTTCAAGGCGATCGAAGGCGCGGCGGCGAACGAGGTTCTGCAGGCGCGCCGGCGTCTTCTCGAAATCATGGGGATACTCGCCGGCAAATGGCCGCATAGTCTCGCCTTTCAGCCGGGCGGAACGACATGCGCCGTCGATCTTGGGCAGAAGGCGCAGCTCGTCGCAATCGCTCGCGACTTTCGTCGCTTTCTTGAAGCCTCGGTGTTCGCGGCCCCGCTTGAGGCGCCCCTTGACCTCAAGACGCCCGAGGAATTGGAACGCTTTTGCGAAGGACGGGGCGCGGATGGCGATTTCGCCGCCTTCTGCCGCATCGCGCGCGCGCTTGATCTCGAAAATCTGGGCCGCGCCGCCAATCCTTTGATGAGCTATGGCGCCTATCGCGACGAGACAGGCGCTTTTCTGAACGCGGGCGTGTTCGATCCCCTCAACGGCGCGCTGTCCCCGCTTGACGCGCGTGCGATCCGCGAAGACGTGTCGCACGCCTATATGCGTGACGGGCCGGAAGAGCCGTCACTCGCGCGTACCGAGCCCTTTGTCGATAAGCCCGACGCATACTCTTTTGCGAAGGCGCCACGTCTTCACGGGCGTCCGGCGGAGGTCGGCGCGATCGCGCGGCTGGCGGTCCATGGCCATCCGCTTGTGCGCGCCCTTCTTGAGCGTTCGCGTGCCTCTAATGTTTTCGTGCGCGTCGTCGCGCGCCTCATCGAGCTTGCGATGGTGGCGGAGGCGGCCGAAGGCTGGGCGAAGGCGCTGGCGCTGAACGAGCCTTTCTGCGCCTCGGCGCCCCAGGAAGCGGACGGCGACGGCGTTGGCCTCGTCGAAGCCGCCCGAGGCTCGCTCGGACATTGGCTTGGCGCACAGAAGGGAAAGATCCGCGCCTATCAAATCATCGCGCCGACGACGTGGAATTTCTCGCCGCGCGACGCTTCCGGCGTGGCCGGTCCGGTCGAGCAGGCGCTCGTCGGCGCGCCGCTCGAAGGCCATGGCGCGCGCGCCGCTTCCGTGCAGCATGTGATCCGTTCCTTTGATCCCTGCATGGTCTGCACGGCGCATTGAGGCGGCTGGCAAGCGCCTTTCCGGCGATTGAAAATCGACTAGCCGCTCTCGCGCGAAAATTCTCATCGAGACGCGCCTCGAACTCTCCTAACTTATTGGAATTAAATCAATTTCAATCAGCCAGCGCGCTTGGCCCGGACCTTGCTCACCCTTTGAAAACAAAGCGCGACGCGAGATCGCGACGAAGGGACGAAGACGCCATCAGGAGGAGCGGGAATGGCCGCAATCGAGACTTTTTACGACGTCATTCGCCGACAGGGAGTGACGCGCAGAAGCTTCACGAAATTTTGCAGCCTGACCGCCGCCAGTCTCGGCATGGGTCCGATCGGCGCCGCGAAGATCGCCAACGCGCTCGAAACCAAGGAGCGTACGCCCGTCATTTGGATGCATGGGCTCGAATGCACCTGCTGTTCGGAAAGCTTCATCCGCTCGGCGCATCCGCTGGTCAAAGACGTCGTTCTGTCGATGATCTCGCTCGATTACGACGATACGATCATGGCCGCCGCCGGCCATCAGGCAGAAGCGATCCTCCAAGAGACGAAAGAGAAATACAAAGGCAAATATATTCTCGCCGTCGAGGGCAATCCGCCGCTCAATGAAGGCGGCATGTTCTGCATCGACGGCGGCAAGCCTTTCGTCGAAAAGTTGAAATGGATGGCGGAGGACGCCATGGCGATCATCGCCTGGGGCGCCTGCGCCTCTTGGGGTTGCGTGCAGGCGGCGAAACCCAATCCGACGCAGGCGACGCCGATCGACAAAGTCATCCACGACAAGCCGATCATCAAGGTGCCGGGGTGCCCGCCGATCGCCGAGGTCATGACCGGCGTCGTTACTTATATTACGACCTTCGGCAGATTGCCCGAACTCGACCGGCAAGGCCGGCCGAACATGTTCTATTCGCAGCGCATCCATGACAAATGCTACCGCCGTCCGCATTTCGACGCCGGCCAGTTCGTCGAGCAATGGGACGACGAAAGCGCCCGCAAAGGCCATTGCCTCTATAAAATGGGCTGCAAGGGGCCGACGACCTATAACGCCTGTTCGACGGTGCGCTGGAACGGCGGCGTGTCTTTCCCCATCCAGTCGGGCCATGGCTGCATTGGCTGTTCGGAAGACGGCTTCTGGGACAAGGGGCCCTTCTATGAACGGTTGACCAATATACATCAATTCGGCGTCGAGAAGAACGCGGATGAGATTGGGCTTGCGGCTGCCGGCGTCGTCGGCGCGGCGGTCGTGACGCATGCAGCGGCGACCGCGGTTAAGCGTATCGTCTCGAAGAACAACGATCATTCGGCCTGACGCCGCTCTCCAGGACAATAGCCATGACGCAGCAGCGCATCTCGCAAAATCGCGCGGACCAAGTAGCTCAAGCAGCCGCGCCCGCCGTCGCCGCAACGGCTTCCGCCGGAGTCGACACGCCCAACGGCTTCAGGCTCGACAACAGCGGCAAGCGCGTCGTCGTCGATCCCGTGACGCGCATCGAAGGCCATTTGCGCGTCGAAGTGAATGTCGACTCCGACAATGTCATCCGCAATGCGGTCTCGACCGGAACGATGTGGCGCGGCATCGAAGTGATCCTGAAGAATCGCGACCCGCGCGACGCCTGGGCCTTCACCGAGCGGATTTGCGGCGTTTGCACCGGCACCCATGCGCTCACCTCGGTGCGCGCAGTTGAAGACGCGCTCGGGATCGCCATCCCGGAGAACGCCAATTCGATCCGCAATCTCATGCAGCTCGCACTGCAGGTGCACGATCACATCGTGCATTTCTATCACCTTCATGCGCTCGACTGGGTCGATGTGGTTTCGGCGCTGAGCGCCGATCCGAAGGCCACTTCCGCTCTCGCGCAATCGATTTCGAGCTGGCCGCTGTCCTCCCCCGGCTATTACAAGGACTTGCAAACGCGCCTGAAAAAGTTTGTCGAGTCCGGCCAGCTCGGTCCCTTCAAGAACGGCTATTGGGGCAGCAAGGCCTATCGGCTGCCGCCCGAAGCCAATCTGATGGCTGTCGCGCATTATCTCGAGGCGCTCGACTTCCAAAAGGAGATCGTGAAAATCCATACGATCTTCGGCGGCAAGAATCCGCATCCCAATTGGCTCGTCGGCGGCGTTCCATGCGCGATCAATATTGACGGAATCGGCGCGGTCGGCGCGATCAATATGGAGCGTCTAAACCTTGTCGACGGCATCATCGATCAACTGATCGAATTCAACGACAAGGTCTATATCCCCGACATCATGGCCATCGGCTCCTTCTATAAGGACTGGCTCTATGGCGGCGGCCTCTCCGGCAAATCCGTGCTTGCCTATGGAGACGTGCCGGAACACGCCAACGACTATACGGACAAGAACCTGCTCTTGCCGCGCGGCGCGATCATCAACGGCAAGCTCGACGAGATCCATCCCGTCGATCATCGCGATCCAGAGGAGATACAGGAGTTTGTGACGCACTCCTGGTATAAATACGGCGACGAAACCAAGGGCCTGCATCCCTGGGACGGCGTCACCGAGCCGCACTACGAACTCGGACCGAACGCCAAAGGCACGAAAACCAATATCATCGAGCTCGACGAAGGCGGCAAATATTCCTGGATCAAGGCGCCGCGCTGGCGCGGTCACGCAATGGAAGTCGGCCCGCTGGCGCGCTGGGTGGTCGGCTATGCGCAGGGCAAGCCGCAATTCAAGGAGCCGGTCGAGAAAGTGCTGCACGATCTCGGGCTGCCCACTTCCGCGCTCTTCTCGACGCTTGGCCGCACGGCGGCGCGCGCGCTCGAGAGCCAGTGGGCCGGCTATCAGATGCGGCATTTCTTCGACAAGCTGATCGCCAATATCAAGGCCGGCGATCTTGCGACCGCCAATGTCGAGAAGTGGGAGCCCAAAAGCTGGCCCAAAGAAACAAAGGGCGTCGGCTTCACCGAGGCGCCGCGCGGCGCGCTGGCGCATTGGATCAAGATCAAGGACGGCAAGATCGACAATTACCAATGCGTCGTGCCGACCACATGGAACGGCTCGCCGCGCGATCCCGCCGGCAATATCGGCGCCTTCGAGGCTTCGCTGATGAACACGCCGATGGTCGATCCCGCGCAGCCGCTCGAAATCCTGCGCACGATCCACTCCTTCGATCCCTGTCTCGCCTGTTCGACGCATGTGATGAGCGAGGACGGACAAGAGATGGCGAAGGTGCAGGTGCGCTAAAGGAGGGGTTCATGACCGACATTTCGCGCATCGATGTCGCCGATTCTCATGGCGAGAGGGTCGTGTCGCAGCCGACCGTCTATGTCTATGAGGCGCCGGTGCGGCTCTGGCATTGGCTCAACGCCCTCGCCATCTTGGTTCTGATCGTCACCGGCTATCTGATCGGCTCTCCCTTGCCGACCGTCGCCGGCGAGGCGTCGCAGCATTTCGTCATGGGCTACATCCGCTTCGCCCATTTCACCGCGGGCCAGATCATGGCCGTCGGCTTTCTGCTGCGCGGCTATTGGGCTTTCATGGGCAACGAGCATTCGCGGCAGATCTATTATGTGCCGGTTTGGCGCGCCTCCTTCTGGAAAGAACTCGCGCATGAAATCCGCTGGTACGCCTTCCTTGAAAAGGCGCCCAAGAAATATGTCGGCCATAATCCGTTGGCGCAGACGGCGATGTTCGCCATGTATACGCTAATGTCGGCGTTCATGATCGTCACGGGCTTCGCGCTCTATTCGGAAGGAGAAGGCGCCGACAGTTGGGAGGCGAAGCTCTTCGGCTGGGTCTTCTATATCTGGCCCAACAGCCAGGAAGTGCACACTTGGCATCACCTCGGCATGTATGTGATCGTCACTTTCATCATCATCCACATCTACGCGGCCGTGCGCGAAGACATCATGTCGCGCCAGAGCATCATCTCGTCGATGGTCTCGGGCGAACGTCATTTCAAGGATGGAGCCTGATCTGTGACGCGGCGCGTTCTCATCCTTGGCATCGGCAACATCCTTTGGGGAGATGAAGGTTTTGGCGTGCGCGCGGTAGAGGCGTTTCACCGTCGCTACGCCCTTCCGGAACACGTCACAGTTCTCGACGGCGGAACGCAAGGGCTTTATCTCGTGCAATTTGTCCGCGAAGCCGATGACCTTCTGGTTTTCGACGCGATCGATTACGGCCTTGCGCCCGGAACGCTGAAGATCGTGCGTGACGGCGAAGTGCCGAAATTCACCGGTTCAAAAAAGATGAGCCTGCATCAGACCGGCTTTCAGGAAGTGCTGAGCGCCGCCGATCTCCTTGGCGATTATCCTTCGCGCCTCGCGCTCGTCGGCTGCCAGCCGCTCGATCTCGAAAACTGGGGCGGTCCGCTCACCGAGCCGGTGCGCGGCGCGATCGACGCCGCTGTCACGGCGGCGCATGACATCCTGCTGGAATGGGGCGTCGATTGCGTCCGGCGCGCCGAACCGCTGTCGCCGGAACTGGCGCTGTTAAAGCATGACATCGATCATCAGAGCTATGAGAGCCGGAGAGGCGTCAACGCTGCCGGCGAATGGAGGGATTGACATGAGCTTCCTGCGAATGATCCTCGTCGCGGCGGCGCTCGCGCCTGTCATGGCGGAGGCGCATCCGGGCGCGCATCCATATGGGCTCGCCGAGAGCCTCACGCATATCGCCACCCAGTCTGATCACCTTCTCGCGCTTGCCGTCGCTTTCGGCTGGATTTCCATCGTCGCGACGGGCGCGCTTGGCGTCGCCTATGCGAGCCGCAAGGCTTTGCGCGCGCACGACTGAAGCATCGGACGGACGGATTCCCATGTGCCTTGGCGTTCCGATGCGCGTGATCGACGGCGACGACATGTCGGCGCTCTGCGAAGGCGCCGGCCGCACCGAGCGCATTTCCATGCTGCTTATCGGCGCGCAGCCTCCCGGCGCGCATGTGCTCGTTCATCTCGGCACGGCGATGCGCGTGCTTGAGGAAGAAGAAGCCGCTCTGATCACGGCCGCGCTCAAAGGCCTTGACGCGGCGCTCGCCGGACGGACCTTCGAAGCGCATTTCGCCGATCTTATCGACCGCGAGCCGCAATTGCCCGCCCATCTGGTGCGGTCCGACGAACCCGATCGTGATGTTCCAGCACCGAAACAACCCGTATCAGAATCATCGTCCACGCAGGCGAGTTAAGTTTGCGCTTCGAAAAGATATTGCTCTTCGTCGCGCTCCGATCGCCATGCCACTCGGCCAGCATCGATCTCGCACTCGCAGGACATGGATTGCTTTACACCTTCCGAAACTGGCTCGATCCGCATTTTGACAGCGCCTTCCACCAGGGAATTTGATTCTGCGCAATGTGCAGACCTGCTGCCTCACTAACAAGTCCACCATGCGCATAAAGCACGATCGGGAGGGTCTTGCCGGCAGGTAGCGAGTGAAGCATGGCAGGCAAATGGTGCGAAAAGATGCGCGTCACCTGTTCCGCCGAACTCGAATAGGCGCCGCCAGCGGCGAATCTGCCATTCCAAATGTTAATCACATGCGGCTGCAGAATGTCGGGATCCAATTCTCCACCCCGCATAGCGCTGTCGCGTCGCGCCAGCTTGCAGCAGTTAGGTTCATGCAAATGTATATGCGCATCAGTCTGCGGGGCCGCTCCGAGCCAGTCGCGCAAAGCCGTGCGACTTGGACCTGACTGGCTGCGGCGCGCGCGGGGTAGCGCAGTTCCTCGGAAGGCGCGGACAGCGACGACAATCTCCGGATAGGAAATTCCAGATCCCGGGCAGGTCTTGGATATGCCCAGCATATTGTGGAATTGCACGGACTCCGGCGCTAGCTCGAACCGGTCCTGAACTAGCGCAATGACACGTAGCGTCGCTTCTCGTTGAACCCCGTCGAACTTTTCCTTCCCATCGTCGAAGTCGCCAACGACGCTCACCATGAACGGTCCTGCCTTAGCATCACCGTTGCGCCCGCTCGCCGAAGCGGGCGGCGCATCCCAATGGCGGCCCGTCCAGATCATGCCTTCGGGGTCGATCGTGATGTGCTGCGCGATATCGGACCAGCCCTTCTCTTCCGTGTCGCGCCGCCACATCTCTTCGATCGAGGCGCGCCCTTCGAAGGCCGCATGATTCGGCCCCCATGTATGATGCATATGCACTTCGATGATGGAGCGACGCCGGTTTGGAAACCAGTCGTCGAGGAGCCGCTTGAACTCATGAATATCGATTCGATGGAATGGCATCTCTTCATCTCAAAACGTCAATGACGCGCCGCACCGGCGCCCAACTCGATCCTGTTCGTTTCAACGACGCCCGAGAGGCGATACTGCCGATAATCGATCTTTCGCCATCCAGGCGGCGCAAGGACGGCGGTATCCAGCGCCTGCATGAATCGACTACGCGTAAGGCGTCTCCCGGCTCTGATGAGTCCATCAACAAGAACGAGCGCGCCAGCATCGGCAAAGCGCTGTGCATCGCTAAGCACTCTTATCTCGACCGTTGTATCCTCGCTGGAAGCGGGGCGAATATCGATGAGGGTCGCGCCCGCCTGACGCGCCTTGATTTCGTCGAGGCGCCCCGCGACGACATCCAACGGCGCGATGAGATGTTCATCTTCAACGAGCGATGGAACGCCGCCGAGCGCAATCCGGCATTTTCGTGCCATGGACGGCCCGGGTTTAAGCTCCCGCTTCATCGCCGCAAAAAGCGAAGGCGCGCGGCGGGCGTCGTCATCGTCGATCGATACAGAACCGCATCCCGCCGCCGCCGCGCCGAGCGCCTGCCCGAGCGCCGTAAAATCCGGGGTGAGGCCACGATTGCGATCGGCGTCTTCATCTCCCTCGAACGGATGGCGGGGGAACAGATTCAGCAGTCCGCTTTTCGTGAGGGGGGCTTCGATCTCGCGTTGGGCCGCCGTCAAGCCGACAATTGCGAAAAGTGACGACGCCCTCTCGCGCAAGTCCGCTTCATTCACGGGCTCGACCAGAATGCGTCGACCAAAAATTTGTCCGCCTTCGCTCCATCTCATAACGGCCGCGGCGAAGAGCGCGGGAAGCGCGTCATCCGTACGCGCCACGAATACGCCAATGCGAATACCTTCCTGCTCAACTCCGGCGCTGTCTTCGGCGCGCACGGAGCCAAGAAACCCCAGAAGCTCATCCGCAAGCTGCGCGTCGATTACGATGCGCGGCATGACGCGATCGATATTGCGTCCGTCGGGCGTGCGCCCGTCCGCGAGAAGACGCGCCAACGCGCCGCCATCATATCCGGACGCGCCCGCACGATCAGTCAGACTTTCCATGTCGAGCGCCGGCGCCTGCAGGCCTCCCTCCCGCCGACCGCCGCCATCAAGCCCATGGCAGCCTGCACAAGGCTGCGTGTGGCCTCCGCCGGGAAGCTCGCCGCGCAGGAAGAGCGCGCGCGCATAGCTCGCGCAGGCTTGCGACGCCCAAAGACAGACACAAAGCAGTATTGCTACGCTCGGAGCTTTCATGACGTGAGACGTTTGATAAGCGCGACAATCTCGCGCGCGTCCGGCTGGCCGTTCAAGCGGAACAGCTGTCCATGCACGGCGAGGAAGATGACTGTCGGATGCTCGTCGAGCGCGCCAAAGCGGACATCGAGCCGGTCGAGCAATGCGTCAACCGCTTCGCGGTCGCCTGTCAGGAACCGCCAGCGCGCGCTTGCGCCAGTCTGTGCGGCATGGTGCGCCAGGCGCTCTACAGTGTCGCGCAATGGATCAAGCGTCAGGGTCAGGAGCCGCGCGTGCGGCGCAAGCTGCGTATCGAGGAAGTGCATCTCTGCTTCAGTGACGGGACAAGCCGCCTTGCAGCCCTGGAAAAAGAAGCTGAGCACGGCGACGCCGTCAGGCGCCATCAACTCCTGCCCGAGGTCCACGTGGCGACCAAGTTGGTCCGACAGTTCGACCGATGGCAATGTGACGTGAAAAGATTGAAACGCCGATGCGCCCGCTGCTAAAAAAACGAAGAGCGATGTGGCGGCAATACGCTGCAAGGCCATCATGGCGCCGACTCCACCAGCTTTGGCGACGTCTTCATGCCGTCGCCATAGATAGCATAAAGCGCGAGAGGCCCTGGGCCCGCGCGACGAAGAACCACATGATGTCTCCCGTCCGCAATCGTCACCGGCGCCTCGGCGCGCCATGGAGAGAGAAGACCCTGCGCGATCAACGCATGCGCAGCCGCCCCCTCCGATTCGAGCGTGAAGTCGACTTCCAAGCCTTGCGCAGTCCGACGCAGAACTTCGATATTGAGGCCGATTTCCTGGGAAACCTGCGCCTGTGACGCGTCTACCGCGCTTGGCCGCACGGCAATATCGCGGCAAAGCAGCGGGCTCCTGGCGTCGTCAAAGATGAGGAGCCGATGCGGTCCGCCGCGCGCAAAGGTCACCAGCGCCTCATACTGTCCGGGCGCCGTCTCGCGGAGGCCACGCGGCACGGCAAGAAGGCGCACGGGCGGGTCGCCCTTGAGATTGACCGAGTGTAGCGAGGCGCTGTCGTGGACTCCGGCGTCAGCAAGGAACAGGACGGCGTCGCGCGAGGGCGAAACGATCAGAAGCGTCTCGCTATCGGGAGCATGCGCCACGAGCCCCCGATCCGCTTCACCCGACGCGCCGTCTTGCGGACCGAGCGGAATTCGGCGCACCATCGGCTCTTGTCCCTTGCGAATGCTGTCGCGCGCAATGAGCGCCGCGGTTCTGCGGCCCTCGAGAATCATTGCGATCGAATGCTCCGTGAAGCTGAGGTCTTCGAGCGCGACGCCAAACGCAATGGCCTGGACCATCTGGCCGAGCGCCAGATCGATGATGCTCGCCTTCCCCTCGCGGCGGAGCGCCGCGATCGCATAGCGGCCATCGGGCGTCAGCGTCAGCATGTCGGCTCGATTAGCGAGCGCGATCTTTTGGGCGGGCGCGCCATCAAAATAGCGCAGCATCGCGACTGGCGCGGTTCTGTCCAGCTCAAGTACAGCATTTGCGAGCGGCGAATAGGCGATCTTGCTCGCGGTCTCGAATGGCGCCGTAGCGACGACGCGCCCTCGCGCATTGACGAGAGCAATCGTTTGCGCGCCCTCAAACAGCAGCGCGTTGTCTTGCGTCGCCCGTACGTCGTGCGCCTCGAAACTCAGTGCAATGCGCTGAACCTTGTCGTTGCGCAGGAGTAATGCTGCGCTATCGCGCGTTACGACGCCAACGCCATCCGGCGTCGGCGCGATCGCGCGTGGCGCGGAAACGCCATCAACGGGCGCCACGACGCCCGAGGCGACGTCGATCCGGGCGAGAATGTCGCGCTTCGGCAGGATCGCGTGGAGTGCGCCTCGCGCGTTTACGACGAGGTCGGACGGCGCTTCCTTCAGGTCGATGATGCGTAGAATGTTGCTCGTCGCGAGCGAAATTTGCGGATCGACAACGCTGATATGCCCCTCTTTTGAGAGCAGCGCAAGAAACTGCCCGTCGAGCGCGATATCGCCGCGCGCGAGAGCGCCCGTCGCGCGGAGCGCCCGCGCCGTTTCGGCGCAATCGCCGCCGACTCCGTCCGTCGGCCTCAGCAATCCGCGTGGTTGCTGCAGGCTCTGCGGACGGTCCAGCAACGCGTTGCGGAACGCCGCCTTGAGTAGCAGCGGCGTGCCGGAGACGGCCTCGCTTTCCCGTCCGGTCGTGGGATCGATAAAGGTCGTTTCGAGGACGATCGGCGTCACCAGCTCTTCGGTCCGAGCCAAGTCGACGGCGCCGATAATCAGTGCGAAGACGCCTGCTGCCGCTCCGAACCGGGACATGCGCCCTCGCCATTTTCATCTGTTACTTCGAGGAGTCCCCACGCGCCATGGCCAGCCATCAGGCGCGGACCGTCGTGCCAGAAATGGCATCCCGGTCCGAGCGGGCGACGCAGCGCGGCGGTGATCGCCTTGCCAGGCGCGAGCAGCGCCGCGTTCGGGAACCCGAACCCCGGGAAAAGATCGTCAAAGCCGTTGCCCGTGATGATGAAGGCGCGCTGACGCGCCCGCCCGCCGGGATGGACGACACGAAACATGACTTCCTCCCCGGCCCTTGCGCTCAGAACGATCGGCGTGCGCTCCGCGCCTTTGCCCTTCACATGGAAAATATCCGCGCCAAGTTCGACGGCGTTGGCGTCGGCGGCGCCATTCAGCACGCCCTGTGTATAGGGCGCTTCGCCTCTAAGATTCTTTCGGGCGAAGATTGGCGTCGATCGATAGTTCACGCCCTTCTTGCCGAAATCGTATGTGTCATCGCAGATGTGGCAGTCCGCGACAGGCATGTCTCCGCTCGAATTCTCGGCGTGAAGGTTGAGCCCATCCTGCCAAAGTAACACATGCTCGCTCAACGCGGCCTCAGGGGGCGGCACATGCTCCCCGGCATTGTCGAACCCCTGCTTCAGCGTGATCGACGCGCTCCCTTTCATCTGCGACGGGACCAGCGTGACGGCTTGACCAGGCTCCGCCTGCTGCGCTGGCTTGCCATCGACGCAAACGCCAGGCTGATTGCGTCCGGCGTAGCAGGCGCCCTGCGGCTCGACGATGAGCGCGCCCGCGAGGCCATGCGGCAGCTGGTTGAAAACATCGCCAAGCGGCCGGATCGGCAGCGCGCCGAAAGCGTAAGGTTGAAATCCCTTTTTCTGCATTTCAAATTTCGCAATCGTGTCGCTGATGCATTGGGCCAGGGCTTGATGATGCGCAGCGTCAGGAAGCGCGTCGCCATTCATGGAGAGGGCGAACCAACGTCCCAGAACGTCTATGATGAAGGCATTTTGCTCATTCTTGCCGGGGTCATACTTTGTGAGACGCGCCGATTGCAGTCCCTCTGCATCGCAGAACGGTTGGGCAAATTGCCGTGCGAGATCGTCAAAATAATTTTGTTGCGACTCATCCTTGGGGCTTAGCACGCCGGCATAGAAGAACATGCGCGCCGCTTTGTCCGGCGTCACGCTCCCGCCCGCGTCAACGCCGACCGGGCTGGGCGTCGTGCTCATATTTGATGTTGCGGTGAGGGGAATGGACAGCGCCAGATGGCTCGACGGCCGCGCATTCCGCGCCGCCGGTTCATTTCCCGCAAGAAATTCGCCTGTCTCGACATTCCATCCGTCATGCGTATCGACGTTGAGCGGCGTGATCTTCGGCATGAGAGCGTCGCCCGGTTTGTCTTCGCCATTCTTATCGAGCGCGTTGACCAAGGTGAGATCCAGGCAGTCGCCGGCGTTTATGCGCAGCACGAGCGGCTGGATCGCCGACGTCGGGAGCGCGCCCGAAAAATTCTGGCTCGCAGAGAGCGAGTCCTTGACCTTTTGGATGACGCTCTTCCGACTTGCGGCAGGCGCGGCGAGACTTGCCGCCGGCCAAATTTCGGCGTTCTGCTCCGAGTCGATGAGCACCAGCAGGCGACCATTGGGGTCACGCAGAACCGGCGCCTGCGGATGATAGACGACGCCTTTGGCGTTCAGCGCCGTCGCCTCCACGGCCGCCACGGTCGCCCGCACATGCGGCGCGCCGGGCAGACAGGTCACGCCGAATTTAGGCGTCGGACGCCTCGCGGGCAAAGACGGTGCAAGCGTCGTTTCTTCGGCTCCCGGCGGCGGCATATTCCGCGCATCCTCCGTTCCCAGGATCGCACGCGCGGTCGTGAGCGACGTGAGCCGCTGAGACGCAGGCCTCAACTTGCTTCCAGGCGCCTGCGGATTGGCCTTGATGCAGTTCAGCGCCTTACTGGGGTCGTCGCTCGGCGCGTCGAGGCATGCGCCGATGTCATAGGCGACGCGCGGCCGTTTCGACTCTTCATACACGCGCAGAAGTCCCCATGCGCCGTTCCAGATCGCATCAAGCGTGCCGAAATGATAGAGGAAGTCCGATGCCGTCATGCGATTGGCGAAAACCGGATCGGCCATCAGATCTTTGAGCGGCGCGGCGCGCGTGACCTTGCCTCGTGGCGCGGCCCGCGCAAGCGATTCAACCACCGGCAACGCCGCCTGCATAACCCCTTCCCGGCGCATCGGCGCTTCGAATTCGAAGTGCTCCGAGATGCCGATCTCCTGCCCCGTCTCACGACCATCGACATTGTCGCACGCCGCTACCAGTGAAGCCCGCGCGGACCTGTCGGCGCCCGCCAGCGCCACCGTGGCGTCATGACACCGGCGCCACCATGTCGGATTCGCCTCCGCTTCCTGGTTCTGCGACGTGAAATCACGATGCGACACAAAGTGCTGATCGAGATTACGGGGGAAGGTCACGCCTTCGAGCGTGAAGACGTGCTGAACCTCCTGTGCGCCTTGAATGAGACGGATCTGAATATTTTCATTCTCGTAGACGTCAAGGATCGGCGTGCAAGGATCGCCATGGGTCTGCCCGGCTTGCGTTCCGGTGAGCATGATGCTGCGGAAAGTCTCGCCGAAGTCGCCCATGTCGTCCATCCGCTGAGCGGCGACGCTACGATCCTCTTCCTTGCGATCACCCGCTGCGGCAAAGCCACAGGGTCCGTAACCCAACCCTTCGTTCTCATGTCCGGCGCGCGCGCCGACACGCAGCGGCACAGGCTCATTGCGATAATTCACGAGGTAAGGATCGTGATGGTCGACTGAAATCGACTCTGGACGTTCGGGCGCGGCGATCGGCCGGCCATGGATGCGCCGCTGATCCAGAGCTGCGCTGCGCATCTGCGCCGCGACGCTCTGCGCTTCGTCGGACGTGTAGTGCGTATGCAGAACGGGTGACGCCGAAACGCCGTCCGCGCCGCCGCCATTGTGTCCGCTGCAGATGGAAGCAAGACTCAGTTTGCCGCTGTCATAGGCCGCTTTGTCCCTGGCGTAAGCTTCGGCCTCCTTCGCGAGACAGACAAGGCCCTTTGCGGGAGTCGCCTCCCGATACTGGATCTCGGCTTTCGGCGCTTTTGGATCGTAGAGCAGCGCGAAGTCGGCAATCGCCAGCGCATATTCGCGCGTATCGGCGACATGAGGTTTGCGGTCTGGATCGCCTCGCTCGAGCACGAGCTTGCGCGGTCCGACGAGCTTTTCATCCCCGATGCGGAGCTTTATGCCGGCGTCCTCTTTCGCCAGCCTGTCACAATCCTCCTTATTCGTCACATGCTCGGGGCAGATGCTTGCATGTGTCGGCTCTATGACGAGCGCCGAGTAGAAGCCGTGCTGCTGGATCGATGACGGACCGAAGTGATCATGCGTGAAGACTGTTCGCATGGTGCGGTCCGTCGGCTTCGCGCCAACAATCTCCTCAGACAGGATCGGATCCGCGAACCAGCGTTGGACCGTAGTCTGGAACCATCCCGGCTGGCCGCCGGCGCCAAGACGTGGCGTTTTCCAGTGATCCTTCCTGCCGCAGACTCGACCGCGCAGCTGGGTCGATCCTCCTGTTACAGAGCCGCCATGAGACGGCTGGCTCGCACAGATGCGTTCGGAGATTTCGTCAGGCGCAAAGGTGCCGTCTTCATAGTTCCAGCCATTGGCCGAGCCGTCGGAAGACGTCACGTCGAATTTTACGAGATGAATGTGCTGCCCGACAGTGTCGGTCGGCGTTTCGACCTGAAAGTCATCTCGCGCCAAAGTCTTGGGCATTTCATTGGTGTGGCGCAGCTCGATGCATTCGCCCGAGCGCGCCCGGAAGAAGAAGGGCGCCGCGTCTGCGCGGATCTTGTTTTTGTAATCTCCGGCCTCGCTGCTCAACACATCGATGCGCGCCTGCGGATCGTGCCAGCCAGCGCGATTGACGATCATCTTCTGCAACTGGACCGCGGACACATCATAGCGACGGAAGCCGATCATCTTGGGATCGGGCGTGAACTCGACGCCATCGTTGGTGAGCGGGTCCGATTTCGCCGTGCCCGCGTTTAGCCCATCGGCGATTGCGCAAGGGTCGGCAAAGGGCGCGCCCGGACGTGGTGGAGCGCCATTTACGTAGAACCAACCCGGAGCCGCGGCGCCGCCAGCAGCAGTGGCCGTCGCCGCGGAGATTGTGACCGTTGAATACCCGCCTTTGTCTTTGTCGAATTGCGCCGGCGATCCGTCGATCTGGCGCAGCAGCAGCGGCTTCGTCTCGCCCGACGCGCCGGCGAGAAGCCCATTATGATGAAAAGCCATGCCGCGCTTTTCAACGTCGGAGCCGTCATATGGCAGAATATTGAGATGCAACTTCGTGTAATCCGCCGAGAGATCGCCGATGGCGAGCGAGCGGGCGAGAAGCGCATTAACATTTTGCGCGCCATCAATAATCGGCGCGGCGCCCGCCGCGAATTCGCGCTCGCCGTCCTTCACGACATGACGCGGCAGGCCCGCATCCAACGGCTTGCCATTATCCAGCGCCATGTCGAGCGGCGGCTGCGGCGCACGGTGGCCCGGCTTACCGTCGATGTAGAAAGGATAGCCTGGCATGCCCTTGTCGCCATAGGTCGGTAGCAACGGCAGCGGTTCCTCCGGCAGCGGCACAAGCGCAGGTATCGGCGTGCCTTCGGCGTTCGCCAAATTCGAACCATCCGGCAAGGTGCCCGCGCGCGTCTTGTGTTCATCGTCCGACGCGGTCGGATTTATCGACAGTCCCGGGCTCTTCTGTCCGTCCGGCAGTTTGCGCGAGCCGTCCTCGAAAACATCATGCGTGCGCCAGAGCTCCCACATGCCCTGCGCGAAATGCGGATAGAGATGGCAATGGAAAATCGAGTCGCCCGGCGCGCGATTGCGATTACCGGCGCCATGCGTCTCCCACCATCCCCCCGGCCCTTGATCGCGCAGGCCGCCATGATAGATGCGGTAGGTGAAGCCCTGCTGTGGCCCCACCGTCTGACTGTCGAGATAGGCGCCGCGTCCGGAATCATTGCCCGCGAACCACTGGTGCGCATGCAGGTGGAAGACATGCGTCTCCTTGGGGCCTGCGTGGAAATTTCGGAAAACGACGCGGTCATTCAGATAGGAGTGATGGACATTCGACGGATCGTCCGGGAACTGTTCGAGCAGCGCCGGATCGCCATTCGCCCATGACTGCAGGAAGAATTCTTCGTAGAGGCATTCCACGCAATCGGCGGCCGGCCCCATTTTCTTGCGGTTGGCGATGAGCATGGGGCCCATGCCGCCAGAGCCATAATTGACTCCGAACCCGTCACGTACGCCAGCGAGCTGCTTGAACTGCGCATCGGCGCCGCCGAGCATTCGGTAGGCTTCCGCGTAGTAGGTCTTCATCTCATCATGGAGCACGACGGTAAATTCGCGGAAGGCGGAGAAGCGCCCACGATCCTTGGCGGGCTCGCGCACGATTGCGTTCAGATCGCTATGCGCAAGGCGATAACGCGCTTCGCCGTCCTTGCTCTCCTCCGCGCTCAGCATGTTGAGATAGGGGAAACCGGCTCCGTCTTTCGCTTCGTAGTCGAGTTTGCCCTTGCGCGCATGCGGCTCGGTCGCGCCTTCCTTTGGCCAGGCGGCTTCAAGAACGCCGTGCGAGACCTGACTCCTGTACCACGCGCTGCCTTTGGGCTCTGCGATGACGGATGCGAAAAGTCCGTGCGTAAGCGAGCCGCCGTCGCCTTCCCCGCCGGACATCGCCGCATTCGACGTTGCAAAGAAGGGCCCCTCGTGATTGATCTCAAATCGACAAACGACAATACGTCCGCCTGGCGGCAGCGCCGAGACGCCGAGACAGATGTCGCGGTCGAATCCATCGGTCTGCTTGGCCGCAAGCTTGAGACCCGCAACGGCGAAATTTGCCAATCGCGTTTTCGGCCAATCCTTATCGATCTCAGGCTTGGTCGGCTCGCCGCCAGCTTCTTCCTTCTTCGCCTTGCAATGCTGCCGGGCGGACGACTGGCCATTTGGAAATTCGTCTTTCCATACGGCGTCGTTCAAATTGTCTTTACCGGCAGGCGGCTCGCGGAAAGAGTTCGGACAGAAGTCCTTCGTAAGTCCCGGCTGCAGCGGCCTGAGAAGATTTTGAAAATGGACCTCGAGCGTGTCGCCGACGTTGACCCTCAACGCCAAAGGACGCGGGCGTTTGCAGTCGCGCAGCCGAACCGCTCCGGGCTCGAGCGCAGCGCCAATCGCGCGGGAATTCGTTTCGGCTTCGGGTTTTTCGCAGTCTGAGGCGGACGTGTACGCGACAGCCGTGTCGACCGGCACGACATCTTCGCGTAGCGCGTAGATCATCCCGAAGGGATTGAACGACCCAAAACGGTTGTAGACGAGCAGCTGGTCGAGCGCGACAACATTTGCGATGATCAGAGCGCCATCGCGTCCTGCGAGCGGTGAGGGCTCTTTGGCCGGCAAAGGCTTCGAAATAGCCCAAAGGATCACGCCACTGAAAAGAATGGCGCTCAGCAAAAATATCTTTTTCATCGCAGTCATTCCTACTCTGGTTGACCGCTACAAAACCGCATCTATCAAACGGCTTAGGAACGCACGGAGCAGGGGCGTTGTCAACACATGAGCGCGGACGACGTCCGACTGGCGCGCTGAAATTTTCGATGTAGGCACGGCTTTTGGTGTAGGCGCGACTCTTGGTCTGATGGCGGAAGGCTGGCCCGTTGTTCAGCAGAGACGATCAGCCTTATTTGTGCTGAGTTCGGCGAACCGGATCGGTAACGCGATCGGCCACAACAGTTTCGCAGCCTCGGATGCGCTTCACGCGAATAGCCGATTCATTATCCGATTTGTGTGCGCCCCCAGTTCATTAGACTGGGTTACGTGCGCGGCTGATCGAAGAGCTGAGCGTTTCCTTCGTAAACTGCGTCATCGCCGCGCCAAGCAGAGCTAACCCATTTTGCCGTCCAGCAGGCCGACGAGCGGATTTGGCGTCGGGGGCGCGATCCGCCGCAGTGTATTTGTGTCGTGGTGGTTGAATGTTGGCGTGACGCCGCGCAGGGCGAGGTCCGTTCGCGTCACATAGGTCCAGCTGCCATCGTCGTTGAAGGCGATGTCGATTCGGTAATAGTCGGTGCGAAACGCTTCTTCCAGGAAGGTCGTCGAGCAAATGCCGAAGCGACTATCGCCGCGCCGCGCCTCGACTGAAATGCGCGCGTCATCGGGTTTCGCCGTTCCGCCCGCCAGCACGACTTGTCCTCGCGGGATCGCGATGGTCTGCATAATCAGGCCTGTGGCTGGCTCCCAGAGCCAATAGCCGACCTGGTCGTGAAAGGTGATCGCCTCCTCCGGCGCGTTGATATGGATGTGATAGCGCAAACCATAGAGGAGCTGGGGCCCGTTCGTCTGCGGGTCGATCGGATCCATCCGGATATGCTCCCGGAACGTCCGCGTTTCAGGCCCTTCGGCCTTGGGATTAACGTCCACGCCTCCATCGGACTGCCACACGCCGGCCAAGCGGCGTAGCGGACCTAGATTGGCGAGCGTATCGGGGGAGAACTCAGGCTCGGTAAAAATATCGTCCGGAATGCTGCACACTTTTGTGTCCCTTCCCACTCATCTGATCGCGCTGGGGATTGAGAAGCGTGCGCGGCCTGATTTCAAGCGGCAAATTTACCCAATCTGCTGCCGACATTTATCGCAGCGGCTTTTGACTGAGACAGGGGACCATCGACGCAAATAGACGCCGGCTTGGCGGGCGCTTCGGACATGGGCCGCGCCGCATGCACAAGTGCGCCGGCGCACTGCGCCTTTCAACGAGACGCGCGATGATCCGAAGGTTGCAAAAACCCATAGCTTTTCGAAGGGGTCGGGGCCGGCCGTTGCGGCCGGCCCTTTTTTGCGCCGCCGACTCGGCCTCTTGAGTGCAGCGCCCGGGTAAGCGAGCGCGATCACCCGAATGATGGGTGATCTCAAGCCGATGCGTTGCGTTGCGACATCATTTGCTCTCAAATCGCCGCCTGCACGGATGACGACGGATGGCCCGTATGTTGAAGGTTTTCTGCTCCCCCGCGAGATATGTTCAGGGCCGCGATGCGACGATGTCGCTCGCCGCTGAGCTGGTAAGGCTCGGCATTTCAGGAAAAGCGCTGATCGTCGCGAGTCCGACCGCGCGCAAGGCGTTGGAGCCGGTGTGGCGCGAGACGTTCCAAGCCGCCGGACTCGACTATACGATTCTGGATTTCGGCGGAGAGTGCTCGTTTGCGGAGATTTCCCGGGGCAAGGAAGAGGCGCGCCGAGTCTCGGCCGCGTCAATTGTCGGCGCCGGCGGCGGCAAGACGTTGGACGCCGCCCGCGCCGTCGCCGCGGAACTTGAGCTTCCCGTCGCCTGCTGTCCAACGACGGCGTCGAGCGACGCGCCCTGCAGCGCGCTTTCCGTCGTCTACAGCGATGATGGGGTGTTCGAGAAATGCCTCTTTTACCGGCGCAACCCCGATCTCGTGCTTGTCGACAGCACGGTCATCGCGCGCGCGCCGGCGCGCCTGCTGATCTCGGGCATGGGCGACGCGCTCGCCACTTTTTTCGAAGCGGACGCCGCCATCCGCGCGCATCGCAAGAACGTCGCTGGGGGCCTGAGCACGATCGCCGCGGCCGCGATCGCCGAGCTCTGCTACAAAACGCTGCTCAACGACGGGATATCCGCCGTCGCCGCGGCGCGGGCAGGGTCGATCACGCCGGCGCTGGAACGGATCATCGAAGCCAACACGCTGCTCTCCGGCCTCGGGTTCGAGTCGGGCGGCCTTGCGGTGGCGCATTCGGTCCACAATGGGCTGACGGCCGCGCCGGAAACGCATGATCGGCTGCATGGCGAAAAGGTCGCTTTCGGCACGTTGGTGCAGCTCGTTCTGGAAGGACGGCCGCGTTCGACGGTCGATGAAGCGATGGGATTTTGCCTCTCGGTCGGCTTGCCTGTGACGCTTGCCGAACTCGGGCTGGCAAATCTATCGCGCGACACGGCGCGGGCGATCGCCGAGCGCGCCGTCGCCGTCGGCGAGAGCGCGCATAATGAACCCTTTGAGGTGACCGCCGCGACTCTCATGGACGCGATTTATGCCGCCGACTCCATGGGCGTCGCCTTCAAGGCGCGCGCTTCATAGCAGGCAGGCTGCAGCGCGCGCCTATTCCGTCAAGGAAGAAAGAATGGCGTCGGCGGCGCGAAGGGCGAGCGCGGCGATGGTGAGCGTCGGGTTGGCGGTTCCGCCGGTCGGGAACACGGCGGCGCCAACCAGAAAAAGATTGCGGTGCGCGTGCGCGCGCAGGTCTTTGTCGACGACGGACGTCGCCGGGTCCGCGCCCATGCGCGCCGTGCCCATGATATGGCCTGCGGCTTGGGCGTCGTCCTTGTGCCAAAACGCCTCCACGCCGATCTTCGCAAACATGTCTTCATGCAGATGTTTGGCGTTGCCGAGCGCGTGTTCGGTGTAGCGGTCGAGTTGAAAGTAGATCGCCGGGCGCGGCAGACCGGTCTTTTCGATTTGCGCCCGATCCAGCGTCACCCTGTTGCTCGCCAGAGGGAGTTGCTCCGTCAATGCGGCCACGCGAATGTGCCGCGACGTCTGCTCCTTAAGAGCCGTGTCGAGCGCCTTTCCGCGCAGGCCGCTCAGCGCGAGTTCGCGCGCGGTCGATTCGGGCGCTCCCTTCGGCCAGCTCCACCCTTCATTGCCGAATTCGAATCTCAAAGCCGAATTTACGCCGCGGTCTTTCAGATCTCGATAATTCTCGATCCCCGATGTCGCTCCAGGTCCCCGATAAGGCCAGACGGGTTGGCGCGTGAGGGCCCAGCTGAGCTGGATCGGATGATCCATCAGATTTCGGCCGAGCTGATCCGAGCGATTGGCGACGCCGCCAGGAAAGGCCTCGGAGGCCGAGGCCAGCAGGAGTCGCGGCGTCTCGACGCCATTGCCGGCGACGCAGACGGCGCGCGCGAACACGCGTCCGGTAGAGCCATCGGATCGTATGAACCTGACCGCTTCGACACGCCCGTCCGGGCGGCATTCGATGAAATTGGCGCAGGTCTCCGTCAGCAGCCTCGCGCCGAGAGATTGGGCGCGCGCGACGTGAATGGTCGCGTCATATTTCGCTTGGATCGGACAGATCGGAATGCAGCTGGCGCTGCCGTGACAGGCCGGTCGGTCGCCGGACGCCTTCGAGAGACGCGCCTGCGGAGTCGGGCGGACCTTATAGTCGGACTCCTGCAACGCGTTGCGCCATGCGTGATCGAGGAAGCTCTGTGCGATCGGCGGAAAGGGGTAGGGCGCGGAGCGTGGCGAGCCAAGATCGTCGTCATTGTCTCCGGCGACTTCGAGCTCCTGTTCCGCCTGGCAATACCATGGCTCGAGATCCGCGTATGAGATCGGCCAATCAACGCCGAGGCCGAAGCGCGATTTCATCTCGAAATCGTCGGGAACCAGCCGAATGGCGGTTCCCAGCCAGTGCCACGTCGTGCCGCCCACCTGTCGCAAATAGGTCGAACCGAAGGGATGAGCGCCTCTCTGCGCGTAGAACGCATAGGGCTTGTCGGTTTCGGGATGCGGCGCGAACGCGGCCTGCTCATAGGCCGATTCGGGAGTCTTTGCAGAAGCGCTCTGGAATCGTCTCACCGAGGCGGCGCGGTCCACGCGAGGGCCGGCCTCCATAACAACGACTGTCGCGCCTTTGCGCGCGACGCGAGAGGCGACCAACGCGCCGGCGACGCCAGAGCCTATGACCAATACGTCGGCATGAATATCCATATGGAACGCCTCACTCCTTGGTCGGTGCAAGCGCCCAACTCGCGGCTTCGCCGGGAACGCCGCCTGGCCGCGCAAAGCCCATCGCGTCCCACATCAGCGCGCCGGTGTAATCGACGCAAATCACGCGTCCAGAGTCGACGGTTTGACCGGAATACCAATCCGCCACAATTCTTCGCGCAAGACCCTCCGAGTCTTTATCTTGTAGAGGGCCCAAGCTGCTCAATGCGCCGCGATCGAGTCCAAGACTCTGCAGATAAATCCGAGCCGAATCGATCTGAAGACGCGTGCGTCCAGTTAGCTCAGCGCTGAGGCGAAGAAAATCGGCGAGATCGGAGGTCTCGGCCAAACCGGGCCGATCTGCAATACAGGGCGTGAGCGCGCCGAGCGCGCAGCCGATCAGAAGCTTTCGACGCGAGACGTCACGATTCTTTGCGCGCATGGCATTCTCGTTTTTCGAAGGGCCCTTCGGCATGGCTGCGACAAGCTCGTTTGCCCTTCAGCGTTCCATTAAGATTCTCTTGTCGAAGGCTTCGATAGCCTCCTGCGACAGGGCGGACGTCAACACTTCGTTGAGAACAGACGGCGGCGCCGTGATGTCGTGACTATACCGCAGCCCAGCTTCTACGGTTTGTCGATCGGGAAAACTCGCAAGCAGCAAGGTCCGGTCGGCGCTCTTGACGATCGCGGCGACGCTTTCGAGCTGCTTCTCCCAATCTCTTTCACGCCGCATGAGCCTGCCGAGATATACCGCGACGCCATCCGCGCCCGCCTCCATTGCGACATAGGCCTGCGCCGCCGTGAACACCGCTGTCGCCAGAGATGCGCAGCCTATGTCTTTCAGCGCCCGGCAGCACGCGAGGCTCGGTGCAGTTGGCGCAAGTTTGATCCAAAGTTTTTTTTCGCGGGCGGTCTTCAGGTCGTCGAGATAGAGAATTGCTTGCCGCCGGGTCTCGTCGGGACCTCCAACCGCCTGAATCATCAGCTGCCGAATTGCGCCGATCTTGGCGGACATTCCGCAGAGCTTGCGGGCCGCGGCGACGTACTCATCCAACGACAACGCTTCCGCGCCGGCGGCGCGGGCGATCAATGTCGGATTGGTGGTGAATCCCTGCACGCCCGGAAATTTCAGCGCGTCCAGGATAGCATTTTGATCCGCCGTATCGACGAGAAGCATCGCGCCCTCACATTGGAATATTGTTTATCTTGACCGTACTCGCCGCGGACGTGTTCACGCAGGCTTTTTCCTTGCGCTCAACACGACGCTTTTCGGATTGGCGAGAATTGCGTCCCAGAATTGTTGTCCGTAACGCTGAATTCCTTCCTTAGACACGGCGAAGGGCGTCCATTTGGCGTCAGCAAACCCCGCCTGCGTCAGCGCGTCCTCGTAAGCGCGACGGCTCCACTGGGTGAATTCGATCCAGAATTGTTCTTCCCCGACAAACGTCATCCGAACGCGCAGGCGCATGGGACCTTCCCCGATCTCTTCGAGAAAGAATCCATACGGGAGCGTATCATCTCGACCGTTGACGAAGTCCGGATTGGGCACGACGGCGACCAATCTGCCGTCGGGAATCACATTCGCCGCTACAGACCTGAACATTTGCGCAAGCGTCTGCTCGTCCTCGGCATAATTGAACAGAAAGGCGGCGGTCGCGACGTCGAATGCCCCCAAGACCGCCATCGTTGCGGCGTCGCCGACTTCGTAGGCGACGCCAAGTGGATTTTGGATCTCTTCATGTCGGGCGACGTCAATCATCGCGGGCGACAAATCCACGCCGAGCACATTCTTTGCGCCAAGTCTTTTGAGAAGCCGGGAATAATGGCCAGTCCCGCATGCGTAGTCGATGGCGCTCGCGCCTGAAAGATCGCCGAGAACCGATTGGACGGTTGGCGTTTCAAGGAAATTCGTATCGTCATCCTTCCGCGCTGCCGAATATTGCCGGCTGATTGTTCGATATTGGTCGCTCATGCGCATGTCCCGGAAAGTCGCTGCTAGATCACGCTGCATTTGGGCGGAATCGCCCAAATGCAGCGTGATCGATTCCCAAAGTTTAGAGCGCGCGCTACGCGAAAAACCGGTTCCCACTTTTTCGCGAGCCGCGCTCTAGGCTTCAAGACTGGAACTTATTCCTTCAGCTCGACAGTGGCCATGGGTTCGCCAAAGGAGGAACGCCTCTGCCAAGACGGCCTCTTAAGGCAATTTGGCGCGGCCTGCGCTTGAGAGCTGATCGCTTCGTGTTCCAACCCTATCTCTCTTACGGACGCGACTGCGTCGGCGACGCTGCTAGGCTCGCGCCAAGTGGGGAGATCGGTATGGAGAGAACCGAACAGTCAAACGCAACGGGCCCCCGATGCGCCGGCGCAGCGCGGCGGTGACGCCAGGTGGCGTTCGCCGGAAAAGCTCTACTCGCCGGAGTCGGGGTCGCCCTCGTTCTAGCTTTGGCCCTCCTGTTCTTCGCTTGGTCGGGTCTCTACAACGTTGCAGCCAGCCAGCCTCATTGGGCGCTCACGCGCTGGTTCCTGGACTTTGGTTTGCGGCGTTCCGTCGAGACGCACAGCGCCTCCATCACGCCGCCGACGCTCGATGATAAAAATCTGGTGATCCTCGGCGCGGGCCATTTCGACGGAGGCTGCGCGCCTTGCCATGGCGCGCCGGGGGGGCACAGCGACCCGATCGTTGATCGCATGCTCCCGGCGCCGCCCGAACTCAACCGCGCCGCATTCAACTGGTCGACAGAGCAGCTCTTCTGGATCGTCAAGCATGGCCTGAAGTATACTGGAATGCCGGCGTGGGTCGCGCAGCAGCGCGACGACGAAGTGTGGGCCGTTGTCGCTTTTCTGCGCGCCCTTCCGCAGATGAGCGCGAGCCAATATCGGCTGTTCGCCATCGGCGATCCCGAGGCGCGGCTGAATGATGGCGCTGAGATCGCCCGGAACGGCATGACGATGGAGGCGCTGACCCGATGCGTGCGCTGCCATCGTGGCGATGCGCAGCCCAGAAGCGCGCTCGTGCCCCGCCTCGCCGGGCAATCACAGGCCTATGTCGAACGCGCGCTGCGCGATTTCGCCAGCGGTTCGAGGCCGAGCGGCATCATGGAGCCGATCGCCGTGGCGCTGGACGATGCTGCGATCGCGGCGCTGAGTGAATATTACGCGCGCGCGTCGGACCCGGCGCCGAGCGCGACGCCGATAGCGCCGAACGCTGATCAGATTGCGCGCGGCAAAGAAATCGCGACCAAAGGCGTCGCGGAATCGGGCGTCCCGCCCTGTCTGGTTTGCCATGGCGACACACGCGCGCCGTCCTTTCCCAAGCTCGACGGCCAATACGCGCCCTATATCGTCGGCCAGATCGAAATCTGGAAACGCGGACTGCGCAAGAAGTCGGGATATGGAGCGATCATGGGGACGATCGCTTCGCGTCTGACCGACGAGCAGGCGCGAGACGTCGCCGCCTATTTCGCGAGCGTCGCGGCGCCAACCGCGGAAAAGCTGGAACGGCCCATCCCACCGTCTCGCCGTGGAGGCCCGCGTGCGCGATAGACAGCGATCCTTGCGCATCACGCGCGCCGCTCCGGCCTGCCTCCTGCTCGCGGGATGCGAGGGCGTTCAATCGACGCTCGCGCCGACCGGACCGCAGGCGCAACATGTTGCGCAACTCTTCTGGGTCATGGTCGCGGGAAGCGGCGCGATCCTGCTCCTGGTCACTCTCCTGACGGCGATCGCGCTATTTGCGCCGCCGCGCCGCCGGGCGTTCCTGGCCGGCGATACTGTCGTGCTTGCCGGCGGGCTGATCCTCCCCGTCGTCACGCTCTCCGCGCTCCTCGTCTACGGACTGGTTATGCTTGGCGCGGGGCCGGGAAAGATGGCGGCGAGTCCGATTGGAATAGAGGTGGCGGGCGAGCGCTGGTGGTGGCGCGTCGTCTATCACGACGACGCCGGCTCTGCGGTCGAGAGCGCCAATGAATTGCGCATTCCGGTCGGCCGCGCGGTCGAGATCGAACTCACGAGCGACAATGTCATCCATAGTTTCTGGGCGCCGAGATTGGCCGGCAAGCTCGATATGATTCCCGGCCGCAAGACCGCGCTGACGCTGAGCGCCGAAAAAGCTGGCGTGAGCAGGGGCCAATGCGCGGAATATTGCGGCGGGGCGCATGCGCTGATGGCGTTCAACGTCGTGGCGATGCCGCAGAATGAATATGAGGAATGGCGTTTACGGGAGTTCCAGCCAGCGCAGGAGCCCGCAACGCAGGAGACGCGAGAGGGCAAGGCGCTGTTTCTTTCGCACGGCTGCGGCGCGTGCCACACAATCCGCGGAACGCCTGCGGTCGGCCGGCTCGGACCCGATCTTACGCATGTGGGCGGCAGGATCTCGATTGGCGCCGCGATCCTCGCGACGGATGAAGCCTCCATCGCGCGATGGATCACGCACAATCAAGACATCAAGCCCGGCAATCTGATGCCGGCCTTTGACATCTTCAGCGGAAGCGAACTGCTCGCCCTGTCGCGCTATCTCGCGAGCCTGCGTTGAAGCTGCGCCGCCGTCCGGGCGCGTCTTTTACATGCCCTGGACGACAGGTTCGCCGGCGTTGAGCCAGGCGAGGATGCCGCCGCCAAAATGGGTATTGGCGTCGCGACGGCCCAAGAGCCGCGCCTGTTCCATCGCAGACACCGAGCGCTTGCCGGAGCGGCAATAGATGACCACTTGCTGGCCCTCGCCTGCGATCGGCAGCTGGCTCGGATCGAATTTCGACAGCGGATTGAAAATCGCGCCGGCGATATGGCCCGCCGCATATTCGTCAGCCTCTCGCACGTCGACAAGCAAGACCGCGCCCGTCGCAAGGCCCGCTTTCAGCTCTTCGAGGCTGATGTCATTGAATGGACTACCTGTGCTCATGATGCTCAATCCTCCTATGATCCAGCATGACATTCTCGGCGCCTCGCGCTTAGAAGTCCTGTGGCTGACGCGATGCTTGCGTCTGACGATGCGCTATCGGGCCTATACCACGGTTCGCGGCGCGCTCCAGGCGTTCCGTCGCCATCTTTATTGCAGGCTCGATCCGCTTTACGGGCAGGCGGCCCCATTCTAGAAATTCTCGCTGCCGACAGGAACACCGAAAAACCGTAGCATTCATCTGACCGCCAAGAACGAAAAAAGGGCGACGGTCAAAAGCTCGACCGAGCGCCGTCGCACGCGACGGTCGTCGACTTTGGAACGTTGCATATGCCGGGCACTCTTGAGATTGCCGGGACCGAATCCTCTCCATTGCCCCTATGCACGGGAAACACAGATCATGAGCATGGAACGCCGCGCCTTTCTTCTTGGAGCGTCGACTTTCGCGGCCGGCGCGGCCGCGACCGCTTCGCCGACGACAAGCGCCACGAGTTCGCCGGCCGCGGTGGATTACCAAGACGGCGCGCTGGCGCCCAATGGCGGCCAGAGCCTCTTCGCGCGAGTCAATGGCGTCAAGCTGCATTATGTGCGCGTCGGGGTCGGCCCTAACGTGGTCTTGCTTCACGGTTGGCCGCAGACCTGGTTTGCGTGGCGCTCCACGATGGAGCGCCTCTGCTCGCGGTTTACGCTGATCGCCCCCGATCTGCGCGGCCTCGGCCTGTCCGAACGAACCGCCGCGGGATATGACAAGCAAACCATCGCTGGCGACGTTCGAGCGCTCATTGACCAGACGGCCGGGGGGCGCGCCCATGTCGTTGGCCATGATATGGGCGGGAAAGCCGCCTTCATGCTCGCCCATCTTCACCCTGAGCATGTCGAAAAGCTCGTCCTGGTGGATTGCCTGGTTCCGGGCACGGAGAACATGGATGCGTTGCGCGCCGGCGCCTGGCATTACGGATTTCACATGGCGCCAGATTTTCCGGAAATGCTGACCAAGGGCCGCGAGCGCGATTATATCGCGGCGCAGATCCGCGCCTGGTCCCACAAGAAGGACGCGGTCCCAGACGCCGCGATCGCAGAATTCGCCAAACATTACGCCTCGGAGGGCGGCATGACGGCGGGATTCAACTATTATCGGGCGCTCAAAGATGACGCCGCCGCGGCCGCATCCTTGAAGGGCCGCAAGCTCGACATGCCGGTGTTGGCGATCGCAGGGCGACACAGCGTTGGCGAAAGACTCGCGGACGCGCTCCGACCACAGGCGACGAATTTAAGGTCTGTGATCGTGGACGACAGCGGCCACTTCGTCGCCGACGAAGCGCCGGAGCAATTTTGCGCGCAGATTGAGGGATTCCTGTCCGCTTGACGGCATTGCAGGATATCCCGAACGCGCCGTAGCGCTCTGCGCGACTGGGTTAACCCGTATTGCGCAAGCCCGCCGCAATGCCGTTGATCGACATCAGGATGCCTTCGCGAATGTCTTCGCCGCGCTCTCCTGCGCGATGGCGGCGGATCAATTCGACCTGCAGATAGTTGAGCGGCGCGATATAGGGGAAGCGGTGCCGGAGCGATCGCGCGAGCGTCGGATTGTCCGCGAGCCGCTCCTTGGAGCCGAGAAGTTTTTCGAGCGCGTCATTCGCGCGCCCATGCTCCGCTTCGATCATGCCGAAAATGCGCGCGGCAAGCGCCTTGTCCTCGACGAGACCGGCATAATGATGCGCGATCGACATGTCGGTCTTGGAGAGGATCATGTCGATGTTCGAGAGCAGCGCGCGAAAGAACGGCCATTCTTCGCTCATCCGGCGCAAGAGCGCGAGCCGCGCTTTCTCGTCCTCTTCGATGAAATGCGCGATCGCCGAACCAAAGCCGTACCAGCCCGGCAGCGCGACGCGCGCCTGCGCCCAGGAAAAGCTCCACGGGATCGCGCGCAGATCCTCGATGCGGCGCGAAGGTTTGCGCGAGGCGGGACGCGAGCCGATATTGAGCGAGGCGATTTCCGAAATCGGCGTCGACGAAAAGAAGAAATCGACGAAGCCTTCGGCGCCATAGACAAGTCCGCGATAGGCGGCCATGCCGGCCTGCGACAATTCTTCAGCAGCCTCCAAGAACTCCGGCGCCGGAGTCTTGTGCGCGGAAAGCAGCGTCGCTTCCAGCGTCGCCGCGACGAGCAGTTCCAGATTGACGTGGCCGATCTGCGGATTGGCGTATTTCGCCGCGATGACTTCGCCCTGCTCGGTCAGGCGGATCTGCCCGTTCACCGTGCCGGGCGGCTGCGCCAGAATGGCGTCGTAGCTCGGTCCGCCGCCGCGTCCGACGGTTCCGCCGCGCCCATGGAAAAGCCGCAGCGCGACGTTCGGCGCCGAGGCGAAAAACTCCGCGAGCGCCGTCGAGGCGCGGTACAGCTCCCAGATGCTCGTCAGGATCCCGCCGTCCTTGTTGGAGTCGGAATAGCCGAGCATGACGTCCTGCTGCCCGCCGGAATTGACGACGAGCTTGAGGATGCCAGGGAGCGCATAAAACTCTTGCATGATCGGCGCGGCGTTGCGCAAATCCTCGATCGTCTCAAAAAGCGGCACGATGATGAGATCGGCGATGACGCGCTGAGCGTCGCGCGGATCGAGCGTGCCGCGCATCAAGCCGCATTCCTTCTGCAGCAGCAGCACTTCGAGAAGGTCGCTGACCGTTTCAGTGTGGCTGATGATGTAATGGCGTATCGCTTCATCGCCATAGAGCCGTCGCATCTCGAGCGCGCGTTCCATGATCGTCAATTCGCTCGTGGCGCGGTCGCTGTATGTCGCGCCCGGCAGGCGCACTGGCCGCGGATCGCCGAGCAGCCTCAGCAGCAACTGCTGCTTCTCGGCTTCCGGAAGCGCGGCGTAATCATCGACGACCCGGGCGGCGCTGAGAAGCTCGGCGATGGTCTCCTCGTGCCGGTCGGAGCTCTGCCGCAAATCGAGCGTCGCAAGGTGAAAGCCGAAGACTTCGACAGCGCGGATCAGCGGCTCGAGCCGCTGCGTAGCGATGACTTCGCTGTGATGCACCCGCAGCGACTCATCGATGGTGACGAGATCGGCGAGCAGCGCCCAGGAATTGGCGTAGGGTTCGCCCGGCGCCACGGCGTGGCGCGCCGCCTGGCCGCCGGTCAGCTTCTCCAGCGTGCCGGCGAGGCGCGAATAGACGCCGATGAGCGCGCGGCGATAGGGCTCGTCGTCCCGATGCGGATTGTCGTCGCCCGAGCGGGCCGCAAGCGCTTCGAGCGCCTTGGTGCAGCCGGCGTAACGCCGCGACATCGAAAGTTCCGCGCCGAGCTCATGCACTTCGATGAGATAAAAGCGGAGCACGGTTTCGCACTGCATGCGCAGGGCGGTCGAAAGCGACTCCGCCGTCACATTCGGATTGCCGTCGCGGTCGCCGCCGACCCAGGCGCCCATGCGCAGGAACGGCGGCACGCGCAGTCCGTCGAGACGCTGTTCGATGTCCGCGTAAAGGCGCGGGATCTCGCGCAGAAATGTGCTGCGATAATAACTCAGCGTGTTCTCGATTTCATCGCGCACGGTCAAACGCGAATGACGCAACAGCTCGGTCTGCCAGAGCTGCGAGACGCGGGCGCGAAGCTGCATCTCGTTTTGCGCGCGCTCGGCCTTGCCACGCATATGCTCGCGCGCGGCGAGCAGTTTGAAGATCGCGTGTTCGGCGTCGAGCAGGCTCTTGCGGCGCACTTCCGTCGGATGCGCGGTCAGCACCGGCGAAATCCAGCCGCGCGCCAGCGCCTGGGCGATCTTGCCGGCGCCGACGGCGGCCTTGCGCAGACGCGCGAAGGTCGTGGCGAGGCTAGGCGCGCCGGTGAAGGCGCCGCTCGCCTGGGCGCGGGCGCGCTGCTGCAGCGGATGCAGGTCTTCGGCGATGTTCGCAAGATGCGAGAAATAGCTGAAGGCGCGAATAACGGTGCGCGCCTCTTCCGCCGTCAGCGCGCGCAGCAGCGCGTCGAGATTCCTGTCGGCCTCGGCGTCCCCGTTGCGGCTTGCGGCGACGGAGAGCCGCCGGATCGTCTCGATGCGCTCGAACGCCGCGGTTCCTTCATGTTCACGAACTGCGTCGCCGAGCAGGCGCCCCAGAAGGCGAATGTCCTCGATGAGCGATTCGTCGCCCTTCAAGGCTTCAGGGTCGGCGCCCGCCGCCGCCGGAGCGGTCGTAACGAGATTTTCCTGCGCCTGCGTCTCAAGCTGCATACTATCGCGACCTTTAAACATTCCGCGCCTCAAGGCGCCTCCAGGGCAGCTATAGCAGGCTTCGGGCGCCTTTTCGACGCGGCACTTGTTCGAGGCGACGTCGCCCCTTATAGACTCGGCGACGATGCGTTCCGCCTAATCTCCGCACTTCGCGGCGCTGATGGTCAAAGCCATGCTCGACACAACCGAAATTATTATCTTCGCCGGGGTCGGCCTGGTCTTCGCCTTGGGCCTGCTTGCATTCTGCAAATGGTCGGGCGCGGCTGTCCAGCGGATCGCCGCCTATGCGCTGATTGCGCTGTGCTTCCTCTACGTCGGCTTCGGCTTTCGCGCTGAGGAGCCTGGCCCCTGGGTCGGCTTCGAAATGACCGGCGTGGCCGTCTTCGGCACGCTCGCCGGCATGTCGATCATCGGCTCGCCGTGGTGGGTCGTCGCTGGCCTCGCGCTGCATCCGCTCTATGCGATTTACTTTCACTATATCGGCGCAGCCTCGCAATTCGCCCCCGCGCCCTTCGTGGTCGCCAATGCGGCGTTCGACGTCGCGATGGCGCTTTTCGTCGCTTATGCCGCTCTGCGCGGCGGGCGAAAGGGCGCGACGCGCGCCGAGGAGACGTCTGAGGCGCCGCAGCGCAAACTCGCCGCGCGGTCACAGCATCGCTCGCAAAGGCGCGACGCCGGAGGTCCGGCGTGAACGCGCCCACGGACTTCTCCTTACGCTACGACTGGGGCGTCGAAGAGATCGTCGCGATTCATGATCAGCCGCTGCTCGATCTCGTCGCGCAGGCGAACGCCGTTCATCGCCGCTTTCACGACGTCAATGACGTGCAGAAGGCGGCGCTGCTGTCGATCAAGACTGGCGGCTGTCCGGAAGACTGTTCCTATTGCCCGCAATCGGCGCATCATCGCGAAGTGAAGCTCGACCGCGTCGATCTCATGGAGACGGCGGACGTGCTCGGCGCCGCAAGGACCGCCAGAGAAGCCGGCGCCGATCGCTTCTGCATGGGCGCCGCCTGGCGCTCCGCGCCCGAGGGCAAGCGCTTCGACGCTGTGCTCGACATGGTGCGCGGCGTGCGCGGGCTCGGCATGGAGGCTTGCGTCACGCTCGGCATGATCAACGAGTCGCAGGCGCGGCGCCTCGTCGACGCGGGGCTCACCGCCTACAATCACAATCTCGACACCGGGCCAGAATTCTACAACGAGATCATCACCACCCGCACCTATCAAGACCGTCTCGACACGCTCAAGGCCGTGCGCGGCGCGGGGCTCGAGATGTGCTGCGGCGGCATTATCGGCATGGGCGAAAGCGTGAAAGATCGCGCCGGCATGTTGCAGACGCTGGCGTCGTTCGACCCGCATCCGGAAAGCGTGCCGATCAACGCGCTGGTCGCCGTCGAGGGCACGCCGCTCGCCGGGCGCGCGCAGATCGACCCGCTCGATCTCGTGCGCATGATCGCGACGACGCGCATCGTCATGCCGAAGGCGCGGGTGCGGCTCTCCGCCGGCCGCTCCTCGCTGTCGCGGGAGGCGCAAATTCTCTGTCTCGTCGCCGGCGCCAATTCGATCTTCTACGGCGAAAAGCTGCTGACGACGGGCAACGCCGGCGTCAATGAAGACGATGCGCTCTTCGCCGCGCTTGCGGCGCGCGAGGCGCGCGCTTCCGCCGCGTCTTAAGAGTCCTCGGCCGGGCCGAAAATTGTCTCGAAATTCCTGCGCAGCGCGGCGTCGACGGAACGCATCTCCGCCGTCACGCCGAGGTCCGCGAGGCTCGTGACGCCAAGATGGGCGTCGCGCACGCCGCAGGGCGCGATGCCGGAAAAATGCTTCAGATCCGGCGCGACATTGAGCGCGACGCCGTGGAAGCTCACCCATTGCCGCAGGCGCACGCCGATGGCGGCGATCTTGTCTTCCGCCATTTCGCCGCCGCGTCCCTTGGCCTTTTCCGGCCGCTCGACCCAGACGCCGACGCGGGCGGCGCGCCGCTCGCCCGTGACGCCGAAATCAGCCAGCGTCGCGATGATCCATGATTCAAGCGCGCAGACCAGGGCGCGCACGTCGCGATGGCGGCGCGTCAGATCGAGCATCACATAGGCGACGCGCTGCTTGGGCCCATGATAGGTGAATTGCCCGCCGCGTCCGGTGTGATGGACGGGGAAGCGCGCCTCGAGCAGATCCTGCTCTTTCGCCGAGGAGCCGCCGGTATAGATCGGCGGATGTTCGAGGAGCCAGACGCATTCGCGCGCCTCGCCCGAGGCGATCGCCGCGGCGCGCGCCTCCATAAAAGCCACCGCCGCCTCATAGGGGACGAGATCGTCGCTGACGCGCCATTCCACCGGCGGCGCGCCTGTGGGCGCGCGCATCGCCGTATCAGCGGCGGGCGCAGGAGGGCAGGCGGCTTGGCTCATCGCGTCACTTTACACCAAACCGAGGTCCTAAGCGTCGGCCCGCTTGTCATCTGGGAGCCGATTTGTTAGACGCAGCGCGCCGGCGCTTCGCGTTAAGCGGAGCGTCCTTGCGGCCGTGGCGGAATTGGTAGACGCGCTAGCTTGAGGTGCTAGTTGGGCAACCAGTGGAGGTTCGAGTCCTCTCGGCCGCACCAGGGTTAGCGCCACAAAAGCGCCCCGAGTTCGCCCGGCCTTACGGCGCCGCAGCGGGCAAACATCAGCCACATTCCCCAAGGTAATATGGTCGTGCTGGCGCTTGGTCAGTGCAAGCCGCCTGCTCGATCTTCGCAAATGAGCGCGCCGCGCGCCTTGTGCGCAGACGCGAGGCGTTCGACGCCGCTCTTTTGGTTCGACGGCGCCCGGAGAGGGAAGCATGGCTGTGTCGTTAAGAGACCGCAGGCCGCCGCCAAAGGCCGATACTATCGAGACGCGCGCCCGCTATGCCTGGCATGATATCGAAGGCGATTGGCGCGCGTCGCCGCCGCCGCCGGTGGGTTCGCGCCGCCAATCCTACGCAACGGCGTCCGATCGCAACTTCGAAAGGGTTGAGCGCTTCTTCTACATAGGCGCTGCGGCGCTTGTCGTGGTCGGAACCGCGATCGTCGTCGGCTCCGCGTTCTGGGGCGAGCTTCCGCAGAATGGCGATCCCGCAGATTCAATGGCGCCTCAAATAATAGCGCCTCCCGCGCCGCGCGGGGCGCCGAGCCAAGCGCATTCGGGGGCGCCGGCCGCCAATTTGCGATCGCATGAACAGCCGCCCTCGATCATCGCCGGTCCGGTGGTGCCGACAGCGACGCCAGAACGCGCCGCATCGGCGCAGGACGGCGCAGAATCGGCGCCGGGCGCCCAGGGGTCGAATCCGCTCGCGTCATCCATCGCCAACCTCGAACTCGAGCCGGAATTTCTCAGCGACGGCATCGCGGGAAAGCGTAGAGCGGCGCGCCGCGGGGCGGAAGATGAGGCGTCAGCGAGGGCGAATGTCGCGGTTGAACAGGAGCCGCCCGCGTCCGAAGCGCGAACCGGCAAATGCTACGTCAGGATTTCGGGACGCGTGGTCAACAGCGGCGTCTGTCAGATCTCGCGAAAAGGCGGCGCGGTGGTCTTCCAATATTCCGGTCAGACGCTGACGCTTTCTCCGGCCAAGGGAAAAACCTGGTCTGCGGCCCTCGGCGGCAAAAATCTCGGAAACGTTTACAAGAGCGGATCCTGCTGGGGTTCAAAGAGCACCTATATCTGCGATCGCGGCGGCTAGAGCGCGGCTCGCGAAAAAGTGGGAACCGGTTTTTCGCGTAGAACGTGCTCTAAGCTTTGGGAATCGATCACGCTGCATTTGGGCGATTCCGCCCAAAAGCAGCGTGATCTAGGCGGCGCCTCGCGCAGTCAACTTTTCGGCGCCTGCCTAAGGCGCGCCGGATTTCGGCGCCTCTTGCGCGCCATGCTCATGGTCATGCTCATGCGCCTGCGGCGCCTGCTTGGCCTTTGGCCCAAGCGTTTTGGCGATGATCGGCTCTGTCGTCGAGGTCCAGTCCGGACCGGCGGCGACGATCGGCGTCGGCGCGTCGCCGGGCGTGATGTGGACGAGCGAATAGCCGCGCTTTTTCAGTTCGCGCAGGAATTCGGGCAGCATCTGCGCGGTGATCGCCTGCGAATCATGGAAGAGCACGATTCCCTTGCGGTTCTTTTCAAGCCGCGACAGCACCAGATCGAGTTCGGCCTTGGGCGTCATATGCGACCAGTCCGACGCCCACAAATCCGAGCCGAAGATTGTGTAGCCGCGCGACGAGAGGTCGGCGACGAGCGCGGGCGTATCGGCGAAGCCGGGAAAGCGGAAGAAGGGCGCGGCCGCTGCGCCGAGCGCCTTATTCACGGCGTTGATCCCTTTGTCGATGTCGGCCTTGGCGGCGTCCTCGCTCATGAGCCTCAGGGTCTTGTCCGGGTGGCTGTAGGAATGGTGAGCGATGGTGTGGCCGTCCGCGGCGGCGCGCTTCACCAGAGCGGGCAGGCTTTCCGCATTCCGGCCGATCAGAAAGAAGGTCACGCGCGCGCATTCCTTGGCGAGCGCGTCGAGCACTTGCGGCGTGGGAGACGCCGGTCCGTCATCGAACGTCAAAACCACCTCATGATCGCGCAAATCGAGCGTGCGCGGGTAGCTTTGCAGGCCGACCGCCGTTCCCTTGGAGCGGTCGATTTCAACGACGCGCGACACGCCAAGCGCGTCGGGTCCGCAGGTCCGTTCCGCGGCGGCGGCGTCGGGCGGCGCGTTAAGAACGCCGGCGGCCGATAAAGACGCCAGCAGCATGAGCGTGAACCGCAGGAGGGGAGCGGCGACGGGCGCTTCAGATCTTTTCAGCAGTAGAAAAATGGCGGTCATGACGGCTTGCCGGTTTGATTTCTCGCGCCCCCGGGTTAAGAGCGCGACCATAATATAGCGCGGGACCGCCTATGCCGCTCGATCATGAAGATACGGCGACTCCCGCCGAGGACTTCCGCGACGGCGGAGAGGCGTCTCTCAGCCGGGAATTCGTTCTGGACGTCGAAGGCGCGATTGCGCTGGGCGACTCGGAGCGGATTCACGAACTCGTCGGCGACCTGCATGAGGCGGACCTTGGCGCTCTGCTGGAGCTCTTAAGCCACGAGGCGCGGCCCCGCCTTGTCGAGCTGATGGGCGCGGACTTCGATTTTACGGCCCTGATGGAGGTCGGCGAGGCGACCCGCGAGGAGATCCTCGACGAACTCCCGGTCGAGACCCTCATCGAGGGCGTGCGCGAACTCGAAAGCGACGACGCCGTCGCCATTCTCGAAGGTCTGGAACCGAAAGAACAGGCGGAGGTCCTCGACGCGCTCCCAGCGCAAGAGCGGATCGTTCTGCGCCGCTCCCTGGACTATCCCGAGGATTCCGCTGGTCGCCTGATGCAGACGACTTTTGTGGCCGCGCCCCCCTTCTGGACGGCGGGGCGCGTGCTCGATTTTTTTCGAGAGTGCGGCGAAGAGAATCTGCCCGAGAACTTCTTCGAAGTCTTCGTCGTCGATCCTGGCTACCGTCTGCTCGGAACCGTTTTCCTCGACGCTCTGGTGCGGGCCAAGCCAAGCGCGCGGCTCGACGAAATCATGCAGGAGGATCGGCGGCGGGTGAATGCGACCGAGGACGGCGCCGAGGCAGCGCGGCTCTTCGAGCGCTACAACCTCGTTTCCGTCCCGGTTGTCGATGGATCCGAACGGCTCGTCGGCGTTCTGACCATCGACGACATCGTCGACGTCATTCAGGAGCAGGCATCGGACGAGATCCTGGCGCTTGGCGGCGTGAACCCCGAAGAAGAGCTGACCGACAATTTCTGGTGGATCGTTCGGAGCCGCTTCACCTGGCTTTTCATCTATATGCTTACCGTTTTCATCACCTCCTCCGTGCTCAAGAGCTTCCAGGCGCAGCTCGAACAGATGGTGGCGCTCGCGGTGCTCGGGCCGATCGTTGCGGGGCAGGGCGGAAGCTCCGCGACCCAGACCATGACGGTCGCGGTGCGGGCGCTCGCGACCAGGGAGCTCACCAGCGCCAACGCTCTTCGCATTATTTTCCGCGAATTGGCGATCGGCGCCGTCAATGGCGCGGCCTTCGGCCTGCTGACCGGGATCGTCGCCGCGACCTGGTTTCAAAATGTCGGCCTTGGACCGGTTATCGGTTTGGCGATGTTCACGAATCTGGTCGCCGGCGCGCTCGGTGGCGTTGTGGTGCCGCTCGTTTTCGACCGGCTGAAATTCGACCCCGCGGTCTCTTCGGGGCCCTTTGTGACCACGATCACCGACGTGGTCGGCTACAGCGCGTTCCTTACAATCGCCAGTTTGTGGTTCCATCTGGGCTAAGTCGCGTCGGCGCGTTTACGCTCCGTTACCGCCTGCGGGGATAATTTGGAGAAATGCGCTCGTTGAAATGTTTTTCCCTGCTTTCCTCCGCCCTCGTGTGCGCTGCATTGGCGGCGACGCTCGCGGGCTGCGGCAGCTCCTATGATCCGAGCTTCTCGCGCCGGCCGCGGTTCCAGACCAGCGCGCCGCTGATCAATCCCAAGCGCGACCCGAGCTTTCTCGCCTACGCCGTGCCGGAGACCGATCTCCATAAATTCCCGGCGACGCGCAGCGGCGAATTCGCCGTCCACGGCATCGACGTCTCGAAATATCAGGGCAACATCGACTGGGAGCAGGTCAAGGACTCGGGCGTCTCCTTCGCCTTCATCAAGGCCACGGAAGGCGGCGACCGGGTCGACTCGAAATTCGCCTACAATTGGGCGGCGGCGAAGGCCGCCGGCGTGCCGCGCGGCGCCTATCACTTCGTGTATTGGTGCCGCCGGCCGCATGAAGAGATTGGCAATTTCGCCAGCGTCGTGCCAAATGAGCCCGACGCGCTGCCGCCGGTGCTCGATGTCGAGGCGACGCCGACCTCGGGAACCTGCAAACGCACGCTCTATCGCGAGGAAGTGCTGCGCGACATGAAGGACATGCTCACGCAGATGGAGCGCCATTACGGCAAGAAGCCGATCATCTATTCCTCGGTCGACTTCTATCAGGCGATCCTGCACTCCGACGCTCTGTCCGAATATCCGATCTGGGTCCGCTCGACGAAATATCACCCGAAGGTGCGTTACGGCGACCGCAAATGGACTTTTTGGCAGTATCGCTCGGACGGGCGCGTGCCGGGCATCACCGGCGCGGTGGACCAGAACACGTTCAACGGCTCAGCCGATCACTGGCGAAGCTGGCTTGCGTATCAGACCGGCCTGGCGGCGGCGCCGGTCGCCGCGCGGCCGGCCGACGATCGCGGCGGAAAGCAGCTCATCGAGGAAGATCCGGCGATGCTGTCGGGCGGCGAAAGAAACGCCTATGACAAGGCGGCGAGCGCTCCCGTCCCGCCGGCCGCCGTCCAATAGGCGGAAAGCCGCAGCGACCGATCGCCCTGGTAAAAGGCCGTCGCCGGGGTAGCCATGGGGCGAGATTTCGCGTATAGGCGCAACGCCAGTTTCCGCCGCGCGGCGCTCCCGCCCGCGGCCTTCGTTTAGAGAGAGAATAAATGGCCGTTCCGAAAAGAAAAACCTCGCCGATGAAGCGGGGATTCCGTCGCTCCGCCGACGCCCTCAAGGCGCCGACCTATATCGAGGACAAGGATTCCGGCGAACTCCGCCGCCCGCATCACGTCGATCTCAAGTCTGGCATGTATCGCGGCCGTCAGGTGCTGAAGCCGAAATCCGTCGAGGAATAACCGCTCCGACGTGTGAGGAAATGAAAGCGGGCCGCGAGGCTCGCTTTTTTGTTTTTGAACAGTCATAGGGGGTAGGATTTTATCATTTCCCGGCGGTCGGGGATTGCTCCGGCCAGGCGAAGGTCTGGGCGTCTTCTGCAAAAGGCGTCCTTGCCGGGTGGATCCTGCGGAGGAAATACTCGTGAATAGCGTTGATATAGCTATAGTAACTTTTTTTGCAACATTGCTTGCAGGTATATTTGGATTTTCTATTACTCTTCGTCTGAAAGAGAGCTGGCTTGATGGAATATCAAGGGATCAGTTCAAAGCCGTGAGAAACATGATTGCTTCACTGCTTGCAGTATGCCTCGGTTTCTTATTGGTAACGGCAAAAAACAATTTTGATAAGAAAGTTGACGAGGTGAGAACGCAGGCGTCTAAGGTTATTTTATTGCATCGCGTGTTGGATTTGTATGGCGATGAAGCCAACGAAGCGAGAACAAAAATAATAAACGCTTTGCAGGGTCAGATCAATCTATTGCAGGTCGCGAGCGGAAATTACATCGATCAAAAAGAGGCTTTTAAAAAAGCCAAGATCGATTCATTTCGCGAAGCGGTGCTCTCTTTAGAAGACAAAGATCAGAAAAAATCATGGGCGAAGACGGCCGCTCTCAGTTTAACGCAAGAAATTACCGGCATAAGATGGAAAATATATAGCGACTTGAACGCCAATATACCGCTGGAGGTGATCATATTCCTGATCGCTCTGCTCGTGACGGTTTTCTTTAATTTCGGCGTCATCTCGCACCATCACTGGACCGCGGCGCTTGGGCTTATCACGGCGTCCATATGCGTCTCCGGGGCAATTTTTCTGCTGGTGGAGCTCGATCGGCCATTCCAGGGGTTTTTCACAGTTCCAACCGACCCTCTGAAATCTGCAGTCGATATTATTAAAACTGGCTAGGTAAACAGAGGGCGGCCAGCAGAGCCGCGCCCTGCCCGTGGCCGGACAGATTTCGCCAGCGTTGATCAGCGCCGCCGCTGGGCGGACGCGAGCAGCGGCAGCAACAGCGCACGCGGCGTCACCGCCGAGGTCCAAACGAACACGCGGTTGATCCAGCCGGGAACGATCACCCGCTTGCCGGCCATCAGACCCGCGTAGCCCTGACGCGCGACTTCCGCCGCCGGCAGCATCGCGGGCTTCATCGCACCCATCACACCCGAAAAATCCAAGCCGGCGCGCGACTGGAAGCCGGTCTGCACCGGACCGGGACACAGGCAGGCCACCTTCACACCCAGCGGCTTCAATTCCTGCGACAGCGCTTCGCTGAAGGAGCGCACATAGGCCTTGGTGGCGTAATAGACGGCAAAGCCCGGTCCCGGCATGAAGGCTGCGACCGAGGCGACGTTGAGGACGCCGCCCTTCGCCGCGACGATCGCCGGCAGAAAGCGCAAGGTCAGCGCGGTGAGCGCGCGCATGTTGAGATCGACGATCGCGAGCTGCTCGGCGGCGTCGAGCTCGATGGCGCGGCCCAAGAGGCCAAATCCGGCGTTGTTGACCAGGAAGCGCGGCGTGAGGCCCGCCTCGCCCAGGAGTTCCGACAGCGTCTCAGCGGCGTCCTCAGTTGTAAGATCGAGTTCGATGGGGAGTGGGCGGACGGCGCCATTGGCGGCGATTTCGTCGGCCAGCGCCTCCAGCCGGTCGCCGCGACGGGCGACGAGCGCGAGCTCATGGCCGTTGGCGGCGAAGATGCGGGCAAGCGCCGCGCCGATGCCGTCGGACGCGCCGGTGATGACCACGACGGGGCGTGTCACTGGCCGCCATCCTTGCTCGGCGACCAGGGGCCGGTTGGGGTCGGCGCGGCGGCGTCGCGGAACTCGCGGCGCAGCTCGACGCGCTCGCGCGTCGAAACGCCGAGCAATTCGGCGACGCGCCAGACCACATTCTCCTCGAATTCGTGAACGGCGCCGTCGGCATGCGCCATGTCCCAGAGCATGCCGACGATCTGCCGGCGCCCGTCCTCATCGAGCCGGCGCTTCAGCACGCTCGTAAAGCGATAGAGGTCGACGGCGTCGCGCTCGCTCTCCTGCGCGGAGTCGATCAGTTCGGTCGCCGCGTCGCCTTCAAGGCCGAATCGCGCCTCAACGAGCTGACGAATGCGCGCTCTTTCCTTGTCGTCGAACTCGCCGTCGACCGAGGCGATATGGACGAGAAGCGCGGCGGCGGCGAGCTGATAGTCCGCGGCTTCAAAGGCCTTGGGCCGCTCGGCCTCGCCGGTGAGGTCGTTGATGAAGTTTTTGAGAGCTGAGAACATGGGCGACGACGCTAACGGGGCGGGAGCTGCGTTGCAAATCCGTATAGATCATGGGACGGGGGAAGGGTAGCGGCGGGGAGGGTAGCCGATCCGGCCAATCTGCTGCTTATGACCCGTCTCGGCATTGCTCGTCGTTCAGTTCGCCACGGCGACGATAGATCGCGCGAACTCGCGCGTCGAGGAGCACAAATTTGTCGCCTTCCCTGAACTTGACCGACCGCGGGAGCGAAGGCGTAATAGGCAAGAAGTTCACCATTCTCGACGATTACGGGACGCGCGCGGTCCAGCGATTGGTTTTAGGGATGTAGACTTGGGCGGCTGATCGGCGTTTCGCCGCAAGTCGCGCGGGTTGATCAATCAGCTGGCGAATGGCGCCGAGCGGGATCAGTCGAGGCGCCGGTCGTTGCTTTTCGGTATCCAGCATCCAACGGCGTACGGGGATCGTTCTCCATCAACTTGCATGCGACGTCCCCGAGCCGACGCGCAAAGCCTTCCAATGAGTATCTCTCTTCGTATAGCGCGCGCGTATCGCTCGCCACCGTATCGCTTCGTTCGCTCATGGCGCGACACTTGACCATGGCGGCGGCGAATTCACTGGCGTCATTCGCAATATAGACGTTGCGAAGCCGTGACGGATCGATCTCCATGCCCCTGAACGCCTTCGACGTCGCGATGACCGGAAGTCCGCTGGACAGAGCTTCCACGGTCTTGATTGAAAGGCCGTGCCCTTCTCTTGTTGGGAGGAGAATGAGAGCTGCGTCGGCGTAGGCGGCGTCTTTATCGGCTATCCTGCCGCGGAAAAGATTGCGATGTTTTTCATACAACGGCCTGTCACGCCTTTTCACGCCATCGGCGATGTCGCCAAAAATCGAAATCGACATTTCAGGAACATGCGGCACAATATATTTTAGAAACCATCGGACGCTGATGTAGTTGGCGGCGTTGTCGCCAGCGACAAAAATAGCCCGATCGCCATTGGGGGGGGCAGCCACGGGGGCTATCGACGGATAGATCAGTTTGTGACGAGACTGAGGCAGCAGCTCGCCGAACGTCGCATACTCTTCCGAATTCAAGTGAATGCATAGGTCGGCGCGCTCGATCCATTCGAGTTCGATCGCGAGCATGCTGTTGTAGCGAACATGCGGCGGAATGCTAAACCCAGCGCGATTGCGTAGCTCGTACTGCCGAGCCTGAATGTCGTGAGTGTCTAGCACGACGGGAATGCGGCGCCTTTCACGCATTCTTTCGACGAAGGGCATTACGAAGAAATGGTTGGCGTGGATCAGGTCAATGGCGCCCGTATCGAGCGCTTCGGGCAGAGGCGCGCGCTTCACGAGCTCGACGAGCCAGGTTGCGTGGTCGCCATGGATCAAGGGCAACCAACCGTCCTTTAGGAGCGCTGTCTTGAAGAGGTCCGCGATCGTGGCGGACGATTCATATCTCTCGTCGGCCGCGAGGTCCCGACTATGCAACCTGTAGTTCTTCCAGCGCTCGCCATGGCCAATCGAGGGCGTGACATCGTCCATAAGCGCAACGGAGAGCACGCGCGCTCCAAGTTTCTTATAGGCCTTTATTTGGCTAGCGATGACCTGGTGCGTTCCGCAGGAATGCCACGCAGGATGCACGACTGCGACGGTTTTTCCCGATAGCGCGGCGCGGCCCAAAGCTGATTGATGTATCGTCATCCCGTTGACCCCTTTGGGTCCTCAAGGTCGGATTGCCTGGAGACATTTATTTGCTCAGTTTGTTTCGTTTTGTTTCGAGTTCAGCTTTGGCCAGCGACACCCTCGCGATCAGGCCGCCGCCGGTCCGCTCATCCAACGTGAGGCGTCCGCCGTGAGCTTCCACGATCCCGCGGGCGATCGCCAAGCCCAGCCCGAAGCCCGCGTTTGCGTTCGAGGACGCGCCGACGTCTCCTCGCTCGAAAGGCTCTAGCATCGATTCCCTCTTTTCCTGGGGGATGCCCGGACCCCTGTCGACGACCTCGACAACCGCTGCGTCATCGCTTTCCCACAGCCGAACCTCGGGGCTTTCCCCGTATTTTACGGCATTGTCTATGAGGTTGGAGAACGCGCGTTCCAAATCGTCTGGACTGCCCAGAACGCTTAAGTGATCGACTCCGTCGTAACGTGCGTCGGCGCCCATATCGCCGAACTGATCGACAACCGCCTGCAACAGGCTCGCCAGATCCAGCGTCACGACTTCCTGCTGGAAACCGCCGCGCAAGTAGTCCAGGCAGCCGCGGACCATCGCCTCCATCTGGTCGAGGTCACGCAGTAGTTTCACTTTCGTGTCGCTGCTTTCGATGTATTCGGCGCGAAGACGCATGCGCGTAATCGGCGTTCGAAGGTCATGGCTAACGGACGTCAGCATCCGCGTTCGTTGGGAGGCCATCTCCGCGATGCGACGCTGCATGCGATTGAAGGCCCGCGTCGCCTTACGGACCTCTTCGGGACCTGTCTCCTGCAACTGCGCCGGGATACTGTCGAGTCCGAAGGACTCCACAGCCTTGGCGAAGTTGGTGAGCGGACGCGTGAGCGACAACGCGGCCCATAAGGAGAAGACGAACAAACTGATCGCGATGAAGCCGACGGTGACGATCGCGAATCGAGGAAATCCGAGAGGCCGGGCAGGAGCGTCGAGCAGGAATTGCTGACCGTCGTGCAACGACCCGCTAAATCGCTTGTCGTCATCGTGCGCTCCGATCTCGACCCCGACGGGAAGGCGAGACCGGAAATAAACTGGCTGGCCCCCGTCGCGCGCGGCGACTCCCGGCTCTGAGAGCGCGACGTGAAACCCCGGAAGGTTTGCGTTAAAGGCTGTGGCGATGGCTGGCCTTTCCGCTGCGGAAGCGGCGTCCAGCGCCGTCAGGGCCGCCACGACGACGGAGGCGCTCAGGTCCCGAGGGTGGCCGGGAGCGGGTTCAGACAAGAAAAGGATCGTCGTTACCGCCGCGTGGAACAGGCCGACGCATAGGAGGAGGAGAAGTCCCAGCTGCACATTGATGTTTCGGAGCGCAGACGTTTTCAATGAATGCTGACTTTCGCCGTGAACGTGTAGCCCATCGAGCGGATCGTCTGAATGAGCGTCGGGTCTCGCGGGTCATTCTCGATCTTTTGACGAAGCCGGCTGATTAGGATGTCCACGCTCCGCTCGGTCGTGGACGACGCCTTCAGCTCGTCGCGCGAGAATATTTTTCCGGGATTACGGCAGAGCGTCAGCAGCAGGTCGAATTCCGCGCTGGTCAGAATCACCCTTACGCCGGTCGGGCCCAACAGGCGCCGTGTGGAAGAGTCCAGGAGGAATCCAGAAAACCTATAGACGCTAATGTTCTGGGACGACTCAAGATCCGGGGCAGTCCGCCGGAGGACGGCCCCGATGCGCGCGAGCAGTTCACGCGGAACGAAGGGTTTGACCAGATAATCGTCGGCCCCGAGTTCGATTCCAAGTATCCGGTCAGTGTCTTCGCCGCGCGCGGTCAGCATGATCAATGGGGGGCTTCCCGAATTCCGCAAGCGCATGCAGATGGAAAATCCATCCTCATCGGGAAGGTTGACGTCGAGCACGATGAGATCGACCCGCTCCCTCGCGAGAACCTCGTCCATCTGTCTGCCGTCACGGGCGAGCATCACCTTAAACCCGTTGTCGCTGAGATATTTCGATAAGAGCGATCGAATATCCTCGTCGTCCTCTACAACGAGGATCCATCGTCTATCGGCGGCGCTTGATGCGAGTTCGTTCAAGGTCGGGAGTTCATCCACTCGCGGCTCCGAGCCAGCGGCGAGTTCCGAACCTAGGGTTCGGCACAGCTGTGTCGAGATTTTGGCGCGTTTGTTTCATTTTGTCGCGTGCAAGGCAGCCTATTACAGCCTCCAATCGAACGCCATCCCGCCACCTCACGCCCGGAGGCAGTCTGAATTCGAACGAACGCTGGCGTCGCTCAAGGAGCCGGCTTCAAAAATAAGAGCCGGCTTCAAAAATAACTTCAGGATAGAACCGTAGCAAAAAATCTCGGTAATGATGAATTACATATAAGATAACGCCTCTCGGCAAAGCATCTCGCCATTCAGTGCTGCTTCCACAGCGATAGTGCGACGAGAGATCTATCACGCCCTGTTGCCGGCCGGTCATCGCAGCAAACGAAAACCTATCAGGATCGGGCATTGATGCATTTCTTAAGACCTCCGTTCGAGACATTTCGCGAAAGAAGTTTGCTGCGTTTGCGGTCATGTCCTCCATGCGCAACGTAACGATTCGTGAGTCGTCGTAATTCCACGCGATCATGTCGTACAAAGGACCGTTGGTCTCCGGCTGAAAGTGACTCGATTCCAGAAATGACAAGGTCAAGGCCATGCCGACGTCTTTGTCGACTTCACTTAAAACATTCCTCTGACGAGCCAGGAAGTCCCATCCATCAATCGGATGTGTTCGGAGGTGGGAGTAGTATGCGGAGACGATTACACTCATGGGATTTCTTATCACATGCATGCACTGCATGTTCGCAGATATATGGTTGTTTATGCCAGAATAGTCAGCATTCAGCGCGACAATGACATCATTGCCGGAGTTGAGCGCCATTTCCATAGTATATCCTGACTCTGGGCATTGACGTCCCCACGGGATCGCGATGTATTTAAAATTATTCTCGCGGCAAATATCCATAACTATCGATGTTAGCCAGATCGATGCGCACTTGTGGTGCGTAAATAATGCAAGTTTTTTGCGTTTGTTTAGCAAATAACGAATGCGATTGGCGATATGAAAAGCATTTATCACTTTAGTCTCTGACGCCTAGCAGAACAGTTTTAGTGCTCGCGGCTTGGCCGGGCAGGTGGACGCTCGAATATTCCGCACGGGAGTGTCGAGATTTCGGCTGGCCGGTTTCATTTTGTTTCTGACAGTCGGGCCTATCTGTATTTCGTAAGATAAATCACGGGTTTAATTTGGGGCATGACTTGCCGAGATTGAGTTCGCCCGCCGCCCGCCGGCCGGCTGCAATCTCGCGGTTGGCGCTTGTGAAGCCATTCACCTGCAGAGAAGCGTTGGCTCACGACAGCCGCCGATCTTCTTCAATCGCCTACGCGATTGAGGCAGACGATTTCCCTTGATAATAGTCAGGTAAGCGACCTTAGCCGACTCGCTGGGCTAGCCTGCTTGCAGAGCCTTTCGCTTAATAATTCGCCGGTAGGCGACCTTGGGGAGGTGTGTGTTGAACGCGCCGAGCGAGCGGCCGCATTGGAGGAAACTCTCGGGCAGCAAGGCGTCTTGTATGTAAGCACATAAAGAAATCTTTATATCTTTATTGCCTTTCTCGACCGCCCCTGCTATAGGCTGGTCCCGAGCCGCTGGGCTGGACCAGCGGCGGGAATTCGGTTGAGCCGTTCCTTGGCGCGTCATTCCCGGCAGGCAGCGGGCCGGACCGGGAATCCAGAGCCGACGCAGAAACGACGGTTTTGCTCTGGATTCCTGATCGCGCTTCGCGCGTCGGGAATGACATTCGAGACCAAGCCGCGCAAAAGAAACAGAAGGATTTCGCATGACCGCACATCACTTTAACGATTTCGCCGTCACCGACCTTTCGCTGGCCGAATGGGGCCGCAAGGAAATCGCCATCGCCGAGACGGAAATGCCGGGCCTGATGGCGACCCGCGCCGAATATGGCCCGTCGCAGCCGCTGAAAGGCGCGCGCGTCGCCGGCTCGCTGCACATGACCATCCAGACGGCCGTGCTGATCGAGACTTTGAAGGCGCTCGGCGCCGATGTGCGCTGGGCCTCCTGCAACATCTATTCGACGCAGGACCACGCAGCCGCCGCCATCGCCGCGACCGGCACGCCGGTCTTCGCCAAGAAGGGCGAGAGCCTCGAAGACTATTGGGATTACACCCACAAGATCTTCGAATGGGGCGACGGCGGCTGCCCGAACATGATCCTCGACGACGGCGGCGACGCCACGCTCCTCATTCATCTGGGCCTGCGCGCCGAGCAGGGCGACGTCGCCTTCCTCGAAACCGCTTCGAATGAAGAAGAAGAGGTTCTCTACGCCTCGATCAAGAAGCGCCTGAAAGCCAATCCGGGCTTCTACAAGCGCAACGCTGAGGCGATCAAAGGCGTCACCGAAGAGACGACGACGGGCGTGCATCGCCTTTATGTCATGCACAAGGAGGGTAAGCTCCTCTGGCCGGCGATCAACGTCAACGACTCGGTGACGAAGTCGAAATTCGACAATCTCTATGGCTGCCGCGAGTCGCTCGTTGATGGCGTGCGCCGCGCCACCGACGTGATGATGGCCGGCAAGGTCGCCGTCATCGCCGGCTATGGCGACGTGGGCAAAGGCTCGGCCGCTTCGCTGCGCAACGCCGGTTGCCGCGTGCTCGTCACCGAAATCGACCCGATCTGCGCCCTGCAGGCGGCGATGGAAGGTTATGAAGTCACGACGATGGAAGACGCCGCGCCGCGCGGCGACATCTTCTGCACGGCGACCGGCAATGTCGACGTCATCACCGTCGACCATATGCGCGCCATGAAGGACCGCGCCATCGTCTGCAACATCGGCCATTTCGACTCGGAGATTCAGGTCGCTGGCCTGAAGAACCTGAAGTGGCACAATGTGAAGCCGCAGGTCGACGAGATCGAGTTTGCGGACGGCAAGCGCATCCTGCTGCTCGCCGAAGGCCGCCTCGTGAACCTCGGCTGCGCGACGGGCCATCCGTCTTTCGTGATGTCGGCGTCCTTCACCAATCAGACGCTGGCGCAGATCGAGCTGTGGACCAAGCAGGGCCAGTATCCGGTCGGCGTCTACACGCTGCCCAAGCACCTGGACGAGAAGGTCGCCTCGCTGCATCTCGACAAGATCGGCGTGAAGCTGACGCAGATGACCGACGAGCAGGCCAAATATCTGAACCTGCCGAAGAACGGCCCGTTCAAGCCGGACCATTACCGCTACTGACCCGGTTCAGGTATTCGCCGATTTGCGGCCTCGCTCCCTGCCTGGAGCGAGGCCGTCTTTTAAGAGGCCTGCGAGCAAGGCAATCGGTTGAAGGCTGGGCGTTGCGCATCCTTCCCCTGGACGGGGACCCCGCGAAGTGGGGTCGGACGGGTAAAAGTTTGCTCAAAGGCGTGGTCCGCAGCAAAGTTTACGCAGGCTGCGTAAATTTGCCTGCGTCCGCCGACCTCCCCGCACGCGGGAGGTATCACGCGCCAAACGCTGGGGATCGAAGTTCGCCCGAACGCCCCGCACATTCGCTCTTCAAAGATTCCGTTTTGGGCAATTGCGCTTTAGATTGGGGTTGATTCGTGTGCGGCGCGCCAGGCGACGGACGGAGCCCTCCGTCTTCCTGTCGTCGGAGCCGATCCGCATCCTGCGCTCGGCAGGCTGCGTCCGCGTTCTGCAAGAACCGTTTACGGCGTTGTTGTGATGAGCACCCGCAATTGACCGTGGAGACCGGCTTTCATGACGCGCCAATTCGATCGCTTGCAAGCGGAGTCGTCCTCGCAATGACGAGACGGCGGCGCGCGATCAACCACTCTGGCGCTCCTCCCTTTGTCGGCGCTTCCCTCGGGTCTTTGCTTTTATGGCTCGAGGCGACGCCGGCGCGCGCGGCAGGCTTCCTCGAGGATCTGGCGATCGATCCGCAGATCGTCAGCTTCGCCTTTAGCGGCGGACTGGCGATTTTCGCCGCGGCCATCGTCACGACGCATGTGCGCGAACGCGCCGCCTGGCGTCGCCGCGAAGCCGCGTTGAGCGTCGAACTCGACGACGCTCGCGCCCAGCTCGGCCGGGCAAAAACCTTCCTCGCCTCCGAGCCGCAGATCTTCGTCGCCTGGACCACGCCCGACGCCGAGCCCGATATCCATTCTTCATCTCTGATCATGACCGGGGCTGTCGCCGCGCCGCGCCGCATATTGAGCTTTGGCGCCTGGCTTGTGCCCAAAGACGCTCAGGCGCTCGAAAGCGCCGTCGACCGTCTGCGAAAGAGCGGCGAAAGCTTCCGCTTGGCGCTTGCCGGCGTCGCCGGTCGGCATTTTGACGCCGACGGCCGGGCGGTTGGCGGCAGCGTCGTGTTGCGTATCCGTGAAGTCTCCGGCGACCGGTTGGAGCTGATCGGCCTTCGCGAGCGCTACGCGTCGGCGCAATCTGAACTCTCCGGTCTGCGCGCGATGCTTCAGGCGCTGCCCGCGCCATTTTGGATACGCGACGACGCGGGCGAACTCGTCTTCGTCAACGACGCTTATGCGCAGGCGGTCGAAGCGAAGAATCCCGAGGACGCCCTCGCCCGCAAACTGGAGTTGCTCGACCAGTCGGCCCGCAGCGCCGCTGAGGACGCGCGCGCCAAAAACAGCGTCTGGCGCGAGCGCGTCAACGCCGTCGTCGCGGGCGCGCGCCATCGGCTCGACGTCACACAGGCCTCCGCCGCGGGCGCCGCCGCCGCCATCGCGATCGATCGTCATGAGGTCGAGACGGTGCGCGCCGATCTTGAACAGCAGATGCAATCGCATGTGCGCACGCTCGATCAGCTGCCGACGGCGGTCGCGAGCTTCGATCGCGCGCGGCGCCTGATGTACAGCAACGACGCTTACGCCAAGCTGTGGCAGCTTGACCCCAGGTTCCTCGAGCAACGGCCGACGGACGGACAGATTCTCGACCGTCTGCGCGCCGAGCAGCGCGTGCCCGTTGAGTCGGATTACAGGGCGTGGAAGGAGCGGCTGTTCGAAGCCTATCGCTCGCCAGAGCCCATACGTCACACGTGGCATCTGCCGGATGGCCGCATCATCGACGTCGTCGCGCATCCGAACCCCAAAGGCGGCGTCACCTATCTTTATGACGACGCCACTAAGGCTTACGATCTCCAGACGCGCTTCAACGCGCTTGCCCGCATGCAGAGCGAAACGCTCGAGACGCTGCATGAGGGCGTGGCGGTTTTCGGTTCCGACGGGCGTTTGAAGTTCAGCAATCCCGCCTTCGCCCATCTGTGGCGGCTCGATCCCGAGGAGCTTACGAAGCGGCCGCGCTTCGACGCGCTCGCCGCGAAATGCCGCGCGCTGCACGCCACAGAGGAGACATGGGGGGCGTTGCAGGGCTTTGTCACCGGTCTCAATGAACTGCGCGAAGGCTTCACCCGGCGCATCGAACGCAGCGACGGCGTCGTCTTGGACTGTACGGCGCAGTCGTTGCTCGACGGCGCGGCGCTCCTCACCTTCGTCGACGTTTCCGCCGACGTGAATGTCGAGCGCGCGCTGACGGACCGCAACAAGGCGCTGCTCGCCGCCGAAAAGCTGCGCAATGACTTCATCCATCACGTCAGTTATGAGCTGCGCTCGCCGCTCAACAACATCAACGGCTTCGTGCATCTCCTCGGAGAGGACTCGACCGGCCCGCTCAATCCGCGCCAGCGCGAATATCTTGGCTATGTCAACAAATCCTCCGCGGCGCTGCTCGCCATCGTCGACGATATTCTCGATCTGGCGACCATCGACGAAGATGCGCTGGAGCTTGAAGTTTCCGAGGTCGACGTCGAGGCGACGATGCGCGCGGCGATCGAAGGCGTGCAGGATCGGCTCGCCGAAAATTCGATCGACGTGCAGATCGTCGCCATGGACGATGTCGGAACGTTCCGCGGCGACGCCAAACGCGTGCGCCAGATCCTGTTCAATCTTCTTTCGAACGCCATCGGCTTTTCGCGTCCGGGGCAGACGGTGACGCTTGCCGTGTTGCGGCGCGAGACCGAAATCGTCTTCAAAGTCACGGATCGCGGCCGCGGCATTTCGCCGGAAATCCTCGAACGCATCTTCGATCGCTTTGAGTCGCACACTGCCGGTTCCCGCCACCGCGGCGTCGGGCTCGGCCTTTCCATCGTGCGCGCCTTGATGGAGCTGCATGGCGGCAGGGTCTTGATTGATTCCGCCCCTGGCGAAGGCACGACCGTGACCTGCATCTTTCCGGCGCATGCCGCGCATGAAGAGGCGCGTCTCCTCGCGGCGAGCGCTGGAGGCGCAGAATGAGCGAGGAGGCGGCGCCGAAATTGGTCTGGCGCCTCGATGTCGCCAGCGAAGCCGAGACGATCGAACTGGCGCAAGAACTTTCGACGCTCGTTCGCAACGGCGACGCCGTCATGCTTTCTGGCGATCTCGGCGCCGGCAAGACCACATTCGCGCGCGCGATGATCCGCGCTTTGGTCAAAGACCCGCGGCTCGAGGCGCCGAGCCCGACCTTCACGCTGATGCAAGTCTATGAGGGCGCAGGCAATCGCGTCGTCCACGCCGACTTCTATCGGCTGGAGAAAACGGCGGAGCTTGAGGGATTAGGCTGGGAGGAGGCGACCGAAGACGCGATCGTGCTTGTCGAATGGGCCGAACGTGCGCGCGAAGCGCTCTCGCCCGATCGTCTCGAAGTGCGCTTGAGTTTCGTCGATGGCGATAATCGCGAGGCGCGTCGGCTCACCATTTCCGGCTATGGCGGCTTCGTGTCGCGCCTCGCGTCCTTCAAGGCGCTGCGCGAACTTCTGCGCAAGGCGGGCTGGGCCCACGCCAGGCGCCGCTTCCTGCAGGGTGACGCCTCGACGCGCGCCTATGAGCGGCTCGAAAAGGAAAATGGACAGCGCGCGATTCTGATGATCTCGCCGGCGCGGCCGGACGGACCGCCGATCCGTTTCGGCAAATCCTACAGCGCCATCGCGCGCCTCGCCGAAAACGTCGTTCCTTTCGTCGCCATGTCTCAGGGGCTGCGCGGCCTGGGGCTCTCGGCTCCGGAAGTCTACGCCAGAGATGTCGACGCCGGCTTGCTGATCATCGAGGACCTTGGCGGCGAGGGCGTCGTCGACGAGAGCGGCCCGATCGTCGACCGCTATCTCGAAGCGGCGGGCGCGCTCGCCTATCTTCACGCGCAGAGCCTGCCGGATGTGATCGCGGTCGAAGGCGGCGGCGATTACCGCATCCCGCCCTATGACCTCGACGCGTTGCTGATCGAAGTGGAATTGCTCGTCGACTGGTATCTCACGCGCCAGAAGACGTCGGTCTCGTCCGGCGCCAAGGCCATCTTTCTCAATCTTTGGCGCCAGGCGCTTGTCGATGTCGCGAGCGCCGCGCCGACATGGACGCCCACATGGACTCTGAGAGACTATCATTCTCCCAATCTTTTGTGGCTCGCGCAGCGCAATGGGCTGGCGCGGATCGGCATCCTCGATTTCCAGGACTGTGTGCTCGGCCATCCCGCCTATGACGTCGCTTCGCTGGGGCAGGACGCCCGCGTCGACGTGCCCGACGATTTGGAGTTGAAGCTCCTCGCCCATTACGCCAAACTGCGCCGCGACGCCGACTCCGCTTTCGACATGGCCGCTTTCGCCAAGGCTTATGCGATCCTGGCGGCGCAGCGCGCGACAAAGATCCTGGGGATTTTCGCGCGGCTGGATCAGCGCGACGGCAAGCCGCAATATCTCGCGCATCTTCCGCGCGTTGAATCCTATCTCAAAAAGAGCCTCCGCCATCCGGCGCTGGCCGACATCAGGGCGTGGTATGAGGCCAACATCCCCGGCTTGTTTCGCGACGCCTGAGAACCCAGCGCTCGCGCCTGCGCCGAGCGTCGCCATGGTGTTCGCCGCCGGGCTTGGCGCGCGCATGCGGCCGATCACCGAAACGACGCCAAAGCCGCTCGTTTCGGTCGCTGGCCGCACCCTGCTCGACCGCGCGCTCGACGAATTCGAGAACGCCGGCGTCGAACTTGCCATCGTCAACGTCCATCATCTCGCCGATCAGATCGAAACGCATCTCGCGAGCCGCGTCCGACCGCGAGTCGTCATTTCTGACGAACGCGCGCTGCTGCTGGATCAAGGCGGCGGGATCAAGAAGGCGCTTCCCCTGATCGGAGACGATCCATTTTTCGTTTGCAACACCGACGCGTTCTGGATCGACGCGGCGCGCTCAAATGTCCGAACGCTTGCGGAAGCCTTTGACCCCGAAATGATGGACGCGGCGCTCCTGCTCGCGCCGACATCGGGAAGCGTCGGAATCGACTGGGGCGGCGATTTCGATCTGGACGCTGAAGGGCGCATTATTCGCCGCGATGGCCAGAAACCTTTTGTGTATACCGGCGTGGGCCTCATGAAGCCGCAGCTCTTCGCCGGCGTCGCGGATGATGTCTTCAAGCTCGCGCCCTTCTTCTTCGAGGCCGCGCGCAAGGGACGGCTCTATGGCGTCGTCTCCAGCGGTCTTTGGCTTCACGTCGGCACGGTCGCAGCCATTGCGGACGCCGAACGTGCGATCGCCCTGCGCCAGGGCTGAGCGCGATGCTCGCCCGCCGGCGCAATCTGTTCACCATTGCGCCTAGCGCGCCGTTTCTGAAGACGTTCGTTTCGGCCCTGCTCGACGGCGAGATTGTTCCCGCTCTCTCGCGCGACACGCCGCCGCTGACGATGGCGCGCGCCACGATCTATGTGCCGACCCAGCGCGCGGCGCGGGCGCTCGCGGCCGAATTCGCGCAAGCGTTGGATCGGCGCGCGACGCTGCTGCCACGCATTCTGCCGCTCGGCGCTCTGGAGGAGCGCGAGAACGCCGCTCTGTTTACCGGAGACTTTGACGTCGAGACGGATGCGTCCCTCGCCGCGCCGATCGAAGAGCTGGAACGACGCCTGCTGCTGTCGCAGCTCATTCTGCAATGGGCGGAAGCGATTGGGCGCGCGCTCATTTCGGTCGATACAAGCGGCGCGCCCAAGCTGCATGAGAGCGAACCGCTTCTCGTCGCATCGACGCCGTCGGCCGCCTATGCGCTGGCCGCCGAACTCGGCGCCCTCATCGACGAATTGCACATCGAAGACGTTTCGGTCGATGCGTTCGATAGTTTGAGCGACGACGCCTACAGCGATTTTTGGGCGATCACGACGAAATTTCTGCAGATCGCCTTGCGCGAATGGCCGCAAATTCTCGCCGACCGCGGACGGATCGACGCCAGCGCCTATCAGAAGCGCCTCGTTGAAGCGCAGATTGCCGAGCTCGCCCGCACGCCGTCGACCGCGCCGGTGATCGCACTCGGCTCCACCGGCGCGCAGCCGACGACCACGCGGCTGCTCGCCGCCATCGCCGGGCTCGAAAATGGCGCCGTGATCCTGCCGGGCCTCGATCAGGTCATGAGCGCGGACGTCTGGGCGAGCGTGGGTTGGACGGATCAAAGCCGAGAGCCGACCTTTACCCATCCGCAGATGATGTTGAAACGCTTGCTCGCCGCCATGGGCGTTGCGCGCGACGAGCCGCGCGAACTCGCGCGCGTGACCCCGACGCTCGCCGCGCGCCGCGCGTTTGTCTCGCAAGCGATGGCGCCTGCTGACGCGACGTCCGCATGGCGGGATTATCAGGCTGCGCAGAGCGGCGGCTTCGCACCGGCGCTCGAAGGCGTCATCGCGCTGGAAGCGCCGGACGAGCGGCTCGAAGCTTTGACGCTCGCGCTCTTCATGCGCGAGGCGCTGGAGGCGCCCGGCCGAACGGCGGCGCTCGTTACGCCGGACCGGCTCGTCGCGCGGCGCGTCGCCGCCGAGTTGCGACGCTTCGACATTGAGATCGACGATTCGGGCGGCATGCCGCTCGCAAGAACGTCCATCGGCGCGCTGGCGCGACTCGTCGCGACGATCGGATCGGATCGCGCCGGCGCCGTGAACGTGGCCGCGCTGCTCGCCCATCCGCTGACCGCGCTCGGACTTTCGCGCGCGCAAGTCGCATCGCTCGCGTCGCCAATCGAGATTGGCGTGCTGCGGACATTCGCGCAGCCTGACGGCGGCTGGGCGGCGCGTGTGCCGCCGGCGCGCGAATTGGCGCGCGCGCCTCATGCGCATCCGGCCGCGCGCCGCATCAGCGACGAGGACTGGCGCGCGATCGAAGACGCGCTTGCGCGTATTGACGCCGCTTTCTCGCCCTTCGCCGCGCTGACGCCAACGGCGTCGCTGTCGGACCGCGCGCGCGCGCACAGCGGCGCGCTTGAAGCCGTGATCGCCGGCGCCGACGACGCTGATGAAGAGGGCGCGTCGGCGCTGTTCGAACTCCTCGATCGGCTCGCGCACGCTGAGGCGCCGGCAGGCTTTGACGCGCAAAACTACGCGGCGCTCTTCGACCGCGTCGCCGCCGAGACGATGCTGCGCGGCCCAAGACGCGCCCATCCGCGCTTGAAGATCCTCGGTCCTTTGGAAGCGCGGCTCATCGAGGCCGACCTCGTTCTGCTCGCCGGACTGGACGAAGGCGTATGGCCGCCGCAGACGGACACCGGAGCTTTTCTCAATCGCTCGATGCGCGCCCAACTCGGCCTGATGGCGCCGGAGCGACGCATCGGCCAAAGCGCGCATGACTTCATCATGGCTTTGGGCGCAGAGCGCGTCGTTCTGAGCCGCGCCATCAAGCGTAATGGCGCGCCAACCGTTCCTTCCCGCTTCATCGCGCGGCTCTCGGCGCTTGCCGGCGACGCATTCGACGACTGCAGGAAACGTGGCGACGCGATGCTCGCGATCGCCGCCGCGCTCGATCGCCCAGAAACGACGATTGCGATCGAACGGCCGCAGCCGCGCCCACCGGCGGCGCTGCGGCCACAGCGCTTGAGCGTCACCCGCGTCGAGCGCCTGCGGCGCGACCCTTACGCGATCTTCGCCGAATATATTCTCAAACTCACGCCGCTGCCGCCCATAGGCGCGGAGGCCGGCGCGCGAGAAATCGGCGTCGCGATACATGAAGCGCTTGCGGCATTCGTCGCGCGACATTCGCGCGGCGCGCTTCCCTCTGGCGCCCGCGACGTGCTCCGCGATCTCGCGCGCGAGAAGCTCGATGGCTTCATGGCCGATCCCGCCTTCGTGAGTTTCCAATGGCCGCGCATCGAAGCGGGGCTCGATCATGCGTTCAGCTTCGAACAGGAGCGGCGGGCTTTGGACTGCGACATCCATGTCGAAACGCGCGGGGAGATCGCGCTTGCGCTCACCGATGGAACGATTTTTCGCCTGACCGCGATTGCCGATCGCATAGAGGTCGACCGAGAGGGCCAGGCTTATGTCTTCGACTACAAGACGGGCGCGCCGCCGTCCAAAAAGCAGGTCAAGGCTGGTTGGTCGCCGCAGCTGACTTTGGAGGCGGCGATGATCGAAGCCGGGGCTTTCGAAAAAATCGGGCCGCGGCCGGTTTCCGGCGCCGCCTATATCGGCTTGCGAAAGGGCGGTGAGACTCACTGGCTCGAATGGAAAGACACGCGCTTCGCCGACGTCGTCGCGGCGCATCGCGCGCAGCTCGAAGAGCTGCTGTCGCAGTTTTCCAGTGAATCGACGTCCTATGCGTCGCGGCCGCATCCGGCTTTTATGAGCGATATCGGCGATTACGACCATCTGGCGCGCGTCAAGGAATGGATGCGCGGCGGGGGAGAGACGGCATGAGCGAGCGTCCCGTTGGCGCCCTGACGATCCGGCGCCAGCAAACGGCGTCAGATCCGTTCACCTCCGCCTGGGTTTCGGCGCATGCCGGCTCCGGGAAAACCCATGTGCTCGCGCAGCGCGTTTTGCGGCTGCTGCTTGCCGGCGCGCGGCCGTCGCAGATTCTTTGCCTCACCTATACGAAGGCGGCCGCCGCCAATATGGGCTCGCGCGTTTTCGAGGCGCTCGCGCGCTGGGCGACGCTCGACGATGCGGCGCTGGCCAATGGTATCGCTCAAATGGGCGCGACAGTTGAGTCGCGCATCGATCTTGATTTCGCCAGGCGGCTTTTCGCGCGCGCCGTCGAGACGCCTGGCGGTCTCAAGATCCAGACGATCCACGCCTTCTGCGAAAAGCTGCTGCACATCTTTCCTTTCGAAGCCAATGTTCCGGCGTCCTTCCGCGTCGTCGACGATCTGGAGCGCGCCGAGCTGATGGACGCGGCGCGCCGGCGCGCGCTCGAGGCCGCCACGCGAGACAATGGATCGCTGCGAAAGGCGCTGGAGCTTGTCGCCCGCGAGACGACGGCTGCGGGATTTGACGCGCTCTGCGAAGAATTGCTGCATCTCCGTCAAAAAATCGCGCGCATGCGCGAGCAGGACGATTACGGGGCGCGTGTCTTTGCCGCGCTTGGTTTGACGACAGATGAAACGCTGGCGCGAATTGACGCGGCGATCATCGAGGACGGCGAGCCGCCGTCCGAGTGGCCGACGCTCGCCAAAATGCTGCGCGGCGGTTCGACCAACGACGGCAAACTCGCCGACTCGCTCGACTCCGCTTTTGTGCTTGCGCCGCATCCGGACTGTATCGAGAGCTGTCTCGCAGCCTTCTTCAAAACAGACGGCGAACCACGGGGCCTGGGAAAAACAAAAATCATCACCGGGCCGCTCGCCAAGCGCGAACCGCAGCTTCTCGCGCGCATGGAGGCCGAGCGCGACAGACTCGTCACGCTCGTCGAAAAGCGCAAGGCCGCGGCCGCCGCCGAACGCTCGCTGGCGCTGCATGTTCTCGGCGACGCCATTCTTGGCGAATATGAGCATGCCAAAAGACGGCGGGGACTACTCGACTACGACGATCTGATCGAGGGCGCGCGCCGCTTGCTTCATCGTTCGAGCCCATCCTGGGTGCTCTATAAGCTCGACGCGCAGATGGACCACATCCTGCTCGATGAGGCGCAGGATACGAGTTCGGCGCAGTGGGACATATTGGCGGCGATCGCTGATGAATTTTGTGCAGGCGCCAGCGCGCGCGAAGCCAAGGGCGGTCCGCCGCGCAGTTTTTTTGCGGTCGGCGACGAGAAGCAATCGATCTTTTCCTTTCAAGGCGCGGAGCCGGAAAGGTTCGACGAGATGCGGCGCGAGTTTCGCCGAAGATTTGAACGCGTCGAACGCCGTTTCGAAGAGGTGAGGCTCACGCAATCCTTCCGCTCTTCGCCCGGCGTGCTGCAAGCGGTCGACGACATTTTCGCGATTGAAGAGAATCGCCTCGGCTTCTGCGGCGATCCGCAGGAGCCGGCGCCAAGGCACGACGCTTGGAAATCCGACGTCGCGGCGCTCATCGAAATCTGGGAGCCGATCGGCGCGGATAAAGCGCAGGACCCGAGCGATTGGCGCCTGCCGCTCGACTATGTCGACGCGAGCGACCCCAATGAGCGTCTCGCGGAAAGACTGGCGCGCAAGGTCAGGACGCTGCTTGCGCCTCAGAACGGCGAATGTGTCGAAGACGGCGGCGCGCTGCGCCCTGTCGAACCCGGCGATATATTGATTCTCGTGCGCAAGCGTGGTCCGCTCTTCGAGGCGATCATTCGCGCTTTGAAAAACGAACATGTCCCCGTGGCTGGCGCCGACCGGCTCAATCTCGCCGACCACATCGCTGTCCACGATCTCGTCGCGCTTGGACGCGCGGCGCTGTTGCCGCAAGACGATCTGACGCTGGCGAGCGTCCTGAAGTCGCCGTTCTTCGGCTTCGACGACGACGATCTCATCGCGCTCGCGCCAGGTCGTCGCGCGTCACTGATCGAAGCGCTTGAGCAGTCCGAAGACGCGCGCTGCCGGGAGGCCGCGGCGCGGCTTCGACGCTTGCGACGCGATGCTGCGGCTCTGGCGCCGTTCGATTTTTACAGCAGCGTTCTCGGCCCTGACGGCGGACGCACGCGGCTCATGGCGAGACTGGGCGGCGAAGCGGAGGACGCGATCGACGAATTCTTAAAGCTCGCCGCGAGTTTCGAGCGCGAACAGCCGCCGTCGCTGACGGCCTTTCTGGCGATGGCCAAGTCGCTCGATCTTTCCATCAAGCGCGATATGGAAGCGGCCGGCGGGGCCGTGCGGGTGATGACCGCTCATGCCGCGAAAGGTCTGGAGGCGAAGATCGTGTTTTTGCCGGACACCTGCGGCGCCCCCGCCGGCAAGCACGATCCGAAGCTCTACGCGTTCGGCGAGGCTGACGAAGCGGCGCTCCTCTGGTCGATCGGCAAGGACAGCGACCCGGTCGCCCTCCAGCAGGAGCGTGAGGCGCATCGGCGGCGCGAGCGCGAGGAAAGCCAGCGCCTGCTCTATGTCGCGCTGACCCGCGCCGAGGAGCGGCTCTATATTTGCGGCGCTCATGGCGTCAACGGTCGCGCCGACGGCTGCTGGTACGACGCCATACGCGACGCGCTCGAATCGCGCTGCGAGACTTTGCCCGACCCCCTCGATGCGACATCGACGATTCTGCGCCGCGGCGCGGTTCCGCCGCGCTTCGATCTTTCGAGAAGAGCGCCGCAGGCCGCCGCCGTGGACATTCCGGCCTTCGCCAAGACCAAGGCGCGGCCTGAAGTTGCGCCGTCGCCGCCGCTGCGTCCCTCGAGCGCGCTCGCTGGCGCGGACCTCATCGCCAATGGCGTGGTGGGCGTGACTGCGCGCCGAGGCGAAGCGGAACGTCTGCTGCACGGCCGTCTCGTCCATGCGCTGCTGCAGCATCTGCCGGCCTGCGCGACGGAAGATCGGCAAAGCGTCGCCCGGCGCTTTCTTTCGGCGCGCGGCGGCTTTCTGGACGAGGACCGGCGAGAGGCGCTGGCGCAGTCGGCGCTTGCGGTTCTCGCCGACGCGCGTCTTGCGCCGCTCTTTGGCCCAGACTCGACTCCTGAGGTCGACATCGTCGCGACGCTCGAGAACGGCGCCGTCGTCTCCGGCCGCATTGACCGGCTTGCCGAAACCGCGACCGAAGCGCTCATCGCCGAATTCAAGACGGGACGGCCGCGCGCCAAGCTCGAAGACGCGCATGTGCGCCAGCTCGCGCTCTATCGCGCCGCTGTCGCGCCGCTCTTTCCCGGCAAGCGGCTGCGCTGCTTTCTGATCTATACGCAGAACGCCAGCGTGCTCGAAGCCGACGAATCGGCGCTTGCGAACGCGCTTCAACGCGCGCTGGCGTAGATCCGGCGGCGCCGAGGCAAGCAGGTTCCGAAAAAGTTGACAGACTTTTTCGATGAGAACCTGCTCCAGCATTTTGATTTTGAGCGATTCCTTATCGATCACATGATTCCATGTGATCGGGAAGCGCTCTAAGCCGGCTGATCGGGGCCGACTCGGCGGCGCCAGAATTCCAGCAACAACGGGCTGAGCGCCATGACGATGGGGCCGAGGACGATGCCCGAAGCGCCGAACAGTTGAAGGCCGCCGAGCATGGCGATGAAGGCTGGCACCGTATGTAGCCGCATGCTGTCGCCGATGAGCAGCGGTCGAAGCAAATTGTCGATGCTGGAGATCACCACGCCGCCCCATAGCCCGAGAATCAAGGCTTCAACCCAACGGTCCTCGATCAAGAGGTAAATCGTCGCCGGAATCCAAATGACAAAAGAGCCGAGCACCGGAACGATCGAGAGAAGCCCCATGATCAACGCCCACAGCACCGGCGAATTGAAATCCAGCACCCAGAACATGAATCCGCCAAGCAGGCCTTGCAGCGCCGCCACCGCCAGCGTGCCAAAGAGGATCGCACGGATCGTATCGCGCACGCGCACGATGATCATGCCGGTTTCGAGATTGGAGAAGGGCGACAGTCGGGCGAGCGTCTGCAGCGCCACGGCTCGGTCGCGCAGGAAAAAGAACAGGAGATAGAAGGCGAGAAGAGTGGTGATGATCTGACCGGTGGACGCACGTAGAAAGTTCGCGGCGATATTGGTGACAAAGGCGCCAAGTTGCGAGAACGTCGCTTGTAGATCGAATCTGCGTGCGATCCAGCTTTGGAAGCCGCCGAGCCAAGGATGCGCGTCGAGCATCGTTTGCCAGTCGCCTTGCTGCACCGTTTTCTGAACGTAGTCGACGCCTGCGGCGGCCTCGCTGACCAGCCGTTCAATCATCAGCAGCAGCGGTCCAACGATGACGAGGCCGACGATCAGCATGGAGACGCCGGCCGCAACGGAGGGCGGCAGGAAGCGCTCCAGCAGGCGATGCGGCCCAATGAACACAACCGCGAGCACAAGCGCCCAGGTGAGCGCCGGCAGAAAGGGCGCAGAGATCAGAATCGTGGCGCAAATAAACGCGAGCGTGACGGCGAGTCTGGCGAGAACAAAAACGTCAATTGAGAGGTTCTGATCCTGTTCGACGAGCGCCGCCGTTTCCAACTCCTCGTTCATGTCCGCCCCTGTCGCTGCGTTCAACCTATAGACAGGGCGCGCCGCGGGCTTGGCAAGGCGGCCGGGAAGGGACATCTGCGCGGTCCGCGCGGCCGCGCAAATAACATTCATGAATTCGTTCGGCCGTTTCCGCGCCAAGAAAAACGGGCGGCTTCGAGAAGCCGCCCGGTGAATGTCCTATTCTCCGCCGTTCGCCGCGACGGCTTCGGCCTTTTCCTTGGCCTCGAGGTCTTCGCCGGTCTCCTGGTCGACGACGCGCATCGAGAGGCGGACCTTGCCGCGGTCATCGAAGCCGAGAAGTTTGACCTTCACGCGGTCGCCTTCCTTCACGACGTCGGTCGTCTTGTTCACGCGCTGCTTGGAGAGCTGCGAGATGTGAACGAGCCCGTCCTTGGCGCCGAAGAAGTTGACGAAGGCGCCAAAGTCCGCGGTTTTCACCACCGTGCCCTCGTAGATCAAGCCGACCTCGGGATCAGAGGCGATGGACTTGATCCAGTTGATCGCCGCCTTGATCGAATTGCCGTCGGCGGAGGCGACCTTCACCGTGCCGTCGTCCTCGATATTGATCTTGGCGCCGGTCTTCTCGACGATCTCGCGAATGACCTTGCCGCCGGTGCCGATCACGTCGCGGATCTTGTCGGTCGGAATCTTCAACGTCTCGATGCGCGGCGCGAATTCGCCAAGCTCGGCGCGCGAAGCCGTGATCGCCTTCGCCATCTCGCCGAGGATATGCAGGCGGCCGTCGCGCGCCTGGGCGAGAGCGACGCGCATGATCTCTTCGGTGATGCCGGCGATCTTGATGTCCATCTGCAGCGAGGTGACGCCGTTCGACGTGCCCGCCACCTTGAAGTCCATGTCGCCGAGATGGTCCTCGTCGCCCAGTATGTCGGAGAGCACCGCGAAGCGCTCGCCCTCGAGAATGAGGCCCATGGCGATGCCGGCGGTCGGCGCCTTCAGCGGCACGCCCGCGTCCATCAACGCGAGCGACGTGCCGCAGACAGTGGCCATCGACGAGGAGCCGTTCGATTCGGTGATCTCGGAAACGACGCGCAGCGTGTAGGGGAACTCCGCGGGGGCCGGCAGCATCGGCCGGATGGCGCGCCAGGCGAGCTTGCCATGGCCGATCTCGCGTCGGCCGGGCGAACCCATACGGCCGGTCTCGCCGACCGAATAGGGCGGGAAGTTATAATGGAGCAGGAAGCGCTCCTTATAGGTGCCTTCGAGCGAGTCGACATATTGCTCGTCCTCGCCCGTGCCCAAGGTGGCGACGACCAGCGCCTGCGTTTCGCCGCGCGTAAACAGCGCGGAGCCATGCGTGCGCGGCAGAACGCCGACTTCGGAGACGATCGGGCGCACGGTCTTCACGTCGCGCCCGTCAATGCGCACGCCGGTGTCGAGAATGTTCCAGCGCACGACCTTGGCCTGAAGCTCCTTAAAGGCCGCACCAACTTCTTCCTTGGGGAACTTGGCCTCGCCGCCTTCCGGGAAGAGCGCTGCGGTCACCTTCGCCTTCACGGCGTCGACGGCGGCATAACGCTCCTGCTTGACAGTGTGCTTATAGGCTTCGCGCAGCTCGGCTTCGGCGAGCTGGGCGACGGCGCTCGCGACATCCGTGGTGTCGGGAACGATGAGGTCGCGGGGGTCTTTGGCGGCGCGCTCGGCGAGGCGGATGATCGCGTCGATCACCGGTTGAAAGCCGCGATGACCGGTCATCACGGCCTCGAGCATCGTCTCTTCTGACAGCTCTTTCGCTTCCGACTCGACCATCAGCACGGCGTCCTGCGTGCCGGCGACGAAGAGATCGAGTTCAGAAAGTTTCATTTCTTCGATTGTCGGATTGAGTTTCAGCGCGCCATTGACCATGCCGACGCGCGCGCCGCCGATGGGGCCCATGAAGGGCACCCCGGAGAGCGTCAGCGCCGCCGAGACCGCGACCATGGCGAGAACGTCGGGATCGTTTTCCAGATCATGCGACAGCACGGTGACGACCACCTGCGTCTCGTTGCGATAGCCGTCGGGAAACAGCGGGCGGATCGGCCGGTCGATGAGTCTGGAGAGGAGCGTCTCGCGCTCCGACGGGCGCCCCTCGCGCTTGAAGTAGCCGCCGGGAATGCGGCCCGCCGCGAAGGCTTTTTCCTGATAATTGACGGTGAGCGGGAAGAAGTCCAGGCCGGGCTTGGCCGTCTTGGCGGAAACCACTGTCGCGAGCACGGTCGTCTCGCCCCAACTCGCCATCACGGCGCCGTCGGCCTGCCGGGCGACCTTGCCGGTCTCGAGCACGAGCTTACGCCCGGCCCAATCGAGTTCTTCGCGGTGAATCTGGAACATGCTGGTCTTTCTCTGATGAACCTGCGGTTCGTCATGAGCAAGACGGCGAGAAGCTGCGGCAGCGGTGTTTGGTAAAGCGTCGACGCAGCGTCCGGCGATCCTGCCATGACTTTACGCGTTGGTCGTGGCGAGCGCCCCTCTGGACGCCCATCTTGGGGAAAGCGGCGCATCGTCGCGCCGCTTTCGCTCAGCTGGTTAGCGGCGGATGCCGAGCCGCTCGATCAGGCTCTTGTAGCGCGGTTCGTCCCGCACCTTCACATAGTCGAGGAGCTGGCGGCGCTGGGAAACGAGCTTCAGGAGCCCGCGACGCGAGTGATTGTCTTTCGCATGCGTCTTGAAGTGTTCGGTCAGATTGGTGATTCGTTCGGTGAGAATCGCCACCTGCACCTCGGGCGAGCCCGTGTCGTTCGCCTTGGTGGAATATTCCTTGATGAGCGACTGCTTGCGCTCCGCCGTGATCGACATCGGATTGTCCTTGTTTTTCTGGGGTGATCCGCGCTCCGCGGCCAAGGCCGGGATGTCGTCCAGCAGGGTCGCGCGAAAACGGAGCCGCCCCGGCGGACCGGGGCGTGCCGAGGCGTTATAGCAGAAATGCAGGAGATGGATAGGGGGCTTACGCCCTCTCTCCAACGCCTTCAGGCGCTGCCCCAGCCTGTTGATTTCCACTTCCGCGTGGACAAGCTCGGTCACGTCATATTGGACGCCGAGATCGTAAATCACACAGCAATTATGGAATCGTCCATTCGATCTGGGACATTCTCTTCTTCAGCACAAAGCCTTGAGTCCTATGCCCCCTTGTCCGGCTGGAGCATCTGGGCGTCGCCGCGCAACATGCGGGTGATGAAGGCGCGCGCCGCAGGCTTGTCGCTTTTCGAGGTCAGTCCCGACAACAGTCCAAGCGCGCCGCCAAGCGTTATGCCCGCAAGCGCGCAGAGCGCATAGATTTCGATGCGATTGGGCGATCCCGCCACGGCCAAGGCGCTGAATAGGCCCACCGCCCCGCCGCAGAGCGCGCCGAGCGCTTCGCGATCGCCCGCGCGCGACCAAAACGCCAGGACGAGCGACGGCGCGAGGCAGGCCGCGGACACGGCGAGCGCCGCCGCGACGAGCGCGCCTGGCGTGAAGACGCCGGTGACGGCGGTCACGTAAGCCAGAGTCGATACGATCACGAGCGTGACGCGGTTGACGGCGAGACGCCGGCTCGTCAGGTCGATCTCGCCGCGCAGCCGGTAGAGCGCGTCATGGCCGAAGGCTGTTGCGCAGGCTTGCAGGCCCGCCGTGGCGAGCGCCAGGCCGATGGCGACAAGCGCTGAGGCGATGAGCCCCGAAGACGCCGCGCCGAGCTCCGCCGCCTGCGGCAGCGCGCCGAGCAGGACGTCGCCGTCGATCGGGCGAATCTCCGCCGCCGCGAGCGGCGCGCCGGGCGCGTATCCCTTCGCCGCGCAGGCGCGCTGAGCCTCTGACGGCCCGCGCACGTAATAGCCGCAGATGCTGACAAGTCCGCGCTCGCTCGCCTGATAGATGGCTTGCGGCAGGCGTTCGGGCGGCTGTCCCGCCGTGGCGCGGGCGAGCGACAGCGCCGAAGCGGCGATCGCCGCCGCCGCCAGCAAGGCGATGACGACGGTCCAGAAGAGGGCGGCGACCCCGGCGCGCCGTGCGCTTCGTCCGTCCCCGGTCGCCACCGAGGCCGCGAGCACCGGCGCGAGCGTCGCGATCCCCAGCGCCACGGCGAGCGTCGTGGCGAATTCGACCGGAAGGCCCAAGGGCGCCGGCGTCACCCCCCAGCTCTCCAGCAGTTTCGCGGCCTCCGTGGAGGCGGCGCCGCCAAAAATCAGCCCGTTCGGCAGCGCGTCATGGAGACCGAGCGCGGCGATGGGCCAGCCGAAGCCCAGCGTCGCCACGCCGGCGGCGGCCGCCGCCGCCCACATGACGCCCGAAAGTCCGCCCGGACCGGCGATGATCAGGCTTGCCGCGGCGATCAGAAATGCCGCGAAGCCCCGGTTGGCGCCGGTGAGTTCGACAAGCGCGTTCACCGCGATCAGGCCGCCGGCGGCGGCCAGTAGCGTCGAAGATAGCGCCACCGCGCCGATGAAGCCGACGCGCGTGGCGGCGCTTGTGAAACGTGCGCAAAGCAGCTCGGAAATGGAAAAAACGCCGGTTTTGCGCAGCAGCGGGCCGACGTAAAGGCCCGCGGCGGCGAGACCGATGAAGACGCCGGCGACAGCGCCTACAGCCCAGCTGCCGCCCGCAAGCCGTGCGCCGAACGGCAGCACCAGGGCGATCACGATCGCGGCGTTGGCGAAGCCGGCGTAGGCGGCGGGCAGTCCGCGGCCGGCGGTGTAATAGACCGACGCGCGCATCGAATGCAGAAGGAAGCCGAGCGTGGCGAGGCCGAGGATGGTGAAATAGGGCGGCGCCGCGCCGACAAAGCGCTCCGGCGCGCCGACGCGGTCGAGAAGCGCCGCAAAGGCGTACGCCAGGAGAAAGCTCGCGGCCACGAAGGCGATTCGGGCGTCAAGATTGGCTCTTTCGAGCGCCGCCTGCTCGGTCGACCGATCGCTCATCCTGGCCCTCGTTCAATCAGAAACGATGCGACTCTAGATGAGGACGTCCCGCCGGCCAAGATGGCGCGCGCGTCTCCGCCGCTAGAGCGCTTCCCGATCGCATGGAATCACGTGATCGATAAGGAATCGCTCACAATCGAAATGTTGGAGCAGGTTCTCATCGAAAAAGTCCGTCAACCTTTTCGGAACCTGCTCTAAGCGATCGACGTCGCATAGGTCAGGATGTAGCGGCTCATTCTCTCTTTGAGACCGCCGAAGGCCATGCCCATGCGGTTGTAGCCGATCGCGGCCGGAATCGCGGCGGCGAGCCCATAGGCCGTTGCGGCGAGCGCATCCGCGATGCCGGGGGCGACGACCGCAAGACTCGTGTCTTGAGTCTGCGCGATCCCCGAGAAGCTCGACATAATGCCCCAAACCGTCCCGAACAGGCCGACAAAGGGTCCCGCCGAGGCGACGATGGCCAGAACCGGGAGCCCGCCTTGGGCGTCGAGCATGAATTCGCGCGCGGCGCGGTTCATCTGCTGCAAGATTCGTTCGCGCTTTTGATGAATGGTTTCGTTGGGCAATTCAGCCTGCGACGCTTCGCGCGCGGCCTCGGCGATCGGCCAGAGGACGCCAATGTCGCCGCCGGCGCGCACCCGATCCAGCGCCTTGGAAAGACGCCGCAGAACAAAGACGCCATCGATGATGAGCACCCAGGTCCAGACCGCCGCGGCGAGAAGCAACGCCATCACCAGTTTGCTCACAGGTCCGGCATAAAGAAACATGCCGAACGGCGACATTGGAGCAAATTCCATTTCGGAGCCCTCCCGCGGCCTCGCGACGTCAAACCCTATTGAAACGTGATGCCCTGCCGGGCGTATACCGGGCCGCAGCTCGACGGTCCGCGCGACGAGGCGACAATGCGCCGCGCCATCGCCGCATGCGCGGCGCTTCCGCCCGAAACAGAAACGCCCGAAAGACCGCCGCCGGCGTTCACATAGAAAGTGACGACGACTGATCCCGGTCCGAGGCTCGTCGCAGCGGGCGTATGGCCGCGGATTGACGCCGCGATCTGGGCCAGACAGGTCGCCTCGGCGCCGCCCGAACCATCGTCGCTGCCTCCAGGCAATCCGTAACGACCGGCGATGCGCGCTCTGCCCACGCCTTGGCCTGTTCCGCCGGGGAGCCCATAGCGCCGACCGGTGTGGTCGGCGCGGCGGTCGTCGTTTACAGCCGCCACTCGTCGCGCCCGGGGTTTTTGCTCGGCTTGCTTGGACTTCTCGATCTTGGGCTTCTCGACCTTTTGCTTTTTCTGCGCCTTCTCTTTTCTCTCTGGCGCCTGAATCTCGTCGGGCTCCATGATCAGCGGGGGCGGCGGCTCATCGTCGATCAGTTCGTCGAATCCCTCATCGGTGAGCGAAGCTTCTTCGAACGGCAGCGGGTCTTCCAGCGAATCTCCTTCAGGCGCGGGGTCGCCCGCCTCCAGAGACACGCCTTCCGGGATGAGGTCTGCGCCGATGCCGCCCAGATCGACGATCGTTTGCGGCCAATAAATCCCTGAGGCGAAGAAGGCGAGGAATATCCCCACGACCGCAGCGGTCGAGACGGGATGCAGCCAGCGAGGCCTGAGCGGCGGGCGGTCTTCCGTCCGCGCGCCGGTGATCGAACTCGTCGTAATCTTGTTCACGGTGAAGCGCTCCGCCGCCGACGCGCCTTAAAAAATTTGCCACCATACGCCTTGTTCAAGCTTAGCGCTCGACCGGGTCGCGAGGCGATGCGGCTTTGTGTAACACCCACGCTTCCTCTGGAAATATTGCCGTCATGCGAATCGACACGCGGCTGCCGATGGCCGATAAGCCGGCATGGCCGCTCGTCCAGAATCATCAACGACCGCCGCCGCGGGCGGCGTCTCCACCGCCCTCGTCACCGAGGACGAGGCGGGGATGCGCCTCGACCGCTGGTTCAAGCGGCGTTATCCCGGTCTCGCTTTGTCCCATCTCGCCAAAATCTGCCGCAAGGGCGAAGTGCGAGTCGATGGCAAGCGGGTCGAAACATCGACGCGGCTCGAAGTGGGCCAAAAGATTCGGGTGCCGCCTTTGAAGATCGAGGCCCCCGCCGCGCCGGCGGTGAAACGCGCCGACCCCAAGGACGCGTTGGCGCTGGCCGACATGACGCTGTTCGAGGACAAGGATGTGCTGGTCCTCAACAAGCCCTATGGGCTGGCGACGCAGGGCGGCTCCGGCCAGACGCGGCATATTGACGGGATGCTGGAATCGCTTGCCAAGGGCGACACGCGGCCCGTGCTCGTGCATCGCCTCGACCGCGACACCTCCGGCGTGCTGCTCATCGCCAAGAACCGGCGGATGGCCGCCGACCTGGGCGAGATTTTCCGCTCCCGGCAGGCCAAGAAGATCTATTGGGCGCTTGTCGAAGGCGTGCCGAAGCCGGCGCAGGGCCGGATTTCGCTGTATCTGGCGAAGGGCGCGGGCATGGAGACATCCAGAGGCGGCGCAAGAGAGCTCGAGAAAATGCGCGTCGCCAAACATGGCGAGGCCGACGCGCAGCATTCACTGACCTATTACGCGATCGTCGACAAGGTTGCGCCGCGTTGCGCCTGGCTGTCGATGAAGCCGCTCACCGGACGCACGCATCAGTTGCGCGCCCATGCCGAGGCGATCGGCCATCCGATTTTCGGCGACCCCAAATATGGCCATCGCCCGGAGGACGAGGTCCGCCGTCGCGACCCTCTGCGCGCCGTGCCGGAGGGGCTCGAACGCAAGCTCCACCTCCTCGCCCGCCGGCTCGTCCTGCCGCATCCAAGGAGCGGAACGCTGGACGTGACCGCGCCGCTGCCCGATCATATGCAACGGAGCTGGGAACTCTTCGGCTTCGATGTGAAGCGTCATGATCCGATCGAGGACGCGCCGGACGCTTAAAGGGCCGGGAAAAGCCCGGCGGGCGGCGTTTCCTTAGGCGCCTCTTGGCAAGGATGACAAATGTCAAAGGAGTCGACCGGCCTCGACGCCGATTTTTTCGTCTCCCCGGAGGAGCGCGATCCGATAAAGGCCGCGCGCGAACCGGCGCGTCCCTTACCCAAGCGCTTCTATAAGGAGGCGGTCGCGGCGCCCGCCAAGGGCGGCTACGGGATTTTCCTTGACGGTCGGCCGGTCAACACGCCGGCAAAGCGTCCGCTGGTCGCGCCGTCACAGCCGCTGGCGGAAGCGATCGCCGCCGAATGGGCGAAGCAGGGCGAGACGATCGATCCGGCGACGATGCCGCTCACCAAGCTGATGAACACCGCGCTCGACGGCGTGGCGGCGCAAATGGCCGAGGTCGAAGCCGATGTCGTCAAATATGCCGCCTCCGACCTCATCTGCTACCGCGCCGGCCAGCCGGAGAGCCTCGCGGCTGCTCAGTCGGCGGCCTGGGACCCGCTCGTCGCCTTCGCGCGCGACACGCTCGGCGCCAAGCTCGCGCTCGCCGAAGGCGTCATGTTCATCGAACAGCCGCAGGAGGCGCTCGACGCGTTTGCGCGCGCCGTGCGCGATTATGTGGGGGAGGGCGCCGGCGCGCCGCTCAGGCTCGCGGCGCTGCACGTCATGACGACGCTATCAGGCTCCGCGGTCCTTGCGCTAGCAGCCGCCCGACACGAAATAGACGCCGGCAAGGCCTGGGAGGCGGCCAATGTCGATGAAGATTGGCAGATGCGCGCCTGGGGCGAAGACGCCGAAGCGATGGCCAGACGGTCCGCGCGCTTTCAGGAGTTCGACGCCGCGGCGACCGTGTCGCGCCATTCCACTCCTGACTGAGCGACGCGCAATATAGAGGCGCCTCGTCAAAAGGCTGCGGCCAATTTGCCGACGGGGCGCTTCCTCTCTTGCTTTGCACAATGGCCTTTGTTACGGAACGCGCGGCCTGGAGTCGTTCTAAGGAATAACGCCAAGGAAACGCTCCCGCGACCGGCCCTCGCCCCGCCGAAGTCGGACCAGACTCATGCCGCTGCTCGAACAATATCTGCCGCTGGTGATCTTCATCGCCCTTTCGGCCGTGATTGCCGGCGCATTGCTCGTTGCGCCCTTCCTGCTTGCGTTCAAGGCGCCGGACCCCGAAAAGCTCTCCGCCTACGAATGCGGCTTCAACCCCTTCAATGACGCGCGCATGAAATTCGACGTGCGCTTCTATCTCGTCTCTCTGCTTTTCATCGTCTTCGATCTTGAAGTGGCCTTTCTCTTTCCCTGGGCGGTGGCCTTCAAGGAAGCGGGCGCCTTCGGCTTCTGGTCGATGATGGCCTTCCTTGGCGTGCTCACCGTCGGCTTCGTCTACGAGTGGCGCAAGGGAGCTCTGGAATGGGACTGATCGAGAAGGAAAGCGCGCGCCAGACTCTGATCGCGCCGCAGCCCAAGGGACTGATCGATCCGCGCACCGGCAAGCCTGTCGGCTCGGACGACCCGTTCTTTCTGCATCTCAACGACGAACTCGCCGACAAGGGGTTTTTCGTCACCGCCACGGACGACGTCATCAATTGGGCGCGCACCGGCTCGCTGATGTGGATGACTTTCGGTCTCGCCTGCTGCGCCGTCGAGATGATCCAGGCGGCGATGCCGCGCTATGATCTGGAGCGCTTCGGTTTTGCGCCGCGCGCGAGCCCGCGTCAGTCCGACTGCATCATCATCGCCGGCACGCTGACGAACAAAATGGCGCCAGCGATGCGCAAGGTCTACGACCAGATGCCGGAGCCGCGTTACGTGATCTCGATGGGCTCCTGCGCCAACGGCGGCGGCTACTATCACTATTCCTATTCGGTGGTGCGCGGCTGCGATCGCATCATTCCGGTCGACATCTACGTGCCGGGATGCCCGCCTTCGGCGGAGGCGCTCGTCTACGGCATGCTGCTGTTGCAGAAGAAAATCCGGCGCACGGGCACGATCGAGCGCTAACGACGCGAAATTGAGGAGTTGTCCGCCCTCGTCCTTCGAGACGCCCGCTTGCGCGGGCTCCTCAGGATGAGGTCGGGTCAAGCAATTCCCTCAACCTGAGGAGGCGGCGCAGCCGCCGTCTCGAAGGACGAGGGAAGAGCGGCAGGCCAAGGAATTTAGGATGTCGGCTGAGTTGGAAGCTCTCGGCGCTAAAATCAGCGGTGCCTTGCTCGGCGCGGTGACGGAGGTGAAGGTCGCCTATGGCGAACTTACGTTGACCGTCGTGCGCGACCGCTGGCTCGAGGTCGCCGCCCATCTGCGCGACAGCCCCGACTGTCTTTTCGTGTGCTTCATCGACGTGACGGCGGCGGATTACCCGCAGCGGGCCGAGCGCTTCGAGGTCGTCGCGCATCTGCTCTCGCCCAAATACAACCGTCGTATCCGCATCAAGACGCCGGCGTCGGAAGAAACGCCTGTCGCTTCGCTCGTCACGCTCTATCCCGGCGCAGACTGGTTCGAGCGCGAAACTTACGATCTCTTCGGCGTGATCTTTTCCGGCCATCCCGATCTGCGCCGCATCATGACCGACTACGGCTTTGACGGTCATCCGCTGCGCAAGGACTTCCCAATGACGGGCTTCGTCGAGGTGCGCTACGACGACGAGCAGAAGCGCGTCGTTTATGAGCCGGTGCGGCTCAGCCAGGAATACCGCAACTTCGATTTCCTTTCGCCGTGGGAGGGCGTGCACTACGACCTTCCCGGCGACGAGAAGGCGAGCAAGTGAGCGCGTCGAGATGAACGATCAAACCCCCGCGCCAGCGAAGCCCGAATCGCAAGGGCTACGTAACTTCAACATCAACTTCGGCCCGCAGCATCCGGCGGCGCATGGCGTGCTGCGCCTGATTCTGGAGTTGGACGGCGAGGTCGTCGAGCGCGTCGACCCGCATGTGGGCTTCCTGCATCGCGGCACCGAAAAGCTGATGGAGTCGCGCACCTATCTGCAGAACGTGCCCTATTTCGATCGGCTCGACTATTGCGCGCCGATGAATCAGGAGCACGCCTTCTGTCTCGCCATCGAGCGTCTGCTCGGCGTCGACGTTCCGCGCCGCGGCCAGCTCATTCGCGTGCTTTACGCCGAAATCGGCCGCCTCTTGTCGCATCTGCTCAACGTCACTTCGCAGGCGATGGACGTCGGCGCGCTCACCCCGCCGCTGTGGGGCTATGAAGAGCGCGAAAAGCTGATGGTGTTCTACGAGCGCGCCTCGGGCGCGCGCATGCACGCCAATTATTTCCGGCCCGGCGGCGTCGCGCGCGACCTGCCCGACCAGCTCGTCGAGGATATCGGCGCCTTTTGCGACCCGTTCCTCAAGGTCGTCGAAGATCTCGATGAACTCTTCATCGGCAACCGCATCTTCAAGCAGCGCAACGTCGACATCGGCGTCATCTCTCTGGAAGACGCCTGGAAATGGGGTTTCTCGGGGGTGATGGTGCGCGGCTCGGGCGCCGCCTGGGATCTGCGCAAGGCGCAGCCTTACGAGTGCTACGAGGAAATGGAGTTCGACATTCCGGTCGGCAAGCATGGCGATTGCTACGACCGCGCCGTGATCCGCATGGAGGAGATGCGGCAGTCGACCTCGATCATGAAGCAATGCGTCGAGAAGCTCATGCGCGCCGAAAACCGCGGCCCGGTGATGGCGCCCAATCATAAGATCACGCCGCCCTCGCGCGGCGAGATGAAGCGCTCGATGGAAGCCTTGATCCATCACTTCAAGCTCTTCACCGAAGGGTTCCACGTGCCGCAGGGCGAGGTCTACGCCGCGGTCGAAGCGCCGAAGGGCGAGTTTGGCGTCTACCTTGTCTCCGATGGCGGCGACAAGCCGTATCGCTGCAAGATCCGCGCGCCGGGCTTCGCGCATTTGTCCGCCATGGATTTTCTCTGCAAGAACCACATGCTCGCTGACGTCTCGGCGATTCTGGGTTCGCTCGACATCGTGTTCGGGGAGGTCGATCGCTAATGTCCGTCCGTCGTCTCGCCGAAAAACAGACAGAGAGCTTCGAATTCACGCCCGAAAACAAGGCGTGGCTCGAGAAGCAGATCGCCAAATATCCCGATGGCCGCCAGGCCTCCATGGTCGTGCCGGCGCTGTGGCAGGCGCAAAAGCAGCATGACAATTGGTTGTCGCAGGCGGCGATCGAAAAAGTCGCGGACGCGCTCGGCATGGCGAAGATCCGCGTGCTTGAAATCGCGACCTTCTATTCGATGTTCAACCTCGAGCCCGTCGGCAAATATTTTATCCAGCTTTGCGGCACGACGCCGTGCCTGCTCGCTGGCTCGGATGAAATCATTGACGTGTTGCATCGCCGGGTGGGCCCTCAGCGGCGCGTGACCGACGACGGGCTGTTTTCCTGGCTCGAGGTCGAGTGCCTCGGCGCATGCTGCAACGCGCCGATGGTGCAGATCAACGACGACTATTACGAGGATCTGACCGCCGAGAATTTCGAGAAGCTTCTCGACAATCTCGCCGCGCGTCGTCCGGTGAAGACCGGTTCGCAGATCGGCCGCGTCTCGTCGGAGCCGGCGGGCAAGCTGACGAGTCTGACCTCGCTTTACGGCGAAGGGAAATAGTTGCGATGAGCATGATTGCCGAAACGATCAGCGAGATGGTCGACGCTGTGCGCGACATAGGCGCGTCGCTCGTACGCCTCATTGGCGGCGTCCAGACGCCGCCGCTCGACAGCGCCGACGTCTCGGGATTGTCCGAGATGAAAGCTTGTGACCGCCGGAACCAAAACGACGCGCACGACGAAAGCGCGGGGAACGCCGATGCTCGCTGATTCAGATCGCATATTCACGAACCTTTACGGCATCGGCGATCGTTCGCTCGCCGGCGCGCGAAAGCGCGGGCAGTGGGACAACACCAAGGCGCTGCTCGATAAGGGCCGCGACTCAATCATCAATGAGATCAAGGCGTCGGGTCTGCGCGGGCGCGGCGGCGCCGGGTTTTCGACGGGCCTGAAATGGTCCTTCATGCCGAAGGAAATCGATCCCAAGCGGCCGCATTATCTCGTCATCAACGCCGACGAGTCGGAGCCCGGCACGTGCAAGGATCGCGAGATCATGCGCAACGATCCGCATACGCTGATCGAAGGCGCGCTCATCGCGAGCTTCGCCATGGGCGCGCATGCCTGTTACATTTACATTCGCGGCGAGTTCATCGCCGAGCGCATCGCGCTCCAGAAAGCCGTCGACGAAGCCTATGACGCGCGGCTGATCGGCAAGAACAACGTCCACGGCTATCCGTTCGACCTCTACGTCCATCACGGCGCGGGCGCTTATATTTGCGGCGAGGAGACCGCGCTGCTGGAAAGCCTCGAAGGCAAGAAGGGCATGCCGCGCTTAAAGCCGCCGTTCCCGGCCAATGTCGGCCTCTATGGCTGCCCGACGACGGTCAATAACGTCGAGTCGATCGCCGTCGCGCCGACCATCCTGCGCCGCGGCGCCGCCTGGTTCGCCGGCATCGGCAGGCCCAACAACGCCGGCACCAAGCTCTTTTCGATTTCCGGCCACGTCAATCGGCCGTGCAATGTCGAAGAGGCGATGTCGATCTCGTTTCGCGAATTGATCGAGACCCATTGCGGCGGCGTGCGCGGCGGCTGGGACAATCTGCTCGCCGTCATTCCCGGCGGCTCATCGGTGCGCTGCGTGCCGTCGCATGAGATCGTCGACTGTCCGATGGATTTCGACAGCCTGGTGGCGTTGAAGTCCGGCCTCGGCACGGCGGCGGTGATCGTGATGGACAAGTCCACCGACATCATCCGCGCCATCGCGCGCCTCTCTTACTTTTACAAGCACGAGAGCTGTGGCCAGTGCACGCCGTGCCGCGAGGGCACCGGCTGGATGTGGCGCGTCGTGCAGCGCATGGTCGAAGGCCGCGCGCACAAGAAAGAAATCGACATGCTGTTCGATGTGTCAAAGCAGATCGAGGGCCACACGATCTGCGCGCTCGGCGACGCCGCCGCCTGGCCCATCCAGGGGCTCATCATCCATTTCCGCGACGTGATCGAACGTCGCATCGATCAATATGCGGCCAATCCGCATCCCGATCCGATCCGCGTGGCGGCCGAGTGATGATCGAACCCATCGAGACTTCGGAGAGAGCGAAGTGACCAAGATTCTCGTCGATGGCGTCGAAGTGGACGTGCCGGGAGAGTTCACCCTGCTGCAGGCCTGCGAGCAGGCCGGCGCCGAGATTCCGCGCTTTTGTTATCACGAGCGCCTGTCGATCGCCGGCAACTGCCGCATGTGCCTCGTCGAGGTGAAGGGCGGGCCGCCGAAGCCGCAGGCCTCCTGCGCCATGTCGGTGAAGGATTTGCGCCCCGGTCCGAATGGCGCGCCGCCGGAAGTCCTCACCAAATCGCCGATGGTGAAAAAGGCGCGCGAAGGGGTGATGGAGTTCTTGCTGATCAACCATCCGCTGGATTGCCCGATCTGCGATCAGGGCGGCGAATGCGATCTGCAGGATCAGGCGCTGGTCTTCGGCGTCGACAGCTCGCGTTTTCATGAAAACAAGCGCGCGGTCGAGGACAAATATATCGGCGTCCTGGTCAAGACCGAGATGAACCGCTGCATCCATTGCACGCGTTGCGTCCGCTTCACGGCGGAAGTCGCCGGCACGGGAGACATGGGCGCGATCGGCCGCGGCGAAGATATGGAGATCACCACCTATCTCGAAAGCGCGATGACCTCCGAGCTGCAGGGCAATGTCGCGGATCTTTGTCCGGTTGGCGCGCTGCTGCCCAAGCCGCAAAGCTTCCGTGGCCGTCCCTGGGAATATCAGAAGACCGAGACAATCGACGTCATGGACGCGCTTGGCTCGGCGATCCGCGTCGACTCGCGCGGCCGTGAAGTCATGCGCATTCTGCCGCGCATCAACGACCTCGTGAATGAAGAGTGGATTTCCGACAAGACGCGCCAGATCGTCGACGGTCTCAAGACGCAGCGCCTCGATCGCCCCTATATCCGCGAGAACGGTCGGCTGCGTCCGGCCTCCTGGCAGGAGGCGCTCGCCGCCGTCGCCGCCAAAACGAAGGCGACGTCCGCGTCGCGCATCGGCGCGCTTGTCGGCGATCTCGCCGCGGTCGAAGAGACCTTCGCGTTGAAGCTGCTTGCGGAGCAGCTTGGAACGCCCAATCTCGATTGCCGCCAGGACGGGGCCAAACTCGATCCGAAATTCGGCCGGGCCTCTTATCTCTTCAATGCGACGGTCGCGGGGATCGAGCAGGCGGGCGCCGCGCTCATCATCGGCGCCAATCCGCGCAAGGAAGCGCCTGTTCTCAACGCGCGACTCCGCAAGCGCTGGCTCAGAGGCGACTTCAAGATCTCGCTTGTCGGCGAGCGCGCCGATCTCACCTACGACTACGACTATCTCGGAGCCGGACCGGAATCGCTTCTGCAGTTCATCCGCTCAGCAAAGCCGGCCGAGAAGCTGCTGGTCATCGTCGGGCAGGGCGCTCTGTCGCGTGACGACGGCGAGGCGGCGCTCACGCTCGCCGCTCAGGCCGCGCAGAAACTCGGCGGTCTCGGCGACGGCTGGAACGGCTTCTCGGTCCTGCATACGGCGGCCGCGCGTGTCGGCGCGCTCGATCTCGGCTTCGCGCCGGGCGCGGGCGGGTTGGATGCGCGCGCGATGGCGAAGGCCGGCGCGCTCGATCTCATCTTCAACCTCGGGGCCGATGAAATCGCCATCGAACCCGGGGCTTTCGTGGTCTACATCGGCACGCATGGCGATCGCGGCGCGCATCGCGCCGACGTGATCCTGCCCGGCGCCGCCTATACGGAAAAATCCGGGCTTTACGTCAATACGGAAGGCCGCGTGCAGCGCGCCTTCCGCGTCGTCTTCCCGCCAGGAGAAGCGCGAGAAGATTGGGCGGTGTTGCGCGCGCTCTCGGGCGCGATCGGCAATCCGCTGCCCTTCGACTCTCTTGCGGCGCTACGCCGGCGGCTCATCGAGTCCCACCCGCACTTTGCGGAACTGGATGAGATTGCGCCGGGCGAATCCGCGCAGGTCGTCGCTCTCGCCAATCATCCCGCCGTGGCGATGAAGGATTCCTTCGCGCCGGCGATCCAAAACTTCTACTTCACAAATCCGATCGCCCGCGCGTCGGCGATCATGGCGGAATGTTCGGCGCTGGCGCAGGGCCGGCTTGCTCAGGCGGCGGAATAGGAGCTTTGGACGTGAGCGACGGTTGGGCGAGCGCCATTTCGGATTTCTTCATCGCGTATCCGCTTGTTCTCGCGCTCGTGAAGAGCGTTTTGATCGCGGTCGCGTTGCTGATCTACGTGGCCTATGTGATCCTCGCGGACCGCAAAATCTGGGCGGCGGTGCAGCTGCGCCGCGGACCCAATGTCGTCGGACCCTGGGGACTTCTGCAGAGCTTCGCGGACTTTCTCAAGTTCGCGCTCAAGGAGCCGGTGATTCCGGACGTCGCCAACAAGGGCGTTTTCCTGTTCGCGCCCTTCATCATGGCGACGCTTTCGATCGCCGCATGGGCCGTCATTCCGGTCGCCGACGGCTGGGCGGTCGGCGACATCAATGTCGGGATCCTTTACATTTTCGCGTTGTCCTCGCTCGGCGTCTATGGCGTCATCATGGGCGGCTGGGCGTCGAACTCGAAATATCCGTTCCTGTCGGCGCTCCGCTCGGCGGCGCAGATGGTCTCCTATGAAGTCTCGATCGGCTTCGTCATCATTACGGTGCTGCTCTGCGCCGGCTCGCTCAATCTGACCGATATCGTCCACGCGCAGGACACGTCCTACGGCATGGCCGGCTGGTATTGGCTGCGCCTGTTCCCGATGTTCGTCATCTTCTTCGTCTCGGCGCTCGCCGAGACGAATCGCCCGCCGTTCGACCTCGTGGAGGCGGAGTCGGAGCTCGTCGCCGGCTTCATGATCGAATATTCCGCGACGCCCTACGTTCTGTTCATGCTCGCCGAATATGTGGCGATCGTCACCATGTGCGCGCTGCTGACGATCCTGTTCTTTGGCGGCTGGCTGCCCCCGATCAAAATCGCGCCGTTCACCTATGTGCCGGGCGTGATCTGGTTCACGCTGAAGGTGAGCTTCTTTTTCTTCTTCTTCGCCATGGTGAAGGCTTTCGTGCCGCGCTATCGCTACGATCAGCTGATGCGTCTGGGTTGGAAAGTCTTCCTGCCGATCTCCCTCGCCATGGTCGTCATCGTCGCCGCCGTGCTGCAGTTCTGGCCGGCGGGACCGGCAGGCAGTTGAGGCCGTCATGAAACTCGATCAAGCCGCCAAGTCGCTCTTCCTGACCGAATTCGTCGGCGCATTCCTGCTGTCGATGCGCTACTTCTTCAAGCCGAAGGCGACACTCAACTATCCGCACGAAAAGAATCCGCAGTCGCCGCGCTACCGCGGCGAACATGCGCTGCGCCGCTACCCCAATGGCGAGGAGCGCTGCATCGCCTGCAAGCTCTGCGAGGCGATCTGTCCAGCGCAGGCGATCACCATCGAAGCCGGACCGCGCCGCAACGACGGCACCCGCCGCACGACGCGCTACGACATCGACATGGTCAAATGCATCTATTGCGGCTACTGCCAGGAGGCCTGCCCGGTCGACGCCATCGTCGAGGGGCCCAATTCGGAATTCTCGGTCGAGACGCGCGAGGAGCTTTACTACAACAAGGTGCGTCTGCTCGAGAACGGCGACCGCTGGGAGCGCGAGATCGCGCGCAACATCGCGATGGACGCGCAGTACAGGTAACACGAAGAGACGCGAACGAACACGCCGCATCGGCGCAGTAAGGACGAAGAACGTGCAGGCCGTATTTTTCTACCTATTCGCCACGATCATGATCGCCTCGGCCGGCGTCGTGATCTTCGCGCGCAATCCGGTGCACTCGGTGCTCTTTCTCATCCTCGCCTTCTGCAATGGCGCGGGGCTGTTTCTGCTCGCCGGCGCGGAGTTCCTGGCGATGATCCTGATCGTCGTCTATGTCGGCGCGGTCGCGGTGCTGTTCCTGTTCGTCGTCATGATGCTCGACGTCGACTTCGCCGAGTTGAAGCAGGGCTTCGCCAAATATCTTCCCGTTGGCGTCGGGGTAGGCGTCGTCGTCCTCGCGGAATTGGGTTTCGTGGCGCTCGGCTGGAGTTCGGCGCCCTCGGCCGTAGACGCCGCCGCCAATCCGATCATTCCGCAAATGAGCAACACCGCGGCGCTCGGCCAAATCCTCTATACGAAATATGTGATCTTCTTTCAGGCGTCCGCGCTTGTGCTGCTCACCGCCATGATCGGCGCCATCGTGCTGACGCTGCATCACAAGCCCAACATCAAGCGGCAGAAGATCGACGAGCAGAACGCGCGCACGCGCGAAAATGTGATCGAGATCAAAAAAGTTCCGTTCCGGACCGGCGTCTAACGAGGACATCCATGCTGACCATCGGCCTCACGCATTACCTCGTCGTCGCAGCGGTCCTGTTCACGCTCGGCGTCGCCGGCATCATCCTCAACCGCAAGAACATCATCGTCATTCTCATGTCGGTTGAGCTGATCCTGCTTGCGGTCAATCTGAACTTTGTCGCCTTCTCGCAGTCGCTCGCCGATTTGACGGGTCAGGTGTTTGCGCTCTTCGTGCTGACCGTCGCGGCGGCGGAGGCGGCGATCGGCCTCGCGATTCTCGTTACCTTCTATCGCAACCGCGGCACGATCGCCGTCGAAGACATCAATTCCTTGAAGGGCTGACCCCAGCGATGATTTACGCCATCGTCTTTCTTCCGCTTGTCGGCTTTCTGATCGCAGGCGCGCTCGGACCTTGGATCGGGGTGCGCGCCTCGGAGCTGGTCACGACGGGCTTCTTGATGATCTGCGCCGTGCTGTCATGGATCGTCTTCTTTGACGTCGCGCTCGGACACGATCACGGCTATGCGCCGATCATCGGCAATTGGATGACCGTGGGCGACCTCAAGGTCGATTGGGCGCTGCGGGTCGACACGCTGACGGCGGTGATGCTCGTCGTCGTCAACACGGTGTCGAGCCTCGTGCATCTCTATTCCATCGGCTACATGCACGAGGATCCGGATCGCCCGCGCTTCTTCGCTTATCTGTCGCTGTTCACCTTCGCCATGCTGATGCTGGTGACGGCCGACAATCTCGTGCAGATGTTTTTTGGCTGGGAGGGCGTCGGTCTCGCGTCCTATCTGCTCATCGGCTTCTGGTATCAAAAGCCCTCGGCCAACGCCGCCGCGATCAAGGCCTTTGTCGTCAACCGCGTCGGCGATTTTGGCTTCGCGCTCGGGATTTTCCTCGTCTTCCAGCTGACGAAGTCGCTTGGTTTTGAGGAGGTCTTCGCCGCCGTCCCGGGGCTTGCCGGCAAGACGATCCATGTCTTCGGCATGGATGTCGACGCGCTGACGCTCGCCACCTTCCTGCTCTTCATCGGCGCGATGGGCAAGTCGGCGCAATTCCTGCTGCACACCTGGCTGCCGGACGCGATGGAAGGCCCGACGCCCGTCTCGGCGCTCATTCACGCTGCGACGATGGTGACGGCCGGCGTCTTCATGGTGGCGCGTCTTTCGCCGATTTTTGAATATGCGCCCGCGACTCTCGAATTCGTGACGCTGGTTGGGGCGGTAACGGCCATTTTCGCCGCGACGGTCGGCCTTGTGCAAAACGATATCAAGCGCGTCATCGCCTATTCGACCTGCTCGCAGCTCGGCTATATGTTCGTTGCCGAAGGCGTCGGCGCCTATAGCATCGGCGTCTACCATCTTTTTACCCACGCCTTCTTCAAGGCGCTGCTCTTCCTGGGCGCGGGCTCCGTGATCCATGCCATGCATCACGAGCAGGACATGCGCAACATGGGCGGGCTGCGCAAGGACATTCCCTTCACCTTCGCGATGATGATCATCGGCACACTCGCGCTCACGGGCTTCCCGTTCACCGCCGGTTTCTATTCCAAGGACGCGATCATCGAAGCGGCCTTCGCAGCGGGCGAACATCATCACATGGCGATGTTCGCCTTTGTCGCGACCGTGGCCGCCGCCGGTTTGACCTCGTTCTATTCCTGGCGGCTGGTGTTCATGACCTTCTTTGGCGCCCGTAAGGACCATGCCGTTCAAACGGACCATGCGGATGAGGAGGCGACGGCGGCGGAATTAGCCCATGCGGATGGCGATCAAACGCATCAGGATCATTCGCACGACCACGACCATGGCCATCACGCCCCGCACGAGTCGCCGATTGTCATGCTGGCGCCGCTGGCGGTGCTCGGTCTCGGCGCGCTCGGCGCGGGCATCGTCTTTGGCAAATACTTCATTGGCCATGATTACGATGAATTCTGGAAAGGCGCTCTCTTCACCGGCCGCGACAATCACATCATCCATGAGTTCCATGACGTGGCGCTCGGCGTCGGTCTTGCGCCGACCGTGGTGATGGCTCTGGGCTTCGCCGTTGCGCTCTATTTCTACGTGCTGAAGCCGGGAACCGCGCAGGCGCTGGCGAAAACCTTCCCGCGTCTTTACCGGTTTCTGCTCAACAAATGGTATTTCGACGAACTCTACGACTTCCTGTTCGTTCGGCCGGCCTTTGCTCTCGGCAGACTGTTCTGGAAGGGCGGCGACGGCGCGATCATCGACGGGTTCGGGCCTGACGGGGTGGCGGCGCGAGTCGCCGATGGCGCCAGGCTCGCGGTGCGCTTGCAGACCGGCTACGTCTATCACTACGCCTTCGCCATGCTTATCGGCGTCGCGGCGGTCGTCACTTACTTTATCGCCGGGGGGCTGCGCTGATGTTTGGTTTCGGCATTCTCTCCGGCGTCACCTTCCTGCCGCTCGTCGGCGTCGCCTTCCTGCTCACGCAGAAGGGCGATGACGAAGCGAGCCTGCGCAACATCCGATGGGCGACGCTCGCGACGACGCTAGCGACCTTCGCGTTGTCGCTTTTCATCTGGTCCGGCTTCGACACGACAAGCGCGGCGTTCCAGTTCGTCGAGGAGAAAAACTGGCTCGGCTCGGGCCTCGTCTACAAGATGGGCGTCGACGGCTTTTCGATGCCCTTCGTCCTGCTGACGACCTTCCTGATGCCCTTCGCCATTCTCGCCTCCTGGGACTCGATCCAGAAGCGCGTGAAGGAATATATGATCGCCTTCCTGGTGCTCGAGACGCTGATGGTCGGCGTCTTCTGCGCGCTCGACCTTGTGCTGTTCTACCTCTTCTTCGAGGGCGGCCTCATCCCGATGTTTCTCATCATCGGAATCTGGGGCGGCAAGCGGCGCGTCTACGCGAGCTTCAAATTCTTTCTTTACACGCTTGTCGGCTCGCTCCTCATGCTGGTCGCGATCCTCGCCATGTATGGCAAGGCCGGCACGACCGACATCACCGTGCTGCTGCATACCGACTTCCCCAAGGAGATGCAGACTTGGCTGTGGCTCGCCTTCTTCGCGTCCTTCGCGGTGAAGATGCCGATGTGGCCGGTGCACACCTGGCTGCCTGATGCGCATGTCGAGGCGCCGACGGCCGGCTCCGTGATCCTTGCGGCGATTCTCCTGAAGATGGGCGGCTACGGCTTCATCCGCTTCTCGTTGCCGATGTTTCCGGACGCTTCGACCAATTTCGCGCCGCTCATCTACGCGCTGTCCGTGATCGCGATCGTCTACACTTCGCTCGTCGCGCTCGTTCAGGAAGACATCAAGAAGCTCATCGCCTATTCGTCCGTCGCGCATATGGGCTTCGTCACGATGGGCCTCTTCACGCTCAATGTTCAAGGCATGCAGGGCGCGATCTTCCAGATGATCTCGCACGGCTTAGTCGCCGGCGCGCTGTTCCTTTGCGTCGGCGTGATCTACGACCGCATGCATACGCGCGAGATCGCCGCCTATGGCGGCCTCGTCAACCGCATGCCGATCTACGCCTTCGTGTTCATGCTGTTCACCATGGCCAATGTCGGCCTGCCGGGAACGACGGGCTTCATCGGCGAGTTCCTGTCGCTGACCGGCGCGTTCCAGGCGAATAGCTGGGTCGCGCTGATCGCGACGAGCGGCGTCGTTCTGTCTGCGGCGTACGCCCTCTATCTCTACCGCCGCGTGATCTTCGGGGTCTTGGACAAGGCCAGCCTCAAGAACATCGCCGATCTGACGCCGCGCGAGATTGCGATCTTCACGCCGCTTGTCCTGCTCACGATTTATTACGGCGTGCAGCCGCAGGCCATTCTGAACGCGACGCAGGCGTCGGTCGACAATCTCATCCAGACCCATACGGCGCTCATCGACGCGGTTAAGCTCGCGGCCGCTGGCCAATGACGGATCGCTGACGATGCCCTTTTTCGTTCAACTCGCGCATCATTTTCTTCCCGAGACCATTCTCGCCGTCGGCGTGATGGCGCTCATCCTCATCGGCGCTTTCCGCGGCGAGCGCGGTTTCGGCCTTGTCGACGAAATGGCCGTCGGCATTCTGGGCCTCGCCTTGGTCGCGATCGCGCTGTCGAGCACGCCGGACACGAGCATCTTCGACGGCGCCTATATCGACGACGGGTTCTCGCGCTTCATGAAAGCGTTGACGCTCATCGGCGCGATCGTGTCGATTCTGCTGTCCGTCGACTGGCTGCAACGCAACGGACTCGAAAAATTCGAGTATCCGGTGCTCATCATTCTCTCGACGCTCGGCATGTTGCTGCTGATTTCGGCCGATAACCTCATCGCGCTCTATCTCGGCCTCGAACTGATGTCGCTGGCGCTCTATGTCATGGCCGCCTTTGCGCGCGACGACGGGCGATCGTCGGAGGCCGGGCTGAAATATTTCGTCCTCGGCGCACTCTCTTCCGGCATGATGCTCTATGGCGCGTCGTTGCTCTACGGCTTCGCCGGAACGATCTCATTCTCCGGCATCGCGGCGGTTGTTTCGACCTCGGCGCCGATCGGCGTGATCTTCGGGCTTGTCTTCGTCCTGGCGGCGCTCGCCTTCAAAATGTCGGCGGCGCCCTTCCATATGTGGACGCCCGACGTTTATCAGGGCGCGCCGACGCCGGTCACCGCCTTCTTCGCTTCGGCCGCCAAAATGGCGGCGGTGGCGATCACCGTGCGCATTGTCATTACCGCCTTCCCGGGCGTGAAAGACCAATGGCGCCAGATCATCATCTTCATTGCCATCGCTTCGATGCTGCTGGGCTCTTTCGCGGCCATCGGACAGGAGAACATCAAGCGGCTGATGGCCTATTCCTCGATCGGCCATATGGGCTTTGCGCTGATCGGACTGGCTGCCGGCGACGAGGCGGGCGTGCGCGGCGTCGCGATCTACCTCACGATCTATCTGATCATGACGCTCGGGACCTTCGCCGCCATTCTCGCGATGCGCGTCGAAGGCAGATATGTCGAGAACGTCTCCGACCTCGCCGGCCTGTCGCGCACCAATAGCTGGATGGCCTTCTTCCTGGCGATGCTGATGTTCTCGCTTGCCGGCGTTCCGCCGCTCGCGGGCTTTTTCGCCAAATATTACGTGCTCCTCGCCGCGGTCGACACGGGCCTCTTTGGCCTCGCGGTCATCGGCGTCCTGGCGAGCGCGGTCGCGGCCTATTACTATCTGCGGGTCGTCAAGGTCATGTATTTCGACGAGCCGGCGCCGGCCTTCGACCGCGCACCGATGGCGCTACGCGCCGTGCTTGGCGCGTCCACGCTGGCGCTGCTTGGCTTTTGGGTCTATCCCTCCCCAGTCATGGATGCGGCGGCGGCGGCGGCGAAGTCGCTTTTCTAGGGAGGTAATTCGCGCGTGGAGTTGGGATCATTGGCGCGCGCCCGCGGCGTGCGCCTCCTCGCGCTGGAGAGCGTCGATTCGACCAATGACGAAGCCCGACGTCTGATCGAGGCGGGCGAGCGCGGACCTTTATGGGTGGTGGCCGCGCGGCAGACGGGCGGCCATGGCCGTCTCGGACGCGAATGGATATCGCCGCCGGGCAATCTTCATGCGAGCCTTGTTCTTGGCGATTTTGGCGAAGCCGCCGTCGCGCCGCAGCTCGGCTTCGTGGCGGGGGTCGCGGCCATGCGCGGCCTGCGCGCCGCGACGGGGGACGCCGGCCGCTTCGCACTGAAATGGCCGAATGATCTTCTGCTCGAGGGAGCCAAGCTCGGCGGAATTCTGCTTGAGAATGTCGGCGTGCCGACAGGCGACGCGCGCGCGCCGCGCGCCTCGGTCGCGATCATCGGGCTCGGCGTCAACTGCGCTGAGGCGCCGTGCGATCTGCCCTTCGAAGCGCGCGCGCTGGCGTCAATCGGGCCGAACGCGCCAGACGCCGCGACGCTCTTTACGCATCTGTCCGACGCGCTCCTCGACACGCTTGATCTTTGGCGCGGCGGCGAGGGTTTCGCCCGCATCCGAGAAGCTTGGCTGGCGGACGCCGCCTATCTCGGCGCCCACATTCGCGTTGAGCTGCCGCGCGAGATCGTCGAGGGACGCCTCGTGACCATCGACGCGATCGGCCGGCTTGTGTTGGCGACGCGTGACGGCGAGCGCGTCATCGAGGCGGGCGACGTGTCGCTCGGCCCGCGCCAGACCACGGCGGGAGGCGTCGCATGACGACGCCCGACGCGGACCTCGTCTTCGTGCCGCTCGGCGGCTTGGGCGAAATCGGCATGAACTTGGCGCTCTACGGCTACGGGCCGCCGAAAGCGCGCAAATGGCTGATGGTCGACTGCGGCCTGGGCTTTCCCGGAACGGAGGCGCCCGGCGTCGATCTTGTCTTCGCCGACATCGCCTTCGTCGAGAAGATCGCGCGTGATCTTGTCGGCATTTGCATCACCCATGCGCATGAGGATCATATCGGCGGACTCGCGACCTTATGGCCGCGGCTCAAATGCCGAGTCTTCGCCACGCCCTTCGCGGCGGGTCTCCTTGAAGTGCGGCGGTTGAACGAACCTGGCGCGCCGAAGATCGACATTTCCCTGACGCATGCCGGCGCAAAGCTCGATCTCGATCCGTTCCAAGTCGAATATGTCGCCGTCGCGCATTCGATTCCGGAAGCGAATGCGCTGGCGATCCGCACGCCGCTCGGGCTGCTGCTCCACACCGGCGACTGGAAGATCGATCCGCAGCCCGGCGTCGGGACGCGCATCGACGAGGCGCGGCTCCGCGCGCTTGGCGACGAGGGCGTCACGGCGCTCATCTGCGACTCGACCAACATCCTGCGCGAGGGCGACAGTTTCTCGGAAGCCGACGTTGCGCGCACGTTGCGCACGCTGATCGCCGAAGCGCCGGGCCGGGTGCTGGTCACCACCTTCGCGTCCAATATCGCGCGGCTGCGCGGCATTGGCGAAGCGGCGCAGGCCTGCGGGCGCACCGTCGTCGTCGCCGGGAGGGCGATGGATCGCGCCATCCAAGTCGCGCGAGACTGCGGCTATCTTGACGGACTGCCCGGATTTCACGCGCCCGAATTGCTGCCGACTTTGCCGCGCGACAAAACCGTCGTCATCGCGACCGGAAGCCAGGGCGAAACACGCGCCGCCATGGCGCGGGCGGCGGTGAACGAACATCCGGCGATCAAGCTTGTCGCGGGCGATCGGGTGATCTTCTCTTCGCGCGTCATTCCGGGAAATGCGCGCGACGTCTTTCGCGTCATCAACGCTCTCTGCGACATCGGCGTCGAGGTCATCACCGACCACGACCACCTCGTGCATTGCTCAGGCCATCCGCGCCGCGGCGAAGTCACGCAAATGTACGAATGGGTCCGGCCTCAGATCGCGGTGCCGGCGCATGGCGAGGCGCATCATCTCACGGCGCATGCGGCCTTCGCCAAGTCGCATGGCGTGTCCCAGGTCGTCTCGGCGCGTAATGGCGATATCGTACGACTGGCGCCCGGCGCGCCGGGCATCATCGGGAAGGCCCCGCACGGCCGTCTGATGAAGGACGGCGACGTCCTCCTGACCGAAGACGACGGCGCCGTGCGCGAACGCGTGCGCCTCTCGGTCACCGGCGTCATTTCCATCGCGCTGGCGGTCGACCGCAAGGGCGAGCTTGTCGGCGATCCGGACGTCGTCTTCGCCGGGGTGCCGAAACGCGGCAAATTCGGCGAGGAGATGGGCGAAGTCATCGACGAGGCGCTCTTCGCCGCTTTCGAGGCGCTGTCGCGTCCGCGACGCCGCGACGCCAACGCCGTCTCCACGGCGATCGAGCGCGCCGTACGCGGCGCCGTATCGTCCGTCTGGGGCAAGAAGCCGACCGTGCATGTGATGGTCGTCGCGACGTAGCGTCGGCTCTTTCAAAAAATGGCGCGAACCCCTCTCCCATCGGGAGAGGGTGGCTGCGAAGGAGCCGGGAGAGGGGTTCGCGCGCTTCTTTTCGGTCGCGGCGGCGGCGCCGAGCGGGTACGCTGCACTCGGAGCGAATCGCGCATGGACGATCGGCCTGCCTTTTACGAATTCTTCGCCGGCGGCGGCATGGCCCGCGCCGGGCTCGGCGACGGCTGGCGCTGCCTTTTCGCCAATGACTTCGATCGCAAGAAAGCCGAAAGCTATCGCGCCAACTGGGGCGGCGAGGAGCTGCACGTCGGCGACGTGCGCGAAATCGCCACGGCGCAATTGCCGGGCCGCGCCGATCTCGTCTGGGCGTCCTTCCCCTGTCAGGACCTGTCGCTCGCCGGCGCCGGCGCGGGGCTGAAGGGCGAAAGGTCCGGCACGTTCTGGCCGTTCTGGGATTTGATGAAGGCGCTCCGCAAGGAGGGCCGTGCGCCGTCGCTCATCGTGCTCGAAAATGTCTGCGGCGCGCTCACCTCCCACGGCGGCAAGGATTTTGTAAAAATCTGCGAGGCGCTGGCGAAGGAGCGTTACAGGTTTGGCGCGCTGGTCATCGACGCGGCGCTGTTCGTGCCGCAATCGCGCCCGCGGCTGTTCATCATCGCCGCGCGAGAGGATGTCGCGGTTGCTTCTGCGTTGACGAGGAAGAGTGCAAACGCGCCGTTTCACACGCGCGCGCTTGTCGCGGCGCATGAGCGCCTGCCGCAAACGCTTCGCGCCAATTGGCTCTGGTGGAATGTGCCGGCGCCGCCGCTGCGCAACACGACTCTGTTCGATGTTATCGAAGACAGACCACTCGATGTGGAGTGGCGCAGCGTCGGTGAGACAAACGCGCTCATCGCCATGATGAGCGACGTCAATCTCGCGAAGATCGCCGAGGCGAAACGCGCCGGGCGCAAGATGGTGGGCACGCTCTATCGCCGTACCCGCTATCAGAATGGCGTCAAGATTCAGCGCGCCGAGGCGCGTTTCGACGATATGGCGGGGTGTCTGCGCACGCCGGCCGGCGGCTCGAGCCGGCAATATGTGCTGGTCGTCGACAAGGGCAGGGTGCGCTCGCGGCTGATGTCGGCGCGCGAGACGGCGCGGCTGATGGGACTGCCGGAAGATTATCTGCTCCCCGCGACCTATAGCGACGCCTATCATTTGACTGGCGACGGCGTCGTCGTTCCAGTCGTGCGGCATATCGCGGGGCAGTTGTTAGAGCAGTTGCTGAAGACGCGCATCGAGCGGGAAGCGGCTTGAGCCCTCTCCCTAACCCTCCCCCGCTTCGCGGGAGAGGGAATCGTCGCGATCAGCGCTGCCGCGCCAGCCGCAACCTTTATGACGAGCGGTCTCTGCTCCCTCTCCCGCAAGCGAAGCGCAGCGGGGGAGGGCTGGGGAGGGGGGCTTACGCGTGAGCGTGAAAGAAACGCGCGAACAGCGCTCCGCCATCATGCGCGCGGTGAAGGGGCGCGACACCGCTCCTGAAATCGCCGTGCGGACGATGTTGAGGCGTTTCGCGCCGGGCTATCGGCTGCATCGTAAGGACGTTCCGGGCAATCCCGATATCGCTTTCATCGGCCGCAAGCTGGCGATCTTCGTCCATGGCTGCTTCTGGCACGGGCATGATTGCCCACGCGGCGCGCGCAGCCCTAAGGCCAACGCCGACTATTGGCGCGCCAAGATCGCCAGGAACGTCGCGCGCGACGCGGCGCATCAGGCGGCGCTCGCGGCGCAGGGCTGGCGCGCGCTCACGATCTGGGAGTGCGAGCTGAAGGATAAAGCCGGCGTGGAAAAGAAGCTGCGCGAATTTTTGGGGTAGGGGGCGTTTCACCTTCTCCCGCTGGCGGGAGAAGGTATCGTCACGAAGTGACGACGGATGAGGGCTCTCACCCGGTCGCCTCCGGCGACCACCCTCTCCCGCAAGGCGGGAGAGGGTTGCGTCCCCTCAATCCTTGGCGCGCTCGACATAGGCGCCGTCTTCGGTCTGGATGACGACTCGCGTGCCCGGCTGAATATGCGGCGGGACCATCACGCGCGCGCCATTTGCGAGCTTCGCCGGCTTATAAGACGAGGATGCGGTCTGGCCTTTCATCGCCGGCTCTGTCTCGACGATCTCCAGCGTCACGCGCGGCGGCAACTGAATGCCAACGGCCACGCCGTTGAACATCGACAGGATGCAGACCATGCCCTCCTGCAGCCACTGCGCCTGATCGCCGATCACATCGGCGGGCACAATGATCTGCTCATAGCTCGCCTGATTCATGAAGTGATAGCCGTCGCCGTCATTGTAGAGATAGCTGAAATCCTGATCCTCGACGAAGGCGCGCTCGACCTGTTCGGTCGTCTTGTAGCGGTCCGTCGTTTTGACGCCGTCCGAGAGGCGGCGCATGTCGATCTGCGTCGTCGGCGTGCCCTTGCCGGGGAAAAAACTTTCGGCGGTCAGGACGACGTAAAGCTGCCCATCCTCCCTCTCGATGATATTGCCTTTGCGAATCGAACTGGCGATGACTTTCACGTCCGTATCCCTTATTGCCGGCCTAGTTTATGAACGGCGGTCAGACCATATTTCGGGCGCGCCGGCAATCCGGGCCCCGCCTCGGGGAGACCTCATGACGCGCGCGTCGCCTTGGTGGGCTCGGCATGTTTATGCCGACCGCAAGCCCTTTCTCAAGGGCCGGGCGGCGATCGCCGCCGCCACCCGACGTTTCTTCGCCGCGGAAGGCTTCGCCGAGGTCGAAACGGCGGCGCTTCAGCTATCGGGCGGCAATGAAACGCATCTTTCGGCCTTCGCGACGGAGCTGATCGGCTCGGGTGGCGAGCGGAGTCGGCTCTATCTCCATACTTCGCCGGAGTTTTCCTGCAAGAAGCTGCTCGCGGCGGGCGAGGAACGGATTTTCACCCTTGCGCGCGTCTTCCGCAATCGCGAGCGTTCCGCCCTGCACCATCCGGAATTCACCATGCTGGAGTGGTACCGCGCCGATGCGCCGACCCTGCGGCTGATGGAGGATTGCGCCGGATTGCTGGCGAGCGCGGCGCGGGCGGCGGGCGCGACGGATTTCGCCTGGATGGGACGCGTTTGCGATCCATTCGAGGAGCCGCAGATCATCAGCGTCTGCGACGCCTTTGCGACCCACGCCAGCATTGATTTGGAATCTCTGCTCGACGACCGCGACGGGCTGGCGCGCGCCGCCGCGCGCGACGGCATACGGGTCGTCGAAGACGACAACTGGTCGGATCTGTTCAGCAAGATCATGTCCGAAAAGATCGAGCCTATGCTCGGTCGCGAGCGGCCGACCATCCTGACGGATTATCCGGTGAGCGAGGCGGCGCTCGCCCGCGCCAACGCCGACGATCCGCGCTTCGCCGATCGCTTCGAACTCTATGTCTGCGGCGTCGAGCTCGCCAATGGCTTCGCCGAATTGACCGACGCGGCGGAGCAACGCCGGCGCTTCGAGGCGCAGATGCAGGAGAAGCGCCGCATCTACGGCGAGACCTATCCGATCGATGAGGATTTTCTCGCCGCTCTGGCTGAGATGCCGCCGGCCTGCGGCGTCGCGCTCGGCTTCGATCGGCTCGTGATGCTCGCAACGGGAGCTGAGCGCATCGAGCAGGTGCTGTGGACGCCAGTGGCCGAGAGCGGCACGGCGCTCTAGTTCTCATTCAAATAAACGACGTGGTGCTGGCGCGTACGTCCTACGCTGGCAAGGACGTCCATATTGGCGCCATTTGGCGGCGAACGCGGGCGATACGCGCTCGCGCGCCGCGCATGATTTCATGGAGGGCGCGATGGGCCTTAAATTATTGCTGAAAACTGTTGTGGCCATCGCCCTGACGATTGCGACCGCCGCCATGGCGCAGCAGAAAGAAACGCCCGCAGCGCCGCCGGCCACGCCCGTCGCAACTTTCGACGACAAACTCGTGAAAATTGGCGAGCAGGCGCCTGGTTTTGGCGGGATGTATTTCGACGAGAAGGGCGCGCTGCAGGTCTATATGAAAAACGCCGCCGAACTGCGCGGCGCCGACGCGATGAAAGCCGCGCGATCGCAGGTCACATCGGCCATCGCCAGCGTGCTCGGCGCGGAGTTCCTGACGCAAAACGCCGCCGCCAAAGGCCGCGCGCAAGAGCCGAACATCATCAAGGGCGACTACGACGTCGTCGAACTCGCCAAATGGAAGAAAAGCTTCAGCCCCGCGCTCGACGGCCAGGAGATCGTCTTCGTCGATCTCGACGAGCGCCGCAATCGCGTGACCATCGGCGTCGTCGGCGATCCGTCGCGCCAGAGATTCGAAGCCTTGGCGAAATCGCTCGGCGTTCCGTTTGAAGCGCTGATCATCGAAGAAACGCAGCCGATCCGCTTCCATGCGTCATTGCGCGATAAACGTCGGCCGGTGCCCGCCGGCGTTCAGATCGAAATCGACACCGGCGTTTTCGCCTTTAAGATCTGCACGCTCGGGTTCAACGTCGTGCGCAACGGCCGCGACGGCTTCGTGACCAACTCTCATTGCACCAAGAATCGCGGCGTCAGCAATGACGACGATTTCCATCAGCCGAACGATCCGCTGTTTTCCGGCAATAAGATCGGCGACGAGGACGCGGATCCCCCATATTTCACCGGCGGCGTATGCCCCTCGGGCAGGAAATGCCGCTTCAGCGACAGCGCCTATGCCGACTACCGAATCGACCGCGGCCGTTTCGAAATCGCGCGAACGACGAATAATGTCGGCTCGCTGACGATCAACGGTTTTCCAAGCGTCTTCCGGATCATGAGCGAGACGCCGGACTCAGTCGTCGGCATGAGGCTCAACAAGGTCGGCCGCACGACGGGCTGGGCCTTCGGCGACGTGCGCGCGACCTGCATCGACGTCAATGTCGCGGACACGGACATCAGGCTCTTGTGCCAGAGCCGCGTCGGGCGGGTCAGCGGGACGAACAAGCTGACGGACAATGGCGACAGCGGCTCGCCCGTCTTCTCCATCCTGCCGACCGCCAGCCAGGCGAGCCTGCACGGCATTCTCTGGGGCGGACCTGACGACGGCAGCTCCTTCGTTTTCAGCCCGATGAGCATGATCGAGCAGGAGCTTGGCCCGCTCACCACCTTCACGGCGCAGCAGCCTCCGCCACCCCCGCCGCCTCCGCCGACGCCGCGGGAGCAGTGCTTGCGGGAATGCAACGCCGAGCGGGACGCCTGTCTCGCCGACGGCGGCCTGGGGTCGCAATGCATCCCCGCCTGGCGACGCTGCCGGGAGCAGTGCCCGGCGCGGTAGCCTGCGGTTCGGGCGGGGTCTGGCCTTGGGAGGACCGCCCAGGCCGGCTCCGCTTCCAAATTCCCCCGCCTTGGGGTATGAGACGCTGCATCGCAACAACAGCCAGCGTCTCCAGTTCCCGGCCGCTCTCGGGCGGCCGCAGAGGCGGCTGTTTTACCTGGCCGGCCTTTGAACATGCAGCTGCGCAACATCGCCATCATCGCCCACGTCGACCATGGCAAGACCACGCTCGTCGACCGTCTCCTTCAGCAGTCGGGCGCGTTCCGCGAGAACCAGCGCGTCGCCGAGCGCGTGATGGATTCGAATGATCTCGAAAAAGAGCGCGGCATCACCATCATGGCGAAGGCCACGTCCATCACCTGGAAGGACGTGCGCATCAACATCGTCGACACGCCCGGCCACGCCGATTTCGGCGGCGAGGTGGAGCGCATCCTGTCGATGGTCGACGGCGCCATCGTGCTCGTCGACGCCGCTGAAGGCCCGATGCCGCAGACGAAATTCGTCGTCGGCAAGGCGCTCAAGATCGGCCTGAAGCCGATCGTCTGCGTCAACAAGGTCGACAAGCCTGACGCCCGCGTCTCGGAAGTCGTCAACGAGGTCTTCGACCTCTTCGCCGCGCTCGACGCCACCGACGAGCAGCTCGACTTCCCGATCATCTACGGCTCCGCCAAGCAGGGCTGGATGGCCGAGGAGCCGACCGGCCCGCAGGACGGCATGGCGCCGCTCTTCGACCTCGTCGTCAAGCATGTGCCGGCGCCCACCGTCGAGGACGGCGGCTTCCGCATGCTCGGCACGCTGCTCGAGGCCAATCCCTATCTCGGCCGCATCATCACCGGCCGCGTCTTCGCCGGCAGCGTGAAGCCTAATCAGGCGGTGAAGGTGCTCGACCGCACCGGCAAGATCGTCGAGCAGGGGCGCGTGTCGAAAATTCTCGCCTTCCGCGGCATTGAGCGCCAGCCGATCGAGGAGGCGGAAGCCGGCGACATCGTCGCCATCGCCGGCCTCGAAAAATTCAACGTCGCCGACACGCTCTGCGCGCTGGAAGTCAACGAGCCGCTGCAGGCGCAGCCGATCGATCCGCCGACGCTCTCCATGACCTTCCTCGTCAATGACAGCCCGCTCGCCGGCACGGAAGGCGACAAGGTCACGAGCCGCATGATCCGCGCGCGTCTCTTCAAGGAGGCCGAAGGCAATGTCGCGCTGCGCGTCGAGGATGCGCCGATGGGCGACGCCTTCATCGTCTCGGGCCGCGGCGAATTGCAGCTCGGCATTTTGATCGAGACCATGCGCCGCGAGGGCTTCGAACTCGGCGTCTCGCGCCCCAAGGTCGTCTTCAAGAAGGACGAGAACGGCGATATTCTCGAGCCGATCGAAGAGGTCGTCATCGACGTCGACGAGGAGCATAGCGGCGTCGTCGTGCAAAAGATGAATGAGCGCAAGGCCGAGATGATCGAGATGCGCCCGTCGGGCGGCAATCGCCTGCGTCTCGTGTTCCATGCGCCGACGCGCGGCCTCATCGGCTATCAGGGCGAGCTTCTCACCGACACGCGCGGCACGGCGATCATGAACCGCCTGTTCCATGAATATGCGCCCTACAAGGGCGAGATTCAGGGCCGCCGCAACGGCGTGCTGATCAGCAATGATTCCGGCGAGGCCGTCGCCTACGCCATGTGGAAGCTGGAAGATCGCGGCCCGATGATGATCGAGCCGGGCTGGAAGGTCTATAAGGGCATGATCGTCGGCGAACATACGCGCGACAATGATCTCGAGATCAATGTCTTAAAGGGCAAGCAGCTCACCAACATCCGCACCCAGTCGAAGGACGAGGCCGTGCGCCTGACGCCGCCGATCCAGATGACGCTGGAGAAGGCGCTGGCCTATATCGAGGACGACGAGCGCGTGGAAGTGACGCCGAAGTCGATCCGCCTGCGCAAAGTGTTTCTCGACCCCAACGACCGCAAGAAGGCGAAGGGCAAGGCCGCGCTGGTGGAGTGAGGGGGCTCAGTCAGTCTTCTGCGTTGGTATGATCAGCGACTGCAACCGAGATTTCAAAATCAACGTAGTCCTTGATCAAACCGAGAGCCCCGATTTCGGTCCACAAGCGTCGCGCTTGGTCGCAGAGCGCTGCACGCTTGGCTTCATCATGCTCGAGAAGGCTGGCACAAAACGCTCGCCAGCCCGGCGCTGCAAGTTTGGCAGGGTCACCCCCTTCATATCGCAGGATCTTGTCGACGGCGTCAGCCAGACGAGAGCGGTCGCCCTGGCGGGCAGTAATTTGCGCAAGGCGTAAGTTGCTGTGGGCGATGCCCCACTTCACGCCAAGCGACTCATATGATTGCAATACCTGAGTAAAAATGGTTTCGGCTCGGACGGGGTCTAGTCTCAATTGGACTTCCCCGATCAGATAGTTAGCATTTGCCTCGCCCAGCGTTGCAGTAACCTTCTGGTAGATGGCTCGCGCCTCCTGGAGATAGGTTTGGGCGGCATCCAGATTGTCGCGTCTTATCGCCAGCTCTCCGAGGGATTGAAGCGTATTCGCCTGTCCCAAGCTATCGTCGATCTGGAGGTAGAAGTTGCGTGCTTCCTGGAGAGAGATTTGGGCAGCATCCAGATTGCCGCGTCTTAGCGCCAGATCTCCGAGCCATTGAAGCGCGTTCGCCTGCCCCAGCCGGTGGCAAATGTGGAGGCAGATGTCGCTGGCCTGCTGGAGATAGGTTTGGGCACCGTCCAGATCGTCGCGTTTTAGCGCCAGTTCGCCCAGCGATTTAAGCGCATTCGCCTGCCCGAGCCGGTCCCCGATCTGGAGGCTTATGTCGCGCGCCTGCGGGAGATAGAATTGGGCGGCGTCCAGATCGCCACGTATTAGCGCCAGATCGCCGAGCGAATGAAGCGCATTCGTGTGCCCAAGCCGGTGGCCAATTTGGAGGCTAATGTCGTGGGCCTCCTGGAGATAGCTTTGGGCGGCGTCCAGATCGTTGCGCCTTAGCGCCAGATCGCCGAGCGAACGAAGCGTATTCGTGTACCCGAGCCGGTCTCCGATCTGGAGGAAGATGTCGCGCGCCATTTCGAAATAGGTTTGGGCGGCGTCCAGATTATCGCGGCGTAGCGCCAATTTGCCGAGCGATTGAAGCGCATTCGCCTGTCCCAGTCGCTCACCGATCTGTAGGTAGGTGTCGCGCGCCATCTCGGAATAGGTTTGGGCGGCGTCCAGATCACCGCGGCGTAGCGCCAGATCGCCGAGAAATTTAAGCGCATTCGCCTGTCCCAGTCGCTCACCGATCTGTAGGTAGGTGTCGCGCGCCATCTCGGAATAGGTTTGAGCGGCGTCCAAATCGTCGCGTCTTAGCGCCAGCTCGCCGAGCGATTGAAGCGCATTCGCGTGCCCGAGGCGCTCACCGATCTGTAGGTAGGTGTCGCGCGCCATCTCGGAATAGGTTTGGGCGGCGTCCAAATCGTCGCGTCTTAGCGCCAATTTGCCGAGCGATTGAAGCGCATTCGCCTGTCCCAGTCGCTCACCGATCTGAAGGAAGATGTCGCGCGCCATTTCGAAATAGATTTGGGCGGCATCCAGATCGTCGCGTCTTAGCGCCAGATGGCCTGCGGCATGAACGGCTTGAGCGCCTGCACTCTTCGACTCAATCGAGCCACGCCGTTGCAGCGCCGACGCAAGCTTTATAAACGTCGTTTGATCAAAGCGCAGTTCACCCACGGAAAGTATGCGGGCAGACTCAATCGCCTGCCGAACCCCTCGAACCGGCTGATCGCGACTAGCTTGGAGAAGAACTGGCGAAAAATTTTGCAGATGAGGCAGCAATTCTGCCTCTACCGCCGGCCACTTTGCCGTCCCGAAATACTTCCCCTTTTCAAGTAGTTTAAAAATTGCCCTTACAACTCTTTGAAGCTCCTCTCCTTTTAGCGGCTTTTCGATGCTCACGGCTTCACGCAGTGGATTAAGCAGCTTAATCGAGCCGTCCGGTCGGGGTGCGACGAGCCGCAGACGGCGTAGAACTTCGTTGGCGGCCTCTGATTCCGTCGCTTTGATCCGGCGATCTTCGTGGCCAAGAAAGGCCTTTAATCCGCCTGCAGGGATGCCATCGGGGAGGAAGCCAAGTACGGCGAGGAGCCGCTTAGCCATAACAGACATATGCTTGGAGGTGAGTGAAACGCGTAGCGACGCCACGACCGAGTTATGACGATTTTCTTGTGCGCCCGGCTGGCGTAACAACGCAGCTTTCTCCTGTTCCCTCCGCTTGAGCATAGGACCGAGCGTAAGATCGCTGTCCACGCGGCTCGCCATGATCGTGAGCGAAAGCGCGTGACCATCAAGCGCGATCAAAAGCGGTTCGAGGTCCGGGTCGTCTTTCCTTACGTTCGTCGCGATTTTGCAAAACAGATCGCGACTTTCATTGAGAGCTAGTGGCGGTAGATCATCAACCTTTGCCCAATCTGGGAGGGCTGGCAGGCTTTCACGACTGGTGACAACAAATGATAGACCGGCCGTGTCCCTCAGCAAACCTAAAATGCGCCTGGTTTCGGACTCGTTAGCTTCGATCAAACCTTCGGCATTGTCCAAGATAGCGAATGTCAATTCCTGTCCGCATGAGTAGCGGATGGCCGCGAGAGTCGCGCTCTGTGTCGGTTCCGGGCTAAGCCCGAGTTCGGCGGCCAAAAGAATGAATACATCAAGAGGATCTGTGCGATTTTCGAGATTGACGAACACGCGTCGTTCGCCAAACTTCTCAATTAGCCTCTCATCATAACTCGCGGCGACCGCAACCGTTGATTTTCCCATACCCGGCCCACCGGTGATGAGGCATGGACGGCCTTCTGTCGCGGCTGTGACGACCCTGTTGATTTCGTCGCGACGTCCGACCGGATGCGGATTGGCGATTGCCAAATCGATGCGGTTGACCTTGCCGGCCGAGGCTTGAGGCGCGGGGCTTTTAGGGTCCAAACTCCGGAGGAATTCCAGCAACTTTTCGTGCTTTGGCCCATAAGGAACTCGAGTGACGTTGTCTGGCCAACCCGGCGTTTCCACCTCGTCGTCGGTGACTAATGCAAAATGCTTCTTGCCTAACCCGCCCCATGACGAACCGAACCAATTTAACAGACGCCCGACATTTTGATCCGCAAGGCCACTCGCAGAGCAGCCGATGAAGATAAGCGTATCGGCGAAGGCGGCTTGCTGCTGAAGAAATTGCGCACGATCACTACGTCCCACCCGATCGTAATCAGCCGTCGAAAAGATTACGGACTCTGGGTCATCCCAATATCCATGGATGTGCCAAACATTCTGGGATTTTCCCGTCAAAATTTCGGCGACCGAGTCGGGATTGCGCCAAGTCTTGGGCTGCACCCCTTTTTTCGTGCAAAGCAGGCCATCGTAATTGGTTGTCGCGAGACGGCAGTTCAGTGCGATAATTGCGTCGAGTAGAGCGGGTTCACTCGCCTGTAGCTCGCCGACATTTTTCATCAGCCAGGCGCGATAGCTATTGTTCGAGAAGCCTCCCAATTTTCTTTGAGCCATATCGGCTGAGCTGAGCCAGGCGTCAGGATCGTTCCGCTTTAATCCCTGTCGGAAATGTTCGCTCCAATCTTCTCCAGGTTCTTTTGGAGCCGATTCGATCGCACTCTCAATGAGGCCTTTCCAGCCGGGTGCGGCTCCCCCAGTGACGGCCCTGCTTACCCCTGCGCCGCAAACGATTAGAGCTTTCGCGCCAGATATAGCGGTTCTGAGTGCTTCATTAGAATCAGACATCAACGGCCTTAACTTTTGAAAAATGTTGGGCCGCCTTTTTAGGCTAGTCAACTGAGGCATGACGTGGCGGGTGCGTCTCACCCCGCCAATCAAGATGACGCTCGAAAAGGCGTTGGCCTATAACTACTGCAACCCCACCGGATCGACGATTCCGCTTGGGCAGCCGGGGTCCGTCGCCGGCGCGGCGGCCATGAGATCGGCGAGTTTGCTGTCGGGTTTGACGTCTCCCACCAATCCGATGGTCATCTCGACAATGAGATTGCGGCCGCCGTCTCTCTTGCAGCTGACGCGCACGCGATCCGCGGCTCCGTCGCCGAAGGTTTCGTTGAACGCCGCCTTAAGTTGGTCGCGCGTGATTTCCTCGCCGATATGCGCCGCGAAAAGCCCCTGAACCTTGGAGCTATTCAGCTGAGATATCAGCGCGAGTGTCCGTGAAAAATAGGCTTCCGCCGCGCTTCCCGGAAAGCACGTGCCATGTTTGATCCACTCGTGCCGTTCGAGCAGCGACATCGTTCCCGGCATGACTTCCGACAGCGCATGCCTTGTCGCGTCGGAGAGTTCGGGCTCGGGCAGGCCGTTCCACCGGTTGTCCTTATCGGCGGCGACGATGTGGCGATCGACGTTGCAATATTGTTTTTTGGGCCAGAGTCCATGCAGCGTGAAATGCGTCGCGTCGAACCGGTCGGGTCTTTGCGTTTCGCATTCCGTCTTGTCGGGCTTGCCTTCGCAAAACGCCGGCTGCCAGCTCACCGCGAGGATGTAATCCGGCTTTTGCGCCGCAGGGCCGCCGTCAGGCTCTTGCGCGCCGGAGGCTTCTTCGCCGCCGCTCGCCGGCTGGCCGCCGCCCTCAGCGAGCCTCGCCTCGCCGCATCCGACCGCGACCCAGCGGCGTCCTGGATGAGCGTCGGGGACATCGATGAGATAATGCGTCGCGTTCGGCTTGTTCTTGGCGAAAATGGAATAATGCCCATTCGGCTCGACGCTGACATTGCCCGGATTGGCGCCGGTTCTGATCGATTGAAGCGCGGGACAGGACTGACGGGCGACGAAAGTTCCCGATGCAGGCGTATCCGCCGTCGCGCCTGAGGCGACGAGCGACAATGACGAGCAAAGCAGCATTCGAACAGCGCGTGCGCGCATGACGCCAACTCCAAAAAACATCGGCAACGCGCGAGGGTAATCTCGGCGGCGCAGGCGAGCAAGCATTGTCTGGTTGCGCGATTATTTCGACGTCCGCGAAAGCGACGTCTCGTAAGGGATGAAACTCCGGCGACCTTCCCCAGTTGTATGAGGCGTATTGCGGGGAGCGCGCAGATGCCCAGACATTAATCGCCCGAACAGAAGAAAACCGTCGAGCGCGTCATGCATGAGTACAAGCATGGCGAGCTGGAGAGCGGCGGCGGAAAGAAAGTGATAACCCCAAGCAGGCGGTCGCGATCGCGCTGCATGAGGCGGGCGCCTCGAAATTCGAGAGCCCGGAAAAGAACAAGGAGAACATGCGCAAGACGAAGGCCAAGGAGCGCAGCGGCAAAACGGCGAAGGCGCAGAAGGAAGGACGCTGAACGTCGCCACGAGACAGCCGCTAGCGCGGTCTCTTCGGCGCCAAGCGAGGTTGCGCCCAACGGCGCTGTACCATATTTTGGTATCCAGAAGCTGGGAGCCGGCCCCATGGCTAGGAACACGTCCGTCGTCATCGGCGATCGTCTCGCCGCCTTCGTCGAAAGCCAAGTGGCCGAAGGGCGCTATGGCTCGGCGAGCGATGTCGTGCGCGCCGGGCTGCGCTTGCTCGAAGAGCAGGAGACCAGGCTCGCCGCGCTGCGCGTCGCCTTGATCGAAGGCGAAGAGAGCGGCGACGCGACGCCTTTCGACATGGAGGCGTTCATCGCGCGCAAGCGGGCCGAAAACGTCAAGGGATGAGACGTTATACGCTCACGCCGCGAGCGCAGGCTGACCTCGAAGACATTTGGAATTACACGGTCGCCCATTGGGGCGCTGATCAAGCGGAAAACTATATTCGCCAACTCGCGGTGGCGATGACCTATGTCGCCGCCGATCCCGAGCGCGGCCGCGCCTGCGACGACGTTCGCGCCGGCTACCGGAAGCACGCTGTCGGCGCTCATGTGCTCTTTTACCGGAAAGCGCCAAAGGGCGTGGAAGTCGTCCGCATTCTGCATCAGAGGATGGATTTCCAGCGTCACCTTTGAGAGCTGCGGTCGGTTCCGCTTTTCGCTGTGTCTCCCAAAGCCTCTCGCAACCCCGCCAAATCCTCCGGCAATTCGCTTTCAAACATCATCTCTTCGCGCGTCACCGGATGCGCGAAACCGAGCGTCGCGGCGTGCAGCGCCTGGCGGTCCAAACGCTCGACGATCTCGCGCGCAGCGGGCGTCAGTTTCGCGACCTTGGTTTTAAATCCCGCGCCATAGGTTTTGTCGCCGATCAGCGGATGGCCGATATGGGCCATATGCACGCGGATCTGATGGGTGCGGCCGGTCTCCAGCTGGCAGCGCAGGAGCGCGGCGACGCCGTAATCTTCGACCTTCTCCCAATGCGTGATCGCTTCGCGGCCGCGCGCTTCCGACACCACCGCCATTTTTTCGCGCTGCGTCGAATGGCGGCCGAGCGGCGCGTCGATTGTTCCATGCGCGCGGTCGGGAACGCCCCAGACGAAGGCGAAATATTCGCGCGTCAGCGACAGTTTGCGACCGTGATCGGCGAAGAGGCGCGAGAGGCCATGATGCGCGGCGTCGGTCTTGGCGACGACCAAAAGGCCGCTCGTATTCTTGTCGATGCGATGCACGATGCCGGGCTTCTTCACCCCGCCGACGCCGGAAAGGCTGTCGCCGCAATGAGCGATCAGCGCATTGACCAGCGTGCCGCTCTCATGCGCGCTCGCCGGATGCACGACGAGGCCGGCCGGCTTGTCGATGACGAGGAGATGTTCGTCCTCATAGACAATAGTGAGCGCGATATCTTCGCCCTGCGGCTCGGCCGGAGTCGCCGGCGGCACGTCGAGCGTAACGTGATCTCCGGCGCCGAGCTTCTTGGCCGGATCGCGCGCCGTCTCCCCGGCCAGGGTCGCGCGGTTGTCCTCGATCAGCCCCTTGATGCGGCTGCGCGACAGATGCGCGGCGACGATCTCCGGCTGTTCGGCGAGAAAGCGGTCGAGCCGGGCGCCGGCGTGCTGCGGCGCAACGAGAAATTCGAAGCGCTCGGCGGATGCGTCAATTTGAGGCAGAGCCTTGACTGTCATTTCAGCTTTTTTTCCGCGCGCCGACGCGCACATGATATGAGAGCCACCGAAACGCGGGCGTGGCGCGAGCGGAGGCGTGAACCTTCGCCATTCTGCGCATCGAAAAACGCCGCCCAAGGGAGGCTCTTCCATTAGCGACGCCGAGGCACCGTTCTGCGCCGTCATTGGCGCGGGCCCCGCCGGCCTTTTCGCCGCCGACGCCCTCGCGCGCGCCGGCGCGCGAGTCGTCATCTATGAGCACAAAGCGAGCCCCGCGCGCAAATTTCTGATGGCGGGGCGGGGCGGGCTCAACATCACCCACAGCGAAGGCCTGGAGCGCTTCATCTCCCGCTATGGCGCGGCGGCCGCGAGAATTGCGCCGTTCATTCGCGCCTGGCCGCCGCAGGCGCTGCGCGATTTCTGCGCCGAGCTTGGCGAGACGACCTTCGTCGGCTCCAGCGGCCGGGTCTTTCCGGCAAGCTTCAAGGCCTCGCCGCTCTTGCGCGCCTGGCTGCGGCGGCTGTCGCGGCTTGGCGTCACGATCGTGACCCGCCATGACTTCGCGGGCTTCGCCGAATCGGGGGCGCTGCGCCTGATCGGCCCGGAAGGCGAATTTACCCGCAAGGTCGACGCCCTGGTGCTGGCGCTCGGCGGCGCCTCTTGGCCGCGGCTCGGCTCCGACGGCGCCTGGGCGGCGCGGCTTGGCGCGGAAGGCGTGCGCGTCACGCCGCTCGTCGCCGCCAACAGCGGCGCGCTGATCGAGTGGAGCGCGATCTTTCGCGCCGATTTCGAAGGCCAGCCGATCAAGACGGCGTTGCTGCGCCATGACGCGTCTACGGCGCGCGGCGATGTCGTCGTCACGCGCGCCGGACTCGAAGGCGGGCCGGTTTACGCGCTCTCCTCGCAGCTGCGCGACGTCACGCAAAAACACGGCCCGACCACGCTGTCGATCGATCTGCGGCCCGACACCAGTCTCGAATGCCTGACGCGCAAGCTGTCACGGCGTCCGCAGAAACAGTCGCATGCAAATTTTCTGCGCAAGGCCGGGTTCTCGAAAGTCGAGATCGGGCTCCTGCGCGAGGCGCGCGGGGAGGGCCTGCCGCGCGACGCGGAAACGCTCGCCGGGCTCATCAAGAATGCGCCGCTCACCGTCACAGGCGTCGGAGGTCTTGAGCGCGCCATCTCCACCGCCGGCGGCGTCTCCTTCGACGAACTCGACGACAATCTGATGCTCAAGAAGCTGCCGGGCGTTTTCGTCGCGGGCGAGATGCTCGACTATGACGCGCCGACGGGCGGCTATCTGTTGCAGGCGGCCTTCGCCACCGGACTGGCGGCGGGCCGCGGCGCCGCCCGCTATCTTGGCCTTTCGCCCGACCAATCGGTCGCGCCGCCCGAGCCCGATCAGACGGGCTTGTCGCCCCGCCAGTCGCCAAAGGGGCGCGCCCCGGACGCGTCGAACAAATACAGCCTGTAGACCTCCGCTGCGCCGCCCTCCATGCCCGGCGAACCGGCCGGCATGCCCGGCGCGGCGAGGCCGACGGCGTCCGGCCGCTCCTTTAGGAGCCGCGCGACCGCCTGCGGGGGGACATGGCCTTCGACGATGTAGCCGTCGATCTCGGCCGTGTGGCAGGAGGACAGCGCCTCAGGCACGCCGAGGCGCTTCTTCACCGACGGCATATCGGCTTCGACGATCTCCTCGACGACATAGCCGGCCTCGCGCATGCGCGCGCTCCACGCGCCGCAACACCCGCATGTCGGGCTCTTATGCATTACGATCTTCGTCGCGCCTTCGGCGCGCGCCCATCCGGGGAATAGCGCAGCGAAAGCGGCGAACCGCAGCGTATCGCGTCGGGTGAAGTCATTCGCCATGAGCGTCGGTCCTTGTCTCGCGCGCTCCATGCGCGCCCGTTCGAATGCCGGCGCATCGTCGGAGCGGCATTCGCGCAAGATCGCTTGCGGTAGTATGTCGGTGTCGCCGGCAAAAGCTGCAAGACGTCGCGCGAACGAACGCAGCGCTTACCATCGGAAGGGGTGCATGAGCCAATCCGCCATTAGCCCGCACATCGCCGACGACCTGCTCAGCGAATTCTCGCTTCTCGGCGGCCCCCTTCACCGGCTGGGAAGGCGGCTCGGCCTCGTCCGTCCGGGGCCGAATACGCTGCCCCTGGGGATCGCGCTGGGACTGGTCCCTTGGATCGTCCTCGTCGCCTTGGCGGCGCTTGAAGGCGATCGCGGAAAGTTCTTTTCGCTCTCCGTCATCGGCGGGCACGTTCGATTACTGGCGGTGATTCCGCTGCTGTTTTTTTGCGAAACCACGTTTGATCGGCAAGCGAGGGAGTTTCTCTCGACCCTTCTGCGTTCCGGCGTGGCGTCGCGAACGGCTCTTCCCGCCTTGCAGGCCGAAGTCCGAAGCCTCGCCAGCTGGAGCAATTCCTGGATTCCGGATGCGACCTCGCTCGCGGCGACAGTGCTGATGTTTCTTTTCGCGGCGCAGCTTCATCTGTCTGGAAAGACCGCGTCGCCCGAATCGGGCCGAGCCTTGGCCCTCATGCCGCTCGCGGGCTTGTGGTACTGGATGGTCTGCTTGCCGCTCTTTCGCTTTCTGGCGTTTCGTTGGGTTTGGCGGCTCGCGCTCTGGTGGCGCTTCCTGTGGCGCCTGGCTCGAATGGAGCTTCACCTGACGCCGACGCATCCCGACGGCGTCGGGGGCCTCGGATATCTCGAAGTCGTCCAAACCCATTTGGCGCCTCTGGCGTTCGCCATTTCACTGCTCGTCGCCGCCGGTTTCGCCGAGGAAATGTCGGCGGGCGCGTCGTTTGACCCGATCTATCTGGCGACGGCCATGATTGTGATCATCGACATCGTGCTGTTTCTCGGTCCGCCCTGTTTCTTCGCCTTCAAGCTGATGGAATGCAGAGAACGGGGACTGCGCGACTACACGGTGCTTGCCGCGCGATACGTCGAGGATTTCGAGCGCAAATGGCTTGGCGAAGCGTCTCATGCCGAAGAGCCTTTGCTGGGGACGCCGGACCTGCAATCGCTTGCCGATCTCGGCAATAGCGTCGGCGTTGTGCGAAATATGCGCCTGGCGCCTGTCAGCATTCGCTTGCTGGCGATTATTCTCGCCGCGGCGCTGCTGCCGATGCCGCCGCTCTTCTTGTTCAAATATCCTGTCGCCGAGATGGCTCAAAAGCTGTTCATGAAACTGACGGGGCTTTGATACGCGGCGCACCCGTCAGCATTCCCCTTCGCAAGGAACGTGCTTATGCTGCGCGCTATGCTGCCGTCGCCCTTCTGGTCGGAACTCTCGCTGCGCGACATGCGCGCGCACGACATGTCGCGCGTCATCGCCATTCTGCCGATCGCGGCGGTGGAACAGCATGGGCCGCATCTGCCGCTCGGGGTTGACGCGATGATCATGGAAGGATGCATCGATCAAGTCGCGGCGCGCCTGCCCGAAGATCTCGAAGCGGTCTTTCTGCCGCTTCAGAGTGTCGGCGTTTCGCCCGAGCACCGCGACTTTCCCGGCACGCTGACGCTGACGAATGAGACCGCGTCGCGCGTCCTCCTCGAGATTGCGGAGGGCGTCCTGCGCGCAGGCGTGAGAAAGCTGGTGCTCCTCAATTCACACGGCGGCAATTCGGCGCTCCTCTCGCAGACGGCGCTCGATCTGCGCGCCCGTTTCGGCGCGCTGGCGGTCATCGTCTCCTGGGCGCGTTTCGGCTATCCGGACGGACTGTTCTCGGCGGCGGAGCTTCGCCATGGGATTCATGGCGGCGAAATCGAAACGTCGCTCATGCTCGCTTTCCGGCCGGACCTCGTCGACATGGCGCGCGCCAAAAACTTTCCGCCGGCGACGCTCGACTTCGAGCGCGATTTCGCCTGGTTGCGCGCTGATCGACCCGCTGGCTTCGGCTGGATGGCGCAGGACCTCTCGCCGGCGGGCGCCATGGGCGATGCGTCCAAAGCCAGCGCTGAAAAGGGCGAAGCGGTTGCGGATTATTGGGCGACGGCCTTCGTTGAATTGTTGCGCGACGTCGAGGCGTTCGACCTGACGCGGCTCAAGAGCATGGACGACTGAGCGTCACGCCGCCGGCGCAGTCCACGGATAGGTCCAAGTCTCGGTCAGAGTCCGCCCGTGCGCGCGTAAAAACAGCCGAAGATCGGCCGTCTGGCCCGGCTGCACCGAAACGTCGAAGAGCGCCCGCAGTCCGCCGATATGCGCGTTGGCCACGACGCTGGCGCGCAGCACCCGCCCGGCGCTCGTCGTCGCCACCGCTTCGACCTGGCCCGGATCGGCGACATAATAGGCGAGATCGCCGCCGGCGAAATCGACGATAAAGCGATGCGCCCCCGGATTAACGGGCTCGGCCGAGCCAAGCGCCCGCGCCGGCGCCTCGAAGGTGTTGACGACCATGCCGTTGGGCGCGAGCTGCGGCATGTCGAGCCCGGCGGTGATACGATAGGCGTAAACGAAAGGCGCGCCGGGCTCAGGCGACTTTGCCGGCGTCCAGCTCGCGACGATATTGTCGTTCGTTTCGTCACGCGTCGGCAGTTCGATCAGTTCGATGCGCCCCTCGCCCCAGTCGCCCATAGGTTCGACGAAATAGCTCGGGCGGTTTTCATAGGCGAGATCAAGATCCTGATAGGATTCGAACGTTCTGTCGCGCTGCAGCAGCCCAAAGCCGCGATTATTGTTGTCGAGAAAGGACGAGATCCGCGTTCGCGGAGGATTGGTGAGCGGGCGCCACAGCCATTCGCCGGCGCCGGTATGGATCAAGAGCCCGTCGGAATCGTGCAATTCGGTGCGAAAGCCGTCGCGCACATCCCGGTCGTTTTCGCCGGTCAGATACATCGACGTGAGCGGCGCGAGGCCCAGCTTCATCCCCGTGCGCCGTGGGAAAAGCGTCGCCTGGATTTCGAGCGCGCTCTCCTGTCCTGCGAAGAGATCGAATCTGAAGGCTCCTGTCGCAGCCTCGCCGTCGAGCAGCGCATAGAGTGTCGCGTGATTGCTGCCCTTCTCCGGCGTTTCGACCCAGAATTCGCGGAAGAACGGAAAGCTCTCGTGCTCGGAGCCGGTCTCGACGCACAGCGCTCGCGCGGAAAGCCCATATTTCTGATCGCGGCCGAGAAAGCGGAAATAGCTCGCGCCGAGAAAGGAGATCACCTCGTCGTGAACATGAGGCTCGTTGACCGGGAAATGCAGGCGAAAGCCGGCGAAACCGGTGTTGACGGGGGGAGCCTTTTCGACCTTGAGGCGGCCATAGTCGAAGAGCGCCGGCGAATAGGGAATCGGCGTCGCGATGCCGTCGCGGATCATATTCACCGTCATCGGGCGACGATAGAGAAAGCCGAGATGGAACGTCTCTAGCCGGAAGCCGCCGTCCGCGCCCGCGAAAATATCATGCTCGCGCTTGAAGCGAATCCCTCGCCATGTGTCGAAGTCCAAAGCGTCAAAGGGATCCGGCAGACGCGGCGGAACCGCAGCGTCGAAGGGCGCCAGCGCCAGGTCGTGCGCCCGCTGCACGACGTTCTCAAAATCGAACCGCGGCTTGGGAGCGTCTGAGGCCGCCAGCGCCGGGACTTTGAGCGCAAATTGCGCGCCTATTGCAGAGAGCGTCCCGGCGAATTGGCGCCGCGTTATTCGCGTCATTTCCGCGTCCGAACCAAGGTCTTGCCTTCACTATTTGACTGCTGCTCTAGCCCCATCGTCTCGCTTGCGCAAGAAGCCGGCGGCTCACGAGGGTTCTTGCGACCGACATGCATCGCCCGCTGAAAAAATAATCGCATGGGGCAAAAACCGCTTGTCACAGCGGCAAAAGCGCGTATCTAAGTCCTTGCCCAAATCGCACGTGCCTGTGGTCGTGTGTCGGTAGGCGGGGATCCGGACAAGAGGCCGGTCAACCGCCAGCGTAAAACCGGCAGCCGGAGGCGAACCGGCGAACTCCGTCTCTGCGGAGGATCGCGACTTAAAGCAACGACGGACCGGGCTTTTTCGTCTCTGTCGACCCTCCAAAGGTCGGCGTACCGAAGAGGCTTGTCTTTCTTGCCGGGCGTGCGGATCGGGATTCTCCCCTTCCAATCGATGGCTGTACCCGCGGAAGCGTGCGCGCTCAGGCGTGCATCATTTCGCATCGGTCCAGTCAACGGCGCATCAACCAGCCGTGTGAGCGCTTGCGCTCGCGCGGCCTTGGACAGCTAAACCCAACGTTCGTCGCGTCTCCATCGCGCGCGGGCGAACGGAGCGGCGTGTCCGTTGACGCTCAACGATCTGGGCGCGGTTCGCCGCGCAAGGGGGCCACAATGACTGACCGTATTCTCGATTTTCTCGCCGAGCGCCGACGCAACGGGCGCGACAACGGACCTTGCCTCGTCGTCGATCTCGACGTCGTGCGCGAAAACTATGTCGGCTTCGCCAAGGCTTTGCCGGATACGCGCGTCTTCTACGCGGTGAAGGCCAATCCGGCGCCGGAAGTGCTCTCGCTGCTCGCTTCGCTCGGCTCGTGCTTCGACACGGCGTCCGTCGTCGAAATCGAGCAGGTCCTCGCCGCCGGCGCGACGCCCGACCGCATCAGCTTCGGCAATACGATCAAGAAGGAGCGTGACGTCGCGCGCGCCTATGCGCTCGGCGTGCGGCTCTTCGCGGTCGACTGCGAGGCGGAAGTTGAAAAGATCGCGCGCGTCGCGCCCGGCTCCAAGGTCTTCTGCCGCATTCTCTGCGACGGCTCCGGCGCCGAATGGCCCTTGTCACGCAAATTCGGCTGCGCGCCCGAGATGGCGACGGGCGTTCTGGAGCACGCGCATCGCCTCGGCCTCAACGCCTATGGCGTTTCCTTCCATGTCGGCTCGCAGCAAACGAATCCGCGCATGTGGGACGCCGCGCTGAAGTCGGCCTCGGAAATCTTCCGCGAACTCGCGGAGCGCGGAATCAATCTGCAGATGGTCAATCTCGGCGGCGGCTTCCCGACGAAATATCTCAAGAACGTGCCGGCGGTGAAGCAATATGGCGCCGCGATCTTCCGCGCGCTGTCGAAGCATTTCGGCAACCGCATTCCGGAGACGATCATCGAGCCGGGCCGCGGCATGGTGGGCAACGCCGGGCTTATCGAAGCGGAAGTCGTGCTGATCTCGAAGAAGTCGGAGGAGGACAGCGAAATTCGCTGGGTCTATCTCGACATCGGCAAGTTCAACGGCCTCGCCGAGACGACCGACGAGATGATCCGCTATCCGATCCGCACGCCGGCGGACGGCGCGCCGACGAGTCCCTGCGTCGTCGCGGGCCCGAGCTGCGACAGCGTCGACGTGCTCTACGAGAAGCAGCCCTACCAGCTGCCGATCTCGCTCGAGATCGGCGCGAAGGTGCTGATCGAGGGAACCGGAGCCTATACGACGACCTATTCCGCCGTGGGCTTCAACGGCTTCCCGCCGCTCGAGACGCATGTGATCTGAGTCGGCTCTGCGCGTCTGCGCAGCGAGCGCGTCATGGCCGGGCTTGTCCCGGCCATCCACGCCGAGAGGTCGCGGAAATCAGCAGGAAGAGGAAGTCTCTTTCCGTTTGAAGCACGCCGCGGCGTCCTCGCGTGGATGCCCGCGCCAAGCGCGGGCATGACGGCAAGAAAGCGGGAACTTATTCCCCGATAAACCCAGTCCCGATCGGCGGGCGCGTCATGCGCCAGGCGCGAGGGTCGCTTGTCCTTCTTAAGGGAGGAAAAGATGGCCTTTGAACTTGCATGCCCCAATCACGTCCGCGCGTCGCACGTCGCGCCGGAAGCGCTTGTCGCTCTTGCGCCATTTGCGATTCGCAATGAAGCGCCGAGCGACCTTGCCGCGCGCGAAGCTTTGCTCGACGAGGCCATGGGTCCCGCGCGGTTCTTGAAGACCTGCCAGCGGCTGCGCGACGGATCGGCGCCGGCGCCCGGCTTCGCGCTCGTCGCGACGGACGAAGACGGCGCGCTGATCGGCACGCTGCGGCTTTGGCCGGTTCTTGCCGGCGGGCGTGCGGCGTTGTTGCTGGGTCCGCTCGCCGTCGCAGCGCAGGCGCGTTCGCTCGGCGTCGGCGGCGCGCTGATTCGCGAGTCGCTCGCGCGCGCAGCCGACTTGCGCCATCGCGCCGTGTTGCTCGTCGGCGACGCGCCTTACTATGCGCGCTTCGGTTTCGAGCGGCGTTTCACGGAGCGGCTCACCATGCCGGGCCCGGTCGAGCGCGCGCGCTTTCTTGGCTTGGAGCTTGTCGACGGCGCGCTATCGGCCGCGCAAGGGCGCGTCATTCCCGCCGCTGCGCATCGGATCGACTTGCCGCAGGCGGCATAGAGCGCTTCACGGTCAACGTTTTCGAAACCTGCTCTACGCTCACCAATAGGCGAGAATGCCGCGCGCGAGCGGGTAGGAGAGGCCGGCGCCAAGCGCCACGCCCGCCGCGACGTCGCTCGGATAGTGGTGGGCCGTCGCGATTCGCGACCAGGCCATCGACAGCAGAAGAAGGCCGGCCGATAGCGTCGTCGCCGGCCAGGCGATGACGATGGGCGCGAGCACGCCGGTGAGCGTCATGGCGTGGCCGCTTGGGAATGAATGATCGTCGAGCGTCTTCAACAGCGACGGCAGCCGCGCGTCGACATGGAACGGGCGCTTGCGGCCGAAGCGGCGCTTGATGATCGGATAGAGCATATGCAGCAGCGCGGCGTTCAATCCCGCGAGCGCCGCGACATGCAGCCCCTGCCAGCCGAGGCCGATGAGGACGATGGGCGCGAGGATGAGATAGATCCATCCATTGCCGAGCTTGCTGATGGCGACGGCGAGGAATCTGCCGATCGCGGAGCGCGCCGTTCGAGAGAAGAGATGAACCGCCGCGAGGTCAAGTTCGAGGAGACGTTGGCCCCAAGTGGCGGCGACGCCGATGTCTGCTTGCGGCTTTGCTGACGCGTCTCGCGTCATCTTCGCCAGCTGGTCCGATGTGAACGCCATGACGCAACGCTACGCGACGGACGCTGCGGTTTCGCGACGCGGAGGCTGCGTTTACGTGACGAAGCGATAGAGGTTGCGTGACGTTTATGTGATGTTTTGGTGACGCTGCTAGAGCGCTTCCCGATCACATGGAATCATGTGATCGATAAGGAATCGCTCAAAATCAAAACGTCCGAGCAGGTTCTCTCTTAAAAAAAGTCTGTCAACTTTTTCGGAACCTGCTCTAGGCCGGCGCGTGTTTCGCGAAGGCGCTGCGAAAGACGGCGTCGAAGGCGTCGGCGTCGACGTCAACCGTTTCGATCTCCACGCCGTCTTCGGCGACGCCGGAAAAGCGATATTGCGGGTCTGAAAACTCAAGACCCTCGTCGTCTTCAGCGCTCTCGTAAGGCAGCGCGATCTCGACCATCAACTGTCGCTTCAGCGATAGCGCGCGGCCGACCACCGCGTCGATGCGGCCGTCCTCACTGCTGAAATAGCCGTCAAGGATGATCATGCAGACATCGGCGTTCGGCGCTTCGTCTTCAAGCCATTGCAGCGCCGCCTCGACGCTTTCGGCGACATCAATCTTGCCTGCATCGCTGACGACGAACTGTTGCGGCTGGTCGACGCCGTCGTCGGACCGCGCCACGCCGAAGGGCGTCAGCATGTGTCCGCGCGCCAGCGTCGTGACGGCTTTGGCGAAGGCCTCGCCGGCCAATGCGGCGATGGGTTCGTTCGGAGTAAATTCTGCGCCAATGCTCATGACATTTTCCTCCGAGCGAGCGGAGTTCTGAGGATCAACCGATCAACGTCATCCGTTTCGAGATTGTTCATACCGACGTCGTCGCTTCCCGCAGCCATTTGCGCGTCTTCGCGTCCAAAAGCGGCGAGAGGATCTTGCGTACCCGGGCGTGATAGGCGTTCAGCCAGGCGATTTCTTCCGGGGTCAGCAATTTCGGTTCGATGCAATTGCGATCGAAAGGCGCCAGCGTGATGGTCTCGAAACCATACATCTCGCGTTCGGCGCCTTTGATCTCGCGCTTCTCGACAATGACGAGATTTTCAAGCCTGATGCCATATTCGCCGGCGCGGTAATAGCCGGGCTCGTTCGACAGAATCATGCCCGGTTGCAACGGCGTCGTCCCGAGCTTCGAGATACGCTGCGGCCCCTCATGCACCGAGAGGTAAGCGCCGACGCCATGGCCCGTCCCATGATCGAAGTCGAGCCCTGCCTCCCACAGCGCGCGGCGCGCGAAAGCATCCAGCTGCGCGCCCGAGACGCCCCTGGGAAAGACGGCGCGGGCGATGGCGATATGGCCTTTGAGCACGCGGGTGAAATGTTCGCGCAATTGTTTCGACGCCGGACCGACGACCATGGTGCGCGTCACGTCGGTCGTGCCGTCGAGATATTGCGCGCCGGAATCGACGAGATAGACGCCGCGACCGATCTTGAGATTGCTGGTTTCCGTCACCCGATAATGCGGGATCGCCGCATGTTCGCCGAAAGCCGAGATCGTCGGAAAGGAAATGTCGCGCAGGTCGCCGTTTTCGCGGCGGAAGGTTTCGAGCGCTTCCGCCGCGGAGATTTCGGTGAGCCGGCCCTTTGGCGCGGTTTCGGAGAACCAGGCGAGGAAGCGCGTCAGCGCCGCACCGTCGCGGATATGAGCTTCGCGCGCGCCGTCGAGCTCCCTTTCATTCTTGATCGCTTTCGGCAGCGTCGCCGGATCGTCGGCGAGACGCGGCTTGCCGCCCGCCGCGCGCAAGGTTTCGACAAGTTTCGCTGGCGCCGTCGCAGAATCGAAGAGAATGGTCGCGCCGCGCTCGCCGGACTGCACGAGATCCTCGACGAGGCTTTCAGGCGATTTCAGCGTCAGAAATTTTTCAAGCGTCGCGCGCACCTTCGGCGCGAGCTTCGCATCGTCGATGTAAAGCGCAGGCGCGCCCTCCTTGGGCAGCAGCGCGAAGCACAGCGCGATCGGCGTATGCGCGACATCGGCGCCGCGAATGTTGAACGCCCAGCAGATCGCATGCGGATCGGACATCAACGCCGCGTCCGCATCTTTTAGCGCCGCGCGCAGCTTCTTGATCTTGGCGCCGGCGCTCGCGCCGGCGTAACGCGCCGGATGAATCGCCACCGCGCCTTTCGGCTCGGCCGGCCGGTCAATCCACAGCGCATCGATCGGATTGGCGTTGAGCGGAACGAGTTCGATCTTCTTTTCCGCGAGAATTTTCCCGAAGCGTTCGATCTGCGCGCTGGTGTGCACCCAGGGGTCATAGCCGATGCGCGCGCCTTCGCGCGCCTGTCCGCTGAGCCAGGCGGCTGGCGTCGTTTCGGCGATGTCGAGCGGCTTGAAAAGCTTGGCGTCGATCTCGCCGCGCACCTGAATGACATAGCGGCCATCGACGAAGAGCGCGGCCTCTTTCTCCAGCACGACGGCGAAGCCGGCCGATCCGGTGAAGCCTGTCAGCCAGGCGAGACGCTCCGCGCATTTGGGCACATATTCGTTTTGATGGACGTCGGCGCGCGGAACGAGAAAGCCGTCGAGTCCTTGCCGTTTCAACTCAGCGCGCAGCGCCTTGAGGCGCGCCGCGCTGTCGCCGCGCATGGCGTCGTCGACGAATGTTTGGAATTTCGCTTCGAACATGAAGCAAAGCTAGTCGCGCGCCTGCCGCAGGGCAATGCTTTGCGCGCGCCTTTCCCCCTCCCAATTCTCTCCCGCCTTAACGGGGGAGGGGCGAGGACGGGGACCAGGACGATCCGCCGCGTCTCAACACCAGAGTCGCCCAGCCGTCGATGTCGCTTCGCTCGGCGAGGAAAAACCCCTGGGCGCGATAGGCGTCGAGCACGCCGCGCACGTCGCGCGCCAGCAGTCCTGAAAGCACCAGCTCCGCGTCAATCGTCGCGGCCCGGACAATCTCCGGCGCGAGCAGGCGCAGAGGCTTCGCCAGGATATTGGCGAAGATCAGATCATATTGGCCTTGCAGCGACGGGTGGCGGAGCCCGGTCGCGACGACCGGGCGAACATCGGCCCCGGCGCCATTGGCGCGGGCGTTGGCCGAGGCTGTCGCCACAGCGACGGGATCGATATCGCCGCAGGCGACGCGTTGGTGAAAGAGCCGCGCGGCGGCGATCGCCAGAACGCCGGTGCCTGTCCCCACATCTAGAATGCGGCGTGGGCGCCGGCGCTTGGCGATTTTCTCGAGCGCCTTGAGGCAGCCCAACGTCGTGCCGTGATGGCCGGTGCCGAAGGCGAGCGCCGCCCGCGCGCCGCCGGTCCCGATCATGTGCGCCATGCACCAGCACCCTGCCGGCGCGGACCGGGGCCAATCCGGCAAGAGCGTTCTCTACCCAGTCCTGCTCGGCGACAGTCGAAAAGCGCGCCGCCCGCGCCGTTTCGGCGTCGGCGGCGGCCTCGATCAGGGCAAGGATCTGCGCTTCGTCGGGCGCGGTCGCGAAATACACCTCGACGGACCATTGGGGGCCGTCGTCCAGCTCGAAGGCGGCGGCGGCGGTCTCTGTCGGCTCGAAGGTTTCGACGATGAGGTCGGCGACGGCGCGGGCGCGTTTTTCGTCGCAATCGAGGCGCAGCATGTGGCTGGCGTTATTAGGGGGAAGTCCTTCAAGCATGAGCGCGCTTACCACGGCCGGGGCGCGCGCGTCACCTTTCGCCAAGCGCCATCGGTCTGTATTGTCGCGCTAGAGGCTGGTTCCAACGAGTTGAAGGCGTGAATGACCGAAAGACTTTCGATTTGTCTGATCGGCCCGAAGAAGGGCGGCAAGTCGTCGCTGCTCGCCTCTCTCGTCGACTGCGTCGCGCAAAGCGCCTTTGGCTATTCGCCGCGGCTGCGCCCCGCGCTGCAGCCCATCACCGAGGCGGAATATTTCGCCGAGGGCGCTGAGCCAAAAAAAGCCAATCTGCTGTCGGTCGAACAGGGCGACTATGAGCGGCTGCGGCGCGAATTCGCCGAGGGCGGCCTCGCCACCGACACGCTCGACACTTACGAATATCGCTTCCGCCTGACGGTCAACGGCGAAGCCCCGCCGGCGGCCGTGCTACGGGGTCCCTGGCTTCTGGAGATCATCGACTCGGCGGGCGAGATCGCGGTGCCGCCGGACGGCGCCGAGGTCGCCATCCTCAATGATGTCAAAGCCAAGCTCGCCAGGCAAATGCTTGAGGCGGAGGCGATCGTGATCGTGCTGCCGCTGGTGCGGCTCGAGGATTCCGGCTGGTCCGGCAATCTCGCGCGCCTCATCGACCGGTTGGCGCTGGCGCCTGAGAAAAAGCTCAAGCGGCTCGTCGTCGTCTTCTCGCAATATGAGCGCTTGTTCGCGCGCCTCGGGCCGAGCGCTTTCACCTACGCCTGCGATCCGGCGGTGGCGCTGCACGCCTTGCGCAAATCGCTGCGCGCCGTGCAATGGCTGGATCGGCTGCGGGCTCTGGAGTCGCCGAACGGCGGCGGCGCGTCGGTGCGCTTCACGGTTTGCTCGGCCTATGGCTTCGTCAAGCGCTTTCAGAATCCCAACATCGATCCGCATCAGCCTGGCGAGCGCCGGTTTCGTCGCGCGGGCCTCGAAGGCGCCCGCGCCTATAATGAGTATTGGCGGCCGTTTCTTACCGCCGAGCCGTTTCTTTACGCCGCGCTCGGCCTCGACAGCGCCTTCACCTTTTCCTACCAGCAGCTCGACGCGCGCATCGAGGAGATCGCCTGAAGCGCTTATTGATCACATGGAACCATGTGATCGATAAGGAATCGCTCAAATCAAAATGTTGGAGCAGGTCCTCATCGAAAAATTCTGTCAACTTTTTCGGGACCTGCTCTAAAGCGAAATTTCGTCAATTCTTGCTTAAGGCTCTGCGCATAGGGTGATCGCGCGGATTTCCCGCGCGAAAGGACGCGCGATGCGCCTAGCTGCGCCGAATGGCGACGAAACGGCCGAGATTTCTCTCGAACGGCTGCACTATGGGAAGCTCGCTTTTGGCGCGACGCTGCGCGTGCCGGCGACCGCGGGCTATGGCGTGACCTTGCGCAGTTGCAATCTGCAGCCGGCCGACGACCGGCTGCTTTCGCCGCCGCGTCTGATGGCGCTTCGCCGCTTCGAGCCTGACCTCGTCGATCCTGCTTCTCGACGACGCGGCTCCTTCATTGCGCGGGTCGCCCCCGAGCCGAATTCTCGCCGCGCAATTTTTTTGCGCGCGCGCTTCCGGCCTGAAGACGGCGAAAGCGGCCATGGACGTCTCTATCAGCAGAGCGCCGTCTGGAGCGCGAGCGCCGCGGACTGGCGTCGACATCCGGCGGCGCTGCTCGCCATGGCGGACGCCGAGCTCGATGCACAACCGGATCTCGTGACCGAAGACGAGGCGACGCGCTACAACGCCGCGCCGGCGCGTTACCTCGTTCGCTTCATCGATCCGCGGGACGTTTGGAGCGCGCTCGAGGATGCGCTGGAAGCGACCCATTGGGCGACGCCAACGCTCGAATTTCTGGCGCGGGGCGCCGAAACGGGCCAGGACGCGACGCTGACCTTTGGCGCCGACGATTTTGCGAGCGAGACGGAGTTTCTCGGCGCTGTCGGCCTGGCGCTGCAGTTTTTGCCGGCGAGCTATCCCCGCTGGCGCGAGATCAGCGTCGTTTCCGGTCTGCTGCACGCGCCGCAGGGTCTTTGCCTGCGCTACGTTCCGTCGCTGCGCGCCGCGCGCGCAACCTCCGTCGCCGCCTGAACTCTAACCTGGCGAACGCCCCATCGGTCCCGGTTCGGCGATCAGGTAGCGCTCAAGCGCGCCGGAGCGCCGCCGCGGCAGGTTCGCGGCGCCGGCGTCCGAGTAATAGGCGCGCGGGCCGCTGGCGATGACGCCGTCGGCAGAATAATGCAAGGCGCGGGCGGAGCGCGGCTTCAGCGCCGCGAAGAGCCGCGCCTCAATCTGCCCGACGGTGACGTTGTCGACGAGATAGGCGCCTTTGCGGTCGACATGAGCGATTTCGTCGCGCACGAGCCGATTGAGAATAGCGACGATATTGTCGTGCACATTGGGCGGCAGCGTCGACATTGCTTCCGCGTCAGGGTCGATCTCGCTCATGTCGCCGTGAACCGGGCGCGCCGCGCGCAAGACGGCTTTCATCGCGCGGATATCGACGGGCTGCTCCTCGTCGTCGGAAAGATCGATCGGCGCGGCGAACTGACGCCGCTCGCGCGCCTCATAGCCGCGTTTGAAAATCTCCGACAGGAATTTCATGATGAACAGAAAGGCGTCCTGCGCCATCGCGACGCCGATCGCCATCGTTGAATCGGGGGTGAAGCTCCAGAAGGCTTCGCGCGCCAGTTCGAATTTATTGCGCTCGGAACTATGCGTGCGCAAATAGGCGTCGCTTTTTTTCAAAAGCTCGCGCACCTCGTCGTCTGAAAGCCCAGCCGCCTTGCCGGAGACGACGCAGGCGTCGACGAGGGTCTTCGCATCGTTGAAGCCGTTTGCCGCGGCGCCCCTGTCAGACGCCGGCGCCGAGCGAATCTTGGCGACAATCACTGAGAGTTCGTCGCGCAGCCCGGCTTCGAGCCCACATTTTTTATCGAAGGCCGCTCGGGCGGCGATCGTTTCGTCGCGCGCCGAGAGCAGATCGCGCGCCTCCCCCTGCGGTTCGCAGGTGAAGTCGCGCGGCACGCTTCCCGGCAGCGCGTTGGATTGCCGCGCCGCCGCGAGAATCGGTTCGCATAGGGGCTTCGCGTCGCGCACGGCGCGCCACGTCGGCTCGAGGCGCAGCTGGTCGCGCAGCGCGGCGAGGTCGCGCAACGTCGCGTCGAGATCGAGCGCGGCTTCGCCCTTCGGCATCGGCCGGCCGGAAGCGGCGCTCGCGGTCTCGGCCTTCTGTTTTAGCGTGATCGTCTGGGCGTTGAGCGCGTCGCGCCGCTTCACCGCGTTGGCGCGTTCGGTCGCGGGGCCCGCGAGCGTCTGCCTGAGCGCCGACACGCGTCGCATCGCTTCGGCGGCTTTTTCCTGATGCCCGCGGCAATTTGGGCCGCAGGCCGCGCCCAGCCCATCGAGTCCGTGCGCGGCGTCGACGGCGAGCTGTTCTTCCTGACGCGCCGTGGCGGCCACGGACGTCATCTCGTCCTGCTTCGCCTTGATGATGACGTCGAGCTCCGCGATGCTGCGCTCAAGCGCCTCGATGTCGCGTCGCGCATCCTCGAGCTGACGCATCGCCGCCTGCGCGCTTTCCATTTCCAGCGCGGCCTGGCTCGCGGCCTGCGCGATCACCGCCTGCTGCGCCTCCTGCCGCTTGCGAATGGCGTCGCGCAGCGCCGGCCCCGCTTGCCGCGCGGTGGCGATGAGGCCGTCGATTGAATCGAGATAGGCCTTGTAGCTGGGTGTCGCGGCGATGCGCGCCGAGTCCGCTTCGTAAGCGGCGGCGATGTCCTTCGTCGCCGGCAGCAGGACTTCCGTCGCAAGCTCCATCGGCTGAAGCTCGGCGACGATCTTGCGCGAGGAGAGCTTGAAGATGTTGTTGTAGTAGTAGGTGAAGGAAAAAAAGGCGGAGATCGAGAAGACGAAGGCGAAGACCAGCGCGGTCACGCCGGTCTTGATGATCATGCGTTCGCGGGCCATGCGCCGCCGCGCGATGAGCGCCGCAAGGTCGACGCCCAGCGACCAGGATGTTGAGGCGAGCATGGTGAGGACGGCGGTCGTCGCGATCAGCGTGCCCGCGATCCCGATCACGTCTCCGGGCTCCCTCTGCATGATGTCGATCATGCCGGACGAGGTTGTGTAGAAGACCCAGCCCAGAACGGGCAGGGCGGCGGCCATCCCGACACGGCCGAGGTTGAGATCGCCGCTCCACAGGCGGGCGAGCGGCGAAATCAGAGCGTCGAAAAGTCCGAAGCGCCGCCGCGGGGCCGAGGCGTCGGGGGCGCGCGCCTGCTGCGCAGAGGCGGTCATCGCGCGGACGCTCTCGACGCTGGAACCAGCCGGCTGCGCATATCCGCTCCCTTAGAAAAGCAATGACGGGTTGGTGACGTTGCCGGCGAATTGAGACGGATTTGCGCTCCGGCGCAAGGGCGAGCCGCCGCTGCGGCGCAGCGCGTCGCCTGCGCTCTCGGCGGATGCTCGCCGCGCGTCGCACCTTGGGGGGTGGTGCGGCGCGGCGCCCCCGCTTCCCCTTCCTGAACGATTCGTGCTAGACGGCGAGATTATTGTCTGCGGCTGGGCCGTTCGGCCGCGACTCGCGCTGACGGGCCTTGAACCCGTCAAGTCATCAAGGGGTCAGCCGTGGCCATTCCGTTCCGCTATATCGCAAAAATCGGCGCGTATCTCGTCAAGCAGCACCTCTTGGGCGTGCGGCGCTATCCGCTCGTGCTCATGATGGAGCCGCTGTTCCGCTGCAATCTGGCCTGCTCCGGCTGCGGCAAAATCGACTATCCCGATCATATCCTCAACAAGCGGCTTTCGGTCGAGGACGCGCTGCGCTCGGTGGACGAATGTGGCGCTCCGGTGGTGGTGATCGCCGGCGGCGAGCCGCTTCTGCACAAGGACCTCCCTCAGATCGTCGAAGGCGTCGTCGCGCGGCGCAAGTTCGCGATCGTCTGCACCAATGCTCTGCTGCTCGCCAAGAAGATCGACCTCTTCAAGCCGAGCCCCTATTTCACCTGGTCGATCCATCTCGATGGCGACAAGGAAATGCACGACCGCGCGGTCTGCCAGGACGGGGTCTATGAGCGCGCCGTCGAGGCGCTCAAACTCGCCAAGTCCAAGGGCTTCCGCGTCACCACCAACAGCACCTTCTTTTCCGACGCTGATCCCGAGCGCGTCGCGAAATTCCTCGACGCGACCACGGCGCTCGGCGTCGACGGGATGACGCTATCGCCGGGTTACGCTTATGAGCGGGCGCCGGATCAGACTCACTTCCTCAACCGCACGCGCACCAAGGACTTGTTCCGCGCCATTCTGCGTCGCGGCCGGGGCGGGAAGGCTTGGGAACTCTCCCAGTCGACGCTGTTCATGAATTTTTTGGCTGGCAATGTCAGCTATCGCTGCACCCCCTGGGGGATGCCGCTGCGCACGGTGTTTGGCTGGCAGCGTCCCTGCTATCTGCTCGGCGAGGGCTATGTGCCGACGTTCAAGCAGTTGATGGAGGAGACAGACTGGGACGCTTACGGCGTCGGCAATTACGAGAAATGCGCCGACTGCATGGTGCACTCCGGCTTTGAGGCGACCGCCGTCGCCGATTCGGTCCGCCGGCCTTGGCGGGCGGCCGCCGTCGCGCTCTTTGGCGTGCGCACCGAGGGGCCGATGGCGCCTGACGTCTCGCTCGAGAACCAGCGCCCAGCCGAATATGTCTATGACGAAAACATCGCCAAGCTCTCAGAGATCCGCGAGCACGAGGCGCAGCAACGGGCCGAGCAACGGTCCACAGCGGCCTAACGAGACGAAGGCGGCGCGGGAGTCGAGGCCCGCCCTAATCATGCCGCCAAGTTGATGCGGCCCGCGGATCAGCTCGCGGGCGACGCCGAGGGCGTGAATGTCGCCTTCAGGCGTCAGCGCTTTGGCGACGAGCGGCGGCAGCGCGCGCGCCGCCGGATCGCTGATCGCGCGCAGCGCGACGAAAGGAATGTCGCGCCGCCGCGCGAATTCTTCGGCAAGATGCGATTCCATGTCGACCGCGACAGCTTGCGCGCCTTCGCGCAGCGCCGCCTTGGCGGCTGGATGCATCGCGGGCTGATCGACGCCGATGATGGCCCCCGGCGCAACCTTGCAGCCAGCCGCGGCCGCGCCTTTCATCAGCACTGAAGCGAGCCGCGGATGGGTGTCGCGCCGCGCGTCGCCCCCGACGATGGCGTCGGCGACGACGACATGGCCGGGCCGCAGCGCGTAATCCAGTCCGCCCGCGAGTCCGAAGCTGACGACGGCGGAAAAATCAGTTTCGCCAAGCGCGTCGAGCGCTTGCCGAAGGCGCGCGACATTCGCGCCGCTGCACAACGTCGTGACGCCTTCGCCGGCGGCGCAGGCGGCCTCGCGCTTCATGCCGACGATGACGAGAATCGGCGCGAGGGCGCTCAGTTCGGCGGTTTTTCTACGGCCTGTCGCGCGCGCCATTGCTCCTCCGGCCGAGGCCGTATCAGCTTCATTGAAAGAATGTTTTTAGAGCCCGACCTGCACGCGCTTGCTGTTGGCGCGCCTCATATTGCGATAGCGCGCGAGCGCCCAGAGCGGGAAAAATTTTCCATAGCCATGATAGCGCAGATAGAAGACGCGCGGAAAACCCGTCGCGGTAAATCGCGCCTCATTCCATAGGCCGGCGTCGTTCTGCGTCGATTGCAGATAGGCGATCCCGCGCGCGACCGCCGGATGGTCGACGTCGCCCGCCGCCATCAGCCCGAGCAGCGCCCAGGCAGTTTGCGAGGCCGTCGAGGGGGATTTTTCATAGCCCTTGTAGTCCAGCTTGTAGCTCGCGAGGTCTTCGCCCCAGCCGCCATCCTCGTTCTGGATCGTCACGAGCCAGGCGACGGCGCGACGGTAAGCGTCATGGTCATGCGGCAGGCCGACGGCGTTGAGCGCGCACAGCGTCGACCAGGTTCCATAGATGTAATTCGCGCCCCAGCGGCCGAACCAACTGCCGTCCTTTTCCTGTTCTTTGAGCAGATAGTCGACGCCGCGCTTGAGACATTCGCTCGATTCGATCGTATCGCCGAGCTGCGCCAGCATGGACACGCAGCGCGCGGAAACGTCCGCCGTCGGCGGATCGAGCAGCGCGCCGTGATCGGCGAAGGGGATGTGGTTGAGATAGTGGCATGTGTTGTCGGCGTCGAAGGCGCCCCAGCCGCCGTTCTTCGACTGCATGCCGACGATCCATTCTTTGGCGCGGGCGATGCGTTCGTCATAGGGACGGGACGCGTCATTCGCCGTGAGGCGATCCATCGCCGTCACGACGACCGCCGTATCGTCGACGTCCGGATAATAGGCGTTGGCGTATTGGAAGGCCCATCCGCCGGGCCGAACGTCGGGCCGCTGCGCCGCCCAGTCGCCCTTGACGTCGAGCACCTGCAAGGGCGCGAGCCATTCGCAGGCCTGGCGCGCCTGTTCGCGCGCGTCTTCGTCGCCCGTCTCAAGCAGCGTGTGCGCCGTCAGACAAGTGTCCCACACCGGGGAGACGCAGGGCTGGCAATAGACTTCCGTATCGGTCGCGACGAGCAGCCGCTCGATCGCCTCGCGCGCCTGTTGCTTACGCTCGTCGGCGTCCGGCGCGCCGAGCACGTCATACATCAGCAGGCTGTTGACCATGGACGGAAAGATGCCGCCCAGTCCGTCGACGCCATTGAGACGCTCGGTCGTCCATGTCATGGCCAGTTCGATCGAGCGTTCGCGCGGGCCGTTGGGCATGTGCGGCTCAATCAAACGCAGAAGCTTGTCGAGCTGCCCGAAAATATTCGCCCAGGGCCAGGTCTGGTGTTCGCCCTTGGGCCACACCTTCACTTCTTCCGGCGGCGTCGTGAAGAGTTCGCCGATGTGAATGTTCCTCGGGTTCTTCGCCCGCGGCTTTTTCGTCATCAGCACCAGCAGCGGCACGAGAACGGTGCGGCCCCAATAGGAAATCTTGTCGAGGTGGAAGGGAAACCACTTCGGCAGCAGCATGATTTCGACCGGCATCACCGGCACGCCGCGCCACGGGATTTCGCCGTAAAGCGCCAGCAGCGCGCGCGTAAACACATTGCTCTTGGCGGCGCCGCCATAGGCGAGGATCGCCGCGCGCGCGCGCGCCATATGCGGCGCGTCGATGTCGTCGCCGATCATCTTGAGCGCGAAATACGCTTTCACGCTGGTGCTGATGTGGAAAGGCCCGTCTTGATAAAGCGGCCAACCGCCGTGATCGCCCTGACAACGGCGCAGATAGACCGCGATCTTGCGCTCGAGTTCGGCGTCGACCGGCTCGGCGCGGAAATGGCGCATCAGCACATATTCAGCCGAGAGGGTCGTGTCGGCTTCGAGCTCGAAGCAGAAATGTCCATCGCCTTTGCCGAGCGACAGCAGCGCGCGCTTGGCGTTCTGAATGCTCGTCTCCAGCGCCTCGGTCGAAACGGCGGTGAAATTAGCGTCAATACGCGCGGCGGCGTTCATGGCAATCCCTTTGTATGTGCGGTCACGCGATGCTGAGCGTCGCGGACTTCGCCGACTCATGATGCGGCTTCACCACGATCTCGACGTCCTGCCCCAAGGCGACGAGAAATCGCATGAGCCGCTCCAGCGAAAACTGCCGGAAATCGCCGTGCAGCAGCTTCGACACGTCCGGCTGCTTGACGCCGAAAAGTTGCGCGGCTTGCACCTGCTTCAACCCGCGCTCCTTGAGCAGCGCTTCGATCTTGCGAACGAGCTGCGCCTTGAGGAGGTGGTCGTCGGGCGGCGCCTTGGGCGCGGGCGAGTCTTCGGTCATCTCGGCTTGGGGGATGTATTGGACGCCAAGTTCGCGCCCATGCGCATGGGCTATAGTGAATTGACTATATCGTCAAGTCGAGTCTGGCTCGTCGATTGCTACAGGAACGGGTGAGGGCGCCTGGCGCCGGCGTGGCGCGCGACTTTGTCCGAAAGGTGAGCCGATGGACGAACTCTATGTGATTTGTCGGACAGACGAGATCGAGGACGCCGAGGCGACGGGATTCGTCCTGATGCGCGCCGAGGCGAGCGGCGACGCCGCCCCCTATCCGATCCTGATCACACGCAAGGGCAACAATTTCTACGGATTCGAAAACGCCTGCCCGCATGAAGGCGAGCGGCTCGACGTCAATCCCGGCCACTTCATGGACGAGGAAGGCAATTTCCTCGAATGCGGCAGGCATCATGCGCAGTTCGACATCGACACCGGCCACTGCTTCATCGGCCCCTGTCAGGGCCAACGGCTGACGCCGATCAAACTCGTCGTCGACGAGGGCGACGTCTGCCTCACCGGCGTGCTGCTCGCCGAAGAATGAAAGGCGCTCTATGACCGATATGGCGGAACTGCAAAAGCGAAAGCAACCGCTCAATCTCGCGATCGTGCATGTCGATCCCGACGCCTTCATCGCGAATTATGTGCCGTGGCTCGAGATCACGAGTTTCATCACGGCGCTGCGCGCGGGCGACGCCGAGGTCCCCGCCGACGGCGCGACGCCGAAGCTGACGCCGCAGCAGATCAAAGGCGCGGCCGCGGTGAATTACGGGGGAGACGCGCTCTTTGCCTTTTGCATGGCCGCGGCGCTGAAAGGCGACAAGGCGGCGGTTGAAAAGGTCGACGCGGCGCTCACCGAGCAGCTCGGCCAGGAGTTTCCAGGATCGACGGCGCTGTGGAGTTTCCGATCGCCCATCGCCTCGCCGATGAGCCTTGAAGATCATGTCGGGCAGGCCGCGCAGAAAATGCTTGCAGGCGACATCCCGCCGCCGCCCATGCGCGCGCGAGAGAACTGGAACGCTGGCCTGCGCTTCTTCGAAAAGGCGCGCAAATCGAATTTCGTGAACGAGATCGTCTATCCGCTGGCGTTGTGGACGCGCGCCAAATGGACGGAAACGCTGGAGAAGGGCGTCGCCTTCATGGCGCATATCGAGGACAGCGTGCCGGAGTTGCAGGAATGCCTCGCCGAAACGCGCAACGATCAGGCCTTCATCGCCAATATGCTGCTGAAGATGGCCCCGGCGATCGAGACCGACCTAACGGACGAGATGCAGGGGTTCCTGCGCTCGCTGTCGCGGCGGGTGTAGGCCGCGCCGTAACGCCGCGACGAGGCGCCACTGTAAAAACTGCTGATGTTTTTGCCGGGCGAAACGAAGTCTTAACCATCGGCCGCCGATGGTCGTTCGAACGGAGCGAGAGGAGTGAGCATGGCTACGAACACGGAAGGCGAACGCGCACTGGCCGACCTCGAGGCCGGTAAGTTTTCTTTCCCGATGGTCGACTCCATCAGGGATCACGTGAATCAGCTCGACGCCGAGCTGCAACGGGTCAGGACGGAGCTGCAGCGCGTCAATTCGCTGCATGCGGGCGCCGTCAACCAGCTCAGACAGCAGGAGTTTACGATCCTGCGGCTCGAAGGAGAGCTGCGCAAGCTGAACGCCAGACTCTACGCCCTGCTGAAGGCCAATGTTTTGACGGAGCTCGCCCTGCGCGAGATGAAGCGCGGCGCCGCGAAATTTGTCGAACTTCTCCCGATCGCGCGCCGCCATGCCGAAAATGGTTCAAAGGCGGCGCTGGCCTATCTCTCGACGCTTGATCTTCAGGCCAAGGTCGAGGCGGTGAAGACGCATCCGCTGACCGAGAAGACGCTCGCCTGGCTGGCGAATCTCGATCTGCGGGCCGAGTGGACGAAGCTGAAGACGCATCCGCGGACGATAAAGGCTATGAGCGAGCTGCAGTCGGCCCTTCTCAAGGCGAAGGACAATCTGCCGGTCGTGCAGAAGCGGATCGCCGCGCTTGTCGAAAAGGCGACGGCTTATATTGCCGAGCTGCAAAAGAAGGCTGCGTAAATTCGACGAGGGCAGGGCGCAAAGCTGCGCCCGCTCGCTGGCCGCGCGCGACCGGAATCTACGGGCGCGGGCCTTGCGGCCTACGATTAAGTCCGTTGCGTCTACCTGAGCGCAAGTCTGTGCGTGCGACGGCAGTTCGCAATCACGCCGGCGCCGGCGTGCGCGCGGGCTTGACCGGTCCGACGTCGACCTGAATCTCGTCGCCCTCCACGCGAAGCGCATAGGGGTGGAGCGCATTGCGGACGAGATGCGTCACGCATTTGCCGCTTGTGCTGTCGAACCCCCATTGGTGGTGCGGACAGGTGACGGTCTGGCCGTTGAAGGTCGCCTCGCTCAATGGCATGTCCGCATGCGGACAGCGCCCGCGATAGGCCTTGAGTTCGCCGCCGGTCGGCCAAACCAGGAGCACGCTCTTTTTGCCGGCATGGAAGAGGCCCATGCCGCCTTCGCTCACGGCCCCGGTGGTACAGATCGCGGTGAACGCCATCGTGATCGCCTTCAGAAGATCAACCTCTGAAGGTGGTAGCAAATTGCAGACCAGGGGAACGTGCGGCGACGAGCCGGGCGCGCAACTACGAGACAGCGGTCGCATGGCAGAGTCGAACCGGCGCGGGCCTTGCGGCCGCCCGGTTACGCCTCACTGCGGCGAAGAGAAGGTTATTGTGAGCGGATCGTTAAGGCTTGCGCATTGGTCGTAGGGCTGCACCGTACCCGACGGATAGCCGCAGTAGTAGAGACCATTGCCAGTTTGTGTTCCCATGGGATTGCTGCCGCCATCGCTCATGGGGCTGAAGAACGCCTGATAGCAGCCCGTCCCCAAATTGCCTGCGCAGTTCTTGAGAGTCGGCGCGAGCGAGCTGTAGCCACATTTGCTTGGATAGTTTGCAGGTCCCAAAGAGGGCGTCCCTCCGCAGGTGAAGGTGGCGTGGCCAGCGCTGCAGGAGACTTGAACGCCGAAATTGTAATTTGCGGGCCCCTGACTGGCGCAATACCCCGGCGATGAAGTTTTGTTCTGCTGGTTGGCAGGGTCCACCTGGATAGGATTCAACTGGGACACGCTGTAGCCGGACTGTACGACGCCGTTGTCATAATAGGTGCAGTTCGGAAGCCATTGCGGGTCGTTGCAGGCGACGCCATTCGCGTCCACATTCCTCGGGATCACGCTGATGTCATATCCGAGCCCGGAACCCGTGCCGGATACTTCGATAATCGTCATCGGTTGCAGAGAGGCAGGCGTACAACCAGTCATCGACTGGGTGTTCGCGCAGACCTTGTTTTGCGCGGAAGGCCAGCTCACCGAGCCCGTGCATGTCGCGCCTTGAGGAACGATTAAGTTGTTATTCGAGTCAAAGGTGCATCCGCCGGAAAAGGAAACTCCCGGAAGCAGATTCGATCCTGTCGGGCCATAGGCTCCGACGATTATTTGCTGCCCGACATTGTTGATGAAATTCACCTGAGCGCTGACATTCTGCGCGTGGCCGAACCGAGTGAAGCAAATCAGCGCGCTCATGATCGCAGCGAGTTGAAACAGCGATCGTGAAAATGAGGATGTATCGTTTCTCATTTCATCGTCCTACGTCTTTGAAATTAAAAACTCGAAAGCGCCGAAACTGAGCGCCGACGATAAACGGCGGTTCTGTCGAGTTTAAGCTAATGGCCCTCGGTAGCGCTTGTCTAGGCGGAGCCCCTGCAGAGATGTGGAAATGCTAATCTCAGCGAAGGCGCTAAACAGGAAAGACGCTTGCGTGGTGCGGGCGGCCGGAATCGAACCGGCACAGGCCTTGCGGCCCTACGGATTTTAAGTCCGTTGCGTCTACCAGTTTCGCCACGCCCGCGGAGCGTTCGTTTATAGGGGCGCGGACCCGACGCCGCCAAGCGGATTATATGCGCCGTCGTCGCCGGCCCTCGGGCTTGGCGTCCGGCGCGCCGATCGGCGCCTGAAACGACAGGCCCGTGTCCCAGGGGAAGAAGATCCAGGTGTCCTGCGAGACTTCGGTGACGAAGGTGTCGACCATCGGCAGGCCCTGCGGCTTGGCGTAGACAGTGGCGAAATGCGCATTCGCCAGCGTGTCCCGCACGGCTTTCGCCGTGGCGCCGGTGTCCACGAGATCGTCGATGATGAGCACTTCGGAGCTTGGCCGCGCGAGAATCGTGTCGGTCAGAGGCTTAAGCACCTGGATCTCGCCCCGCTCCGTTTCCTCGTGATAGCTCGCGACGCAGATGGTTTCGATGACCCTTATGCCGAGCTCGCGCGCCACGATCGCCGCGGGCACCAGACCGCCGCGCGTCACCGCCACAATCGCCGAGAATCCGCCGATAGAAGCGAGACGCCAGGCGAGCGCGCGCGCGTCGCGGTGAAAAATGTCCCAGGAGACCGGAAAGATCTTGTCGGACCCGTACATCAGCTTCAAACCTCCCGCGGCCACGCGTCAGCGCGCGTTTTCCTTCGATAGCGACGCGAGCATCGCGCGCGCCGCGGTCGTCGCGCGCGCCAAGAGCGCCGCGTCGCGACTGCGCAGCACAATCTGATTCCTGAATCCGGCGCTCGTAAAGGACGGATAGGAGCCGACGCTCACGCCATCATGGCCGCGCGCGATCGCTTCTAGTCCCGCGGCGTAGGCGCCTTCCGGAACGCCGTAAGCTTCTATTGTCTCGACGAGCACCGGCGGGCCGGCCGCGAGCCGCGGCCCGACCACGTCCATCATATTCTGCATGATCATCGGCACGCCGGCCATGACGATGACATTGCCGATCCAGAATCCCGGCGCCTTGGAAATGGCGTTGAAAATCAGCTCCGCGCCCTTTGGAATGCGCGCCATCCGCCGGCGCGCCGGATTCAGCTCGCCTTCCGAAAAGCGTTCCCGAAGGAGCGCTATGGCGCGCGGATCCTCGCCGATGTCGACGCCGAAGGCGCGGGCGACCGCATCGGCGGTGATGTCGTCATGGGTCGGCCCGATGCCGCCGGTTGTGAAGACATAGGTGTAGCGGGCGCGCAGCGCATTCAGCGCCTCGACGATCGCCTCCGTCTCGTCGGGCACGATTCGCGCCTCGCGAAGATCGACGCCGATCTGCGCGAGATAATTCGCGATATAGCTTGTGTTCACGTCCTGCGTGCGGCCGGACAAGATTTCATCGCCGATCACGAGAACCGCCGCGCTTGCCGGCCTGTCGCCCGCCGTTTCTTGCGCCATTACGGGCCTCCCTGTCGCTGATTATGACCATGGCGGCCGTGAACGCCAGCCCTGCCGCTCATTCCGCAGCAGCGGGCGCGACCAGGGTAAATTGCTCGACGGCGGCGGCGATGCGGCGCAGCAGGCCCAGGCAGGCCACAATGAAGATGACGTCAAGGGCCGGCGAAGCGAGGCTTGCCTCCTGCAAAATCTGCCCGAGCGCGCTCAGCAGGCTGACGCTTGAATAGGTCGAGAGGCCATTGCGGCCGAGCAGCGTGAAGAATGGAAAAAGCCGCGTTTGGCTCAGCGCTGCGGTGATCTTCGAAAAATGAAGCACATAAGCGAGGGCGACGAAATCGATGATGCGGACGACGCCAAGATCCGTCTTGTCCCAGTCGAGATAGCGCCCTGCGGCGTCGACAAGCCCGGGCGCCAAGCCAAACGCATTGGAGACGACGAGCGACGACAGGATGGTGAAGGCGAGAGCGAGTCGATAGGCGATGGCGTGATAAGGCACCCCGCGCGTTTTGAGCGCGCCGCCGCAGTAGATCCCCAGGGCGAACATAAATTGCCAGGCGAATGGATTGAAATACCAGTAGCCGGGCTCGGGCCATGTGGGAACATTGAACCCCAACAAGCGCGCGGCGGCATAAACCGCGGCCGAGGCCGCAAGCATGCGTAAACCGCCGCGCGAAGCGCATGCGAAGAGCGCCGGCGCAAGCGCGATCAGCACGACATAGAGTGGCAATATGTTGAAGTAAGCGACTTGGTGACTGAGCGCGAGAATGCCGACGACGCCTCGCGCCGGGTCGGCGAAAGGCGCGGCGCGGCTGTTTTCGGAGCCGAGGAAATCCCAGGGCGTGAAATAGCTCGCGACGCCATAAAGCGCCAACGCCGCCGTGGTCAGACCGAGATGGGCGCCGTAAAGGCGCAGGGCGCGGCCGTAGAGCGAAGCCGCGGCGTCTACGACATTGCGCCTGAATTTTTCGCCATAGGCCAGGGCGATCGAAACGCCCGAAAGAAAGACAAAGCCTTCGGCTGCATCAGAAAAGCCGAAATTGCGCGGCGTGATCGCGCCGAGCACATTGCCCGGGATGTGATTCACCAGGATGATGGCGAGGGCCGCGCCCCGCCAGAAATCTATGCCCTCGACTCGCTTTCCCTGCACCCGCTTTCGACGCCCTTTTGTCCCTGCGCCCGTGGCGCGGTAGCAAGCCGCATGCCTCCTTTGATATTGAACCGCGGCTGTCCCGCCAAGACCGCGTTGCGGGCTTTCCAACGGAATCGCGGGCGGCATCCCGCGGCAGCCTTGCGTTGCCGCCTCAAACCATTACCTTGTCGAGCATACCCTTCGCCCAGGAAAGCCGAGCCGCCACGTTACATGACTTTTATCGAATCTCATCTCGCGCCCGCCGCGCGCAAAAGCGGACAGATCAAGCTGCACGGTCCCCAGGATTTCGAGGGCATGCGCGCCGCGGGCAGGCTGACGGCGGAGGCGCTGGACATGCTGGTCGAACACGTCCAGCCGGGCGTGACGACGCAGGCGCTCGACGATCTGGTTTTCGACTTCGCCATGGCGCATGGCGCCTATCCCGCGCCGCTCGACTATCGCGGCTACCGGAAGTCGATCTGCACCTCGATCAACCATGTCGTCTGCCATGGCGTGCCGGACAGCAAGCCTTTACGCGAAGGCGACATCGTCAATATCGACGTGACGTTCATCCTCGACGGCTGGCACGGCGACGCCAGCCGTATGTTCGCCGTCGGCGAAATTCCACGACGGGCGCAACGACTGATCGACGTGACCTATGAGTCGCTTGAGCGGGGCGTCGCCGCCGTCAAGCCTGGCGCGACGACCGGCGACATCGGCGCGGCGATTCAGCACTATGCCGAAAGCGAGCGCTGTTCGGTCGTGCGGGATTTTTGCGGCCACGGGCTCGGGCGCGTATTCCACGACGAGCCGAATATTCTGCACTATGGCGTCAAGGGCGAGGGCGTCGAGTTGCGGCCGGGCATGTTCTTCACCATTGAGCCGATGATCAATCTCGGCCGGTCGCAGGTGAAAATCTTGTCGGACGGCTGGACGGCCGTCACCCGCGACCGCTCCCTGTCCGCGCAGTTCGAACATTCGATCGGCGTCACCGAAACGGGCGTGGAAGTCTTCACCAAGTCGCCGGCGGGGCTCGATAATCCCTCTGCCGCGCGCGCCGACGTATGAAGAAGGCGGCTGACGCCGCATCCAGCGACGGCTCTGGCCTGCGCGAGGCCGCGCCCCACTATCACGGCCACCGGCAGCGCCTGCGCGATCGCTTCATGGAAGCCGGCGAAGCGGCGCTTGCCGATTACGAAATGCTGGAGCTGCTGTTGTTTCGCGCCATCGCGCGCCGCGACGTGAAGCCGCTCGCCAAGGCCTTGATCACGCGCTTCGGCTCCTTCGCCGAGACGGTCGCGGCGCGGCCGGAAAGGCTTCGTGAGGTTGAGGGCCTCAGCGAAGCGGCGATCGTCGAAATCAAGCTTGTGGAAGCTGCGGCGAAACGCCTGGCGCGCGGCGCCCTGCAAAAGCGTCCTGTGCTTTCCTCATTCATGGAGGTACTCGACTATTGCCGAACGGCGATGGCTTTCGCCGAGCGGGAGGAGTTTCGCATCCTGTTCCTCGACAAACGCAACGCGCTGATCGCCGACGAGGTGCAGGGCGTCGGAACCATCGACCATACGCCCGTCTATCCGCGCGAAATCGTCAGACGTGCGCTGGAGCTTGGCGCGAGTGCGCTCATCCTGGCGCATAACCATCCATCCGGAGATCCGACGCCATCGTCCGCCGACATCCGCATGACGAAGGACATCGCCGCCATCGCGCAGCCGTTCGGCATTACAGTCCACGACCACATCATTGTCGGCCGTCATGGCCATGCCAGCTTCAGAGGGCTGAAGCTCATTTGACGCGAAGTCCGTGCACAGGCGTCAGGCTTGACGCGACACTTTCAAAAGCGGGCTGAGTCGTATTGTCCTATTTCGTCACGCCGCTCATCATCGCCACCGCGCTCTTCATGGAGCAGCTCGACGGCACTGTGCTCGCCACGGCGCTGCCGGCGATGGCGGCCGATCTTCACGAAGATCCCGTGGCGCTGAAACTCGCGCTGACGTCCTATCTTCTATCGCTCGCGGTCTTCATTCCGCTTTCGGGCTGGGCGGCGGATCGCTTTGGCGCACGGCGGGTCTTTCGCGCGGCGATCATCGTTTTCACCTTCGGCTCCATTCTCTGCGGCCTGTCCAATTCGCTCGGCGCGATCGTGGCGTTCCGGATCGTGCAAGGCCTCGGCGGCGCGATGATGACGCCGGTCGGACGCCTCGTGCTGCTGCGCACCGCGCCGCGCCACGAACTTGTGCGCGCCATGGCCTATCTTACCATCCCGGCGCTCATGGGCCCGATGATCGGCCCGCCGATCGGCGGCTTCATCGCGACGTATTTTCACTGGCGCTACATCTTCTGGATCAATGTCCCGATCGGCGCGCTCGGCGTCATGCTGGTCACGCGCTTTATTCCAGACATGCGCGAGGAATGGACGCCGCCGCTCGACGTCGCCGGCGCGATCCTTTCGGGCGTCGGCCTCTCCTGCCTCGTCTTTGGCTTCACGATCGCGGGGCGCGGCTTCGCGCCGGCGCCGGTCGTGGTTTTGATCGTCGCGCTCGGGGCAGGGGCGCTCTTCGCTTATGTGCGCCACGCGAAACGCGCGCCCTATCCGATCGTCGATCTCGATCTCTTGCGGATCCCGACGTTCCGCGCGGCGGTCTTTGGGGGCTTTCTGTTTCGCGTTGGCTTGGGCGCAACGCCCTTCCTGCTACCGCTGTTGTTGCAAGCGGGCTTCGGACTCTCCGCTTATGAAGCGGGGCTTCTGACCTTCGTTTCGGCGGCAGGCGCGATGGCGATGAAAACGACCGCGCAGCCAATCCTGCGGATTTTCAGCTTTCGGCGGGTGCTGATCGTCAATGCGCTCATCTCCGCCGGCTTTCTCGCCTTCAACGCCAGTTTCACGGCGGCGACGCCGCATTTGGTCATCATGGGCGCGCTGCTCGTTGGCGGCTTTTTCCGCTCGCTGGAGTTTACGGCGCTCAACGCCATCGCCTACGCCGACGTCGATCAGGATGCGATGAGCCGCGCCACGAGTTTCGCCTCCGTCGCGCAGCAATTGTCGCTGTCGACGGGCGTCGCCATTGGCGCGGCGGCGCTGGAGGCGACGCGCGCGCTGCGCGGCGGCGGCGCGCTGCAGGCGGCGGATTTCACGCCGGCCTTCATTGTCGTGGCGCTGATCTCGATGCTTTCGGTGATGAGCTTCCTGCCGCTCGCGCCCAATGCGGGCGACGACCTGACGGGGCGCCGAAAACGCGTGTAATCTCACGGCCGATCGGCGGGCTGAGAGCTCTTGTCGATGAGGATCGCGCGCGCCAAATCGACTGAAACGAGGATGTTATGTCGAACGCAGCCCAAGACTTCATCGCCGGGCTCCCGAAGGCGGAGCTTCACCTTCATATCGAGGGGACGCTTGAACCCGAGATGGCCTTCGCGCTCGCCGAGCGCAACGGCGTCAAGCTCCCGTACGCTTCGGTCGAGGCGATGCGCCGCTTATACGATTTCCAAAACCTCGCGGACTTTCTCGATCTTTATTATCAGGCGACGCAGGCGCTCTTGACCGAGCGAGACTTCTACGATCTGGCGCGCGCGTATCTCGACCGCGCCCGCGAGGAAAATGTTCGCCACGCCGAAATCTTTTTCGATCCGCAGGCGCATACGCGCCGCGGCGTTCCCTTGGGCGCAGTCGTGGAGGGATTGAGCGCAGCTCTGAACGACGCCGCGCGCGAGGGCGGGCCGACCTCGCGCCTCCTCATGTGCTTCCTGCGCGATCTCGATGCGGCGGACGCCATGGCCACGCTCGAAGCGGCGCGCCCCTGGCTCGATCGCATTACCGGGGTCGGACTGGATTCCGCAGAAGCCGGAAATCCTCCGGGCAAGTTCACAGAGGTTTATGAGCGCGCCCGTTCGCTCGGCCTGCGCGCCGTGGCGCATGCGGGCGAAGAAGGACCCGCCGCCTATGTCTCCGAAGCGCTGGATCGCTTGAAGGTCGAGCGCATCGACCACGGCGTTCACGCGATCGATGACGCGCCCCTGGTTCAGCGGCTCGCGCGCGAGCGGGTTCCGCTGACCGTCTGTCCGCTGTCGAATATACGCCTTCGCGTCTATCCCGATATGCGCGCGCATCCGATTCAGCGGCTCTTCGAGGCAGGCGTCGTCGTGACCGTCAATTCGGACGATCCGGCCTATTTTGGCGGCTATGTGAACGAGAACTACCGCGCCATTCAGCAGGCTTTCGCATTAGGAGCAGCCGAGCTGAGGCAGCTCGCGAAAAACAGTTTCGCGGCCTCGTTTCTTTCTGATGAGGAAAAGAGAGAAAGGATCGCCGAGGTCGACGCCTACGCCGCAAAAGCGCGCGGCGCCTAAGCGCATAGCCTATTCGAAGCGGCGCCCGCGAAAGCCCGTCGCCAGGACATAGAGCTCGGCCGAACCCGCGCGGCTCGCCGCCGGCTTGACGTGCCGCACCGTCGCGAAATCGCGCTTGAGCCGCGTGAGCAGCTGGCCTTCGGTTCCACCTTGCAGCACCTTGGCGATGAAGAAGCCGCCTTCCGCCAACACGTCGCAAGCGAAATCAGCGGCAAGCTCGGCGAGAGCCACGATGCGCAGATGATCCGTCGCCCGATGCCCAGTGGCGTTCGCGGCCATGTCCGACATCACGCCGTCGGCGTGGCCTCCCAGCATTTCTCTGATGAATTCCGGCGCGTCGGGATCGTTGAAATCCTTCACCGCGAATTCGACGCCATCGATCGGCTCCATGTCGAGAAGATCGACGGCGACGACTTTGCCCTTCCCCTCTTTCGCCTTCACATGCGCGGCGGCGACCTGTGACCAGCCGCCAGGCGCGGCGCCAAGATCGACGATGCGGTCGCCCGGCTTAAAGAGATGATAGCGATCATCCATCTCGATGAGCTTATAGGCGGCGCGCGAGCGGTAGCCCTCGCGCTTAGCCCGCGCGACATAAGGATCATTGAGCTGGCGCTCCAGCCAGAGCGTCGAGGAGAGCGACCGCTTGCGCGCGGTTTTGACCCGCGTCTTGAGCGATCGTCCGCCTTCGCGCCCGGACTCTTTCGTCACGCGTGCACCTTGTCGCGCGGGCTGAAGACGCCGCCGGGCGCCGGCTCCATGACGATGTCTCGATCGTGGAAGGCGTGCAGCGTCGACCGATGGCCGATCGAGACGATCGTCGTGCCGGGCAGCCGCTCGCGCAGCATCGCGTAGATCTCTTCTTCGAGCTGCTCGTCGAGCGCCGACGTCGCTTCGTCGAGGAAAAGCCAATCCGGCTTGGCGAGAAGCGCGCGGGCGATGGCGACGCGCTGCTGCTCGCCGCCTGAAAGCCGCTGACCCCAGTTGTTTTCCTCGTCGAGGCGCTCCACGAAAGGCGCAAGCCGCGCAGCGCGCAATGCCTCCTGAACGTCAGCGCGCGAATAGTCGTCGACATGGCCGGGATAGACGATGGCGTCGGCCAGCGCCCCCATCGGAATGTAGGGCCGCTGCGGCGCCAGCATCACCTTCGCGCCGCGCGGAGTCAGCACCTCGCCCGAAGCATAAGGCCAGATGCCGGCGATGGTGCGAAACAGCGTCGACTTGCCGGAACCCGACGGGCCGGTGAGCAGCGCCGACTGGCCGGCGGCGAGCGTCAGATCGTCGACCGTTACGATTTGGCGTCCATCGGGCAAAGCAAGCGTCAGCCCGCGCAGGCGAATATCAGCGCCGTCCGTCGGAAAGACAATCTGCGTCGCGGACGTCAGCCCGCGGGCCGTATCGATCGCGTGGTCAAAGGACGACAAGCGGTCGAGCACGGACTTAAAATTGGCGAGAGAGGTGTAATAGCTGATGAAGAAGGTCAGCGCGCTCTCCACCCGGCCAAAGGCGCTCGCCGTTTGCGTCATGACGCCGAGCGTAATGCGCCCGGCGAAATAGAAGGGCGCCGTGATCACGTAAGGAATGATCGGCGACAACTGTCCGTAGGTGGAGGTGAACACCATCAGCTGCTTGCGCTTCTGCACGATCGCCAGATAGTTGACGATAATGCCGGCGAAGCGCCGGAGCAGCGAGCCGCGCTCGGCAGGCTCGCCGCCGAGCAGCGCGATCTGCTCGCTGTATTCGCGCATACGGGCCAGCGAAAAGCGGAAATCGGCCTCGCGTCTCTGCCGATCAAAGTAGAGCCCGGTGAGAGTGCGGCCGATAAGATGCGTCACCAGCGTTCCCACCGCCGCATAGATCAACACCGCCCAGAACAGGAAGCCGGGAATATAGATCTCCGTTCCGGGCAGCGGATAATTGCCGGAAAGATCCCACAGCACATAGGCGAAGGAAACGAGCGAACTCAAGGTGGAGATCAGCAGGATCGAATAGGAGTAGACGCCGTAGCCTTCCTCCCCGCCGCTGATGAAGCGATTGACGTCTTCGGCGATGCGCTGGTCCGGATTGTCAGCGCCGCTCCCGGCGAGCGCCATCCCGTAATGCGTGTGCGCGCCGAGCCAGCGCTCGATATAATGTTCCGTCAGCCACCGGCGCCAGCGGATAATCAGCATCGACTGCAGAACGAATTCGATGATCACGGAGGCAACGTAGACGAAGGCCCATGGCGTGAACACCAGGAAGAGCTGCCGCCAGAACTCGGCAGCGTTCTTTTCTTGAATGGCGTTGTACCAGTCGCGATTGAAGAAGGACAGGCGGACGGTGATGCCGACCTGTCCTTGATTGAGGAGCACGAGCACCACCACCATGGCGATGGCGATCGCGCTCTCTCGCGCCGCAAAGGGCTGGAATGGCCAGACGCGCCCTTCGCCACGATCGCGCGAACTGAAATAAAGATCGGCGATGCGCGTCATCTCCCGCACGACTGGAAGGTGCGAGATCGCGTAAACGATGATCGAGAACACCGCCACGGTGAGCGGCATGGTTTCGGGCGGCGCATAGTCTTTCATCGACTCCGGCCATAGGCCTTCCGCCTGGGCGAGGCCGACGAGTCCGAAGATGATCGTCTCCGTTGAAAAAATGAAGGCGAAGATTTTCAGGAAGCTCGACATGTCGGCCGCGCGCCATGTCGTATAGGCGCAGAGCGCCGCCGCGGCGACGAGGACGAATAGGCTGGAGTCGCCTTTATGGGCGCCGACCAGCGCGGTAAGCGCCGCGAAGACCGCGACCGCCACGCTCAATTTCCGCATCTTTCACCTTGGATGTGAGAAGCCGCTCGGCTCGCCGCGACCGCGTCGCCGGCGATTGCCGTCTAGCCCCATGATAGAGGAGTCAGTCCTCTTCAGGAATGACCGCGTCGCCATTGACATGCGCGACAAGCACGGGCGAGGCCTTAAAGGTCAGCACGCGGCGCGACGTTATCGTGGCCTCGACGCCAGTTTTGGGATTGCGGCCAATGCGCTCACGCTTGGCGCGCACGTTGAAAGTCCCGAAAGAACGCAGTTTTACGGATTCGCCGCGGAGCAAAGCTTCGCTGATCTCGTCAAAAGTCGCGTCCAGGATTTTGCGGGCTTCGGCGCGGGACAGCGATGGGCAACAGCCATAGACGGCTTCTCGCAGCGCCGCCCGCGTCAAGGTGCTGCCTGGGGCGGTTCTCCTTACCATGCGAAGAAAGCGCCCAATGATCGTTCTGTCGGGACTGGGCTGGACACAATTCCCCCTCGAAGCTTCTGGCAATCGCAACATGGCAATAAGTGGGCGCTGAACCCATGGCCTCATAGTACGCATAAACGACCGATTTGCAAGGGCGATCACGTGTTCTGCGTCCCGATGAAACAACCGGACGCTGACCTGCGGGCGGGCGATAGCGGAACCCTCAAACGGCAAGCTTCACCTTGTGCTGCGCCACCGGGATCATGGCGCGAATTTTACGAATGCGTTCGACGTCCACATAGGACGATACGAGCCCCGGCCCTTCGGAAGCCTTGGCGACGACTTGGCCCCAAGGGTCGGCGATCAGAGAATTGCCGTATGTGAAGCGCGTCTCATGCCCGGCCTTATGCGCGCCCGTTTGCGCCGGCGCGCAGAGATAGGCCTGCATCTCGATCGCGCGCGCGCGGCACAGCACTTCCCAATGGTCCTTGCCGGTCACCAGCGTGAACGCCGCCGGCAGTGCGACGATATCCGCGCCCTTATCCGCGAGCGCCTGGAAGAGATATGAAAAGCGGAGGTCGTAACAGATCGCGCAGCCGACGGTGACGCCCTCGCAATCATAGGTGACGACGGAGTCGCCCGGCTTGAACGCGGCGCTCTCGTGATATTTCGCCCCGTCGGGCGCCGTGATGTCGAACATGTGAATCTTGCGGTAGCGCGCCACCTCCTTGCCCTCGCGGTTGAAGGCGACGCTGGTGTTGTGCAACCGCTCCTCGCCAGGCGCTTTTTCTAGAATCGACCCGGCGTGTATGAAGACCTTGTGCTCGCGCGCGAGCGCCTGGCACATTTGATAGGCGGGACCGCCCGGCAGCTCCTCGGCGGCGGCCATCTTCTCGGCGCGCGAGCCGCCGATGAAATCGAAGACCTCAGGAAGACAAATCCAGTCCGGACGCTCCTGAACAACGGCGCGCTCGATCAAAGCGCGGGCGTTGGCGAGGTTCAAGGCCTTATCGCCAACGGAATTCATCTGAACCAGAGTAACCTTCATCGACCGCCCGATTGTTTCGCCGTTGCTCCCGCGACTCACAGTCGCATCCTAACGAATAGCGCCGCTCGCTCATTATACGTCGCCGGCGCCGAAGGTATAGGTCGAATCGCGTTTAGCGCGACAACGTCGCCGATCGGTTGAGGTCGCGAAAGCCGGCGCGCAACGCTGCAATGCAAAATTCCACCATTTGCGCGCTCGTCGGCGTTGGGCGCTCGGCGCACTCCACCATCAGCCTCGGGTGGCAGTAGCGAATACAGGCGGCGTGCACCAGCCGCGCCGCGAGCTGCGCATCGCCCTCAGCAAATTCGCCGCTCTCCATGCCCGAGCGAATGACGTCCCCGAGCGCGGCGTCGATTCGCTCGATGTGATCCGAGATGATCGGCCAATTCTCGTCGAGCGCCGCTTCCACCATGTCGTGCAGCTTGCGGTCGGCGACGTAGCGCTCGGCGTTCATCGCCTCATTGGACAGGATGAGCGTGCGCAGCCGCTGCTCCGCCGAACCAGGCCCATGCGCGATGCTCTGCGCCGACTGTTCGACTTCGTTCATCAGATGGCGGGCGACAGCGGCGTTGATTTCCGATTTGGCGCCAAAGAAGCGATAGACGTTCGCCGGCGACATCCGCAATTCGCGGGCGATGTCGGCGACCGTGGTCTTTTGGAAGCCGATCTCGCGGAAGAGCCGCTCCGCGGTGGCGATGATTCTCGCGCGCTGCTCGGTCTCGCGCGCGTTCTGCGTGCTAGCCCCCACCACGCTCATTCGGCCGCTCCCCTCGCGAGCCCGTCGGCCAGAGTCTGGGCCCGCGCGCCCTTGGCTTCGGCCAATCCCTCGCCAAGATGACGGCGGAACCATGTCGCGTAAAGCGCCGGCAGGAACAGAACGGTGAGAAAAGTGGCGACAAACAGCCCGCCCATGATGGTCAGCGCCATCGGCCCCCAGAAGGCGGAGCCCGACAGGGGAATCATGGCGAGAATCGCCGCCAGCGCCGTCAGCGCGACGGGGCGCACGCGCCGAATCGTCGCGCCGATGATCGCCTCACGATATTTCTCGCCGCGCTCGAGGTCCTGTCGCACCTGATCGACGAGAATGATCGAATTGCGCATGTCCATGCCCGAGAGCGCGATGAGGCCAAGCAGCGCGACGAAGCCGAACGGCGCGTGAGCGACATTGAGCGCGAGCGATGCGCCGATGACGCCGAGCGGCGCGCTCATCATCACGAGCGCGACGCGCGTGAAGTTCTGGAGCTGGAACATCACGATCGTCAGCATGACGAGGCCGACGAGCGGAAAAACCGCAAAGATCGACGCGTTGCCCTTTTTCGATTCCTCGATCGCGCCGCCAATCTCGATGCGATAGCCCGGCGGAAGATGCTCGCGAATCTGGGCAAGCTGCGGCCAGATGCGCGTCGTCGCATCCGGCGCCTGCACGCCGTCCTTGACGCCCGAGCGCACCGTGATGCTCATGTCGCGATTGCGCCGCCAAAATATCGGCTCTTCGTGGTCGTAGACGATCTTCGCGACCTGCGAGACCGTCACCGCCTTGCCGTCGCGCGCATAGATCACCATGTCGCCGATCCTCGAGAGATCGCCGCGCTCCTGAGGAATGGCGCGCGCGACCACTTCGACCTGATCGATCCCGTCGCGCAACGTCGTGATCGTCACGCCGGAAATCGCCAGACGCAGCCTGTTCGACACATCCTGCGGCGTCAGCCCGAGAAGCCGCGCGCGATCCTGATCGATGACGAGGCGCACGCGCGGCGTCTGCTCGTTCCAGTTGAGATGCGGATCGTCGACGCCCTCGTCGCCGCGCATCACGTCGCGCACCTGATAGGCGATGGCGCGGACGGTCGCCGGATCGGAGCCGACCACGCGAAACTGCACGGGAAATCCCACCGGCGGTCCGTAATAGAAGCGATCGACGCGCGCGCGCGCTTGCGGCAAAGCGCCGTTGGCGATGGCGGTCTCGAGCTTCTTCTTCAAGCGCTCGCGCGCCTCGATGTCCTTGGCGACGATGACGATCTCGGAATAGGCTTCGTTCGGGAGCTGCGGATTGAGGCCGAGCCAGAACCGCGGCGGTCCCTGTCCGACATAGCTCGTGTAAAGGGCCGCGTCCGGATCGTCCTTGAGAAGCGTCTCGGCCTGTTTCGCGGCCTCGAGCGAAGCGCCGATGGACGAACCTTCGGGAAGGCGCAACTGGAGGAAGAGCTCCATGCGCTCTGCATAGGGGAAGAATTGCTTGGGAACGACGAAGAAACCGAAGACAGCGAGCGCGAAAACGCCGATCACGCCTGCGATCACAACGCCCCGATAGTCGACCGCCCAGGTGACGACGGCGCGTAGCCAGCGATAAAAGGGCGTCCGATAGATCTCGTCCGGATCGCGATGCGGATGCAGCTTGGCGAAATCGGGAAGCAGTTTCACGCCGAGATAGGGCGTGAACATCACCGCGACAAACCATGAGGCGATTAGCGCGACGAGCAATACCCAGAACATCGAACCCGTATATTCGCCGACTGCGGAATTAGCGAAGCCGACAGGCAGAAACCCCGCGGCGGTCACGAGCGTGCCGGTCAGCATCGGAAAGGCCGTCGACTCCCAGGCGAAGGTCGCAGCTTTGATCCGATTGAAGCCCTGCTCCATCTTCACCATCATCATCTCGACGGCGATGATCGCGTCATCGACGAGAAGGCCGAGCGCAATGATGAGCGCGCCAAGCGAGATGCGCTGGAGATCGATGCCGAGCGGCCCCATGAAGATGAAAACGATGGCGAGCACCAAAGGCACGGAGAGCGCGACGACGATGCCGGTCCGAAAGCCGAGCGAGACAAAGCTTACGCCGAGCACGATCACCAGAGCCTCGAGGAACGAACGCGTGAATTCGCCGATCGCCTCCTCGACGACCTTCGGCTGATCGGCGACCTGGTCGATGTCAATGCCGACCGGCGTCTTTTCGCGTATCTCCTGGACCGCTGCGCCGACGTTCTCGCCGAATTTGAGGACGTTGGCGCCCTTTCCCATAACGACGCCGACGACGATCGTCGGCTGGCCCTTAAAGCGCGCGAGAAAACTCGGCGGGTCCTCGAAGCCGGCGTAGACATTGGCGATATCGCCGAGGCGGATCACCTTGCCGTTCGCTTCGATCGGAATCGCGGCGATCGCGTCCGCGCCTTTAAGATCGCTCGTCACCTGAACCCGCACGCGGTTCGACGACGTCTCGAAAACGCCGGCGTCGTTGATGGCGTTCTGCTTGGCGAGCGAATCGAAGACAGCTTGAGGCAGGATCGCCAGGCTTGCGAGCTTCGCCTCGCTGAATTCGACAAAGATGCGGCGTCCCTGATCGCCGTAAACGTCGACTTTGATCACATCCTGCACGGCGAGTAGCCGTTGGCGTAGCGTCTGGACCACCTTGTCGAGGACATGATAGTCGGCGCCGTCGCCGGTCACCGCATACATCACCGTATCGACGTCGCCATATTCGTCATTTACTTGCGGGCCGCGCACGCCGGCCGGAAGCGTCGGCGCGATGTCGTCGAGCTTCTTGCGCAACTGATAGAAGAGCTGCGGCACGTCCTTTGGCGGAGTCGTGTCCTTGAAGGTCACCTGCATCGCCAGAAAGCCTGGCTTCGTATAGCTCTCGATCTTGTCGAGGAAGGGCAGCTCCTGAAGCTTCTTCTCCATCAGATCCGCGACCTGATCGCGTATCTCGGTGGCCGTCGCGCCTGGCCAGGAGGCCGTCACGACGGCGACCTTGATGGTGAATGACGGATCCTCGGCGCGTCCTAGCCGCATGTAGGAATAGACGCCGGTCAGACTGATCGCGATCATCAGAAACAGCATCAGCGTCGGCCGTTGAACGGCCCAGCGCGAAAGGTTTACGCCAGCCATGGCCGGACCCTCAAAGCGATTGCCGCGAGATCACGCGGACTTTTGTGTTGGGATCGAGCTTGTGGACGCCGAGGACGACGATGTTGTCGCCGTCCTTGACGCCGCCGGCGACAAGCGCGGCGTCAGCTTCGAGGCGCACCAATGTCACCGGAACGAGCTGCAAGTTCCCTTCGCCGTCAACTTTCCAAAGCGAGGGTCCAGCGCCCTGATTGTAGATCGCCGAGAGCGGCACGCTGACGACGGGCTGCGCGTCCGAAGCGGAAATGTGCAGCGTGGCGCTCATCCCCAGCGCGACGGCGGCATCCGGATTAAGGATTGAGAAGCGCGCCGCGAAGGTGCGCGTGACCGGATCGGCGGCGGGGCTCAGTTCGCGCAGCTTGGCGCGATACACGGCGCCGGGCTTCGACCAGAGCGTCAAACTCGCCTCGCCCTTTCCAGCGGCCGCGGCGAACGCCTCCGGCAGCGCGACGGCGGCTTCCAATTCGCCGGCATGGGCAATGCGCACGGCAGGCTGCCCCGCCGCGACCACTTGCCCCGGGTCGACCAGCGTCTGCGTGACGACGCCGTCCGCCCCGGCGCGCAGCGTGGCGTAGTCCAGCGCGTTGCGGGCGAGCTCGACCGCGCGTTCGGCCCGACGGAACCGCCCGCGCGCCTCCTCGCCGCCGGCGCGCGCCCGATCGAGCGCCGCCTGGGCGGTCCAGCCCTTGGCGCGCAGTTCGGCGGCGCGCCTTTCATCGGCGACGGCCTGAGTTTGCGCCACCCGCGCCGCGGTGAATTCGGCGTCGGACTGCTCCTTCTGCAGCCGCAGATCCTGCTCGTCGAGCGCCGCGATCGGGTCGCCAGCCTTCACCCGCTGACCAACTTCGACAAAGCGCTTGACCACCTTCCCGGCGATGCGAAAACCTTGGTCGGACTCGACCCTGGGGCGAATGGTGGCGACAAATTCGCGCGCCTGTGATTGCGCGGCGTAGCGCGCCGGCGCGACCAGCACCGGCCGCTCGTTTCGCTCGCTCTCTTGGGCGGCCTGTTCGCCCTTGCCGTCGCAGCCGGCGAGCGCCGCGGTCAGAACTGCAGCGAGCCCATAAAGACCCAAGCGATACCTGAGCATTGAACTTCGTCCCATTGACGCCAGAGAGCCGCGTCGAATTCTTTCTGACGATTTTCGATAATCGTCAGTCGTCAGCAATTGGTCAATAGGAAAGACAAATTTTGTTGAAGCGAAATCTTGTTCCAGGCGCTGGCTAAACCGGCTTGGCCCGCGACTGGACGCGCCCCAGCGCAGCCCCGACGCCTTGTCGCAAGGAAATGATTCTTCTATATGCGGCCTGCTCTTGCGGCGGGGTGAGCGCAACACAATCTTGGGAGAGCTAAGCGTGAAGGATCGCGCGGCGGGCTCATGGCGAGTCGCCGTCCTTCGCCTTTTGAACCGGACCGCTTCGGGGTTCGGCGTTCACCAGCGAAAGGAAACGATATGGGCAAAATTATCGGCATCGACCTCGGCACGACCAATTCCTGCGTGGCCGTCATGGAAGGGTCGAGCCCCAAGGTCATTGAAAACGCCGAAGGCGCCAGGACGACGCCTTCGATTGTCGCCTTCACCGATGACGGCGAGCGCCTCGTCGGCCAGCCCGCCAAACGTCAGGCGGTGACGAACCCCGACAAGACCTTCTTCGCCATCAAGCGGCTGATCGGCCGCACCTACGACGACCCGATGACCAAGAAGGACATGGGTCTCGTCCCCTACAAGATCGTCAAGGCGAATAATGGCGACGCCTGGGTCGAGGCCTCGGGCAAGCAATATTCGCCTTCGCAGATTTCCGCCTTCATTCTGCAAAAGATGAAGGAGACGGCCGAGGCCTTTCTCGGCCAGACGGTCACGCAAGCCGTCATCACCGTCCCCGCCTACTTCAACGACGCTCAGCGCCAAGCCACGAAGGACGCCGGCAAGATCGCCGGCCTCGAAGTGCTGCGCATCATCAACGAGCCCACGGCGGCGGCGCTCGCCTATGGCCTCGACAAGAAGCAGTCGGGCACGATCGCCGTTTATGACCTTGGCGGCGGCACGTTCGACGTGTCGATCCTGGAGATCGGCGACGGCGTCTTCGAGGTGAAGTCGACGAACGGCGACACGTTCCTCGGCGGCGAAGACTTCGATATGCGCCTCGTCGAATATCTCGCGAGCGAGTTCAAGAAAGAGCAGGGCATCGACCTCACGAAGGACAAGCTCGCCCTGCAGCGCCTCAAGGAGGCCGCCGAAAAGGCCAAGATCGAACTCTCGTCGGCGACGCAAACCGAAATCAATCTGCCGTACATCACCGCCGACGCCACCGGGCCCAAGCATCTGACGCTGAAGCTCACGCGCGCGAAATTCGAAGCGCTCGTCGACGATCTCATTCAGCGCACGGTGGAGCCCTGCCGGAAGGCGTTGAAGGACGCCGGACTCTCGGCGGCGGACATCGGCGAAGTGGTGCTTGTGGGCGGCATGACCCGTATGCCCAAAGTGCAGGAGGTCGTGAAGCAGTTCTTCGGCAAGGAGCCCCACAAGGGCGTCAATCCTGACGAAGTCGTCGCCATCGGCGCGGCGGTGCAGGCGGGCGTGCTGCAGGGCGACGTGAAGGACGTGCTGCTGCTCGACGTGACGCCGCTATCGCTGGGCATCGAGACGCTCGGCGGCGTGTTCACGCGCCTCATCGACCGGAACACGACGATCCCCACCAAGAAGAGCCAGGTGTTCTCGACGGCCGAAGACAATCAGACCGCCGTCACCATCCGGGTCTTCCAGGGCGAACGCGAGATGGCTGCGAACAACAAGCTGCTCGGCCAGTTCGACCTCGTCGGCATTCCGCCGGCGCCGCGCGGCATGCCGCAAGTGGAAGTGACCTTCGACATCGATGCGAACGGCATCGTCAATGTCACGGCGAAAGACAAGGCGACGAACAAGGAACAGCAGATCCGCATCCAGGCCTCTGGCGGCCTGAGCGACGCCGACATCGACAAAATGGTCAAAGACGCCGAGGAGCACGCCGCGGAAGACAAGATCCGCCGCGAACTTGTCGACGCCAAGAACCATGGCGAGGCCGCGATCCACGCTGCGGAGAAATCCGTCGCCGAATTCGGCGACAAGGTTTCGGCCGCGGATAAGAGCGCGATCGAAGCCGCCATCGCCGCGCTGAAGAGTGCGGTCGAAGGCGACGACGCCGACGCGATCAAAGCCAGGGCCAACGAATTGAGTCAGGCCTCGATGAAGCTCGGCGAGGCAATGTATAAGGCGCAGCAGGCGGAGGCTTCGGGGACCGGCGCATCCGAGGAGGAGCCCAAGGACGACGTGATCGACGCGGAGTTCAAGGACGTCGGCGACGACAAGAAGTAAGCCGGGACTGGCCATAGCCGCTCCGATGCGGTAGCGAAACGGGAACCCGGCGCGAATACGCCGGGTTTCCTCGCGTTCATGTGATTGCGGCCAGGCCCGCTGCGCACCATCAGAAATCAAGCATGTCCAAACGCGACTATTACGAAGTTCTGGGCGTCAGCCGCACGGTCACGGAAGTCGAACTGAAGATCGCCTTCCGCAAGGCGGCGATGCAGTGCCATCCCGATCGGCACCCTGGCGACAAGCAGGCGGAAGCGCGTTTCAAGGAATTGAACGAGGCCTATCAGTGTCTCTGCGACCAGCAGAAGCGCGCGGCCTATGACCGCTTCGGCCATGCCGCCTTTGAACAGGGCGGCGGCTTCGGCGGCGAGGGCTTCGGCGCCTCCATGGCCGACATTTTCGAGGATCTGTTCGGCGACGTCATGGGGCGGCGCAGCCGTTCGGGCGGCCGCGAGCGGGGCTCGGATCTGCGCTACAACATGGAGATCACCCTCGACGAGGCCTATCACGGCAAGGCCGCTTCACTGAAAATTCCGACCTCGGCGACTTGCGAGGCCTGCTCGGGAACAGGCGCGAAAAAGGGCTCAAAGCCCAAGACCTGCGCAACCTGCGGCGGCATGGGACGCGTGCGCGCCCAGCAGGGCTTTTTCGCGATCGAGCGCACCTGTCCGACCTGCCAGGGGCGCGGCGAGACGATCGAGAATCCCTGCCCCTCCTGCTCCGGGACGGGGCGCAAGACGATCGAACGCTCGCTGTCCGTCAATGTGCCGCCGGGCGTCGAGGACGGCACGCGCATCAGGCTCGCCGGCGAAGGCGAGGCGGGCCTGCGGGGCGGGCCGCCCGGCGACCTCTACATCTTCCTTTCGGTGAAGCCGCATCCGTTCTTCCAGCGCGATGGGGCGGATCTCTATTGCCGCGTGCCGATCTCGATGGTGCGTGCGGCGCTCGGCGGCGAGATCAAGGTCCATGCGCTCGACGGCTCCGAGGTGAAGCTGAAAATTCCAGAGGGCGCGCAGTCCGGACGCCAGCTCAAGGCCAAGGGCAAGGGCATGCCGGTGCTGCGCGGGCGCGACCAAGGCGACCTGCATGTGCAGATCAGCGTCGAGACGCCGCAAAAGCTGACCAAGCGCCAGAAGGAGCTCCTCGCCGAATTCGAGGAGGAGTCCTCGCTTGACACGCATCCCGAGGAGACGGGCTTTTTCGCGCGGATGAAGGATCTGTTCGGGGGGTAGGCGCCAGAAGGCTAAAAGACGCCACGTTGTTTTTGACGCGCGGCTCTCCTATCATCCGCCCAACGGCCCTCCGATCGCGGGGGCCGTTTGCGCGTTTCATCGCGCCGATCGGGAGGGGCGTCGTGCCGCACAGAACGCAGAAAGCCAGTGGGCGCGCGAGGCTCGTGGATAACGCGCGCTTCATCCGTCAATGGATTGAAAATCCGCGCCTCATCGGCGCCGTTTCGCCGTCCGGACGCGCGCTGGCCAAGACGATGGCCGGCTTCGTCGAACTGGATCGAGAGGGCCATATCGTCGAACTCGGTCCCGGCACCGGGCCGGTCACTCAGGCGCTGCTCGCCCGCGGCATCGCGCCCGAGCGCCTCGTCCTCGTCGAATATGAGAGCCGGTTCTGCCATCTGCTCTCCGAACGCTTCCCTGGCGTCACCATCGTACAGGGCGACGCCTATGGCCTCAAGGCGACTCTCGACGGCAAGGTGCCGGGGAAAATCGCCACCGTCGTCTCCAGCCTGCCGCTCCTGGTGCGGCCTGAGCGCGATCGCGTCGAGCTGTTGAATCAGGCCTTCGAACTGATGGGCGACGAGGGGCTCTTCATCCAATTCACTTACGGCCTGACCAAGTCGCCGATGCCCATGCACGCCAGCGGCGTCAACGGCGCATATGTCGGCAAGGGATCGCCGCCGGTCGTGCTCAACATCCCTCCTGCAAGAGTCTGGCGCTATCGCAAAGCGGGTTACGCCGGCTTCGCCGGAAAGCGCAAGGCGTGAAGCCGCAGGACCGACTGATCGTCGCGCTCGACGTCGAAAGCGTGGAAGAGGCGCGGGCGATGGTCGCGGCTTTGGGCGAGACGGTCTCCTTCTTCAAGGTCGGCATGGAGCTCGCCTATGCGCCGGGCGGCTTCGACTTCGCGCGTGAACTGAAGGCCGCGGGCAAGCGCGTATTTCTCGATCTGAAGCTTCATGACATCGGCGTCACCGTGGAGCGCGCGACGCGGCAGATCGCCCGGCTCGGCGTCGACTTTCTCACCATCCACGCCTTTCCCCAGACGATGGCGGCGGCTCGCGAAGGCGCCCCGGGCGGCGCGCTCAAGCTCCTCGCCGTGACGGTGATGACGTCCTATGACGACGCGGATCTGAAAGAAGCGGGCTACGCCTGCGGCGTCGCCGAACTCGTCGCGCGCCGCGCCAAACAATCCAAGGAGAAGGGCGTCGACGGCCTCATCCTGTCGCCGATGGAGGTAGCGTCCATAAGGCCGCTTGTGGGTTCGGACATGCTGCTGGTGACGCCGGGGGTGCGTCCGGAGGGCGCTGATGTCGGCGATCAGAAGCGGGTCATGACGCCGCGGCAAGCGGTCGCAGCCTCCGCCGACTATATCGTGGTCGGTCGGCCGATCACCCGCGCAGCGGATCCAGTAGCGGCCGCCGAGGCCATCGTCGGCGAGATGACCGGCGCCTGATCGAGGGTCCGTCGCATGCCCTACGACAACAACGCCGACCTGCCCGAAAATCTCCGACACATCCTTCCTGGGCACGCGCAGGACATCTATCGCGAAGCCTTCAACCACGCCTTCGACGCCCATCGCGGCGACCCGCGGCAGGAGGAGGCGGCGCACCGCATCGCCTGGGCTGCGGTCAAGCGAAGCTACGTCAAGACCGAGGCGGGCTGGGTGAGGCGATAGGAGGCTAGGAGGGCGCGCTGGCCTGCCTTGAGCGTGAGTGATAAAAAGCGGGCCTCGTCGAATCCTGACCCCGATTCGCCCATGCTCGCGATTGTCATCTCCGCCCTCGGGCTCTTCGTTTGGCTCTATCTGATCGCGCTTCGCGGCGGGTTCTGGCGGCTGACCGAACATGACCGGAACCTGGGCGGTCACGCCGCGGTCCCGGCGACCCATGTCGTGGCGATCGTTCCGGCCCGAAACGAAGCCGACGTCATCGAAAAAAGCCTGGCGTCGCTGTTCGCGCAACAGTTCCATGGCCGCTTCGACATTGTTCTGGTTGATGACGAGAGCGACGACGGCACCGCCGAGGCCGCCCGCCGCTGCGCGGCCGCCTGCGGCGCTTCGAGCCGCCTGACGATTCTCTCCTCGCGCGGACCTGATGCGGGCTGGACGGGAAAGCTCGCGGCGATGCAACGCGGGTTCGATCATGTGCGGAGCTTGCCGATCGACCCGGATTTCGTGCTGTTTTGCGACGCTGACATCGAATTTTCGCCGCATGTGCTCGCCCGCCTCGCTTCGGGCGCGACGGCGCACGGCGCCGTTCTCACCTCGCTCATGGTCAAACTTCGTTGCGAAAGCGTCGCGGAGCGCTGGCTCGTCCCCGCCTTCATTTTCTATTTTCAGAAGCTTTACCCGTTCCGCCACATCAATGATCCGGATCACCCGGCGGCGGGCGCCGCGGGAGGGGTCATGCTGCTGCGTCCGGAGGCGCTCGCGACCGCGGGCGGCCTGCGGGCCATTCGCGGCGCGCTGATCGACGATTGCGCGCTGGGCGCGCTGATGAAGGCGCAAGGGCCGATCTGGCTGGGCCTGACCGAAGACGTCCATAGCCTGCGCGCCTATCCGCGCCTTGCCGATATCTCCCGAATGGTCGTGCGCTCGGCCTACGCACAGCTCAGCTATTCCCCCTGGCGTCTCGTGGGCGCGGTCTTTGGCTTGGCGGCCGCCTATCTTGCGCCGCCCTATCTGGCGCTGTTCGGCGAATCGCCCGCACGCGAGACGGCGCTCGTCTCCTGGCTCCTGATGGCGCAGGCCTATATGCCGACGCTGCGCTTTTACGGCCTGTCGCGATGGCGCGCCTTTGCTTTGCCAGGCGTCGCGGCATGCTATACGTGGTTTACGGTTGAATCGGCTTGGCGGCACCTGAGCGGCCGCGGCGGCGAATGGAAAGGCCGCTATCAGGCGCCGCGCGCGCAAAAGGCGGCGCAGCGCTTCGAAACGCCCGGCGAGATCGAGGCGAACCGCCAAATCGAGGTGTAGGGCGCGCCAGCGCCGTGGAGCGGCAAGACGGCGTCATATGGATATTGCGCAGACGAGTTCGGGAAAGACCCATCGCGACGAGAATTTCCCCGTCGCCTCCTTTCTCATTGCGCCGCGGCATCGCGCGCCGATCCTCGCCTTCTATGACTTCGTTCGCGCCGCGGACGACATCGCCGACCACCCGACGCTTTCCCCGCAAGAGAAGCTGGATCTGCTGGACGCGCTTGACGCCGCCCTGATCGGAGACGCGGAAGAGGATGCGCCAGTGGCGCGCCGCCTGCGTGAAACTTGCCGGGAGCGGCGTCTCGATCCGCAGCACGCGCGCGACCTGATCACCGCCTTCAAGCGCGATGTCACGCAATTGCGCTATCGCGACTGGGACGATCTGATCGATTACTGCCGCTATTCGGCGATGCCGGTCGGACGCTTCGTCTGCGATCTCCATGGCGAGAATCCCGGCCGGGTCTGGCCGGCCAATGACGCGCTCTGCGCGGCGCTGCAAATCATCAATCACCTGCAGGATTGCGGCAAGGATTACCGCAACCTCGACCGGGTCTATCTGCCGCAGGATGCGCTCGCGGCGCATGGCGCGACCGTCGAGATGCTAGGACAGGAAAGCGCGCCGCCGCCGCTCCTGGCGACGATCCGCGACCTCAACGAAAAAACCGGACGTCTGCTCGCGCAGTCGCGTCCCTTCGCCGATCTGATCGACGATACGCGCCTCGCCATGGAGGTCGGCGCCATCCAGACATTGGCCGAACAGCTCGTTGCGCGCCTCGCGGGCGCCGACCCGCTTCGCGACAAGGTTCACGACGGCAAGTTCAGCTTTGCGCTGAAGGGGGCTGCGGGCGCGCTGGGCGCGCTTCTTCGCCGCATTTCACGTCCACGCCGCGCAGATTCCGAGGCCCTTCCAAATGCGCGCCCAAGGACGCGCCAATGACCATGGACGCGCTTGCCGATTCCACGACGCTGCGCACGCGCGCCATCGCGACCAGAAGCTCCTTCTATCTCGCGATGCGCATCCTCGATCCACCGCGGCGCGACGCGATGTTCGCCATTTACGCCTTCTGCCGCGCCGTTGACGACATCGCCGACGACGAGGGCGACCGCGCCGCGCGCCGCGCCGCGCTCGACCAGTGGCGCGCCGACCTCGATGAGCTATACGCCGGCCGCATCCGCGCGCGTGTGAGCTTTCTCTCTGAACCCGTCCGCCGCTTCCGACTCGAGCGCGCCGATTTCGAGTCGGTGATCGAGGGCATGGCCATGGACGTCGAGGAGGATATTTGCGCGCCGGACTGGGAAAAGCTTGAGCTCTATTGCGATCGCGTCGCGAGCGCCGTGGGACGGCTGTCGGTGCGCGCGTTCGGTCTCGCGGAGGATGAGCCGGGCGCCGAATGCGATTTGCCGACGGGTCCGAAACTGCTCGCCTACCACCTCGGGCGCGCGTTGCAGCTCACCAACATCTTGCGCGACCTCGACGAGGACGCCGCGCGGGGGCGGCTCTATTTGCCCCGCCAGGCGCTTGAGTCCGCGGGGGTCATGAGCTTCGCGCCGCACGCCGTGCTGTCGCATCCTTCGCTCGAAGAGGTGTGCGCGCCGGTCCTCAGCCGCGCCCGCGAACATTATGACCAGGCGGATCTGGTGATGGCGGGCTTGCCCAAGCGCGCGGTGAAGGCGCCCTATCTCATGGCCGCTGGCTATCGTTCGATCCTCGACAGTCTCGCCGCTCGCGGCTTTTCGGCGCCGCGCGCGCCGGTGCGGGCGTCCCGTCTCAAGCTCGTCAGCGCATTCCTGCGACACGCCTTCACGTGAGCGAAACGATTCATGTCGTCGGCGCGGGCCTCGCGGGGCTCGCCTGCGCGCTGCGTCTTGCCGGCGCCGGACGGCGCGTCGCGCTCTACGAAGCCGCGCGCATGGCCGGCGGACGCTGCCGCTCCTATTTCGACGCTTCGCTCGGCCTGACGATCGACAACGGCAATCATTTGCTGCTCTCCGGGAACACGGCGGCGCGGGATTATGCGACTCGCATCGGCGCGAGCGACGCGCTCGTTGGTCCCGACGAATGCGCCTTCGATTTTCTCGATGCGCGCACGGCCGAGCGCTGGACGCTGCGACCCAACGCTTCGCGCATTCCCTGGTGGGTGTTTGTCGCCGACCGCCGCGTTCCCGGCACGGGGCCGCTCGACTATCTCGACGCGGGAAAGCTTCTCTTCGCGAAGGACGGCGCGACCATCGGCGACACCATGCATTGCCATGGCCCGCTGTGGGAGAAGCTTTGGCGCCCGGTTCTGCTCTCCGCGCTGAACACCGAACCTGAAGAGGCGTCCGCCACGCTCGCGGGCGCCGTGCTGCGCGAAACGCTCGCGGCGGGCGGCGACGCCTGCCGCCCGATGGTCGCCAAAGGCGGCCTTGGCGACGCCTTCATCGAGCCGGCGCTGCGCACGCTTCGCGCCAAAGGCGTCGAGCCGCGCTTCGGCGTGCGTCTGCGCGAACTCTCTTTTGATGACTCTCGCGTCGCTGCGCTGCGTTTCGGCGATGCGGAAGTGACGCTGGAAAGAGGCGACGCGATCGTCCTAGCGACGCCGCCGTGGATCGCGCAGGAGCTTCTGCCCGGTCTTGTCGCGCCCGATGATTTTCGCGCGATCCTCAATGCGCATTTCAAGATCGCGCCGCCGCCGGGCCAACCCTTGCTTCTCGGCATGATCGGCACGCTCACCGAATGGCTGTTCGCCTTCGACGATCGACTCTCGGTGACGATCAGCGGCGCTGACCGGCTGATCGACGAGTCGCGCGAAGCGCTTGCGGAAAAAATCTGGGCGGAGGTCTCCGCCGCGACGGGCCTGCCGGCGGCGCTGCCGCCCTGGCAGATCGTGAAGGAGAAGCGCGCCACCTTCGCCGCGACGCCGGCGCAGGAGAAGCGCCGGCCTGATGCGAAGACGCGCTGGGACAATCTGTGGCTTGCCGGCGATTGGACGAAGACGGGCCTGCCCGCGACGATCGAGGGCTCGATACGATCAGGGGATAGAGCGGCGGAACTGGCGACGACGGCCAGTTGAACGTGACCCTTCGTGATGGCGTAAGTGAGGAAGCGCGCTTGCGCCTCATCAATGCGAAATTTACCGGCGGTCTTGCGCCGCGTTGATGCTTTGCGCCAGCCGGCTGTGACGGCGGCTGTAGAGAAAATAAATGGCGAGGCCGATCGCCATCCAGATCGCGAAGCGCTCCCACGCCACCGCCGGCAGGCGCGACAACAGCCAGAGCGAGAAGCCGACGCCGGCGAGCGGCGTGAAGGGGACGAAAGGCGCGCGAAAGCTGCGCTTCAAATCGGGCCGCGTGCGGCGTAACACGATGATCGCCGAACAGATGACGACGAATGCGGAGAGCGTGCCGATGTTCACCAGCTCCGCCACTTCCTTGATCGGATAGAGCGCGGCGACGAGCGCGGTCAGCGCGCCGGCGATCAGCGTCGGCCGATAGGGCGTGTGAAAGCGCGGATGCAGCTTGGCGAACCAGGCCGGCAGCAGACCGTCGCGGCTCATGGCGAACCAGATGCGGGCGCAGGCGAGCAGAAAGGCGAGCATGACGCTGGCGATGCCCGCCACCGCGGCAAGCGACACGACGAAAGCGACCCAGGGCAGGCCGAGCGACGCGAAAGCGGTCGCGACCGGCGCCGGATTGTCGAGCGTGTCGTAGCGCACGATTCCGGTGAGCACGAGCGACATGGCGATATAGAGCGTCAGCGCCACGACGAGCGACAGGAGAACGGCGCGCGGCACGTCGCGCTGCGGCGCGCGGGCTTCTTCGGCGACGGTCGTCAATGTGTCGTAGCCGAACACCGCGAAGAACACGACCGCCGCGCCCTGCGCCACGCCGGAAAAGCCGAAGGGCATGAAGGGCGTCCAATTCTCGACGCGCACATAGGGAAGGCCGGCGACGATCACCAGGAGCGCCGCGGCGATCTTGACGACCACCATCGCCGTGTTGAAGCGCGCGCCAAGCTCCACGCGCAGCGTCAACAGGAAGGCGACGCCAAGCGCGCCGAGCGCGGCGAAGAGGTCGATGACGCGATCGGGCCCGGTTCCCGGCGCGCCGCTCGCCCATTCGGGAAGCGCGACGCCGAATTGCGCGAGCAACGCTTGCAAATAGGCCGACCAGCCGATCGCCACCACGGCGACGACCAGCGCATATTCGAGCAGAAGGTCCCAGCCGATGATCCAGGCGGCGAGTTCGCCCAGCACCGCATAGGCATATGTGTAGGCGCTGCCGGCGACGGGAATCATGCCGGCGAATTCGGCGTAGGAGAGCGCCGCCGCGGCGCTGGCGACGCCGGCGATCAGGAAGGAGAGGGCGACGCCAGGCCCCGCCTGGGTCGCCGCCACCACGCCGGTCAGCACGAAAATGCCGACGCCGATGAGCCCACCAAGGCCGATGCCAGTGAGCTGCCAGACGCCGAGCACGCGACGAAATCCGCCCGGTCGGTCGGCTTCGGCTTGCAGCGATTCAATAGATTTGGCGCGCAGCAGCGAGGAGGAAAGCTTCATCAAAAAGGCCCGTCGGCGGGCGTGTCCGCCACGACGTCCATAGGCGATCCGGGCGGCGCTGTCATGGCCGCCGGGTCGTCATGCAGACGCAAAAAAGAGCGGCCAGTGGCCGCTCTTTCGTTTTGTCAGGCGGCCTATTTCTTGGCGGCCTCGAGATGCGTCAGCGCCTCTTCGGCGTGTTTCGTCGCGACGTCTGGGTGCTTCTGCTTGCCGTGGTCAATCGCCATTTCGAGATGCGAGATGCCCTGTTTGGTATGCTCGTTCGGCTTTTGCGCTTCGGCGGCCTTTGCGTGCTTCAAGCCTTCTTCAGCATGCATCGTCAGCGCCTCGGCCTTTCCCTGCTTGCCTTCGCTGATCGCCTGTTTGGTGTGGGTGATGGCTTCAGCCAGATGATCTTCGGCGTAGGCCAATCGGGGGGCGAAAAAGGCCGCGATGGATAGAGCCAGGGCGGTTGCAAAAATCCTGCGATTCATGGGGATCTCCTCGATGCTTCGCCGCATGACCGTAATATGGTCGCCTTCGCTCTGGTATCGAGGTCCTGTCCGGCATTCTCGACGTCGCGGCGCCATCACTGCCGGTCGGCGGCAAAAAGCTCGCAACTCTCGCCGAACTCCGCGAGGCCGCCCTCAAGAAACGAGGCGAGAAGCGGAACCCCGAGCAGATATGCCGACGTCGCGCCTTCGTGCCGGGCTCGCGCTTGCGCGACAGCTTCGCCCCATTCGCTGGCGGCGAAGTCGCCGCGTCCCACCCACATCAGCGCGACGAGCTCGACCTGCTCGTCGATGTCCATGGCTTCGATAAAGGAGGAAACCTCGTCGCGAATCGTGGGGAACGCGTCCTCCGTCAACACGCTGACGAAACCGTCGTCCGTGGCGTTCGACGCGTCCGCATCGATTCCCTCATCTTCGCTCTCAAGCTCACGGGCCTTGACGACGACGAAACAGACTTTGTCCGTATTGATGGTCGGCATTTCTTCCTCTCCGTAGGTTCTGAAAACGCGCTTGACCTTCACCCTTGTATTGAAAGGTCACCCTTTGCATATATTCCCCGAAGGCGAGATTTTTACCCGAGTCGACGCCGTATTTTGGAGCCGGAAATGCGTGTCGGCGCGCCCAAAGAAACCAAAGACAACGAATATCGGGTGGGCTTGACGCCGTCTTCGGTCGCCGAACTCGCCCATGCGGGACATGAAGTCTTCATCGAGCGCGGCGCAGGCGAGGGCGCGGGGCTGTCGGACTCAGATTACGCCGCAGCGGGCGCGACGCTCGTCGATGGTCCTGAAGCGCTCTTTGCCGCGGCGCAATTGATCGTCAAGGTGAAGGAGCCGCAGCGGCGCGAGATTGCTTACCTGCGGCCGGACCATGTGCTCTTCACTTATTTCCATCTCGCCGCGGACGCTGAGCTCACGCGCGAGCTGATGGCGAGCGGCGCCCATTGCATCGCTTATGAGACGGTCACGGCGCCCGGCGGCGGATTGCCGCTGCTCGCGCCGATGTCCGAAATCGCCGGCCGGCTCGCCCCGCAGATCGGGGCGCATTTTCTGGAAAAGCAGGCGGGCGGCCGCGGCGTTCTGCTCGCGGGCGCGCCGGGCGTGCCGCCAGCCGACGTTCTCGTTCTCGGCGCGGGCAGCGTCGGCGCGCAGGCGACGGCGATTGCGCTCGGCATGGGCGCAAGCGTGCTTGTCGCTGACCGCAACCCCGACGCGCTGCGGCGTCTCGAAACGCGTTTCGGTTTCGCGGCGCGCACCATTTATTCGACCCGCGCCGCGATCGCCGAATCCGTGAAGCGCGCCGATCTCGTCATCTGCGCGGCGCTCGCGCCAGGCGCCAAGGCGCCGATCCTGATCACGCGGGACATGCTGTCGACGATGAAGCGCGGCGCCGTGATCGTCGATGTCGCGATCGATCAGGGCGGCTGCTGCGAGACCTCACGGCCGACGAGCCATTCCGACCCGACCTATGTCGTTGACGGGGTCGTGCATTATTGCGTCACCAACATGCCCGGAGTTGCGCCGCGCTCGTCGACGTTCGCGCTCAACAACGCCACATTGCCTTTCGTGCTGGCGCTCGCCAACAAGGGCTGGCGTCGCGCCATCGAGGACGACCCGAATCTTCGCGCGGGGCTGGAAATTTCCGCCGGGCGCATTCTGTCGCCGCCCGTCGCCGCTGCGCATGGCCTGCCTCTGTCGCCGCAGCTCATGGCGCTGGACAGCGCCGGCGCCGCATAGCATCCTGCTGAATGACATCATCCATTCCGGTCCATGCGACTTTTTCGCGCAATCCATGCTGGAGAGCGTTGGCTCCAGCGCGTGCTTCGGCATTGCATTGTAATAATTCGCGCTTATGTCGCCCGGGCGCACCTCTCGCGCCAGGCCGGCGGAGCTTTTCTCATCAGCGCGCAATTGTTAGACCAGAGCGACGCGGCCTTTGCGGAGCGGCGCCCCCCATCATTCGAAAAACAGACAGGTTTAGGGCATGAGCGCGAACCAGGACCAGGATCCCGCCGCCAACCGGAAAAGAGGGGCCACGGCGGAAAAGGTCTCCGCGCTCGGCAAGTCCGAAACGCCGGTGAAGCCGTCCCACAAGGCCAAGAACAAGGCCAAGAAAAAGACTGCGGCGAAAAAGCCTTCCGTGCCCAGCGCTCCGCAAACGGCCGCGCCCGCGACGCCCAAGGGCGCCGGAGCTCCCGCGCCGATCGCCAATCTGGAGACATTCGCCCGGTTTGATATCGAAGCGATCGCCGACAACATGGCGCAGCTCGTGGACGAGGGCCGCAAGGCGCTGGCCGCGGCGATCGGCGGCGCCAATCCCGACGAAACGCGAAGCGAACTCGCCGCGAGCGTCGCCGACGCCACCAAGACTCTCGGCGCCGTCGCCGAATATTGGCTGTCGAAGCCCGACCGCGCCGCCGTCGCCCAGGCCGATCTATACAGCGGGTTGAGCGAGATTTGGCGGCAGACGCTTCGCCGCTACGGCGGCGAGAATGTCGCTCCGATTGTCCCCTCGGATCTCTCCGACAAGCGCTTCTCGGGGCCTGAATGGAACGAGAATCCGTTCTTCGACTGGCTGCGGCAATCCTATCTGCTTGCGTCGCGCTGGGCTGGCGACATGGTTGAGAGCGCCGAGGGTCTCGACCCGCAGACAAAGGCCAGGGCCGTCTTTTATACGCGGCTGATTTCGAGCGCGATCTCGCCTTCCAATTTCGTCCCGACCAATCCCGAGTTGTTGCGCGCCACGATGGACGCCAAGGGCGAGAATCTGGTCCGCGGCTTGAAAATGCTCGCGGAAGACATTTCCGCGGGCGGCGGCGTGTTGAAAATTCGCCAGAGCGCGGATCGGAAATTCGAACTGGGCGTCGATCTGGCGAATACGCCCGGCAAGGTGATCTGGCGCAATGACGTGATGGAGCTCATTCAATATGAGCCGACGACGTCGGAAGTTTATGCGCGGCCGCTGCTCATCACGCCGCCCTGGATCAACAAATTCTATGTGCTCGATCTCAACCCCGAGAAAAGTTTCGTGCGCTGGGCGGTTGAGCAGGGCTTCACGGTCTTCATCATCTCCTGGGTCAATCCCGACGAGACCAAGGCCACAAAGGGGTTCGAGGCCTATATGCACGAGGGCGTGCTGACCGCGCTCGACGTGATCGAGAAGGCGACGGGCGAACGCAAGGTCACGGCGGCGGGCTATTGCGTCGGCGGCACGCTGCTCGCGCTGACGCTCGCCTATATGGCTGCGACCGGCAACGATCGCATTGACAGCGTCACCTTCTTTGCGACGCAGGTGGATTTTTCGGACGCCGGCGATCTGCAGATTTTCGTCGATGAGGCGCGCCTCGCGGCGCTCGACGAAAGCATGGCGCGCACCGGCTATCTCGAAGGCTACAAGATGGCCAACGCCTTCAATATGCTGCGGCCGAACGAACTCATCTGGAATTATGTCGTCAACAATTACATGAAAGGGGTCGAGCCCGCCGCTTTCGATCTCTTGTATTGGAATTCCGATTCGACGCGCATTCCGCGGGCCAATCACTCCTTCTACCTGCGCAGCTGCTATCTCGAAAATCGTCTGGCGCGCGGCGAGATGGTCATCGACGGCGTTCGGCTCAATTTGCGTCAGGTGAAGGCGCCGGTCTTTGAGATCGCGACGAGGGAGGATCATATCGCGCCGGCGCAATCCGTGTTTCGCGGCGCGAGGTTTTTCGGCGGCGAGGTGACCTTCGTGCTCGGCGGCTCGGGCCATATCGCGGGGATCATCAACCCGCCCTCCAAAGACAAATATCAATATTGGACGGGCGGCCCCCCGAAGGGCGCTTTCGAGGACTGGATCAAGAAGGCAAAGGAAACCAAGGGCTCTTGGTGGCCGCACTGGCTGGCCTGGGTGACGGCGCAGGCGCCCAAGAAAGTCCCCGCGCGCCAGCCCGGCGGCGGCAAGCTCAAGATCATCTGCGACGCGCCCGGGGAATATGTGCGGGTAAAAGGATAGGCGGCAGGTTGGATCCGGCAGGGTCGCAGCGCGAAACGTGACGCCGCGGCGCAGCCGTTAGTGCGCGCGCCGTCTCACCGTGTCCATAGACACAGCGAGCCCGCGACAACCGATGAGGTCATCCTAGAGCCTCACCCGGGAAGAACCCCGATTCGCTCAAAGAACCAGTAGACCCCCGCAATCGCAATCAGCGCCGAGGCCACGTAGACGAGCTTTTCGCTGCGCTTGCCGCCTGTCTGCTTGTCGATGAAGAACAGGATCGGCATGACCGCGAAGACGATGGCGATCTGGCCAAGTTCGACGCCGATGTTGAAAGCGGCGAGCGCCGGCACGACGCCGCCCTGCGGCACGCCCATTTCGGTCAACGCCGAGGCGAAGCCGAAGCCATGGATGAAGCCGAATAAGAAAGTGTTGCGCCACCGGTTGTCGACATCGCGCGAGAAATAGTTCTCCACCGCGACGAAAACGATCGAAGCGGCGATCAGCGCTTCGACCAAGGTCGAGGGAAGCGTGAAGATGTTGAGCGCCGCCAGCGACAGCGTGATCGAATGCGAAATGGTGAAGGCGGTGACGATCTTCACGACCGGCCAAATGCGCGTAGCCCACAGAATGAGGGCGAATAAAAAGCACAGATGATCGTAGCCGGTGACGATGTGTTCGACGCCGGCTTTGAGAAACTTCCACATCAGCTGTGCGGTTGTTTCCATCGGCTTTGACAGATCGAGCGGGGGATCGTCCGGGTAGAGCATGGTCTGGCCGGCGTTTTCGCTTCCCTCGAGCGTGACCAGATGCTTCCCCTTTGCGCCCTGCGCTGCGAGGAGCTTCGTCGCGTCATAGAAGAGCGTGCCGGTCGTTGCGCCGCAGTCGAAGCGCACGACGATCAGCGCGCTGTCCTGGTTAGTGGGGTCTTCGCCGGATTTTTCGACATTGGCGATGCAGGCTCGGCCTGTCGCATCGCGCATGGCGACACGCTTTTGGACAAATTTGCCGATTTCCGCTTCGAGCGCGCCGGGCGCCGAGAGGTCGACGCTGGTCCGTTCGCCCATCGTGTCCTGAAACATGCGCTCAAGATCGGTGGCGAGAAAGCCGACCTCGACGGAATAGGTTCGATTGTCCTTGGGAAGGATTTTGCCTGTCGAAATATCGGGCGTATGGGCCATAGCCGGAGCCGCGAGGCCGACGCAAAACAAGATTACGGCGGCAACTATCCTGAAAACCCCGGTCATACGCGCTCCCTTCGTTCGTGGCCGCGCAACATGCCAAACGCCGCTGCGCTGGACAAGACAGCGGAAGCGGAAGCATGAGCGGTTACGGCGCCGACGCTGCAGGAGCGCGTTCCCGACCGTAATCGTGCTATGGCTTCGCCGTGGCCCCCAGCCCCCACGGACCGAGCCGCTGCGACATGCTTCATCGCGACCTCCATGAGGCCCGCTCGACGGCCTTGACGTCTTCAGAGGGCAATCTGACAGTTCTCGCGACGTTGGCGCTGCTGGTCGGCGCTGTCGCGGGTCTCGTCTGTGCGTTTTTCCGGCTTGCGCTGCAGCGGGCCGATGTTTTTCGCGCAGCCGTTATCGATTGGGCGCATAGCCACTCAATCGCGGGCTTTATTCTGCTCGTCGGCGGCTGCGCGTCGGCGGCCGTCATCGCCGCCTGGCTGGTGCGGCGGTATTCGCCACACGCGTCGGGGAGCGGGATTCCGCATGTCGAGGCGGTCTTGCGCGGTGACGCGGCGCCGTCGCCCTTTGTCCTGCTGCCGGTGAAATTCGTGGGCGGATGGCTGGCGATCGGCTCGGGCCTGGCGCTCGGCCGGGAAGGCCCGAGCGTGCAGATGGGCGCGGTGCTCGGCCATCTCTTCGGCGGCGCCTTCCGCCGAGACTGGCCGGATTGCCGCGTTCTGCTGGCGGCGGGCGCGGGCGCAGGCCTCGCGACCGCCTTCAACGCGCCGATGGCCGGAGCGGTTTTCGTCCTGGAAGAGCTCGTCCAAAAATTCGAGCATAGGATAGCGATCGCCGCGCTGGCGGCGTCCTCGACCGCAATCGCCGTCGCGCATCTTATTCTGGGCGACGCGCCGGATTTCCAACTGCCGCCGCTGGCGTATCCCCCGCCGGCGATCGGCCCGCTGTTCTTCATGCTTGGCGTTGTGTGCGGAGCCGTAGCCATCGCCTATAATAAGGCGGTGCTGGCGACGCTGGCCGCGGTCGACCTCGTGCGCGGCCTGCCGGCGGAGACCTGCGCCGCCGCGATCGGCGCCGCGGCGGGCGTTCTCGCCTGGTTCGGACCGGAATGCGTCGGCGGGGGAGATAATCTCACCCAGAATGCGCTGCTTGGGGCGCCCGGCCTTTTCGTCCTGCCGTTCCTCTTTCAACTGAGGTTCTGGTTCGGCGCCTTGTCCTATTCGGCGGGAACGCCGGGCGGTCTTTTCGCGCCGCTGCTGACGCTGGGCGCGCAATTGGGACTCCTCTTTGGCGCCGGTTGCGGATTGGCGTTCCCGGACCTTCCCATTCAGCCAGAGGCCTTCGCGGCGGTTGGAATGGCCGCGTTCTTTACGGGCGTGGTGCGGGCGCCGTTGACCGGGCTCGTGCTCGCGACGGAAATGACAGGCAGCGCGCTCCTGCTGCTGCCGATGCTGGCGGCCTGTTTCACCGCCATGCTGATTCCTACGCTGATGAGCGACGCGCCTCTTTATGACGCCTTGCGCGAGCGCCTGCGCTTCCTTCGCTGATCGAAGCGGTAGGAGAATTTCCATGCTTGGAGATGGTGGGGGAAGTAGGACTCGAACCTACGAAGGCTTAGCCAGCGGATTTACAGTCCGCCCCCTTTGCCGCTCGGGACATTCCCCCATCGTCTCGCAAGGAGACGCGGCCGCGATGAAGCGGCCGATGCAGCGGCATATGCGGCCCCTGCGGCGCAGTGTCAACCTTAAACTCCCCGGCAGGCTGGGGGCGACGCTGAGCCCGCTCGAGCGCCGCGATCGCCATCCATTGGGCCATCAGAACCCGAGCAGAGGCGTTGCGCGGCGGGCGCAGCGCTCAAGCTCGAGAATCGGCGGCCGGCGCAGCGGCGGCCAGATGCGCCAATTCGTCGTCGGAAAAAAGCCGCGAACGCGTCAGGAACCGCAGCCCCGTGCCATTGTCGAGCGAGAACATGCCGCCTTGCCCCGGCACGACGTCGATGACGAGCTGCGTGTGCTTCCAGTAATCGAATTGCGCCGCGCCGATGTAGAAGGGCGCGCCGCCGATCTCGCCGAGCAGAACGTCGCCGTCGCCGACGAGGAATTCCCCTTGCGGATAGCACATCGGCGCCGAGCCGTCGCAGCAGCCGCCCGACTGGTGGAAGAGAAGGTCGCCGTGTTCCTTTCGCAGCCGCGCGATGAGATCAAGCGCCACGGGCGTGGCGATGACTCTCGCCGGTTTGACTGTCGTCGTCATCGCCCCCTCCCTGTCCCTCCCCCGCTAAAGCGGGAGAGGGGACGCTAGCGATCGGCGTTCCGCGCTTCTCCGGTGAAGGGCGAGTTTCGCTTCCTCTCCCTCTAAGCGGGGGAGGGCTGGGTGGGGGCTAAAAGAACCCCAGCTTCTTTTCGCTGTAGCTCACCAGCATGTTCTTGGTCTGCTGATAGTGATCGAGCATCATCCTGTGATTCTCGCGGCCGATGCCCGACTGTTTGTAGCCGCCGAAAGCCGCATGCGCCGGATAGGCGTGGTAGCAGTTCACCCAGACGCGCCCCGCCTGAATGGCGCGGCCGAAGCGATAGCAGCGGTTGGCCTCGCGGCTCCAGACGCCCGCGCCAAGACCGTAGAGCGTGTCGTTGGCGATGGCCAAGGCCTCGTCGTCGTCCTTGAAGGTCGTCACCGACACGACGGGACCGAAAATCTCCTCCTGGAACACGCGCATCCGATTATGGCCTTCGAGCACGGTCGGCTTCACATAGAAGCCGCCGGCGAGTTCGCCCGCGAGCGCGTTGCGTTCGCCGCCGGCGAGCACCTTCGCGCCCTCCTGTTTGCCGATGTCGATATAGCTCAGGATCTTTTCGAGCTGCTCGGAAGAGGCCTGCGCGCCGATCATGGTTTCCGGGTCGAGCGGATTGCCCTGCTTGATCTCGCCGACGCGCTTCAAGGCGCGCGCCATGAAGCGGTCGTAGATATTCTCATGCACCAGCGCGCGGCTCGGGCAGGTGCAGACTTCGCCCTGATTGAGCGCGAACATGACGAAGCCCTCGATCGCCTTGTCGAGATAGTCGTCGTCCTCGCGGGCGACGTCCTCGAAGAAGATGTTGGGCGACTTGCCGCCAAGCTCCAGCGTTACCGGAATGAGGTTTTGACTCGCGTATTGCATGATGAGCCGGCCGGTCGTCGTCTCGCCGGTAAAGGCGATCTTGGCGATCCGGTTCGACGAGGCGAGCGGTTTGCCAGCCTCCAGCCCGAAGCCGTTGACGATGTTGAGCACGCCCTTGGGAAGAAGCTCGCCGACAAGCTCCGCCCAGACGAGAATGCTCGCGGGCGTCTGCTCGGCCGGCTTGATGACGACGCAATTGCCCGCGGCGAGCGCCGGCGCAAGCTTCCAGACGGCCATCAGAATCGGGAAGTTCCAGGGGATGATCTGGCCGACGACGCCGAGCGGCTCATGGAAATGATAGGCGATGGTGTCGTGGTCGATTTCCGAGATGCCGCCTTCCTGGGCGCGAATGGCGCCGGCGAAATAGCGGAAGTGATCGATCGCGAGCGGAATGTCGGCGGCGCTCGTCTCGCGAATCGGCTTGCCGTTGTCCCAGGTTTCGGCGGCGGCGAGGAGACCGAGATTGGCCTCCATCACGTCGGCGATGCGGTTAAGGAGGATGGCGCGTTCCGTCGGGCTGGTTTTGCCCCAGGCGTCTTTGGCGGCATGCGCCGCGTCGAGCGCGGCCTCGACGTCGTCCTTGTCGGAGCGCGCGATCTCACAAATCTTCTGACCGGTGATCGGCGAGATATTGTCGAAGACGCGGCCGGATTTCGCGTCCGCCCATGCGCCATTGATGAAATTGCCGTAGCGGGCCTTGAACGGCGGTTTGAGCGCGGCGAAAGTTTCATGCTTGGTCATGGGGCGTTCCTCGCGTTTCCGCAGCGGCGGCTTTTTCTTTGAGAAGGTAGTTGGAGCGCGGCGTTACGCCAAGTGCCTGGCGCCAAGTCCCCGACGCCTAGCGCCCGAGCCGGGATGCCTTAGTCGAGACACGCCTTCGCCAGCGCCTGAAACGCCCGGGCGCGATGCGACAGCGCCTGCGAGCCGTCGCCGGGGAGCGCATGTTTTTCCGCCGACATCATCTCGCCGAAGGTCTTGTCGAGCCCGTCGGGCCGAAAGATCGGATCATAGCCGAAGCCCTTCTCGCCCTTGGGCGGAAAGACCAGAACGCCGTCGACGCGGCCCTCGAACTGCTCGATATGCCCGTCCGGCCAGACGACGGCGAGCGCGCAGGTAAAATGCGCGCGGTAGGGCGGCGCGGCGCCGCGCGCCTCGAGTTCGCGTTCGACGCGGAGGCAGGCGGCTTTGAAGTCGCGGTCCTCCCCCGCCCAGCGCGCCGAATAGACGCCGGGGGCGTCATCGAGCGCCGCGACGCAAAGACCGGAATCGTCTGCGAAGGCGGGAAACCCGGACGCCATGGCGGCGGCGCGGGCCTTTAATAGCGCGTTGCCGGCGAAGCTCTGTTCGGTCTCCTCGGGCTCCTCGAGGCCGAGTTCTCCGGCGGAAACCGCCTCGACGCCATGCGGCTCGAGCAATTGCCTGAGTTCCCAAAGCTTCCCGGGATTGTGCGTGGCGATGACGAGCTTGCCGGCGATTTTGCGCGGAACCATCAAATTTCCTCCCGCCGCGCGGCTCCTGGCGCGCCGGCGGGGCGTCGCCATGGCGCTGACATCTCCATAACTTGCAGCGATTCGCCGCCAAATCGCCACGATCGCCCTCTGGGGGTCTTGGTCGAAGGGTCGGAAGGCGCTACAAAGTTTTGTCTTGGCGCGGTTAACCCCGCCTTTACTATGCTTGGCAACGATTGAGGAGCCGCAAAGACGGTTCCGGGACGCGCCAAGCCTGACGCGGCGACTTCGCCGCTCGATTATCCCGGCATGCAAGGGACGAAATGACCTCGACCATTCTCATTGTAGACGACGATCCCGTTCAACGTCGTCTGCTGGAAGCGATGACGCGGCGATTTGGTTACGAGGCCGAGACCGTCGAAAGCGGCGAACAGGCGATTGCGCGGCTGACGCAGCCCGGCGCCAAGGCCATAGCGCTGCTCATTTTGGACCTCGTCATGCCCGACCTCGACGGCATGGGCGTGCTCACCCGGATGCGCGACATGAAACTCGCGACGCCGGTGATCGTGCAGACCGCGCATGGGTCGATCGAGGCCGTCATTTCCGCGATGCGCGCCGGCGCCCATGACTTTGTGGTCAAGCCGGTCGGCGCCGAACGCCTGCAAATTTCCATCAAGAACGCGCTCTCCGCCGATGCGCTCGCCGACGAAGTGCGCCGCATCAGCCGCCGGGCGCAGGGCGCGCTGACATTCAAGGACCTCGTCTCGCGCAGCGACGACATGGCGCGCGTCATCCGACTCGGCCAGCGCGCGGCGCATTCCTCCATTCCGGTGCTTCTCGAAGGCGAGTCGGGCGTCGGCAAGGAGATCGTGGCGCGCGCGATCCAGGGCGCGTCGGATCGCAAAGGCAAGCCCTTCGTCACCGTCAATTGCGGCGCGCTGCCGGCCAATCTCGTCGAATCGATTCTCTTCGGCCATGAGAAGGGCGCCTTCACCGGCGCCACCGAGAAGCACAGCGGCAAATTCGTTGAGGCGAACGGCGGGACGCTGTTTCTCGACGAGATCGGCGAACTGCCGCTCGACATTCAGGTGAAGTTGCTGCGCGCGCTGCAGGAAGGCGAAATCGATCCCGTCGGCGCGAAGCGCGCGATCCGGGTCGATATTCGACTGATCTCGGCGACCAATCAAAATCTCATCGATCTCGTCAAACGCGGGCTGTTTCGCGAGGACCTTTTCTATCGGCTCAACGTCTTCCCGATCAACATTCCGCCGCTGCGCGGTCGCCGCGAGGACGTCGCTGATCTCGCCAGGCGCTTTGCGGCGCGCTTCGCCGCCGAGGAAGGCCGCAATATCCGCGGCGTGACGTCGGAAGCGCTGTCGCTGCTGACGAGCTACGACTGGCCGGGCAACGTCCGCCAGTTGGAAAACGCCGTGTTTCGCGCCGTCGTTCTCGCCGACGGCGACGAACTGACGGTCGCCGAATTTCCGCAAATCGCCGCCCATGTCCAAGGCTATGAAGTGCGCGTGCCGCCTGCGCCTGCGCCGGGCGCCCCCGGGACTGCGCCGCGCGAACGCGAGATCGTCCGCGTCGAAATCCGCGATCCGAATGCGATGTCGCTGATTGGATCGAACGGTGAAATGCGCACGCTCGAGGACATCGAGACCGCGACGATCCGCTTCGCCTTGACGCACTACCGCGGCCAGATGTCGGAAATTGCGCGGCGACTTGGAATTGGTCGCTCGACGCTCTATCGGAAGATGAAGGAATACGGACTCGAGGAAGCGTCAGAAAGCGACTCCGAGCCTTCGGGAACGCTGGTCGCGTAATCTGGGAGCGCATGCTTCCTTGCAGTGCGAGGGTTTCATGACGCTGTTCGACATCGAAGCGACAACGATCGACGGCCAGCCGAGGAAGCTTGCCGATTACGCTGGCAACGTCATGCTGGTCGTCAATGTCGCGAGCCGGTGCGGCTTCACGCCGCAATACGCCGGGCTCGAAGCGCTTTACCGCAAATTCGCCGATCGGGGATTTGTCGTCTTGGGCTTTCCCTGCAATCAGTTTGGCGCGCAGGAGCCGGGCTCCGAGAAGGAAATCGCGTCCTTCTGTTCGGCGACTTACGACGTCACTTTTCCACTGTTCGGCAAGGTCGACGTCAATGGCGAGACCGCGCATCCGTTCTATCGCCTGCTCAAGCGCGAGGCGCCGGGAATTCTCGGATCCGAAGCGATCAAATGGAACTTCACGAAATTTCTCATCGACCGCGAGGGGCATGTCGTGAAGCGTTACGCGCCGACCGACACGCCCGAGCAGATCGCGAAGGATGTGGAGGCGCTGCTGTGACCGCCATCGACGCGCGCATGATTGAAGACGGCGATCCGCTCGTCTTCGACGTGGCGGTGCGCGATCAGGGAAGCGAGACGCAGCATCGCGTCACGCTCTCGCGAAAAGATCTACTGCGGCTCGGCGGCGGCGCCGATGCGCAAAGATTTATCGACGCCGCCTTCCGCTTTCTTCTCGACCGCGAAGCAAAGGAGAGCATTCTCGCGCGCTTCGACATGAGCGTCGTCGCTGGCTATTTCCCGGAGTTCGAGCAAAAGCTGCCGGAATATCTTGCTTGAAGCGTCATGCGGATTCCGGCTGATCCGTTCGCTTGGGCCGTGTCATTCCCGTCAGGCCGAAGGCCTGACCGGGAATCCAGAGCCGATCCAGAAACTGGTCTTGCTCTGGATTCCCGATCGCGCGCTACGCGCGCGTCGGGAATGACAGCCAAGCCGTTCGAAGGGATTTCATATCGCAGGGGTTCCGGTCGCACTGTTCGCTGGGTCGAGATCGTCATTGCGAGCGAAGCGAATTCTCAGAACGCTGCGCGCAATCTCAGTCCGAAGACATTGACCGGACCGCGCGCGCTGTTATGCGCGGGATTGACCAGCAGCTGATAGTCGAGGGTCGCATCGATATTCTTGCCGAAGCCGATCTTGTAATAGGCCTCCATATTCTTCTCGCCGGCGTAGGAGAGCGCGCCGTCGCCGATGTAGACGCTGGTTCCGCCAAGTTCGAAGTAGCGCACGCGCGAACCATGTAGTCCGCTGAAGGCGCCGGCGACGCCGATCTCATCGTCGTCGCATCCCCAGAGCGCGCCGCCGGCGACGAAGCCGAATGCGACGGAGCGGTCGATATCCGTGTAATCGACCGTCTCATAACGCCCGTCGGCCATGCTGGCGCGCAGGAAAAACCCAAGATGCGGCGCAACCTGCTGCCTGACGTTTATGCCGCCGCCGGTTTTCACGGCGCGCCCTCGCGCGGTGTCGACTCGCGGCGGGAAATCGCCGGCGAGATAGGCGTAACGGATGACGTCATCGATTTTGCTCAGATAGCCGTTGTCGCCATAGACGAGAAATTTGATCGCGCCGGGCTGATCGAAAAGATCATATCGCGCCTCGAATTCCGCGACGCCCATGAACTGGCGGAAGAGTTGCGGCTCGATGTCGAGGCCGTTGGGAACCGTCGAGAGCTGAAACACGCCGCCGCGCGCCGTCCACCAGTCCTGCTTCCACTCTGCGGCCAGTCCGTAGGTGTAGCCCCAGGCGTCGGCCGCGTAGTCGAAGGCGCCCAACGTGTTGAACGCGAAGTTGAGAAAGCCGGTCGTGGGATCGTGCGCGTAAACATTGTCGTCGAACACGTCGCCGACCGCGAATTTTCCAAGCGTGAGGACGATGCGATTCTTGTCGACCTTGCCCGAGATCTGGTTTTGCGTCGATTCCAGCACTTCGCTCCGGGCGCCGACATCGGGGTCTCTCTGCCGCTCGCCGCCATTCAATCCGATGATCTGGCGCAGGAAGTAACGTTGGAAGCGCATATAGGGGGCCGCGCGGCCGACCTTGGCGACCGCGGCGTTGACATAAGACGCCGCGCCGACCGAATTGGCGAGCCCATAGCCGGCGTCAATCTCGGGGTTGATATAGACGGCGCCGCCGTCCCACAAGCGCAGGCCCAGAAAAAGATCGGTGGTGGAGCCGACATTGGCCTTGCCGCCGGAAGGGAAGCTGTTGGGTCCGTCATAGAGCGCGCGAAACCGCGGATAAGCCTGGACGACATTCGTCGTCTGCGCGTGAACGCTGTAGCGTTCGGGCGCATTATGCGCGCCATTGTTCCCGCCATTAGCGGAATTCTGACCGGCGCCGTGCGGATGATGGCCGTAATGCAATTCGCCGAGAATTTCGTTTTTCTCGCCAAAATGATAGTTCAGGCCAAACCGTATGAGATGGTTCTCGTTGCGTGTGCGCGACGCATAGGCATAGCCGGCGTCATTGTCGAAGACCTGTGTGTTCAGCGACTGATTGAGGAAGAGATATTCGGCGCGCGCCGACCAATTGTCGGCGAAGGCGTATTCGAAGCCGGCGCCGATCGCATATTTCATCCGCGACGACTGTGACCAGGGCGCAGAGAAAATGGCGTCGGGGCCTCCGGCGCCGAGCGTCAGCGTCGCTGGGCCGCGCGCCCCGCCGGCCGCGACGCCGCCCGTCAGATAGAAGAGCGAGCGGTCCCATGCGTAGCCGACCCGCCCGCGAATGCTCGCGAAGAAATTGGCGCTCGAATTGGCGGAGAGCGCGTACGCCGGAAGGCCGGGAACATAGGCCGGCGAGGCCGGGAAAAGCCCCTGCGGGCCGCGCCTGCCGTCGAGAAGGCTGAGATCGGTTTCGAAACCCCAGACGAAGGGGCCGCGCTGCCAATTATATCCGACCTGCACGCCGATGGTGACGCCTGGGCGCGTCACGCCACTCGGATAAAGATCGAAGACGGGCGCGCCGAAGCCGCTCGTCGCCTGCAGCCGCTCGCCGGCGTGCAGAGGAACGGCGCCGCCGAGGCTCGCGCCCATATACATGCCGACCCAGCTGAAGGCCGGCGGCCGGTCCTCGCAGCGCGCCGCGTTCCCATTCAGCGCGCAAAATGCAAAACCAAGAGAGACGACAATAGACAGGCGCGCGGCGGCGCTCGTCGGCGCTCCAAGTCGAGGGACGGCGACGCTCGAAGTCGGGCAGGATCGAGGCCTCTGCATGCGCGCTTAAGAACCTTGCCGACTTCGTCTCCGTTGGATAGCGATAAGGCTGCGCCAGAACCAAGCGCAGCGCGAATCATCCTTTGCCAAATAGTAAAACTCTGTGACAGATTTTCGCAGCGCCTATTGGCGCAGTCCTTGCTTTGAGCTGTAAAAAAGGCCGCCAGCCGCGGAAAACAAAGGCGGGCCGCCAAGAGGGAGTTCTTGCAATGGACTCACGCATAACGCAGTTCGATGAACTGGCTGGAGCGGACGGCCGCACCCGCGCCCCTTATCGCAAGCTCTCGCAATGGCTCGCGGAAACTCCGCCCGAACTCCTGGCCTCGCGGCGCGAGCAGGCGGAGCTGCTTTTTCGTCGCATCGGCATCACCTTCGCGGTCTATGGCGCGCAGGAGGCCACCGAGCGGCTCATTCCCTTCGATATCCTGCCGCGCATACTCGCGCGCAGCGAATGGACGACGCTTGAAAAAGGTCTGATCCAGCGCGTCACCGCGCTCAACGCGTTTCTTGCCGACATCTACGGCGCCGGAGAGATATTGAGGGCTGGAATCGTTCCTGCCGATCTCGTCTATCGCAACCCCGCCTATTGCCCCGATATGGCGGGCCGGCGCGTGCCCTACGATATTTACGTGCATATCGCTGGCGTCGACATCGTGCGCACCGACGATCAGGGCTTCTTCGTTCTCGAGGACAATGCGCGGACGCCGTCTGGCGTCTCCTATATGCTCGAGAACCGCGAAGTGATGATGCGGCTTTTCCCGGAGCTCTTCGCGCTGCATCGCGTCGCGCCGATCGAAAACTATCCCGATGAGCTGCTCGCGACCTTGCGCTCGGTCGCCCCGCCGCGCGCCAATGGCGATCCGACGATCGTCCTGATGACGCCCGGCCAGTACAATTCAGCCTTCTACGAACACTCGTTTCTCGCCGACAAGCTCGGCGTCGAACTCGTCGAGGGGCGCGATCTCTTCGTTCGCGACGACGTCGTCTACATGCGCACGACCGAGGGCCCGCGCCGCGTGGACGTCATCTATCGGCGCATTGACGACGACTTCCTCGACCCGCTGTGCTTCCGGCCGGATTCGGCGCTCGGCGTCGCCGGGCTGATGGGCGCCTATCATGCAGGCAATGTGACGCTGGCGAATGCAGTGGGCGCCGGCGCCGCCGACGACAAGGCGATGTATACCTACATGCCTGACATTATTCGGTTTTATCTAGGCGAAGCGCCGCTCCTGCAGAATGTTCCGACCTTTCGCTGCCGCGAAACCGAAGCGCTGACCTACGTGCTCGACCATCTCGATGAACTCGTCGTCAAGGAAGTCAACGGCTCCGGCGGCTACGGCATGCTCGTGGGACCGCATGCGGCCAAGGCGCAGATCGAGGAGTTTCGCGCAAAGCTTAAGGCGCATCCGGAGAATTTCATCGCGCAGCCGACGCTGGCGCTCTCGACATGCCCGATCGCGATGGCGACCGGCGTCGCCCCGCGCCACGTCGATCTGCGGCCCTTCGTGCTGCAAGGGGCCAATGGCGCCCGCGTCGTGCCGGGCGGTCTGACCCGGGTCGCGATGACGGAGAAGTCGCTCGTCGTGAATTCGAGCCAGGGCGGCGGCACCAAGGACACCTGGGTGATCGACGACGCGTGGGTCGCCGAGGAGCCGATGGGGCAAGCGTGATAAGACGCTCGCATACGCCGCAACGACCACCGATGATCGCCAACGACTCATAAACGGACGTGCTGATGCTTTCCCGCACCGCCGACAATCTGTACTGGCTTGCCCGCTATATGGAGCGCGCCGACTTTCTGGCGCGCGCCATTCAGGCGTCGCGACGCCTCGCCGCGCTGCCGAAGGCCTATGGCGGCGAAGAAACCGAGTGGGAAAGCGTGCTGCTGTCGTCGGGCGCGGCGCTGACGTTCGACGCCTCCGGACGTCCCGTCGATGAAGCCAATGTCATCGAGTTTCTCACCTTCGCGCCGGAAAATCCGGGATCAATCCGCAACTGCCTGGAGCAGGCGCGCGCCAACGCCCGCGCCGTGCGCACGGCGTTGACCATCGAAATGTGGGAGTCGATCAACGACGCCTATCTTGAAATGCGCGCGCTGGAATCGCGCGGCGTCGTCCCTTGCGCGCAGGAGCTTGCGCGCTTTCTTGAGGTCATCAAGCAGACGTCGCTGACCTATGACGGCGGCGCCTATCGCACCATGCTGCGCAACGACGCCTATTGGTTCTCGCGCGTCGGGCTCTTTATCGAACGCGCCGACAACACGGCGCGTCTGCTCGACGTCAAATATCATGTGCTGCTGCCCGAGAAGGAGATCGTCGGCGGTTCGCTCGACTATTTCCAATGGTCGGCCATTCTGCGCGCCGTATCGGCGCATACCGCCTATCACTGGGTCTATCGCACGAGCATGAAGCCTTGGCTTGTCGCCGATCTGTTGATCCTCAAACCGGAGATGCCGCGCTCGCTGATTTCCTGCTATGAGTCGATCGTGCGCAATCTCGACAATCTTGCCCGCGCCCACGGGCGCCAGGGCGTGTCGCAGCGTCACGCCCGCGGCGTCTATGGCAAGCTCGAAAAGCTGAATATGGAGAGCGTTTTCCAGGGCGGGCTGCATGAATTCGTGCAGTCCTTCATCAGTGAAAACAACCGACTGGCCACGCTCATTTCCGAGCAATATCTCTTCTGAGCGAAATCAGATGCGCATCCGCATACGGCACGAAACGACCTATCGCTACGCGGAGCCGCCGCGAATGGCCGTGCAGCATCTTCGCCTGTCGCCGCGCAATCACGATGGGCAGCATGTCGTCGACTGGCGCATCGACGTCGATCGCGATTGCCGACTGGTGCAGTCGGAAGACGCGTTCGGCAATACGCTTCACCGCTTCTCTGTCGATGGGCCGATCGAATCGATCTCCACGGTGGTCGAAGGAGAGGTGACGACCTTCGACATGACCGGAGTCGTGGCAGGCGCGGTCGAGCGCTTTCCGCCGATCCTTTATATGCGCGAGACGCCGCTGACGACGCCGAGCGCAGCGATCGGCGATTTCGCACGCGAAACGACGTCGAAGGAAAGCGGAACGCTCGCGAAGCTTCACGCGCTCCTTGGCGCGATTCACGAGTCGCTCACATTCGACGCCGCCGCCACGCATTCGGCGACGACGGCGGCCGAGTGTTTCGAGCATCGCAAGGGCGTCTGTCAGGATTTTTCGCATCTCTTCATCGCCTGCGCGCGCGGGATCGGCGCGCCGGCGCGCTATGTGAGCGGCTATTTCCTCGGCAGCGATGGCGAGGATCAGGTCGCCGGCCACGCATGGGCCGAGGCCTATGTCGAGGATCTCGGCTGGGTGGCCTTCGATCCCACGCATGGCGTCGCGCCGCAAGAACATCACGTGCGCGTCGCCGTCGCGCTCGACTATCTGGGCGCGGCGCCGATCCGCGGCGCGCACTCGGGCGGCGCGGGCGAAACGCTGGACGTCAAAGTGCGCGTTGCGCAGGCGGCGGCCTTCAGCCAATCGCAGTAGCAGTAGCTGGTCTCAGGCTCCGACCAATTGGCCAACCGCGGCGCGCTGGCGCCCGTCGGCATCATTTCGCGCGCGCTCGGCTAAGCCAATTTCATCGCACGGCGCGAAGCGCAGCCCGTATTTGTCATATTGGAAATCGCATTTGCCGTTGTGGCTGAGCGCGGCCACGACCCGCGGCCAGACGTCCTTCCTGTCCCAGCGATGATAGCGCGTATAGATCGTGTACCATTTGCCGAACTGCGGCGGCAGGCTGCGCCAGGGCGAGCCGGTGCGAAAAATCCAAAACACCGCTTCGAGAAAAAGCCGATTGTCGCGGCCTCTACAGCCTGGGTCGCCTTCCTTTCCGGGAAGGACGGAAGCGACGGCCTGCCAATGTTCGTCAGAAAGATAATTCTCAATCAATTGATCCTCCGTCGCGGCGCGTGCGACGCCGACCCGGCCGACGCGCCTTCGATGTGAAGGGCCGACATGATCGATCGATAGCTCAATCTTAAGTTGTAATTTTTTATAACACAACCTGTTTTGGCGGGGTGGTCCGGCGAAGGCGTGCGTTCAGCCGCCGCCTGGGCTGGACGCGCGCGCGCTTGCGACTTGCGCGTCCCTGTGGCACACAGGCGCCGAACGCGTCGGACGCGATTTCATGCGTTTCGGGCGATCAAGCGCTGCAGTAGCTCAGTGGTAGAGCACTCCCTTGGTAAGGGAGAGGTCGAGAGTTCAATCCTCTCTTGCAGCACCAGCTCAATAATTTGTCTGTCAGTTCGACGTGAAATGCGGGCGCGGAAAGCGTCGTCTTTTCCACGCAGCTAAAGCCCGCCAGAGAGGTCCGGCAGGCTTTTTCCCTGTTGTCGAGCGGACAGATGGCGACGCGAGGCGCGCCCCGTGGCCGGAGATCTTACGAGAGGATCGAGTTCAAGCGAGAGAAGGCTTTTGAGCTGTAGTCGCTAAACGGAAGGCTTTCGAAAAAGGCTTCAACGCCTTTGGGATTCTGGCCCCAGGCGATCAGGAAGCCCGCCACCGCCAGAAGCAGCAGGGACAGCAACGCCGACGAGAGCCCCGCGAGAACCCCAACCGCCAGAATGATTCCAATCTTGGTCCTGTTGCTCATCGCCATTGCTCCGTCTCCTGATTGCGCCTCGTCTGCACTCATTTAGATTAACATGGTTAACCAACAATTAGCGCGCAAGCTCGCCTGCCTTTTCTGCGCGCAGCGCGTCGCCGCCGGCCTCATCATGCGCAAGCGCCCCGCCTATGGCGCGTCTGCGCCGTTCCTTCGCCGCGCAACTCTGCGCCGCACAACCCTTCTCCGCGCAACTCTTCGCCAGCTTCCGCAGCCTGGAACGCTGCAGGGGTCGACGGCGCTAATTCGGATCGGCGCTCCCTCCATTCAGATCGAACGCGAAATTGAGCGAGGCGTTGAATGATTGAGTATTGAGCGCGCCCGAAGTGCTCGCCGGCGTATAGCCGATGGAGGTGATGTCAAAACCGGGCACCGGCGCGGCGTACCAGGCCAGATAGTAGCTGGTCGTGCTTCTTGTCTGGGAGAACGTATAGTTGATATCGACAAACCAGGACGGCGTCAGGAAATAGGTGACGCCAGCCGTCGCGGCCGCGCCCCACACCCAATGGGAATTTTGATAATTCGCGGGAAGCGCGGTTTGATTGATCGGCGCGCCCTGCGAATTGCGATAGCCAGTCAAATTATTCAGATTTGTTCGAATTTGGGAGAGGGACGGGCCCGCGCCGAGATAGAGGAACCCGTTCGAGAATGCGCGCCCGATAAAGGGCGTCAGAACGAGCTGATGGTTTATGCTCGTCTGATAGGACTGAAGATAGCCCGTCCCGAAGAAATTAAATTCTCTATCGAAATTGTTATTTTGGCCGTCGAGCGTGACGTTAAACGCGCCAAACTGAGGGATGAGCACGTTGGACCGCGAGGATTTCGAATCCAAATACGTATAGGAAAACTTAGAGCCCCAGAGCCAGTTGGTCCCTTCAAAGTGATTGAAGTAGTTGATCTGCCCAATCGGCGCTAATCGGACTTGAGGAGTCAGATTGACGCCCGTGTTCCATCCCGCGAAGCCATAGCCGAAAAGCCGTCCCAGCCTATCAATGTTATTTGAGGTTCCGGCCCAATAAAGATTCTGCTGCTCAAACGTCGCTAGATTGAGATTGCCGCCGACGCCAATCGATAGTGCGGACTTAGGCACAAGAGACGTCGACGCGCTTTCCGCGTCGACGCGCGCGACCGCCGGAGGCGCGCCCCAGTCGAAATGGTAATTCACCCCCGTGCGCAGCGTGTTCCACCGCGTGCGGTTGCTGGCGCTTCCATAAACGCCGCTGTATGCGCCACTGTCGCCGGAAACGTCGGTATAGAGATATTCAGCCTTGACCGACCAATTCGGCATGAACATCCATTCGACGCCGCCGCCCGCCGTCCAGCCGGTCCTTACGGCGGAGACCTGATTGCCCAGAGAGCCGCCGTAAGCGTTCTCGACCTCGGCGTAGGCAAAACCGCCCGTGCCATACAACAAGAGCGTCGGCAGGGGGGTGACGCCGATGCGCGCGCGCGCCGTTCCGAACCAGTGAATGGAAACGCCGCCGCCGAGCCATCCCGGGACGTAGCTGACCGCGCCATTGCTGTTCTGCAAATAGCCAGGGGAGAGGCCGCTGCCGGACAGCAGGCTCGCGCCCTGAAGATCGGCTTCCGCGCCTATGACCGCCAGGGGCGAGAGCGCGTAACTGTAACCGATCTGGCCGCCGCCGTTGACGCCGCCGCCAGCGCCGAGCGCGGTGAGGCTGTTGGTCACACCGCCGTTCAAGCCGTCTGGTCGCCAGATATTGCCGTTGCGGGCGTCGGCGCCCCATCCGCCGCCGATGTTCACGCCCGCATAGAAGCCGGTCCAAATGGGAAAGGGGACGGAAGGCGTCTCGGCGCTCTGCGCGAAGGAAAGTCCTGGCACACATGCGGAGCCGATCGTCAGAGCGACATGAAATTTCGCCGCACAGACAATCGCCTTTTTCATCGCGCACCCCAAGCCAGTGGAAAAACAGGAAATTTCCCTGCCAGCTTCGACGTGGCTTTAGAGGCCCAGTCAATCGGCGCGCAACACAAAGACGCCTTTCCAAAACATTTTGTGGTTTCGATGTGTCCTTGCGGCCACATCTGATGATATCAGCGCTTTTGGCTTCGCGACTGTATCCCGAAGCGCGCCCGCGCGCTTTGGTTTCCGGGCGCATCCTTCAAGCTGAGTTGAAGAATTTCAGCCTGAGTAATAGCCGACGATCGCGGCGCCGAGAAAGAAACCGATCGCCCCTATAATCATCAGTCTGGTTAAGCCTTCTGGCATGAACTCTCTCCAGGCGGCGCCGCTCGCCTCAAATTAGCGGTCTCAACTCCAAGATCAAGAAGCGTCGCGCCCAGAGCGTGGCGATCGCGTGGGCAGAAAAGAAAAGAAAAACCGCAGGCAAGCGCCTGCGGTTTAAAAAAATTTGTCGCGCTCTTAGTAGTTATAGAAAGCGACGCAGACGCGGTTGCCGTAATAGTCCCAGCCCCATTTCGCGCAGCGCCGCGGCGGAGCGGTCGCCGCGCCGACGATGGCGCCGCCGGCCGCGCCGATCGCCGCGCCGGCGAGCGTGCCGCCGGCGCGTCCGCCGGACGCGAGCGCGCCGATGCCCGCGCCGCCAAGTCCGCCGATCACGGCGCCGCCTGCCGCGCGTTCACCGGGCGTGTTGCACGCCGTAAGCGGCGCGGCCGCCATGAGGGCGGTCGTCAGCAGCAGAACTTTCTTCATGCGTTTCTCCTAGGGTGACGCTGGATCATCCGCATCCAGGCGAAGCGGCGACGGACCAGTCCGATCGCATGCGCGCCGCGAGAGTCTTTACGACGCCGCGGCCGACGACCGCTTGGGGATGCCACAAGCCGCATTGGCGTCGGGCGGAGTTTAATAAATGCTCTGTGCAATGACTGTCGCAAAAATACAACATCGTGCGACATTCAGGCGTTCGCCGCTGAGGAAAAGCCCGAAACGCGACGAGTTTTCGCCATAAAGGAGCGCGCACGGCGCCCTTGGGGTTGGACCGTAAATTTGCTAGCAGCCACTGTCGTTTGCTTTTAAGGACATCGCTCTCATGGATGCAGCCGCATGCGCCGAGGAATTCCGACGCCGTCTCGACGCCGCCGCCGACGCCACAGAATCTGCGCTCGACGCGCTGCTCGCGCCTGCGCCGCTTCCCGGCGAGATCGCCCGGCCCGCGCGCCTTCTCGAAGCGATGCGCTATTCTTCGCTCGGCGGCGGCAAGCGGCTGCGGCCCTTTCTCGTCATCGAATCCGCGCGACTCTTTGGCGTCGTCGGCGAAGCGGCGCTGCGCACCGCCTGCGCGCTTGAAATGATTCATTGCTATTCGCTCGTCCACGACGATCTGCCGGCGATGGACGATGACGATCTGCGCCGCGGCCGGCCGACGACTCATAAGGCCTTCGACGAGGCGACGGCGATCCTCGCGGGCGACGGGCTCTTGACCTACGCGTTCGATGTCGTCGCCGATCCGAAGACGCATCAAGACGCTGGCGTGCGCGCGGCGCTGGTGCTCGCTTTGGCGCGTGCGGCGGGGCTTGGCGGGATGGTCGGCGGACAGGCGCTCGACCTTGCCGCTGAAACCGCGGCGACGCCGCTCACGCTCGAAGCGACCTTGCAGATGCAGGCGATGAAGACGGGCGCTCTGTTACGTTTCGCCGTCGACGCCGGAGGCATCCTCGGCGGCGCTTCAGTATCGCAGGCGCGTGCGCTGACGCGCTATGGCGAAGCGCTCGGCGCGGCCTTTCAAATCGCGGACGACATTCTTGACGCAGAGGGCGACAGCGCGGCGCTTGGCAAGCGCGCCGGCAAAGACGCCGAACGCGGCAAGGCGACTCTTGTCGGTCTTCTCGGTCTCGACGCCGCGCGCGCGCGGCGGGACTCGCTGGTCGCGGAAGCGACGGCGGCGCTGCGCGAAGCAGGACTGGGGGAGGGAACCGACATTCTGGCGGAGGCCGCCCGTTTCGTCGCTGCGCGGCGCAACTGAGGAATCGCGCCGATGCCCCGAGCGTTAAGGAGCCGTCGGCGCGCCTCGGCCATTTTGGCGCCGTTTCGTGTTATTCGCGCGCGCCCGCAGCTCTTTCTCAGTTTCGCTTTCGGCGTCGTCGTCGGATTTCTTCTGCCGCAGGCGATGCAGCCGGTCGCACGCGCGCTCGTCGCATGGAACGCCGTCGCGCTCTGCTATTTCGTTCTCGTCTACCTGCTCATCGCCCGCGCCACTCACGATACGATCCGCGAACGCGCCCAGCATCTCGACGAGGGCCGCTTCGTCATGCTGTTGCTCACGACCGCGATCGCCACCGCCTCCTTTGGAGCCGTCGTCGTCGAGCTTGGTTCGGTGAAGTCAATGGAAGGCTGGGAAAGGGGGGCGGCCGTCGCGCTCACCATCGTCACGGTGCTGAACTCCTGGCTGTTCCTGCACCTGACCTTCGCCTTTCACTATGCGCATGAATTTTACTTCGAGGAAGAGCATGATCCGGACGAGCCGCCGACGGCGCGAGGCGGACTGCATTTCCCCAACACCAGGATGCCGCAATACATCGACTTCCTGTATTTTTCCTACGTCATCGGCGTCGCCTTTCAGACCGCCGACATCGAAACCTGCTCGTCGCCGATGAGACTGCTGGTCGCGACGCATGGCATCGTCGCTTTCTTCTACAACACCACGATCCTCGCGCTGATGGTGAACGTCGCCAGCCAACTGGTCTGAAGAAAACATGCATGACGCGGCGATCGATCTTGAAAACGAAGCGGCGCGACTGCGGGCGATATTGATCGGCTCCGTCGGCAATCTCGTCGAATGGTACGACTTTTACGTCTATTCGGCTTTTTCGCTTTATTTCGCCGACTCATTCTTTCCTGGCGAAGACCCGCTCGCGCAGATGATGTCGGCCTCCGGCGTCTTTGCGCTTGGTTTCTTGATGCGACCGATCGGCGCCTATGTCTTCGGACGGATCGGGGACGGGCGCGGCCGGCGCGCCGCGCTGATGCTCTCGGTGCTGCTGATGTGTCTGGGTTCGCTCCTCATCGCGCTCGCGCCGACCTATGCGACGATCGGCGTCGGCGCGCCGGCGACGCTGCTCTTCGCGCGTCTCGTTCAGGGCGTCAGTCTTGGCGGCGAATATGGTTCGAGCGCGACCTATCTCGCCGAGATGGCGCATCCCGAGCGCTGCGGTTTCTATTCGAGCTTTCAATATGTGACGATGATCGCCGGCCAGCTGCTGGCGCTTTGCGTGCTGCTCATCCTGCAGAATGTCGCGCTCGACGCTCAGGCGCTGCGCGACTGGGGCTGGCGCATCCCTTTCGCCTTCGGCGCGCTGCTCGCCATCGTGGCGCTCTATATGCGCCGCGATCTTGCAGAAACGCCCGCCTTCAAAGCCTCCCGCGCCGAGCGGCGGCGCGGATCGCTCAGCGCGCTCCTCGCGCATAAGCGCGAGACGGCGACGGTCGTCGGACTGACGCTCGGCGGCACCATCGCCTTCTATGTCTATACGACCTACATGCAGAAATTCTTGAAGCTCTCCGTCGGGCTGAGCGACGCTGAGACGACGTGGATTGCGGCCGGCTCGCTTCTCTTCGCGCTCTGTCTGCAACCGATCTACGGCGCCTTGTCGGATCGCGTCGGCCGTCGCCCGATGCTCATCGCCTTCGGCGTGCTGGGAACGATCTTCACCGCGCCGCTGCTGACAGCCATTCAGAATGCGCGCTCCGCATGGATCGCCTTTGCGCTCATCTGCTGCGCCTGGCTGATCGTCGCGCTCTACACCTCGATCAACGCCGTGGTGAAGGCCGAACTGTTTCCGGCGGCGATCCGCGTCACCGGCGTCGCTTTGCCTTATGCGGCTACAGTTTCCGTTTTTGGCGGCTCGGCGGAATATGTGGCGCTCTGGTTCAAGGCGCATGGCCATGAGAGCTGGTTCTTTTACTACGCGAGCGCCGCGATCTTCATCTCGCTCATCGTCTACGCGACGATGCCGGATACGAAGAGGAATTCTCGGATTGAGCGGGACGGAAGTTAGGCTTCGTCCGACGTCGGCGCTATGCCGAGGTCCGACAGGCGGACGGCGAGTTCCGGCGCGAGCATCGGCGTCGCAAGCTCACTTGAGGAAAGTTCCGCGATCTCGGCGTAGCCGCTGGCGCCCAACCTGCGATGGACCCAGATTGTTGCGCGAATGGCGTCGACGACCCACACCTCACGAACGCCATACGCCGCATAAATGCCGATCTTGCGGCCCTTGTCGTAATTGAGGCTCGAATCCGCGACTTCAACGGCAAGCAAGACGGCGGGGCCGTCGAGCGCCTTAAGGTCGAGATCGCGACGAAAGACACAAAAGTCAGGCTCGACGAACGTGCGCGCGTCAAGACGCAGCGTGGATTCCTGCGCGATGGTAAGATGGGCTGGCGCAACACGTTGCAAAAATCGATTCAGCTCAATCTTAATCCACTCATGCCGAGCGCCCTTGGGCGACATGGGCACAACCTCCCCGCCGATCAGCTCGAATCTTTCGTCTTCGTCGATAATGCCAACGCGCACCATCTCTTCGACTTCTGCGACAGTCCAGCACCGTCGAGGCATGCCTTCGGCGGCTTGCGTTTCCAGCGGCAATGAAGCGGGTCGTAAATGCGGGTTCATACGCGCACCTTAGCACGTCCCGTGCTTCGGGCAGGGACGTCAGTTATCCAAGAAGCTCCGCAGTTTCCGGCTCCTTGACGGATGCTTCAGCTTCCGCAGCGCCTTCGCCTCGATTTGGCGGATGCGCTCGCGCGTCACCGAAAACTGCTGGCCGACTTCTTCGAGCGTGTGGTCGGTGTTCATGCCGATGCCAAAGCGCATGCGCAGCACGCGTTCTTCGCGCGGGGTCAGCGACGACAAGACTCGCGTCGTCGTCTCGCGCAGATTCGACTGGATCGCCGCCTCGATCGGCAGCACGGCGTTCTTGTCCTCGATGAAATCCCCAAGATGCGAATCCTCCTCGTCGCCAATTGGCGTCTCGAGCGAGATCGGCTCCTTGGCGATTTTGAGGACCTTGCGCACTTTCTCGAGCGGCATGGCGAGCTTTTCGGAAAGTTCCTCGGGCGTCGGCTCGCGGCCGATCTCATGCAGCATCTGGCGCGAGGTGCGCACGATCTTATTGATCGTCTCGATCATATGCACGGGAATGCGGATGGTGCGCGCCTGGTCGGCGATCGAGCGGGTGATCGCCTGACGAATCCACCACGTCGCATAGGTCGAGAATTTATAGCCGCGGCGATATTCGAATTTATCGACGGCCTTCATCAGACCGATGTTGCCTTCCTGGATGAGGTCGAGGAATTGCAGGCCGCGGTTGGTGTATTTCTTGGCGATGGAGATCACGAGACGCAGATTCGCCTCGACCATTTCCTTTTTCGCCTGCCGGGCTTCGCGCTCGCCCTTCTGCACCATATGCACGATTTTGCGGAACTCGGAGATTTCCAGTCCCGTCTCGGTCGCAAGCGCATGAATGTCGCCGCGTAGATCCTTGATGCGATCCTTGTCCGCGGCGACGAACTCCCTCCAGCCCTTGGAGCCGAGCTTGGCGACGCGCATGACCCATTTCGGGTCGAGCTCCGAGCCGTGGAACTTGTCGATGAAGTCTTCGCGCATCACGCCGTGGCTGTCGGCGAGCCGCAGGAGCTTCGTCTCATAGCCGATAAGTCGCTTGTTGATGTCGTAAAGCTGCTCGACCAGCGCTTCGATGCGGTTCTGGTTCAGCGACAGCGATTTGACGTCGGCGACGATTTCCTTCTTGAGCGTCTTGTATTTGCGCTCCTGAGCGGGCGTCAGGGTCTCGTTCTTGAGCTTGTTCTCGACGTTCTGGTCCTGAAGTCGGCGCAGCTTCTTATAGGCGTCGGCGATGCGCGCGAAGGTTTCGAGGACTTTCGGCTTCAGTTCTAATTCCATCGCAGAGAGCGACACGGAATTTTCCATGTCGTCTTCTTCCTCGAACGTTTCTTCGGCGGGCGGGACGTCCTCCTGCAGCCCGGCGGGCGGAGTGCGCGGCGCCGTCGCCGGCGCCAGGTCGGCCGCGGGCGCCGGCTCAGCGGTCTTTGCCGCTTTGCCCTCGGGCCCGGCGTAGGTCGCCTCGAGATCGATGATGTCGCGCAGCAAGACCTTGCCGGCTTCCAATTCCTCGCGCCAGATGATGATCGCCTGGAAGGTCAGGGGGCTCTCACAGAGCCCGGCGATCATCGCCTCACGCCCGGCCTCGATGCGCTTGGCGATGGCGATTTCGCCTTCTCGCGACAGAAGTTCGACCGAGCCCATCTCGCGCAGATACATGCGCACGGGGTCATCTGTGCGATCGGCGGGCTCCGACGTGCGCGTCGCCACCGCGGTCGCGCGCGGGGTCTCGACGAGTTCGCCGCCTTCGGCTTCTTCCTCTTCGGCGGCTTGTTCCTCAGCCTCGACGTCGTCCGGATCGTCGCCTTCAGAGACGGTGATGCCCATCTCCGAGAGCATCGCGTAGACGTCCTCGATCTGATCCGACGACACTTCCTCGGACGGCAGCACCGCGTTCAGCTCGGCATAGGTGACGAAGCCGCGTTTTTTCGCGAGCTTGATCATCCGCTTGACGGCGGCGTCGTTGAGATCGAGAAGCGGTCCGTCGGAAGCCTCCGTCGCCGCTACGGTTTCGTTCTCGACCTTAGTTTCGTCTTTCTTCGCCATCCACAAGCTCCAAACGCCTCGCCCCGGATCGGCTCCCCGAACCAGGCAAGGCGCAAGTTTTCCAAAAATAGCCAGAGAGGCCGGCCCTCTCTACGCCAAAGCGCGGCAAGCGGACGAAAAAGCCCGGCCGACCGCACCAAACCCTCGCACCGCCTGCTAGCGGCGCGCTTTCCGTCCCCTCTTCACCCCGGCGCTAACTTCACAAGTTCCGCGACGGCCGGCCGGAAAGCGATCCATATCCTTCCACCGCTGCTTCTGCGCCATCTAGCGCCGACAATTGAGTCTGAATATCCTTCAGCCGCGCATTATTCCGCTCGTTGGGGTTGTCGGCTAGCAGAGCTTGCACCGCGCGCAACTCTCTATTTAACGCCAATGATCTGCGATGCAAGGCGAAAGCCTGTCGCAAACTCTCGCCGGCGTCCGCCGCCGCAGCCTCGGGGCGCACGCTCCAGAGCGTCGAATGGGCGGCCATCGCCTCGAGCCGGGCGACCGTCCGTGCAAGTCCAAGCGACGCCAAAAATGGGCGAAGCTCAAGTTTATCGCTCGCGTTGCTCTCCGCGAACCGCAGGAGCGCGTCGCGCAAGTCGCGCGCGTCGGCGGACTCAAGATCAAGCGTGGCCAGATCCTCCGCGCGGGAGTCGATGAGATCTGGATGATTAATGAGAATCAAAAGGATAAGCGCCTCGCGCGGCGCAATCGCGGACTTGACGCCGCGAAACAGCGGCGAATTCGCCAGGCCTGGTCCAATGGTCAAGGCGCCCTCGTCGGAAGCGCGCCGGCGACCGCCCGCGCCTCGCCGAGGGACGTCTGGGCGTCGAAACTGGCCGCGCCGATCCCGGCCGAAGAGGCGCTCCAGCCGCTGCGCCAGCTCCTGGAGGTAATGACGTCGCAAGTCGTCATCGCCAATCTGACCAACGATCTCGCGCAGCCGCCGCTCGAGGGCGGCGCGGCGCTCGGGCGTATCCAGCGTCGCCGCATCGGTTTCGCGCATCCACAGGAGATCGACGAGCGGCAGCGGGTGGTTCAGCGCTTCCGCGAGCGCCTCGGCCCCGCTTGAGCGCAGCAGTTCGTCTGGGTCCTGGCCGTCCGGCAGAAGGACGAATCGCAGCGATCGGCCAGGGCCAATCAGCGGCAGCGCGGTATCGACTGCTCGAAAGGCGGCTTTTTGTCCCGCCTTGTCGCCGTCGAAACAGAGGATCGGCTCCTCCGCCAGCCGCCAGAGCAGGGCGCATTGCTCCGGCGTCAGCGCAGTGCCCAGGGGAGCGACCGCGTTGGGGAAACCCGCAGCGGCCAGCGCGATAACGTCGACATAGCCCTCGACGGCGATCACCGCGCCGGTTTCATGCGCCGCCTTGCGGGCGTTATGCAGATTGTAGAGCGTCGCGCCCTTGTGAAAGAGCGGCGTCTCGGGGGAATTCAGATATTTCGCCTGGGCGTCCGCCTCCAGGGCGCGTCCGCCAAAGGCGATAACCCGCCCAGCGCGGTCGCAGATCGGAAACATCACCCGATTGCGGAAACGATCGTAAGGAACGGCGATATCCTCGCCGTGGACGAGCAGGCCCGCCTCGATCATCGTTTCGACGCTCGCGCCTTTGGCGGCGAGGTGATCGCGCAGCGCATGGCGCTCGGGCGGCGCAAAACCGAGGCGGAATTTTTCGCGCGCGGCCAAGGAAATCCGTCTGCGGTCGAGATAGGCGCGCGCTTCGCGACCCGCGGCGCCGGCGAGCTGCTTTTCGAAAAAGACCGCCGCCGCCTCCAGCGCCTCGCCCAGCGTCGCGCGCCGTCTGTCCTGTTCTTGCTGCTCTTTCGTCTCGACGGGCAGCGGCAGGCCGGCGAGCGCCGCCAGCCTCTCGACCGCCTCGGGGAACGAGAGCCCCTCCGTCTCCATGACAAAATCGAAAATGTTGCCGTTCTTCCCGGCAGAGAAGTCGAACCAACGCATCTTCTGGTCGTTGACGTAAAAGGACGGGGTCTTTTCGGCGTTGAAGGGCGAGAGGCCCCGCCATTCTCTGCCTTCCTTCCGAAGCTTCACCTTTTGGCGCACGACCTCGGAGACGGGCAGGCGCGCCCGTATCTCATCGAGGAAGGAAGGGGAAAAGCGCATCGGCTCTCCCTAGCACTCCTTTGCGGCAGGGAGCGAATTCACCGGGATCATGGTTCGCCCGCCCGACTCACGGCCAGATAGCGGAGCATAATGTTGAGACAGAAAATGACCGAAGCGGAAATCGACGCCGCCGTCGCCGTCGATTCCGATTGGGCGGAGCGCGGCTAGTCCGACACGATCCGCAGCGGCGCTGTGAAGTCGGGCAGCGACTCAAAACTGATCGGACCGCCGAACGTCAGGCGCACGGCGGTGGGCTCCAGCGGCTTGAAATGCCGGTCCATCACCCCGACGCCGCAGACCGCGCTCGGCGCGACGCCATTGACGCATGCCGAATACAGCGGATCGGTCGGCAGCAGCGAGCCATAGCCATAGGTGATTTGATCCGACCGAGAATTGAACACGTTGAACGCGTCGACCTGCAGCCGCCAGCCGTCCGCCCAGCGATAGCCGAGCCGCGCGCTCAAGGTGCCCGTCACAGGAGACTGGAGATAGCCGTCTTCGGTCAGCGGGCGAGAGCCGATGTAGCGATATTTCAGCGCGCCGAACCAACCTGTCGCTTCGCCGATTTCAAGGCCGCCCATTGCTGTAATGCCGACGGAATTTTGCAGATAATTGCCCGGCGCGTTTCCTAAAAACGTTCCATAGGGCAGAGCCTCAGGCGTGATCAGATCGAGCCAGGCGAACGCCTGCAGCTGATCCACGCCGCGATAGCGCGCATGCACCAGCGCCACGTCGCCGTCGAAGCTGATCCACGAGACCGGCCGATAATGATTGGCGAATTCGATGCCGTAACGGCGGCTCGGTCGGCCGAAAGTCGTGGTGCCGCTGTCGCCCTCGAACTGGTTCTCGGAATCGAGATTGAGCCAGAAGAAGCTCATGCTCGAATCAAGTCCTTCGATATATTTGGTGCGCCAGCCAATCTCCGCGCCGCGCGACTTCACCAGAAGCGGAATGGAGGAGACCGTAAGGAAGCCGTCGGTGTCGGAAAGTTCCGACGCCGAGAAGCTCTGCACGGCGCCGCGCGCGTCGGTGGAATGGAAACCTTCGCCATAGTTGAAATAGAGTTCCGTCTTTTGGAAAGGCCCAACGATGATCGAGGCCTTGGGGCTGAACAGCGACGCGTCCTTCGAGTTGCTGTTGAACGGCCCCGTCCAGAGGAAGGCCGGCAGCCCCTCGCTGGTCGCGATCACCGGCGCGCCCAGAAGGCTCTGCAGCGAATTGACGTTGGCGTTATAATAGTCGAAACGGCCGCCCGTCACTGTGCGCAGCCATGGCGACCACTGCACCGTCGTGTCCGTCCACACGCTGACGCTGCCTTCGCCGACCGCATCGTTGCGCACCGTGTCATAGGGCGTGCGACGAAAACTGTCCTGCAGGCCGAGTCGAATGTCGTCGTAACGACTTTGCAGGCCGACGCGGGTCTGGACTGGAAGACCAAAACTGTCCCACTTGATCGCATGCTCGGCATTGACGCCGACCATGGTGCGCCGGTCGAATTGGCGGAACTGGTCGCCAAGGGTTTGATTGGCGAGGTAGTAGGTGAAGTTGTTGTAGAGATCGAGCGTCGAATGCATGACATAGAGTTCGACGCGAGAGGCGTGATTGCCCTCAGTCTGGCTCCAGCGGCCAGAGAGCGAGAAGCGGGTGGTGTCGCCGCCGTCAGTCGGGTCCAGCGTCCCCCAGAGTGATTTCAACCCGCTGTAGACCGCTCGCTCCGGAATCTGGTCAGTCGAATACCATTTGTTGGCGTAGCCCATAAACGTGACGGCGGCGCCATCGAGCTGCGTTCCCCGCGCCCAGCGCAGGACGCTGTTGATCCGGTGCAGATTGTCGCCGCGCTCCCAGGGTCCGTTGTAATATTGCGCCTCGACGGCGCCGTAGGCGGAGCCTCCGGCGAAATCCTGATAAGGCACGACGGCCAGCGCCCGCGCGTAGGCGAAACTTCCGCCGGTGACCTGGAAAAAGCCTTTGTCGATTTTGTCCTTATACTGCATGTAAATCGAGCCGGCCGAGGAGAAGTCTCCGTCCTGCGCGTCGTAAGGCCCTTTGCGCGCCAGCACATAGGCGAGAAGTTCAGGAATAAGGAAATTCGCGTCCGCGTAACCCTGCCCGTGACCATGGGTGCGCATGTTCAACGGCATGCCGTCGAGATAGAGCGCGAGATCGGCGCCGTGATCGAGGTTGAAACCACGCAGGTAATATTGATTGGCTTTGCCGTCGCCGCTGTGCTGCGTGACGATAAGGCCTGGCACGATTTCGAGCGCCTCGCCGGGCTGCTTGAAGGGCAGCGCGTTCACCTCCTTGCCGGTGAAGAATTTCTCGCTTGACGAGGTGATTGGCGGCGGTTGGGGTCCCGACGGCTCAGCTGGGGGGCGACTGACCGCGGGGACGACCGGCGACGGGCGCGTCGAACTGACGATGCGCGTCCCCGATGGCGTATGCACATGGGGAACGGTCACGGTGCGCCGCTGCCCGCCAACATCGATTTTTGGCAGGGAAATCGTATGCGCAAAAGCGTCCGTGCCCAGAAGAACGAGGCCGACGACGACGGAGGAGACGGAGGTCGCGAGGCGGCGGCGGCTCATTTCGTGGGTTCCCGTACGTGCGCGCTATTGTGATTTTTTTAGAAAATTGTCTTACGCGATGCGTTGGGTCAATTGGCTCGAAACAATTTGCCGTAAGCGTTGCCGATTTGCCACAGACGACGCGCTCTAGCTGGAATGGTGCGGGTGGCGGCCGGTCGTGTGACGATCGACGTGGGGCGTTTCGCCTTGCTCGAGATCCGCCGGCAAGACGACGAGCTGCCCGTATCGAACGCCGCGCTCGCCGATCACATGCCCGGCGAAGTGCTCGACATCCGTCTTCTGGCCCTTAAGCAGCGACACTTCGAGACAGGTCGCTTCATCGATGTGCACATGCAGCGTCGCGATCGACATGTCGGCGTGAGAGTGATGGTCATGCATCAGTTTTTTCGACAGCTGCCGCGTCTCGTGGTCGTAGACGTAAACGAGCGCCGCCATGCAGGGGCGGGCGCTGTCATCGGTTTCGGGCGTTTTGAGCAGCCCTGCGCGGACGAGATCGCGAACGGCCTCGGAGCGATTTCGATGGCCGCCAGTCTCCATATACTGATCGAGCGCGCTCATCAGCTCTTCGTCGATCGTTATCGTTACGCGCTGCATATGACGGCTCCGGCTGTTCGCGCCTCCGCCATGCGGTCCAACCCAGCACAAATCCGGTAGCGCGACCGCTCGTTCATTACGCCAAGGCGCATAGGCCGCCAATAGTCTTCGTCGGCGGTCCGAAGCGGGCCGTAGCCTCAGGAGTTCTGGCGCCCAACATGTTTCTTGATCGCGCAGCCTCGGATGCCGTGTCGCGCGTTCCCGAAGCGGCGATACGCCGGATCGACTGAGCCAATATCCCGGCGAGCCGGTCCATGACGTTAACGATGTGCGCGGGAAGGCTTTGGCGGGCTCATGCGTAGCCGGCTTCATTCCATCGGCGATCGTCGAGACATTCGGGCTCGCCTTTTACCGGATGAGTATTGACCAGCGTGCGAGGAGCGCTATTGTCTGCATCCGTGCGGTTTTTGAGATTTTTTGGGAGGAGTCTATGGCGCGCTCATCGGACAACCCACAGAACAAACATCGAGGCAAGAAAGCCCTCGGCGTGATGGGTGTATCTTTGTCGCTCGCAGGCGCTGCCTGCGTCGATAGTTCTCCTGCTGACGCTTCGACGGCTCCGACGACGAGCCGGACGCGTACGATCGACCTCCGCGAACAGGAAGTGTTCGACGTGGGGCTGAATTCGTTCCGCCTTTTCGATCGCGAAGAAGTTCCGGCCGTCAAGACCGAGCAGGTCGCTTGGTGGTGGGGATGCCGTGGCTGTAGAGGCTGTGGCTGCCGTGGTTGCCGCGGCTGCCGGGGCTGTGGCTGTCGCGGTTGCGGCTGCCGTGGTTGCGGGTGACGCACCGCTGCACATTTGACGGCTGAGCGGCCAGGTCTCGATAGGCCGCCAGCGCTTCGGGCCGATGCCGTGGGCCGAGGCGAGGCGTGCAGTTAGGTCGTGCGGAGCATTTACATAGTGTTCCGCGCGGGTCTGTGGGTCTACGTGCGTCTCTCGGATTCCTGAATCGAACAAATCTCGTCGCTCCTGGGCGCGACGAGATGGGGGCGCGCGACAGCCAAATGACAATTGACGTATCTAAACCGCTTGCGCCGAAGCCGGTTTCACAAGAGCGGTTAGGCGACAAGGTCCTTCGATTCTCGCCCAATTTTTCGGTCTATGTCCTGCCGCCTGACGTTGTCTGTCTCTATTCGGAGGACAGAAAGTTTTTCCTTCGTGGCGCGCTCTATTGCGCGCTGGCCGAGCGGATCGGCGCGGGAGAGGAGCCCGACGCCATACGCAAGGCGCTCTCCGCAGAGTTTCCCGTCGACTCAATAGACGAGGCGTTCAAGCGGCTGCTTGATCGTCGCTTCGTCGTCCCAGCGGGCGCATCCGATGGCGTCGCGGCGGCCTACTGGGCGAGTCTCGGCCTGCCGCCCGACCTCGCCGCGAAAAATCTGCAAAAAGTGTCCGTTCAGATCGAAACTCTCGGGATCGGCGGCGCGCGGGCGCTGGAGGAGGCGCTGGACGTTTTCGGCGTCAGGGTCGTGAAGCGCGGCGGCGATCTGACCATCGCCCTGGTCGGCGATTATCTCGAAAGCCAGCTCGCGGATTTCAACCGCCGGCGGCTCGAGAAAAAGCAGGACTGGATGCTGGTGCAGCCTTCCGGCGTTTTCCCGCTGGTCGGCCCAATCTTCAGCCCGGGCAAGAGCGCCTGCTGGAGATGCCTCGCCGATCGCATGAACTGGAATCGTCAGGTCAAGGCATTCCTCGGCCGCAAGGAGGCGCGCTGCGTCGCTGTCTCGCCGCTTGGCGCCCATCCACTCGGCCTGAGCGGCGTTGGCCTCGCCGCCGCGGAAATCGCCAAGGCGATCGCCAGCGACTTCCGCACCGATCTGCACCAGCATATCGTGAGCCTGGATCTGATGGGCTCGACCGTCGCCCGCCATTATGTGCCGGCTCGGCCGCAATGCCCAAGCTGCGGCGACCCCGAGATGCGCGATCCCGCGCGAGCGCCCACGCCCATCCCGCTGCATGCCGGTAGCGCGAGCGTCGTGACGAGCGGGGGCTACAGATCGGTCGCGCCGGGCGACACTCTCGCTCGCAATCGCAAGCATGTGAGCCCGCTGACCGGCGTCGTATCGCATCTCGATCGGATCAAGAGCCAACAGCCGCTCGACGCGAGCTTTGTCGCCAGACATAATTTTTCGCCGCGCCCCGAAACCGTCGACGCCCTTCAGGCCGGGCTGAGCGGAGACAGCTATGGCAAGGGCAGCGTCGCTGAACAGGGCGAAGCCAGCGCGCTGATGGAGGCGATCGAGCGCTACTGCGGGATTTTCCAGGGCGACGAGATCAGGACAGTCAGACGATTTACGGATTTCCCGGCCGGCGAGGCGATCCTGCCCAACGACATCCTGCTCTATAGCGACGCGCAATATGAGCAGGGCGCGAAAAGCGGCGGCTGCGGCGAGGGCGCACAGCGCTTCGATCCCGCCGCGGAGGCGGAATGGTCGCCAGTGTGGTCGCTGCGCGACGAGGGCTTCAAATACGTTCCCACCGGCCTTCTGTATTTCTTTCACGAGTCCGGCTGCGCCAATCAGATCAGCGCGGATTCGAACGGTTGCGCGGCGGGCAATACGATCGAGGAAGCCATCATTCAGGGTTTCCTCGAACTCGTTGAGCGGGACGCATATGCGATCTGGTGGTACAACCGTTTGCGTCGTCCGGAGATCGATCTCGACAAGCTTGGCGACAGCTATGTGCGCGACCTGCGCGCCGTTTTCGCGAGGATGGGCCGCGACGTCTGGGCGCTGGACGTAACGAGCGATCTTGGCATTCCCGTCGTCGTCGCCGTCGCCCATTGGATCGAGGACGGACGGGAATATATCGAAGTCGCAGCCGGCGCGCATTTCGATCCAAGGATCGCGACGCTGCGCGCCATGACCGAGCTCAACCAGTTTCTTGCCATCGAGAGCCTCGGCGGCCGCCCCGAACTCGGGCCCGACGACGATTATGGAGGCGACCCTCTGCCGTTGCGCAAGCACGCCTATCTGCGGCCGCAGGGCAAGGCGTCGTTCGGGCGGTCGCGGTTCAAGAATTTCTCCCAACTCGACGGCCGCGACCAGGTGCTGGCCTGCGTCAAGCTCGCCGCGCGGGCCGGACATGATTTTCTCGTCCTCGATCAGACGCGTCCGGACATTGACGTGCCGGTGGTTCGCGTGATCGTTCCGGGACTGCGGCACTTCTATCGCCGCTTCGGCCCCGGCCGTCTCTACGACGTGCCCATCGCGCTGGGTCTGCGCAAGCGGCCGGTGCGCGAAGCCGATGTCAATCCTTTGTTCCCCCGTACCTGATTTGCTTAGCGAAGCCTCCCAACCCCTCGCGCCGCCGCCACGGCTCTTCGCACGGCTCAATCCTGGCGTCACGCTCGAGCGCAACGCCACGGGCGGCGTCTCCGCCCTTTTCGACGGTCGGGCCGTGGAGTTCGGAAAGTTTGGCGCCGATGTCACAGAGCGCGCCGCCGACTTCGAGACGGGCGTGGCCTTCGATGGGGCGCGGGACGGGGAGATGAGCGAACTTGTCCGGAGGCTGGCGCTTTACGGACTCGTTGAATATCGCCTGGCTCGCGCGCCCAGCGATCCCGATCTCATCGTCGTCGAGCCGCAGATGCGCGATTATGCGCCACGGATGATCGAAATCGACGAGGATCGCCCGCTAGCGCTGTCGCGCTTCGCCTATATGCGGCGGCGCGGCGCCGACTTGGTGCTCGAATCGCCGCGCGCCATGGCGCTCTTCCGGCTGTGCGACCCAAGCGTTACAGCAATGATCGCGCATCTGTCGGAGGCGCGTACGGTGAGAGAGCTCCGCAAATCGCCCAACTTTCCGGGCGTCGAGCTGCTGGCGCTGCTCCTCGATAGCCAGATTCTGTTCACGCCCGGTCATGATGCCGACAAAGCGCTGCGCGCAGCCGAAGGCGACGGCGATCTCGTTCTATGGGACTTCCACGATCTGCTGTTCCACACCCGCAGCACCGATGGACGGCACGCCAATCCCTCCGGCGGCCTTTACGCCCACGCGGATCTCGCAGCGCCGCCGCCCGCGGTGCGGCCGAGCTGGCCGGGGCCGGCGATCGACCTGAAGACGTTTGAGACGGCGCCGCCTTCGGACTTTGCGACATTGCTGCGGCGCCGACGCTCGACTCGCGCCTTCGATGAGCGGCGCTTGATCACGCTGGCGGAGGTGGCGCGGCTCCTCGACGGCGCCGCAAGAATCATATCGCGAGAGCGTGCGCCAGACGAAGACCAGGATGAGCCGGAGTTGGAGACCGCCCCTCGTCCGTATCCGTCGGGCGGCGCGAGTTACGAATTGGAGCTCTATCTCGCCGTTGATCGATGTGAGGGCTTGGCGCGCGGCTTTTATCATTACGACGCCAGCCGCCACGCTCTTGTTTTGATCGAGACGAACGCGCAATGGCTTACGGCGATGCTGGAGGACGCGCAATTCGCCATGGGCGCGCCGGCGGTCCCGCAAGTCCTCGTCACCATGGCGGCGCGTTTCGGCCGTGTGTCCTGGAAATATAGCGGCTTCGCCTATGCGCTTGTTCTGAAACATGTCGGCGTGCTGATGCAGACGCTCTATCTGATGGCCGCCGAGATGGAGATTGGCGCCTGCGCGATTGGCGTCGGAGATATCGACCTCTTCGCCAAAATGACAGGCCTCGCGTTTCACGTCGAAGGGTCGGTCGGCCAGATCGCGATCGGACGCGGCGCTCAAAGCGATTCAACGCCCGTCGCCGATTGACGGCGCGTCGCCAGCGCGACTGACAGATCGGCGGTCAGGGATCGTTCAATGACTGGCGCAGCACGACGCGATGTTTTGATCGGAGCAGGGACAACCGCTCTGGCGGCCGCGACTGCCCCATGGTCGGGCGGGGCGTTGGCTCAGAAGACCCATTCCCTTCCCGCATCGGAGTGGGATTACTGCACGATCAAAGATCTCCTGGCCGCGTTGCGGGCGCGAAAGATTTCCGCGCTGGAGCTCACGGATCGCACGATCGCGCGCATCGAGACGGGAGATCGCCGCGTCAACGCCGTCGTTGCCCGAGACTTCGAACGCGCCCGCGAGGCGGCCAAGGCGGCCGATGTCGCGCTGTCTCGCGGCGGAACGGGCGCATTGCTTGGCGTCCCGATGACGGTGAAAGAATCCTTCGATATCGCCGGACTGCCGACGACTTGGGGCGACCCGCAATTCAAGCGCTTCATGCCGCAAGAAGACGCCTTGGTCGTCGCGCGCTTAAAGAATGCGGGCGCCGTCATCCTCGGCAAGACCAATGTTCCGCTGATGCTGAGCGATTGGCAGACCTACAATGACATCTACGGCACGACCAACAACCCTTGGAATCTTCGGCTCACGCCAGGGGGATCCTCGGGCGGCTCGGCGGCGGCGCTCGCTTGCGGTTTCGGGCCGCTGTCGATCGGCTCGGACCGTGGTGGTTCGTTGCGCGCCCCAGCGCATTATTGCGGCGTCTATGCTCACAAGCCGTCATCAGGTCTTGTGCCTAATCGCGGACTGACCCCGCCGGGCGCGCCGCCTTTGCCGCGCGACTGCGATCTCGGGGTCATCGGTCCAATGGCCAGAAGCGCTGCGGACCTCGCGCTTGCGCTCGATGTGATCGCAGGACCGGACGAGGAGCGCGGCGGCGTCGGCTACCGGCTGGCGCTGCCCTCCGCGCGGCACGATAACCTCAAGGGCTTTCGCGTTCTCGTCATCGACACGCATCCGCTTGGCCGTACCGCGAACGTGGTGCGGGCGGCGCTCGGTCGGTTGTCGGAGCGGCTCGTCCGTGCGGGCGCCAAACTCGCGCACGCCAGTCCTTTGCTGCCCGACCTTGCCGATTCTGCGCGTCTCTATGTTCGGCTGTTGTCCGCATTTTGGGGCGCGGATTTGCGACCCAGCGTCTATGTCAGGCTTCGCGGCGCGGCCGCGGCGCTGTCGCCCCGGAACCGGAGCCTCGCGGCCGAACGTACCCGCGGCGCGGTCATCAGCCATCGGGATTGGCTGGCGGCGGACGGGGCGCGGAGCGCGCTTCAGGAGCGGTGGCGAGAGCTCTTTCGCGAATGGGACGTCGTGCTCTGCCCGGCGATGCCGACGCCCGCTTTTCCACATGATCATTCGCCGATCGAGTCGCGACGCATCGAGATCGACGGCCGATCCTACGCCTATCTCGATGCCCAGATTGTATGGGCTGAGCTCGCCACGACCTCCGGCCTCCCGGCGACGGTGGCGCCGATCGATCGAACCAAGACCGGCTTGCCGATCGGCGTGCAGATCATAGGACCTTACCTCGAAGATCGCACCACGATCGGCTTCGCCAAACTCCTCGAGCGGGAGTTCGGCGGTTTCGCGCCTCCGCCGGACTTGTGCGTAAATCATTAGCTCGTCCGCAACGCCGCCATCCGCGCGCTTCGTTTCTCAACCGGCGGATCGCCGGCGCTATTCTCTCCGGCGGCGACGGAAACGCCTGACCGCCGGATTAATAAGCCGAGCCGTCACTGACGACCACCACAGAGCGCCAGCCGAAGCCGCGCATAAGACGTTGCTGTCGGCGAGCGGCTTCAGGTGGTCTCCATAACTCTAAGAACAGGGCTGTCTCGAGCGGGAGTTCGGGTGTTTCGCGCCTCCGCCGGGTTACGCGACGGGCGGCATATCACGGCCCCGACAGAACGCTATGCGCTCCAGATGCTTCAATTTAAGCTCGAACTGCTTCAGCATTTTGAGCGGGAATGGTGTGGCTCGTTTTGTCCCAATTCAACGGTTCTCCGCGCACTTTGTGGCGCCAAACGAAAATATAGAGCGCGCGCAATGCCGAAGAAAAATTAATGAAGTTCGAGAAAACGACCCTCGGCGCCGACATCAACCCTTGGCCCAACCCATAGATCGACGTCGCAAAGATCATTCGCTGGACGAGCCGGTTGATGAGCAGGACGATGTTGACGAAAAACAGCAGCCGCAGGGTCGGGTTGAGCATTGCGTAGCCGGCGATGAGCCATTCTTCGCTCAACCTTCCAAGAACAAGGATCGCAACAGCGTTGAAAGCCAGAAAATAGGCCACGACGGCGATAATGCCGGACAGGATGCCCTTGCGATCGCGTAGAAAAAAGATTCTCTCGGTAAGCGTGTTCCCCCAGCCGAGCTTTGCGGCTCCCTGGAAGCCGATTCCCAGAAGCCAGCGCGCACGCTGGCGGTAGGCGGCGCGGTAGTCGCTCGGAAAATTTTCTCTCGTCGCGATCGCGAGCGGTGATGCGATCCGTTGCACCTGATCAGTCCCGAGCGGAATATCGAGCGTATAGGGGGCCTCATTGAGAACGAACGCGGACGTCAGGCCAAGCGATTTCATGGCGAAGGCGACGTCGTAGTCCTCCGTCAAAGCGATGGGGTCGAACACCTCGCCCCGACGCCAGGACTTCAGAGCTTCAATCGCTTTTCGGCTGAAGCATGCGGCCACGCCGGCGCACGGAACAACGCCTGTAAGACGCTGCCGGACAAACAGATCCTTATTATGAAACTCCGCGAATTCATCCATATAGGTGCCCGCGGTCATCTGAAGGACCGAGCGCCTGAAGGAGTATACCGGGATCTGGATGAAGTCGAAGGTGGCGAGGAGCGCGCTGAACAGCGGAAATTCCAGCGGATGAATCACATCCTCGCTGTCGTGGAGCACAAATCCCTCAAACTTTATGTTTGAGGCTTTCTCATATTCGCCGATTTCCGCGATGAGCGCATTGAGACAATCGGCTTTCGTCGTCGGCCCGTCATGCGGACCGATGACAAGGCGGACATTTTTTGGAAGTTCCGCCGCCGCTCTCAGCACTTCCAGCTGAGTCGCGGCATCATTGGGATAGGCGCCAACAAAAAAAACCGTCGTCGCGGAATGGACGGCGTTGGTCTTCAACATTTCGTAGATGACATCCTCTTCGCGCCAGGCCGGCACCATGACCGCGAGGGGGCGTTGCCGCTGTTCAAGCAGCGCCTGTTCAGAAAGCTGAAATCGTTCGGCGCGGATCCTTCCTGAAAGTCTCATAAGCCAGTAAACAACGTCGATGAAGACATCGTCGAGGCTGTAAAGAATAATGGCGACGCCAAAAACAAGGAAAAGTCCCACCAGCGCGTCGACATAGGCGACGGTGGCGTCGGTCAGGTCAAAAAACATCGGTCGTCCTTAAGCTCTTCAGCCTCGCGTGTTCGGCAGATTGAGCGCGCGTCGGACTTTTGTTTGTGCGCCTTGCCGCTAAGCGTCGGCATGGCGAAGCGCTGAAGCGGCCTAAGCCGCCGACAACGCCGGAATCGCGCGCACCAGTCGCGCACGCATCGCGGCGACGATCCGCTTCGCCGCATGGCCATCGCCATAAGGGAAAACCGGGACGGCCATGCGGGCGTATAGCGCCGGATCGTCGCAAAGCTGAGAGATCGCGCTCGACACCGCGGCGGAGTTTGTGCCGACCACGCGAACCGCTCCGGCGCGAACCGCCTCAGGCCGTTCGGTGGTATTCCTCAGCACGAGGACGGGCTTTCCCAGCGCGGGCGCTTCCTCCTGGAGACCGCCGCTGTCGGTGACGACAATCCAGCATCTCTTCAGCGCCGCGACCATGTCGGCGTAGTCGATCGCATCCGTAACCACGATGCGCGGATGGCCGCCAAGAATCCGGCGCGCCGGCTCATGAGCGTTCGGATTGGGATGGCTGACGAAAAACAACCCGAGGTCGTCATGCCGCTCGACCGCCGCCCTTATGCCCCGTAGCGCGTTTTCAATGGGCGCCCCGAAGCTCTCCCGCCTGTGCGCCGTTGCGAGAATGACTCGCGGCAAATTCGGAAACCCCTTCGGGGCAGGCAATTTGCGCGCCGCCGTCTGCAGCAAGGCGTCGATGCCCGTATTGCCCGTGACGAGACAGTCGCCAGGATTGACGCCTTCACGCAGGAGATTATTGAGCGACGCTGAGGTCGGAGCGAAATGCATGGCCGCAGTCAGTCCGGCGATTCGCCTGTTGAGTTCTTCCGGATAGGGATCGTTGAGATTTCCCGTGCGGAGCCCCGCCTCTATGTGCATGAAAGGCACGTTCTTGTGAAATGCGGCGAGCGACACGACCGCAACCGACGTCGTGTCGCCCTGGGCGATGAAGCAGTCAGGTTGAACTTCGTCGATCACGCGATCCATCTCGGCGATCACCTTGCCGAATAGCTCGTTCAGCGAGCCGTTTCGACGTTCGAGGTCCAGCCGGCGCGAAGGAACCACGCCAAAATCCTTTAGGGCTCCTTCAACGACATCAGCGTGCTGGCCGGTCGTCACCACGTAGGGAAAGGCCCAATCCGAATGATTGAGTTCGGCGATGACAGGGCCCATCTTGATGGCTTCGGGTCGTGTGCCAACGACGCATAAACAGCATAGTTTTGATTTACTTAGGCGAATGTCGCCTTTCTTGAGGCTTGTCAATTCGTTCATCTCAGCTCCGCTCAGGGTCGCCAGTTTAGTGACCTGTATAAATTAGAAGTTCTGAACTGTCGAATGAACATTTAGACATCTCAGCGGCCTGTAAAAAAAGCTATTCCGATAAAGGAGATAGACAAACCCAGCACCATCAGCACGACAGCTCCCGCCGCGCCAAAAAAGAATGCTCCGATGAAGCCGGCGAGGGATATCAATGTAAACAGCACGAGGACTAACAGCATAAGTTTCATTTGGCTTCTGCTCCTGCATATGCGGTCAAGGTTGGGCTTCCGTGTACAAATCTTCTGGGCGCTCCATGGGTCTAAGTATAGATTTTAAATTAAGTTTCTAGTATGATGCAAAACATAGGAATGCGGCGACCTTGCGAAGAGCCATCGTCCCAGAGTTCGAGGCGCGCCCGCCCGATTTTGCTTCATTCGCGGTTATAGGTTAGCAAAAACAATATGTTTTGTTCCTGATTCGCGTGACGCGCGTTCGAAGATTCCGATGTCGGAATCTCGGCTTTTTGCAACGCAGATGGAGCGCAATCGTGCGGCGGGTTTTTCGAAGGCCTTGCGCAACAATCCTCTTTTTGGCGCTGGCGCTGGCGCTGGCGTCCACGACGCCAATCGCTGCTCGCGCTGGTGACAACGACGGCGTTCGCGAGGAGCCGCGGCCAGGCCAGCCTGGCTATCAGGAGCTTGCCTTGGCGTTCGCGCGTCTGGCCAAGGGCGATTACGATGGCGCCCTCAAATACGCGCAGCGGGCGCGAAGCCTCGCGCCCGCATACGAGATGCCCGTCCGCCTGCTGGCCGACATTCTAAACAAATCGGGACGAACCGGCGAGGCGGTCGACGTCATTAACGCCTTTGTCGTCAGCCATAATCATTCGATGGCGCTGATCGCCCAGCGCGGGCATCTGCGCAAGCGACTCATGGACGTCGCCGGCGCCGAGGCGGATCTGCGCAGCGCACGAGACAGCGGCGCGCTGACCCAAGAGCAGGCCGCCGCGGTCGACGTCGCGCTCTTCGATCTTGCAATGAGCGTCGCATATAAGGACTTCAACGAGTCTCGGCTGAATGAAGCCATAGAGAAGGCGCGAGCGGCGCACGAACTCGATAAAAAATCGGAAGCTCCCGTCGGGCTTATCGCCGAAGCCTATAGCCGACAGGGCCGGGCGCAGGCGGCTCTCGACGAGCTGAATCGCTATATCTCGCAGAATAAGGCGAGCGGGCGTCTTCTCGCCCAGCGCGGATATTTGCGTCGCGCCATGCAGGACTTGAAAGGCGCGGCGGCGGATTTCGAAGCCGCGCTCGCCGCGCCCGACATTGAGCCGAGCCAAACGCTGCCATTGCGCAACGCGCTCGCGGAAGCTGTCAAGGCTGAGCATGATAGCATTGTGCAAGCCGAACTCGCGGAGGTTTACGCAGCGATCGCGAAACGCGATTACGCTCGCGCGGTGAAGGCGGCGCGCGACCTGCGCGCCAAATATCCAAGCGCCGAAGCGCCGCTATTTGCGCTCATGACGGCGTTGACCAAATCCCGGCAGGTAAAAGCAGCGGTAAAAGAAGCGGATGCGTTCATCAAGGACAATACGCCGAGTTCGACGTTGCTCGCGCAGCGCGGATACGCCCGGCGCACGATTGGAGACCTGCGCGGCGCCATTGCGGACTTTCGGGATGCGCTCGCGCAGCCGGCTCTCGAGCCCGCGCAAGTGAAAAGGCTAAAACTCGCGCTTGCGGAGGCGGAACGCGCGAATGAACAGGGCGGTTCGCCGGTCGGCGCGCAGGCGACGCCCCTGCAGCAAGCGCTCAACAGCGGCTATGACGCGCTAAAAGCGGGGCGGCCGGACGAGGCTGTGCGTGCGGCAAGAGAGGCGCATAGTCTCGATCCCAAAGCGGAGGAGCCTGTTCTCCTCCTCTTGACGGCGCTCCTTCGCCAAGGGCGCAAAGCCGAGGCGCTTGCGGAAGCGAACCGCTACCTTGCGTCTGTCCCGCAAAGCCCGAGGGTGCTCGCACAGCGCGGGTTCATGCGGCGTCAGGCCAAGGATATGAGCGGCGCCGTCGCAGACTTCGAGCAGGCCTTGAAATACGGACTTCCGGCCGATCAGAAGCTCAACGTCACGCGGGCGCTTGATGAGGCGCGCTACACGCTCGTCGCCGAAAAGGCCTTCAAGGCTCTGGCCGCTCGCGATTGGGTGAGCGCGTTGCGTTATGGCAGGGCGGCAGAGGCTTTCCCCCGAGCCGACGAGGCCGTTTTTCGCGTGACGATCGCCGCGCTTGCAGGGCTTGGCCACACGGATGAGGCGCTACGGGCGTCAAACGCGCTCATCGCGCGAGGCAAGGCCACGGGCCAAGCCTATGCGCAAAGGGCCTATCTTCGTAAGACGCTCGGAGACGGCGCTGGCGCGCTTGCGGACTTTGTGAAAGCGCTTGATCGGGGAGGTTTGCCTTCAGCGCAAAGGATGGCGGTCGAACTCGAAATCGCTACCGCCAGGTCGTCTGCGTACGAAAAACAGGGAGATCTGATGCGCGCGCGCGCCGAACTCGTCAACTTCGCGCAAACGCATCCTGGCTACGCTGCCGGCTGGTCAACGCTTGGCCAATTTTATGCGCGTCAAAAGGAATATGCCGCCGCCGTCGCGGCCTTTGAGAATAGCCTCGCGGTCGAGCGCAGCGGCGAAGTGTTGCTGAACGCGGGCTATGCGAGCGTCTATGTCGATCGCTCTAAGGAGTCGCAGTTCTTTCGGGAAGCGCTCGACCGCTGGTCGAGCGATCCCTCACTCAAAGCCCGGCCGGCCCGCGATCGAGATGTGATCAGAACGCAGGTTGTCGAGGCGGATGCGAGCGTTCGCACCAATGTGGTGTTCAACGGCATCGCCGATCGTCGAAAACGCTGGGGCGGGCATCAGCTTCAGCCGAGCTTTGAAACGGTCATCCGGTTCGATGGGCGCTACCTGCCGTACATATTTGGCCTCGAGGGTTTGATCGGCGGCTTTTGGTCCCAGGACCAGACACGCTTCACCGAAAGCTATTCGCGGCTCGGTTTGCGCTTGCGTCCGTTCGACGGCGTTAATTTCTCGGTGAGCGCTGAGTGGCAGCACTATTTCACGCGAAACGCGCCGTTCAATCAGCTCGCCTTGTCATGGGGCTATGGCTACGGCGGATTCGCCTATTCGAGCGCCTCAAGCGCGGGAGCGGCCGGCGCGATCGAACCGACAGACATGAGCTATCCGCATGAGACGACATGGCAGCCGCTGACGAGCTTTGCGACCTATGGCACCTACAGGGCCGGCGAGCGCCGGTATCTGCAGAACGCGGTGGGTTTGCTTGGCTATTCCTACTGGGACGCCGACTCGCGCGTCGTGCTCGGGGCGGCTGCAATGGGCATGGCGACATATGATAGCGCGGATACCCGCCGATTTGCCTTTGGGGCAGGTCCGGCGCTGGTCGCGCGCACATGGCTGGGCGGAGACTTCTATCGCGCCTTTGACGGCATCTTGACTGCGCAAATCGGCTATTTGTTCCCCTTCGGGGAGAGTCGCCGTCAAGGCGGTCTCAACGCGACAATCGGAATTTCCTTTTGACTGCACGCATATCCGGGGTCCGCCTCTGACGCCGGGACTGCGCGATGTGGCACCCGCCCAGAACCCGACCTTGCGGCGCGTCCCTATTTCAAATAATCCGCTAAGGCGCGAGGAATCGTCACGACGACCGAATGGAAATACACTGCGGCGTCCTCGGAATAGAATCCGACAAGCCCATTCGAATAGGGTCTTTCTCGGTCAGTGAAGGTGGTCAAGAGCACGCCGTCGACGAATGCCGAAATCGTCGTCGACGTCGGGGTGACGGCCTGAACAATTTTGACGACATATCGATTTCCGATCGGATAAATCGGTCGATTTCCCGACGCCAAGAAGCGCTGGTCGCCGGGATAAGCAGGGTCCGCCTTGCCGAGTTCCCAGCCGTTCGGCTTCGGGATGAGGTAATAGAAATGCGTTTTGTCGACGTAGTCCCACAAAAGCCAGCCCACTTCCCAAGGATTTGGCGCATTCTGCCGACGCAACTGCTTCTCTGTGTGCAGCGAGGCCTCGATGGTGAAATTGCCTTTGATCTCGACGGGCCAAGACGGATGCGGCCCGCTGATCAGCCCGGCATGCGTTTCGTTCCCGGAATTTGACTCCTTCGGGCGTATCGCCAGCGCCTGGCCATCGAAAAGGCGGGCGACCGAGTTCGAACCATAGCCGTGATAAACGGACTTCCATTTGTGAGCGAGAAGCCCGCCATCTTCGATCCGGGTTTCAGGCCCGTGAGGAACCGCGCTGTCAAAAATATCGGAAAGGATGATGCGTTCCGGCGTTACCGTCACGACAGCGCGACGCGACCTGGACGTCGCGCCTTTCTTGCACTTTATCGTATAGGTCGTCGTGCGGGCGGGCCGTACGACAACATTGCCCGACACGTCGTGGACGACAAAATTCGGATCGCGCGGGCGGCTTGAACTCATGCAGACGTCGGCGTTCGTTGCGGAAAACGCCAGAGTCGCCGACTGACCCGGATTGATCATCGTCGGCTTCGCCGACAGTGCAGCAACGGGAGCGTTCCTGATCGTTTCCGGGCGCGTCGGCGCATCCTCAGCGGCGGCGTCGGCCAATGAGATCGACGCCAAGGCGATCGATCTCAGCAAGAAGGCCCATTTCATTTAAGCCAAGCCACGGATGGCTCCCCACTCGCAAACGCAACGCTCCGAGACCGCCACTTTACTCAACTTTGCCGATCCGCGATGAGGATTCCACGGCTAGGCTTAATAGGCCCGAGCGAGCCACAGGCGATTTGGCGCATGAGCCTGACGGCCGCAGCTTGATTTGGTTGCTCGTGAACGTCGCGTCAAGCATCGTTAGCGCGCGAAACCATCGCGCGTTTGAGGCGGCGTTAGGAAATCGCCCGTTCGTCCTGCAGACGGCTCGCCGGAGTCCATTGGTAGACCTCGTAACCGTCCACCACCTTGCCTGCATCGTTGAAGCCTCCGCGCTGCTGCACGGGCTCGATGATCTGCTTCGCGCAGGCGATCGTGCCTGGCAGCGCATATTTCTGCATATGGCCGGCGATATCGATGACGCGGTCGCTCATCTCCTCCATCGGCGTGTGCTCGTCGTAATAAACGTGCCCGGCGTTGATGCCGCAACGAACGGTGAAATTCGATTTGATCATCTTCACATTGGCGTTGAACGCGTCGAGACCGGCGATCACTTCCTTGGCGGATTTCAGCGCTGCGTCGATCGAGGGAAAGCAGGCCATGACGCCGTCGGGCGTCCACGCCGCCTTCAGCGAGCCGTTGCTGCGGAGCTTGCTGTCGACGAGATCCTTGTATTCACGAAAATCATGCTCGATGAATGTCTTGTCCTCGCCGAGCTTCATCTTGGTCGAATCGACGACGTCGATAGACAGAAAGGCGAGGTCGCGGCCCATCGACTCCAACTGACGCTTGGCGTCGCCCATGACCTTGAGCAACTCCGCGCGGCTCTTGGGGTTGCGCGCATCCATCGTCTTCATTTTTTCCTTTACCGGCGCAAGCACCCGCGCGTCGGCCGGCGCCGCGGACTGCAGCGCCTCGAAGTCACGCTGCACCGTCGTACGGTAGATCGCGGTAGAAACCTTGTGCCGCAGTGTGTCGACCCACATGCGCCCGAAGAGGAGTCCGCCGACGATAAACCAACGCGCCAGCTCATAGCCCTTGAAGTTGGTCGGGACCAGCGACTTGACCCACCGGATCATCCGCGCGTCAAAGACTTCGACATGTTCAATCCAGCGGTATGACCCCGCATGCTTGAAATAAGGCGTGACGAGCGGGAGCAGGACGAGCGCAACCGCGACGAGCAGGGCGATGTTCAGCAGCCCGAGTAAGACTCTGGCCAGCCTCAGACGGAGCGGGGATCCGGGATTGCGCGAATGATCCATGAGCTTCTTTCAATCCGAGCTGGGGACGCCGATCGCCAGCGTTATCGCACGCGCAAATCGGTCCGCGCAATTCTGGACCGATCTTCGACACGCACTCAACGCAAGTACCGAAGTTCCTTGGCCAATTACCGCAAGGCGCGCCTGACGCGATTTAAAATTTTCGGCGCAGATCTACGGCGAGCGCCATCCGCTGCGCTTGCGCTGCATGCCCCGGGTCGAGCCCGAGCGCTATCAATTTTGAGTCTCAAGATAGGAGAGAACGCCCCGAGCCCGGATGCACGCGCGGAGCGTTTTTCTATTGTTGAGGGAGTCCTTATTGAGGGACTTCTTGGTCGAGAGAATCCCTACTTGGATTGGTGAAGATCTTTCGCATGAAGCGAATCCAATAGCTCATTGCCCTTCAGCGTAGAGACCCGTGCGGCCGTTCCGTCTTCGTTGCATTTCCCGCTCGTGTTTTTCGAGCCAGTGCATTGGCGGCTCCCGTCGGCGGGGCATTCGAAGACGACGTCGTTTGTGCATCCGACCAAAGAATTGCCTTTGATGCCATAATTGCAGGTTTGCCCTGCGCCGTGCATCCGATCGCACGCCGAGATAACGGCGCCAACGGGCGCCGCAATCGCAGCCGAGACAGTCACAGAAAAAATAAGCGCGAGCGCACATGTTCGGGGAAAGGTCGTCCTCATGGCAAATCTCCAAATTGCTGTTTTGGCGTCGCCCTCCCAAAGCCCTTGAAATTGTAGAGCCCAATTCACGGCGAGGAAGATCGCGAGAGAGGTTACGTTTCCGGGCTGCTCGTTCTTTCCGCGGTCAGAGCCCTTGCGATCGTCTGCGCGACGGCTTTGGCGTCGGCGCCCGACGGCCGATTGACGAGTCCGCGACGGCTCGGGTCATCCTCAAGATCGACATAGGCGGGCGCGGCCACGAATGCGGAGGCGAGCGACGGGCCCAGCGGAGGGTGAGAGAAGCGACCCCTAAAGCTGCCCCCAGCAAATTTTGCGGGTATTTCCGCGGGCGCCGAATTTTGCGTAACGGATTGCATGAGTGGTGGGCGCACAAGGGCTCGAACCTTGGACCCGCCGATTAAGAGTTATTGGAAATATAAATAAAATCAATATGTTGATAGGTCAGCCCGTGCGCCTTTCATATGAAAGTCAGACGAAAGTCGCACGGATTTTGTCAGGTCGCGCTTAGCTGGCGTCTTCCTCGATCTCGATCTCATAATCGATGACGCCAGCCGGCTGGCACCGCCGCGCCATTGAGATTGATCCCGAGCCATTCCGCCGCCCCGCGCAGCCGCAGCGGCGCGTTCTGGAAGCTGAACTCCACCGGCTGCGGCTGCGCGCCCGTGCCGACCGCCGGCATGTTCAGGCGCGTCGCGCCCATCGTTCCGACCGCCGTTCCGAGTGTCGTGTAATTCGCCGTGCCGACCGTCGACACGACGCCGGTCGCGGCGCCATCGGTGGTGTCGAGCTTGACGCCCGTCACTGCCGTCAGCACGGCTCGAGCCGAGCGTTCCGGCGGTCGAGCGCCGCACGAGCTGCTCCGGCATGTTGCCCTGCGCCGTCGCGACGCCGCCGATGCGGATTTTCGTCACCCGCAACGTCTTGGTCGCTGACCCCTGGATCTGGATGACGTCGGTCGGCGTCGCGACGGGCGTGAAGGCGACCCCGGAATAGCGATAGGTCGGCCGAGGCACGAAGTCGAGGCCGCCAGCGCCATCGGCCACCAGCATGCGGGAATGCGCGTCATAGGGCGTTTGCTGGAGGGCGACGGCGCTCCCGGCGAAGAGAAGCGCGAGGCCGCAGATGAGAAGCAGGCGTTTCATTGATTGTCTCCTGGGAAAGGTTGGACGCGCACGCGCAACCTGGCACAAAATCACCACGGCCCATTCGGCTCCTATTTCAAAAATTCGCTCTTGACGCCGAGATACGAAAGCAGCGCCAGGCCTCAAATGGTGAGCATCCGGGCTAGAAAATGGTGAAATCCGCGACGCGCCGTCAGGCGCAAATCGCGGATGAATTCCTGATTCTTGCGGATTTCGGCGCGCTCTCCCGCATCGTGGCAGCGCCAACCCGCCGTGAGTTCGAGCTTCTTGGCCATCGCCTCGGCCAGCACCGCCGCGCCGGCCTCGCTCTTGAGCGCTTCGATCATGGCGGTGCGAACGTCGTCGCGGGTCAAATTTGGAACGGTCACCACGGCGGCCTCTCGGTTTCGCGCATGAAGCAGATGAAAAGGCGCACGAGCAGCTCGGTCGCCAGCAAAGCGAAGACGCCCCACATGGCGCGCGAGACAAGCTCCGGCAGCATGTTGGGGTCGAAGTTCATTGCGCGGGTTCTGGCGCGCCGCCGGCGCGGCAGGCGTCGCGGGTCTTTTTGTAATCGACGATCATAGCGGCCAGCGGCGAGTTCTTCGGCAGCGTGCGCAGCTGCTTGGCTGCATTTTTCTGCTCTTCGAGCGAATAGGCGACGAGCGGCGGACAGCCCCCGCCCGTCGACTGGCAGGCCGCAAGCGCCAGGCTAAAAGCGAGACTAAAAGCCGCCTGCGTCAAGATCCTTGGCGACATTTTCCACGTCCTTATGCTGGGCCATGATTTCGCCCTGACGCTTGGCGACGGCGAGATCGGCTTGCGCGCGTGTCGCGCGCTCGGCCGCCGCGCCGCCTTCGGCGAGCTTGCCGTAGACGTAGCGACGCAGCGCGTAGACGACGACGCCGGCGACGACGAGCGCCGCGCCGGCGATGAGCGGGCCGTAAGCGCCCATCAGGCCTTCGGCTCGTTGGCGGCGTTGCCCCAGTTCCAGGCGACGGCGTCGATAACCTTGCGGCCGAAGCCCCACCAGGTGCCGCGCGCGCCCTGCGGCAAGGCCGCGCTCAGCGCCGACGCGGCGCCGGAGATCGCCAGCGGCGTCGCCACCATCGCCCACATCGACGACCACCAGGGCGCGCCGGGGGCGCCGCGGCGTCAGCGGCTTCCTGCGCGAAGGCGGGCGTCACGCCGATCAGCGCGCCGATGGAGACATGACCGCCGAAGATCGCGCGGAACACAGCGGCGATGTGATCGAAGGCGACCGTCATCCAGCAGAACGGCTCAAGCGCCGGCTGGCCGTCGAGCGCAAAAGCCGGCGCGACGAACAGCGTGGCGACCAGCGCAAGAGCGCCAAACAATGCAAGCAGTCTCATATGTTTCTCCTTTCAGAGCCGGGAAACCGCCCGGCGGGGGTTCAGTGCGGGCTTGCAACGGCTTCGAGCGCCAGCTCGAAAACCACCCCGGCGCCGAGCAGGACGATCGCCGCCACAAAGGCGAAAAGGATCAGGCAGGCGATGAGCTTTGCGAGATCGAACATCGCTCAGCCCAACCGCGCGAATTGAAAATGCATGCCGTCGCAGGCGCGCTCGTCGAGACTGTCGCCGTCGCCGTCCCAGTCGCCGCCCCAGACGCCGCCGAGCGCGAGGAACGGCTTCACGACCTGTTCGCGCAGCGTCTCGAAATGCGGCGTGCGGTCATATTGGCCGTTGCGCGGCGCGTCGAAATCGACGGCGCAACCCCAGGTGTGCATCGACAGCGTCCTGCCGCCGCGCATGGCGCGGAAATTATAGCCGCCGGCGGTGTTGTCCATGCCCCAGTCTTTGATGATTTTGCGGTCCTTGCCGGCGTCGGACCAGACGGCTTCGACCCACGCCATGAAGGCGTCGGCGCATTTTTTGTGGACGCGCAGCCGCATCGACTTGCCGAGAAAGAAGATCGGGAACGGCGGCGTGACATAGGTGAGGTTCTTCGCCTCCCACGACGCGCTCGCCAGGCCGTTGCGCCCGCGCGGATCACCATAGAACGCGTTGCACTCGGATTGTTTCGGCCAAGGCATCGGACGCCCTCCTGATTTGCGCCAGCTTAGGCGCGCGGGAGGGGCGTCAATTCAGGGTCAGGGGCCGTTCTAGCAGTTTTGAGTCGAGCTATGCTCAGGGCGAGGGCGCACAGGCGCGGCAGAGATATGCCCGGCATGGCGGGTGGGAGGCTAGGCACGATGATGCGCGCCGGCTCGCGGCGCGGCGCGCTGCACAGATATCAGCGTCAGTCGATCGGGAGGCGGCCCGTCTGTCAGTTGCGCAGGCGCTGGCGCGTCAGGCCCAAGCCTTATCTTCGCAAAGAGCGCTTGAGCTTCTCACAAAAACAAAATCGCCGTGGCGCGGCCTGTTATCGCGAGGCCTCGGATATATCGAAGCGATGTCGTAAAGTTCAAAACCAGCATCATCAAAAAACTGAACTAATTGAGCTATGGTCGGCTGATAGGATTTCGCATAAAATGCAACTTCGATAAGCACGACCTCGATATTGCGCAGAGATTCGCGGCCACCCTTCAGAGCTTCCAGCTCCCATCCTTGTAAATCGAGCTTCAGCAGTGCGCGATCATCTCGCCGCAACCAACTTGCAAAGACATCGTCCAATGCGATCGTCGGAACCGAGACACTTGAAGGAGTCGCAAACTCTTCAACATAAGCGCCTGTCGTTACCGCGACAGGATCAACCACAAAATGCACGTTTTCGTCGCTCTTCGCGCTCATCGCTGCAGCGTGATACACAAACCCTCTTTGTTGTAGCCAAGGATTCAAGCGCTGGCGCACAGGCCGGCTGAGGGTCAAACATATGAATTTTCAGGTTCGGCCCGAAAATCTCATCGGCAAGCAGCGAAAAACTGCCCACATTTGCGCCGCCGTCCGCAACGACCTTCGGCGCGTATCCTCGTCGCTTGAGCGCTCTGAGCGTTTCCTCGATCGCCTCAAAGCGATTATAATCTGCAGCGCGAATGATCTTATATGGGGTTTTACGAAGAAACGCCCTAATCGAAGCTTTCAACTTTCTCAACATTACTTGCCCCTATGATTTTCGTGATGAGTCTATCGCTACCATGGATCACGGAGAATTAGATGGCAACATGGCGTAATCGCCTGCCGCGGGTTCCGCCCCCGAGGGAGCGGATCGTTCAGCCTCTGGACGTCGCCCCGCCCTCAACTACAGGCTGCGCCGCCAACCCCATAGACTCCGACCCGCACATCAAGACGATGAACTTGAAATCCGGAAGAAACTCGACGATTAACCCCGTCTCTTTGAAGTCGAGAAGGGCGGCGTTGACGTCTTCGACCGGCACGTTGGCACGCACCGCGATCGAATTGACGTCAGGGAAGCAAACCGCTTCCGGAGAGCCGCTATCAGTCGCCAGCAGCATCAAAACCAGCTTCGCTGCCGCCCCCCGCGTGGGCCGCTTCTCCGCCCAAGAAAGCGCATTCAAATTCATTTCATTTCTCCTTTGAGCTTTGTTTCATCTTAGCCGGCCGCGACGATCATCCATCGCGACACGAAGCCAGTGCTGCTGATAAATCCGGTGTCTTTCAATCTTGCCCACTTGCCGGCACCGGCGGGGAGGATAGCCGTTCCAAGCGCGCTGCCCGCCAGAGGCTCGACGTTCGCCGAGGCTGAACTTAGCGTAAAAGCGCATGTGCTGCGCATCAAGAGAGGTCGACCTCTGCCTGTCGGAGTTGGCAGCGTAATCGTTCCGTTCGCCGAGCCCGCCCATATGATGACCTCGTTGCCTTCATATGCTGTGCTCGTCGTTGCGGTAATTCTTCTGGGCAGATCTTATCGATGCCGAATTTCGCTCAGACCCTATGAGCGTGCAATGTTTTGATCTTCGAATTGTTGAACGCGTTCGGCAATGCGTTGCGAGTAGAGAGCAATTTGAGAAGAACAATCCGATCTATAGGATTTGTCCCGGCGGCTCGACAAGGAAGGGGTGAGGGTGTGACGCTTTCTTCGAACAGCGCTCACGAAAGTTCAGGGCTTACGGCGTCTAGCGAAGAGGAAATGCACGCCTTGGACAGCCTCGCGCCAGACGCCGCGAATTGCTGAACTATGCCAGCGAGAATTATTCGGCCTTGCAGATCACCAGAGCCAAAGCCGACGGGAGCAGCGGCGGCGCGGTTCCGCCCCAATGAGCGGCAAGCGCTACTGGAAGCGATCGCGAAACGCGAAGCAGCAATCCCGCCTTTGAAAATTGTCGATCGAACAAAAGTCGCACGTGCGACTTTGCGACCCCTCGTACGCGGTCGCATGTTCTCGCGACGTTCCGCCTGATAGCGCCTCAAATCTCTGATTTTATTGGTGGGCGCACAAGGGCTCGAACCTTGGACCCGCTGATTAAGAGTCTCACCCATGGCTATTCTACGCTATCCGTTCTTACGCCATTCTGCGATAATATCCTGATTATAATTGACATTATGCGCGAGGTGCTTTCCCATTGCCGTCGGCGATATTCTTTCTGGTGGTCACCATATGGTCACCAAAGGAAGCCCGATGATAGTGCGGATTGCGAAGCTGACAAAGCGGATTGTCGACACGGCGCAGCCTGAGCCTGAACGTTATGTAGTCTGGGACAGTACGTTGAAAGGCTTTGGGCTTAGGGTTGAGCCGTCAGGGACAAAGACGTTTCTTGTCCGATATCGCATTGCGGGTCGGAAGCGCTTTCTCGCGGTGGGCCGGTTCGGACATTTAACGCCGGAGCAGGCGAGGGGGTTGGCTCAGGCAACTCTTGCCGATGTGCGTCGCGGCAGTGACCCTGCAGAAGAACGTCGTGGTGAGCGAGCGGCAATCACTGTCGACGAACTGGCAAGGAGATTTCTCGCCGAGCACATCGACCCGAAGCGGAAGGGCACGACGGCGGCTCACTACCGCAGCCTGATAGAACGCTATGTCTTGCCCAAACATGGGCCCCGGAAGGCGCATGATTTCGCCCGGTCCGAACTCGCGCGTTTACATTTGTCGATGCGAGACCATCCGTATCAGGCCAATCGGCTGCTCGCGGTCGCAAGCATGTATTCTTCGCGGAGCGGCTTGGACTAGTCGCAGATGGATGTAATCCCGCTGCTCGGATTGAGCGGTTTCCAGAAGCGCGGCGGGAGCCCTTCCTAACGACGGAGGAGTTGGCGCGGCTCGGAGAAGCTCTTCGTCGATTTGAGAACGACCGGCGATTTCGAGAGGGGATTGCGGCGCTACGGCTCCTGCTATTTACCGGCGCGCGCTTGCGCGAAATTCTTCACCTTCGTTGGGAACATGTCGATATGGAGCGGGGCTTGCTGCTCCTGCCCGATTCCAAGACCGGCAAGAAAACGATCTTCCTTAACGCGCCAGCACTGGCGGTGCTGCGCTCGCTGGAGCGGGTCGGAGAATGCGTCATACCTGGCGCGGACCCGAGTCTGCCGCGAGCGGATCTCAAGAAGCCGTTGGCGGCAGTGACGGAGGCCGCCACTCTTCCGGGGCTGCGCATTCATGACCTGCGCCACTCTTTCGCCAGTGTCGGCGCCGGAGCAGGGCTTGGCTTGCCAATCGTCGGCAAGCTCCTCGGCCATATGCAGGCTTCGACGACTAACCGCTACGCGCATCTCGACGCCGATCCGGTCCGGCGCGCAGCGGATACGATCGGTGAGACCATTGCTGCAGAGCTTAACAAAAGCTGTGATAGGGGTCCAAGTTTAAAATCGGATGCTAACCACTTATCGATTCAAGTTCGCAGGCGAGCTGAGGTTGTCGGAGAAGAATAGCGGAGGTCCACTACCGCCGATCCCGCGACTGAAACCATTGGCATTTTCACGTTCGCTCGCATAGCCGGTCAAAACGCCTGACAGGGTGGCGGACGCGCCGGGCACCGCCACCAATCTGTTCATTCGGTTACCTTGAGAGTCAGAAGCTAAACTTGTGCGATTAATCGACCGCAAAATGCATCCGATATGCGCACATTATCGGACATGCGGGAGAGACGACAAGCGCGGCGGATCGGGCGTGAAATCGAGTGACAAAGCGCCGCTTTCGATTACGATTTTGAGATGCTGGAAATCGATTAGGCCGCCGTTTTTGACGCGCAATCGTCGTCGACTGGGGCGCGCAAACGGCGCGCATCAAGAGGCTGCGCGCGCTTGACAGATACGAGAATTCCCAAAGAAATCCAGGCGTTTCCGTCTTGGGCGCGGCTCCGAACGCCGCCCGTTGCTCTGGCGCCGATCTATCGTGCGCCGGCAAAGACTCCGGCGATGTTTTGAGCGTCGGCAAAAGCGGCGGGGGAGGCGGCGACGAACCCGTTTTCGCCGGCGCGCTGCGTCATCGCCTCGCCTTGCGCGCCGGCGCCGCCAGCGCCGCCCTTGCGCGTCTCCGCGAAGATGAGGGCGCGTTACGTGACGCGCAGCATCTTGCCGGCGTTGACGCCGCACTGAGCCCGGGCGCACGCCTGCATCGGCTGTGGCGCCTGTTCGCAACACGTCCAACGCGGTTCGATGCGCGCGTGTTGCGTGTCGCCGCCGATTGTCTCGACCTGCCGCCCGACATCGACTGCGATGCGCTTATCGCCGCTGCGCATGAGACAATGGGTGAAACGCCGCTTGCCGCGGCGACGCGCGTTAGCGCGGAAACGCTACGCGTGCTGAATGACGCTTCCCCGATCGACGTCGAGATTTTCGCTTTGTGGCTCGCCGATCTCGTCCTGGCGCAACAGCTGCGATGGGACGCGCCGCTGCCGCTGCTCGCAACGATGATCGCGCATCCTTCAGTGCGAAATGCGTCCTCTGGCGGCGCTTCCAACAGCGCCGCCGATGTTTCGAGCGGCGCAGGAAACATCCGCGCCGCATTGGGGCGCCGACCCAGGCTAGGCGACGCCGATTGGTCCCTAAGCGTGATGCGGGCGTATGCGCGGGCGGCGCAAGAGACTTATGCGCTGGCGGGCGAGTTGTCGCGACGCGCGGAAACATTGCTGCGCGCCGCGCCAAAATTGCGCGCGAAAAAGGCGACGCGCGTTGTCGATCTTCTGCTGGCGGATGATTGCGTTTCTGCGTCGCGCGCCGCGAAAACGGCGGGGCTATCGGATCGCGCCGCGCGGCGGCTCTTCGATCGACTCAGCGAACTTGGCGCCGTGCGCGAACTTACTGGCCGCGCAAATTTTCGGCTCTACGGACTGTGACGAGAGGATCGTCGACATGCGGTGGATGAAGGCGCCGCGCAACGAAACTGACGCGCAACATGAGATGCGCGCGCGGCCGCATCGTCGCACATCGGAGCAGGGGAGCGGCCTGCTATTCGACCCCGAACTGTCCGATCTGCCGCAGGCGATGCGCTGGCGTGAGTGGATGGGCCGTGTCGAGGCGGCGATCTTCGCCTCGCCGACGCCGATCACGCGAGAGGCGCTGAGCAAACTCGTCGGGCGCGCCTGCAATTTCGATGAGCTGATTTCGGACATTCGCGACGACTTGCGCGCCAGGCCGTATGAACTGGTTCTTGTCGCCGGCGGTTATCAACTGCGCACCAAACCGCGCTACGCCGACGCCATTCGCGTCTTGAACAACGGCGCCCGCGACGCCGGACCGCCGGCGCTGACGCCGACTGAACTCCTCACGGCGACGGCGATCGCTTATCTGCAACCAGCCACCCGCGCCGAACTCTCGCGACTCGCCGGCAAAGAAATCAGCCGCGACGTCATCGGCCAGTTAAAAAGCCTGGACCTCATTGCCGCCGGGCCGCGCGCGCCGACAGCGGGCGCGCCCTATGCCTATGTTACGACGAAGCGATTCCTTGAGGCGTTCGGGCTCGCAAGCCTGCGCGATCTGCCCGATATCGAAAAGCTCGAAGATGCCGGACTGTTGCAGTGTTCCGCCAATGAAATCGAACTCGACGGCGTGTTGCGAATGCGCGATCGGGATGCGATCGAATTCGTTGAAGCCGTTGACGACGAGGAGGATTAATTCCAGCGTCGCGAGAAAGCGGCGAGACAACGCAGCCGATGTTCTTACTTGGTCGTGATCATCGAGAGCAATTTCTACTGCTTCGAGCCAAATCCAGAGCTTCTACTGCTATCGCCGTCCTCCGCCAACCATTGGCGCCAAATTGCAAAAAGGACGGCCAGAATGAGCGGGCCGAGAATAGTCCGACCAGTCCGAACGCGAGCAACCCGCCCATTACGCCGAAGAGGACAATCACGAGTGGAACGTCCGTCGCGTTGCTGATCAATAGCGGCTTCAAAATATTGTCTGTCGGGTTCACGATGAAAGTCCCCCACGCCAGCAACGCGAAGCCAGCGCCAATCCGATCGGAGAATAGGAGCCATAAACCGATCGGTCCCCAGACCGCCACAGTGCCCAAGAATGGCACCAAGGCCGTTACAGCCGTGAGCGCGCCTAACAGAATTGGCGGTCCAACGCCGATAAATGCGTAGCCAATACCGGCAATGAGGCCCTGCGCCAAGGCGCTGACAATCAGTCCGAAAACCACGGCTTGCGTCGTATCTCCTACGGCTTTGAAATATTGATCCGCCGGCTCGCCTGCAACTTTGCGCAATCCTCCGCGAATCTGCTCCAACACCCGTTCTCCGTCACGATAGAAGAAGAACAGGGTAACCGTCGTGATGGCAAGTTGCGCGAATGTGCGCCCAATTTGTCCGATGATCCCGGCAAGTTCCCGCACCCAGGGCTCCAGCCAATCTTTCACCTGCTGTTTCCGAAGCTCCGGATCGTTCCACACTTGGGTCACCGCCTCATCGAGAGCAGGGCCAAGGATGGGGATGTTGGTGACTGCTTTAGGCAAGACAAGCGGTTCGCTGGCGAATTTTGTCGACATCTCCCTGTAGGCGTCGGCGAGTTCGCTTTGCAATCGGATCAAGAGAAACGAAACTGGCACGACCAGAACCACCATAAGGACGAACGTCGCAATCGTTGCAGCAAGGGATGGCCGATTTCCGCAGACGCGTCGGATTCTCACGTGATATGGACCGGTGACATACGCGAGAATGGCGGCCCACACCAGGGGCGTGAGGAAAGGCTTCACGACGACAAAGCCAAGCCAGACCATGACGCCAAGCAAGACGAGACCAAAAATCTGACGATTTGGCATTGTCCCTTGCTCCCTGCTCCGCGGTGTCTTGTTCCTATCGATAAACGTCGAGCCGCGTTGTGATCGCGCGCCGCGCGCTTAATTTGCTGAACCCTATAACATCGACCTGGGTCGCGTGATGACGGCGGCCAAGGAGCGCGGTTGCTGCCTGGAGCTTAACGCAGAGCCGACCGCCTGGACCTGACAGACGTCGCCGTCAATGGCTGCGAAGGATTTGGGCGTGAAAATAGCGATCTCGACGGATGCGCATTCGACCGCCGGCCTTGCTTATATGCGCTATGGCGTGACCAAGCGCGTCGCGGCTGGTTGGAGCCTGACGATGTCATAAACACCCGGCCGTTAAGGGAGCTGAAGAAATTGATCAGGCGATAGCCGCGTCGCTATGGCCCATGGCGGCGCGGCATTGTCACCGCCCCTTGGGTTCTTGCCCATCAAAGATCTGTTGCTTAAGCTCAATTGGCCAAGTCCGACGCGATAACGCCTCTGATCGACGCCGCATATTGGACGATGGAAGAAGAAGCGTGGCGGCTGCGGGAAACATTAGATGCGCGCCTCTGATAATGCTGCCCGTTATGCGACGATCCACAAGGATCCGGCCTCCTTTGCGGTTCCGCCAAACCTTGCGGACTATCGCGCCGTCTGCGCCGCGTTCAACTGGGAGGCGGCGCGCAAAGGCTTGAGCGGATTGCCGCAGGGAAGGGGTCTGAACATCGCTTACGAGGCGGTGGACCGACATGCCTACGGTCCCCGCGCGGATCGCACAGCGCTGCGGTGGATCGGGAAGACCGGAGAACGTCGCGATTATTCCTATCGCGAACTGGTCCTCGCAACCAATCGCCTCGCAAACGCCTTACAAACCATGGGCGTCAAGTCGGGCGACAATGTCTTCGTTCTGCTCGGCCGCGTTCCGGAGCTTTACGTCGCCGTTCTGGGCGCGTTGAAGATGAAGTGCGTCGTCACGCCGCTCTTCTCCGCATTCGGGCCAGAGCCGATCGCGACCCGCATGAAAATCGGCGATGCGCGCGTCCTGGTCACGACCGAAACGCTTTATCGGCGCAAGGTCGAAGCGCTACGCGGGAGCTTGCCCAAGCTCCACTGCGTTATTCTCGTCGACGCTGACCAAGACGGCGAAGGAACGCGCTCTTGGCGCAAGCTGATGCAGGCGGCGTCCGACGCCTTCGAAATACCCCCGACCGATTCGCAAGAGACGGCGCTGCTGCATTTTACAAGCGGCACGACCGGCCGTCCCAAGGGCGTCGTACATGTGCACGAAGCCGTAGTGACGCATTACGCGACCGGACTCTATGCGCTTGATCTTCATGACGACGACCGCTTCTGGTGCACGGCGGACCCCGGCTGGGTGACTGGAACGAGCTATGGGGTCATCGCGCCGCTCACGCATGGCGTGACCAATATTGTCGTCGAGGCGGAATTCGACGCGCCGACATGGTACGGCGTGCTCGCACAGGAACGGGTCACCGTGTGGTACACCGCTCCCACCGCCATCCGCATGATGATGAAGCTCGGCGCGGACGCCTTGAAGGATTATGATCTCTCCGCCTTGCGCTTCGCCGCCAGCGTTGGAGAGCCGCTGAACGCCGAGGCGGTGGTGTGGGGCGCAGAGGCCTTCGGCCTGCCGTTCCATGATAATTGGTGGCAGACCGAAACGGGCGGCATCATGATCGCTAATTTCGCGTCCATGGACATCAAGCCCGGCTCGATGGGCCGGCCCTTGCCAGGCATCGAGGCGGGAATAGTCCGGCGGAAGGCCGACGGCGGGGTTGAAACGGTCAATACTGACCAAGAAGGCGAACTCGCGCTCAAAAGCGGCTGGCCATCGATGATGCGCGGCTACCTTCACGAGGAAGCGCGCTATCGAAAATGCTTCGCTGGCGAATGGTATCTGACCGGCGATCTCGCACGCTGCGACGATGATGGCTATTTCTGGTTCGTCGGACGCGCCGACGACGTGATCAAATCCTCGGGCCATCTCATCGGCCCCTTCGAAGTCGAAAGCGCGCTGATGGAGCATCCGGCCGTCGCCGAAGTGGCGGTCATCGGCAAGCCGGATCCGATCGCCGGCGAGATCGTCAAGGCTTTCGTCGCCTTGAAGCTTGGCTTTCCGGCGGACGAAGCCATGCGCAAGGAGTTGCTCGGACACGCCCGCAAAAGGCTCGGCGCCGCCGTGGCGCCCAAAGAAATCGAGCTTCGCGCCAATCTGCCGAAGACCCGTAGCGGCAAGATCATGCGGCGCTTGCTCAAGGCGCGCGAGCTCGGCCTGCCGGAAGGCGATCTTTCGACGCTGGAGAGTGACGAGCGATGACCAAGAAAGTGCATCTCGATCACGTCCACTTGCTTCATCTCTTGAAAGCGATGATCCGCATCCGGCATTTCGAGGCCAAATGCGTCGAGCTCTATCAGGCGCAAAAGATTCTCGGCTTTCTTCACCTCTACGACGGCGAGGAGGCCGTTTCGGTCGGCGTGATGGAGGCGCTGACGCAAGACGACGCCGTTATCGCGACCTATCGCGAACATGGCCAGGCGCTCGCCCGCGGCGTCGATCCGAAGTGCCTGATGGCCGAGATGATGGGTAAACTGAACGGGTGCTGCCGCGGGCGCGGCGGCTCCATGCATTTTTTTGATCGCGCGCGCCGTTTCTATGGCGGCAACGCCATCGTCGGCGGAGGCCTGCCGCTGGCGCTCGGCGTTGCGCTCGCCGACAAGATGCAGCGACGATCCACTGTCACGGCCTGCTTCTTTGGCGAAGGAGCGGTGGACGAGGGCGAGTTCCACGAGACGCTCAACTTGGCCAAGCTCTGGCGGCTTCCGATCCTGTTCGTCTGCGAGAATAATCTATACTCCATGGGCATGGCGGTCGAGCGCGCGGAGGCAGATATCGACTTCGTGCATAAGGCGTCGGGCTACAGAGTCGCTGGCGAGAAGGTAGACGGCATGGACGTGGTCGCCGTCGAAAGCGCGGCGAGAAACGCCATTGATAGAATTCGCAGCGAAAACGACCCCTATTTCCTCGAGTGCCGAACCTATCGTTTTCGGGCGCATTCAATGTTCGACGCGCAACTCTACCGCTCGAAGGATGAAGTCGAAGCTTGGCGCAAAAAGGGGCCGATCGTCCGCTTCCAGACCTGGTTGGAAGCCAATCGCTTGATCAAGCCCGAAGAGCTTGCGGCGATTGAAGAGGAGGTCGACAAGGAAATCGCGGCCGCAGTCGCTTTCGCGGAAGCCGGCGGTCTAGAACCGGTTTCGGAGGTTGAACGCTTCGTCACGATGGAGGCGGTCCCGTCGTGAACACACCGCAAGCGAACGCCGCCGCCACGCGCATGACCTATCGCGAGGCCTGCAAGCAGGCGCTTCGCGAGGCGTTGCTCTCTGATTCACGCGTCTTCCTGATGGGCGAGGACATCGGCCGCTATGGCGGCTGCTACGCAGTGACAAAGGGTCTCCTTGAGGAGTTTGGCGAGGAGCGCATTCGTGACACGCCGCTCTCGGAGAGCGCCTTCGTCGGCGCGGGGGTCGGCGCCGCCATGGCGGGGATGCGACCGATCGTGGAAATCATGACCGTGAATTTCAGCCTGCTCGCGCTCGATCAGATTCTCAACAACGCCGTCACCATTCCGCATATGTCGGGCGGCCAGTTCGCGATCCCCCTCGTCATTCGGATGGCCACCGGCGGCGGGCGACGCGTCGGGGCGCAGCATTCGCGCAGCCTCGAGGGCTGGTATGCGCATATCCCTGGACTGCGCGTCCTGACCCCCGCCACAGTCGAGGATGCGCGCTTCATGTTGAAGGGCGCGCTCGCGGACCCCAATCCTGTGATTATTTTCGAGCATGTCATGCTCTACAATATGGAGGGCGATCTTCCATCGGACATGGAGAAGGTCGATATCGCGCATGCGAAATTGCGTCGCGCCGGACGAGATGTAAGCCTCATCACCTATGGCGGCAGTCTGTTCAAGGCGCTGGAGGCGGCGGACGCGCTTGCTGCTGAGGGGATCGATGCAGAAGTCATCGATTTGCGCGTGCTCAGGCCACTCGACACGAAGACCATTCTCGACTCAGTCGCAAAGACGAGGCGCTGTGTCATCATTGACGAAGGCTGGCGCAGCGGGTCGATTTCGGCCGAAATCGGCATGCGCATCGCAGAAGAAGCTTTCTTCGAACTCGACGCGCCGCTGCGGCGCGTATGCTCGCGAGAGGCGCCGATACCCTATGCGGCGCATCTCGAAGACGCTTGCCTGCCGCAAGTAGCGACGATCGTCGCAGTAGCACGCGAACTTGTCCGTCCGTCATGAGCGCGTTCAAAATGCCAGCGCTCGGCGCCGACATGGAGGCCGGCACGCTCGTCGAGTGGCTCGTGAAGCCTGGCGATCGCGTCAAATCCGGGGATGTCGTCGCGGTGGTCGAGACGCAAAAGGGCGCGATAGAGGTAGAAATCTTTCTGGAGGGCGTCGTCTCCAACATCCTCGTTCCGGTCGGCGCGCGCGTTCCGGTCGGGACAGTTCTTGCGCAGATCGACGGCGCGCCCGGCGCCGCCCCGCCGCTCCCCCTTGAACCCGCAGCCGCTGCGCTGAAGCCGGCACCGCAGATATTGGCGCAGGCGCCGCCGATGCCGGCCATCACGGCGCCGAGCTCGCGACTAAAGATTACGCCCGCGGCGCGGCGCCGAGCGACGGCGTTGAGCCTCGACCCCACAATGATCGTGAAAGGAACCGGCGTCGAGGGATCGATCCGGCTCGCCGATGTCGAAACATACGCGAGCGGAGCAAAGCTCGCACAACGCCCGGCGAAAAAAGGCCTCGATCTTTCTCAGATGCGCCAGGCAATCGCCGCCGCTATGAGTCGCTCGAAGCGAGAAATCCCGCACTATTACCTCACAGAAACGGTCGACCTTAACGCCGCTTTGACCTGGATCGAGCGCTTCAACGCCGAGAAAACCCCAGTCGAACGCATTCTGCCCGCCGTGCTCTTTCTCAAGGCTGCGGCCTTGGCCTTGCGCGAGCAACCGCAGCTCAACGGCGCTTATGAAAATGGCGCCTTTATTCCTTCTTCGAGCATTCACGTCGGTTGGGCGATTTCTCTGCGGGGTGGCGGGCTGATCGCGCCAGCAATTCGGGACGCGGATAAGAAATCGCTCGCCGAATTGATGGGTGCCATGCGCGACCTCGTCGAACGCGCACGGCGCGGGAATTTGCGCAGCTCCGAACTCACTTCACCCACTGTTACCGTCACGAGCGTCGGCGATCGCGGCGCGGAATCGGTGACCGGCATTATCTATCCTCCGCAGGTCGCGATCATCGGATTTGGCCGTGTGGTCACGCGTCCATGGGTCGTCGATGGGCGCATCGAGACTCGTCCGCTCGTCACCGTCAGCCTCGCGGCGGATCATAGGGTCACCGACGGCCATATCGGCGGCCTGTATCTCGCCGCGGTCGGGCGTCTCTTACAGGAGCCGGATAAATTATGACGGACGCCGAAATCAGAGCGCTCATCCTGGAGCTCATTGGCGAAATCGCGCCCGAGGCCGATCTCGCGTTGGCTCGCGATCAAGATGATTTACGTGAAGTATTCGATCTTGATTCGATGGATTTCGCCAATCTCGTCGTCGCCATTCATGATCGACTGGGGGTCAATATTCCCGAGGCCCACTACAATCAGCTCTTCACGCTGGAGTGTGCGATCGCCTATCTGCATGATGCGCTCACGCAACCAAAACAAAACGATGGATAGCGCCCATCGTCAGGGATGTTTAGCAAGATGCATGTCGTCATCGATATTGGCGGAACGAAGACGCGGCTCGCAGGCGCTCATGATCTTGGTGCGTTCCTAGAACCCGTCATCGTCGATACGCGGCAGAATTACCGAGAAGCGCTCGACGCTCTGTACGCGGCAGCTGTAGGGGCGTCGACGGGCGCGTCGATCGACGGCGTGGCGATCGGCGTTCCAGGGGTGCTGTCGCGCGATAAGCGCGTTCTGGTTCACGCGTCCAATCTTCCAAAATGGAATGGAGCCAAAATCGCCGACGACATCGAATCCACTGTTGGCGCGCCCACCGTGTTGGAGAATGACGCCGCCCTTGTGGGCCTCGGCGAAGCGACCGATGGCGCGGGAAAGGGCTCGGCGATCCTCGCCTATGTCACGATCTCGACGGGCGTGAACGGGGCGCGCATCGTCGATGGCCAAATCGATCGCACAACCTATGGTTTTGAGATTGGCGAGCAATATGTCGACGATTCGACGCGCACTTTCGAGGAGCTTGTCTCTGGCCGCGCGATCGCCGCGCGCTTCAACATGCCTCCGCGAGAGCTCGGCAAGGACCATCCCGTGTGGGATGAACTCGCTCGGCTCACCGCGCGGGCTCTGCACAATGCGATCGCGCATTGGTCGCCCGACCGCATCGTCATTGGCGGCTCGATGATGAACGAAGTTGGCATTCCGATCGATCGCATATGGACGCATCTGCAGGCGCTGCCGCGCAAGAATCCGGTGCTGCCTGAAATCGTACATGCGACGCTCGGCGACTTCGGCGGATTATGGGGCGGTCTTGCACGACTGCGTCTCGCGCGCGAGCAAATATCGCTCGCGCCGGCCGGCTCAATTGGCCAAGCGAGCGTTTGATGCGGCCGAACGTTCGGGCAGCCGTTGTCGCGCGTCCAGCGTCAAATGCAACACGCGGCCAAAGAACTTGTCCTGACTTTTTGGTCCGCTAACATAGATTAGCGCCGTTCCCGCCAGCTCTTGTCCGAAGACATCGAAAAGCGTTTGGCGTGCCTGGGGCGAGAGCGACTCGATCGCCTCGTCCACAACGACGAACCGCGGCTTGTGCAGCAGGACGCGTGCAAAGGCGAGTTGTTGCTGCTCGGGATCTGTCAGCTCATTCTCCCATCGCGCCACCCGATCCAGCAGAAACGCGAAATGTCCCAAATCGAAACGCGTCAGCGCCGCGACATAGGCTTCCTCAGAGAAATCGCTCGATGGCGACGGGTAGGATATAATCGCGCGCAATGAAAGATCGGGTATGTAGGCGCGCTTCGGGACAAAGAGAACGCTTTCCGCCGACGGCAGACGAATGCGTCCGCTCCCGGATGTCCACAATCCCGCCATCGCCAGAAACAACCGCGTCTTGCCGGACCTCGGCTCGCCTACGATCAGCACATGTTCGCCGGGCGCAATCTCGACACGCGCTTCGCTTAAGCTCGTTAGTCCGGCAGGCGAAAGAATGCACAGTTCGTCGAGGACAAACCGATCGTCGGACGTCTCTTCGAATGTGATGCGGCGCGCGTCCAAGCCGGCCTTGTCGATGTCGATCAAGGCTTGCCGAAAACCGCCGACGCGATGCAGCGTCGCGCGCCAATCGGCGATCGTTCCGGCATTGTCGACGAACCAGCGCAGCGATTGCTGCACCTGAGTGAAAGCCCCCACCGCCATGAGCAAGCCGCCGAAGGTGAGACTTCCCGCAAAATAGGCGGGGGCGGCGACGATGATGGGCGCAACGATGGTGAACCAGCCATAGCCGGCGGTCACCCAAGTCAGATTGGTGGTTGCGGAGACAATTCGGCGCAATACGTCGAGAAGACGATCGAGCTCCCGGTGCAGACGAGCTTCCTCCAGCTTCTCGCCGCGGGAAACCGCAATCGCTTCGCCGTGTTCATTGACATGCATCAGTGCAAAACGCATTTCGGATTCTCGCGCATAGCGCTGGGCGCCGAGCTCGACCAGCGGGCGCCCGACACGCCAGCTGGCGAAAGAAGCGACGCTTGCATAGAGGAGCGCGCACCACACCATATAGCCCGGAATGACGATCTTTCTGTCGAATAGGCCGAATGCAACGCCTTCGGAGAGTCCCCATAGCACGCCGACGAAACTTAAGAGCAGCAAAGTTGCTTGCAGAAGGCCGATTCCTAAATCCGTTGAGACCTCGGCGAGCCGCTGCGCGTCCGCATGAATGCGCTGGTCTGGATTGACGCCGATTTCGCCCAGACTCGCGATGCGGAAGCTGCGATGCGATTTCAGCCACTGAAAGAACAAATCCCGGGTCATCCCTTCGCGCAATTTCAGCTTGGCCGTCTGAGCCAGCCACGTCTGAGCGACGTTGAGAACCAGCAATGCGCCGGCGATATAGGCAAAAACCAAAAGCTGCGCGATAACGGCGGAGAGTTCCTTTCTCGATAGCGCGTCGTAAAAAGGCTTATTCCACGCGTTTAACCGAATCTGGCCATAGGCCGTCGCGCTGATGATCACAACGAGAGCGAAGCCCAGCCAATAGAGCGCGAATCTTTCGCGAGACGCGCGAAGGGCGCCGAGAATCATCTTGAGATGCGGCCATAGGGTGACGGCCGTGGTCGTTCCCAGAGCCATTGCTTCCTGCTGCGGGTTGTCTTGGTCAATCATCTTAAACGATCTCGCCCAAGCAATTTCGCGGCGCCGTCTCCGACCGTTGCGCGCCGTCGGCGGCCGGATGATCTGTTATACATGCAGTTTAGAACGGATTGTTCCGCTAAGGCGAGGCCCAGGTCCGCGCCGAGACGGGACGGTTGAAACGACGACAATTATGTGGGCGACGCCATGAGCCGGATTGAGTCCCTTCTGCGCGCCATGACGCTCGAGGAGAAGCTCGGCCAGCTCAACCTCGTCACGGCCGGGCAGGCTGCCACTGGCCCAATCGTCCCAGGCGAGACGACGCAAGACATTCGCGCCGGCCAGGTTGGCGGCGTCTTCAACCTTTGGGGGCGCGATGTCGTCGCGCGGACGCAGCGGCTTGCGGTCGAGGAGACTCGATTGGGCGTGCCGCTGATTTTTGGCCTCGACATTCTCCATGGATATCGCACGATCTTTCCGGTTCCGCTTGCGGAGACCGGCGCTTTTGATCCGCTCTTATGGGAGCGCACGGCCCGCGCTTCGGCGCTAGAGGCGGCATGCGAGGGCATTCATCTGAGCTTCGCGCCGATGCTCGACGTCTCGCGCGATCCGCGCTGGGGCCGGATTGCGGAGGGACCGGGCGAAGACCCCTTTGTCGGATCGAAATTCGCGCAGGCGAAAATTCGAGGCTTCCAGGGCGAGCGCCTGAGCGATCGAGGCGCGCTCGCAGCGACCGCCAAGCATTTCTGCGCGGGCGGCGCCGCCACAGCAGGACGCGACTATGCGGCTGTAGATGTCTCGGAGCGCATGCTACACGAAGTCTATCTGCCGCCGTTTCGCGCCGCCGTCGAAGCAGGATGTGCGGCAATCATGTCCGCCTTCAACAATGTCAACGGCGTTCCGATGACGTCGCACGACAAGCTGTTGAACGGATATTTGCGGCGTAAACTCGATTTCGACGGCGTCATCATGAGCGATTACACGGCGGTCACGGAGCTCGTCGAGCATGGCGTCGCCGCCGATCTTGTCGAAGCGGCGGCCCTTGCGCTCACTGCCGGCGTCGACATGGATATGGTGAGCGGCGCCTATTTGCGTTGCCTTCCGGAGGCGCTGGCGCGCGGCCTGATGGCCGAAGCCGACATTGACGCAGCCGTCGCGCGCGTCTTGCGGCTAAAAGAGCGGCTTGGATTATTCGACGATCCCTATCGGTTCGCGACGCCCGCTGAAGGCGTTCAGGAGGCGCATCGGCAGCTGGCGCTGGACGCCGCCCGGCGCGCGATCACGCTGCTGTCCAATCGGGGCATTTTGCCGCTTGCCGCGGATGTGCGCCGCATCGCCGTCATTGGACCCCTGGCGGATGCGCGCGCCGACATGCTTGGTCCCTGGTCTGCGGCCGGGGCCGCTGAAAATTGCGTCACGATCCTCGAAGGGCTCAAGGCCGCCTTGCCGGCTCTTGAGATCATTCATTGCACGGGCGTCTCGATTGAGGGCGACGACGAGAGCGGAATCGAACAGGCTCGCGCGCTGGCGAGGGACGTGGATGTCGTCGTGCTCTGCTTGGGAGAATCCGCTAGCATGAGCGGCGAGGCGGCCAGTCGCGCGACGCCGGGACTGCCTGGAAAACAACGCCAACTTGCGGAAAGGATAATAGCGACCGGCGCGCCGGCGGTCGCACTTCTTTCTTGCGGACGCCCATTGACCGCGCCTTGGCTTTTCGAACAGGCGCAGGTCGTGCTCGCCACATGGTTCCTTGGCGATATGGCGGGCCATGCCATCGCCGATGTGCTGACGGGCCGCTTCAACCCTTGCGCGCGGCTTGCCGTCACTTGGCCGCGCGATGTCGGGCAGGTTCCGATTTTCTATGCGTCGCGATCGACGGGGCGCCCGCCGGACGCGAACAATTTCTACAGCAGCAAATATCTCGATTGTCCTGTTGAGCCACAATTTCCTTTCGGCCACGGACTTTCCTTTGCGCGCGTGACCTTGACGAATCTTCGCATCAATCGGCTTGAGTTCACGCTCGGCGATGAAGTCGAGGCGCGCGTCGATGCGCGCAATGAGAGCGAGGTTGCGACGGAAGAGACGATCTTTCTCTTCCTTCATGACGTTACGGCGCGTGTCGCGCGCCCGCTGATGGAGTTGAAAGCCTGGGCCAAGGTCGCCTTGGAGCCCGGTAAAAGCAAGACGGTTACTTTCACGCTGACCGCAGAAAGCTTCTCCTTTCCAGGCGACGATATGGAGCCCATGTTCGAGCCCGGCGCTTTCGACATTCTGGTCGGCCTCAGCGCGGACCGGAAAAAATTGCTGACCGCACGCTTGCGCATGATGTCGACTTAACGCGCGTTGGAGGCGCACATGCCGCACTCCTGGTGGCGAACAGGAACGGTCTATCAAATCTATCCGCGCTCCTTTCAGGACTCGGACGGCGACGGCATCGGCGATCTCGAGGGCGTGCGGCGTCGGCTCAACTATCTCGTCTGGCTCGGCGTCGACGCGATCTGGCTCTCGCCCTTCTATCCTTCGCCAATGCATGACTTCGGCTATGACGTCTCCGACTATTGCGATGTCGATCCGCTCTTTGGCTCGCTTGCGCGTTTCGATGCGCTTGTCGATGAGGCGCATGCAAAAGGACTGAAAATCATTATCGATTTCGTTCCAAACCATACGTCCAATGCGCATCCCTGGTTTCTCGCGAGCAAGAGCGCGCGTAGCGATCCCAAGCGCGACTGGTATCTCTGGCGTGATCCCGCGCCGGACGGCAGGCCGCCGAACAATTGGTTCAGCCATTTCGGCGGCGGCGCATGGAGCTGGGATGAGCAAACGCAACAATATTATCTGCACTCATTCTTGCCCGAGCAGCCCGATCTCAACTGGCGCAATCCGCAAGTTCGCGCGGCAATGCATGACGTGCTGCGTTTCTGGTTGCGACGCGGCGTCGACGGATTTCGCGTCGATGTGATCTCGCATATCGTCAAGGACGCCGCCTTCCGCGACAATCCGGCCAATCCGGGTTGGACCGGAGAAGGTCCCGACATCTTTCGTCTCGCCCAGACCTATTCCTCGGACCAATCCGAAGTACATGACGTCATCGCCGAAATGCGACGGGTGGTCGATGAATTTCACGATCGCCTGCTGATCGGCGAAATCTATCTGCCGATCGAGAGGCTCGTCGCCTATTACGGAAAAGAGCTGCAAGGCGTCCATCTGCCGTTCAATTTCCAGCTTCTAGATGCGCGCTGGAACGCCGCCGAGATCGGCCGATTGATCGAGAAATATGAAGCGGCGCTGCCGCAAGGCGCCTGGCCGAACTGGGTGCTCAGCAATCACGACAGGCCGCGCATTGCGGCGCGCGTTGGCGTGGCGCAGGCGCGGATCGCCACAATGCTGCTTCTGACGCTGCGCTGCACGCCGACGCTCTATTACGGCGATGAAATCGGGATCGGGCACGTCGATATTCCGGCGGATCGCGTCCAGGACCCTTGGGCGAAGCGCGAGCCGGACCTTGGCGTCGGCCGTGATCCGTCTAGAACGCCCATGCAATGGGACGCAGGCCAATTCGCGGGATTTTCAACGCGCGAGCCTTGGCTGCCGCTGACGCCAGACCGCGAGACACGCAACGTCGCGACAATGCGCGACGACAAATCATCGATCCTCGCCTTGACGCGAAAGCTGCTCCATTACAGGCGCGAGCGCGCCCCACTCAACAAGGGCGAATGGCGTCTATTGTGTTCTAGCGACGACATTCTCGCCTATGAGCGTGTTTCTGGCGAAGAGCGCGTATTCGTGGCGCTCAATTTCTGCAGCGAACCCAGAAGTTGCGCGCTTCCCACGACCGCTGGCGCCACAATAACGATCTCGACCCATGGCGACCGCCGCGGTGAAGCCGTCGGAACGGTCCTAGGCCTTCGCGGCGACGAGGGCGTCCTCCTCTCCTCACCATGAACCGCGTTGACCTGCGGTCCGCGCGACAGCCCCGCCGCCGGCGATCAGATCGTCAATGAGGATCGCGATGCGATCCTTGACGTCCACGGCGAAAATGTCGCCGACGACGCGGACTTCGCTGCGATATTTGTCTATGAAGACCTTGGCGACCGGCCGTGCCAACATGCGCTCCAGCCGCAGACGAAGGAGTTCCACGCACTTCTCGCCGCCGAGATCAGTCGAGACGACCGCGACCAGCGCATCGCCAATCTGTCCGATGAGGCGGGGCGCGAACAGCGCCTCCGCGCCGAGGTAAACGGCCTTGCAACGAAACGCGTTCTGGAACGCGGCGATGTTGTGCACGTCAACGCCGACGACGTGACCATCGCCATCTCCTCGAATAATTGCGAGACGTAACGAATCGTCACAGGATCGCGCGGCTTTGCGTCGCCGTTTGCTGTCGATTTCGGTTTCATTTGAGACTGTGCCTTCGGATGCAGTGTCAATTGAAACAGCACTTTTCTGACGTCAGGTGAAAACGGCTCCGCATTCAAGCACGGGCTTCCAACGCTCGACATCGTCATCGGCGATTTGTTCTTTTCCGGTCCGTCGACATGATGGTCGTCGATTTGTGAAGGCTTGCCGGCCTCATCGGCCTGCGTGTACGGTGAGCCGGACCGTCGACCGTCTCGCGTCCGACCATTCTACCCTGTGCCGGACAGGCGCGGGGATTTCGAAATAGTTGCCCGGATAGAGAATTGTCGGCTCGGCCTCGCCTTCGATTAGAAGACCTGCCGAGCTGGCCACCACAATGAGGCGTCGACCATGGAAAAGACACCGGCGGGACGAGATTGGCGTTTCAATGTCGGCTATTTGCTTTTCGCGCTGATCGCCATCCTGATTCTGCATCGAATGTGGGATATCCACCAACAGACAGAGGTCATCCTCTACAGCGAGTTCGCCAACCTTCTGCGCGAGGACAAGGTCTCGGAAGTCGTGGTCGGCGATCAGGCCGTCCGCGCGACCTTGAAGGAACCGACGCCGGATGGACGAAAGCAGGTTCTTGCGGTGCGCGTCGAGCCCAATTTCGCCCAGGAGCTCGAGGCCGCCAAAGTCAAATATTCCGGCCAAATCGAACACACATGGATTTCCACGCTGCTCATATGGATGGTGCCGATCGCCATTTTCTATTTCTTCTGGAGCCTGATCACACAGCGTATGAGCCAAGGCCTCGGGTCGATCATGTCAGTCGGCCAGAGCAAGGCCAAGGTTTTCGTCGAAAAGGACATCAAAATCGGTTTCGCCGATGTCGCGGGCGTCGACGAAGCCAAGGAAGAACTGCAAGAGATCGTCGCCTTCCTGAGAGACCCGACGACGCATGGACGACTCGGCGCGCGCATCCCGAAAGGCATTCTACTCGTCGGGCCGCCCGGAACCGGCAAGACCCTTTTGGCGCGCGCGGTCGCGGGGGAGGCTGGCGTCCCATTCTTTTCGATCACCGGCTCGGAATTCGTCGAAATGTTCGTCGGCGTCGGCGCCGCCCGCGTGCGCGATCTCTTCGCTCAGGCGCGCGCCAATACGCCTTGCATCATTTTCATCGATGAACTCGACGCGTTGGGGCGCGCACGTGGCATTTCGGGTTTAAGCGGCGGGCATGACGAAAAGGAGCAGACACTCAACCAGCTTCTGAGTGAGCTCGACGGCTTCGACCCGACCATCGGCGTCGTTCTGCTCGCAGCGACCAATCGTCCGGAAGTGCTCGATCCCGCGCTGTTGCGCGCCGGCAGGTTCGATCGCCAGGTTTCGGTCGACCGGCCCGACAAGAATGGTCGCGTCGCGATTCTCAATGTGCATTTGAAGAAAATCAAACTCGCCGAGAATGTCGACCCGGCCCAGATCTCCGCATTGACGCCCGGCTTCACGGGCGCTGATCTCGCCAATCTCGTCAATGAAGCGGCGATGCTGGCCACGCGCCGCCAGGCGTCATCCGTGTCCCTTGATGATTTCACCGCCGCTGTCGAGCGCGTCGTCGCCGGTCCGGAAAAGCGCAAGCGCCTGCTCAATCCGCGCGAGCGCCAGATCGTTGCGTATCATGAGATGGGCCACGCGATCGTCGCCATGGCTCTGCCGGACACCGACCCGATCAAGAAGGTTTCGATCATTCCAAGAGGGATGGGCGCGCTCGGCTATACGATGCAAATGCCGACCGAGGACCGCTATCTGATGACCCGCACGGAATTGCTGAATCGCATGACTGTGCTGCTCGGCGGACGGGCGGCGGAGATGGCGGTCTTTCGAGAGGCGACGACAGGCGCCGCCGACGATCTCCAGCGCGCGACCGAAATGGCGCGCGCTATTGTCACGCGATACGGCATGGAGCCGGAAATCGGGCAGGCCTCCTTCGTCGCCGAGCGCCCACGCTATCTCGACTTGCCGGGGCTTGGCCCCTTTCAGTCCGAAGCCAGCGACGAGACCAACGCGAAAATCGACGCCGCCATCCGCAAGCTCGTCGATCAGGCATTCGATCGCGCGACCGCCATATTGCAGAACTGCGCGAGAGTCCACAAGGACTCGGCGCAGCGTCTGCTCGACAAGGAAACCTTCGGCGAGGACGATCTGGCTCCGATACGAGCCGCAGTTACGCAATGCGTCGCTGGTCCGTCGAAGACGACAGCGGGCGCTGGCGCGGAAACTTCGTGAGAAGAGTCGAATTTTCGCTGTTCCGCAATCGTCCGTGGAACTCTTGACGCAAGGGACGAGCCGATCGCTCTGAAATTCGGAGCTTATGGGCGTTGATTTGCATGGGCTCGTCCTTGCGCCTTCGCAAGTCGCCCATCGCCGGCGGGCGCATTGTCGGCATACGCCTCCCCACCGGTTTCGTTTACTGGATCAATTGAATCCAGACCGTACTGCACTGCTCCAACAAATGGACAGGATTGCGTTATGCGAGCCCCCGGCTAGTCATCTGGAACTGAAGTTCGTTTCATTATAATCTAACGCTTCCGATTGAAAGCGGGAGCGCGATTATGGCCAATTCGACAGGACGTCCGATTGCTCCATTGATCCTCAGCGCAGAAGAAAGAGCCTATCTCGAACGACAGGTTCGTCGTCATCGTGCGGCGCGGTCTTTGTCGGAACGCTGCCGCGTGATCCTCCGGTGCGCGGACGGCGTTCCCAGCATGTCAATCGGCGTTGAAGTTTGGCTCTGACGCAGATTTGATGCAGGCCGCGATCAGTTCGCGCCGATGAGGCGCGCTTCGAGTAGATCGATTTTTGCGCGCCCATACATTTGGCGCTTCACGAGTTTGAGCTTTGTGATCTGACCTTCGGTCTGTCCGTTCGACCAAGCGGATATGATTGCGGCGCGCACAGCAGCCCTGTCTTTTATGACGCCGTTAGCCAAGGACGCGACGAGACTCAATTTTGCGTGCTCAATCCAGGCGTCGAGCTCCGCATCATGCTTCTTTCGGATCATGGCGTGGAAAGCTGCGATGACGCTTCGCGCTTCGACGAGCAGCGGGACGCCGCTTTCTATCGCCGCAATCGTTAGGGATTCTGACTTGGAGAGCGTGTCGCGACCTGTCGTCATCAGCCGCGCAATGGTTCTGGGGGAAGGGACGCGGCGCAAGCTTGAAGTATCAGCTTTCTCGGCCCGACGCCGCCGTCCAGCCCATTCGGAAACAACCCGCAAACATCCCCGGAATCCCTGGCTCTTCAGACGCCGCCAAAGCTCGGAACCGCTGTGAAGGCCTGCGGTCCATTGCGCGTCGAGCCAGGGCAGATACGGCTCCAAAGAACTTTCGCGCGTTCGGAATACGTCTGAACGCTGGCCGCGCAGAATCCTGCGCACGAGTCCCCGGCTATGCCCGGTCTCCCGTACGATCTGTTTGATCGAGGCTCCATTCTTGGCGCGCACAAGGATGGCGGCGTCCGCATCCTCCCGCCGCAGATATCCCTCGTATTGAATACGCTCAGCGGCGGTAAGCAGATCCGGATCGACGATCGCCGCGCCGATTGCGGAGCGGATTTGACGCATCGATTTGCGCACGGCGTCGAGGAAGGCATGGCTGGCGTTCGCCATCAGATGCCAGCGATCAGCGACCTGCGTCGCCTGCGGTAACGCCTTGGTGGCGGCCAGCGAATAGGAGCCGCCACGGTCACGCGCGACAATGGCGATCTGTGGCTGAGCGGCCAGCCACGCCTGCGCGGTCGCGGGCTCCCTGTCGGGCAGAAGACGGATAGGCCGTCGTCGTTCGAGATCGCAAATGATCGTTCCGTAACGCTGATTGCGCTTCCACGCCCAGTCATCGATCCCGACTACAGTAGGCTTGGGGAATGGTGGACAGCCTCGCCGGCGAACGGCCCTCAACAAGTGTCGTTGCTTACCGGCAGCATTAACCGACGAGCGAAGTTGGCGGCAGGACGGCCGCCGAGGGCAAGTCCCAGATGATGGACAAGGCAGTCCAGTCGCGCTGTCCGGCGAGCCGACGGCGCCAGAACATCGGCGCTGAAGCGCTCCGTGAAAATTGCGCGACGACAGGAAGTAGAGTCGCATCGGAACCGGCGCGCGATGACAATGAGCCGAACCTGACGACCCGCCAATGGCAGATCGGCCAAGCGCCGGAGATAGTGGCTGTGGACGCGCTCAGCGATCGTCGCGCAACCCGGGCATTGACTTGATTTGCTCGTGTGGCGAACCGTGATGACCGTGATCGCGCCATCTTGGACGGCATTTTCAACGTGGAAACCGGGTGGCACAAAGGCCGCGGGGTGCAGACTACGAGGCATGGCGTTGATTCCTTCATGAAACCAACACGAGCCGGCGCCCGAACTTCATCAAAAGTGAGTCAGAGCCAAAATTGCACGCCGAAACACAGCCAAGCGATGATTGTCTCGCCATCATCCGTCGCAAGGCGCAATTCTTCGATGCCGCTCATGCCGGCGTCGGCGGGATGGATCAGCCGCCGATCGGGGAAATATGTGAAGCGGCGTTGAAACACGGCCGCGCCAACGACCACGAAGGCATAGATCGCCACGAGAAGAGCTAGCTGCAATTTCAAGCGACATTCCCCTTATGACCCATTGGCGCGACTAAGCTTCTGGTCGAATGGCGGCGTGCTCAATCGGCTCGCCCTCTTTGACGCTGTCGACCGCACCGATCAGCCTCTTGAGCGCCGACTCATAGGCCTGCGGCGCGTCAAAAATAGCCGGCGCGCCGAACGCATCGAGATCGCGTGAGCCTCAACACGCGTTCTCGTTCCACTTATGTCTGCGACGATGTACATATTGTTGATCGAGCTCTATCAAGCGGTTCAGCCGCAGCTGGCGTTACGAAAGTAACCCGAGCGCTGAGACGACCATCGCTTGAAAAATCGCAATACTGCAAGTCGCGATCTTGGCGTTTGTGGCCGCCTTGGCGACCGCGACTGCTTCTTCCGTGAAGAGGGTCGGCGATACTAAGAAGCGTGACAACATTACGTCTTCAGCAAAATCGCATGCCATGAACAGCATGGCGCCAGCACTAAAAGCCAATCTGCGTAGGGCGGCCATTTCAAGGTGTGAGCCGCGATCACGGATCCAAGCCCGAGAAAACCGCCGAGGCAGATCAGGAACATCACATCAAATGGAAACAGCACAGGAAAAATGTAACCGCGCGCTCTTGTGGGATTGTGCGCGACCCCAGTCAATGAGGCTTGTGGCGTCGTATCGTGGGTTGATTTCAAGAAAGCGACCAGAAACATCCGACCCATATCGGTCTGCGAGAACGCCGACCGAAAAGTTGAGTGCGGCCGCAAGGCGCCCAAAAATATGGCGGCGTCGATCATTTCCCCTCCACTCAGACGACTTTGATGAGGCAGATAGTAATGAGGGCCAGACCGTGCTCGCAAAAAAAAACGTCGAAACTCGCGAACAGTCCTTCTTCGTAGGACGTGACAACCCGTCACACCCAGTGGCGATGATCAACTGATCGTCGATTGGACTTGACTTAGCCCGGGTTTCTCACAGAGCTTCGGCTTATAGGGTTCAAGAACGTCATCGTCATGGCTTCCTTCTGCCGCTCGACCAAGGAGGCCGAGCGTGCGCTCGGAAGCGCAGAGAGGACAAATGATTAACTCCGTCATCGCATGTGCGGTCCTGATGAAGCTGTCTATGACGACGAAGCTCGAAATGGCCCGTGTCTTCCCAGAAGTGGCCAACTACTGCATGACACATCCATCTGGGAAGGTTCGCGTCTTCTACCGGTTCGAGGGTTCGGGAAGATCATCACGGTCCGGCGGCCGCCGTTGAGCCACAAGAAGCTTCGAGCGACGGCAAAACCGCGCCAGAGATTTGGAACACGGTCATTGCGGCTTGCCCCCGTCGAACGCCCAAACGCGGTTTTGCGACCGTCCGTTTGAATTTGCACCATAGCCCTCAAACTTGCTGAAACCATTTTTCTTAGCATTCGCTACTTTCGAGTTACGCCTAGCGAGATTCGTCGATTTTTTGTCCGTCCCTCCTCAGTGTCATTGGTTGCGACCGGATGGCTTTCACCATAACCTTTCGTGTTGAGGCGTGAAGCGTCCACACCCATTCTCGTCAACTCGCGCATCACCGAGTCTGCGCGCGCTTTTGACAATCTCTTATTTGCGCTCCGGGCGCCGACGCTGTCCGTATAACCGCCAATCACGGATATGACGTTCGGATAGGCCGCCAGGATGTCGGCGATGTTTTTTAACTGATCCTGAAATGCGGCTTGCGGTTTTGCTTTGCCCGTCTCGAATTGGAGGCGGTCGAAGTCGAACCAGGTCACTCCTTCTATCTTCGCTTCACGCTCGAGAAACGCGAGCAGATTGGCCTCCATGCCGGAGCTCGGAACATTCAATATGAGCCCGCTGGGCAGCTTCCTGCTTAAAAATTTGGGAGGCCCGCCAGCCGCCGTTCTCGTGCTGGTCTCTTGTTCCCGGCCGCTTGGCTGGGCTTCCTCCACGGCGGATTTGGTTTCCTTGGACGGAGTGGGAGCGTCTTGTTGCGCGGGCGGGGGCTCAATCCTCTCTACTCGAACCGACCCAGTCTCTCGCGGCGTGATGAGCTTTGGCGCATAAGCGATAAGAAGCCAGCCAAGTGAAATCGCCATCGCCGCGGCCGCCGCCCATCCGACAGAGGCCCTCGCGTTCACGCGACCTTGTACGAATATCCGACGGAGCCAACGAACTCCGCTAAGTCCTGCGCCGCGCCAAACGTATTTGAGCGCTTCAAGCAGCACCAACACGATCACGCCGGCGCCGAGCGTGACCGCCAGGTCGTCCAGGTGTAGGGGCCCGAAGCGGAAGAGATCGCTAATGGGGGGCGAAAGAAGCGTCAGACTCAGCATCGCCACGACGGCAAGGAGCACCCACGCAAGCGCCGTGTTTGGTCGACGGAGCGCTGTTTGCAGCGATGCGCTGAAGGTGCGGTTGACAAAGATCAGGCTGACGATCGCGAGGACCAATGAGAAGAAAGTTAACGCGCGCACTTCCGTCTCTGGCATGCCCCGCTTCAGCCCAACAAGGAAAATGACTGCAACAAGCGCGAATGCGAACGCTCCCTGTAAAAGGCCCCACGCGATCACGGGACTCGAGAATAGGGGCTCGTCGGTAGGACGTGGCGGGCGGCGCATCACATCGTCTTCCTCGATCTCGGCTTCGAAGACGAGCGAACAGACCGGGTCGATCACCATTTCCAGAAATGCGATGTGCATCGGCCCAAATAGGAGCGGCAGGCCAAACAACAGAGGCAATATCGCCAACCCCGCGATGGGCACATGCACCGCGAAGATGAAACCCGTCGCCTTGCGCAGATTGTCGTAGATTCTGCGGCCAAGCCGGATCGCCTTGACGATCGAGCCGAAATCATCATCGAGAAGCACGATTGAGGAGGCCTCCCGCGCCACGTCCGTTCCGCGTCCGCCCATGGCAATGCCAATGTGCGCGGCCTTGAGAGAGGGCGCATCATTCACGCCGTCTCCCGTCATGGCGACGATCTCGCCGTTTGCTTTGAGCGCATTCACAATTCGGAGCTTCTGATCAGGCAGGATTCGCGCAAATATGTTCGCTGTCCGCATGCGCTGCGCGAGCTGTGCCTCGCTTTTGCTTTCGAGTGTCTGTCCTGTCACGACTTCGTCGGTATTTAGACCCGCCTGGCGAGCGATTGCCTTCGCCGTCGCTGGGTAGTCGCCCGTGATCATGACCACCCTGATGCCTGCCGACCGACACTCGCTCACGGCGGCCGGAACGGCTGAGCGTAACGGGTCGGCGAGTCCGACGAGCCCCAAGAATTCGAACGTGAAGTCTCGCTGCGAGTCCGGCAACGCTTTCTGCGCGAAGGATGCGTTGGCCACTCCCAGAACGCGCTGACCCTCCGCAGCCATGCCCTCAACGGACCGCTTCACTGCAGCAAACTCCGTCTCGTTCAATCGGCAGAGGGTAGCGATGGCTTCCGGCGCGCCTTTGGCCGCGACAACGAATTCCGGCGTGGCGTCGCTTTGCCAGACCTGTGACATCGCAAGGAGATCGGAACGAAGACCGTATGTCTGCAATAGTTTCCAATCTGGACCAAGCAGAGTTCCGGTCTTGGGCAAATGGTTCCGGCCGAAATCGTGAAACGCTTTTTCCATCGGATCGAATGGATCAGGCGCGCTGGCGAGAATTCCGAACTGGACCAGATGATCGAAGCTCGCAGGCATTGAGCGGGATATCTGGCCGGCTCGTAATGCCTCGCCGCCCTTGAGGCGTAGTTCGGCAATCGACATCTGGTTCTCGGTCAGGGTGCCGGTCTTATCCGTGCACAAGACCGTCGCCGAACCCAGAGATTCGATGGCCGCGGCGCGACGGGTCAATACGCGCGCCCGCGAAATCCGCCATGCTCCCATCGCCATGAATACGGTGAGCACGACGGGAAACTCCTCGGGCAGCATCGACATGCCGAGCGCGATGCCCGCAAGCACCGCATCGAGCCATCCTCCGCGCAACACGCCGTAGAGCAACACCGCCAAAACGCTCACGGCGCCTCCTGCGAGAGCAAACACCCCCACGAGACGCCGTGTCTGCGCCAGCAGACGCGGCGGCTCCGTTTCGACTGTGCTGAGCGATTGGCCAATTTTGCCGATTTCGCTCTGTGCGCCGGTCGCGATCACTTCGCCTATTCCGGTTCCGCGCACCACCAGCGAGCCTGAAAACACATATGGCAGGTCATCGCCCCCGGGCCGGCGGCTTTCGAGAGGCGCATCGGCGCGAGAGATCTTGCGAACGGGCGCTGACTCTCCCGTCAGCAGCGACTCGTCGATCTGGAGGTCCTGGCATTCGCTGAGCGCCGCGTCGGCGGGAACCCGGTCGCCTTCGCTGAGCACGACGACATCGCCACGCACGACTTCGCGCCCAGCGATTCTCTTACGTACGCCGTCACGAATAACCAGCGCGCGCGGACTCGTAAGGTCGCGCAGCGCTTCCAGGACGCGCTCGGTGCGGGTCTCTTGCACCGCCGTGATGACGACCGACATTGTTGCGAAGACGAGGAGAATTAATGCTTCCTTCAAATCCCCCAGCAGCAAGTAGATCAGGCCGCCGCCGATGAGCAGCGCGAGCATCGGCTCGCGCAGGACCTCGAGAACGATTCGCAGCGGCGTGCGCCGTTCCGGCCGCGGTAGCTCGTTGTACCCCTCGCTCTTCAGCCTGGCCTGCGCATCTGCTTCACTGAGGCCGGGAGTCGAGTGGAGGGCTGAGGAAGCATCTGGCACGAAAACCCTCCGAGCGTTCGCTAACCCGCATTTTTCAAACTCGGCATGCGTTAGCCGACTTGTGACGGGACGATGATCGCAATGCCGAGCAGGCGTCACAAGCCGGAGAATCGTCGCCAAGTTGCGGCAGGCGGATGTGTAGCAGTCACAAGGGCAAATCGCGGACGCCGTCCCATACGATCGGTGTGACCGAGGGGACTTACCGCAGAGTCGATCGTGGCCTCGTCCAGTCCAAACTGCGCCTGCGCCTGATCATGGGCATTTTTCGCATTATCCAGGGCGTCTCGAGAAATCACCTTGGTCGGGGCGAGTCTCTGGGGCATTGTCACATTAGGCGCATACCGCTGCTGATGTCCCGCTCGTATCCGCCATGATGACCAAACTCAGCTGTGCCCTGAGCTTCCGCGACGTGGAAGATCTGTTGGCTGAACGGGGCGTCGCGGTTTCCTACGAGACCGTGCGACGATGGGATGTGTCCAATGCCTCGACGTGTATCCACGTCAGTGGGAGGAGGTGTCGCTTCCGCGATCTAGATTCGTGCGAACCGACAAATTGGCCTGCCAAGGATTGGATGAGGGACCACGTCTCCGATGCATCACGCCTCGTTATAATCAGCGGCGCTTTTCGCAAGGCGATCCGCGCGTTGAACGCAATTAAATGACCAGCGCCACTCGCGCCGGACCGATCAAGCGTTTGGCATATCCGTTCTGCTAAGTCGAACCGAACGAAGTGGTGAGCGCGTCCAATCTTTCGAGTTGAGGCCTTTTGCCGAGGCGCATCGGCGTCTCACGAATTCCTGTTGCCAAAACTCAACGCAAATGCGAAATTTTGAAACAGATTTGTAGTAAGCTCTTCATTAGGCGAAAGCCGAGGGCTGACCCAAGCGCGCGTCACCAAAAATCGACGAAAGTGCAATGAGTTTTGGACATTGCCGTAAATTTACCGGGAGACTGCGGTGCTAACGCTCATAATTGGAATCCTTATCATCGTCGTCCTTGGGGCGATCTTGTTTTGGGTGATCGATAAATTCTGTCCCGATGCGCGGCTAGCACAGCTACTCAAGCTGCTAGTGGTGCTAGTCTGTTTGGGAGCGATCATAGCCCGGGTGCTTCCGCTACTTGGGTCTCCTTCATTTCTATAGCAGCATCAAGTAAACGAAAATCCCGAAGGGCTAAGCAACTTCCTGGATGGACTTCCCTTTGAAAAGCCATGTTCAGCGGGTGGATTATCAGGCGGTCGGCGATCGCTACAAAAGGCGTTCCCTCCTCAGAGTGGCTAGCAGGTCCCGCCTCGGCTCACGACCGTAGCACGCCTCCTCGCTATTAGAGCGTTTCCAGTTTTTTTAGACTCGAGCTGATTCCCATTTTCTGCGGATTGTGATTCGAGATGCTGGCTGGATGGAAGGCCAGCATCGATGGTTCGACCCCTTCCCAACGATCTTCGCGAACGCGTCGTGGCTGCGGTTTCGGCCGGTGAGAGTTGCCGGGCTGTGGCGTAGCGGTTTGGTGTTGCGGTTTCTTCCGTGGTCAAGTGGTCGCAGCGCCAAACGCGCGACCGGCTCCGACGCGCCCGCCAAGATGGGCGGCTATCGCAAGCGCACGCTTGAGCCGCATCGGGCTTTTTGCGGTTAACCGTTATTCTTGCGATGAAAAGCAGAGCTGCCCGCGGTGCATTCGCGCCGACAGGCCGCAACGAAGCCCAAGCTATCACAGCGTCACTTTAGAGCAGCGAGCGCAGGATTAGCGAGGCTTCGAAGCCCCTGGCAGCATACGTCTCAGAGTGCGATCGCGAAAAACGAAGTGGTGGACGAACGCCGCTCCAGCATGGAGCGTGGCGAGGATGATAAGTCCGTTCGCTAGAGTTTCATGAATTTCCTTCATGTCATGTGCAAACGTTTTGTTCTTCGTCCACGGCGATGCGATATCGAAAATGCCAAGCACGGAAAGCGCGTCGCCATCGGCAAATTGCGTCGCGACGCCAACGGCGACAACCGCCGCAAGCAGCGCGTAAAGCGCAAGGTGGACGATTTTGGCGGCCAAATCGCCAAATCTCCCCAGCGGCGTCGGTTCTGGAGACGGCGGCGCGTTGATTAGACGCCAGCCGACACGAAAGATCAAAAGGATGGCGATCAACTCTCCCGCAGAAACATGGATTAATTCCCCGAGATCGCGGGCTCTCCCACGTGGCAGGTTTTCGCCCACGGTCCCGAGCACCCATGCGACGCCAACAAGAAGCACGGAAAACCAATGAACGATTTGGACGGCTGCACCGTAGCCTCGCAGAGAATTGCGCCATTGCATTGAGGACCTCACTGTATTTTCCGCGGACTTTATCAAAACGACATAATTGTTCACTTCGGCGAATTTCAGTCGAACGCCGAGAAGCGATGCGGCAAATTGTATCGGCGGAACGTCATGAATCCACATTGATCGCTTCCCGCGCAGCAGTTGGCGCGCGCAATGAGGCAGCCGGCCCTACTAGGCACAACAAGCCCACGACGATCAACATGACGGCCATATAGTCGAAATCAATTTGCGACAAAATCCCCGGCCGTAATACGGCGTAAGGTCACATGCTCAAGGCGCTGATTTTACTGTCGTGAAAGTTTTCGAAAGGGATCACAATTGAAATCTGAGTTACACCGAGGCCTCGACAACTTCACATTTGGGCCTAGTTGATCCTCTTCAGAAGCAGCGCGCGGCACGCCCGCGTTGGGGCGGACTCGACTCTGTGTTTCTGAAAATCTGCGTTTCTAAAAAAGGGAGGTCGAAATGTGTAAGAGTGTGAAATCTGTCCTGGCCGCGTTATGCGGGGTGACCGCGCTGGCGGCTCTACCGGCGGAAGTTTTGGCTGGCCCCATGAGCGCCGCGAGTCCAACGAGCGTTGGACTAACCAGGTCATTCGAACCAGCTTATTATCGGGGCCATCGCCGCGGTTATTATCGCCACGGTTATTATCGCCGAGGCTACGGCATCCCGGGCGCTGCGGTTGGCGCCGCAGCTGGCGTCGCGGGCGCGGCGGCTGGGGCCGCGGCTGGCCTTCTGGGCGCGGGAGTCGCAGGCGCATCGGCGGGCTACGGCTATCCCGGCTACGGCTATGGCGGCAGTTCGTGTTGGCAGTGGGACCCGATCGCTGGTTGGGTGTGGGCCTGCCAATAAAGCGCGCGCCTTGTCCTGCGCCGCAATTGGACGCGAGGCCGCAACAGCTACCGGCCTCGCGGTGAACCGAGTGGGGCGACTTCGGTGGGATAAGGGCGCTGCACGTGCCCTACTCCTTTCGATTGCGGTTGCCTCGACAAAATGTTGTCACAGCGACAGTGATGCCCTCGGCAGGTTCTCAGCCTTTGGGCTCTGATCCAGCGTTAACCTGTCCGTCCAATTTTCATGGATTGCTCCTGCTGATGCAGTAACCGTCGCGCGCGACGTTTACTGCCAACGCCTTGCCGATCCGATCTGGATTGGCGAGGCCTATGCAGGCCGTGGGCTAAATGTCGCGTGCGCGATCGACACAACGAGTCCGCGAGGACTGCTCACCATTTCAATTTGCGCCTTGATCTGTTGCGCGAGCGCCTTCACAAGCGTGCTGCCTAAGCCGTCTGAAGGGGCGGCTGTAGTGTATCCTTCCGGCCTGCCCACGCCATTATCGGAGACAGTGAGCTGCCAGTCGGAGCCGGACGTCTCGTATTTGACGAGGATTTCCGCGTCCTGGCGGCTTTGAGGAAATGCATATTTCACGGAGTTGATAACCAGCTCCGTCGTGATCAGGCCAAGACTCACTGCTTCCGTCGAGGGAATGAGGGCGCTGTCGAAGGTGTATTTCAGGGATATTTGTTTCTCCTCGCCGATCATAGAGGCCGCGAGTCCGTCACATAGCGTGGTCAAATAGGGAGCGACTTCGACGAGTTCCGTGCGGCCTGCCGTGTCGATGTGCCGCTGCAATGTCGCCACCGACATAACGCGGGAGTAGGCGTCCTGCAGGTGTCGGCGCGCTTCTTCCGAGGTCGTGACCCGAGTCTTCATCATGATGATGTTCGCGATGATTTGCAAACTATTGAAAATGCGGTGCTGCATTTCCAGGAGCAACACTTCCTTCTCCCGTAGCAGCGTCCTGGTTTCATTGAGAAGAGACTCCTTCTCCTTCTCTATGACACGTCGATGGGTCACATCTACGAAGGAGAGCAAAATAGCTTTGTGAGCGTTGCTCGTGAAGAAGACTTCTCGCGCGTTCACAATCACGACGCGCTGTCCGATGCGAGGAAACTCGGCATCTATCTCAAAATCTTCCGCGACGGCGTGCTCGGGCAGGATTTTATCCAATACCGAAGCCAAGCGCGCTATGTTGAAGCGGCCGTCTAAAATCTCATAAACCGAACGTCCGATGACCTCTTCAGGGGTGACTGCAAAATTATCGAAAAAGGACCGGCTAGCTACGGTTACGCTGAGATGACAATTAAGCACGAGCAGAGGATCGCGGACCGTGTCGACGACCGCCTGGGCGAGCACCGGAGCGTATTGCGGGTCTAAGGGCTCGATTGTGATTTCGAAATATCCTTGCTGGCGCTTTTTACTACGCGCAATTAATACGATAAAACCTTGTTGCAATTTGGCTCAGGCGCGTTGCCCTAAGGCCAGCGCGAAATTCCGACTGCGTCGCTGCTACGCTCACGCCACGTACGCGGGTCTCTAGAGCGGTCGCGGGCCGAGGCCCCTCCTATAATTTTCCTTCCTACGCTAGAAATATAGCAATTCCAACATTCCGAGTCATGTCGCCGCGCCAGGTGGTCGAGAAACGCAGCCAATGCCGACAGTCGAAGCCTCCAAAACTCTCATGGTCTGCATAACACGTTGAAAATCGGCCGCCCGCGGACAACTAAGATCGTGACCGTCATGGCCTCATGATGACAGGCGTGCCGACGCTTACGCGATCGAACAGATCAATCACATCCTCATTCAACATGCGGATGCAGCCGTAGGAGGCGGCGGAGCCGATCGATGCGCGCATCCTTTTGGTCGTCCCGTGAATCGCCACCTGGAAGCGGCTGAGGGTAAGCGCGCGAGCGCCCATGGGATTGTTCGGCGCGCCGCCGCGAATAAGGTCCGGCAATTCCGGATGGTCGCGTTTCACAATCCTTGGCGGAGCCCAGTCGGGATTGACGTATTTACCGATAATCGTGGCGGAGCCGGACCATTCCTCGCTGCTCTTTGGCACGGCGATCGGATAGCGAATTGCGACGCCTTCATCCTCAACGAAGAAAAGTTTGCGGCGCCGCGCGTCGATGACAATCGTGCCCGGCTCGACGGACGATGAAAAGGCCACCATATCCCGGGCGGCGCCGATCGACGGCAAGGCGGCGGCGCCAATGACGAGCGCCACGCCGACAAGGAGAGTGCGCGACAAACGAGCGAGACGTTCCGTAAGAGCCGGAGCGTGTATTTGAGACGATAAGCTACTCATGGCGTTTTTTTCTTACGGTTAATGGCGGTCGGGCGATTGCGTCGCCGCAATTATGGCGATGGCGGCGGCCGCTTTCCGGTCGGCCTAAGCTATTTGTTTGGCTGGATGGCGGACTTTGACGCTTCATGCGGCTAAAGTCCCAGTTGGACAAGCGTTCCGATCAGACGAGCGTTCCCGTTAAGACCAAGGCTCCCGCCACGACCAACGCCGTAGCGAGGAGCGCGCTCATGAAAGGCCCAAGAGGATGCGGTCTGGGCTCAGGGGCCTTGGTCGCGAGCTCTGATCCGCTTCGAACGACCTGCGGCATTGACGGACCAGAAGAACCATATCTTACCCACTTCCGTGGCCACGATATAGCCGAGGACGATAGCGACAACGGCGCTGATCTCAATCGCCGAGAGCGGCACGAAGCCGAACATCGAGCTCAGCGCCCCGAGGAAGGGGATAGCGAAGGTCGCGGCTGCTACCGCAAGCGTTGACCACAACAGCAACTGACTCGGGCTGCTTCGAAAAGCCGGCTTGTGGGTTCGCAGGACGAGGACGACCGCGAGTTCGGTCAGCAGCGAAATCATGAACCATGCGGTCTGGAACGTCGCCTCGCCGGCGTGGAAAACCAGGAGCAGCACCGCGAAGGTCAACATATCGAAGGCCGAACTGATCAGGCCGAAGACAATCATGAACTTCTGGATCTCGCTGATGCTCCAGCGCTGCGGATGTGAGACCCGGTCCGCATCGACATTGTCGCTGGATATCGCGATCGACGGCACGTCGGAGAGGAAGTTATTCAGCAGGATCTGCTTGGCGGCAAGCGGCAGGAACGGCAGCAGCGGCGCCGCCAGCGCCATGCTGACCATGTTCCCGAAATTCGCGCTGGTGGTGATCGAGATGTATTTCAGCGTGTTGGCGAAGGTCCGCCGACCGTCCTCCACGCCAGAGCGCAACACGTCCAGGTCGCGGTCGAGCAGGATGATGTCGGCGCTTTCGCGGGCGACGTCCACCGCCGTCTCGACCGAGATGCCAACATCGGCCGCATGCAGGGCCGGCGCATCATTGACGCCGTCGCCGAGATATCCGACCGAGTGACCTGTCCGCTGCAGGGCGCGGACGATCCGCTCCTTCTGCTGGGGATCGATCTCGACAAAGAGGTCTGTCCGTGGCGCGAGATGCCACAAAGCCTCGTCCTTGAGTTTTACGAGCTTTTCGCCCGTGAGCATCGACGTTGCATCGAGGCCGACGGCCTTCGCCAGATGCGCCGTCACATAGCGGTTGTCGCCGCTGATCACTTTGATGCGGATGCCTAGCCGATTGAGATCGTCGATCGTGCGCCGCGCATCCGCCTTAGGCGGGTCGTAGAAGACAAGAAAGCCACGAAAAGTCATCTCCCGTTCGTCGTCGCGGTCGTAGTCCGCCTTCACTGGAACCTTGCGGGTGGCTACGGCCAGAACACGGAAGCCTTCAACGCTTTTGGCCTTGAAGACTTTCTCCAGTTCCGCCCGCCGCTCGGCGTCCGCTGGAACCTCGACGCCATCGCGGTCCAATGATGTGCATATGTCGAGCACGTTCGAAAACGCCCCCTTGGTGATGAACAGGCGCTGTGACGGCGCTCCATCCTCCGCCACGACGATGGTGAGTCGGCGACGCATGAAGTCGTAGGGGATTTCGTCGATCTTTGCGGCGCCGCGGGTCGTTAGCCCAATGTCCTTGCCCGCAGTCACAATCGCTTCATCGAGCGGGTTCTCGATGCCGGTCTCGAAGGCGGCGTTGAGAAAGGCAAGCCGTCGCACCTCATCTGAAGGTTGGCTTCCGGCGTCGAGGACGTCGCGCAGAACAATGGCGCCTTCGGTCAATGTGCCCGTCTTGTCGGTGCACAGGATATCCATGCTGCCGAGGTTCTCGATGGCGTCGAGCCGGCGGACGATGACGCCGCGCTTGCTCATGGCCCGCGCGCCGGCCGAAAGGGTCACGCTGATGATCGCCGGCAAGAGTTCAGGCGACAGACCGACCGCGAGCGCCACGGCGAACAGCAGGGACTCGATCACCGGGCGGTGGAGCAACAAGTTCACAGTCAGCACGAAGAGAACGATGACAATCATCACGCGGACGAGGAGATAACCGAACTGCCGCACGCCACGGGCGAAGTCGGTCTCGGGTTGGCGCGCCCCCAGCCGCGCCGCAATAGCGCCGAACTCGGTTCGGCGGCCGGTGCTCATGGCAAGGACCTTCGCCGTGCCGCTGCGCACCGAAGCGCCGAGAAAGACGGCATTGGTCCGTTCAGTGATAGGCGCGTCGGGACGAACTATCCCGGCCCGCTTCTCGACCGGAAACGACTCGCCGGTCATGCTCGCTTCGCTGACGAGGAAGTCCTGCGCCTCGATCACGAGCCCATCAGCCGGGATTAGATTGCCCGCCGAGAGGAGGATGTGGTCGCCGGGCACGATCGCGCTGACCGGCGCCGTCCGCTCCACCCCATCCCGCACCACGCGGCACGTCAGCGCCAAGCGCTTCTTCAGTTCCTCGACCGCGGTGGACGCCCGATATTCCTGAAAGAAGCTGAGGAGCGAACTGCCCAGGACGATCGCCAGGATGATGGCGGCGTCCACCCATTGCTGAAGCGCCAGCGAGATTGCGGCGGCGAACGCCAGGATGAGGACGAGCGGGCTTTGGAACTGGCGTAGAAGGAGGCGAAGCGCGCTCAGGCGCGGCGCATCCTCGACGCTGTTGGGACCGACGCTTAAGAGCCGCGCAGCGGCGCGATCGGACGACAGCCCATCTGGACCCGACTCCAAAGCTGCGGCCAGCTCGGAAGCATCATGGCTCCAGTAGGGAGTTTCATTCGCGTCCCAGGTCACTCACGGTCCTATCTGCGATTGTGTGTCGGCGAACGTCGCTAGTCTGCTCTTCGGCCTCGCTTCACGCGAAGCCAGACGGCGTCCATCAAAATGACATGAGAAAAACGATCACATAAGAGTTCACAGGCAGACAGCGATAGTCTCACATGAAGGCGCCGATCGCGCCAAGATGCAGGGCCATCTATGCCGCCTTGCCGGTCATCCCAAGTTGAGTTTTAGGAACGAATATGACTAACGGCATTGTTCCAACCGCGGTCGATGTGCGGCTCCTGCGCCACTTTGCGAACCTCTCCTTTGGCTTCTGGACCGGCCCCACGCGCCGCAAAGCGAAACTGTTCGTGGCGGGGCTCTTTGCCTGCCTGCTGCTCAATCTCGCCCCGGCCATCGCGGTCAACCGATGGAACAAGTTTTTCTTCGACGCCCTGCAGAATAAGGACCAGCGGCTGATCCTTCTCAGCATCGGCCTGATGCTGGCGCTGGCCTTCGCCTCTGCGTTGACGAGCGTCGCGCTACTGCAGATGCGCATGCGCTTTCAGTTGCGCTGGCGGGAATGGCTGACTCAGACGCTCGTGCGGCGCTGGATGGAGCGCCGCCGCTTTTATCAGCTCAGCGTCCTTCGACTCGTCGACAATCCGGAAGCGCGCATCGCCGAGGACGGGCGGATCGCTATCGAGCTCTTCGTCGACTTTGCGACGGGCGTCACGAATGCTCTGCTCATGGCGGTCTCGTTCGTCAGCGTGCTGTGGTTCATCGGCGGCTCGCTGACGATTGGGGGCGTGACGATCCCCGGCTATCTCGTAATCGCGGTCGTCATCTATTCCGCCTCGACGTCCTTCGGCATGCTGCTTTTGGGCCGTCCGCTCGTCGCGCGCGTCGAGGCGAAGGCGGTCGCAGAGGCGGACTTTCGTTTTGAACTTTCGCACACTCGCGAAAACGCCGAAACAATCGCGCTTATCGGCGGCGACGACGCCGAGCGGGAGCGGCATTATGCGAGATTCAGTCAGGTTGCGCTGCGCTGGGTTGCGGTGATTGGACGACAGGCGCGCATGCTCTTCCTGTCGAGCGGCAATAACGTGCTTGCGCCCGCCATCCCGCTCATGCTGGGCGCACCGAAATATCTCGCCGGCGAAATGTCGCTCGGCGATCTCATGCAGGCGGCCGCCGCCTTCATACAGGTGCAATTGGCGCTCAACTGGCTCGCCGACAATTCGCTGCGCCTCGCGGACTGGTTTGCCTCGGCTCGGCGCGTCGCCGCCCTTGACCTCTTCTTCGATGACCTCGACGAACTCGCGATCGGAGCCGAGGAGAAGATGATTGATCTCGCCTTCAGCGACGACGACGCATTGCATCTTTGCGGGCTCTCCATCGCCCAGCATGACGGCGCGTTGATGCTCGCGGACACCGATGCGACGATCGGACGCGGCGAGAAGGTTCTCGTGAAGGGAGATCCTGGCGCCGGCAAGAGCACGCTGATCCGCGCCATGGCGGGGTTGTGGCCGTGGGGCAGCGGCCGCATTCTGCGTCCGAAGGATGCGCGCATCGCGTTCATGCCGCAGCAGCCGTATATGCCGCGGGGCACGCTGCGCGAGGCGCTCGACTATCCTTGCGGCGACACGCCGCCCGACCCCGCGCGCACCAAAAGGATCCTCGCCGCTTGCGGCTTGGCTCATCTCGTATCGCGCCTGGACGAGGAGCAGAGCTGGTCCGATGTGCTATCCGACGGCGAACAGCAACAGCTCGGCTTCGCGCGCGTGCTACTGAGGCCACCAGACATCATCATCATGGACGAACCGACCTCGGCGCTCGACGACCTCAGTCAGATGCGGCTGATGGAACTGCTCTGCGAGGAAGCGCCGGGCTCGACCATCATCCACGCGGCACGCCGCAATGTTGACAAGCGGTTCTACGACCGCGAGATCCAGCTCAGCGCGAGATCCCCATCATGAACCCGACGATTGTTGACTTTCGAAGGGCATTACTATTCGACGCGTTGCCGCCTTTCAATTTGAATGTCTTGAAAAGATACGGGGCGTGGACCGGCGAAGCGGCCGTGATAAGCTCAAAAGTGAAATTCCCTGCGACGGAGATTGCTTAATGTCACTCTCAACATTGCTCATCATCCTCCTCATCATCGTTTTGCTCGGCGGTTTCAGTGGACGTTTTGGCGGCTACGGCTATGGGTACGGGCATGGCGGCGTCGGCGTGATCGGCCTCATCCTGATCGTTCTTGTCGTTCTCATGCTGCTTGGGCGGATTTAATCTGAGAATTGGAACGTCGGATGAGTCGTCTGCGACTGCACCCGGAATACCATCTGGTCGGGCGTATCGGGTGGCTAAGAGCCGCGGTGCTCGGCGCCAATGACGGCATCGTTTCAACTGCGAGCTTGATCGTCGGCGTTGCAGCAGCCAATACGGCTGAGGGCGGCGTCTTGATCGCTGGCGTCGCGGGACTAGTGGCTGGCGCCATGTCCATGGCCGCTGGCGAATATGTGTCCGTGAGCTCGCAATCCGATACCGAAAGGGCGGATCTCGCTCGGGAACGCAGCGAACTGACCGAGAGCGCCAAGGCCGAACTTGACGAGCTTGCCGAAATTTACGTCCAGCGCGGCGTCGATCCGGCTCTTGCGCGGCAGGTTGCCCATCAGTTGATGGCGAAAGACGCCCTGAGCGCTCACGCGCGCGATGAACTGGGGATTTCGAAGATCACCACGGCGCGTCCTGTGCAAGCCGCACTGACATCGGCTGCAGCATTTTCTGTCGGCGCCGCCATGCCCTTACTCATGGTCCTGGTGTCGCCCGCTGGCGATCTTGTTCCCATAGTTTCCGGCGCGTCTTTGTGTTTTCTCGCTCTTCTAGGCGCCATCGGCGCAAGAGCAGGCGGGGCGAATGTTTTGCGCGCCACAGCCCGAGTGACATTCTGGGGCGCCTTGGCGATAGCTCTAACCGCCGGTATCGGGGAAATATTCGGCGCGGTTGTTTGACCATTTGGATGATGGAAAGGGATACAAAAAAACGCGCACGGTCATGGCGAAACGCAGGAAGTCCTCGTCACCGCAGTCACAAATCTTTGTGGCTGTGAAGAAAGCGGGCGAGTTGCTCTTTCAAGTCCGCTGTGGCGAGCGGCTCGCCGACAGAAACGGCGCGCGCGAAAAGTTCCCGCTGGACTTCCGTGGGTAGATTATTCCAGCGGCTGATGACCGCCGCTCCCAAGCACTGTAAAATGAGTGCTTCTTCTTCCTTGGCCAGAGCAGCCCGCTTTTCCCGATCTGCATCGGTTCTGCCGCCTTCGTTCTCCCATCTGGATAAGGCGCGGACCAGCGGGTTATCCTGAATCGAAGCTTTTGGTTCCTTGGCCATCACGCATCACCCTGAACGATATCAATGCTCACAGCCGAGGGGGATTATGCCGCCCTTTCGCCGACTTCAACACCCAGCGCACACTAGCATGGCCAATCCCAAGTTGATCGGCCATGCCTTGCCGCGACACGCTCCGCTCTGGTCCCCCGGGGCTGGTCAAATGACCAAATACGAAAGGCGGCCTGTAGGGCCGCCTTTTTTTACGCACAGGATGAGGTCAAGTTAAGCCTTGTCGACGAGCTTCTTCACGGCATCCTTAGCCTTGCCGACGGCCTCCTGAGCTTCGCCCTTGAGCTCCTGCACAGCGCCTTTGAGCTCAAGGTTTGGGTTGCCCACTGCTTGGCCGACTCCCTGTTTGACTGCCCCCGCCGCCTGATTTGCCGCACCCTTGATCTTGTCGGTAGTGCTGCCCATGGTCGGTCTCCTCAGTTATGACTGACAATGCGTTATTGCGTATTGCCTCTCGCGATTTGCCAGTAGCGCAATCATAGTCGATCACGAAAAGCCCGGTAGCGCAATGAGTGAGACATAAGGCCGCGCCGGCCCTTTGCGCTAGTTGCGAGCCTTCAATCACTTCGCGTCACTCGTGATGCGCATTGACGCGGCGCGCTCCGCTGAAGTGCAGAGATACAAAATTGATAGCCCCGAAACCTGAAGAGCGCCTGGCGAAGCACATCCAAAACAGAGCGTAAGTCAGGGAGCGTTCAATTGCTCTCGATGCTCGGCGTTCCAATTCTGATCATCATTCTCCTGGCGCTGATCCGACGTTAGCGGCGGATCAGGAGGCGGCGTTGCCGGCGTCTCCGGATGGATGCTTGAGCATCGGCCAAGCTTACGATCTTCGTGCGGACGGCTGCTCTAAACTCGATCGTTGTCGACTTCGTCGATCCGTGGTCGACGAACGTCAAGGAGATTGTCGTCATCGGCCCCACCTTGCCCAGGCTGGACACGATCGAGAGCCTCAGCGGACGCGAGATCCACGTACGCCTTTCAAGCAGTATGCGGACCATCTCGCGGTGGCCAAAGGCTTGAAGCAGATTGCAATCATGCCGATCGATGAGAACCTTGAGAACGAAGACCTTCGTCGATGGTGAATGCCTAACTGCTACCTTATGTTGTCGTCGGCGCTCACAAAGCCACCATATAGTCTGGGGTCTTTCCCAAAGCGCTCCCACGCAACGACCTTGTCGTTAGCGAAGGGGGCTGGGCGATTCCCAACTACAATCCGGAGATCAAGTCCGCGCTAAACGCATTCATCAGGGAGCATCGCGCCAATACCACCTTCGGCGCCACGGTCCGGCGACGCCACATTCTCTCGATCCGGGCTCTGCGAGACATTTCGGCGACGATCGAGCGAGGAGACAGGATATGTCCTTTCGGGCTGACAACGATACATACGAGGCGTGGCTTCGTAACCAATGCCAAGTGGTGGAAGCAGACCTTGAACATAAACACGAGAAGATGAAGAAGGACGCCTTCACCTTCCTTCGCGCAACATTCTTCCGATGGGCGAAGACAATCGAGAAAATTTGCGCCGATCTAAGTGATGCGCCAGCCGTTCTTAGCGTTGGTGATACTCATGTCGAAAACTTCGGGACGTGGCGCGACGCCGAAGGTCGTTTGGTGTGGGGCGTGAATGATTTCGATGAGGCGGCGGTCATTCCATATCCCCTTGACCTTGTCCGACTTGCGACAAGCGTGCGGCTCGCTCCGGGCGTGGCGTTCAGCAACCACGACGCCGCCAGCGCGATTGCCGCTGGGTACCGAAAGGGTCTGGACCAACCGAGGCCAACGCTGCTCGATGAGAACGCAGCCTGGATGCTTCCGTTCGTGGCCTGCACCGACGAAGAGCGGGAAGAATTCTGGGACGAGGTCAGGAAGTATCCGGCGGCGACCCCGCCGGATGAGGTCAAGAGCGCTCTTCGTTCGAGTCTCCCCACGGACGCCGTCGTCGAGAGGTTCGCGTCTCGTAGAAAGGGCAGTGGAGGGTTGGGGCGACAACGCTTCGTGGCGGTCGCGGACTGGCGCGGCGGGAGCGTCATACGGGAGGCGAAGGCGCTGGCGCCGTCCGCGTGGCAGTGGGCCCATGGCGGAGACGCGCGCCCGCCTTCTTTTGTCGATCTAGCTACGGGCAAATATCGATCGCCTGATTCCTTCCTTCATATCCATGACGGTTTCATCGTCCGGCGGATTGCGGCGGATTCCCGAAAGCTCGACCTCGGCGACAACGCAGGCGCCAAGTTGAACCTCCAATTGCTCGAGGCCATGGGCTTCGACCTCGGCGCAATCCACGCCGCTAGCGAAGTGCAAACGCCAAGCATTCGCAGCGATCTCGACGCGCGCCCGGTCGATTGGCTGCACGGCGCTGCTAAAGTTGCAGCCGAAAGTGTGAAAGAGGATTATGCCGCATGGGCAAAGCTGATCCCGTCAATGATTGCCGCTTTTCGCGACTTCCTTAATGTGGACCATAACGCCAAGTAGAGCGATGAAGGACGAACACGTCCGCGCGCGACATCAGAACCTTGACCTGATTTTTTTGCGCTCCCGTCTGCCAAGAGTTCGCGGTGGCCGCAGTTAGGTTCGGGCCGGCGGCCGATGCTCGAGGCAGCAGGCAAAAAGGGGCGATCGGTTTGCCGTGCACAACCTTGAGCGGCTACTCCGTGGTCTTGCCATCGAAGTGCTCGTCACCAGCTTCGGCCTCCGCCTTAGTGGCGCGGACGACGCCGTCCCGGTGATCCGGCGGTCCATAGATCGTATAGAGCTTCAAAGGCTTTTCACCCGTGTTTATGACGTTGTGGCGGGCGCCTGCGGGCACGATGATCGCATCGTCGCTCTTAATCTTCGTACGGACTCCGTCAATCAGAACTTCGCCCTTGCCTTTTTCGACCCGGAAAAACTGGTCGTGGTCCAAGTGGACTTCCTCTCCGATTTCCTCCCCGGGTTTTAGAGCCATCAGCACCAACTGAAGGTGCTTGCCCGTATAGAGAACGCGCCGGAAGTCCTTGTTCTCCTCGGTTAGTTCCTCAATGTCTTCGACAAAGCCCTTCATGGCGATATCCTCACTGGTGATGGGCAGCTAAGCAGCATCAAGATTAGCCGTTGAATATGACAAAGCCAGCGTCACGCGGATTAAATCGACCCGAATGGTTTTGATAATGCGCTTAATGGCCATGGCGGCTTTACGGCGCCGTCGACAGCTACGGTCAAACGGTGGAACCCGTCTGGCGCTGAGGCGGAGAGCTCAACGCTTCCTTCGGAAGACTTTGAAGCAACTACACACTGTAACGCCAAAAACCATCACGGTCGACAAGAACCGCGCCTATCCGAGCGCGGCCAAACCGGTGAAAAAAAGGGCGGGCGAGTTGTCGCGCTTCGCCTGGAGGCCATCGAGAAGGTTACTGGAAAATCTAAATTCGGTTTTTCGCTGCTGGGGCGCGATCCGGTGATGGGGTCGCGCCCCGGCCAATGGCTAGTCCTTGCCGCACGATCGAACAACATCATAACGCCAGGAGGCGCGTTATTAAATTCAAACTTGATCCGCGGCGGGCGCTTGCCTCGCGTCTAAAACCAACGTCCTCGGCCGTACCAACCGCCTCCGCCAAGCAGGAGAACAACAATAATAATGAGGAGCAGCGTCTGGATATCCATGATGTCCATTCCTTCAGTGCGATGGCGGCTTTGGCTTGTTCACAATATCTGTCGAGCACATCATATGGGAGACGCCGACGGACAAAAAAAGAAATCGGTGAATTTCGTAACAATAATATGTCGGCGAATTATTGACCAGAAACGTCAGCAACACTCCTTCAGCAGCGCCAAAAAGCGACGAAGGCAACTTGCTGCTGCTCTTTCCAATGATGCTCCGCGTCTTGGTGGAGCCATTGCGGCAGTCTCGCTTATGAAGGACCAACTCAAATATTTTTGCCTCCATATCAATTCCTGGCTCAACACATGTTAATGGCGCTTACGGGCGATCGAGCTTGACGACGCTCACCGCGCTGCGAGAAGTCTCGACGATTCCCGCATTCCCGACGCCAAACTGCTGGAGACTCAGGAAACCGCAAGGCGCGTCCTTGAGGAGCTCAAATTTGCTGAGTAGCGCTCGACAGATAAGGAAGATCACGCTCGCCCATATTTGCACCATGCTCGAGAATGTCACTAAACTGGCCGCCAGTTCTTAACGGCCTCTAGCTGCCGCATCGAATCGAAAGACCAAACGCTGTCAGGCTCAAAGAGCTGGTCGTTCCTTTGTCGATGCTTGACCGGGTGAGGTCGCATCATGTTTGATTAGGTTCCTTCAAGCGGAGGTACGGATAATGTCACTGGGAACTGTACTTATCATCATCCTCGTCATCTTTTTGCTTGGAGGCTTTAGTGGCCGCTTTGGCGGCTACGGCTACGGCTACGGCCATGGCGGCGTCGGTGTGATCGGCATCATCCTGATCATCGTGGTTGTCCTGCTTCTTACAGGACGGCTTTAATCAGCCGAATGTCGAGCGAAACGATCCGGCTGCCGCAACGCGAACGGATAATGCGCTCGGCTTGATGGCAATGGGTTCGAGGCCCTTCTCGCGGCGTACGCGACGCGGCTCCAATTGGAGCCGGTCAAGGACCGGTTGCCGACGAGCCTGAATGGGTGATGTGGGGGAGGAGCGATGAAATCGTCTTCGACTGCACACGGAGAACCTCCTGGTCGAGCGTATCGGCTGGCAACGGCGCTCCGCGCTATCGACCAGATAGTCTCGACTGCAAGCTTAATCGACGGAGTCGCGGCGGCGGCGGCGCGGAACGATATTTTGATTTCAGCGGTCGTGGCGGCTGACGCCATACCGATAGCCGCTGGCGAGTATGTGTCCGTCAGCTTCCAATCTGACGCCAAGCGGGTGGATTCCGCATGCGAACGAACTACAGAGAATGACGATCTGGGGCGCCTTGGCCTTGGCTCTAACCACCGGGACTGGGAAAAATGTTGCCCCGGTTGTCTGAGCGAGTCGACAGAGAGAAGTATAGCTGGGTCATGAACGTCATCGACAATTCAAGCGTCTTGGGGATCGACTCGGAACTGTGGTGGGCCATGTCGCGTTTTGTTCGTCACTTCAGCCTCGTGGCCCTCTTCGCGGCCTCCCTCATTTCATGTCCGGCCTTCGCAGAAGGGAAGGCGCATGATTTGGCGACCTTCTTCAGCGGGCGATTGACCGCCAAGGGAAAATTCAAGAATTTCCACGACGGATCGACGCGCGGCGTGCGGGTCGACATCCGCGGAGCGCCAGATGGAAACTCGTTCAAGCTGATTCAGGACACGACCTATTCGGACGGCGAGAAACAACATAAGGTCTGGAGATTCTCGAAAATCGGTAAAGGGCGTTACGTCGGCCGGCGCGCCGACCTGGTCGGCCCGGCGAGCGTGGTTGCTCACGGTAATAACATCGAGATCGCCTACCGCGCCCGAGTCTCGACGAAGGATGGCAAAACCCATGAGCTGAATTTCAAGGAAACCTACCTATTCACGCGGCCCGGGACGGCCACTTACTGGCTACGCGCGTCGTTACTGTTCATTCCGATGGGGGAAGCGCGTCTGACCATTCGAAAGCTGCCCCGCTGACGAGGATGGTTTCAGTGGTTGCGTCTGACGGCGGGTTACGTGCGGCGTCGATTGCGCAACAGAGGCTCGCTCGCGCGAGGCAGGGCGTTCACTTGCTCCAGATCTTCAATCGCTAACCTGTTCGCTCTTCAGCCCGCCGTATTCCTGTCGCCGCCGATAATACGTAACTTCAGTCACGCTTATCATCGAATGGTTTACGCGACCGATTGCCCCTGCATCGTCAGCACGCGGCCTGCCGGAGCGATCTTCTCGGCTTATGACGCTTGCTGGCCATCTCGAATCTCCTCCAGGCTCCAAAAGCCAAACTCTATGGAGGACCATTGTTCAGCGACTGACCAAAACGCTAGAGTCGCTCTACTGGGTGTCGAGAGGTCATTCGTCATCAGTCACGAATCAAGTCGATTGCTTTGTAAGTCATGGATCAGATGACTGAGAGACGGCTCGTCGAGGTCGTGCAGAACATCTGCCAATCTTTCATCGCCAGACCGCCCCGGAGCGAATCCGGCCCCATAGGTCTGACGCAATGTGGATATGAGCGTATTGCCATGCTTCTTGCTGATTCTGCCGTTCTTGTCTCGATGGCGGCCGTCGAGTCCCGGTTGCTTTGTCATGACCGTTTCCTCGGGTCGAGGGGAAAAAGCCCCATCACGACTCATCTGGGAATTGACTCGGTCGAGAACGGCCGCGGCCGTGGGCTCTGCGACGGCCGCCGCGTCCCGGGCGGCTTCGGTCTCGGCCGCCGCCTCCGCCTTTGCCTCGGCGTAGAGATCCTCGGCGGCTTCGGCGATTTCGCCGCCCCGGATCCGCGCCTCGTGCATCGCGATCAATGCTGCTTTCAGCGCGGCTTTCGCGGCGGGACGTGCGCGTCGCGCGATATGCCGGCCAAATAGCGCGACGCCCGCCGCGCCTATCAGCGCTCCGAGCGCCACGCGCGCCAATGGTGGCGACATGATCGTTTCTCCTCTCGAACCCACGCCAATCATGCAGGTTTAGGTCTACTTTAGCGCAACGCGATAAAGTTTTACCCTTCTTAGCCCGCTTGCGCTCGCGCGAAATGTCGGCGGCAGGCTGAAGCTCTTTCCCGACGAAGAGCCGTCTTCGACGCGATCCGTGTCCATGCGGGAGTCAATGACGAGGCAAGGGCGTCGGGGATTTCGCCGGCTTCGGAATAGTCCGCTTCGAGCTGAGCGGCTTCGAGACGAAGCGACTCACGAGTTGCGACTTCTTCTTCGCTCAAAGGCTGGCGTTCGCCCTGAAGGTGGCGGAGCCCATAGGTGTGGCCGTAGGGGAAGTCGATCGCCGTCTGGACCCATTTCCACCCCTCGGCCCGGACGGGCTCGGCGTCGCGCGCTAATTTTTCGGCGACCAGCCGTTCAAGTAGAGCGACATCCTGTAGCCAGCCGCCGTCGTCGCTCTGGAAAAGGTCCCGAATGATGGGACCGCCGGCGGCGAGATAATCTTCGCCGACATATTGCGCGCGCTTGTCTGAAGCCCGCACCGCGCCTTCGGTGAGAATGCGGCGGATCTGATATGGCTTCCTTGTTGTAGGAGCGCTGGATCGCTTCCCAGACCTGCTGCTGGCGCTCATGGTCTGGATTGACGGTGAAATTTCTTTGCACGCTTCTCGAGATCGAGCCTTTCGTCCTGATGCGTCTTCCTCCGCGCGATCGCCGTAATCCCTTGCACGAAATCGAAGACGCTCTCGGGCTTTCGGCCTTCCTCGGTCAGCATCGTCTCGATGATCTTCGAGGTCTCCGGTTTCGAGAAGCCGCGCTTGCGCAGGAATTCGACGCGATCATCGACATTGTGGGCGACAATCCGTTCCCGCGCAGCCCTGACGCCATTGATAAAGGGCATGGGCGAGGAATTGGCGAAGCGCGTCAGCGCCGGCGCCGCCTCATGCGCGAAGCGCGATGCTGCATATTTGGAATGGCGGATCGTGATCTCTTCGAAATCTTCGACGCCCAAAGATTGCGGTTCTGACAAACGGCCCGAAGATAGAAGCTCGCAATGCCAAGCGTCTTTGCGCCGACTTCTGAGTTCCAGCAGTAGAAAGCTCGAAAGAAAAGATCGGGCGACCCGTCAGGCAGACGGCCGGCCTCGATCGGGTACAGATCGTCGACGAGGAAGAGGAAGACGTCACGGTCGGAAGCGTAGAGCGTTGTCTTTTCCTGTGTCACGTCGACATTGGGGTTGTAGATGCCGGTCGACCAGTCGAGCACGCCCGGAACCTTCCAGCGCGTGTCGCCTGTCCCATTGCCCGCGATGCGCTGCACTGCGGATACAGGTTCATGATCGAAGATCCGGCCATAGTCTGGACCGGTCACTGCGCGCAGCTCGATCCGGCTGTCGTCGGTCTCGAGCGTCTTGATCTGCTCGGCGCGATGCGCGCTCAGCCCATACTGCAGATTGATCCCAGCGAGCGGCGCAGGAAGCTGACGCAGATATGTCGCTGGCGCGCCGACGAAACTCGCGAGTTGACCGAAGCTCCAATGCGTCGGCGCGATTGGCGCATCGGAACCAGGCAGCAAGAGCGCAAACTTTTCGGAATCGTCGCGACTGGCTTCAACGCGGATCGCAGCGCTCTCAACCGTTCGCGTTCGGCTATGCTCGGTCCGGCCGTGTACGGCCGCGAACAGCTCCGACAGCGACAGATACCGCTCATCCGCGGGCCGCGAGAACCATTCAGAGGACACGCGTCCAATCCGCACTCCGCGGCTCGCATCCACCTCGTAGCCGCCGTCATGTCCGCGCGCGGCGTCCAGAAATTCCACCTGAGTCATGGTTCGTCTCCATGACGGGCGCCGGGAAACTCTCTCCCGGTCCTCAACCCGTCATGAAAACCCGACGCCGCTCTCACTCTCGTGCCTCGCGGGCTCGCCTGTTGAGGTATGCGGCGCCGACGGGAGGCGATCATCCCCAACAAAAATTCTGCGCAGTCGGTTGGTCACCATATGGTCACCAAGCCGAACTGCGAGCCAATTGTGACGGCTCTATATCTTTGATTTTATTGGTGGGCGCACAAGGGCTCGAACCTTGGACCCGCTGATTAAGAGTCAGCTGCTCTACCAACTGAGCTATGCGCCCGTTCGGCGAGCGCCGCGAGCGCGACGCTTTTTCGAACGAGCGGTGCGAATATCAAAACCGCTCGCCGCTGTCCAGCGTTACGCGCGGCCGCCCGCATTTTCCTGCGCCGGATTACGGGGCGCGCGCCGCCGGCCACCCGTGGATCAGACGTGCTTTCGTCACGAGATCGGCCCACGGGCCCGTGTGGGCGTTGCCCGCGGCGGGCGTGGGCGCGGCCTGTTTGCGCGCGCAAACGGCCTTGGCCGCCTCGGTCTTCGGCCCCTGCGTGTAAAAATAGATGACGTTCATCTTCAGCTGCGACGCCAGTTGGTTGAGAATCGTGCCCCTTTTCAGCACATTGACCCCCCAATGCGCGTCACGCGGCGCTCCCGGCTTGAAGCCGTAGCCGTAATCGCCCTCGCCCCTGATGAGATCGAAGCGGATGTAGCAGAGCTCGCCCTCGGGCGCGGGCTGCGCCACCATCTCTCGGGTGACGATCACGTCCTGGTTGTTGTAGCGGACGTTATAGTCGACGGGAGCATGCCAGACGTCGACCTTCTCGAAATGCTGCAGAAGCTCGGATTCGTCCGGGTCCGCCGCCTGCGCCGCGGCGGGACCGAAGAAACAGGCGCTCGCCGCGAGCGTGGCTGCGCACAGGGGTTTCAGCAAAAAATCGCTTTTCATATGTCGCCCTTCCACCGAGCGGCTTGCGCGCGCTCCCCTCGAGCTTCGCAGGTAAGGAGCGCCGCGACGGCCCGCAATCCCTGCGACATTCCGCGCGACAGGAAACCGCTGGGCGCGCTGTCGGGTCGCGGAGCGCTCTGGGCCGACGTGTAAGGCTCTGCTTACGACAAGCGCCGAGAAGTCTTCCCACCGCCGCAAAAGCGCGGTAGCTGTTTCCCAGAAGCAAAGAACGAGTTTGATTATGTCGCGAAGAAAAATCGCTTTGATCGGCGCCGGCAATATCGGCGGAACGCTTGCCCATCTCGCCGGCCTCAAGGAATTGGGCGACATCGTTCTTTTCGACATTGTCGACGGCGTGCCGCAAGGCAAGGCGCTCGACATCGCCCAATCGTCTCCCGTCGCGGGCTTCGACGCCAAGCTCACCGGCGGCTCCGACTATTCGGCGATCGAGGGGGCGGACGTCATCATCGTTACGGCGGGCGTGCCGCGTCAGCCGGGGATGAGCCGCGACGATCTTCTGTCGGTCAATCTCGGCGTCATCGCCAAGGTCGGCGCGGGCATCAAGCGCTATGCGCCGAACGCCTTTGTCATCTGCATCACCAATCCGCTCGACGTCATGGTGTGGGCGCTGCAGAAGGCGTCTGGCCTGCCGACGCAGCGGATCGTCGGCATGGCGGGCATGCTCGATTCTTCGCGCTTTCGCTATTTCCTCGCCGAGGAACTCAATGTTTCGGTCGAAGACGTGAGCGCCTTCGTTCTGGGCGGCCATGGCGACGACATGGTGCCGTCGGTGCGTTATTCGACGGTGGCCGGCGTGCCTTTGCCGGATCTCGTCGCCATGGGATGGACCACGCAGGCGCGCATCGATGCGATCGTCGAGCGCACGCGCAAGGGCGGCGGCGAAATCGTCGGCCTTCTCAAGACCGGCTCGGCATATTACGCGCCGGCGACCGCAGCGATCGCCATGGCCGAGAGCTATCTCAAGGACAAGCGGCGGGTGATGCCCTGCGCCGCCTATCTCAGCGGCCAATATGGCGTGAACGGACTCTATGTCGGCGTTCCCGTGGTCATTGGCGCGAATGGCGTCGAGAGGGTGATGGAGATAAAGCTCGACGCCGCCGAGCGGGCGATGTTCGAAAAATCCGTCGCATCGGTTCGGGCGCTGCTGGAAGCCGCCAAGGCGCTCGATCCTGCTTTCGCCTGACGCCTCTCTGAGGCGGCGCCCGGCGATCCGGTTCGGCGACGTTCTTGCGGCGCAAGCGCGGGGCCGGCGGCCCGGGGCTCTGGCGCGACTGTAGGAACATTCCTTGCAAGTTGGGGGTTAGACTGTCTGAAAGACTGATTCTCCCCGAGAGGTTCAGGCTTGCTCGAGTGGATGCGAAGCCATGTTGGACCCTGACGCTATTGGCTTTATCAAAATACTTGCCATCGCCGGCACGCTTTACTTTGCAGTCCGCGGGGCAATCCTTATCGCCGTCGCGGCGATAAACGCCGTTGCTCTTTTGCCCTGAGTTTTACACTCGAGGCTTGATCTATACGTCTGGCGCGACGGCGTGGCTTGGGGAACTGTTCGAGCGGGAATCTACAAAGCTCAAAAAACCGCTCCCCTGCGCCAGTTTCACTGCGCGGGGGTTTCCGCGTCATGTTCGGCCGAGACGCCCTTGTTTGTGTGGCTGCGTCCGCGGGAGCGGGCGGCCGCGCGAAGGCCAGTTGACGAGCCTAGCAGAGGGGTTGCGCCGCGAACTGTCGCCTCGGCGACCGCCTTCCCGTTGTTTTCCCCTGCGGCGGCGTCCGACGGCTCAGCGCCCTGCGGCGGCTCAGGCGCATAGGCGAGCGACTCGTGGCCGGCCGCCGCTCTAGACTTTCTCGTCTCATTTTTGGGCGAGTCGACCAGCCGCGCGATCGCGCTCGTCGCCTTCGCGTGGGGGATACCGGGCCGAGTCGGGGGCAGGGGCGCGGACGCGAGCTTTGGACGGCGTGGCGGCGCATCAGTTGCGGGCATTCTGCCTGAACGGCGGTCAGCGCGGTCGGCGTCCTGAAATTCGACAGCGCTTTGCAGCTCGGCTGACCTGTCATACGCTGTCCGCGCGTCCAAGCGTGCGGCGAGCGAGGACGGACGCTGCGGCGGCAGCGGCGCTCGAACTGTTGGAAGCTTCGCGGCGGGCGGCTCTTGCTCGGGCGCTTCTGCGCCCGGCGTGGACAGAGTCGTCTCGCCACGCGGCAAATCGGCCTCCGCCCGCGAAAGTTCTTTGGCCCCGTAGCGATAGGCGCCGGTCGCGGCGGACGCCGCGCTTTGCTCTTCCATTTCGCCGCTTGTCCCGCGTGCGGGCCGTGGCGCGAGCGAAGCCCACTGCTTTCGGGCGCTCGGCGCCGGCGCCGCGACCTCAGCGTCTTCTTCTTCGCCGCCCCCGCCGCCAAACAGCATGGCGAAGAAGCCGCCAAACGTGCGGCGCGGCGCGACGACATAAGCGCCGTCGCCGCGCGCCTCGATCTCGGCGCGCGCCTCTTCATAGCGCGCGAGCGGCTGGCCATTGGTCGGCAAATGCACCGTTTTGCCGTCGGGGAAAAGCCGCGCCAGCTCGTCGTAACTCATGCGCGGCCATGCTCGAACATTGCCGACGTCGAGATGGACGAAAGGCGTGCCCGCCGTCGGATAATAGCCGACGCCGCCGCGCTGCATGCGCATGCCGATCTCGCGAATCTGCGACATCGGCATTCCCGGCATCGTGGTGTCCATCGCCTTGCCGAGCATGTGCTGGGAATATTTGGCGACGGCGCGCGAACGGGCGCGCAGCATGGCGTTGGTCTCGGGAGAGCGATAGGCGGAGACGACGTTCACGACCTGATCGCCGGCGCCCGCGTGGCGGTAGGCCTCCCAGACGACGTCGAAGAGGCGCGGATCCATGTTGGTCGGCTCGTCGCGTCGCCAGTCGCGCAGGAACCAGTTCAATTGATGAAGGACTTGGGCGTCATATTGCCCGTTGACGAGATATGTCGCCGAAATCGATTCATGCGTATGGGCGTGGTAGAGATGAATTGTCCTTGTGTCGCCATTGGCGACGGCGGTTTCGGTCATCTTCGGCGCGAGCGTCGCCAGACAAAAGACCACGAGCCCAAGTACCGTCGAAAGCGGAGCGGAAATCAGGCGCGCGCTGGAGCGAGGCGTCGTCAATAGCTGCTTCCCGTCTCGCTTGAAGCGCGCCTCGACCGACGTCGCCCCAGATACTAACAAGCCCTCCGACCTTTCGGCCGAAAGGCGCCCTTTGCGCCGGGCGGCGCGAGGCGACGGCGAAAAATCACATGCGGAATGCGCAGTTAGACGCGCTTTGCCCCTCGGCGGTCGCTGCCGCCCTGATTCCCCACCAATTCTGGAGTTACGGTAACATCGTGGCGAAAAATTGCTCAAGCTTCGCCGGATCAAAACGGCGCGGCGTCGTTTTACGCTGCGGAATCCAAAATAGCTTCGAGGGCGGCGCGAAGAGCTGCGCCCGTCACGTGAGGTGCGTGGAGGCGCCCAAACGCCGGTATCGCGAAGGAATGCTTATGCTCACGGCGTGGAATAGCGCGCGGAGCGGCCGATCAAAAGCGCGACTTTGTGGGACGTGGGCCAAACTGCGAGCGTAAAATTCTGAACGCTCCTCACAGCTACGCCGCGCGGCAGTCTGCGACGTCGCCGCTCAGTTCGAGGCCACTGTGCGCACGAGCTGCGGCCCCAGGATGGGCTGCGCGCCGCTGATGAGGCGCAGATAGGCCGGAGAGAGCGACGCCATTTCCTGCCCAGCAAAGGCCTCTGACGGCGGCCTTCGCGGCGGCAGCGGCGCGGGTTCGGGAAGCGCATTCGCCGCCTCTTCGTCGCCGCGCGCGAATCCCGTCAGCTGCCGCCGGTCGGCGACGGCGACATGGATCGGATCGGTTGTCTGGCCGCCAGTGCTCGCAAGGGCGGTGGCGACGGCGGACTGCACCTTCTGCGCGATGTCGCCAAAGGCGGCGAGGCTCGCGCCGGACTGCCCATCTGGTCGTGCGCTGGCGACGCTGGTCGAAGCCGCGCGCTGCTGCTTGCGGCTTGCGATCATGGTCGGGCCGCCCTCGCAATTGCGCATGCCAAGAGCGATCAGCTCCGTCCCGGTCAACACGCGATATTCTCTGGTCAGATAGCCAAGCCGCGCCTGCACCGCGGTCGGGTAGGCGGCGAACAGCCGGGATGAGACGCCGACGTCGACCTCCCGGTTGATAGCATTATAGGCTTGATGAAATTTGACCTTTGCGTCGGGATAGACGCAGACGTTGGGCAGGCTCAGCGCCAGCGTGCAGGCCGAGCGGCATTCATGCAGCCTGACCTCGCGGTTCTCGCGGCGATATCGTTCGGTGAGCGCTTCATAATCGCTGACCAGTCCGCCGACGTCCTTGTAGACGACGACAGGCGCCGGCAAGGGGGGCGGCGACAAATAGCCCAAGACGCACCTCTACTCTATGCATTGCGAGCTTCGCTTCAGCAAACATTCACCATGTCGCGGTGAACATCGCCTTAAAGGAGCGACATCAGCCTCGGATGCCGACGCGAAGCCCTGGCGCGGGCCTTTCTTGCAGAACATTGCGGCGAAAATGGAATAGAGCCGCCGGGCGTCCGCCTGTCTTTAAGGACATATCCCCCGTCGGCTCGACAATGGCCGTTGATTCCACCAGACGGCGGAAGTTCTGCTTGTGCAGATGTCGGCCAGCGATGGCTTCTACTGTCCGCTGCAGCTCAGTCAGCGTGAACTCCGACGCCATCAACTCGAAGATCACGGGACGATATTTCATTTTGGCGCGCAGTCTGCCCATGGCTGTGGCGAGAATGCGGCGATGGTCATGGCGCATCGGGGTCCCGAGCGGCGTCAGCGGCGCCCGTTTCTCCGCCGATTCACGACCATCGCGCAGCGCCTCCTCGAGAAGCCCCGCCTCGTAAAGAAGCTCGTAGCGCTCAAGGACGTTCTCCTCATTGAACGCGCGTCCCTTGCCGCCAAAGAGAAGATTGACCCGCACCCGGCGCGAGACGCCTGAGGAGGAAACGGCGTCCGGCGCCTCGGCCACCCAGTCCGTCAATCCCGGCGCGATCGTTTCCTCGAGGACCACGGGCGGACCTTTGCGCCAATCCTCCCAGGGAAAGAAATCATGCCAGCTCCGCCAGACGCTTGCGCGCCGATCGGCGTCGTCTTGGATGCGCGTCAACGCCAAATAGCCGACCGAGACGACGTGCGGATCACGGTCGCCGGCGCGGGCGTGCCGTCCGCGATCTCCGAATGTATAGAGCTGCTCGACATAGCCCAGCGGCGCGCCGGTCTGCTCGGCGACCCATTCGCGCAGGCCGATCTCGAAGGTGCGATGGCGGATCGGATCGAAAGGTCCGGAGGGAAGGGCGGCGACCCCCGTAGGCCCGTCCGCGCGCGTCGTCAGGATCAAGGGCTCGTCGTCTCGAACAGCGACGATTGCGGCGGTGAGGCCGATTTCGACAGGCGGAGATAGGGGCGCGAGCGCTTCGGCGGCTCGACTAGGCGTCGGCGAATTCCAGGGCGAAGGGCGTTCCCTCATAGCAGTCGGTCCCGCGTCCGATCGCGGCGATCGCGGCGGACATTCGCCCGTTCCGCCCGAGCCTTTCGTCGGCGAGCGCGACCAGCCGTCTGTTGGGGGTCGCGGTCGGCGAGACGCGGCGCAGTTCGCGCGCGATCTCCATTTCGCAGCGACGCGGCGCTAAAGCACAGGCCGCGACAAAAGCCGCCGCGGGCGATCGGCTCACCCCAGCGTAGCAGTGTATGACGAGCGGCGCGGAGCGGTCCCATTCCTCAAGGAAAGCAAGCAGCCGATTGATATGTTCCTCGCCAGGGAGGACGTGCCCTCCCCGCGGCGCGTCGATATCGGAGACAGCGATGCGCAAATGGCGCTCGCGGGAGATTTCGCAAGGCCGAACAAGCGACGCCCCGGCGGTAAGAATGGTGACAAGCGAGCGTGCGCCGCTTTCGCGCACCGTGTCGACCACCTTAGTCAGGGAACAGACGTACAGGCGCCCATTCGGCATTTTTCTCCCCGACGTTCTTCTTCAACTTTCGTCGACCGCCCGAAACCGAGCGAGAAAACTCGCCTGCGTCTCCTCAATGGGAGCCGGGGCGAGTTCGTCCATGAAGGGCTGCGGCGGGATCGCCGGGCGGCCGAAGATGCGCTCGGCTTCGCCCCGTGTAAAGCCCGCAAGCTGCACCGCCTCGAAAAAAGCGGCGGCGCGGTCAGCTTCCTTGCACAGGCGCCGCAGTGCGGGACAGGGCGTCGGCGGCAGAGAGAAACGCAGGAGAATCGCGCCCAATATGCGGTCCTCGACGCTTTTGTATGCGTCGCCGATCACCGCCTTGAACGGGGAGATCATATCGCCGATCACATATTCCGGCGCGTCATGCAGCAACATGTAAAGCCGCTCCGTTCGGCCGATCGCGGGATCGAGCGCGCATGCGACCTTTTCCACAAGCATGCTGTGTTGCGCGACCGAGAAAATATGCGCGCCGACGGTCTGACCGTTCCATCGCGCGACGCGCGCGAGCCCATGCGCGATATCTTCGATCTCCACGTCGAGCGGCGAAGGGTCGAGCAGATCGAGGCGGCGTCCGGATAACATGCGCTGCCAGGCGCGGGGCGCCTCGCCGGGCGACGGCCGCCCACGATTTTTCGCTGGAGGGGAGCGCATCGCGTCAGCCGCCCTCGCCCCCTGAGTGGCGATGGCAGCCCGTCAGATGATCGTCCACCATGCCGACCGCCTGCATGAAGGCGTAGACGATCGTCGGTCCGCAGAATTTGAAACCGCGCGCCTTGAGATCTTTGGAGAGGCGTTCGGAAAGTGGGGTTTGGGTCGGCACGTCGCTCATGCGCGTCCAGCGATTGACGATCGGTCGTCCATCCACGAAACCCCACAGATAATCCGAAAAGCCGGTCGTCGCCTCGATCTCCAGCCACGCCTGCGCCGAGAGCACGGCGCCTTCGATTTTTGCGCGGTTGCGCACGATTGCATCATTACGCATCAGCGCCGCGACGCGCTTCTGATCGAATCTCGCGATCTTTGCCGGATCGAAGCCGTCGAAGGCCGCGCGAAACGCCTCACGCTTGCGCAGAATGGTGATCCACGAAAGGCCGGCCTGGAAGCCGTCGAGCGTCAGCTTTTCAAAGAGCGCCCGGCCGTCCCATTCGGGCCGGCCCCATTCGTTGTCGTGATAGTCGAGATAAAGCGGATCGACGCCGGGCCACGGACAGCGTTTCAGTCCGTCGGGATGCGACACGACCGTGAGCTCGCGCCAACTTGCCGGCTGTTCCCGAACGCTTGCCAACACTCACCTTTAAAAAGCGGACGAAAAACGCCGCGTGCTCGGGCTTTATCGCGCGTTTGGATTGCGTTCACAACCAAGTTGGGACTATCGTCGGCCCCGGCGGGCGCAGATGGCGCGCGTCATGCTTCTATGCGCCGTCGCAGTTGTTGCGGCTCAGTTCGCGCCGTCGATCAATGGAGATTTATATGGGGATCCGTATCGCTGTTTCTTACGCTGCGGCCGGCGGCGCTCTGGCCGTGGCCGTCGCCCTCGCCGCGAGCTCAGGGGACGCGTATGCGCAGGCCAATGTATTGAAGGAATGCGGATCGCAATACCAGGCGGCTAAGGCGGCCAACGAACTCGGCGGACAGAGCTGGCAGGAATTTTTGAAGGCCTGTCGCGGGCGATTGGCGGAGCAGGCCAAGCCCGGCGAAGAGAAGCCGGCGGAAGCCAAGCCTGCCGAGGCGAAGCCCGAGACGCCGCCGCCGGCCGCCGAAGAGTCGAAGCCCACGCCGCCCCCCGCGACGGAAGCCAAGCCCGTCGAGCCGACTCCGCCCGCCGCGACCGAAGCGACCCCGAGCCCCAAACCCGCGACGGACTCGAAAGCCGCGACGCGCGAGCGCCAGAAGAAATGCGCCGCGGAATGGAAGACGAAAAAGGCGGAGCTCAAAAAGGCCGGTTCAAAAATCACCTGGCCAAAATATTGGAGCGAGTGCAACAAGAGGCTGAAAGCCGCGGGCGAATAACGCTCTTCGCGCTTTTTGACGTCGCCCGGCGGCTCTCCGCCGGGCGTTTTTCATGCGCTCTTGCTCGGCGAAAGGCGTCGTGGCAGAGGGAATGAAACTGATCGCTGAACGGGGGCGGGCGTTTGGATAAAACCGAATTGCGAAAACTGCAGGCTTTTCTGCGCCGTTCGCTCGGCAATGAGGGCGTTCGCGTCACAGCGGATCCGAAGAATCCGGACGACGCCGCCGTGCATCTTGGCGAGCGAAGGATCGCTTCGATCTCGGTCGACGACGAAGACGGCGATCGTTCCTTCGCCTTCGAGATGAAAATTCCCGTCGGACGCGAAGTGCTGCAGTCCTATTTGCGCAAGCTGTTCGAAAACGATCGCCTGTCGATCGTGGCGCGCGGGCGCAAAACGGATTCCGTCGAACTCAACGCCGACGGCGAATTTCTCGGCGTCATCTCCGCTGACGATCCGAAGCTGTCGAGCTTCACGCTGCAGGTCGCGATTCTCGATTTCGATCTCGAAGAAGAGTGACGCGCTGCACGAAATCGGGGCGGCCGTTCGATCGTTGATCGGTCTCGGGCTTTGCTTAGGGCGTGGCCCACGCAGCTCAAAACCCCGGCAGTCGAAGCTCTGCGCGCAAACCGCCGCTGGGGCTGTCGTCGAGTTGCAGCGAGCCGCCATAAGCGGCGGCGAGATCGACGACAATCGACAGGCCAAGACCTGATCCGGGCTTGGTTTCGTCGAGACGCCGCCCACGCTGCGTCGCCGCGGCGCGCAAATGCGAAGCAAGCCCCGGTCCGTCGTCGTCGATGGTGACGCGCAGCGTCGGCCGCGACGCGCCTTCGACGCAGACGTCGATCGTCACCCGGCTCTTCGCCCATTTGCCGGCGTTGTCGAGAAGATTGCCGATCATTTCTTCGAGGTCCTGGCGCTCGCCAAGAAAGCGCAGACGCGGATCGGCGCCGCCAGAAAAGATCACGCCCTTGTCGCCATAGATTTTACTGAAGGCGCGCAGCAAGGCCTCGATCGACGGCGCAATCTGCGTCGCGGCGCCGAGCGCGCCGCCGCGCGCCGCCGCCCGCGCCCGGTCGAGATAGAAGGAGATCTGATCGCGCATGATCTGCGCTTGTTCTTGAACTTTCCCGGCGAGTTGCCCGGGCGCGGAATCGGCTTCATTGACGATGACGGAGAGTGGCGTTTTCAGCGCATGGGCGAGATTGCCGACCTGCGTGCGCGCGCGTTCGAGAATGTCGCGATTGGCGCTGATCAGCAGATTGAGCTCTTCGGCGAGCGGCGCGACTTCGCTCGGGTAGGCGTCCATGATCCGCTCCCGTTCGCCGCCGCGGATCGACGCCAGTTCGCGCTGCAATTGCCTCAAAGGCCGCAAGCCAAAGCGGACCTGGAAGGCGGCGCCGATGGCGAGCGCAATCGCGAGCGCCGCGAAAGCGACGATCAGCGCGAAGCGAAAACGGGCGATTTGCTCTTCCATCTCTTCGCCGCTGCCTGCGACCTGCACGAGATAGATGCCGACGTCGCCGACGTCGATGACGCGCTCGACGATGCGCAGCCTGCGCCCGTCCGGGCCCAGCCCGTAGCCGCGACGAAAGCCGCCGACCTCCGCTACGACGCCAAGATCTGAGAGCTTGGGCAGCGTGTTGGCGAAGAGCGAGCGCGACGCCTTGATGTCATGCGACTTGTCGTCGAGACGCGTGATCTGCCAGTACCAGCCCGAGCCCGGCAACTCGAACTGCGGGTCGCCGAGCTGGCCAGGGCCGGTACGTCCCTCCTGTCCCGACTCGGACACGTCGGCGACGATGGCGCGCAGGTAAACGTCGAGGCGCCGTTCGAAAACCTCTTCCGCTTCGTTTCGGTAGTAGGCGGTAAGAAGAATGCTGGCGACGATCAGCACGACCGAACTCATCGCCGCGGCAGTCAGGAACAGACGCGCGGCGATGGAGCGAAGGGAGACGAAGGAAAGGGGCATGCGCCTAGCGTTTATAGCCGGCGTCCTTTGCCGGCGCGGCCGCCATGTAGCCCAGCCCACGCACGGTCTGGATCAGATCGACGCCAAGCTTTTTGCGCAGCCTGCCGACGAAGACTTCGATCGTGTTCGAGTCGCGATCAAAGTCCTGATCATATAAATGCTCGATGATTTCACTGCGGGATACGACGCGTCCGCCGTGATGCATCAGATAGGCGAGCAGCCGGTATTCGTGCGAAGTGAGCTTCACGGGCGCGCCGTCCACGACGACGCGGCCGGCCTTGGTGTCGAGCCTCACCGCGCCGCAGACGATTTCATTCGTCGCATGGCCCGTCGCGCGGCGCAGCAGGGCGCGGATGCGCGCCAGCACCTCCTCCATGTGGAAGGGCTTTGAAACATAATCATCGGCGCCGGCGTCGAAGCCTTGCACCTTGTCGCTCCAGCGGTCGCGCGCGGTGAGGATCAGCACCGGCATGTCGCGTCCCGCCGCGCGCCATTCTTCGAGAATGGTCACGCCGTCCTTCTTCGGCAGACCGATGTCGAGGACGACGGCGTCGTAGGGCTCCGTTTCGCCGAGATGGCAACCTTCCTCGCCATCGAAGGCGCGGTCCACCGCATAGCCCGACTGCTCGAGCGCACGAACGATCTGGCGGTTCAAATCCTTGTCGTCTTCAACGACGAGCAGCCGCAATGTGTCCTCCCGCGTGCGAGACTCAATCGCCTATAGAGCCCGCGCCTATAGAGCCAGCCCCTATAGAGCTAGAATGAGGCCGGCCGCTGAACGCGTCGACAAGAATCTTGACGATGTGGCCGTCCCGGCGCAGCAGGCTGATCTCATAGATAAGTCCTTCGCCCAATTGGCACAGCCGCGCGCCGAGCGGCTCGGCCTGCAGCCGCAGGGCGACATCCCGCATGCACCGGAAAGGATCGGCGAGCTTCTGCGCTTCCATTTTGCTGCGCGCCTGCGCCATGGTGAAACATTGCAGCCGCGCGGGAGCCTCTTCGGCGCGGCTGGCGGCGGCGCGCAGGAAAGCGGCCGTCGCCGCGAGAGCGGCGACGGTGAGCGCCCGTCTCCAACAACCTCCGGCGGCCCGCATGCGCCTCTCCCCGGCGCATAGTCGGCCGAAAGCCCTGAATGCGCAATGAATAGTCGAGAAATGCGGCCGCGCGCCTCAGCTCTCCGAGGCGCGGCAGGCGTCCCGCATTTTCTTGTAGTCGATGATCATGGCGGCGAGAGGCGCGTTTTGGGGCAAGGCGCGCAGCTGCTTCGCCGCAATCTTCTGCTCTGCGAGAGAATAGGCGACGAGCGGCGGACAGCCGCCGCCCGTCGATTGGCATGCCGCAAGAGCGAGGCTAAAAGCGACCATGATCGAGATCTTGCGAAACATCTTCAACGCTCCTGCGCTCAACCATGATTTCCGCCTGCCGCTTGGCGGCGCGCATATCGGATTCGGCGCGCCGCGCGTTCTCCTTAGCGGCGCCGCCGGCGACAAGTCGCGCCAACATTGCGCGTCCAAGCGCATAGGCGACGACGCCGGCGACCGCGACGAGACAGAGCGCGGTGAGCTTGGACATGTCAGGCCGTTCCCGGCGGCGTCGAGGTGATGCTGCGCATGATCGCCATCAACGCCGCCGAACCGATGGCGATGGCGCCGGCCTTCGGATCGTTGAGGAAGGCGATCCAGTCGGTCGATGCGAGCGCGCCAAACAGCGCGACGAGACCAGCGGCGACATAGGTGCGATAGCCTTGCATGGGGAGTTCCTTTTTTGATGCCGGAAGCCGCCGGCGCGGTTTCACTTGCGGCCGAGGACTCGTGAGACGAATGAGTCCATGGCGAAGGCGGGACCCGGATCGCGCTTGCGCGTCGGCGCAATGTCGTCATGTCCGGCGATGTCGCTGATGCCGTAGGTCTGGCAGAGCGCCTTGGCGATATCGACGGCGGCCGAGATCTGAAGGGCGGGATAGATCATCCAGGGCTTTTCGCCGCCCCTATCCAGCTTGTGGACGAGCATTGCGACCTGACTCGCCGGCACATTTTTTCCGTATGCGTCGGCGAATTTTCCGTTGGCGAGCTTCGTCAATGGTCCGGCGTTGGTCAGCTCAATGCCGATCGAAAAGGCGTTGCAGTTCGAGCGCCGCCTCCAAGCGCTTTTGCCCGCGTGCCATGCGACGCGATTGAACGGCGCGAGCTGCGTCACCGCGCCGTCGAGATCGACGACGAGATGGGCGGAGGCTTTCGCGTTGGGATTGCACAGCCAGGAGATCGCGCCCTTCGCCGACTGAGCGGCGGTGTAATGCATGATCAGCAGCGAGGGCTTCAAAACGCCGCCGACATTGGGCGTCGGCTTTTGAGCGACAGGCTTGTCGTTCTGGTGCAGGACGTGATTCTTCACGGCGAAGGCCATGGGCCGACTCCTTCTCTTCCGATGTCGTTTGTTGATGAGGAATCGCGCGCGACGCGCTTGATGTTTTGCGATCAGAAATATTCGAAGACGACGGCGTAGCCGCCGCCGCCATTGCCGCCAGCGCCGGAATTGGCGCCGTTCTGCGACGCGCCGCCGCCACCGCCGCCAGCGCCCATGCCGCCGTTGCCGCCAGCGCCAGGAGTCGTTGCATGCGACCCTCCGCCGCCGCCGCCCCCGCTGCCTTGGTCGAGCGGACCGGCGGCGTTCGCGAAGGACGAACCGGAAGAGCCGTTGACTCCAGAGGCCCCGCCACTCGCCAAAGTGACGACGCCGGCCACCCAAATCGCGCCGCCGCCGCCGCCCGCGCTCATCGCGTTGGCGGCGGTAATGCCACCGCCGGCCCCGCCGCCGGATGCACCGAAGAATACGCCGCCTCCGCCTCCGCCGGCGGCCCCCGTTGCGGGACCGCCGCCTCCGCCTCCGCTGAAACCTCCAACGACAAGAACGCTGGCTGACGGAGCCGCAGAGCCACCATTGCCTTGGCCCCCCTGGCCAACGCCGCCGGTAGCGCCAGACGCGCTACCGGCCACGCCAATGACGCTCCCCCCAGCGCCACCGCCAGAGCCGGACGCGAGCCCGCCGCCGCTGCCAAAACCGCCGCCGAACGCTTTAAGCAGCGATCCAAAAGCGGTGTTGCCGCCGGCAGTTCCGCTATTTCCAGCCGTGCTATCGACGGTCTGCGCCGCGCCGCCATTGCCGCCCGCGCCGATCGTGACGGTGAGGCCCCCGCCGATTTGAGCTGCGGTGAACTTGCCTTTTGCAATTCCGCCGCCTCCGCCCCCGCCTCCGCCTGAGGCGATTGCCCCGGCCGCCTGTCGCGCGCCTGCGCCGCCGCCGCCGCCGCCGCCAAAAAGGATCACGTCAACAAAGCGCATTCCTGGCGTCGGCGTATAAGAATCCGTGGCCGCAAACAGATGAACGTTCGCCGGGCCGCCGCTTGGAAAGGCGACTGCGCCAGTGGCGCTGTCGATGACGATCGCTTCCTTCCAGATCGAACCATCGGGCGACACTTTGACGCGAAAATGATCGTCGCCAATCAACCCAGTTTCGGCGCGCGCGGAATAGTTCGATTCGTAAAGTTGCGAGAGAGTGTTCGCCGCGCTCTCCTTGTTGAGCGCGAAGCGGAGATCGCCGGAGCCGCCTTCGCCGACGCTCGTGGCGGTAAAGAGCGTTGCATTGAGTTTGGCGAGCAGCGGATTGGCGCCGTCGGCGGTCGCGCCGATCCCGAGCAGCGCAAGGTTTTGCAGCTGGCGCAAGGACAGGCCGCAATCAATCCATCCCGCGCCGTCATAGAGCAGCAGAAGCGATTCCGCTTCGACATAGGCGCGCCAACCGGCTTGCGGCGAAAGGAAAGTCCAGCCGCCTGCGAGGAATGTCGCGATCTGATCGCTTCTGTCCGTAAAATCGCCGGTCGCGCCCGCGCCGACGAGCACGCGGTCGCCTTCCGCCGGCGTCGCGGGCGGCGACGTCACGCTTCGCGCAGAGACCGAAAGCTGCGTCAGCGCGTCGATCAGCGCCAGAGCTTCATTATGCGTGACGTGCTTTTGCGCTTGCGCCGCCTCGATGAAGGGCAGCGCAAGATGCGTGGTTTGCGTCATCGTTTTTCCTATTGGACGGGGAGCGTCGTCGTCAGCGGGAAACCCCGTCCAGCCGTCGCGCTCATCTGATAAAGTGAAAGCGTCAGTTCGCTTTGCGGCGCGCCGAATCGTCGAGTTCTTCGGCGGCGGGATAGAGGATCGGCGCTGCGGCGGCGGTGAGCGTGCGCTTTCCGCTCGCCGGCAGTGAGATATCGGCTTCGTAGGATTCGCTCGCCTCGCCGAGCGGAATGTCGAGCGCCTCCCAGGCGTCGGAGTCGAGGCGTCCACGCCGCACGAAATCGATGACGACGCCGGCCGGCGTGCGCCGGGCGCGCGCCTGCGTCGGCGCGTAGGGACGCAACGCCTTATTTGTCGCGGCGACCGTCGGCTGAACGAAGATCGGCTCCGCATAGTCGCGATCCGCCGGACCGATGCGATAGGTGATCGGCGCGCCAATCTCCGCGACCTTGCGCGCGAGCGGCGCGATCGCGTCATCGAGCAGCACGACGGTCGCGCCGGCCGGCGCATCGCGCTTGGCGAGATGTTCTTCGCCGCCGAGTCCGCGAATGAGCCTTGACAGACGATATGTCTGTTCGCCGATAAGTTCGGCGTGCGCGAAAGCGAAAATCTCCCAGTCGCCGTCGACGCGGATCGCCATCGCCGAGCGCCCCGCGAGCGCGGCGAGATCGCCCACCGACGAGAGGTGTCCGGCGCCGATTCTAACAGTGACGCCGCCGCCATTATCGAAACGTCCGACCGGGCCGGCGCGCAGGACTTCGAGCGTCTCGCCGATCGTCGCGCGCTTGTCGATTATGGCGATCTGCTCATAGCCGCCCTCGAACGTCATTCTCCAGATGGCGAGCGGACCGGGCCAAGGATCGGCGAAGGCGGCGACATAGGAGAGCGCTTCTTCATCGCGCGTCAGCGCGAGGTCGAGAATTTCGACTCTCGGCGGTCCGACCATCTTCGGCGAGACGACATTCACGCGTCCGAGCAGCGGCGCGGCCGAATCATAGACGGAAGCGTCCGCCGCGCGCGCGCTGACTTGCCGCGCGGCGCCGTCCGTGATGCGTTGAATTTGAAACAACCGGTCGCCGCCCGCTGCGCCGAGCCGCACCAGATCGCCGGGCTGCAAGGCGAGAAGGCCAGGCCGCAGCGTAAACTCCGCGGTTTCGCGTCCGATCCACACGTCCTGAAGCCAGCTCTCCGCAAGCGACTGCGCATTGGCGCGATTCGTCATCACCGCGGCTTGCGCTTCACTCTGGCGCGCCGAGCGGCCCTCGAGTCTGCGGGATAGGACTCGCGCCATTTGAAAGTCGTTTTCGGAATCGCAGAAGGAAAGCGCGATCTCCTGCGGCAGTTCGCTTTCCTGCGCCCGCGCCAGCGTCACCAGCGACGCGGTTTTGCCGGAAACGAGATCGTCTTCGTCAATTTCGCACACCGGCTTCCCGCGCCGATCGACGAAGCGCAAGGCGCCCGCGCTCGCCACGACGTCGATGCCGTAAAGCGCGGCAAGAGGATCGATCGCCTCGCGCGGCGACATCGGCCGCTCCAGCACATAGCCGTCGAGAAAGCCGCTGACGTTCGGCCGCTGCGCGACAACTTCAGGCGCAGAGACGGCGCCGGCGAGCGCCGTCAGGAGGCGGTCGAGCGGCGCGCCTTCGAGTCGTCCGTTCAACCAATGGCCCGTTTCCCAATTGGCGGCGTCGCTCCACGCATCGGCTTGCGTCGGAAAGGCCGGATAGGGGCGCGCATCCCAGCACCATATGTGCAGGCGCGCCGGGTCAACCATCGGCCCGGCGTAGAGGCTGGATGTCGGATTGCGCGCCCCGCCGCCGGGCGCCGCCGGATCGAAATGCGCGATCATCGCCTCGATGAATCGCGCCTGCATGAGATCGTCGCGGCCGTTGCGCGAGAAATACGGCAAACCGCCATCGCTCGAGCGCGGGTCCGGAAAAACATTCGGCGCATTGGCGCCGCGATCCACCGCCGGACATCCCGTCTCGACGATCCAGATCGGTTTCGACTGCGGGACCCATGCCGTCGGCGCCGCCAACTCAGCGCCGCCGACGCGCTCGTAATGCGGTTGCGACCACCATGACAGAAAATCCTTCTGGCGGAAGATCCAAGGCTTGCCGAGTCCGTCGCTGATTGGGGTGCGATCCTGCGCCAGGCGCGCATCTGCGTCGGCGTAATGCCAATCATAGGCCTCGCCCGAAGCGATGCGAGACTTGAGATAGTCGAGGTCATAAATGCTCGCCGCTTCCTGCGCGTCGAGATGCGCGTCGCCGTCGCGCCAGTCGGAGAGCGGCCAATAGACGTCGACGCCGACGAAATCGACGGCGCTTGACGCCCACAGCGGGTCGAGCGGAAAGCGCGCTTCGCCGCCTGCAGGAACATGTGCGCCATATTCCGTCCAGTCGGCGGCGTAAGAGAGTTTCGTTTGCGGGCCAAGGATCGCTTTCGCTTCCGCGGCGAGCGTCATCAGCGCCGCGACGGCGGGATATGCGCCCGGCGCCGAGCGCACGCGCGTCAAGCCGATCAGCTCGGAGCCGATGAGGAAGGCGTCGACGCCGCCTGCCGCGACGCAAATATTGGCGTAATGCAGAATGAAGCCGCGATAGCGCGAAAAGAATGCGTTGAGCTGCGCCGCGGCAGTCGCGGTTGCGTCAGGTGAACCCGGCCGACCCGGAGCGGGATCGCATGTGACGCGTCCGCGCCAGGGGAGCGCCGGCTGTTCGACGGCGCCTGTGTAAGGATTGGGCAGCGCATTGCCCGGCGGCACGTCCATCATCACGAAGGGATAGAAAGTCACCACGAGGCCGCGCGCTTTGAGATCGGCGATAGCGGCCATCACCGACGCGTCGCTGGGCGTTCCGCCATAGGCCGCGCGTCCGTCGATTTGCGACACGAGCCGCGCGCTTGCGCGCGTCAGCCCGGCGACCGACCAGTCGGGCGGCCAGAAGCCGCCGAGAATGAAGTTGAACTGACCGATGGTTTTGAATGTCGCGTCGACGCGCGGCGCGATCGTGCAATGTTCAGCGCGAAGGTCGTCGCCGAACCAGGCGACGACCAGCGCGACGCTTTCGAGATTCGGGCAAAGCGCCTGCAGAGCGTCGATCGACGCGGTCCAATCCGTCGCCGCGGTGAGCTGATGGCGATTTTCCGCCGCCGTGGCGCCCGGCGAGTAGAAATTGAGCTTGAGAGCAGGGTGATAGCCGGCCTCCGTCGCGCCGGGAATGAGGTCGACGGCCCGGATCATCGCGCCGAGTCCTTCGACGGGCTTCACGACTTCGAACGTAAATTGCGGAATGCGATTGCCGAATGCGGCCAGCGCGAGATCCTCGAAAACGATATAGGCGAGGCCACGATAGGCCGGCGCGTTTTCGGTCCCTTCCTTGGCGACGATCAGCGGATCTGGCTCCTGATCTTCGGTCCCGGAATAGACACGAATCGGCAGCGTCGTCATGTCGAGTTCTGACCCATCAGCCCAGATGCGTCGCACGAAAGCGACAGGCCCTTCGCATAGCCCAATCGCGAAATTCGCCGAATAGGCATAGGTGAACTGAATGTTGAAGCCGCCGCCGCCGCCGCCGCCGCCTTTGCCCTGATGCTGGGTCTGCGCAAAAGACACATTGACGCGTTCGAGAAAACGCGTCGCCCAGATCATCTGTCCGCCGAGGCGCGCGCGGCCATAGACGCGCGGCACGCCGGCGCCCTCCGTTGAGGTGATCCCGTCCATCGATTTCAGCCGCGGGCCGATCGAATAGCGGGGCGATGCATGCGGTTGCAGCGCCGCGTCGACGAAGGAGCCGCCAAAGCCGCCGAGCACGCCGCCGATAGAGGAACCAATAGGTCCGCCGATCGCGCCGCCGGCGACAGAGCCGACCGTCTGCAGAACAAGAGTGGCCATGAGCGTCTCGAAGAGCCTCGCAATGTCATTCCCGACAGGCCGAAGGCCTGATCGGGAATCCAGAGCAGCTTCAGGAATGTCGGGTTTTGTCCTGGATTCCCGATCGCGCGCTGAGCGCGCGTCGGGAATGACAGACGTGCGGCGTCTTCAATCCACAACGTTCGGAAAGGCGAAGGCGGCGAAAAGCTTCTTGCGCCAATGCGGGCCAATCGCGACCTGCGCGACGCAGGCGCCGGCATGGGCGTGAATCATATGCGTCGTCGATATTGCGATGCCGAGATGTTTCGCCGGGAGATGTTCACGAAAGCGAAACAGCAGAACGTCGCCTTCACGAAAATCGCTTAAGGCCACCATTCTGAAATGGCGATGGGCGGCGTCAAGCAATGTCTCGGCGCTCAAGGCTTCGGCCCAATCGGGCGTATATGCGGGCGCCGCCTCCGGCTCGTCGCCGATGATGTCGCGCCAGACGCCGCGCACGAGCCCAAGACAATCGCAGCCGACATGGATGAGCGAAGCTTGATGCACATAAGGCGTGCCACGCCAGCGCCGCGCCGCCGCGACAATGTCGGCGCGGGTCAACTAAAAAAACTCCCGCCGTCCATCGCTGGCGCAAGCGAACTCGGATAGGCGATGATTCGGTCATTGCCCGGCATATGCGGGAAGCCTCGAAAGTTGACGATATTATCGAACTTCAAGCGACAGGCTGTCGGCGACTTATCGCATCCCGCCGTCAGGACAACGACGTCTCCGGCGAGAATCGCGCCGCCTGGCGGCGTCCACAGCGTGACGGTCGCGCGAAAATTTTCCTGCCAATGCGATTTGATCGTGAAACGGGCATTCTCATTCGCGCCGCTTATGAAGGTCAGCGCGCCGCCTGCAAAGAAGCCGCAGTCGAAAAGTTCGGAAAGATCCATGTCGATTGCGCCGCCGACGAAGGCGGCGATGACGCTCGTCGCGTGAAAGCCGGGCGCCATGACGTCGAAGCCGCAGCGCGCGTCGCCGAGATCCGCCGAACAGCTGCGTTGAAAGGCGCGGCCCTGCTGCTGATCGAAAAGGTGCGCGCTCGAGCGCAGCTCCGCGGCGAAAGCCATCTCGCCGCGGCGTATCTCGCCGATCGTCGCGATATCCAGCAAAGCGCGATCAGTAACATTCGTCCAGTCGACGAGCCATGTCTCGACCGAGGCGCCGTCATAGAGGCCGTTCAGCAGATCCGCTTCGGTGAGGCTCTCGTCGCTCAAGGCGCCGGCCGCTTCGCCCGTTCCTGGCGCAAAGCCGACGCTCGATTCGAGCTGCGACGCTGAGAGACCAGTATTTGCGCGAAAGGTCACGCCATTAAAAGTCAGATCGCGATCATGATCGGTGAACCCCAACACTGTCGCATCGTTGCGCGCGACGCGCCAACAATGGCAGAAGGTGGTGGCGCGCTGATTGAGCTTCGCTTGCATCGAAGGAGAGAGCGAGAGCATCATTGTCTTCCAATTTTCAACGTCATTGCGAACCGCGAAGTGTTGCGGCGCTTGTTCGACGGCTAGGGAACGATTTCGACGATCGGAATATTTGGAATCGCGCCGGCCTCGAAGGCGTGCATGTCGATTTCGAGAAAATCCGTATCGAAGCGCACAGGCACGTCGAAGAGAAAGCCAGCCGTGACGACCGCTCCCGCCGAGGGAACGACGCCCGGCGCGAAGGTCACGATACCTGTCGTGACGTCGACGCTCACATCCGGTGCCGATTTCTCGACGCCATCGGCCGCGACCCGCACTGTTCCAGCGACGGGCTTTACGATGTCGCGCGCATAAGCGGAAAAGGCGCCTCCGTAAGTCTTCACAAGCTGAAATGCGGCGCGCGCGCCATCTCCCATTCCTATTGGTTGATCCGTTGGGCTCGGAGTCGCGCCCGGCGCGCAGGAGGCGCAATCGGCGCGATCGCGCCATCGAAAGCCATAAAGCCTGCCGCGCCGCTCTTCGAAGAATTCGATGATCTGCGAAAGTTGCGTGAGACTCTTGACGCCGTAGCCAGCTTCATAGCGGCGCCGAGAATGCGCCCAGCGGGCGTTGCGCGCCTCGCGATTGGAGCCAAGCGTCACGATCTCTGTGCGCCGCTCCGGTCCGCCGCGCCCGCCCAGCGAGACATCAAGCGGAAAGCGGATCTCGTGAAAATCGCTCATGCCGGCTGCGCCCGCTTAGAGGTTGCGCTGGCCGCGCGCGACAGCCCGCGCCAGGGCGCCCGTGATTTGCGCCTCCGAACGGCGGAAGCTCTCGACATCCTGCGCAGCGATGTTGACCGTGACCGCAACCGGACGCGCGCCGGCGCCTTGCGCGACGACGCCGAGCCGGCCATCCGCGCCGCGCGCGAGCGGCATGATCGCCTCGGCGCCGCGCTCGCCCATCAGCCCCATCGCGCCGCCGCTCGCAAAATAGGTTGGACTTGCGACGACCCCGCCCTCCGCAAAAGGCGCAACGGTCCCGGCGCCGCCGAAGGCGCTGGAAAACATGCCGCTCAATCCGCTCACCAGTCCTTCGGCGAGCGCCTTGGTTCCTGCGCGCAAGGCCATGCGCGTCAGCGACTGTGCGATCGTCGAGAGCACGTCGTTGAAGCTGCGGCCGCTTGCCGCCGCGGAGCCGAAACCCAGGTGAAGCGTCTTCGTGACATTTCCTGCCGAGACGTTGATCTGATCGAGCAGAAGTTTTGTCGCTTGCAGGTTAGCCGTCGCGACGCGCTCATTCGCGCCCGGCGCGTTGAACGGGTCCGGGAAGGGGTCGAAATCTGTCGTCATGTCGATCCTTGAGAATCGGGAAATTGGCGCATCATGTCTTCAAGCGCGGCGCGCGACGGCGCGCCCGGCGCTAAGCCGTATACGCCCTCCGCCGCGCAAAAAAGTTCGCGCGGCGTCATCGACCAGAATTCGCGCGACGGGAGCCGCAGGACGCCGAGCCCGAAGGCCATGGCGCGCGCGAAGGGAAAGGGCGCGCGATGGGAGGCGTCGCGCGCTGCTTCTTTCGCTTGCCTCAAGCGTCCTGCGGCGTCGGAGGGTTTGCGTCGGCGCTCCGCTCCGGCGCATCGCCGAAGGTCGCGGCGAGGAGATCGGCCGCGATACGCACATAGCCTGCAAGACCCTCCGAAACTTTCATTCTCGCGACGTCTTCGTCGGTTATGTCGTTGCCCGCTCCGCGCAGCCCGCAGCCGATGATGCGCAGTATGTCGCGTGCGGAAAGCCGTCGTTCCTCAAAGCGGCTCGCGAGCGCGACAAGGTCGCTGGCGCCAAAGCCGCTTTCGAGTTCGGCGAGCGCGCCGAGCGTCAGGCAGAGCGTGTAACTCTTGCCGTCGATTACCACGTCGATTTCGCCGCGTTTGCTGTTCGCCATTGCGTCCTCACATGAAATGCGCCGGTCCATCTGGAATTGTCATTCCCGGCAGGCCGAAGGCCTGACCGGGAATCCAGAGTCGCAACAAGCATGTTTGATTTTGTCCCTGGATTCCCGATCGCGCTTCGCGCGTCGGGAATGACAGTTGAGCCGTTCAAACGTCACAACGCCGCGAAGGCGAGCGCGCCCGCCGATTCGAGCGAAATGTCGAAGGTCACTTCGGCGGAATATTCGCCCCGATAGTCGAGATTGGCGATCTGGAACAGGCCCGAGAGCACGCCGAAGTCGGGAATGACAATCTGCCAATCGCGCAGCAGCCCGTCGAAAAAAGTCTGGCGCAAGAGCGCATCCGACGACTGATCCTTAAACACGCCTGTTCCGGAGACGCTTGCGCGCCTCAGTCCTCCGCCGTCCAGCAATTCGCGCCAGTGGCCGCTCGACTCGGCGTCGGTCACGTCGACCGTGTCGGCATTCAGCGCGAGGCGTCGCGTGCGCAAGCCAGCGACCGTGACGAAGCTCGCGCCGTCATGAATTTTCAAAAGCAGATCCTTGCCTTTCTGGGCGGCCATCATTGAGCTCCGTTACAGATATTCGGTCGTGGCGCGAAAGCGCAGATTGACCCGCGCGAAGCGGCCGTTCTGCTCGCGACGCGTTTCCATGGAGAGGAAGCGCAAGTCGACCAGCCGATGATCCTGAAGAGTGAGCGCCGCCTCATCGAGAAGATCGGCGATGCGCTGCGCCAGTTCCAGCGCCTCGCTTAGCCCCCGCATCGTCGACGTGACGCTGATCGTAAAGAGCTGCTCCGCGCCCGGCGTGAGATCGGCGGACCAGTCGCGTAGCTGCGCTTCGCCAAAAAGCGCATAGGGCGGTTCGGCTCCTCGTGGCGCTTCGTCGTAAAGCTTCGCGCCGAGCGCGGCGGCGAATCCTGCATCCGCGAGCAGATAGGCGCGGATCGCCTTGCGCAGCGCGACGACGGGTGAAACGCTCATGGCGAGTCCTTTAAGTGATCTCTTCGCACGCGCAGATCAAAAATCGCTGGCGCTCGTCGGGGTCGAAAACCGATTGGATGCGAAGCTTGCGACCGCGATAGACAAAGCGCATGTCCTTTGAGACATCGTCACGCCAGCGGATCGTCACGACGAGAGCTGTCGCCTGCTCGGCGCGTTGCTCGACGAAGTCCTCGCGGGCTCCGGAAGGCGCGATGCGCGCCCAAAGGCTCGCGACCGGCGTAAAGCTGCGCGAAAATCCGCCGGCGCCATCGGGTGCGTCAATCAGCGCCTCGAGCGTCACGCGATGGCGCAGCGCGCCGATGGGGAGGCCGCTCACAGCAGCCGCTCCCGCCGAAATGGCGCCGCAAGTTGCGCGACCGCTTTCGGCAAAGCGTCGTCGCCGCTATCGCCGCGATGCTCACGCCAATGCGCGACGAGCGTCAAAATCGCTTGGCGCAGCGGCTGCGGCGCGTCGCTCGCGAGGGAGCCATAACCGACGTCAAAGTCGATTTCGATTGCGTCGCTCGCGCGTCCAGGCGCTGGCGGCGTCGATGTAAAGCTGATGCGGCCAACCTCTTTCGAGGATGGCGCGCGAAAGGTCGCAGCGTTGAGCGTCTGCGGCGCGTCGTTTGCGTCGAACACGCGGATCGCCGTCACCGACTGAAAGGGCGCGAAAGGAATGCGGAGCGTCGCGTTCGAGGCAACCGAAGCGGGCCAGCAGTCGAAAACCAGGCGCCAGCTTTGCGTGACGAAGAAGCGCCGCGTATAGGCCTCGAGCGTCATGCGCGCGGCGACGATCAGCGCCTGGATCAATTCATCCTCTTCGACGCCGTCTTCGCGTAGCCATGATTTTGCGTCGGCGAGCGAGACGGGCTCGATCGCTGGCGCGCCGATGAGCATCGGTCGCATCGCGAGTCCTAGGTGTGGGGTGAGCAGAAGGCCGCGACGTTTCTCGTCGCGGCCTCAACGGGGCGGGCTGATTAGGATGCGGCGAATTTCAACAGCTTGATCGCCTCGAAATTCTGCACGCCGCCGCCGACTCGCTTCGTCGTGTAGAAGAGCACATAGGGTTTGGCGGAGTAGGGATCACGCAGCACGCGAATGCCGACGCGGTCCACCACCACATAGCCGCGCTCGAAATCGCCGAAGGCGATGGAGAGAGAATTCGCGGCCGGGTCTGGCATGTCTTCCGCTTCAACGACGGGGAAGTTCATCAGCGAGGCGCCGGCGTCGGCGGTAGCGGGCGGCGCCCAGATGTAATCGCCCGTCGTCGTCTTGAACTGGCGCACGAGCGACTGTGCGCGCCGCCCCATCACGAATTTGCCGTTTTGGCGGAAGCCGGCGCGCAGCGCATACACGAGATTGACCAAGGCGTCGGAAGGATCGCTCGCCGCGAAGGCGCCGGCGGCGCCCGTCAGCACATAGCCGATATTGCCCCAGGTCCAACTCGCGTCCGCAACCGTCGCATAGGAGAGAAAGCCCTTCGGCTTATTCACGCCGTCGCCGCTGACGAAGGCCGCGCCTTCCTGTTCGGCGAAGGCGGTTTGCACCTCCTCGGCGATCCATTGCTCGATGTCCACGACGGCGTCGTCGAGCAGCGCCTGCGTCGCCGCCGGCATGGCGTAAAGCTCCATCGCCGGGAAGGTCATGTCGGCGAGCTGCTGGTTGTTGGTCTGCGGGCGCGGATCGGCTTCGGCGACCCAGCCGGCCGCGGGTCCTGTCGTTGAAAAAGCGCGGCGCAGCGACGCGCCGGAGATTTCGCGCACGCTGGAGATAGCGCGGATCGGCGAGAACTTCGCGAGCCTTCGCAGCACCTCGCGTTCCGTTGGCAGCGGCACCAGATAGCCGCCGTCGGGGCCCGAGCCGCGCGACAGCGCCTTGGCTTCGAGCGCTTTGAGGCCGCTGGCTTCGCCGGAGCGCATGTAGTGATTGAAGGCGCTCTTGTGCTCGCGCCCGCTGTGGTCGTCGACGAGCTTGCCGCCGATACGCGGCCGCGACATTTCGAGCGCCAGGCGATCGAGCCGGCTCTTGGTGTCGTCGAGCGCGTGGTCGATGCGCGCGAGCTTTTCTTCGGTCACGACGTCGGCGCCGAGGCGGCCCTCGAGCTGCGTCAAACGCTCGTCGTTCGTCTCCTTGAAGGCGCTGAAGGCGCGATTGAGGTCGGCGAGAATATCATCGCCGGCGGATTTCGTTTCAACTGCTGACATGTGTAGAGCCTCATGTTTGGCGCCGGCGCGTGGAAAAACGCCCCCGCGGCTGGAGCCGCCGGGATGAAGTCCGCGCGCTTGGGAAAGCCGTCTCGAGAGTTCATTTGCGCCCGACGGCAAGGCGGGAATCGATGCGATTGTTCTTTTCTGCGTCGGTCAGCCGCGTGCGGCGGCCCGCCGCAGCGCCTGCGCGAATTCAAGCGAGGCTCGCTGCGCCCTCAGGCGCGCGAGCGTCGCGCCGAGCGCCTCCATGCGTGACGCGCCACTGCGACTTTGCTTGACTGCGCCAATGCGCGCCTGCGGCAGCATCGGAAAGGTGACGATGGAAATCTCCCAAAGGTCGATCTCATGCAGGCGGCGCACGCCGCTCGATTTTTCGGTCGTGGCGCGCCGCGTGCGAAAGCCGATCGAGAGGCCGTCGATCGCGCCCTTGCGCATCAGCGACAGCGCCTCGCGCGCCCTCGCCACCGAAAGATCGAGGCGGCCTTCGACCTTCAATCCGCGCGAATCTTCAACAATCGAGGTCCAAAGCCCGATCGGCTCGGCCGCGTGATGCTGCCACAGCATTTTGACGCCCCCCGCGCCGCGCTTGATGAGCGAGCGCGCGAAGGCGCCGGGCATCACCATGTCGCCGCCTGAATCAACGACGCCGAAGAGGCTGGCGTAGCCCGAGAAGGCGCCGGCTTCGTTGGCCTGCAGCAACGGCGACTCGGCGCGCTTGATTTCCGGGGCGCCTGCGCTCGACGTCGGTTTTTGCAACGCCGCCATCAGCTCTTCTCCGCCTGGGCGTTGATTGGCGTATGGCTCGCCGCGCGGGCGTCGGCGCGCAATTGCGCCAGCAATTCGACAAACGCCTTGAACACGGCGGAAGGATCGTCCCGCAGACGGGCGTTGCGTGCGCGCGGACGCTTGATGAAATGCGGCAGCCAATTGTTCTGACTCATGGATCGCTCCTGCAACGGCGGTTGAAACGCGCGAGTTCGCGCACGAAAGCGTCAAGGCGGCGCGTCGCTTCGCCGAGTTCGCGCAAGGCGAGATAGGCTTGCGCAGTGGCGGCGCAGGCCCACAGAAACAGCGCGAGATGCGCGAGATCGCCGCGCTCCAAGATGGCGTTCAGAATGTCGGACATGAACTATGGCTTCTTTCGAGCCTGAAAGCTCTTCTGCACGCGCGCGACGAGCGGCAGCACGGTCTGGCCCAGAAGGCGCGATTGGCCTCGGCGTAATTGCTGAAGGTGTTGTCGCCGGGCAGGCCCAGAAGCAGCGGCGGCACGCCGAAGGCGAGCGCGATCTCGCGCGCCGCGCCCGCCTTTGACTCGGTAAAATCCATGTCCTTTGGCGAAAGCGACAGCGCCTTCCAGTCGAGCCCGCCTTCGAGCAGCAGCGACCTTCCGGCGTTGGTCGCACCGGAGAAATTCTCCTCCAGTTCTTCCTTCAGCCGAGAGAATTGTTCGTCGGTGAGATGCGCGCCTTCCGGCCCCGCATAGACAAGGGCGCCGGAAGGGCGCGCGGAATTGTCGAGCAGCGCCTTGTTCCAGAAACTCGCGGCGTTATGCGCTCGTCCTCTTTCGCCGAGCGGTTCTTCACTCCCCTTGCGGAGAGCCTTCAGCTTTCAGTCGTCGCCATATCTCTTCAAGATAAACTCGATAGTGTTGTTGATCGGCAAAGCCAACGCGTGCGCCGCCGTCAAACCAAACAGCCTCCAATTCCGTGTCGCTGGGATCGCCCGTCAAGATTTCAGTAAGAAAATCCTTGACGATCTGCTTTTCTTCGGCACTGAGATGTCCGATCGCGTACGAGATGTCGTCCGAGCCTTCTGGAATGTTTTCCTCGAGCTCGAGGTCGAACCAACCGCACATCTCGTAGAATGCGTCGGGTACCTTCATGACAAATTTCCTTCGTCTACTCGAGTGGGCGCGGATTCATGGGAAATGCGGTTACTCTGTAGCCTTTTTCAGCCTTAGAATCCCTTATTATGATAACACGTACGCCAAATGTCTGTCGGATAACAGGAGTTGAAATTCCTGATGCCAAATAAGCTTCCTTGCCGGTGCGATATCCGAATATGCGCTCAAGCTTTGCTTCAGGCGACTTTCCCTCGGCAACTGCATCCACCAGGTGCTTGTTGGCCTCCAACACACGGTTGACGAAGTCGTTCGCCGATTCATGGGAATCAAATGAGCCAACAGCCCGCAGATACTTTACGACACGCACAGCGGCCGTTCGTGTCGTTGTTCGCTCTTTCTCAATTGCAGCGAGCAACTCATCATCACGTTTGCCAACGTGCCGCTCAATTGTGTGGCCGTAACCTTCTTCGTCTTTCAGTTTGACGACGTAGCGATCACGACTCTCGTTTTGTGCCGTTCTAAACCTCGGCGCAAAGGTTGAACTATCGGCCGAACCATTGCTTTCGCTCCTATCGCCTCCGCCTCCGCCGCTCGTCCATTGTCCGCCGCCGGAATTTCCCGCCGGGACGCGCGGCTGATCCGGGCTATAGCGGCGCTCCAGCGCGGCATCGCGCTTGGCGAAGAGCGCCTCTTTCGGCGCCGGGCCGTAGCCCACAGCCTCGCGCTGCTCGTCGAGCGTCAGGAAAGCCGCCTTGCCGACGCGTTCCCATTCGGCGGCGCGCTCGCTCGCCAATGCTTCCAGACGATCGGCGTTATAGTCGAGGCGAAAGGAACCGAAGCCCGGCTGCAGCCAGGCCTGAAAGCTCTTCTGGACGCGCGCGACGAGTGGCAGCACCGTTTGCCGCCAGAAGGCGCGATTGGCCTCGGCGTAATTGCTGAACGTGTTGTCGCCGGGCAGACCCAAGAGCAGCGGCGGCACGCCGAAGGCGAGGGCGCCGCCGCTGGCAATCACCTATTTAGAGAGGCAAGACGATATCGTAGTTGTTGTCGGGGATAAGGATATTCTCCTTGCCGAACGCCTCATAAAAGATAGCAGGGATGAGTTCGAGCAGTTCCGAGCGTTCCTTGTTCCATTCGATCAGGAAGGTACATTTTGGATCGAAACCGTATTCGGCGTCATTTTCGATATTGTGAGGCCTTGCATCTCCCACGTCTGAAATCCAGAAATGTCGAAGTATGTCACGAAGTCTTTCCCGAGCTTGGGAGAGTAGCTCCTTGGTCTGGTCGAGCGGTGAGGCGCTATCGAAGAAAAAGCAGGTGGACATTACCGGCCTCCAAAGAGGTAGTGGAGTTTGCCCTTCTGGTCGATGACCCAAGAGGTCTGCGCACCTCGCCTACGACGTCCCCGCAAGCTCCTCGCGCATCAGTGCGATCACCTCTTCGAAAGCAGGGGTGAAAATCTCTTTGCGCTCGCGCATCCAGGTCAGGCCAGGGTCGAGTTGATTGCGCTGGAAGTCGGCGTAATAGGCCTCCATCGCACGCAACAATTCAAGCCGTTCCTCGCGCGGGTGGTCGCTGAATTCGAAGAAGTCGAGAGCTTTCCCGTCGGGAAACCCATATTTAGCCGGCCAGCCGTCGTGGAGGAAGCCAAGCACTTGCGGCGCCAAGTCTTCGGCGATTCGAGGCGCCTTACTATGATCGAGATAAAGCTCATAAGCTCCTCCCAATATGGCTTCGAACTGCCCTCGGGAAATTGGCAGCCATTCCTTGTCGATAGCGTCGAAAGTAACAAGAGACGACATATTTCACCTCAGAACTCTAATGCGCGCCTGCGCTTCAACGGGCAGTCCCCAAATGTAGGTCAATACTCTTGCAGCATTCTCGCCGCCCAGGCCTGAAAGATCAACGACGTATCGGTCAACCGCACGATTGCTCAGCTTCCTTTTGAGCCGGCTCGTAAACCTTTCGTAATTGAAAAATTGATCCGACACATCACTCCCTATGGCATCCCATGTTTGGCCAAACTCATCCTGGAAATCTGCGCCAGAGGCGCTTGACCTCGTAAAGGCCCTGCCAGTTTCTTTCTCCAATCGCAACACTGTTGCGACCTCCGGCCAGCGGGGCTGACCGAGCGAAGCGGGGTCTCGCGCCAGATCATCGATCCGATCCTGTTCAGGGCCTGTAACGCCGGAAGGATAAAATCCTTCGATCACCGATTCTCGTGTCTGCAGCCGACGAAATGGATCGCGCGGCGGCATGTTGTCGCCGAACTTTGCGCGCAGAAGCTCGGCGTAGTGCGCGTCCGCCTCGCGGATGTCGCTTTCATTGCGTTCGATGCGGTGCTCGATGTTTTCCGGATCGATGAGTGTTTGCGGCGGTCGCCAGTCGGGATCGAGTTCTTGCACGCGCGTCATCGCTCGTGCGGCGCGCTCCGCCGAGATTGTCTCTCTTGCGAGCTGCGCCGGCGTGGCGCCGACTCCACCCCCGACGCGCCGGCTTTGCACGCGCGTGTGGGGTTGGCGGCGTCGCTCGCCACTCTCGGATCTATGTTCGTCGCGGTCCGGACTCGGTCCTCCGCATCCCGCCGCCGCGCGCGATCATCTCGCGCGCCGCTAGACCCGCCTCCGCCGTTCGTCCATTGCCCGCCGCCGGAATTTCCCGCAGGCACGCGCGGCTGATCCGGACGATAGCGGCGCTCCAGCGCGGCATCGCGTTTGGCGAAAAGCGCCTCTTTCGACGCCGGGCCATAGCCCAGCGCTTCGCGCTGTTCGTCGAGCGTGAGAAAAGCGGCCTTGCCGACGCGCTCCCATTCGGCGGCGCGTTCGCCGGCCAATGCTTCGAGACGATCGGCGTTATAGTCGAGACGAAAGGAACCGAAGCCCGGCTGCAGCCAGGCCTGAAAGCTCTTCTGCACGCGCGCGACGAGCGGCAGCACGGTCTGGCGCCAGAAGGCGCGATTGGCTTCTGTGTAATTGCTGAACGTATTGTCGCCGGGCAGACCCAGCAGCAGCGGCGGCACGCCGAAGGCGAGCGCGATCTCGCGCGCGGCGCCGGCTTTCGACTCGGTAAAATCCATGTCCTTTGGCGAGAGCGACAGAGCTTTCCAGTCGAGCCCGCCTTCGAGCAGCAGCGGCCGCCCGGCGTTGGTCGCGCCCGAGAAATTTTCTTCCAGTTCTTCTTTCAGCCGCGAGAATTGTTCATCGGTGAGATGCGCGCCTTCCGGCCCCGCATAGACGAGGGCGCCGGAAGGGCGCGCGGAATTATCCAAGAGCGCCTTGTTCCAGAAACTCGCGGCGTTATGCGTGTCGAGCGCCACTTGCGCAGCGGCCAGCGGCGGAAAGCCGTAATAATCATCGAGCGGGTTGAAGAATTTGATGTGCAGGATCGGCTCGATCCCTTCGCCGCGCATCTCGTAGCGCGCTTCCTGTCCGAGCGCGCGATAGATAAAGGCCGCCGGCCAGCCGTTGCGCCCGGGCTCGACGCTCATGCGGTCGGGCCGCAGCGCGTAAAGCTCGCGCAGCTCCTCGTCGATCAGAACGGATTCGACATAGGCGTTTCCGTAAAGCAGCAGATTGGCGCAGATCGCCTCGATGAAGGAGGCGCTGGTGTCGAGCGGATTGGGCCGCTCGATGAGAGAGAGGAGCGGATGATCGATCGCCTCCTCGCGGCCCTCATAGACGAGCCAGGGAACGGAGGCGGCGGCCTCCGCCACCATGCGCACGCAGCGATGACAGACGGCGTTGCGCTCATAGCCTTCGCGCGTCAGCACCGTCGAATTGCGCGCGCTCCAATGCGGCTGTCCGAGCGCATGCATGGCGAGGAGCTTCGCCGCGCGCGAATATTTGGTTTCGCGCGGCGGCGCGACCGCGCCGATGAGTCGCGAGAGCAGTGAGGGCATGAAAGGTCCTTGAAAGATAACGTAAAGCAGCGCGCGTTCACCCTCTCCCATTGGGAGAGGGTGGCTCGACAAAGTCGAGCCGGGTGAGGGGTACTGCGATTGGCGCTTTGATGCGGAATTTCACGTCATGTGCGACGTCGAAACCCCTCACCCTAACCCTCTCCCATTGGGAGAGGGAATTTCGCGCCTACACTCTTCGCATGCGGGGCTCCGGTGCCTTTGGCGTCAAGGCGAGCGCGGTGATCGCCCAGACCAGCGCGTCGAGTCGATCGGGACTGCGCCCTGACGAAAGTCCGTCGGCGCCGAAATCGCACATCTCGTCTTCGAGCGCCGGAAAGGCGCCGACATGTTTGACGCGTCCTTGCTCGTAAAGCTGCGCGACCGGCGCAGCGCGTAGATATTTGCCGCGCGTCGCGCGCGCCATCGTCACCGGCGCCGAAGGATCGGCTTCGTTCAGCACGGCGCGCACCATCTCGCCGCCCTGATTGACTTCGGCGACAAGCGCGTCGGCGGAAAGCTTGTGATAGAGCGCGATCGCCGCGCGCGCCCATTGCGCCGGCCGCGCCGCCGACAAGGTCGCGTCGGCGAGAACGTAGAGCGTTCCTGCCTCTTCAACTCCCGCCGCCACGATCCCGCAATTGTCGGCGCGTTTTCCCGAACTCGCCGGCGGATCGACGGCGACGACGATGCGCTTTAACGGCGGCGCCTCATGCACGCGGGCGCCCTCCAGCATGTCGCGCGTCCACAGCGCGTCCTTGCGCTCGTCTAGGATCTCGCCATCAAGCTCCTGACGGCCCAATCGCGTGCCGGCATATTGCGCGACGACGCTTTCCAGAAACGACGGCGCCAGATTGGTTGCGTTCTCGCGCGTCAAGGCGCGCGTCACGACGCTCGTCGGATTGGCGATCAGCTCTTTCAAAAGCGGCAGCGGACGCGGCGTCGTCGTCACCAGCTGACGCGGCCAGTCGCCGAGACGCAGGCCAAATTGCAGCATGTCCCATGTCTCCCTGGCGTAACGCCATTTGGCGAGTTCGTCGCACCAGGCGGCGTGAAACTGCGGCCCGCGCAGGCTCTCAGGGTCTTCCGCCGAAAAGGCCTGCGCCACGGCGCCCGAGTCCCAGACGACACGCTTTCGCGTCGTCTCCCAACGCGGCCGCTCGCGCCTTCCATGCACGGCGAGAAGACCGGAGACGCCCTCGACCATCACTTCGCGCACATCCGCCGCCGTCTCGCCGACAAGCGCGATGCGGCCGAGCGGCCGCGGCGAGAATTGCGCGCGTCCGAGCGCAAGCGCCTTCACCCATTCGGCGCCGGCGCGGGTCTTGCCCGCGCCGCGCCCGCCAAGGATCAGCCATGTGCGCCAAGGCGCGCCGCTCGCGGCCAGGTGCGGCGGCCATTGATCGCGCCGCGCGACGAATTCCCACTCGTCGAGAAGCCGCGCCAGTTCTCTCGCGCTCAGACCTTCGAGCGCGTCATTCAACAGACCCTGCGCCGCGCAGGCGTTCAAGCCGTCGAGCAAGCTCCGCGCGGAGTTCGGCCAATTCGCGGGGCGGGGCGTCGCCGTCTCGTTCGCTCGCGGCTTCATCGCTGTCATCGTCTGCGTCGTTCTTCTTTTCCTCGCTCTCGCGTCGCATGCGCTTCAATTCGGCGAGCGTCTTGACGAGGCTTGCAAGCGTGCGGGCGCTCGCCTCGATGGTCTTGGGCGCATGTTTGGCGAGCGCAGCTTCGGCGCGGGCGAATTCCTGTTCGACCGCGTCTTCGAGCCGCGCGATCAGCCGGCCAGCATCGCGCGGCTTCTTTGCGGCGAGCGCAGCCTCTTGCGGCTTTTTCGGCGCGCAGGCGGAAGCGCGTAGCGGCCAGCCGTGAATTTCGCGAAAGCGGCGGAACTGCCCGACGCTCATGCCGAGCAGGTCGAGAATTTCGCCGATGGGCGTGACGCCCGAGTCGTAGAGAAGCTTCGCCTGCGCAATCTTTTCGTCGCAGGGCGGGACGGATTTGGCCGCCATCAGCCAGTCTCCGAAGGGTTGGCGACTTATCGGGTTGCACCGCTAAAGCAGTGGGGCTTTGTCATTCCCGACAGGCCGCAGGCCTGATCGGGAATCCAGAGTCGCAACAAGCGTGTTGGATGTCGCTCTGGATTCCCGATCGCGCTCCGCGCGTCGGGAATGACAGCCGGGGAACGAATTGAGCGAGGTGTTCACTTTTTGAAAAGCTCTATATTGGTAGCCGCTGCGCAGTGTCATTCCCGACAGGCCGAAGGCCTGATCGGGAATCCAGAGTCACACCAATCATGCTTGATCTTGCCCCTGGATTCCCGATCGCGCTTCGCGCGTCGGGAATGACAGCAGTGGAAGCATCGAAGATGGAGAAGACCTATTTTGTCTATATCCTCGCGAGTGCGCGAAACGGCACGCTCTATGTCGGCGTGACCAATGATTTGGCGCGGCGCATTCATGAGCATAAGGCCAAACAGACCCGAGGTTTCACATCGCGATATAATGTTCACATGCTCGTTTGGTATGAAACCTATGGCGACGTGAACGAAGCCATCGCACGAGAAAAGCAGTTGAAGAAGTGGGAACGGCGATGGAAGCTCGAATTGATCGAAACCTTTAATCCCACATGGAAAGACCTCTATTTCGACCTCAACAACTGATCATCGGGAATCCAGAGTCACACCAATCATGCTTGATCTTGCCCCTGGATTCCCGATCGCGCTTCGCGCGTCGGGAATGACAAGCCGGGAGCCTGACGAGTCGGTTTTCAGCAATTCTCCAAAAAAATCCCCTCGGCCCAAGACGCAAGCGTCTCGAAGCGCGAGGGGATCGAGTTTGCGCGGGGGGAACGGGAGGAGAGGACGCCGCGCCGGTAAACTCGTTCGCGCCGCTCAAGCGCAATTTTGGAGCATGGCGCTTTTCTATAGGACCATCGTCCGGCTGTCAAGGAATATATTCCGAATGAGAAAATTTCTGCGCGCCTTCGTTCCAGCGCGTGGCGGAGTCGAATGTGCGGTGAGACACGGATGACTGGCCACGAGCGCAGTCTATTGCCCGGCGATCTCCCCGGCGTCGTGAAGCCGTGGCGTCGTCGTGAGATTCGGCCCAAGCTCAGTCATCCTACTGGCCGGAAGGCGGCGCATATCACAGTTCAGGTCTCGACCTTTCCGATGACGACAGAATTCATCAAACGCGCCCGCATGCTCCTGCCGGACTGTCTCGGCTGCACGGCGATTTTCGTTATTCTGCTGGGATGCTTGGGGTATATTGCCTATCTGCCGAGGACGGCGGATCACAGCGATTGCTCGGAATATCCGGCGACCGTTGAGGCGATGGACCAAAGCCGCGCCAATATCTTGACCCTTGCAGACCGGCCCGAGGCCAGCCGCTGCGATGCTTATCAGTCCCACGTCGCAGCGCTCGCCAAGGCCCGCTCGGCAAGTCTGCGCTGCAGGGGAATGTTGCTGCGCCAAGCCTATGTCGGCAATGCGCGGCAGGACTCCTCGCCGGAAATGCTCCTGTTCGAGGAAAATTTCTATCAGCGCCTGATCGCCGATAAATGCGGGGCGGCCCGCTAGACAGGGCGCGGCGGGAGAAAGTCGGCGTCCGCTTTTCGCGAGCCGGGCTCTAGAATCTCGCCTTCTTCGGCCAGCGCTTCGGCCACAGCCGGATAAAATCCGGCAGATCGTCGGTGTCGACGTCGTCTTCGCCGGCCTCGATCCGGCCGCGCGCCGACACGCCGGCGCGAGAGACGCTCTCCGGATCGCCGGAGATCAGCGGATGCCAGGGCGGCAGCGGCTTGCCCCGAAAGCGCAGCACATAGGCGCAGGTCGGCGGCAGCCAGGGAATATCCGCAAGCTTCTCCAGCGTGAGCCGCACGCAGTCCGGCACGTAGCGCCGTCGCCGCGGATAGTCGCCGCAGCGGCAGCTCTCCTGGTCCAGCAGTTTGCAGGCGACGCTCGTATGATAGATCGCGCCCGTGTCCTCATCTTCGAGCTTCACCAGACAGCAGCGGCCACAGCCGTCGCACAGCTGTTCCCACTCGGCGCGGGTGAGGTCCGAAAGCGGCTGTTCCCAGAACGGCGTCTCGGTCTGGCGGGCGACCGAATGCGAAGAACTGGAAAGAGGTTTTTCGGCGCGCTCTAGGTGTTTGGAGCCGGTCCCATTCTCCTGATTCGGGCGGTTCCCGGCGCCTGCAGCGTGATCTGGGGCATTTTCGCCTTTTTTTAACGCCATCCTTCTCTTTCGACTTGCGCTTTGCGCGACAGAAACCATAACGCAGTGTGGGTCGCGCGGACTGTCGTCAAGATGGTTAGAAAAGTGTTAATGTCCACAAAGCGCCGGTAAGTCATATCTGCGCGGGGAGCATTTGAGCTGTGTTGGAGCGTTTCCAGGCTTCTGCTTTCGCCAAGCGCTTGAGGCGCATCCTGCTCGCGATCGATGCGCTCATCGATTCCGCCATGTTCCAGAGCGGGCGGCGCGCCCGCGAGCTCTATGAGGATTTTTCGACCTTCATGGAGCGGTTCCATGTCTCCGGCCTTGCCCGGGTTGGCGTGGAGCTCTCCTGCGAGGCGCTAACTCTTGGTCTGGGCGCCGGCATCGTCGCCATGGCGCTCGCCTCCTCGGCGTTCCAGATGACAAGCGACGAGAATTGGCTCAAGCAGACCGATCTCGCTGTCACCTTCCTCGATCGCTACGGCGCGGAAGTCGGCCAGCGCGGCATCAAGCATGACGACGCCGTGCCGCTCGATCAATATCCCGATTATCTTATCAAAGCGGTGCTGGCGACGGAAGACCGCCGCTTCTACGAACATTTCGGCATCGACGTGATCGGCACGCTGCGGGCGCTCACGGTCAATGCGCGGTCATCGGGCGTCGTGCAGGGCGGCTCCTCCATCAGCCAGCAGCTCGCCAAGAATTTATTCCTGTCGAATGAGCGCACCATCACCCGCAAGATCAACGAGGCCTTTCTGGCGCTGTGGCTCGAGCACCATCTGACCAAGCGCGAAATCCTCAAGCTCTATCTCGATCGCGTCTATATGGGCGGCGGCGCTTTCGGCATTCAGGCGGCAGCCGAATTCTATTTCGGCAAGTCGGTCAAAGACGTCACGCTGTCCGAGGCGGCGATGCTCGCGGGCCTCTTCAAGGCGCCGACGAAATACGCGCCGCACGTCAATCTGCCGGCGGCGCGCGCGCGCGCCAATGACGTCTTGAACAATCTCGTCGACGCCGGCTTCATGACCGATAGCCAGATCATCGCGGCGCAGCGCAGTCCGGCGACGCCGATCGACCGCGCCCGCGAGACGAGCCCCGACTGGTATCTCGATTACGCCTATGGCGAAATCCGCAAGTTCGCGCAGGAAGGCAAGCTCGGCGACAATCGCGTGCTCAGCGTGCGCACCACGCTCGATTCCAATGTCCAGAAGCGCGCCGAAGACGTCATCGAGACCAATCTGCGCGAGCAGGGCCGCAGCTATCGCGCCAAGCAGGCCGCCGCGGTCGTCATCGAGCCGGACGGCGCCGTGCGGGCCATCGTCGGCGGCCGGGATTATGGCGCAAGCCAGTTCAATCGCGCGACCGACGCCGCGCGCCAGCCCGGCTCCTCCTTCAAGCCCTACGTCTATCTCACCGCGCTGATGACCGGCCGTTTCAAGCCGACGACCATCGTCACCGACCGGCCGACCTGCATCGGCAATTACTGCGTCCATAACTACAGCGGCGGCTATGCCGGCTCCATGCCGCTCGCCATGGCTCTGGCGAAATCCTTGAACACGGTCGCCATTCAACTGTCGCAGGCGATCGGCAAGGGCGATTCGCGCATCGGCCGGGCCAAGATCATTGAAACCTGCCGGCGGCTCGGCATCACCACGCCGCTCGAGGACACGCCCTCGCTTCCCGTCGGACAGAGCGACGTGATCCTGCTCGAACATTCGGCGGGCTATGGGGCCTTCGTCAACGGCGGCAAAAAGGTCACGCCTTACGCCGCCGTCGAAATCCGCAATCGGCAGGGCGATCTGCTCTATCGCCACGACCGCGACGCGCCGCCGCAAACGCAGGCGGTGCCGTTCGACAAGGTGGTCGAACTCGCCGGCATGATGAAGAAGGTCGTCGAGGAAGGCACCGGCAGGCGCGCGCAGCTCGGCGAAGGCATCGACGTGATCGGCAAGACCGGCACCACAAATGGCTATAAGGACGCCTGGTTCTGCGGCTATACCGGAACGATGGGCGGCTGCGTCTGGTACGGCAACGACGACAACGCCCCGATGAACAACATGACCGGCGGCACGCTGCCGGCAAGCACCTGGCACGACATCATGGCCTATGCGCATCAGGGCGCGATCCTGAAGCCGATCGTCGGCTTGAAGCCGGATCCCAAGGGCGCGACTGCCGCCGTGAACGCCAATGTCGTCAAGCCGCTCGAACTTGGCGCGCCGCAGCGTCCCGCGACCCTGTCCAAGGGCGCGATGCAGGCGCTCGAATCGCTTCAAACGAAGATCAAAGCGGTCGGCGGCGACAAGCAGAGCGGGCTCGAATCGCCTGACCCCGCCGCATCCGCCGTCGATCGGCGCGAGGCGCAGCGCGCCAGCGGCGCCGACGGCGTCATCCGTTAGCGGCGGGAGCGCACCCTTGGACCTCAAGCCTTACGCAAATTATCTGCGCGCCGCCTCGGCGATGATCGCCGGGGTCGGTGTCGGCCTTTTGGCGACCGTCCTGTCGCTCAACGCCGGCTACGGCTTCAATTCTCTGCGCGCCGGGCCATGGACCGCCTGGCCGCATATCGGCGGCGCCGACATCGACCCTTATGCGCGGGCGGTCATTTCGCGTTCTGGAGAAGCGCCGCTCGGCCGCGATCAGGGATTGGCCTTCATTGCGCGCGCCGACTCCAACGGCGCGCCGCTCAGCGCCGAATGCGAATATCGGATTATCGATCCCTTGCCGGCCGCACGCTTCTGGACGATCGCGTTGGCGAGCCCCGACGGTCGGCTGCTCGCCAATCCCACCGAGCGCTATGGCTATTCCTCGGTCGACGTTCTGCGCAACGAGGGGGGCGCATTTGAGATCGACGTCGCGCGCGAGGCGCGGCCGGGCAATTGGCTGTCGCCGGGCGGCGCGAAAGACTTCGTCGTCATGCTGCGGCTCTATGATACGCCGCTCGACATCGAGTCGGCTCCAGATCCAAATTCCTTTCCAAAAATCGTGAAACTCGGATGCGCCTGAATATTCCCGATCGCTATCTCGACCTTCTGCCGTGGCTGCTTGCGACGCTGCTCGTCGCGGGGATCGTGCATATCGTTTCGGTGCTGCTGATGCCGACTCTGGCGCCGAACGACGCGCTCGCGCGACTCGCGTCCTATGTGAAGAGCGCCGCGCCGGCCGAAGGCCTGGTGATGCTGCCGCAGATGGCGCCGGGGGCCGAGACGCTGCCTTTCGAGGACCCGGCCTTCGCCGAGGCGGTCTGCGTCTATGATCTCGCCAAGGGTCCGCTGCGGGTCAAGACCAGCGTCGACGGCGAGGATTTTCTCGGGCTTTCATTTCACGCCAACGCCGGCCGCATCTATCATTCGATGACCGACCGCTCGGCGATCAAAGGCAAGATCGACATCGTCGTCGGCGACGCGCGCCAGATCGACGCGCTGACGAGCGCCGATGAAGGAGACGCCCCGCCGCCGCAGGAAGTGCGGCTCACGGCGCCGACGAAGCGCGGCTTCATTCTGATCCGCTCCTTGGCCAAGCGCGCCTCCGATCAGGAGCGCGCGCGCAGCCGCTTAAGCGCGATCAGCTGCCAGCGCTTCGATCTGCCGCAGGGGTAGCGCGGTTTCCCGCCAAAGCGGTTATTGGCGACCGGCTTTCGGTCGCCAACCTAAAAACGCGCCGTCAGGCGGGCATCCGCTTGTCGTATTCCTTCTGCAGGCGGCTCCAGCCTTCCCAGAATGGCGCCGGCTTCCTGCCTGTCGCTCGGGCGACCAGGATGTCGAGGTGCATGTGCCAGCCGGCCCCGACCTTCAACAGGGTTGCGCGGTCGGGCAGACGTCGATGGATTACGGTCAGCAGCACATGATCGCCCCTTGGCTCGAGCTCGAAAGAAACGTCGCCGCTGCCTTGCCATGCGAAGGCAAGTTTGCGGGGCGGATCGACCTCAGTGATGCGGCTTTGCATCCGGTGCTCGTCGCCAAAGTCGGGCGGCCGCCGGCCAGGCGGATCAGTCAGTTCGTCGTTGCGCCAGACGAACTCGAAGGGCGCGCCGACCTTCATCTCCATCGGCCCCGCCGCCAGCCATTTGCGGCGCAGGTCGCTCTCCGTGAGATAGGCCCATACGCGCTCTATGGGGCCGGGGAGAAGGCGCTCGATCGTCAAGGTGGCGGGTTCGGTAAGCGCGCCATAAGCATTTGGCGTTGCAAGATCGGTCATGAGTCGTCTCCTTTGCAGGCGTCGGAACGAAGCGTGTCCTCCGTAAGGAGGAGCCCTTCGAGCGCATCCAGACGGTCTGTCCAAAAGCGCGCGTAGAAATTCAGCCACTCGTGGGCGCTGGCGAGCGGACCAGGAGCGAGGCGGCAGATATGGGCGCGGCCGCGCACTTCGCGCCGGATCAGCCCTGCATTCTCAAGCGCCTTGACGTGCTTCGAGGCGGCAGCGAGCGACATCGCAAAAGGTTCCGCAAGCTGGCCTACGGTTCGTTCGCTCTTGGCGAGATCGCGAAGCATCCGCCGGCGCGTGGCGTCGCCGAGCGCGTGAAAGACGGCATCGAGTTGAGGCGCTTCTAATTCAACCATAGGGTTGAATATATCGGCTCATCCGCAAATGTCAACCAGTTGGTTGAATGAACGGTTATGGATGCTTTTTCAATTGCTTTGGTCGATTTTCGATGATGGCGGGCGCCATAAGTAGCGTTATTCGAAACTGCGCGCCGCCGGCTCACGCCCCGGAGATTTTCCCTGCCACGGGTTTTGGAGACCAGGCGACCCAGCTCAGCATTGATGCTCGATCTCGCCGGCTATCGTGTCGAGGCGGGGCCTGTCATCAAGGAAGGCGTTTTAGTCGTCATTCGGAGGAGCGCGGCGACGAAGCAATCCAGAGCAACGGCGCAACGATGGATTTCTTCCCCTGCGTGTTGCAATGACGACTCTGATTGCCGCGTCATTCCCGACAGGCCGAAGGCCTGATCGGGAATCCAGGGGCAACGCCATGCACGATTGGTTTTTTCTGGATTCCCGATCGCGCTTCGCGCGTCGGGAGTGACAGCGCGCAGAGGCCCTGCGCGTCGGGAATGACATCGGGCGAGGCTTGCATTTGGGGGCGCGACAGGCGCGCGTCAGTTGCTGTCGCTGGGCAGACCCGGGATCGGCAGAATTTCGATTCCCTCTTCGAGCAGCGCCTTCGCTTCTTCGAATGTGGCGCGGCCGCGGATGGCGCGACGCTCCGTCTCGCCGTCTTCCATGGCGCGCGCTTCCTCAGGGAAGCGGTCGCCGACGTCTTCGGTATGCGCGACCACCGTGTCGTGCAGCTCGCGCAGCTTCATGCGCAGATCATGCGCCGCGTCGTCGCGCGGCTTGGCGATATGGGGCGCCATGACGTCGCGCGCAATCTTCGTCGAGTCGCAGAAGGGGCAGGCGATCTGTCCTTCGGCCGCCTGCTTTTCAAATCCCGCGCTGTCGCGAAACCAGCTGTCGAAGCTGTGCCCGGCGTCGCAGATGAGGGAGTAACGGATCATGGCGTCGCTCCGCCGGCGAGGAGCGCGTCGAGCTTTCCCTCGCCTTCGAGCGCGTGAAGCTCGTCGCAGCCGCCGATGTGCTTGTCGTCGATGAAGATCTGCGGAACGGTCGAGCGGCCATTGGCGCGCTGGCTCATGCGGCGGCGTCCGAGCGGGTCCCACGCCACCGAGATTTCTTCGAATTCGGCGCCCTTTTGCGTCAGCAGCCGCTTCGCGGCGAGGCAATAGGGGCAGGTCGGCGTGGTGTAAATTTCAATGCGGGGGGCCATGGCGCGCTTATACGCCTGCGCCTAGGCGCTTGTCACGGCCCGCGCGAAGACGAGGAGATCGACGCGCGCCGCGCCCGCCTTGAGCAAAGCGCGAGTCGCGGCGTTGGCGGTCGCCCCGGTCGTCAGCACGTCGTCGACGAGCACGACATTGCGCCCGTGGATGGCGTCCGCCCGCTCCGGTTCGACGCGAAAGGCGCCGGAGAGATTGGCGGCGCGCTGCGCCCGGGTCAGTCCCACCTGCGGCGCCGTCGGCTTGACGCGCTGCAGCGCCAAGGTCTCCACCGGCACGGCGCTCTCGCGCGCGATCGCCTGCGCGAGGGCCGCCGACTGGTTGAACCGCCGCGCCAGAATCCGCAAGCGGTGCAAGGGGATGGGCACGATCACGTCGGCGTCGGCGAGGAGTTCGGCGCCGGCCCGCGCCATCCAGCGGCCCATCGGTTCGGCGAACTCCAGCCGATCGTAATATTTCAGCCGGTGCGCCAAAGCGCGCGCCTTGTCGCTGTCATAGCGCGCGACGGCCCTGGCGCGGCCGAAGGCGGGCGGGTTGGCGGCCGCTTCCAGCGAGATCAACCCCGGCTGCGCCAGATCGCGTTCGAACGGCGTGCCGAGCCGCTCGCAATAGGGGCGCTCGATGAAGGCGATGTCGCGCCAGCACTCGGCGCAGATCGCGCCATGGGCGGCGACCGCCCTTCGGCAGACGAGGCAGGATGGCGGATAGATGAGGTCGAGAAGCGCATGTCCCGCCCGCGCAAGGGCTCGAAGCAGACCCTCTTTCACGAGCCGCGTCATGGCCGAAATCCGCTCAAATGAATCTGCGCGCGCGCTTCGCAAAATAATTCAGGGCTTGAGCGCAGGCGGAATCCTATCGCATCGTAAGGCTCAGGAAAAGAATCATCCGTCGGAGTCGGCCGGCGCGCCCCCGTTACAGCGCGAAGCGAAGCCCCTTAGGAGTTGTCGCCCCCATGAGCGAATTCCACACGATCTTCGTCATCTCCTGCATCGCCGTGCTGGCGCCGCTGCTCAACAGGGTTCCGGCGTTTGCGCGCGCGCCGATCGTCGCCATCGAACTGTTGCTGGGCATGCTCGTCGGCCCAAGCGGGGCGGGGCTGGTGGCGGGGGATGGCGCCGTCAATTTTTTAATGGAGTTTGGCCTGGTCTATTTGTTTTTTCAGGCGGGCTTCGAGTTCAATCAGAAGGAAATAACCGGAAAGCCGCTTCGACTGGGATTTTTCGCATGGCTCATTTCATTGAGCCTCTCGGTCGTTATTTCCGGACTGCTTTATCTCGTTGGCCTCGTGGAGGCGCCGCTTCTCGTCGCGCTGATCTTGCCGACCACGGCGTTCGGCATATTGATCCCCGTTTTGCGGCAGGCAGGGGACCTCGATAATGAATTCGGACGCTATGTCCTTGGCGTCGCGGCTGTCAGCGAACTTGGACCGCTCATTCTCGCCTCGATCGTTCTGGCGCAGCACAATCATCATCTGCACCAGACGCTGTTAAGCGCGCTTTTCATCGTGCTCGGGCTTGCCGCGATCTTTTTCCTCAAGACCGTGCGTTCGGACCGACTCGCCGAAAGCATTGTGTATTGGCTTGGCGACAGCGAGCTTCTGCCAATTCGAATCGCGCTCGTCGTTTTGCTTGGCTTCGTCTCATTCGCCGACAGGCTGGGGATGGAGCTTGTGGTCGGCTCCTATATGGCGGGCATGGCCGTCGCGGTCCTGGTGCGGGGCACCAAGGCCGAAATCCTCAAGGATCGTTTGACCGCTATCGGCTCCGGTTTTTTGATTCCGCTGTTTTTTATCGAAAGCGGCGCGTCATTTGACTTTGTGGCGCTCGTCAGGAGCCCCGCGACCGTCGCGCTCTTCGCGTTTTTTTGCGTCGCCTTCCTGCTCATTCGTCTCGCGCCGCTGAATCTTTTTCGCGGGACGGTGCCCGAGCGGGACATGCCCGCGCTGGCGCTGTTGTCGTCGACCACCCTGCCGCTCGTCGTCGCGCTCACCTATCTCGGCGTCGGGAGGGGACAGATGGCGCCAGAGACGGCTTCCGCGCTTGTGGGCGCCGCGATGGTGACCGTCACGGCGTTCCCGACGCTGGCCTTCTGGCTGCGTGGAACGCGTCAGCCATCGCGCCTTGAGAGCGGCATATCGTCCATCGCTCACGCCGTCGCCGACTGGTTCTCTTCGCAAGCGGCCGGCGCGTTCGCCAAACTGCCGCCTCGATGGATCGAGACTCTCCAGGACGCCGAGCGTCGCGTCTCCGATCTGTTCAACCGCCCTTAGAGCGCTTCCCGATCACTTTTTCGGAACCTGCTCTAGCCGAACAGGCCGCTCGGCCTCTGCGCAAGCGGATTGTCGGTGAGCGCCTGCGCGTCGGGACGGTCGGGCGCAGGGTGATTGACGAGCGCGCCGTAGAGTCCGCGGACGAAGCCTTCGTCGAGATCCTTGACGATAAAGACGATGCGCGTGCGTCTGTCCGCGTCGGGCCAAGCGTCGAGCCGATGCGGCGGGTGAAAGACATGCTGCACGCCATGGATCGCCACGGGGCGCGATGGATCATCGGCCAGCGCCACGATTCCCTTCACGCGCAACATGCGCGGCCCGTGGGTGTGACGCAGAAGGTCGATGAAAATGTCGAAGGAGGCCGGCGTTAGCGGCGTCTCGGAGGAAAAGCAGAAGGCCCGGATATGCGCGTCATGCCGGTTCACGTCCTGACGATGGTCGTGGGCTTCGTGGTGATGCTCATGATCATGGCTGTGGCCGTGACCCGAGTGGTCGTGCGCCTGCGCCGTTTCCACCGCTTCGGCGTTGAGCCACTCTTTCACGCGTGGCGTCTTGGTCTCGGGATCGTAGAGGCCGCAGTTGAGGAGCGCCTCGGGCGTCGCTTCGCCCTTGGCGGCGTCAAGCTGTAGGGCGCCCGGATTCAGCCGCGCCAGCCGCGCCTTTAGCGCGTCGACACGCTCGGCGGCTTGCGGCAGATCCATCTTGGCGATGACAAGCCGATCGGCCACGGCGGCCTGTTTGACGGCTTCCTCATGCGCGTCGAGCGTCGCTTCGCCGTTCACAGCATCAATGAGCGTCACGACGCCATCGAGCCGATAGCGCATCATCAGATAGGCGTGGGACATGATCGTGTGCAGGATCGGCGCCGGATCGGCGAGGCCAGTCGTTTCCAGCACGACGCGCTTGAACGGCTTGATCCGGCCGTTGTCGAGCCGCTTCAGCAGATCTTCGAGCGTGTTCACCAGATCGCCGCGGATCGAGCAGCACACGCAGCCCGAACTCATCATCACCATGTCGCCGTCGATCTTCTCGATGAAAAGATGATCGAGTCCGATCTCGCCGAACTCATTGATCAGGACGAGCGTATCGGCGAGCGCCGGCGAGGCGAGCAGTCGGTTGAGCAGCGTGGTCTTGCCGGCGCCCAGGAAGCCGGTGATGACGGTCAGCGGAATTGGCGGCGGCGCCGAGCGCGTCGCGCGACTCGCGGCGGCCTTGGTCAGATCGTTCATTCAGCGGAACTCGCACCCGAGCAGAAAAAATTTCCTGCTCGCGGAAGGCTCGTATCTTCGCCGAAAACGCCGCGCGTTTCCAGACTCTGGCGATTCTCAGCTCTTGCCCGGTTCGGCGGCGGAGTGCGCCTTCGAGGCCGCCGGCTTTTGCGCTGCGGCCGCTTTCGGCTTCGTCGCGCTCCTCGCCGCCTTGGGCTTGGGGGCAGGTTCGTCGGCGATGACGGCGTCGACCTTTGCAGCGTCCGCCTTTGCCGCCTTGGCGGCGCGCGCCGCTTTCACGGCCTTGGCGTGTTTGGCTCGTCGCAGCGATACCGCGTCGGGCGCCGGCCTGCTGATCGGCGAGGCGCTGGCGTCGCCGGCCTCCGGCTGCGACGCATAGGCGGCAAGATCAGGCTGCTCGCCGACCGGCGCTCCCGGCGCGCGGGCCCTCGCTACCGGCCCGGCATAGCCAGGCGCGCGTCCCACATAGACGGATACAGGCTCAAAACGCGGGCGCGGCAGATGCGCGATCTCCTTGGCGTTCATCTGCTGTTGCGGAGCGCCGCCGAGCGTGTCGAGCAGCGGAACGCCTGAGCCGACTGGGACCGAGGCGTCCTCGATCTCGGCCATGAATTCCGCCGCCGCCGGGCCGCGATGGTGGCACACGGACTCGCGCAAGTCAGGCGCGGCCGTTGGGCCGGAGCTGGGCAGGGACGCCAAAGAGGCGACGGCCGCGCCGCTCTGGAAGCCGCGATCGAGCAGCGCCGCCGTCTTCGCCGTGCGCAGAATCGGATTGGGCGCGCCGAGGACGACGGCGATCAAACGTCGGCCGCCGCGCGTGGCCGAGGCGACAAGATTAAATCCGGCCGAACATGTGAAGCCGGTCTTCATGCCGTCGGCGCCCGCATAACGGCCGAGAAGATGGTTATGCGTGGGGATGATCTGCTTGCCGAGCTGCATCGCGCCGATGTTGAACAGATTGGCGTGCTCGGGAAACTGCAGGTAGAGCGCGCGGCCGAGAATGGCGAGGTCGCGGGCCGAGGTGACCTGCCGCGCATCGGGCAAGCCGTTGGGATTGACCCATATCGACTGCGTCATGCCGAGGGCGGCGGAGTGGCGGTTCATCTCGTCGGCGAAGGCCTCGACCGAGCCAGACACGCCTTCGGCGATGGCGACGGCGATGTCATTGGCGGATTTCACCATCAGCATGATGAGCGCATTTTGCAGGGTGACTTCCGAGCCGGGTCTGAAGCCCATTTTGGAAGGCGCCATGCTGCAAGCGCGCGGCGACATCATCACCGGCGTGTCCAGCGAGATGCGCCCCTGACGCACCGCGTCGAGCGCGACATACGCCGTCATCAGCTTCGTCACAGAGGCGGGATACCAGGAGGCGGTCGCCTGATCATGCGAGAGCACGGCCCCGGACGCTACGTCGACGACGATCGACGGGGTCGCGCGGCTGGGCGCTGCGGCGCCAAACACGATCAGCAATACGCTGGCCGCCGCAATCAATGTGGACTTCGAGAAGTTCATCGCCTAGCCCCGTTACCCGGCGCTGAAACGCGCGGGATCGCATGAAAACGCCATCTATATAATAGCGCCTGAGGCGCATAGCCGGAATAGGCTTGGAATTGGGCGATTCGGGGGCGGTCGTTGATAACCTGTTAACCATGACCTCAGGGCTGAATCGGGTGATTTCGACGCGCAAGTTCTGGCTCGACAAGATGATATCTCATCAGGAACTTCAGCGCGCGGGTCCATGACTGGTCGGTTTCTCCGCGCAGATCCGTCTGCGAGATATGCGCCAGTTCTCCTGTGCGCGCATCGCGAATGCGCATTTCGAGATATTGCTCCATCACACTGACTTTTCGAAAGAAGCAGACGAAGGACAGGTCCGCGCCAAGCGCGCGCGCAATGTCGGCGTCGCAGCCGTTGCACTTGCGCAGCCAATGGTCCTTGACCCTCTGATCCGTCGCCGCGCTTCCGTCGATGATTTCGAATAGGCCCGACTGGGCTAAAAGCTCTCGCGCCAGCGCGGTCATCCGCTGGAGGCGCGCGGTTTCTTCCGGGCTTTCGCCGGCGATCGGCCCCCCGGCGGTGAAGTCGTCGAGCTCGATGTCGAAGACCGCGAGTTTGAATGGCGGGGAGGATTGCGCGCGAGCGCCGGTCGCGACGGCTCCGGTCGCGATTGTGACGAGCGCCGATGCCAAGATGTGTGTGAGCGTCTTCTTAACCATCGCCAGGCTCCGCTGTTGCAGTTGAAGGCGTAGCTGCGCGAAGCGTTAGACGCTTCGGCCTTTCGCCTGCGGCGGTCTGGGCAAATTTCCTTTGGGCGGCCGATCAGGTCGCCGACGCGTCGCCGACAAGTCCTGCGCCGATGGCGAGCCAAACCAGATGGGCGTCGGTGCGCGCGCCGATCTTGGATTTGATCTGATAATGGTAGTTCTGAACGGTTTTCGGACTGAGGTTTAAGATGCCGGCGATGTCCTCGGTCGTTCGGCCCGACGCGACGAGCCGCAAGATCTCCGTCTCTCTGGGGCCAAGCTCATCGACGAGCGCGCGGCCCTCGCCCAATCGCTCCGCGGCGATCTCTCGCGCGACGTCGTCGCTGAGCGCTCGGCCGCCCTTGGCGACGATCGCCACGGCGCGGAGCAGCTCCGCGGCGTCGCTGCTTTTGGTGACATAGCCGGACGCGCCGGCTTCGAATGCTTTCAGCGCAAAGGCCGCGCCGCTGTGCATGGTGAAGATCAGAATGCGCGCGCTTTTATCCCACTGCCTGATGTGGCGGACCGCTTCGACGCCGCTCGCGCCGGGGAGAGAAAGATCCATGATGACGATGTCGGGCGAATCCTTCCGATAGGCCTGGTAGGCGTCCGCGGCGTTGGCGGCTTCGGCGACGATCTTGTAATCCGGCTGGCGCTCTAAAAGCCGCCGATATCCCTCCCGAACGATCGGGTGGTCGTCGACGAGAAGAATCGTGGTCATGCGAGCGCGAGACCTTTCATCGGCGCGGGCGCGACGGCGATGAGCGGAATGCGCGCGACGACGCGCACGCCTTTCGTGGCGTCGCTGATCGACAGACTTCCGCCAAAAGCCGCAATGCGCTCGCGAATCCCGAGAATGCCGTGGCCGGAGGCGGCGGCGAGGCGGGAGGCGTCGCCGCCGCCGTCATCCTCGACCGTCAGCGCGACGAGCCCGTCGGCCGCCGCCGCGCGCTCGACGCGCAGATAGACGTTTTTCGAGTCGCCGTGCCGCATGGCGTTGGTCAGACATTCCTGCGCGATGCGATAGAGGCTCGTCGAAATCGTCTGAGGAAGGTCGGCGAGGTCGCCCGTGAGCCTCAGATGGATGACCGCTTTTCGTCCCGCTTTGGCGTTCCAGCTCGCCGCAAGCTGGACGAGACAGGCTTCGAGCCCCAGTTCATCGAGGTCTTGTGAGCGCAGCCGGGCAAGCGCCTCGCGAAGGGTCGTCATCATGCGCTTGGCGACGCGCCCGATTGAGCGGGCGTCCTCGGCGACGCCGGGATCAATCTTAGCCGCCGCAGCCTCGATCGACCCGGCGAAGGCGAGGGTCGCCGTCAGGCACTGACCGAATTCATCGTGCAGGTCGCGGGCGAGCGCGCGGCGTTCCTCCTCCTGGACCTCGAACAGCCGCTTCGTGAGCGCGGCGCGCTCCGCCGTCGTCCGCGCCAGCCGCTCGGCGAGATCGTTGACGGCGCGCGCGATCAGGCCGAACTCCCCTTTCTTGATGGCGCTGAGCCGGGTGGCGTAATTCCCTTGCTCCAACTGACGCAGCCCGCAGACGATGGCCCGGGTCGGCGCCAGAGCATGGATGATGGCGACCGCGGCCAAGAGGCAAATGCAGACCGCCATCGAGGCCGCAACGCCGACGATGATCGAGATCTGCCGCCAGGCTTGTCGGATCGCCGCGCCGGCGTCCGCCCTGACGAGGATTGCGCCGGTTTCCGGTTGCCGCACGGTCAAGGGCCGAATGATCGCCGCATGTGCGCCGAATATCCGCTCATAGGCCGCCGCAAACCATGCAGGCGCGGCGGAGCCGACGCCCTCGAGCTGGCTGCAAAGGGTCTGCGGCTCTTCGTCGCCTGGCGCATAGCTGATGCAGACGCCCGGCGAAACGAGCTTCAGGGTCGAAAGCGACTCCCAGTCGGGGACGGGCAAAATCTTGTCACGCCGCATGCTGCCCCGCCAGAGGATGGCCTGCCAGTAGAGATTTTCGAGGTGGTGCGCCACGCGCTCGGCAGAGGTCGCCGCTTCCGTTTCGACCGCGCGGCGCGCGTCGACCATCACCCAGCCCGCCGTCAGCGTAAGGCAGATGAGGGTGATGCCGACAAGCTGCAAGACGAGCCCAACGATCAACCGCATTGGCGCATTCCCCGACAAAAATCCCGTCGCTCAGTAGAGCAGGAATCGAAAGGAGGTCCAACGCGCATCATGCGCTTAGGCCCTGATCGGGCAAATTGCCTATTGGCGTGCGAGCGATTTGGATTCGTTTCAAAATTTCGGCGCGGCCTGGGCGGATATGCTAATGTGACGCCCGTGCGGGCTGACGGAAGCGCCAGTGACGGCCTGGACGCTGCGTCTTGGCGACCCGTTTGTGGACTCGGTCGTGATCGACAAGCTTGAATTCCTGATCGCCGTCGCCAAAGAGAAGAGCTTTTCGCGCGCGGCGGAGATTTGCGGCGTCACCCAGCCCACGCTCTCGGCCGGCGTCAAACAGCTCGAGGATTCGCTCGGCGTGTTGCTCGTCAACCGTTCCTCGCGCTTCCACGGACTGACCGCCGAGGGCGAGCGGGTGCTCGAATGGGCGAAGCGCATCGTCGGCGATGCGCGCGCGATGCGCCAGGAAGTTCGCACGCTCAAGGAAGGCCTTACCGGCCAGCTGAAGATCGCCGTCATCCCGACCGCGCTCGGCATTGTCTCGGCGCTGACGACGCCCTATCGCGAGAAGCATCCGGGGGTGCGCTTTTCCGTGATCTCCGCGTCGTCGAGCGAGGTGCTGACCATGCTCGATAATCTTGAGATCGACGCCGGCATTACTTATCTCGACAATGAGCCGCTTGGCCGCGTGCGCACGGTGCCGCTCTGCTCCGAACGCTATCGGCTGCTGACCTTCGCCGATAATCCGCTCGGGAACCGCGACCGGGTGACATGGGCCGAGGTCGGTCGCATCGATCTCTGTCTTCTCACGCCGGACATGCAGAACCGTCGCATCGTCGAGCAGCTCATTCGCAAGGGCGGATCCGAGCCCATGCCGATCCTCGAGTCGAACGACGTCATCTTGCTCTTTGACCATGTGAGATCCGGCCGCTGGGCCACGGTGCTGCCGGAGAAGCTCGCGAAGACCCTAAACGTGGCGGGGCCGTTGCGCTCCATCCCCATCGTTGAGCCGGAGGCTGTACATGAAATCGGCCTTGTGGCGCCGCAGCGCGAACCGGTGATTCCGCTGGTCGCCGCCTTGGTCTCGGAGGCCAAGAAGCTTGCTGAAAGCCACACGCTCGACGGTTGATAGGATCGCCCTATCGCACAACGGATGGTCGCTATTGATCGGGCCTTGGATTTCCGGCAGTGTTCTCGGAACTAGTCTAAATAGGACGACCGCATATGCGCAACGTCCGGACTGAAAGGGAAGAAATGTCTGGCGCTGCTCAGTATAGCGACGAGCGCGCGCGGGAAATCATCGCCGCCCATATGGGTCTTGAGGGACCCGCGATGCCCATTCTGCACGCGCTTCAAAAAGAATTCGGCTATGTGCCCGACGCCGCCGTCAAGGTAATGGCCGAGGCGCTCAATATTTCGCGCGCCGAAATGCATGGCGTCGTCACCTTTTATCACGACTTTCACCGCGCTCCGCATGGCCGCCACACGCTGAAGATCTGCCGGGCCGAATCCTGCCAGTCAATGGGAGCGGAGCGACAGGCGCGGGCGTTTCTCGACAAGTTGAAGCTCGATTGGGGCGGAACGACGCCGGACGGCGCCCTGTCGGTCGAGCCGGTCTATTGTCTGGGGCTGTGCGCCCACAGCCCTTCAGCGCTTTACGACGGAGAGCCGATCGGCCGCGTCGACGCTGAAATGCTTAACGAAATCGCCGCGGAGGCGCGCGACTGATGGTGAAGCTATACATCCCGCTGGACATGGCCGCCGTTGCGATGGGCGCCGACAGACTCGCCGCCGCCGTCGCGCAAGAGGCCGCAGCCCGCGGCGAAACAGTCGAGATCGTCAGAAACGGCTCGCGTGGAATGCTCTGGCTCGAGCCCCTGATCGAGGTGGAGACTCCCGCGGGCCGTGTCGGTTACGGGCCGGCCAAGGTCAAGGACGTCGCGTCGCTGTTTGACGCCGGGTTCCTGACGGGCGGCGCGCATCTGCTGAATATCGGGATCGTCGAAGAACATCCTTGGATGAAGAAGCAGAACCGCGTCACCTTCGTTCGTTGCGGCGTCATCGATCCGCTGTCGGTCGCCGAATATGAGGCGCATGCGGGATTCAAGGGCCTCACGCGCGCCTTCGAGATCGGGCCTGCGGCCGTCGTCGAAGAGGTCACGAAGTCGGGCCTGCGCGGCCGCGGCGGCGCGGGCTTTCCGACGGGCATCAAATGGAAGACGGTGGCGGACTGTCCGCCGGGCCAGAAATATGTGGTCGTCAACGCCGACGAGGGCGATTCCGGCACTTTCGCCGACCGCATGATCATGGAGGGCGATCCGCTCTCGCTGATCGAAGGCATGCTCATTTGCGGATACGCCGTCGGCGCCTCCAAGGGCTATGTCTATCTGCGTTCCGAATATCCGATCGTCGCCAAGGTCTTTCAGGCGGCGATCGAGAAGGCGCTTGAGGCGGGCTGGCTCGGCAAGAACATCAAGGGCTCGGGTTTCGACTTCGACGTCGAACTGCGCATCGGCGCCGGCGCTTATGTTTGCGGCGAGGAGACCTCGCTGCTCGAATCTCTCGAGGGCAAGCGCGGCATCGTGCGCGCCAAGCCGCCGCTGCCGGCCCATGTCGGGCTCTTCGGCAAGCCGACGGTCATCAACAATGTGCTGTCCATGGCCACCATACCGATGATCATGGAGAAGGGCGCGAAGCATTACGCCGATCTCGGCGTCGGCCGCTCGCGCGGCACCATGCCGCTGCAGATCGCCGGCAACGTCAAATATGGCGGCCTCTTTGAGACGGACTTCGGGATTCCGCTCGGCGTGGTCGTCAACGAGATCGGCGGCGGCGCCCGCTCGGGTCGTCCCGTCCGGGCGGTTCAGGTCGGCGGCCCGCTCGGCGCCTATGTGCCCGTGTCGCTTTTCGACCTTCCGATCGACTATGAAGCCTTCGCGGCCAAGGACAGTCTCATCGGCCATGGCGGCCTCGTCGTATTCGACGACACCGTCGACATGTCCTGGATGGCGCGCTTTGGCATGGAGTTCTGCGCCATCGAGAGCTGCGGCAAGTGCACGCCATGCCGGCTCGGATCGACGCGCGGCGTCGAGACGATCGACAAGATTCGCAACGGCATCGACGTCGATGCGAATATCGAGCTCCTCAAGGATCTCTGCCACACGATGAAGTTTGGCTCGCTCTGTGCATTGGGCGGCTTTGCGCCCTATCCGGTCGAGAGCGCGCTTCGCCATTTTCCCGAGGACTTCCGCAAGCCGGCCCTTGAAGCCGCTGAGTGAGGTAGCCGCCATGACGCTTATCAAGGAAATCGATTACGGCACGCCCGAATCGCCATCCGTGAAATCGGTCACGCTGACCATTGACGGGAAGAGCGTCACCGTGCCCGAGGGCACGTCGATCATGCGCGCGGCGATGGAGGTTGGCACGGAGATCCCGAAGCTCTGCGCCACCGACAGCATCAAAGCGTTCGGCTCCTGCCGGCTCTGCGTCATCGAGGTCGAGGGCCGCAACGGCACGCCAGCCTCCTGCACGACGCCGGTTGCGCCGGGCATCTCCGTCAAGACGCAGACGCCGCGCCTCGCCGCGATCCGCCGCGGCGTGATGGAGCTTTATATTTCCGACCATCCGCTGGATTGCCTGACCTGCGCGGCCAATGGCGATTGCGAGCTGCAGGACATGGCGGGCGCGGTGGGCCTACGCGACGTCCGCTATGGCTATGACGGCGCCAATCACGTCTTCGCCCGCAACAATGGCGAAGTGAATTTCGACTGGAAGCCGAAGGACGAGTCGAATCCCTATTTCAGCTATGATCCGTCCAAGTGCATCGTCTGTAACCGCTGCGTGCGCGCCTGCGAGGAAGTGCAGGGCACCTTCGCGCTGACGATATCGGGCCGTGGTTTCGACTCGCGCGTTTCGCCCGGCATGGACGAAGCCTTCATGGAATCGGAATGCGTTTCCTGCGGCGCTTGCGTTCAGGCCTGTCCGACCGCGACGCTGATTGAGAAGTCGGTGGTCGCCGTCGGCCAGCCGGAGCATTCCGAGGTCACGACCTGCGCCTATTGCGGCGTCGGCTGCACCTTCAAGGCGGAGATGCGCGGCGAGGAAGTCGTCCGCATGGTTCCCTGGAAGGACGGCAAGGCCAACCACGGCCATAGCTGCATCAAGGGCCGCTTCGCCTATGGCTACGCCCAGCATGGCGATCGCATTCTCAATCCGATGATCCGCGAATCGATCGACCAGCCCTGGCGCGTGGTCTCGTGGGACGAAGCGGTCGGCTTCGCCGCCGACCGGCTAAAAGCGGCGCAGGAGAAATACGGAAAGAACGCCGTCGGCGTGATCACCTCGTCGCGCTGCACGAATGAGGAGAGCTACCTCGTTCAGAAGCTCGCGCGTCAAGGCTTCCGCAACAACAATACCGACACCTGTGCGCGCGTCTGCCATTCGCCGACGGGCTACGGCCTGGCGCAGGCCTTCGGCACCTCCGCCGGCACGCAGGATTTCGACTCGGTCGACGACGCCGACGTCATTCTCGTCATGGGCGCCAATCCGACCGACGCGCATCCGGTGTTCGGCTCTCACATGAAGAAGCGCCTGCGCGAGGGCGCCAAGCTGATCGTCATCGATCCGCGCCGCATCGACCTCGTGAAGTCGCCCCACATCAAGGCGGATTTCCATCTGCCGCTCAAGCCCGGCACCAATGTCGCGATGGTCACGGCGCTGGCGCATGTCATCGTGACAGAAAATCTCGTCAATCTGGATTTCGTGAAGTCGCGCTGCGACTGGGACGAATTTCAGGACTGGGCTGCCTTCGTCGCCAACGACCGCTACAGCCCGGAGGCGCTTGAAAGCGTGCTGGGCGTGCCGGCCGCCGACATTCGCGGCGCCGCGCGTCTTTACGCCACCGGCGGCAATGGGGCGATCTACTACGGCCTTGGCGTGACGGAGCATTCGCAGGGCTCCACCTCTGTCATGGGCATCGCCAATCTCGCCATGGCGACCGGCAATCTCGGCCGTCGCGGCGTCGGCGTAAATCCGCTGCGCGGTCAGAACAATGTGCAGGGCTCCTGCGACATGGGCTCGTTCCCGCACGAGCTGCCAGGCTATCGCCACGTCTCCAATGATGCGGCGCGCCAGGCGTTCGAGAAGGATTGGGGCGTTTCCCTCGATCCGGAGCCGGGCCTGCGCATTCCCAACATGTTCGACGCGGCGATCGAGGGCACCTTCAAAGGGCTTTACGTTCAGGGCGAGGACATTCTGCAGTCCGACCCAGATACGCGCCATGTGTCGCGCGCGCTGGCGAATATGGACATCGTCATCGTGCAGGATCTCTTCCTGGTCGAGACGGCGAACTACGCGCATGTCTTCCTGCCGGGCGCGACCTTCCTCGAGAAGGACGGCACCTTCACCAACGCTGAGCGCCGCATTCAGCGCGTCACCAAGGTGATGTCGCCGAAGAATGGCTACGCCGACTGGGAAGTCACCCAGCTGCTCGCCAACAAGCTGGGACTCAATTGGAATTACGCCAACGCCAGCGAGATCATGGACGAGATCGCGCGGCTGACGCCGTCCTTCGCGGGCGTTTCGTTCAAGCGACTCGCGGAAGCCGGTTCGCTGCAATGGCCGGTTAACGACGCCTCGCCCGACGGCATGCCGATCATGCACATCGAAAGCTTCGCGCGCGGCAAGGGCAAATTCGTCATCACCGAATATGTTCCGACCGAAGAGAAGGTGGGACCGCGGTTCCCGTTGCTGCTCACGACCGGCCGCATCCTGTCGCAGTACAATGTCGGCGCGCAGACGCGACGCACCGAGAACAGCCAGTGGCATCCCGAGGACGTCCTCGAGATCCATCCGCATGACGCCGAGGATCGCGGCGTGCGCGAGGGTGACTGGGTAAAGGTGGCGAGCCGCGCCGGCGAGACGACCCTGCGCGCCAAGATCACGGATCGCGTCGCGCCGGGCGTCGTCTATACGACGTTCCATCATCCGACCACTCAGGCCAATGTGGTCACGACCGACAATTCGGACTGGGCCACCAATTGTCCCGAATACAAGGTCACGGCGGTTCAGGTCTCGACCACGAACGGACCCACCGACTGGCAGCATCAGTATCGCGAGCTGACGGAGCAGAGCCGTCGCATCGCGAGCACGATCGACGCGGCGGAATGACGGAGACGCCGTCGCCGACACTACGGGTGGAATGCCTGGCGCGCCGTCACGATGTGATGGCGCGTTCTTCTCGCGTGATCCCCGAAGAGACGCCGGTCGCCTTCACCTTTGGCGGCTCCACCCATGCGGTGATGATGGCGACGCCGGCGGATCTCGAGGATTTCGCGATCGGCTTCGCGCTGACGGAGGGGCTGATCGATTCGCCGGAGCAGGCGGGCGACGTCGAGATCGTCGTCTCCGACGCCGGCATTGAACTGCGCGCCTGGCTCAAGGGCGGACGGCAGGAGGCCTATGTCGAGCGGCGCCGTTCGATGGCGGGGCCGACGGGCTGCGGTCTTTGCGGCATCGAAAGTCTGGAGGCGGCGACGCGCGTTCTGCCGACGCTCGACAATGCGCTGTCGGTGCGCGCCGACGCCTTGATCGAGGCGATGGAGCGTCTGCCCGCCGCTCAGAAATATAATCAGGAGACCCGCGCCATTCACGCCGCGGCCTTCTGGAATCCCGTCTCCGGCGCGCTGATCGCGCGCGAGGACGTCGGCCGCCACAACGCCCTCGACAAGCTCGCCGGCGCGCTGACGCGCCAGGCCATCGCCGCCAAGCAAGGCGTCGTGCTGATGACGAGCCGCGTATCGGTCGAACTTGTGCAAAAGGCTGCGCGCATGGGCGCGCCGATCATCGCCGCCGTCTCGGCGCCAACCGCGCTCGCGGTGCGCAACGCGCAGCACTGCGGCATGACTCTCGTTGCGGTCATGCGCGGCCGCGACTTCGAAATCTTCACCCATCCAGGACGCATCCTCGAACAGGTTTCCGCACATGTCGCATGATTCGGTCGATAAGCTCGTCAGAATGGCTAACCAGATCGGCACGTTCTTCATGGCTCAGAAGCATCCCGAAGGCGTCGCGAGCATGACGGATCACTTGAGGAAATTCTGGGACCCGCATATGCGGAACGCCATCCTCGCGCATGTCGATCACGGCGGCGCCGGGCTCGATCCGATCGCGATGGAGGCGGTAAAGCGTCTCAAACCCCCAGCCGGCGCCGACGGCTAAGGAATCCTCGCAAGCCGCCGATTCGCGAAAATATTGGACGTCGGCGCGTTCGTCGCCTAGGTCTGAGACCCAGGCGCAGCCGCGCGATCATTCTTACGCCGACAGAGCGATGACCGACCAGACATGTCCCTGCCGCGCGATGGACGCGCAAAAGCATTCCTATTCGGCCTGCTGCGCTCGTTACATCGAAGAGAAACTGCCGGCGCCAAGCGCTGAAGCGCTCATGCGCTCGCGTTACACCGCCTTCGCACTGGGCGACATCGATTACCTTGTCGACTCCTTGGCGCCGGAGTCGCGTTACGATTTTGATCGCAAGGCCATCACGCATTGGTCGCGCAACTCGCAGTGGCTTGGGCTCGAGATCCTGTCGACGGAAAAGGGGCTGCAGGGCGATGAAACCGGCTACGTCGAATTCGTCGCGCACTTCTCCAGCGAAGGCGAACGCTATGCGCATCGGGAGCGATCGCTGTTTCGACATGACGCGCAGGATGGCCGCTGGTATTTCCTCGAAGAGGCCAATCGCAAGAGCGCGCCCGTCGTGAAGGGCAAGCAGGCGGGGCGTAACGATCCTTGTCCGTGCGGCTCCGGCAAGAAGTTCAAGAAGTGTTGCGGCGTCGCCGCGTAAACGGCGATGAGCGCTACGATTCGATTCACCTGCCGCCAGTATCCTGGAACAAAGCGGTTGCGCCCGCGTTCCGTCGGCGTGGAACACTCCTTAACCTTGGGAGAACGGCGATGGATTGGAATCGTGTCGAAGGAAACTGGAAACAGTTCAAGGGCAAGGTGAGAGAGAAGTGGGCGGAACTCACCGACGACGATCTCGCGCGCATGGACGGCAAGCGCGAGCAGTTTGAGGGCGTTCTCCAAGAACGCTACGGCGAAGGGCGGGACCGCATTCGCGAAGAGGTGGACACCTGGCTGAAGACTCTGAAGTCGTGAATCCTTAGCGCGCCGCAAGCTTGGCGCGACGTCCTCTCCTGGCGCTTCTCGATCTGCCCGAACTTAGGTTCGGGCTTTTTTAATCGGCGCGCCCGCGCCATTCCTTCGGCCGAGAGGGGAGCACAGAGCTTTGCCGGCATCTTGGAACATTTTTAAAAAGGGAGAGTTGTTTTCTTATCCTTCTCCGATGAAAGGAGAGCCGAAATGAGTTCGAAGCCGAAACTTGGATTAGACTGGCGGCGCATTGTGGAAGCCGTGGCCAAGACGCTGCTTTTGTCGCAACTCGAAGCGCCGCGGGAGCGTCTCATTCATGTTCGCGAACCGCGACAAGCGGAGATCGAGCATTGGCTGCGCAACCGAAAATGACTCCCTCGACGATTGATCCGCGATGATTGCCTGTTGAAGGACAGGCAATCATTTTTTTGTCCATTGTTTCTAGTCACTTCAGCGCGACTCAACTCAAGGCGCCCGTCGCGCGTTTTCAGGAGCGCGCGGGAGCAAGAACCCCTCACAGCCTATTTGGCGACCGACGTCGAAAGTCGCACGAGTAAGTCGAGAAACTTGTCCGGCATCGGTTCTAAGAGACTCGTCGCGTATATGTCGCGCAGCCCGGAGGTCAATTCCCCATCGATCCCAAGGAAGGCGAGCTGGTGGGCGACGTCACGCTGCGCCCCAGGCGCGCCCCGGCGACCCTTCGAGGTTTGCTTTTCAGCCTTCTTATTCATGTCGATGAGCCCTTGGGCGGCGCTCTGGATATCGGAGCCGTCGACTCCAATGAAAACGGGCAGGTGAAGGGTCATGATTGAATTCAACAATATTCGAGGGGCAAAGTTCCCTTAGGAGCGCTAACTGTCTTTTTCGTGGTGATTAGGGCGGAAGCGGAACGATGCATTCGACGGAGCGTTATTGGAGAAACTCCCGGCCGTCGGAGGGTTTAAATTGGCGCCGCGGTCATTCTGGAAAGGCTATTTGAAGCTTTCGCTTGTGACCTGTCCGGTCGCGATGACGCCGGCCACGACTGAAGGCGAGAAAGTTCGCTTCCACATCCTTAATCGAAACACCGGCAACCGCGTCGTCAGCCAATATGTCGACGCGGTCTCCGGCGCGCCGATCGGCGAAGACGATGCGGCGAAGGGTTATCCGCGCGGCGAAGACGATTACGTGCTGCTTGAAGATGAAGAGCTTGACGCCCTAAGCCTCGAAAGCACGCGAACGATCGATATCGAGACCTTTGCTCCGGCCGCGAGCGTCGACTGGATTTGGTTCGACAAGCCCCACTATCTTGCGCCGGACGATCCGATCGGCGTTGAGGCCTTTTCCGTCATTCGCGACGCGATGAAGGCGACGGGCACAGTCGGCCTGTCGCGGCTCGTGATGTATCGACGCGAGCGCGCCGTGATGGTCGAGCCGCGCGACAAGGGGCTTGTCTTATGGACGCTGCGCTTCGCCGATGAGGTGCGCGATCCGAAGGACTACCTCGACAAGATCGGCGCTGAAACGCCGAACGCGAAAGCTCTCACCCTGATTTCCAAATTGATCGATGAGCGCAAGAGTCACTGGGACCCGGCGATGACCCATGATCCCGTGCAAGCGCAGTTGCTGGATATTATTTCCGGAAAGAAGAAGGAGCACACACCCGCTCGCGGCAAAAAGCAGGCGCCGGCGGCTCCGAGCAATGTCGTCAATATCATGGATGCGCTCCGCAAGAGCATCGATGCGGAAAAGCGCGGCGCCAAACGTCGCTAGGCTTTTCTCTTTCTCCGCGCGTTCGGGGTTTCGATCGGCGTCGCCGCCTGACGAAAGTCTCCCCAGGGATCGCTCTGCAGCGACTCGAGGCGCGCGAGGGTTTTCGCGATCGTGAAATAGTCAGGTCCGATCGCCGGACTAAGTTCGTCCCAGGCGAGCGGCATCGACACGGCGGCGCCGGGACGGGCGCGCGTGGAGTAGGGCGCGACAGCCGTCGCGCCGCGCTGATTGCGCAGATAGTCGACGAGTATCTTGCCGCGTCGCTTCGACTTTGTGATCGTTGCAACATATTTGTCGGGGCTGTCATTCGCCATCGCATCGGCGATGCTTTTGGTGAAAGCCTTCACCTCTGGCCATTCTGCTTTGGGTTTTACGGGCGCCACCACATGAAGCCCCTTTCCGCCTGAGGTTTTCACGAAGGCGGCGAGCCCAAGGGCTTGGAGACGGTCCCGCGTTTCTTCCGCGGCCGCAATGACGGACTCCCACGCGACCAGTTCGCCGGGATCAAGATCCATGATGATGACGTCGGGGCGCTCCCAGTCAGACGCCGTCGAGCCCCAGGGATGAATTTCCAAGGCGCCGGATTGCACGAGCGCGATCAGGCCGTTGAGGTCCTTGATGCTGAGCAAGGGCTCTTCTTCTCCTTTCGGATCGTCGATGAGCACGATGTTCGGATCGATGCCTTTCCAAGCATGCTTCTGGAAGAACTTCTCTCCCTCGACGCCATTGGGGCAGCGCAGCAGCGCCAGCGGGCGATTGACGATGAAGGGCGCGATATAGCGCCAGATGTCGGCGTAGTAATCCGCCAGGCCCTGTTTGGTCACGCCTTGATCCGGCCAATAGAGCCGATCGGGATGGGTGAGCCTCACGGCGCTTTGCTCCGCTCTCGCCGCTGTCGCCCGTTCAACGGACGGCGCCTTTTCGCGGACGACGTCGCGCGCGTCCTTATCTTCGCGCAGACCACGAAAGGAGGCGTGCCGAAGATTTTGATCGCCCGTCCAGCCGCGAAATTCGACCTCGGCCACCAGTTCGGGGCGCACGTAGCGCACTTGGCGCGCCGCGTCCGTGCTGAGCCGTGCGCCAAAGGGATTCGAGGAAGCGCGCATGGGATCGAGCTTCGTGAAAAGCTCATGCGCCATATCGGCCGTAAATCCCGTCCCGACGCGGCCGACGTGGCAAAGGACGCCATTCTGGTAGACGCCAAGCACGAGGGCGCCGATCGCCCGACGCGACACCGTCGATGGCGTATAGCCTGCGACGACGAATTCCTGCCGCGCGAAGCATTTGGCCTTTATCCAGCTCTTCACGCGGCCCGAGCGATAGGGCGAATCCCGCAGCTTCGACACCACGCCTTCGAGGCCGAGCCGACACGCGTGCGCCAGCACGACCGCGCCGCTGTCCTCAAAATGAAGACTTAAGCGAACCCTGTCGCCGGCCTCAGCGTCCAAGAGTCTTTCCAGCAACCGTTTGCGTTCCAGCAAGGTCGCGCCGCGCAGATCGTAGCCCTCGAGGTGCAGAAGATCGAAGACCCAATAGACGAAGCGATCGGTCCGCCCTGCGCTCAGATCGGCCTGAAGCGCGGAGAAATCCGACGCGCCTGAACTGGTCTCGACGACGATCTCGCCGTCGATGAGCGCGGCGCCGAGAGGCAGGGCCCGCAGCGCCGACGCTATCTCATCGCCAAATTTCTTCGTCCAGTCGAGACCACTGCGTGAGAGCAGCCGTACGCGTCCCGCCTCGATGCGCGCCTGCACGCGATAGCCATCGAATTTGATTTCGTGAATCCATTCCTTGCTCGATGGCGCGGCGCCGGAACTGGCCTGCATCGGCGCAACGAAACTCGGCAACGGCGCCTTCTTCGCGCTCTTGAGACGTGATGGGTCGATGTCGACCGCAGGCGCTTGCGGCGTCGCAAGGGAACTCGTTTTATCCAAGCGCGACGCGGCGCTCTGCTTCGGCATGGCGCTTTTCTTGGAGCGCTGCGAGGGCTTGCCTTCTGCGACATCGCCGATCGTGCGCCCGGTGTCTACCGAGCGCGGCATCTCGTCGAGTATGTCTTCATCCTTAGGCGTTCGCGCAAATTCGTCTTCGCTTTTGATGAGAAGCCAGTTGTCGTGCTTCTCGCGCGGCTTTCGCGCCATGCGCACCAGATGCCAACGGCCGCCGAGCTTTTCGCCGCGCAACTCGAAATCGAGATGGCCCTTGGCATAGCCCTTGTGCGGATCGCCTTCGGGAATCCACACGCCCTTGTCCCACACGATGACTTCGCCGGCGCCATATTGGCCTTCCGGAATGACGCCTTCGAAATTGCGATAGTCGAGAGGGTGGTCCTCGACGTGAACGGCAAGCCGCTTTTCGCCGGGCGCGAGACTTGGGCCTCTGGTGATGGCCCAGCTTTTCAGAACGCCGTCCATCTCCAGGCGAAGATCGTAGTGCAGCCGCCTTGCGGCATGTTTCTGGACGACGAAACTGCTGCCGGTCTTTCGAGCGCCTCGCCCCTTCGGTTCGCGCGTCGCCCCAAAGTCGCGCTTCTTGCGGTAGTCGACAAGCGACATGCGAGGTCAGCTCGCTTTCCGCCGTGTCGCGGCTGTCCTGGTCTTGCGAGGCTGGGCCGCGCGCTTCTTGGCTGCAGCTTTGTCGCTCGGCTCGGAAAGAGCCGCGCTCTCGCGCAGCGCCTCGAGCAGATTGACGACCTTGGCTTCCCGCGCCTTACGCGGCGGTGCGATCGGCGCGCCTTCCAGCTTCGCTTTTACGAATTCGGCGAGGGTAGCCTCATAGCGATCTTCGAATGTAGATGGGTCGAAGGCGCCCCGCTTCGTGTCGATAATGTGCTTGGCGAGCTGAAGCATTTCGCCCTGAACTTTAACCTCAGGGACGTCGTCGAACGCCTGTTGCGCCGAGCGCACCTCATAATCGAAGTTCAGCGTGGTCGCGAGAAGCCCGTCGCCATAAGCGCTGATCAGAACGGTGCGCGCGCGCCTAAACAGCACCGTCTTCGCGAGCGCCGCGACTTTGTTCTTGCGCATGCCCTCGCGGATCAGAACGAAAAGCTCGTTCGCGTCGCTTTGCGAGGGGGACAGATAATAGGGCTTGTCGAAATAGACGGCGTCGATTTCGCCGCAATCCACGAATGTCTCGATGGCCAGAGTTTTGTCGCTCTTTGGCGTCGCCTGAGCGACTTCCTCCGGTTCGAGAACGACATATTCGTTCTTGCCGACCTCATAGCCTTTGACTTGATCGCCGGACTCGACAGGTTCGCCCGTGTCGCTATCGACAAAGGTCCGCCGCACGCGGTGACCGGTCGATCGGTTGATCGTGTGGAATGCGATCCTGTCAGACGTCGACGTCGCGGAGTAGAGCGCCACCGGACAGGTGAGCTCCGCAATCTTCAGAGAGCCCTTCCAGTTCGCTCTCGGCGACAACGCAAACCTCGTACGCTCGCGGGCGGCTGAACGCTCGCCCGCTGATTACGCTTCCGGAGACTTCGTACTGTCAAGCTTTTCTGAGATTTTTGACGCAAGCATCAGTCCGATGGCGGCGCCGATGATCAGATGGAGGTTGGGCCCCACGCGTTCGGCCACTGCTTTCGCCGCGACCGGCGCCATCGAGCCGATCGAGGAGCCGATCGAGCGCATCAGGTTTCCGTCCGGCTTGAACAGCTGATCAACGAAGGGGAGCTGCGAAAAGCTGCTCTGTTCGAGTTCGGCTGCTGGAGCTTGAGCTTTCGGCGCGACGGAGTCCTTTGTCGCGAGATAAACGATGAGAGCCGCGAAGAGAAAAGCTCCGGCGAGGACGAGGTTGCCGGCGATCTCTCCCCACGTTCTCATTGCGTAGGCGTGGGCGGCGGCCGTTGCAAAGCCGAGCGCGAGCAGCGTGAGGGTCGCGACGATGGCGAGGCGCGACGCGCCTCGCGTCGCGTTCGCGATACTCTCGTCAACCCGTTGGAATAGCGGATCCAGCATCATGATCGTGCCCGCCCGAGATTAGCCGCGGCCCTTCCACATGGCCCCGATGAGAAATCCTCCCGCGACCGCAAGCAACAGCGCCGTCACCGGCTGTTCGCGCACCGCGCCCTCGACCGTTGTCTTCAGCCCTTCGCCTGCCGACCTGGCCTTCTCCGCGATTTCCCGAGACTGCTCGCCCACTGTCGTTAAAGCGGCGTCAGCCCTCTCCATGGTTTCATCGACCTTTGCGCTGACGTCGTCGGCGATGGAGGCGGCCTTCGCGGCGGCGTTCGCCGACGCTTTGGTCACGGCGTCTTGCGCCTCCTGGACCTTGTTCGTGACTTGAGATGTTATGCTCATGCCCTCTTCTCCGCTGTTACTGCCCCGCTGGGCGAATACTGAACTTCCAGATCGGTTGATTGTTCCTCGCCGCGTCCCAAGTGGCGCGCGCTACTCTGGAAGATTAATTTCGTGCTGAGGGAACACGTGGCTGAAGGTCACTGCGTCGGCGATGAGCATAGCGCCAAGAATCGCGCCGACCGGCCCCCAGAGCCATGTCCAGAGCACGAGACCCAGGAAAACTAGTCCGGGATTCAGAGTCAGTCGCCGGCCGATAACGCTCGGTGTCACGAACCGTCTTCACAGTTCCGGAAAGATGTCCTTCCCGTCTTCAGCAAGTTTCGCTTCGCCGATCGTTTTTTGAAATTCGCCAACGACGATCTGCGCGAGACCGGTGAGCGTGAGATGGGTCGACTGCGTGGCGAGCCCGAGGGTCAACTTGGTCTTGCCCATGGCTTCGTTGGCATAGCCGCGCATTTGATCGGTCGTCCCGGACTGTACGATGGTGTCGATTGCCTCCCTCATCGAATCCTTCACTTGGGCGACCGTGGAGCGAGCCCGTGTTGGCGGCTCTAGATCGACGGAATTTCCATCTGGCAGCGCCGGTGGATTCGATGCATCGCCGAAACTGCATTCTTCGTCGGTGCAGATAATGGGGTTCCCGCCATGTTCGGTTAACGCATCCATGGATTCCATGCTCCTAAATCTCAATTCCTGGGTTCGGCCAAGGCCGCCCGCCAGGATGAAAACTGATTTGAAGGGCTCTATGTTCCGAGAGGGTTCTTTGCGGTCGCGTATCGCGCTCGAGGCTGTGCGCAGCTGCTAAACGCCGCGCGTAACGAAATGGGCGATGCGCAATGGCCTGTGCTTGGGCGACGGGACTTACTTCACGGCGCCGAGCTGCTTGAACAGCCCATAGATGTCGAGGACGTCCCAGTGCTCGGCGAGCTTGCCGTCCTCAACACGGAAGATATCGACGGCGTCAAAGGCGTAGGTCCTGCCTGTCGCGGGAATGCCGAGCCAGTCGCCGGCCTGCGTGCCGGAATATGCGCCATAGGCCCACACGAGATCGCCTTCGGCGACAATTTTCTTGACCTCATATTTGAAGTCCGGCACGGCCTTGAACCACGCCTCGAAGAACTCGCGAAATCCTTTGCTGCCTTGTGGCACGAGCGGATTGTGTTGGACATAGTCTTCTCGCATCAACTGATCGAGTTGCGAAAAATCCTTCTTCGCGAACACGCTTCCTCCCAGCGCCGCAAGGATTGACTTGGGATCTGTCATTCTCGTCTCCTGTGTTGACTCCTCGGTAGGAGCATCGGTCGTGAGGAACGATGCAGGCGCAGGCAATCCAAGGGCCGCAACCGCGCTGGCCGCCAAACGGAACATCGAGCGATCCCCATATACTGACTGGCATTCATGCCAGCGACGCATATTTAGGCGGTAAGATAATGTCTGGGAAGAAGGCACTAAAAAGTGGTATAGGTACCTAATAGTAACCAAGGAATCGCAGGGAAATGCGCTGGAACCCCTACGCCGCTGAATGCCCGACGCGCCAACTGCTGGATCGGATCGCTGACAAATGGGCGGTGCTGGTGCTGGGCTTGCTCGAACCCGGCCCGCAGCGGTTCAACGCGCTCAGGCGACGAATCGAGGGCATCTCGCAAAAGATGCTCACTCAAACGCTGCGGAGTCTGGAAGCGGACGGTTTCATCACGCGACGCGCCTTCGCGACCGTGCCGGTCACCGTCGAGTATCAACTCACGCCGCTCGGACGAAGCTTGAATTCAGTGCTCGATCCGCTCCGCCAATGGGCGGAGTCGAACATGTCGCGCGTGCATAAGGCTCGCGAAAAACGGGGCGCCGCCGATGGAAAGTGAGTGCGCGACTTGCGGCGTCGGGCGGCGCGCGGAAGCGCCGAGAGTAAGATTTCATCCAGGGAAGAACGGACTAAAGTAGAGGAGTGCTTGCATGCCGAACGATGTTGCGCCTTCGAAGCGCGCCGAGGAATTGGCGACGGCCTTTCTGTCGCGGGTTTGGAATGGAGCCGCCAATGAGGGACCGATCGCGGTTCAAAAAATTTGAAAACGCTGCATGACCGACTCGCGGCTCGATGACGGGCTACGCGCGGCGGCGCGAGCCTCGGAACTCGGCGCGACAGGATAACGGAAATCATCCGTAGCAAATTTCCAAACTGACACATTGCCGATCGTCGTCAGGACGATCGGCAATGTATTCGCCGCCGCGCAGCCGCATGGAGCGGTTAGCGGATCGTGGCCTGAATCACGCCGGCGCCCAGGCTTGTTTCGACGCCAGCTTCTCGGCCTTGGCGCCGGCGCGCAGCCGCGCGGGGCGATTTTCCAAGCCGCTCCAATAGGCTTCGAATTCCGGACGCTTGTCGATCACGCCGAATTGCAGCCCAAAGCCGATCATCGACCCCACATAAACGTCCGCGGCGGTGAACATGTCGCCCGCAATATATCGACGTCCCGCCACGGCCTTGGCCAGCGCGTCCATCACGGCGGCGTAGGAGCCGTAACCAAAGCGGGTCTGCATCTCGGGCGTCGCGGGGTCCCAACCGGCGGCGTGGTTGCTCATCGCCGGCTCGACGCAGCCTGCGGCGAAAAACAGCCAGCGATAATAGTCGCCGCGCGCCCCGGCCTCCGGCGCGAGCCCGGCCTCCGGAAAGGCGTCGGCGAGATAGGCGCAGATGGCGGCCGCCTCGGTCACCACCGTCTCCCCATGCTGGATGGCCGGCACCTTGCCCATGGAATTGATCGCGAGATATTCGGGCGCCTTCATCGTCGTTCCGTAATCCTTGACCTCGATCGAATAGGGCGCGCCGACCTCTTCCAGCATCCAGTGCGCGATCATGCCGCGCGATTGCGGATTGGTATAGAAAACAAGCTCCTTCGCCATGGATTTTCCCTTCGGCTTTTTTGATGCGGAGCGACTGTATGCGATGCTGCTGTCAGCTTCTGTCAGCATAGTTTGACGCCATTCTCTCACCAACGCCTGACGGCGGCGCGGCGGGCGCGCGTCCAGAATATGCGCCGTCTCGATACGATCGGTTCGGAAGTGTCGGAAGGCGCGCCGCAACTCGCACCAGCCGACGAGAACGCGGGCGGATTCGAAAAAGCCGAGCGCTACCGGCCAAATGACGCGCTGCGTCCGCGCGCCTTTTTCATCGCGATAGGAAATGGCGAACTTGCGTTCTTCGCGCAACGCGCGACGCAACAGCGTTAGTTCGACATGCTGTGGCCGCTCCCAGCCCGGGCCGACCAGCAGCGCGTCATCTTCCAAACGGGTCCTAAGCTCTTGCGGCAAAACCGCCGAGATTTTCGCCACTGCGCTGCCGGCGGCCTCGGACAGCGCGTCGTCGGTGCGGCGCGCCACCCATTTCGCGCCAAGCGCCAGCGCCTCGATTTCCTCCTCCGAAAACATCAGGGGCGGCAGGAGAAAGCCGGGACGCAGCACATAGCCGACGCCCGGTTCGCCGTCGATTTCCGCTCCCATGGCCTGCAAAGCGGCGATGTCGCGGTAGAGCGTGCGCAAGGAGACGCCCGCTTCGCGCGCCAACTCCGCCCCGCTCACCGGCTGGCGGCGCCGTCGTAACATTTGCAGGATTTCGAACAGCCTGTGGATGCGAGCCATGGGGACAAAATACCATAGGATACTGTCAAAAACTGACAGCTATTCGCGCCAACGGCGCGCGCCCCCACTGATCAGCGCACCCGCCGCCATTATGTTGGACCATGAAGGAGCGCGATGAAGATCGCCTAGTACTTCGCCGCGCGGCGCAAGCCTTCCTTGGTCTCGGGATCGAGCGAGCGCCAATCACAGCCGCGAAGGGCCGCCTCCATCGCGTAGAGCGCGATGATCGTGACCTGACGACCAAATCGGAATTTGAGCCGATGATAGGCGTCGACCGCGCCGATGCGGCGAAGATCGCCCTCGCGGTGGACGCCGACATCGGCCAGCATTTTCGCCGTGGCGGGTCCTAGATTTCTCATCTCTTCGATGCGCAGGTTCAACACGGCGTCTCCGCAGCATCAAGATAATTTTTGTACGACTTGCCACGCTCGTCGCGAAAGCCGCGATCGGTCGCCTCGAGGTTCTCGATCCTGTCCACACGGAAATCGGTTCACAGCTCGCGCCAAGCGGTGAGCGTCCATGCAAGCCCCCAAAACTCAAGGCGCAAGGGGCGGACAATTCTCTGCGCGCGCGTCTCGTCGAGCTTTCTGTATCCCACGTCGATGGCGGCGCACGAAGCCATCGCACGACATTTATCGCAGTTCTGTTCGACCAGGCTACGACGCAACGTCCTTCGATCTCTGACCGTATCTGGTGATCGCCGCCGGCTTTCTGGGGCGCTCTGGCTTGAACTGATGGGCTTGGAGATACGCCGTCACAAGCAGGAGGAGTTCCCTTTCGAGGCGCGCCCTGAATTCTGCTGGCGCATGTTCTTTGAGAAATGTTTGGACCGGCCCGACCAATGCGCCAAGCGCGATCTTGGCAACCATGGCGGGATCGTCGAATTGGGCGTCCGGCGCGCTGGCCAGCATGGCCGTGACAGCCGCGACTATGCGCGTGCGCATCCGAGCGGCCAGCGCCGCGCCGCCCCGCTCTTCGGCAACGGCGTAGAGCGCCTTCGCTTCCCTGGGGTCGCGCAGCTTCGCAGCCAGGAAGGCGACGACGAAAGCTGAACCCATCTGCGAAAGTTGTTTGCCTCGATGTTCGTGGCAGGCGCGCTCGACCGCGCTGGCAATGCCCTCCAGATGCTTTTCGAGGACGCCGGCGAGCAGCGCATCACGGTTGGGATAATATTGATAGAGGCTTCCGACCGACATGCCCGCGCGCTCGGCGATACGGGTCGTCGTACAGCGACTCAGGCCCTCCTGGAGCAAAACCTGAATGGCCGCCATGTGCAGCGTTTCGACGGTCGCGGCGGAGCGGACCTGAACCGGGGTTTTTCTGGGCTTTAGGGTCGTTACGACGGCGTTCACGGAATGCGAATTCAGAAAGCGAAGGATTCTTCATATATTTGCGTGACTGGCGCGAAACAAGGACCCACGCAATGACGACCACATTCACCTTCGGCGACCGCACCGTGAAGCGGCTCGGCTACGGCGCGATGCAGCTCGCGGGACCTGGCGCCTTTGGTCCGCCCAAGGATCGTGACGCGGCGCTGACCGTGTTGCGCGAAGCGGTGGGAGCCGGGGTGAACCATATCGACACCAGCGACTTCTATGGCCCGCATGTCACCAACCGGTTGATCCGCGAGGCGCTGCATCCCTATCCGGATGACCTCGTCATCGCCACCAAGATCGGCGCGCGGCGCGGCGCAGACGGCTCATGGCTGCCAGCCTTCTCGCGCGAAGAACTCGCGCAAGCTGTGCATGACAATCTGCGCAATCTCGGCCTCGACGCGCTCGATGTGGTCAATCTGCGCGTCATGTTCAGCGCTCACGGCCCCGCGGAAGGTTCGATAGAAGCGCCGCTCACCACGCTCGCGGAGCTTCAGCGGCAAGGGCTTATACGTCACATCGGCCTCAGCAACGTCACGCCCACACAGATCGCGGAAGGTCGCGAGATCTGCAAAATTGTCTGCGTGCAGAACCACTACAATCTCGCGCACCGGGCTGATGACGCTGTGATCGAATATCTCGCCGGCAGCGGCGTCGCCTATGTGCCCTTCTTTCCGCTTGGCGGGTTCACTCCGCTGCAATCCTCGACCCTATCCGATGTCGCGCGGAGCCTCGACGCCACGCCCATGCAGGTCGCTCTTGCCTGGCTGCTTCGTCGCGCGCCCAATATCCTGCCGATCCCCGGTACGACGTCGGTCGCGCATCTGCGGGAGAATCTCTCAGCGACCGAACTCGATCTACCGGATGAGGCGACTGCTTTGCTCGACGGCGTTGCAGCAAACATCGGTTTGTCTGACTGAGCTGTCATCTCGGGCAATTTTCCCGAACGAGAAGAGGCAATTTTCGCTTGTCACGATCCGGCGGCTCCTGACCATTGACGCCGCGCTCGTCTGTGGCACGGCCTCGCGGAGCTGAAAAAATTCCTCGCGTTCGACAAACGATTGGAGAGAGATCGATGTCAAAATTCTACGGCGCCGAGCACCGCAAGCTTCAAGACGAATTCGATACGCGCCGGCTCGCCGATTTAATGGAGGGCGGGGTCATGCACGCCGAATTTGCTCCCCATGAGGTCGAATTCATCCAGTCTCGCGACATGTTCTTTCTTTCGACGCTCGATCCCGCCGGCCGTCCGACGGTCTCCTATAAGGGCGGCGCTCCGGGCTTCGTTCGCGTCGTCGGTCAAAGCTCGCTCATTTTCCCGTGGTTCGACGGCAACGGCATGTTTTACTCCGCCGGAAATCTGTGGCGGAAACGAGCAAAGTCGGCCTGCTTTTCATCGATTTCGTCACGCCTAATCGGCTTCGTGTGCAAGGCGAGGCAAGACTCATGCGCGAAGCGTCGCTCCTCGCTTCCTACCCTGGCGCGCTATTTGTCGTCGGCGTCGACGTCGAGAGCGTGTGGGTGAATTGTCCTCGTTACATTCATCGCTACCAGAAAATCGCCGAGTCCAAATATGTTGCCGTAGAAGGAGATGAAGCGCCGCTGCCGGGATGGAAGCGGATCGACATCGTTCAAGACGCGCTTCCATCTGGACGCCTCCAAAAACCTCTGGCCAAATCGGGGTTGAGTTGATTCACTTGGTCATGTCGCAAGGGGATCGCGGCCATGGCGAAGGGAACGCCCGGATTTT
>NZ_JABVWW010000040.1 GCF_013350005.1 Methylocystis silviterrae
TGGCCTGGGTCTAGGACGATGCGGAGGGCGACCCCGCGCCGGCGCGCCTCGATCAACGCGTCGACGACGGCCCAGTCCGTGAGCGAGTAGACCGCCATGTCGATCTTCGCGCGCGCCAAGCGGATCAGGTCGACGTCGATGCGCTCAAGGTTTTCATCAGGCGCGTAGTGGATTTCCACATCGCCGGCGCGCACGGGCAAGGAGCCGATGCCGCAGAGGAGGGAAGCGCCAACAACGATCCGAAACCAGCGCCGGTGGATCACTGCCACTGGCTCCAGATGATAAAAATGAGGACGACGATGGCCGAGCCGATCGATGTGAATACAACCCGCCAGTTATAGCGCTCGCGGAATGGAAGCTGCCGCCAGCGCGCTTCCTCGTCGTCTTCTCGGTTTTGTTGTCCTCGCCAACCCATTGACGTATCCTTTGAGGAGCAGATCCCGACCCGCCTCCACACGACGAAGTCACAATGGCAGGCGTGTTCAGGGAGCGGCAAGTCGGGACGAAGGCTCCAATTTGTCACCGAAATCCAAAATATTTTCGCTGCACGCGGTCAACCATCTTCATCGCCTTCTTGCTCAACCGACGCAGCGCCACCCAGCGCGTCATAGCGACGCGACGCCAACCACTGAAGACGCAAGGCCTGTGTCAGCAATACGCGTCGTAATCCACCCTGGACCTTTCGCTCGGAGATCACCTGCGCAAGCCGCGAAATAATGAGCGCTCTTCGAGCAATCCGAAAATCGGGATGTGATCGGAGCTCGTAAACGCGGTCGGAAACAATTCTCGCGCGCAGGGATCGGGGCGCTTCGACGACGAGCGACCCAGGCGGTGGATCCTTCTCGTTCAGGATCGCTTTGAACTCTGACCGATCAACCGCGAGCTGCGTGATCAATCGCTCCAAAGCATCCAGTTGCTTGCGCGCGTCGGCATCCTTGCCACTTGTCTCCTGATATTGTGGCAGCGGCCAGACCTCGATTTCGAGCACTTCGAACGGATCAAGCACTGACATGGCAACAGCATCAGTGCGCTGATTGGTCAGGTGACGACGAATGCGCGTGCGCAGCATCTCGTTCGTCTGCCCGACATAGATGGGTTCGCCGTCATAATCGAAGAAGGCGTAAACGCCCCATTTGTAATTCCCGACACGGCGAGTCTGCCCCACGGCCTCTTCGAACGATGTATCCAGAAACCTCGCCAGATTGGCTCGCAGATCCTCCGTCTCGAACGGTGGAAAGTTTATGAAATCGGGATCGCGACGAGGAGTGGGCTCGTTCGGATTAGGCATGTCGGATCGCCGTCATGTCGGAGGAATGCTGCACGACTCCTCCGCGCACGATTGTCGTGCGCCGCATCGTCTCGTCGCCGAGCGAGGCGATTTCAAAGCTGACATGATTAATCTCGTTATCGCGACCTCCAAAGCAGGAATGGAATGCAGCGAGGAGTTCGACGTTCATCAGTGATTGCGCGCCGACTTCCGGCGCCTCAACAGAGGGTAGGGAAGATGAGAAAAGATAGATGCAGGGCGGCGGCGCACGGAAAGGACCGATCACGGTCGTTCTGGCATCGCTCTCATCCAACAACTTCGGACAGGCGCGTCCGATCGTTCCACACACCATATCCCAGATGACGAGGCCATCGACGCGCTGATTACGCGCGATGATCTGTGCGCTTATGCGCGTATGAACCCCAGACCAGGCGTTGCGCCGTGGGTCGGCGCCAACATTGGTGCACAGGCTCCAAATGACAAATTCATCTGCGCCGTCCGGGCGCTCGAACATTTTCGAGTTATCGCCGTCCAAACAGCCTTTCAGGTCGATGATCGCCGTTCGACCGCTTGGTAGCGTCACAACATAGTCATGCAACACGCCGCGCTTGGCCCGGTCCCAGCCCGCGATGACGCCTCGATCCTCCATGTGGTTGAGAACATGCTGGACGAACTCCCGCTTATCTCGCATCGCTGCGGCAAACTCTCCGCGCACCTGTTGAATAGCGCCGCGGAAAATCGGCGAGGCGTAGAAGTCTTTCTCCGCAAGCCCATGGTTGCCAAGCTTATGCGCTTGGGTCTTGAGCACTTCAGCAAACTCTTCAATCTGCTGGCGCACGCTTGCGTCCTGCTCGCATGGAATAACGCTCACGCGGCCTTCTCCGCCGCGGCGCAGACGTCGAGAAGCGGTTCGAGCAGATAGCGCGCCAGATGCCGAACGACATCGACAGCGACGCCGTCGCCCGTCAAATGGTAGGCCTCGTTGTAATTTTTCGGCAGCTTATACGCGTCATCAAGTCCCATTAATCGGGCGGTCTCCCGCGACGAAATCAGGCGCGAACGAATCTTGTTTCCATCGACGACGACGATCGTCTGGCGGCTTGAACCGCCTGCGGGCGTCCGCAGACATCCCGCGACATCGTCAAACCGAATTTCCGCCCGCTGGACCTTGACGCCATTTTCGTCGAGGCGGGTGCGCTTATAGACCCCGCCCACCATCCGACGCCCTGAACGCTTGGCGGCTTCAACCTTCGCCTTGTTGACAGGCGACATCATTGCCAAAATTTGCTTGGTTTCAGCGGCGGTATGCCAGTCGACGCTCGAAGGATTTTCTTCGATGATATCGGCGAAAGAATTCTTGCGACGCGGCGGCGTCGGTAAATTCCACCACAGCATGTTCTTCCGGGCGCGGGAGGAAACGCCGTCAACGGCTCTGCGCAATCCCAGCGTATGAAATGGCTCGATTGGCTCCGGCGACAGGAGCGACGGGTCTATCGTCACATCGTCTCTTACGCCGATCACAAACAATCGTGGCCGGGATTGCGGCACGAACAGTGAGGCGTTGATGATCAAGGCGCCGTATCGATATCCGGCTTCGCCAAAGGTCTTGCAGATCGCTTCGAAATCTCGTCCGCCGTGGGAGGTCAGCGTGCCGCAAACATTCTCGATCGCGATAATCTTCGGCGCGCGATTGTCGTCGATCAGCCCCGTGATGACATCCCAGAACGGATAGAAGGTTCCAGAGCGCTCTCCCTTCAACCCGGCTCCGCCTCCGGCCAAAGATAAATCCTGGCAGGGAAACGACCCCCAAATCAGGTCGGCGTATCCTGACAGCTCATCCACGGTGACCTGGCGAACATCGCCGACCTTGAGTTCTCCGCCCGTACCCCAGTTGGCTTGATAGGCGAGACCTTTTTTGTGATCGAAATCATTCGCGAACAGACATGTCCAACCGGACCCAAGCCCTGCCCGGGCCATCCCGCCACCGGCAAAAAACTCATAAAAATTAGGCATGACGCTTCCGCTCAATGGCTTGGTCGTCGACCAGAACATCGTCCCGTTCAAGCTTTTCCTTAATGGCCTCGGCAATCCAGGTGTTCCTGGAGACATTGCCGGGACGCGCGCTCCGCGCTTGATCGATCGCCTCGAAGGTCTCGGGCGACAAGCGAAGATTGATGCGATCCAGCGGACGAATCGCCTGATTTTTTGAAGAATCGAGCATGCAGCGAAGCTGGCGCCTTTTTGGCGCCATGTCCAGCGTGTTCTATATATGTTCCGAGCCGACGAGAGAGCCTATCGAGCCTCTCACTTTAAATTTTCTCGTTTCCGGGTGACCTCCATGCGTCCGCGCTCCTTCCCCGTAAAAATCCATCGCCACCTGAATGTCGCGGACTTAGTCGACATTTCGCCCGACGAACTCGAACAAGCGGAAAAAGAGGGCGCGCTCGCAGGCAATCGCTCCTACTGCGATCTGCGGGGCTGCGGCTGGGGCGTCGTTCGCACAGCCCTCGATATCGAGACGAAACTGATTGACCGACTGAAGATGGCGGATGATGTCGAAGCGGAAATGTCGGCCTTCGAAGAGGAGCGCGCGACCGCATTCGAGGACGAACCCGCACTCTGGGGGCTGGATGTCGGCGTCGCCTCCGCGACAATCGCGATTTCGGCCTACGGCTCAATCCTTGTGTCCAGCTGCAACGCAGGCGCTTTTGGCGGATGCCACTCAGCGCGCTATCCTTACGTTGCATTTTTTCTTCCAAAGGACTTGGCCCCTGAAATCATGCGTTGTGCCGAGGCCGCCGACATTGGGCTGCTCTGCGATGAAAGCGGACTCGCGCAAATTTATGGCCAAGGAGAAATGGATCTCGTCCGTTTCGCGCAAACCGCATGGGAAAGAAGCGCAGCTGGCGAAGAAGAGGCCCGATGATGAACGGCCGGCGCGTTTGCACTTTTCGTGACCGAGGGGGCGACACGCCGCGACACCCTGATGGCGACAGAGCGTCTTGCGGTGAGCGGATCGCCGCGCCGATCAATGCGCGCCAGGCTTGGGCGCCGTCTGCTGATCGCCCCGACGAGCAATCTGATGATGTAAATTAGTCTGCTTGTGATCGAGGGGCCGCGCGCGGCCCCTCGATCGCGTTTCATCGGGACTTCTTGCCCCGCGCCTTCGCGGCGGGCGCTTCCGCCTCCTTCGCCGGCTTGTCGGCAAGGTGCTGAATGTCCTCTACCGCGAAAGTGTAGCCGAACCGGCGCTCGCCATTAGCGGCTTTCCATTCGGTCTGCTTCGGGCGCGACGTCACTTGAACCAGGTCGCCGGATTCGAGTTTTTCGCGCGCCCATTTGATGCGCGATTCCTGCCGGGCAAAGATCGTATGTTCGATCCACTCGGGATTGTCGATCCATTCGCCATTGCCGTTCTTGTAGGGGTTGTTCGAGCAGACGGTGACGACGAGATTGGCGCCGACTTCCTTGAGCTGACCGACCCGGCCGACCTGAATGTGTGTGTTGAGCTGCGACATTTTCTCTCTCCTATCGTTGGGCCTCGGCCCGTTGCGATGGCGGTCTGAAAGCGCCGGGGTAAGGAGACCACAGAGCCGCAAGGCCGTAAGGCCGCAGCGGGCAAGCGAAGCGCTGCGCGCCGGCCGCGACGGAGAATTTTGAAAGGGCGCGCCGCGCCCGTGCGCGAGGAATTGCCGCATAGCGGCAAGGGGAAAATTCTTCGGCGCAGGCGCCGACGTGGCTCCGCCGGCGCTAGACAAGCCAGTAAAGAGCAACGGGCGAAGGTCCGAACATGGCAAGAGAGATCTGTGCTGCGTTCGACACACAATCAGGTCAGTCGAATTGTCCGCCGAGCCTCGAGCCTCTTAGTTCTCACACCATCGCGCAATGCCGAGAATTGGCTTGGCCATGATCGATCCCGCGTTGCCGTATCAATAACGCCATGGCGCGTCGTTCAAATGGGCTGATTATGAGAAGCCCGGCACCTATTGAGTGACGGCCCCTACGCCGCGCAAACAGTCGACGCGGCTTGGGCGCGTGCACATCCGAAGCGTAAGGAAGCGAGTAAGAGACGAAGCCATGTCGCCGCGGGATGCGCCTGTTGCGCGCAATCGAAGAACGGGCGACGTTGCGCTTTGTCCGCGACGCGGGGCGGGCGGCAATCCAAACGTTGGTCGATCTTCTGCATGGTGTTGTGATGAACGAGATTATTCTAGCGGACGCCGATCGAGAAGGCGAAACGATGACAGCGCGCGTGATACGCTATGATCGGGAGCAACGGCGCCTCGAACTGGCGGCGCCCAACACGACTGCTGTTTTCACGCTTTACGGTGACGGTGAACGCTTCGCGGGAGCGCTTGGCGGCCGCAGCTTCTACTGGGATGCGCCGCGCGCCGAGCCTGCGAAAAAGCGAGTCAAGCGTTAGCCCCGGCGCGCACCCTATTGTCGTGAAGAATTTGGCATTTTCAGCAGTTCCTTATAGCCCTGCTGCGTCATCCATCGTGCGCGGGCGTAGTGGCTGTGATAGACGCGCCGCGCGCGCTCACGGTCGACGTCGGGATCGATCTTGAGGACGATGCGGCTCGCCTCTTCCCAGCCGGCGCCATCGCGCGCCGCATCGAGCAGGCGGAGATATACGATCATATGCGAGAGATCGTAGTCGGTCAGATCGAGCGTCGTCGGCGCTATGTCTGCGACCGTGTCAGACTGACTGGGGATCATGCTTGGCCTCCAGTAAAGCGCAGCCTATGCTTTGATCGCTCATCGCAAGGCCGCAGCCGCAGGGTAGCCGATATCGCCGATATGTGACTGCATTCAGGGTGCGCCGAGAGACAGGCGCAGCCACGCGTCGCGACGCGTTACAACGGAAGGCAAGCGATCGAGGCACGCTGTGCGAACGACACGCGGCTCCTGTCGCGTACTGTAATCAAACCGCGATAGAGCGCCAGGATGGATGGCGTGACCGACTGGTGGTCGCGAGGGGAGGTTCGCGCGAACGGGAGCGAGAAACGGAATGGGTGTTGATCTCGTCCCGGGCATTCAACGACCGCGCCTGCGGCTTAAGCCTTTCGCAGGAACAGCGCCGTCAGCGAATTCGAAAGTTGGAAAGTCCGTCCATTCGGAGGCCGCTCGCTCCGCATTGTCAGCGCAGACGGCGCGTTTGCGCCACAAAGAGGCTCGCAACGCGAGCACAAGAAGGGGTCATAGTCCCCGACGCGAGCGTAGCGACGCCAAAGGGCTATTGCCCGGCCCGCTTTTCGGAAAATTGCGACCTCTGGTCCGAGTGAGCATAGCGACGGCGCGCGCCGCGCGCCGACACGAGGCCAGTGCGAGCCCGAAAAACGGGCGCTGTGATCAGCCCCATAGTCGAGCCGACACGGATAGCGCTTGAATTACGCGCACACAATCATGCAGGCGTATCTCGTCGCACGGGAATTACAAAAGATAAACGACGATCAACCCGCGTTTGTAGCCTGAGCAGCAAACGTTTGGCGAAAGATGCCAGCCCGGTTGTTCGATACTTTTTCAAAGTTCTTGGCTTTGCAGGCGCTGTGCGACCGCGCTCAACGGAATGGTTCGCA
>NZ_JABVWW010000041.1:0-2912 GCF_013350005.1 Methylocystis silviterrae
CCGAACTGAAAGAATTCATCGAGCATCAGCAGCAGCCGATGCGGCTCATCGAGACCCGGCAGATTGCGCAGCAGGACGTCGTGCACCTGTTGGACGAGCAGACGCACGACGGCTTCGACCGCCGCGAAGTTTCCGACGGGCGTTCCGATCAGGATGGTGAACGGCCGGCGGCGCAGCTCTGCGATGTTAAAGTCGGACCGGCTTGTCGCCGCGTCGACCAGGCTATTGTTCCATGGCTCCAGCGCCGTGACGATGTGCGACTCGAATGACTGGCGCTGCTTTTCTTCGCGGCTGATATGCTGGCGGAACTTGTCCTGAACGAACGCGTTCAGCCTGGGCTCATTCGCCAGAATATTCGCCATTTCCGCGACCAGCGGTCGGCCTCGGCTGAATATTTTCAGCGCGGCCTTGATCGTGCGCCCTTCGATCGGCGGTTCGCGCGCGTCGAGGACATAGGCCAAGAGACCCGCAAACAGCCCGCGCGCGGTCTCCGCCCAATAGGGATCGCCCGATTGCGGCAGCGGAATCAGGCTATGCGCGATATTGGCGACATCGGTCGCGCGCTCCGGCCATGGCGACACGAGATCGAGCGGATTCCAGCAATGCGATTGCGCCGAGCCGGGCGAGAACATGAAAACGTCCTGCCCCAGCGCCGCGCGCGCCGCGCCGATCTGGTCCCACATTTCGCGTTTGATATCGAGCCCGATCAGCGCGCCCCGCCACTCGATCGCATTCGGCAGGACAAAGCCGACGCCCTTTCCCGAGCGCGTCGGGCCATTGACGTATATGTGACTGGCGCCGCTGTAGCGAATATCCTTACCATTGAAGCGGCCGAGGAAGACGGAATAGCCGGGCCGGCCGTTCAGCAGTCCCGCCTTGCGCAAATCGCGCTCGGTCGCCAGCCGGGAGCCGCCGGAAGGCCGATGCGCGCCGCCGAGCGACTCCATGGCTTGCGCCAATCCGAGCGTTACGAGTGCGAGCACAATCAGCCCGCCCAGAATGGCCTTGATCGCGAGCTGATGAACTACGGGAGACGCCCATTGCTGATAAGCCACTTGCGCGGGCAAGATCAGCTCAAAGCCATGCGAAAAACGTCGCCACAGCTCCCAGGACTTGGTTTGCAGGCCGACAAGCGCCGCGAAGGACGCTTCCCACGCGAAGAAGGCGCAGGCAAGGGCGATCAGCCAAATGATCCCATAGGCGAGAGCTCGCATAGCCCGCCCTTTCCCCTATTGCGCGCCGTAGCCGCGAAAATAGATTTCCGCGACGCCCCGCGTCGGGCGCCGGCGGAGCTGAATCACCATCGGCACCACCGAACGCACATACTCGATGATTTCCGCCTTGGTCAGTTTCAGATTGGATTGCAGCGTCATCAGCGCCAGCCGCTGGAACGCGCCAAAGGCGCTGTCGGCGTGCAGCGTCGTCAGTGAGCCGGGATGACCGGTATTGACCGCCTGCAAAAAGGTCGCGGCTTCCGCGCCGCGAATCTCGCCGAGGAACAGGCGATCCGGACGAAGGCGAAGGCTTGCTTCCAGCAGCTCCTGGACTGTCACCTCGGCGAGGCCCTGTCCGCCCTTCGAGGCGACGAGCGGCAGCCAGTTCGGCTGCGGCGGTTTCAGTTCGCGCGTGTCTTCGATCGACACGACGCGCTCCGTCTCCGGCACATGTTTGAGCAGCGTGTTGAGGAATGTCGTTTTCCCCGACGACGTTCCGCCCGAAATAATCATCGTCACATGATTGACGACGGCGAATTCGATCGCGCGTCGAATACCGTCCGGCGAATGATCCTTGAAGAGAGTTGCAAGCTCCCGCTCGATTTCCGGGTATTCGTCGGCCTCAAACGACCTTGGACCGCGAACCTTGACGCCGTCAAACGCGCCGCGCGCCTGATAGTCGGCGAGCGTCAGATTGGCGATGACTTGCTTGCGGATCGAGAAGGAGCCGCCATGCGGCGTCGCTGGCGCGAGCACGCCCTGAAAGCGCTCGCCATGCGGCATCGCGGCCGAGAGCAGCGGCGTCGAGGAATTGACCGATTGTTGCGTCGAAGCGGCGACATGCGTTGCAAGCCGCGTGATCGCTTCTTCGGTCAGCTCGGGAACGTCGAAACGCTCCATATGCGGCTTGCCGAGCGCTTCCACCCAAACTTCGCCCGGCCTGTTGGCGCAGATTTCGATGACGTCAATATCTTCTAACCAGCGCTGAATCGGACGCGCAGCCTCGCGGAAGTAGACCGGGAGCGTCTCCCAGAGCGGGCGCGTCGCATCCTCTGCCGCCTGTGGCTTTTTTGGGGTGACGAAGTTCATACAACGCCTCTTTCACAGGATCGGGGTAGAGATCGGAGAAATCGAGATCGCGTTTCACAAACACGATCACGGGCGTTCCCTGGTCGATATGGACTGTCGGCGGAACCTTGATGTCGTTTCGCAGGGCTTCCTGCGCCATGCGCGTAACGCTCTGCGCCACGGTTTGCGCGCCGATCTGGCGCGCATTCAGCAGGATTTGTCCCTGCGACACCGCATTGAGCGGGATCAGCGTTCCCGACGCCGGATCGAGAACGAATTGCTGGCCCTGATACTGATTGTAGTTTTGGCCGAGCGCTGACGCGAATTGCGCGGCCCCGCCGGCCAGCGTCAGCAGGGTCGCGCTGCCGAAGCGTTGCAGGAAATGGGTGTCGACCTCGCCGGTTAGTCCCGAACGACCAAGCGCATCCGTTCCCGGCGATTGCAGCATCAGCGACACGCCATCGGCGCGAAGCAGGCGCGTCCACACGACGAAAACCCGGGTCTGCCCATAGGCGAGACCCGATTTATATTCGCCGGTGAGCATCGTTCCTTTCGGGATCAGAACGCGGCGGCCATCAAAGGAATAGACATCTTCCGTTGTAATTGCCCGCACCATGCCCGCGAGATCAG
>NZ_JABVWW010000041.1:3001-6678 GCF_013350005.1 Methylocystis silviterrae
TCAGATCAGACTGGATCGCGGTCTCCAGCGTCGCCCGGATCATGTAGCCTTGCGGGACAAGGGCATCAGGCCGCCTGACCTCTTCCGCGTAAGCCTTCGTCACCTGATGCTCGGAATTCGCAAGAAATCGCCGATGCGGATCTTCCTCCTTGTCTTCGGCCGTCAGTTTTGACGGATCGCCATTCGTGAGGCCTTCCTTGTCGCTGACGATCAGCATCGGCGAGCGCAGACGCGCCTGTATTTTCGCTTCCGTCTCCTTGCGCAGCCGTTCCAGTTCGGCGAGGCGCTTCGCTTCGCTATCGTCGAAAGGTTCGGCCTTCGGCGCGGGCGGTGGATCATTCACAACGACCGGCGGCGGGATCACGAATTTGTTTTGAGGCGGCGCGGGCGCCGGCGTCGCGTTGAAGCCGAGCCCCGGCTGCAACCTCGCCGTCGCGAATATTTCTTCGGCGACGTTTTGCGGCCGGTTCTGCTTGCGCGCGGACGCATACCAGAACAGGCCGAGGACAAGCACGGCGAGGGCGAAGAAAAGCGCGCCCAGCGCCATCCCCGGATTGGACGACTGGCGCGTGATGGTTTCGCCTGCGAGGCGTCCCTCCTCATCGAAATCCGCAGCCATGTCGGTTTCCCTCCGTCTATTGCGCCGATGACGCGGCCTGGGCCGGCGCCAAAATCTGCGTCCAGAACGGTTGCGGCGCGTGTTCGGATTGATATTGCGGCTGCACGTCGGCTTCCTGCGTGACCGGCGCCGGCATGGACTCGGCGCGCAGATTGAACACGCAGGCCGTCTCGTCGCCCTTACGCATGGTGAATTGCCCGGCGACTTTATCGACCACGATAATCTCGCCTTCGCGGCGGTAATTGACGAGCGTTTCGCTGCGATCGGGTTTCACGAGGAAGATCGCCGGGACCTCTCCGCCGAACCGGAAATAGGTCTTGATCCCGTCGTCAAAGACAAAATCGGGCTTTGCCGTCACCTGGCCTTTGTAACTGTAATCGAAATTCGTGCCAGGCCGCGACATGAGCGCGCGATAATTGGGCATCGCGGCCTTCGCTTTCGCGAGCGCCAAGAGACGCTGATCCTCTTCGACATCGGGATAGGTGAAGCGAACCTTGAACACCACCGACGCCCGATTATCGACAGCCCGCAGGAGAAAATTGTAAATGCGCTTGCGCGTCACGACGTTCATATTGGTGACGGCGTGGGGTTCGAGCGGCTTGATGAAGAGAAAGCGCTTCGATTGGTCGGGCACAGCCTGCCATCCGACGGAATCGCCGATCGCGACGGTTTCGATACGTTCATCGTCGCCGAACGCGACCATCGTCGAGACGCCGAGCGCCCCATGCACCACGACAACATTATCGCGTTGAAAGGGCACGGTTCGAATGCGCGAGTCCTGAATGACCGCGCGCGGCGCCTGTTCGGCAAGCGCGGGCGCGGTGGCCAACACAGACATCGCCAGGAGGAGGGAGATCATTCTCATGGCGTAGGCGCTCCCGTCGGCGGCGCAACAGGCGGCGATTCAACCGGGGCCACGCCGACGATTGGCGCGACGGTCTCCTGGTCCTTCCGATATTCGATCACCTGAAAGCCGAGCGGATTGTCCCACCGCCATTCGTTCTTCATCGGCTCCGCGGTGTAGCGAAAGCGGACATTCGCGGCCCAGTGCTCCTCGACCCGCTCGCGATCGCTTGTGCGAACGGAGGTAAAGCGCACGGCCGCCGTCGCTGGCGATTTGGGGTTCTCCATCCACCCTTGCGACAGGAAATTCACGCTATGAACGATGACGCGGATGCGGCCGTTGATCCCGTAGAGCTTGACCGGGTTATGAAGATTGTTCGGCGAGAAGGCTTCCTGCAGATCCTTGCTGGCTTGTCCGGCTGAGAGCAGCGACGCCAGCTCGAAATTGTCCCGTAGGGCGGGCGGATCATAGGTTTCGCGGGCGCGAATGTAGCGAACGATATTGGCTTGCGTGACCGCTTCGCGCTGCGAAATCGGCCCGCCTTCTTCCAAAGGTTTGGCGACCTCGACGAAGCCTGTCGCCTTGTCGACGAGCAAGGTCACGACTTCGGTCGATTTGAGCGGGACCAGCGACAGCAGGGTCAGCAGCCCGATCGCAAGGCAGATAAGCGCCGCGACCGCGACGACGCGCCAGACATTTCTTGAAATCTCGAGACGCCGGTAAATATCCCGCTCCCAGCGCGCGCCGTCGTGAAAGTAGGACTCGTTCACGAGGGGCTGGTCGACCCCCTTTCCCGCCTCGATTTGCATCTGCCTCAGCCTTCAAGATTTCGGGCGCGCGCTTGCGCGACGCGGGCTTCGATCAGCGCGCCCGCCACTTGCTCGGCGCGTGGATCGGCGGAAAAGTCGCGACTGCCCGCTCCGGGCGAAATCGTCGCCGCCCCTTGGGTTATGGTTGCATGTGGGGGCGGGAGCGCGGGCGGCTCCGACCGCGCGCCGCCGCCATTTCGCCAGCCTCGCGCGATACGCCAATACGCATAATCTCTCACGCCGCGCATAGCGGTCCCGGGCAAGGCGTTGTGCAACGCATGTCCGCCGGCGATCGACGCGGCGATCGACAGGGAGAGCGGCAAGATGAACGATCCCACAAGGCACAAAATCAGAAACGGCGCGATGACCGTCAGACCTGAACTCACGTCTGTGATCCCGCTGAGATTGTTGACCGTCGCCGTCATCAGCGTGAGCAGAAAGCCGAGAACGCCATAGACAATCGCGGGAACGATTGCGTATTGGGCGCAGGTCCGCAGCCACCCGGAAAAGAGAGCCGACGAGAACTCGAATAGCGCCATTGCGATAAAGAGCGGCGCGAGCCCGAGCAGAATGAAGAGCGCAATCTTGCCGACCAAAACGTAGGTGATCGCGAGCGCCACGAAAATCACTGTGAGCAGAACCAGGACAATCGCCATTAGCGAAAGTCCGATTGCGGCTCCCCATCCGCCGGAAGCGGCGATCACCTTTGCCGCTTGCATCGCGGTCGAAAACAAATTCGAGAGCTGGGCCGCGACGGTCGTTTCCGGCGCGCCGCACGACGTGCCTCCCGTTCCCGTGCAAATGGCCGTCGCGATTCCGTTCGCCGTCTTCGTAAACACCTCGACGACGAGCACCGAAAAATCGCTCCAGTAAAAGCCAACGGCGTAAATCAGGCCGATCCGAAAGATTCGCCACAGAAACGCGCCCGCTGTCAGCGGCGCGCGGCCGTAGACCATTTCATAGCCCCAATATGCGATGTAAGCCGTCAAAGCGACGGTGAAGACGGGAAGCAGCTCGGTCGCGATCGAATCGTAGATCACTTCAATGGCGCTAACCGCGATCGTGTCGACCCTCTGAAAGAGCTGCGTCACCATATCCATGGTGGCGCGGCCTCAGCGATTGACAGGGCGCATCGGCCCGCAATCGTCGGCATAGGCGGCGCCGAACGTCATCCTGCTATCGCGTGTGCAGGGCGCAATCAAATCCCTGTGCGCGCAGGACGAAAGTGCAACCGTCCCGACCGCCAGGGCGGCGACAAGCGCCGATCTTATCCACCATCGCCGCATTCGCCTGCCCTTTCTCACTGCCCGACCAGCGTCGCCTTTGACGCATCGAACGACATCATGTTCGAGAGTTTCGACTGCGCCGCCAGATCCTGCTGTTGCTGCGCATTGAGCGACGCGTT
>NZ_JABVWW010000042.1 GCF_013350005.1 Methylocystis silviterrae
CATTGGCGCTTCCTTTCGGAAGCTGTGAATCACGACATCGCGCCCAAGCCAACAACTTTATGGGTCCGAGCCCTAAGGATGTCGGCCTGACTTCCGGTCAGGTCCAGAACTTTATTGACGATGGTTTCGTCAAAATCGAAAATGCCTTCAGCACCAACCTTGCAAGGCAAGCTAGGGACGAGTTGTGGGCCGGTATAGGTCTGTCGCCAGACGAACCCGAAAACTGGATTCAACCCGTTATTCGAGTGGGGTTCAAGTCTTCGCCCCCCTTCATCGAAGCAGCTAACACACCGCAACTACGCAAAGCCTACGATCAACTCGTTGGGGAAGGCCGCTGGCTTAACCCCAAGGGCGTCGGAACCTTTCCTATCCGATTTCCCTCACTGGAATTTCCCGGTGACGATGGCTGGCATGTGGACGTGAGCTTTGGCATCGACAATCCGGATTTCATGGAGTGGCGAGCCAACGTGAAGAGTAGCGGACGCGCTTTGTTGATGCTGTTTCTGTTTTCGGATGTTGGTCCTAATGATGCGCCAACAAAAATACGGAAAGGGTCGCACTCGACCATCGCGCGCGAGTTGCTACCCTACGGCGACGTGGGCGCGACGCTCAGGCAGCTTTCCGCGAACGGCTACGCCTCTACGGAAGGTTGCAATGTTGATTTGGCAACAGGTGCGGCGGGCACCGTCTACCTGTGCCATCCATTCATCGTCCATGCGGCGCAATCTCACCGAGGACAACAACCGCGCTTCATGGCACAGCCGCCGCTGCTGCCGATGGGTGAGTTTGACCCGGCGTTGTCTCCATCGCCGGTTCAGATCGCTATCCGTCAGGCATGTGGGCTGACGTTTTAAGCTAGACAGCATCCGGGGTCGATGTGCGCCGCCGAATGTTGCCGGATTATTACCATCCGTAGCCGTCGGGATACCCGTAAGCTGGGTATCCATAGGCTGGATAACCATAATAATACGGTTGTTGTGCGTAAGCGCCTGCCGCTGCGGCGGCCCCGAGGACGCCCACGGCGGCGGCTGCAGCCGCTGCTGCGCCCGGATTATATCCACGCCGATAATAGCCGCCCCGATAGCGCCGATAGTAGATTTGATCAGTTAAAGATGGCGCTTCAATGCCCTCGGAGCGCGCTACGTTGGTTGGGCCTGCCCAAGCGTTGGCTGACAAGGTCGTCGCGACCAAGCCGCTGCACAGGGCGCCCGTGACGATCGACTTCAATGTTATTCGCATGTCTGCCTCCGCTCGCCTTTAAACAATCGCGACGCTCCTCGCGAGAAGCTGGATCGTCGCCTTATATTTGGCGCTCAAAACGTCTTTGTCGAGGCCAAGGTGTCGGCTCATTCGAGCGACGAAGGCTCCTGTAAAGCGCTGCAAATAAAGCGCTGCAAAAAAGAAGGGCGAGACGGCCAGCGTCTCGCCCTAGACATACGCCGCGAAATTCGGTCCGATCAATGAGACCAAGCCGCAGCCCACTGCAACTGTTGTGATTGCCGCAATGTTCAGATCAACGGTTCTTCCTAGCCTCCGGCGCGGCAGTGCTCCACCTGTGGAAAATACCTAGTTGATAAGGGGTTAGACGACACGGAAGACGCGCTCCGGACTCCAAGTCCTGAAACCACCAGGGGCTGCCCTCGCCGGATCTGCACGCCGACGTGATTTCGACGAAGGTGTCGGCTAGGAGGCTATCGGCTATAAGGCTGGATCGAACGGCAACGCCGCACTGACCGACACGGCATTTCGAGAGGAACATCGTGAGGATCTCGTTGAAAAGCACTCGTCTCGCGGGCTCAGCGATACGCCGCCGCCGAAATCAGCGTCGAAGCGTGTGCGCTGTGTTCGACAGAGGCGCCCTTGCCATTGCGATTTTAGCCGTTGCGCTCTCCAGCGCAGTCGAGGCAAAGCAAAAGCATGCGGTTCCTCCGCCAATCCCGGCGGGCACAGAGACGGCGCCCCCTTTGGATCAATGCGGCCATCCGATCGTCACGGACAGCGTCGGAAAACCGTACATAGACCCTGTCTGCATCGCCCTCTCCGATCACCTGCAACCTCCGCTCTATATTCCCCGGCCTGAATGCAACAGGGGCGTGGCGCCCTATGATTCGAGTTGCTTCTTTGAGCGGCTCTATACGGTGATGACGGCCTCGCCGGGTCCCCGGCCACTCGATAGGCCTCCTGCTCCATATCCCTCTAAATAATCCTTGAGCGATTCACGCTGGGCGGCGCTCTTATCTCCTGCCCGCTCTGCCTCTGTGTAAGGCGCAGCGAGGCGCGAGAATCGACGCCATTTCGCCGCGATTCAGGCGCATGTACAAAATCTCCTCCCTATACCGAAGGTGGGATTATACGCATGCACGACCTCATCATTCCGCCGGAGTCGCCACAGCCGAAAAGACACGGTCCGCCAGCAAGACTGCCGGTGGAGATCGTCATCGACCGCCGCGGCAATCGGCCGGTCCGCTATGGTCTGATCGCCGCGTTGATCGGTCTTGCTGGACTTGCGGCCACGCATTTTTATGCGTCCGACCGTTCCAAGGACGCGGCAGTGCAAAAGGCTGAGGCGCAGGCGCCCCAGCAGGTCACGATCCCGGTGTTGGACGAAGCGTCGAAGCGTCGGATCGCCGCCCTTCAAGATGAAGTGCAGGAACTGCGCACGAAATTGGACGCCGTGGAGAAACGACAAGAGGCCGACAGTGTTCGCGCGCAGCCCGCCAGCCCCCCTCCTCCCGCTGTCGAAAGCCAAGCCGCTGCTGGCGCCACGAAAGCTGCGCCCGTGACGCGTTTGCCCGAAAAGGGGCAGGCCAAAGTCGCGCGCGCCGCCGGGAAGGAAAACGCCAAAGTCGACATGACGCCCGTCCAGACGATAGCGCCGGCTCCGAAAGTCGTTAGCGGCTACAGGGTGCGCGACGTTTATCACGGCGCCGCTCTTATTGAATCTGACAGGGGCATGATCGGCGTCGAGCCCGGCGAAGTGGTGCCGGGCGTTGGTCGAGTGATGGCCATTCAGGAACGCGCCGGTCGTTGGGTGGTCGTCACGGAGAGCGGAGAAATTCTGGGGAACGCGCATGGACAGTCGCGCGCTCCGGCTCCGCGTCAGCGCCAATTCGCGCGAGAACTCTACGGCTTTGAGCCCGGCCCCTTCGAACCGCCGATGTTTCCTCGCTACTGATCATCGACGCTCGTAGCTCCGAGAAGCGCGGGCGGGGAGAGTGAACGCACCCGCGCCAAGATACGTGCGACGTGAACCCACGCGCAACAGAATGCGTGTGAGCCTTCGATGCGCTCACAATCAGTTGCGACGCGCCGGCAAGAGGCGAAGCGTTTCGAACGGTCCCCAGGCGAATTTGCCATTGTCGACGGCGAAATCGCCGTCAGCGACATATTCCACGACGAGCTCGGAAATCTTCCGCCACTCTTCTGGCGTTGGCGCTTCCCAAATCGCTTCCGGCGTTCGCTCGTCATTGCACAGAGCAAAGATCGCCTGGGCGATTGCGGGATGGGTTTGCCGGTTGACGCTCCATCCGACCGGCGGCGGGACGCAAGAGCATATTCGATTGTTCATCGTCGCCTCCTCGGGCTCGTTTCGCCCGGCGCGAGGCGCGCCGTGTTGAATGTTAGCATAGAAGGCGGCAGGCTGGAGAGATCTTCGCCAATAATTTCGCTGGATCGAGCACAGCGGCGCCTTGTCTGAATATCAGCCGGGAGCAGGATCCAATTCTGGAGCGCGCGCGGCGATTCAGATGACGTGAAGGAAGACCGTGAACGCTGCCCTATATGCGGTCTTAGCCGCATCTGCTGCGAGGCTTCACATGCAAAAACGATCCGTGTTGGCGGCGACGTGCGCAGCCTTGAGTTTGACCTGGGAGACCGCCCTCGCAGGGGCAATGAGCGCCAATAATTTCATGCTGCCCACGAAAGACGTAGCGCTCAAATGCGCGCCCCTGAACTACTCCATACATTGCTCGATATCTTTGAGAGCTAATCCACAATACAGTTCTTATTGCTTCTATGTCGCGGCGGGTCAGTCATATCCCATGAAGACTGACTACCGCTTTGGGTTCTACAACGGCATCATTAGCCTTCGTCTCAATAACGGCTCCCCCGTGACCGCTCAGCTAAAGGATCTCAGAACGGGCGCCCATGCGCGATGTTTTGAAGCCGGATAATCGGGCGCCGTTCCTTCACGCCCGCGCTGCTTTCCGTTGCAATGGGGCTCTCGACGCGCCCAGCGCATGGAAGCGGGAAAAAGAAGGCCGCGGCGCGGCTACTCAACTCGTATTGCCGAGTTGTCTTAACCTGATGCTTTCCTTCGGGCGCTAAACTGGCTCAGGCGTCACGTCGCCCTAGCTGATAATAGGCGGCACGTTTGGGGTTGAGGCATGTCAAAAACTCTGTTCACTTCGCTGGCGAAAGTCGCCTCACTCGCGCTCCTTCTCGCCTCTCTCGCTGCGCCAGCCTTGGCGCAGCGATCAATGTGCTGATTTTCGGCGATAGCCTCACATCTGGCTTCGACCTTCCGGAGGCGCAGGGATTTCCGGCTCAACTCAAACACCGGCTGCTCGCTGACGGCTATGACGTTGTCGTGTGGAACGGCTCCAATGCCGGCGACACCAGCGCCGACGGCTACGCGCGCATTAACCAGGCGCTGCAATACAATCCAGATCTCGTCCTCGTCGAGTTCGGCGCCAACGACATGCTGGATCATACCGATCCGCGCGTCACCTACCGCTATCTCGACGCGATCATCCGCATCTGCAAGGCGCGCGGCGCGCGCGTGATCCTTGCTGGCATGCTCTCGCTGCCGAAGAACGGACCAAACTATATCGTCGGGTTCAACAACATCTATCCGACTCTCGCGCACAGCAATCGCGTGCCGCTCTATACTTTCATGCTGGCCGGAGTCTACGGCCACCCGGCGCTCATGCAGAGCGACAACGAGCACCCGAATGCGCTTGGCACCGCAGTAATGGTGGCCGGCATCGCGCCGCTGATCGAGGCGAATCTGCGCAGTATCCGCGTCGCCTCGCCGGCGCCCTCTCGTCGCGGCGCTCGGCTATTATCACGGCGATAACCCCGAGCGCGCCAGCGATGCGCCCGGACGATGGAGGCGACGATGCGGATATTTCGGCTGGCGGTTCTTCTGCCCTTTACGCCGGTGTTTGTTTCCCCGGCGTCGGCGCAGGCCACGGCCGCGGACATTGTCGCGGCGCATATTCGAAGCCAGGGATACCCCTGCGACGCGCCGCAAGCCGCCAAGCGCGACCCTCGTGCTTCCAAACCGGACGAGCCGGTCTGGCTGCTAACCTGCGCGAACGCCCGCTATCGCGTGCGTTTGGTCCCCGACATGGCCGCGGCTGTCAAGCAAATTCATTGAGGTGACGCGGATTGCCCGTCGACGCCGGCCGCGCTTTGGCGAAGACCCCGCGCTCGGGCTTGTGATTGCCGGGCGCCTCGCGCGTGATTTTCGCCTCAGGGCTCGGGCGCGGCGCCGCTAAAGGCGTTCTCTTGCCATCGCGCCGGGCCTTTGGCATATGTCTTTCGCGCACCGCCTTATTATGCGGACGCATGGAGACGTGGCCGAGAGGCTGAAGGCGACGGTTTGCTAAATCGTTATAGGGGAAACCCTATCGTGGGTTCGAATCCCACCGTCTCCGCCACATCAGTCCCTGAGTGGGCACTGAGTTTACGCCCGGTTTTCCCAGCAAAGTCTGAAGCAACCGGGTCTTCGATCCGATAATCCGCACTTCGCCTGTGTTTAGGCGTGCAATTTTGACCCCCTAAGCCGAGGGATCGGCGTCCAAAATTGACCCCCTTGAGAAGTGTTTGC
>NZ_JABVWW010000043.1 GCF_013350005.1 Methylocystis silviterrae
AACCCCCAATAATCACAATACCCGTTAGTATAGAGGAAAACAATCTATCGAATAGCTAATGCAACCCTAGTGGATAGTTATTTTCCCACCCTGACAGGGCTTCTAGCGGGACCATGGCGCGGCGCACAATTCCATATATAGCGTTGTTATATTGAATGATTTTAGATTACAAAAACTGCTCCAGAGGCTAGAGCGGCAGCGAATGCTGCGCCGCAAAGATAGGCAACCATCAGGGGTGGGCGGCTATTCGTCCAACCACGGACGCACGCCGCTCGCATCAGCGCCGGCCAGCGCCTCGCGCATGGTGACGCCGTCCAGTTCGAGTTCAGGGGCGATTTCGGCGAGCGGCGCGAGAACGAAACCGCGCCGGAAAAGCTCCTTGTGCGGCAGGGTTAGCTCCGGATCGTCGATCGCGTGGTCGCCGAGGAAAAGAATATCGACGTCGATCAGTCGCGGCCCCCAGCGCCGCGTCGGCGCGCGGCCCATGTCGGCCTCGATCTTCTTGACCGCGGCGAGCAGCTCATAGGACGCGAGCGCGGTGTCGCCGATGGCGCAGGCGTTGGCGAAATCCCCCTGGTCGAGGTCGCCCCAGGGCGGCGTGCGGTAGAGTCGCGAGACCCGATCGAGTCGCGCCAGCTGACGCGCCTCGATCAGCCGCAGCGCCTCGCGAATATTGGCCGGCTTGTCGCCAAGATTGCTGCCAAGCCCAAATCCGACCCGCATCGTCTCAACCTCCCGGGCGCGCGGCGAGAATGCGCATCACGTCGAAAGCCGCGCGATGCTCCGCGGCGTCATGCACGCGAAAGACCTGCGCGCCGTCGCGCGCGGCGAAAAGATTGGCCGCGAGCGTGCCGACGAGCCGTCCTTCGAGAACGCCGTCGCCCAGGCCCTTAAAGATCGATTTGCGCGAGACGCCGATGAGCAGCGGAAAGCCGAGCGCCAACAGCTCCGGCGTCGCGCGCAGCGCGTCATAATTCTGCTCGCGGCTCTTGCCGAAGCCGATCCCTGGGTCCAGCAGAATATGCCGTTCCGGCACGCCGGCGCGCCGGGCGATCTCGAGCGAGCGGGCGAAGAACCGCTTCATGTCGGCGACGATGTCGATCTGTGGCTCCGTCGTCTCGCGATTATGCATGATCACGACGGCGGCGCCGGCTTGCGCGATCGTTTGCGCCATCAGAGGATCGCGCTGCAGGCCCCACACGTCGTTGACGAGACAGACGCCTTCGCCAAGCGCGCGTCGCGCCGTCTCGGCTTTGTAGGTGTCGATCGACACCGGCGCGCCCGCCTGCGCCACCAGCGCGGCGAGCAGCGGCTCCAGCCGCGCCCACTCCTCTTCCGCGGTGAGCGGCGTGTGGCCGGGGCGCGTCGACTCGGCGCCGACGTCGACGATATCGGCGCCAGTGCTGACGAGCCTCTGCGCCTGCGCCAGCGCGGCGTCACGCGTCGCGAACAGCCCGCCGTCCGAGAAGGAATCGGGCGTGACGTTGACGATCCCCATGATCACGGGGCGCGTTCCGATCAGCGAAAGAAAGCGATCGCGCGCTGTCGCGATCGCCTGGACGTCGAAAGCCAAGCGCGTGTCCCGTCAGTCGTCGTATTTCACATAGGCGAAGCGCTGGTCGGTCTCGGGCGTGCCTTCGAGCGCGCCGCCGGCCTTGCTCGGACGCCAGGAGACGACCTCCTCGATCTTCTTGGCGAGTTCGAAATCCTTGTCGGTGATTCCCTTCGCCGTATGGGTCATGAGCTTCACTTCGACCCATGCGTAGGAGGCGGCGATATCGGGGTGATGCCAGGCGGCCTCGGCGAGATGGCCGACCGTATTGACGACCATCAGCGTGCCCTTCCAGCTGTGCGTCTTGAACTTGCGCCTGATCCAGCCGTTCTCGTAGCGCCAGTGCGGCAGTTCGCGCTTCAGCCGCGCCGCGATCTCCTCTTCGGAATATGCGCGCTCTTCCTTCGCCATCTGAGGCTCCCCTCTTGCGCGGCGCGCCAACGCCGCCATGCGCCGCAACATTCTTTCGCTGAGACGCGTTATAGCCTAAACCGACCCGAAGTCTTCAGTTGCACCAAAAGAGGCGGCATGCCGGCAAAGGTAAGCGTCGCGGCGAGCGCCCGGCTGCATCTGGGTTTTCTCGACATGAACGGCGGGCTTGGGCGCAAGTTCGGCGGCGTCGGCCTCGCGCTCGACGCGCCGGCGACCCGGCTGACCCTGACCCGCGCCGACAAAAACTGCGTCGAGGGCCCCGAAGCCGAACGCGCCGCCGCGCTTCTGGAGCGCGCGCAGGAGGCGCTTGGCCTGACGCAGCGCCACAGGCTGACGCTGGAGGAAGCGATTCCCGCCCATGCGGGCTTTGGCTCCGGCACCCAGCTAGCGCTCTCGGTCAGCGCGGCGCTGCGCCGCCTCGAGGATCTGCCGAATGACCCGGCCGCCGACGCGGCGCTGATGGCGCGCGGCGCGCGCTCCGGGCTCGGCGCCGGCCTGTTTCAGCTGGGCGGCGTCGTGGTCGACGGCGGACGCGGCCCGCAGACGACGACGCCGCCGGTCGTCGCCCGCGCCGAATTTCCCGACGCGTGGCGCGTGCTGCTGGTCTGCGATCCGGGCGATGTCGGGCTGCATGGCGCGGACGAGCGCGACGCCTTCGCCGAACTGCCGCCTTTCGGCGCCGAAACGAGCGGCGAAGTCTGCCGGCTGGTGCTGATGCAGATCCTGCCGGCGCTCGCCGAACGCGAGCTTGCGCCCTTCGGCGCCGCGGTGAGCCGCATTCAGGAGATTGTCGGCGATCATTTCGCCCCGGCGCAGGGCGGACGCCGGTTCACCAGCGGCAAGGTCGAGGCGATCGTCGCGCGGCTGCTCGCCGACGGCGCGACCGGCGGCGGCCAGACCTCCTGGGGTCCGACCGGCTTCGCCTTCGTCGAGAGCGACGCGGCGGCGCGCCGCCTCCTCGGGCGCCACGGCGCGCAGGCGCGCGAAGACGGGCTCGACATCTCCATCCACCGGGGCCTCAACCGCGGCGCGAAGATCGACGCGGTCTACGCGCAGATCGCGTAAAGCAGGCTGTTTCGAGGAGCCTGAACCTACTCGCGCCGCATTTTTATGGCCTGCTCGAACGATGATGTTCGCGCGCCTCGCCATCGCTCTCATCGCCGGCCTCGCCGCCGGCGCCGCTCTCGCGCAGGACGCGCCGTCGAGCGGCGGCGCCTTCATCGGGCGGCTCTTCGATGCGACCGGGTTGCGCACTCCGCCGCCGCCGGCGCAGGATTTCGTGCGCGACTCGCGCTCCGAGCAGTTGCAGTATCGCGCCTTCGACCCGACGCGGGCCAAAGACCCAAAGCGCAAGTCGGCGGCCCATCTGCGCGCCATGAGCGCGGAGCTTGAAGCGGCGGCGGCCGAAACCCGGCGCCGGGCGGGCCGCGTCGCCGCGCCCGACGCGCCGGCCAGGCCGGCCCGCTAACGGCCCCGCGAGCCCGACGCTCGCGGCAAGAGCTTTGCATGTCGACCCAATCTCCTTGATGGTCGCTTCGCCATGGCCTTTGGACCCGACTCCCTGTTCGACTACGGACAAACCGACCCCGGCCTCGCTATCCTGCGCATGTCGGCGTTGCTCGCCGAGGCCGAGGACGACCCGGACGAGGAAACGCTCGATCTGTTGTTTGAACAGGTCGAGGCCGGCCATCTCGTCGACGCCGACCCCGCGCAGATGTGGCCGGAGCTGGTTCGCGGGCTGATGAGCCCCGCGCCGTCGAAACTGATCAAGACGCTGCGCGACTGCGGCGCGCTCTTTGAGATCCTGCCGGAGGTCGCGGCGCTCTTTGGCGTGCCGCAGATTTCCGATGGCGAGGATGAGGTCGATCTCGGCGAACATCTGATGCGATCGCTCGATGCGGCGGCCAAACGCGGCGCGTCCTTGCCCGCGCGTTTCGCGCTGCTGGTGATGAATGTCGGCAAGTCGGATTCGCCGCGCGAACATCTTCCCGTGCATTACCGACATGTCGAGCGCGGGCGCCCGCGCATCGAGGAGATCTGCGCGCGCTTTCGCCCGCCGGCGGAATGTAAGGCGCTCGCGCTGCTGGCGCTCGCCGAATGCGAACGCGTGCATCGCGTTTCGAAAATGCGCGCCGGTCCCGTCGCTTTGATGCTCGAGCGGCTCGGGGCGTTCGACGCGCCGGAGCGATTTCAGGAGCTGATGATCGTCTGCGCCAGCGATTTTTGCGCCCATGCCGGCCGCGAGGGAAAGCCTTACCCCAAGGCGGCGCTGCTGGAGATCGCGCTCAAGGCCTGCGCCGACATTGCGGAGAACGACTCCCCGGAGGCGCGCCAAAGCGCCCGCGCCGAGGCGATCGCGCGGGCGTTTCGCTCGGAGCGCTGGTCGAACGAAGTGGCGTAGTTTTCTCAGCAGCGCCAAGAGCGGACATTGCTTGCGGACTGGGCTTCGCTTGCGGACTGGGCTTCACGCCGATTTTTGAATGAGGTTGGCGCAAGCGTTGGCGTCCAACTTCCCGCCGTTGCGTTCCGCGCCCTCATTGGCGGAACAAGCAAAGCGGGGCTGGCGTTATAGGAGTGGGCGTTGGGGTTTTGTCCAACAAGGGCCTGGCTGAGCCTGGCCCAGGAGTTCCGCCAATGGCGACCTCACGAAAGATAATGACTGCTGCGCTCGCCGCCACGATCGCAATCCCTATGCTGTCAATTTCGAGCCCAGCTTCCGCATGGGGCCGCTGTGGTCGGGGTTTGGGGCCCGGCTACTACGGCATGGCGCTCGGCGCGGCGGCGACACGCCCCTATAGCTACGGCTACTACGGCTCTGCCTATCCATCGGGCTACGGCTATTACGGCGCAGCCGCTTCCGTGCCTGTCGTCGCGAGCGAGGGATATTATTGTGCGACCGACGTGAAAACTTGCTTGCTCCGCGAGCCCGGATGGCTCGGAACAGGTTGTTCCTGCAAAGTGTCGTTCGGCCGCGCACGAGGAATCGTTGAATAAAGCGTAGCAAAGAAGCTGCGGCCGAGATAAGCCATCGGCCGCAGTGTTTCATGACAATATGAGGCGCGGCGCAGCGGTTTCGCGAGTTGAGGATCGTCTGCGCCAGCGATTTTTGCGCCCGATTTTTGCGCCCATGCCACGGCCGCGAGGGCCAGCCTGACCCCAAGGCGGCGCTGCTGGAGATCGCGCTCAAGGCCTGCGCCGACATTGCGGAGAACGACTTAGAGGCGCGCCAAAGCGCCCGCGCCGAGGCGATCGCGCGGGCATTTCGCTCGGAGCGGTGGTCGAGCGAGGTGGCGTAGGGGATGGTGGCAATTTTCCGTTTCGGGGCCACATCCCGCGTTGGAGAACAGTCGTCACATAGATATGCCCATCAAGCTAACGGGATGATCCTGCTAACGATGCCTTCGATTTCGTCGCGCTGGGGTAGCGGCAGTGACTCCCAGAATTTCTCCCCTGACACGAGTTCGATCAACTTCTCCAGATCCTTCGAGCGAAATCCAAGCGGCAAGTATTCTTCTAGGGTCCAGACTCATAACCAATAGCTGATTGTCGCGGCGATGCAGACGGCTGCGAGAAAGTTAGTCGCGCTTCGA
>NZ_JABVWW010000044.1 GCF_013350005.1 Methylocystis silviterrae
CTGAGCGCTCACGATCCCGTGGACTGAGCGCTCATGATCGTCTGGAATCAGTGCTCACGATCGCGTGGATTACGCAGGCATTGTCATCCAGAGATCGATTTCCTCGCGCGTCGTCAAGATAACGGGCCACGCCCTTGGGTGAATCGAACCAACCACATTGTTCGGCACGGTGGCTAGAAAAGCAAAGACGTCACGCGCAACGCGGGAACGACGCGCGGTTTTTGAGCCATTGGGAATGTTTCTTCATCTAAAGACTGAACCATATAGGCAGTCAGGCGTGGCCTCCGCGCTCAACGGGCATCCAGGTTGCGTTGAAGGAAGACATGCGTAAGACGAGGGAGGTCACAATGTCCGAACACAAAGCCACGATAAAATGGGCGCGCAATGGCGCCGATTTCGGCTACAAGAACTACAGCCGCGACCATATCTGGCGGTTCGATAGCGGCGTCGAGACGCCAGCTTCCGCCGCGCCCGCCTATCTGGGCAATCCACAGCGCGTCGATCCAGAGGCGGCTTTTGTCGCGGCGCTGTCGAGCTGCCACATGCTGACCTTTCTGGCGCTGGCGTCGAACAAGGGCTTCGTTGTCGACAGCTATCAGGACAACGCCGTCGGGCGCCTTGAAAAGAACGCCAGCGGCAAGCTCGCCATCACGCACGTCGAATTGCGCCCGAGAATTATTTGCAGTGGTGACAAGCAGCCGATGCAGGCAGACCTCGAATGGCTACACGATAAGGCGCACCGAGAATGCTTCATCGCCAACTCCGTGACGACAGAAGTCACGGTCATACCAGTTGAATGACAGGATCGTTACCCCGACGGCGTGAACGCATCCGATCGGATGTTTTTCATGCTGGCTCCGCGCATGAAGAAATCACGCTTCAACCGTTTCACCAGATTTTCGCCGCCACACAGAAAAATTGCGCTGTCCTTGACGTCTTGCTCGGCATGCAGGGCTGTCGCCGCGACGTCTCCTCCAGCCGGAGCATTTGGATCAAGCAAGCATGGTCGGTAGTCGACATGCGCTCGCGTCCGGCTCAGCGCTTTCAGCTCTTCATCAAGATAGAGACCATCACGGCTGCGTGCGCCGTGGTAAAGACGGATTGGACCGAGATGGCCCCGCTTCAGAGCGTCTCGCAACACGCCATAGAGTGGCGCGAGACCCGTCCCCGCGCCGATCAGCAGCAGGCGCTGCTCCTCGTGAACGCCTTCGTAAAAGCATGTTCCGGACGGACCCGCGACATGCAAGCGGTCGCCCGGCTTGAATTCTCCAAGCCGTCGGCTCATTCGGCCATTTTCATGCAGTCGGATATGCATCTCGAGAAATGGATCGTCCTCGGGATGGCTCGCGAGCGAGTAATGACGTCTTAAATCGCCATCCGCGACAAGTTCGAGGAACTGTCCTGGCCGATACGCAAAATCATCTGCATCGACACGCAGTCGGATCACATCGGGCGCGAGCGGCTCAATCGCTCGAATGACTGCATCCCGACGCGCTCCGACGTTGTCCGGTCGCGTAATCGTCAGCGGCGACGTCGGCAAACAGACACAGGGCAGAAAAAAGCCGAGCGCCTTCTGACCCTGTGTCAGTCCAACTTGAGAGTCTGGCGGAGGAACGCCTTCCACCGCGCGATGCAGACACGTCTGACAATTGCCGGACCGGCACGACGAAGGCGCGTCGATGCCGGCGCGCTCCAGCGCTTCAAGCACAGTTTCACCTGGCCTGAGTTCGACGGAACGATCCTCGAACTTCAGCATCGGATCAACGGTTCAAGACGTCATCACGAACGGAATTTGCAATCGCGGCGACTTCCTTAACCTCTTTTTCCGGCACGCCGAGGTCACGGAGCGTGTAGTTCAGATTTTCGATCACCGCGTCGACATGGGAATCATTGAGGCCCTTCGCGACGAGACGCTTGTGCGCGTTGCGCATGTCGGCTCCCGTGTAATTATTTGGACCCCCAAACGCCATGGTCAGGAATGATTTCTGTTTGGCGATTTGCTGATCCATGTCGACGCCATCAAAAAACTGCGCGATGCGTCCGTCCGCGAGAACCTTGCGATAAAAAAGCTCAACTGCCGCATTAACGGCGTTCTCGCCCCCGAGGCGCTCGTAGAGATTTGACATGCCTTGCGTTCTCCCAGTTGCCGACTTAGCGAGCCAACTTTTCGGCTCGGACGTCTCTTAGACGCGGCGGCGTGGAGAATCTTACCTCGACCAGCGAGATTTTTTTGCTTGGAGAGATGCGTCCCGCTGGAAATTCAAATCGTATAAGAAAAAGCATGACGAAATTCGTTCTGTCGCCGCTGACTCGATCGATAAACCCCGGAACGATCGCGTCCGCTCACCCGCGGTCCGCCGCCTTTTCGCCGCGCACAAGCGCCAGCAATCCGAGATACACCTCTTCGCATTCGGGACATTGATGCATGTGGTGACGAACCTCGGGGAGAGTGGCGGCGGCGTCCAAGCCGGAGGCTTCCAACTCGGCATAGCGCGGCAGACTATCGAAATAATCCGTACACGACATCTCTTCCCCGCTTTTGGCGGCGAAGATCGTATCGAGCAGGCGGGCAAATTCCTTTTGTTTCATTCCTAGCTTCCGGACTCAACCGAATTTGAGACGCTCTGAGACGGAAAAATCTTACCATCATCACTGAGATAAGTTTTGCGCTGGGGCGAGTCGAACGTAGCTATGATATCCTGATGCGTGACGCCTTCGGAAAGTAGCGCGGCCTTGAGGCGTTTTCGTGCATCATGAATAAGCTTGTATACGCTATTGCGATTGCCACCGAGCCACTCGGCGACAAGATCAAGCGGCATGCCCTGAAAAGCGTGAGCAACAAGCGCTTTTCGCTGAAGTGGCGTCAAAGAGTTCTCGATAAGGCGGACCAACAAAGCCCACGCTTGTCGCCGTTCCAGACTATGCTCGGGTTCTGGAGCATCAGTCGGCCAGACCGGCACATCTTCGCCAAGACGCGCACGATTCACTGCCGCCTTCCGCCAGCGCCGTCGTCGAAGCTCCCCAAGAGTGACGCGAACAGCGATCGAATAGGCCCACGTCGTAAATTTGCTCTCGCCACGAAATTGTTCGAGTTTCGACTGGATGAGGATAATGGCCTCTTGGGCGCAGTCCTCCGCCGTTTGATGCAAATCTTGGCCGAGCGATGAACCTCCGGGCGTTTCATTTCGCGAGAGAAATTTGATGATCGCTCCGAGCACGAGCTCACGCAGCTCAGCCAGCGCAACAGCCTGACTCTGATCGCCTGCCCGTAGGGCCAATAACCACTCGGAGTTTGATCGCTGTCTCATTTCGCGGCACGGGTGACAGACGGGAAAATGGCTTGCACGCAAAGGTTAGCATCAACATCGAAGCGACGCTATCCATCGGGCCTCCGATGTTTGGAGGGCCCTCTCCGATCGGAAGAGATTTGGATCGGTGCTCGACAAAAGCGCACAGCGGTTGACGCGGTCCAGCACGCCGAGCGGATCGTCTGACCCACGATCAGACCGGCGAGGCCTCCCCCGGACCGACCCGGGGCATTAAAAGCGTAAAATAGAACAATGTGAGTCAGCGCGTGCAGCGCGGCTTTTTCCGGCAGCACTTGAAGAAAGCCGATAAAGCTTTCGCTAAGCAATCCTGGCGACAACTCGGGCGCGATCTTCCAAGCCGATAGAGCGATCGCCGTGGTCGCCAGCGGCGAGCGGTTTCTGACGACGGAGGAAATGGCGAGGCTCGGCGAAGCGTTCCGCCGCGTCGAAATGACGGACGCCTTTGCGAGGGTATCGCTGCCTTAACCGGTGCGCGTCTGCGCGAGATCCTCCCCTTGTTCCGCCGAACCGACGAAATGGGCCTCCCTTGGCAAAGCTGGACCAGAAACCCCTTGTGATGGATGGCTCTGCGTCCGCCGTTTCCTATCTTTGATTCCAGTTAGGTCTTCTCCAAGGCAGCCAGCAGCTCGCTCGATCGGAGCCAAATGCGGGTAGATTATACTGCATACGCCATGGCGTCCTTAGCTGTCGGACTGTCGGCGCTGATGGGCTGGTTCGTGCAGGATTGGCTGGTTGAGGGCTTGCCAGTAGTTGCATTTTTGCCAGCGATTGTCGTAGCCGCCGCGCTTGGCGGTTCTGCCGCAGGGCTATTCGCTGTGGCCCTCTCCGCGGCCATAGCTCGGCTGCTGTTTTTAAATTCTCCTTCTCTGCAGGCGTTGGGCCCTCGTGTAACTGGTTCGTTGCTTTTTTTTCTGCTGGTGTCGCTCGCAATAGTGACGGCTGTCGCGCTACTCAAGATTGCGATTGAACGCGTGGCGGTTGAAGCCCAAAAGGAGCGCTCACTTATTGAGTCGGCGCCAAACGGCATACTCGTTGTTGGCAGGGCCGGCAAAATGCTCGCGGCGAATTCGAGCGCCGAGAGGCTTTTTGGGTATCCCCGCGAGGAGCTGCTTGGGCGGTCAGTTGAAATGCTCGTCCCGAAAAGAGCATCAGTTGCGCACAGAAGCATGCGGGAGGCGTTTCAACGATCGCCAGAGACTCGCGCCATGGGCGCAGGCCGTGATCTGCGGGCGCGCAGAAAGGACGGAAGCGAATTTCCCGTGGAGATCGGCCTTAACCCTATGGAATGGAACCAAGAACCAGCCGTGCTGGCGACAATCACAGATATAACTGAGCGAAAGCAGCACGAGGAGAGGCAGCGGATACTTGCAAGGGAGCTGGAGCACCGAGTTGGCAATTTCTTCGCGCTTATTTTAGCTATTATTCGAAGGACGTTAACAACGGGCCGGAGCATATCGGAAGCGGAACAAATCCTCACGGGGCGGGTGCAATCCCTCGCAAAGGTTCACGCTGTCGCCTCCGAAGCAATGTTTCAAAATGTGTCCATGGATAAGTTACTCGAGACGGATATTTCCAGCTTCAGAGATCAGATAGAAACAAAGGGCCCGGATGTTTCGCTGTCCGCAAAAGCCGCCCAAGCATTTGCCCTCGTTGTTAATGAGCTTGTCACCAACGCGGTGAAACATGGCGCGCTCTCGACCCCCAGTGGGCGAGTGCTGATAGATAAGCGAGTCGAACATTTAGAAGGAGAGGCATTCATAATCTTTGAGTGGAAGGAAAGAGGTGGCCCTCCTGTGACAGCCGCTTCCAGGAAAGGATTTGGCAGCTTCATCATTGAGGAATGGCCGAAGCAATTTGATGGCAGGACGACCCTTACCTACCAACCAAGCGGTCTATCCTACCAGCTCCATCTACCGCTTGCTTCTGTCACCGACATCTCGGGTGTAGACAGTGCATAGCTTATGCGAGGAGACGAGCGCACCGCGCGCCTTCTAGGGCTCGGACCCATAAAGTTGTTGGCTTGGGCGCGATGTCGTGATTCACAGCTTCCGAAAGGAAGCGCCAATGA
>NZ_JABVWW010000045.1 GCF_013350005.1 Methylocystis silviterrae
TCGAAGCGCAACTAACTTTCTCGCAGCCGTCTGCATCGCGGCGACAATCAGCTATTGGTTATGAGTCTGGACCCTAAAATGATTTGGGCATTGCTGGCGATGGCCAGCATCGTCGGCAGCTTAAGTCTAGCCTACGCCCAACAGGATCCGCGCGGAGCGACCAGCTATCTGCCGGTGGACATCAAAGAATCTTTTGCATCGATCATGGCGCGAATGAAAGCGGCGAAACCTGACGTCATGAAGAAGCACGCCGATCTTCTCAACGCGCGTTACGATCTCGGCAATCGGCCCGCCAAAGACGCGACGATGTCGCGCGGCAAACCCCTGCAGGAGGGCATTCGCATCAAGCTGCCCTCCGGCGTGACTTGGGAACAGCTGGCGTCGATGAGTCCAGCGGAAATTCGCGACAAGAAAGCATTCCCTAAGGGATTCTTGCCGCTGCCGCATCCAAACCATCCCGAAGGCGGAATGCTCTTTCCAAAGTTCGAAATCAACGAGCTCGTTAAGCAGGAAGGGCGCGACCTCACCCGCTTCGACCTGGATTTCGACATCCCCGATCACTTTCTGCCGGAATTTCCGCCGCCGATCTTTCTAACGACTCGTCCGGATCTTGGCGACGTTTCCCATGGAAAGCTGGTCACCATCGACAACTTTTACGAGCTCTTCAACGGCATCTTGAACCCGAAACAGTTCGAAGGCCTGCGTCTATTGCTGACGCCGTTCGCGCAGCAGCAGTTCAACCAGACCGAGGATCGCCGCTCGGAGAAACCGAGTCGTGGCGTTGCCTGCCTCGATTGCCATGCGAATGGCCACACCAACGGCGGAACGCATCTTGCCGGCGATGTCCGTCCGCAGGCCAATCGTCATCGAATCGATACTCCTACGCTTCGAGGCGTGAACGTCCAGCGGCTCTTCGGCTCGCAACGCGTCATGAAATCGGTGGAGGACTTCACCGAATTCGAGCAACGCGGCGCATATTTCGACGGCGATCCGGTCATCGCTACGAAGAAAGGCGTCAACATCCTGGAGCGCGGCAGCCAGATCCACTTCATGGCTGAAGTGCAGGAGCTGTTCGATGTCCCGCCGGCGCCTAAGCTGGACGTCCTCGGGAAACTCGATCCGGCGAAAGCGACGCCGGCCGAACTACGCGGGCAGGAAATCTTCTTCGGCAAAGGGCAATGCTCGGCATGCCATGCGCCGCCCTTCTACACCGATAACACCATGCACAATCTGCAGGTGGAGCGCTTTTACAAGCCCGAGATGATCAACGGCATGCTGGCCACCGCCGACGGACCGATCAAGACATTTCCGTTGCGCGGCATAAAGGACTCGCCACCCTATTTCCATGACGGCCGGCTTTTGACCCTTGAGGATACTGTCGAGTTCTTCAACCTGGTCATCGGAACCAAACTGACGGCGACGGAGAAACAAGACTTGGTGCAATTCCTCCGCGCGCTCTAACGCCTTTCCCGTCGCGAACCGGCGAATGGTTCGCGACGGGAACTCCAGCAACGCGGCGAAGCAACTGGCTTCCTCGCATGGGGGCGCGGATCAAGGGATGCGGTTCAGTCGCGCGTGATTCTTCGAGGGCTGTTTCGGCAATGTCACAGTGCGGTTAATTACATGAATCCCGATTCATTCATTTCGGCGCCGCTAAATTGACTGATGCGCGACGCTGCTCCGAGGAGTGGCGCGTCGGCTTGAACAACGCAATCCAAGCGCGGTTTCAATATCGGTGGTTGATAGCGCCTCGGGCTGCCGACATCTCTCTTGCAGAGTCGACCCCCGGTGAATTTAGCAACGGCGCATGAATGACCGCATCACCAGGGAATGGACGCGAGCGGAAGGAATTTGGGTGCATAGCGGGAACGGTAGTCCCTGGGCGTGCAAGAGTTTTGCTCTCTTTTTGTCGCCCCTCAGCTCTTCTTGATCGTCTTTGCGTTGATCGCGCTACGATTGATCCATCGTCGATTCACCTCCCACAGCGCCATGCCGACACCCAGCAGACCGACCGCGACCGCGTAGTCGCTCGCCGGCCGACCGGAAAGCACCGGAAGGGCGAGATAGCCGCACAAGAGCGCGCCCAGGAGCGGCGTCCCGGGAGGCGCGCGAAAATGCGTGTGTTCGACCTTGTCCCGGCGTAGCGCCAGACAGGCAATATTAACTCCGGTGAAGACGCACAGAAGGAGCAGCGCTGTGGTGCCGCCAAGCTTCTTCACTCCATCATCGCCGACGACGACGACCAGCGCCACAGCAAGCGCGGCGGTGAACAAGATTGAGACCCAAGGCGTGCGCCGGGACGGATGCACAGTGGCGAACACAGGGGGCAGAATGCCTTCATGGGCCATGCCGTAGAGTAGCCGGCTGGCCATTAGCAGGTTGATCAGCGCCGAGTTGATCACGGCGAGCAAGCCGATGCCGGCGAAGAATTTTAGCGGGAAGGCAGGGGCTCCGATGGCGACCACCTTCAGCAGCGCACCGGACTTCGCGGTGGCAAGCGTCTCGGCAGGGACCAGTAGCGAAGCGGTGAGAGCGACCAGCCCGTAGAGCACGGCCGCGGCGGCCAGTCCGGAAAGCAACGAGCGCGGGAAGATCCGCGCTCCGCCCTCGCATTCCTCGACCATGTTCACCGAATCCTCGAATCCGACCATGGCGAAAAAAGCTAGCGAGGTGGCCGCCGTGATCGAAAGCAGAAGGCTCTGGTCTCCGGTATCGATCTCTAAGAGTCGGCTCGGATCGCCTTGGCCAGCTTCGAGCGCGTAGCCGCCGATCGCAATGACAAGCATGAGGCCAGAAATTTCAATGGCGGTAAGCACCATATTGACCTTCACCGATTCGGCCACCCCTCGGAAGTTGATCAGGCCTAGTGCAACGAGAAATCCGACCGCCGCCGGCATGACCGGCCATTGGACAAAGGGCTGGAGGTAAGCGCCGAAAGCGCGGGCCGCCGCCGCAGCTGACGTAATGCCCGAACCCATCACGGCGAAAGCTACCAAGAAGGTGAGGAAAGGAATATGAAACGCCCGCTGGACGTATAGCGCCGCGCCGGCAGCGCGGGGATATTTGCCGACCAATTCGAGATAGCTGAACGCGGTAAGGAACGCGACTGCGAACGCCGCAAGAAATGGCAGCCATAGCGCGCCGCCGATCTGCTCGGCCACGCTGCCCATGAGCGCATATATGCCGGTGCCGACAACGTCGCCGATAACGAAGAAGAACAGCAACTTTGGACCGATCGCCGGTTTTAGCGTCGGCTGGATCGCGCGCGAGCGCCGACTAGTTTCATTCAACATAATGATCAATCAGCATCTAAGGCTTGAGACAATCGTCGACTAACGACCGAATGTTGGGCGCCGTGGCTGAGCCCGCAAATCTTGTTCGTCATCGCTGGTCTCACCTATCGATTTCGCCAAAGACAATGTCGAGCGAGCCGACGATGGCGGACACATCCGCCAGCATGTGATCGCGCATCAGATAATCCGCGGCGGCAAGATGCGCGAAGGAGGGCGCTCTGATCTTGCACCTGTATGGTTTGTTTGAGCCGTCGGAGACAAGATAGACGCCAAACTCTCCTTTCGGCGCTTCGACTGCCGCATAGACTTCGCCAGCCGGCACATGAAACCCTTCCGTGTAGAGCTTGAACTGCTCGATCATCGCTTCCATTGAGCGCTTCATTTCGGAGCGCTTCGGCGGTGTAACTTTATGATCATTCACTGCGATTGGCCCGCTGCCCGCGCTCGAGGCGAGTTTGTCGAGGCATTGCTTCATGATGTGGGTCGACTGTCGCATTTCCTCCATTCGCACGCAGTAGCGATCGTAACAATCACCATGTTTGCCGGTTGGAATGCCGAAATCGAATTCAGGATAGCATTCGTAAGGTTGCGCCTTGCGCAGATCCCACGCTGCGCCGCAGCTCCTGACGAACACGCCGGAAAAGCCCAAGCGCCATGCGTCATCGAGGGTCACGACGCCGATATCGACATTGCGCTGCTTAAAGATGCGATTATCAGTAAGCAAACCTTCGAGATCGTCGCAGACTTTCAAGAATGGATCACAGAAGGTATAAATGTCATCAAGAAGCTTGCCGGGAAGATCCTGATGCACGCCGCCAATGCGGAAATAATTGGCGTGCATGCGCGCCCCTGAGGCGCGCTCATAGAACGCCATCAATTTCTCACGCTCTTCGAAACCCCACAAATTGGGAGTGAGTGCGCCGATGTCTGAAGCTTGCGTGGTAATATTCAGCATATGAGAAAGAAGCCGACCGATCTCACAAAAGAGCACGCGAATGAGTTGCGCTCGTCTCGGAAGCTCGAGTTCGAGCAGTCTTTCGGCAGCGAGACAAAAGGCGTGCTCTTGATTCATCGGCGCGACATAGTCCAATCGATCGAAATAGGGCAGCGCTTGTAAGTAGGTCTTGTTCTCGATCAGCTTTTCGGTTCCCCGATGCAGAAAGCCGACATGTGGATCGACCCGCGTCACCACTTCTCCGTCCAGCTCGAGTATGAGCCGCAGTACGCCATGCGCCGCTGGGTGCGCGGGCCCGAAGTTCACGGTGAAGTCGCGTCCCGAAGTAAGGAACATGGCTGCCTCAGAATTTCTGGGGGAGCAACGCTGCTTAGAGGCGTGTGTTCCGCGTCAATTGCGCCGATCCGGTAGAAGAAACTGAATCCGCTGTCGCGCACGGCCTGCGTGCTTAGGGCTCGGACCTATAAAGTTGTTGGCTTGGGCGCGATGTCGTGATTCACAGCTTCCGAAAGGAAGCGCCAATG
>NZ_JABVWW010000046.1 GCF_013350005.1 Methylocystis silviterrae
GAGGCGGCCGGCGCCATTCCAGGCATCAAGGTCGATTTGGGGGCAAAGTCGCTTGCCAATTTTCCCGGCGAAATGATCACTGAAGGTCTCGACGGTCTGCTCGAACGGCTGAACGATTATCGTCGCCTAGGGGCGCGCTTCGCAAAATGGCGCGCGGTTATCGGCGTCGGTTCCGATAGGGGTATTCCAACGGATTACGCGATCGAGACGAATGCGCAAGCGCTCGCCCGCTACGCGGCGCTTTGCCAAAACGCCGATCTAGTGCCCATCGTCGAGCCCGAGGTCTTAATGGACGGCGACCATGATCTCGAGCGATGCGGCGAAGTGACCGAACGCGTATTGAAGACCGTCTTCATGCGGCTTTACGAAGCTCGGATCTTCCTCGAAGGAATGCTGCTGAAGCCCAATATGTTCGTCGCCGGACAAAAACATCCGAAGCGAGCATCGCCCGAAGAAGTCGCGCGTTCGACAGTTCGGGCGTTGAAAAATTGCGTTCCAGCGGCGATTCCAGGTGTCGCCTTCCTGTCGGGCGGCCAATCCGACATTGAGGCGACCGCAAATCTCAACGCCATTAATCGCCTTGGCGGGCCGTGGGCGCTGACTTTCAGTTACGGCCGAGCCTTGCAGACGGCGGCGTTGAAAACCTGGTCCGGAATGCCGAGCAATGTTCTCGACGCCCAGGCGGCTTTCACTCACCGAGCTCATATGAACGCGCTTGCCACCCAGGGACAATGGACGGAAATGGAAGAACGCGCCGCACCGTGACTGGTTGCGTTCCCGCTGGAAATATCCCTCACATTGGACGCGCTCGGTGGCATGGGCCGGCGGCGCGGCGGAGCGACGCTCGCGAAGTAGGCGGCGACGTCTTCGATTTGATGTTCGGTTGGTCGTGGCACGATGGCGGACATTGTCGCGTTGCAAGTGAATGCAAGAATGCGCCGTTTCACGGGCGTTGCTGCAGCTTGCTGCGAGCGTGAATGCTCCCATTCGAATCCGCCATGTGCACGTAGACTGACGCAGCCCTCAATTCGTTGTATCGGGACAGTCGAGACGCACCATTAGCGCAATGTATCGTTTGGCAGCGACCGGAAGCGGCAAGTCTGATTGGGCTCGCGGCCTTGTCGGTCCATTTTTTTAAACAGTTGTCAGGTTTCCGCGAGCTTTTGATGTTGGTCTGCCAAGGGCAATACAAAGCTAAAGATCGTGCCGCCACCGGCATTGGGGGCAACCCACAAGCGCCCATGATGAGCATTGATAATAGAGCGCGAGATAGACAGGCCAACGCCCATACCGTGTGGCTTCGTGGTTGTAAATTGTTCGAACAATCTGGCTTTGATTGCTTCCGAAATGCCCCGGCCCGTGTCAACAACATCGACCTGGATCTCATGTCCGTCTATCACGCGCGTGGACACGACTAATTCGCGCCGTTCGCAATGTTCCATCGCTTCGATGGCATTGCGCTTCAGGTTGACGATGACCTGCTGGATTTGGACTCTATTGATGAGCACCAAGTCCTTTTCCGCATCCAGTTTGACCATTGTCACGACGCCGCACTCCTTTGCGATAGAGTCGGTGAATTCGCAGGCGGTACGGACAACTTCGTTCAGATGATGAACGGTTTTGATCGTATCGCCCCGCGCGATAAATTGGCGCAGATTGTCCACTATTTCAGAAACGCGGAATACCTGCTTGGAGGCGTTGTCCAAGACCTGCTCTATTTCTGTTAAATCCCCCTTCCTAAGGAGCCTGCTCGCCATGTGGAGATAGGCGTTGATTCCCGAGAGGGGCTGTTTGAGTTCGTGCGCGAGCCCAACTGTCATATTCTCAATAATATCGAGACGGTCCGCGTGCAGATCATGCATTCGAGCTTCAAATCTGCGCCGCTCGCTTGAATCATGCACGAAGCCGACAAAGTACCGCTCGCCCTCGGCCTCGACCGCGGCGACTCCAAGCTCCATAGGAAAGACCGAGCCGTCTTGACGTTGTCCCTCGACCTGCCGACCGATGCCAATAATCTTGGCTTCTCCGGTGCGAAGATAATGGCTCAGGTAGTCATCATGCTGACTGCGATATGGCTCGGGCATCAGCATGCGGACATTTTGTCCGATTACTTCGTCGGGCCTGTATCCAAATAATGCGACCGCAGCAGGATTGAATGAAAGGATCGTTCCGGCTTCATCAATCGTGATGATGCCGTCCAAGGCGTTGTCGACGAGCGCAGCCAACAAGGGCTCGCGTAAGTGAGCCTTAGACAAGCTGGGGCTCGGGAGCATCGAACTGTATCGCTTTGTCTGTTGGACGAGGCCGATGGTCTCGCGGTGCCAGAGCAATTCGGCGGAGATCTTCTAACACGTTGAAAATAGTGCGTCCAATTCTAGAGCTGTTCGTGCGCGACAGTGATCGAGATGGCGAGACTGCGTAATGCTCGCAGCGCGACGCTCCGGTAAGCGTCGCGCTGCGCGTCCGCCCGCGGGCCGAGGCAGGGCGATATTCGTCTCGTGCGATTTATTCGTGTTGCGGATCGCATCGTTCAATTCGCGAGTGCGATCGCGCGTTGCACTGTCAATGTGCGAGATGAGGTGTACTAGCTGGTACTCGGTCTGACAGACGGCGCCTGGTTGAGCGGTCGGTTTTGATGTCTAACCTTGTCAGGCGGCGATCAATTTCTCCTTCGTCATCGGCATGGCGTCGAGAAAGGCTTGCATCGGCGTTTTGCCGAAACACCAGCGGCCTTGATGCGGGCGCTGTTCATTATAGTCGCTCACCCAAACGTCGAGATCGGCCTGCAGTTCGTCGATCAAACGATATCGTCATCGTCAGCGGCGTTTACAACGTCGCCGCAACCGCGCCTCGCACGGCTTTGGTGCGCGTCATTTTGAATTGGACCATGCGTAGTTCGGTGCGCGTCCATGCGGGGAACGAGTCGCCGGAAACATGGAGCGAGGATCAGGCGAGAAAGGGATCTAAGGAGTATGTCGCCATGTGCGTCATTTGCCATAGCGCACCGGGTGTTCCCGACATCGTCTTCATGATCCTTCCCTCCGGTTGAGCCTCCGGCGAAACTACAACGCCGGTAGGAGGGGCGGGCCATTCCATAATTTATCGGTCCCACATAGTCTGGCTCAAAGGTTCTGACGCCGGAGATGCGCGACAATTGCCCTCGTCACTGGCCGGCCTTGAGATTGCGATCGAGGTAGGTGGGGACGATCGCCTCGATCGCCCGCGGCGCGACTCCAAGTCCTTCCAATGTGGTTTCGGCGGCTTTCGCTTCGTCTGAGACGATGTTGTCACGGCGGAGCAATTCGACCTGGTCGGTCGTCATGGACAATAATTTCGGGAACAATCCAAAGGACAGCTTGCTCGCGAGTTGAGTGACACCGGCCATGAGCTTCCCGGTCTCGAAGCCGAGCGAGATGATATAGCGACGGCGCCTCGTAACATCACAGACATACTGAACCAGTTCGCGAAATGTCTTCACCTCGGGTCCACCCAGTTCGTAGGTTGCTCCAGGCATCGCCTTTCCATCCAAGGCGAGAACTATCGCCTGCGCGATGTCGTCCACGAAAACAGGTTGGAATCGCGTGCTTGCGCCGACCAAAGGCAGGATCGGCATAAGGCGCGCCATGGCCGCGAAACGGTTGAAAAAATCGTCCTCCGGACCGAATACGATCGACGGCCGAAAGATAATGGCTTGCGGCACGAGTTCATGCACCGCCGCCTCACCCTCGGCCTTGCTGCGGGCGTAACCGGAAGGAGAGTTCTTACGTGCGCCGATCGCCGATATGTGAACGAAGCGCGTTATGCCTGCTTCTTTGACTGCTTTGGCGACGGCGCGCGCCCCCCGCGACTGAATATCGGCGAATGTCTGATCGTCACTTTCGGTCAGGATTCCGACGAGATTGACTGCGGCGTCGACGCCCTCGAGCGCGGCGGCGATTGTTTGCGCATCGCGTAAATTAGCCTGAATTAGCTCGATTTGGCCCGGCTCGCCGAACGACTGCAGCTGGACGGCGAGTTCGGGCCGACGGCATGCGACTCGGACGCGCCAGCCGTCGCAAATCAGCGCCTGCACGACATGTCGTCCAATAAAGCCGGATCCACCAAATATTGTCGCCAGTCCTTTTCGCATTTGATTATCGTTCATTGTGAGCCTCGGATTATGGAAGTAGGCGTCGCTTGAGAACAGAAGTTGCTGCTCGAGGTGAGCTAGGCCCCGGTCCCGTCCGCGATGATGTCAGATAGGGGAACGACGGCGCGTGTCTCGTTTCAGACGAACGGATAACTTCGGTAATCGCATTAACAACAATTGGAACGGCTGCCCTGTAGTTGATTGGCGCGGTTCTCCGTAGTGCGGAACTCGAGGTAGACATGCGTGTTATGAATTGAGCCCGTTTCGGTGGCTGGCAAATGGCTTCCGTTAGTCCAGCGAACTAAATCTAGGCAGCGGAGATTAATGGCCAATCGGGGCCGTTCAGGATTCGCCGGTTTCGTCACAGACAGTCGGGCTCGAGCAAAAGGAGCTCGCCATGCAGCAGACTAGGGCTCGGACCCATAAAGTTGTTGGCTTGGGCGCGATGTCGTGATTCACAGCTTCCGAAAGGAAGCGCCAATGA
>NZ_JABVWW010000047.1 GCF_013350005.1 Methylocystis silviterrae
ATCGAAGCGCAACTAACTTTCTCGCAGCCGTCTGCATCGCGGCGACAATCAGCTATTGGTTATGAGTCTGGACCCTAAGGCTGTCCGCGTATATCTGGCGCCGGAAGCGTCGGACGCGCCGATGTGAGAGCGCCTGCCGACTGCACCGCAAGCTTCCTCCATGATCGAAACATGCGGCGCGAGCCTTCTTCTCATCGCCCGAGTGGATTGAATCTCAATTCGATAGCGTCTGGAGCGCCGCCGAAAATGTATTGCCGCGCTCAAGGCGCTTTTTTGGAAGGCCGTTAAGTCAAAGAAAAGGCATTATTTGTTACGAAGTTAGCCTGTTCGCAGGCGCCAGCGTCGAGGTTATTTGATGATAGATCTACATTCGCACATTTTGCCAGGAATTGACGATGGCGCCGCCAACATCGACATTGCTCTCGAGATGGCGCGTATTGCCGTCGCCAACGGCGTCACCGTTCAGGCTTGCACGCCCCACATCTTTCCTGGCGTCTATGATAATTCCGGCCCGCAAATTCGATTGGCGGTCGACGAATTTCAGAACTGCCTGGATGAACATGGAATTCCTTTGCGCCTGGTGACCGGCGCCGACGCCCATATTGTCCCAAACATGGTGAATGGATTGCGATCTGGCGCAATCCTATCGCTTGCTGACACGAGATATGTGCTCGTGGAGCCGCCACATCACGTTGCGCCGCCACGTATTGAATATCTCTTTTTTGAACTGCTGAGTGCGGGCTACGTGCCGATTCTCACCCATCCTGAGAGATTGACGTGGATAGAAAGTCGTTTTGAGACATTCGTTCAACTCTTCCAGGCTGGCGTCTGGATGCAACTTACCTCCGGTTCAGTGACAGGCTCCTTTGGCAGGAGACCTCAATATTGGTCTGAACGAATGTTGAATGAGGGGATGGTCCATATTTTGGCTTCTGACGCCCACGGAGCAAGGCGCCGAAGGCCTGACCTTGCCGAGGGACGTGCGGCAGCGGCGAAATGGCTGGGCGAGACAGAAGCGGAGCAGCTTGTTCTTATTCGTCCGCGCGCGATCTTGGAGAATGTCGCTCCATCTGACGTGACCCCCCCAGCCCGGGCACAGCATTCGAACTCGGGTGATCCCTATAGCGTAGAGAGTCGTTCTCGCGGGCAGCGGTCGCGATGGACCGGGGCTGGGCGCGACAGCGGGCCGGGAGAAAAGCGCCGACACGGGGCAGATCGCGGTTTTTCAGGGTTGCTCGACCGTTTTTTTGGATAATAGAAACGTGAGCGGCGCAGCTTGGCTCCTTGCGCGAACGCTTGCGCTTGATCTGCTCTGACCAATGAGTCCGCCTGTGTCGAGGCGCAGAACGCCGTCGAGATCATCACGAGGGGCTGAGCACTACTCCACCGTCACGCTCTTGGCGAGATTGCGCGGCTGATCCAGAGGCGGCTTGAGCCATCAATATCGAGTTCGATCACATGGGGGCGAGCCGCGACCGATCTGCTCTCCGACGCTAAAGCGACCGGCGCTTCCTCTCGTCGCTCCACAAACAACAACCGGCGTGAATGAAACGGCGTCAATTCCGCCACCCGCCGCCGCGCCACGGGCGACTACCGAAACCACCGCGCCAGGCGCAAAGGACTCTTCGATCGCTTGCGACTTCTCCTCATCCGACCAGCGGCGACGGCGCTCGCCGCTGCCCGTGATCACATCAATCCGACGCATCGGACCGCCATTAGGTTCAAGCGCATGATCAAGTCTAGACACAGCCTTTATCTCCACATCAGGAGATCAGACTCGCCGCTTTCATCCTCCGTTGGAAGGAGGCGCCACAACAGCGCTTACCGCTAGGCGGTTACCCGATCACGCTTACGTCCGTCACTGTAATGCTAAGCCTCTTGCATTCGCTCGTCTGTGCAGTCTGCGACATGTTCGATAAACCATCGGTAAGATGACGCGAGACCGTCTTCAAGGGAAATCTCGGGCTTCCATCCAAGCGCGCGGATGCGGGTAGAATCCATGATTTTGCGCGGCGTCCCGTCCGGCTTGGTCGTGTCAAAAACGAGCTGTCCATCAAATCCGACAACACGGGCGATGGTTTCGGCGATTTCGCGAATTGTAACGTCGAAGCCGGCGCCGCAATTGATATGTTCGTACTCGTCGTAATGGTCGAGACAAAAGACGACGCCCTTCGCGAGATCATCTACATGTAGAAATTCGCGCAACGGCGTTCCCGTGCCCCACACAACGACCTCGCGCGAGCCGCTCAGTTTTGCCTCATGAAATTTGCGAATGAGCGCTGGCAAGACATGACTGGTCTGCAAATTAAAATTATCGTTTGGCCCATAAAGGTTGCAGGGCATTACCGAAATATAGCGACGGCCATGTTGGCGCCGATACGCTTGACAGGTCATAATTCCGGCGATCTTGGCGATCGCATACCACTCGTTTGTTGGCTCCAGCGGTCCGGTCATCAGGGATGACTCTACGATCGGCTGTGGCGCAAACTTAGGGTAGATGCATGAAGAGCCAAGAAAGACCAAACGGTCGACTCCCGCTTTGTGCGCTCCATGGATCACATTGGTCTGAATTGTCAGATTGTCATATATGAAATCGGCGGGATAGGAGCTGTTCGCTAAAATGCCTCCGACCTTCGCAGCGGCGAATATGATGGCCGTGGGTTGGTTCGCCCTAAGCCAAAATTCAACTTCAGGCTGACGCCGTAGGTCAAGAATCGAGCGATCGACCTTCAGCACGTTGCGGCCCTGCGCTTCGAGCAGTCGTGTTATGGCTGAACCAACCATCCCGCGATGTCCGGCGACCCAAATGCGTTCGTCCATTGATCCACCCCCCGTGGCTATAGCTCTTGAACCTAATTTATGGGCTCGGCGCCTAAGCGTTCGCTAGAAGGGGCACACGCCCTTTGAAAGAGGCGCTCCCAATGGTTCAATGCGATCTTCTTGCGGAATGATCTATCAAGCAGCGCACGCGCATTACGGCCCATTTGCTCAAGACGCACCCGGTCAGTCCTGAAATCTCGGATCGCCTGGGCCAGAGCGTGTCCGTCGCCCGGCGTGACGACCGCGCCGCACTGATAGCGCCTCACGAGTTCAGCGATTTCTCCAGCCGGATCGGTCACGGCGATGGTTGGGCGTCCGGCCGCGGCGACGCCATAAAACTTGCTGGGCACGATCAGCCCTTCCATTGCAGGCAGAAGCGAGATCCAATGCACATCCGGAAGGGACAATGATTGCGCCAAATCATTTGCTGCTTGATAGGGCCGAAATTGGAAATTTTCGGCAAGCCCCCTTCGCTCGACTTCGGATCGCAACGACTGCATCGAATGGCCGCTGCCGATAAAGAGAAAAACGATGTCGCGGTCGTCACGCAAGTATTCCGCTGCGTCGAGTAGGGTCGCATATTCATGCGCCCGTCCCAAATTGCCCGAATAACCAATCACGAATTTGTCATCCAGCCCCCAGGCCGAGCGCAGAGGGTTGTCGTTTGTCGGTAGAGGCGTGATTGATTCATCATCGCACCAGTTCGGAATGATCTGGATTTGCCCGGCGCTGATCCCAGCAGCTTCGAGGCGGTCGCGCATGCGCTCCCCGAGAACGACATTGCAGCGCGCCGACTTTAGGCTGGCATTGCGAGCTGCGATCATCAACGGTGCGACGGGCGTCAGCGCGCGCATCCCAAGGCCAAGAGCTAGTTCCGGATAAAGATCTTGTAGCCAGTTGATGAGGGCTAACCTTTTTACGCGAGCAACCGGCGCCAGGGCAACCGATAGCAGCGGCGGATCAGTTTTGGCGATGAGGAAATCTCCTGGCTTCGACAGGCGCCAAGCGGCGGCTGCGAAGCACTGATACATGGCGAGATAATCGGTCGCTCTGCCGGCGAGGGAACCACGGCCGAAACGCGGCCTATAGACTCGATGGGTGGCGACGTCGCCTATAATTTCGAAGGGCGGAAGATCGGCCTTAGGCTCGTCATAGAGGCCGCTGCTCGTGATTACGCTTACTCGCGTGCCGCAGCGCGCCAAGTGAAAAGCGAGGTCAGACAGGATTTGGCTCGTGGCGGAATGATCCGGATAAAAAAAGCGATTGACGAAAATATGCTGAGGCGAAGTCATGGCGTGACGCAATCGGTGTTGGCGTACAAAGATTGTCTCTGCTGCCGCGCTTTGCGGGCGCCAATGAATTCAGCCCGGTCAGGTTGAGGTTTCATTGATTTTTTGCTGTCCCTCCCAAGGCCGCGCGGTGACAGGGTTTTCAAGTCAGCCAAGCTAAACGTGAATAGTGGAAACATTTCGGCGCACAACGCTTTTCGGATCTGGAAGCACTGGCGCGAATCCTGAATCGAGGGGTATTGCATTGGCGGGCGCTATGCTTGCCAACGAGCTTTGCCTCCTCTCACGTCCGTCCGACGCTCACATAGGTGAAGCCGCGCTTGCGCACGTCGCCGGGGCGATAGACGTTGCGCAG
>NZ_JABVWW010000048.1 GCF_013350005.1 Methylocystis silviterrae
CGAAGCGCGACTAACTTTCTCGCAGCCGTCTGCATCGCCGCGACAATCAGCTATTGGTTATGAGTCTGGACCCTAGATCGCCCAAAGAACAATTTGGTGCTTTCTGCCTAACTGCTGCGCTGTCTTGATCGGCGCCGCGCTCTATCTGGGGGCTCTGACGAATGTTCCGGGGGAACGACCTTGGCCAAGGCTTCGGCTTTAAAGTCATCGAAAAGAAGTTCGCTCGCCAAGAAACTGATCGATCTGCACCGTATCGACGGCGGCAAGGAAATCGGCGCGCCGCTCGCATTGCACATTGACCAGACGCTTACGCAAGATGCCACGGGCACGCTCGCCATGCTTTCGCTTGAGGCGATGCGCCTTGATCGCGTGAAAACGGAGGTCAGCGTCCAATATGTCGATCACAATCTGCTACAAGTCGACAATCTCAACGCTGAAGATCACCTCTTCCTGGAAAGCGCCTGCCGACGATTTGGGCTTTGGTATTCGCGGCCCGGCAACGGCATCAGCCACGTCGTGCATATGGAGCGCTTCGGTCAGCCAGGGAAATCCCTGCTCGGCTCCGATAGCCATACGCCGGCGGCCGGTTCGCTTGGCATGCTGGCGATTGGCGCTGGCGGCCTCGATGTAGCGCTGGCCATGGCGGGAGAGCCCTATGTGACTGAGACGCCCGCGATATTCGGCGTCGAGCTCAATGGCGCCCTACCGGCCTGGGTGAGCGCCAAGGACGTCATACTCGAAATGCTGCGTCGTCACGGCGTCGCTGGCGGCGTGGGAAAAATAATTGAGTATTATGGAAGCGGCCTTGCTGGCCTTACCGCGATGGACCGCCACGTTATCGCCAATATGGGCGCGGAACTCGGCGCGACGACATCGATTTTTCCTTCGGACGAAGCAACGCGCGCGTTCATGGCCGCGCGCGGGCGCGAAGCGCAATGGCGAGCGCTCGCGGCAGATGAAGGCTGTGAATATGATGTCCACGACAGCATCAACCTGTCGGCGCTCGAGCCGCTGATTGCGCTGCCTTCCAGCCCCGGGAAGGTCGTTTCCGTCACCGAGGTTGAAGGCCGGGAGATTGCCCAAGCCTATATCGGTTCTTCCGCTAATCCGGGTTGGCGGGATTTCGCTATATGCGCCGAAATGGTTCGAGGCAGGACAATCCCGCCTGCCGTTTCCTTCGACGTGAATCCAACGTCGCGAGAAGTGCTGCAGATGCTGCTTGACGATCGTCGGCTTGCGGCGCTTCTTGGCGCTGGCGCCCGCATTCATCAGACAGGGTGCAATGGCTGCATCGGTATGGGCCAGGCGCCGGCGATCGGCCGCAATTCCTTGCGCACGACACCGCGCAATTTCCCGGGACGGTCCGGTACGAAGGAAGATTCGGTCTTTCTCTGTTCACCAGAAACCGCAGCCGCTTCGGCCCTCGCAGGCTGCATCGCTGACCCGCGCAAGATCGGCATTCCTTATCCGGAAATGGTTGAGCCCGCGCCAAGGTCCGAATTGTCGCTGATTGAGCCGCCCCCGCCGCCAGCGGTAGCGAAGCGCGTTCTTTTGGAAAAGAGCGCCAATATTCATTCGTTGCCGGACTTTGATCCTCTCCCTGACAAGGTCGAGTTGGAGATTTTGTTGAAAATGGGCGACGACGTATCAACCGACGAAATTCTTCCCGCAGGAGCCAAGGTGCTGCCTTTCCGCTCAAATCTGGTGCGGATCTCGGATTTCGCGTTCGAACCGATTGATCCGGACTATTCACGTCGCGCCCGCGCGCTCGGCGCCGAGCTTGGGCACGTCGTAATCGGCGGCGAGAATTATGGTCAAGGATCATCGCGCGAACACGCCGCCGCGGCGCCGCGCTATCTTGGCCTGCGCGTGGTGATCGCTAAGAGTTTCGCGCGCATTCACCGCCAAAATCTCATTAATTACGGCATTCTCCCGCTGCTCTTCGTACACAATGACGATTATGACCGCCTGCAAATCGGCGACAAGTTGAACTGCGAGAACTTGCGCGGCAGCTTCACGAATGGGGAGGCCATAGTCTTTACGACCTGCAACGGAGTCGTCGAAACGGTCCATCACCTGACGCCTGAGGAAATCGCTGTCATTATCGATGGCGGCGTGATTGCGCATCGACGCCGCCTTCGCCATATGCACGAGGCGTCGGAGAGGCGCTCGGCCTAGCTGAATATCCGTGGAACACGCGCGCCAACCGTTGCAGCTACCCGGCTACGTCTGCGAGCATGGCGTTGAACTGAAAAGCCGCAACAGGGCGTCGAGGATCGGTCGCCGACATTCTTAAGGAGGTCGCAATGGTAAATTTTGGCATCTTGGCGACGCTGGAGGCGAAGATTGGCAAGGAGCACGAGGTTGCAACATTCCTGAAATCGGCGCTGCCCCTCGTGGAAGCAGAGCCGGGCACGGTGTCGTGGTTCGCGATCCGAATGTCGTCCAGCACCTTCGGCATCTTTGATGTCTTCCATGACGAAGCCGGCAGAGACGCTCATCTTGCTGGGGAGGTCGCAAAAGCGCTCATGGCGAAGGTGCCGGAGCTATTCTCACAACCGCCGAAAATTGAGAAAGTTGACGTGCTGGCGTCAAAGCTGGGCTGATCGCGTAAAACGCCCCGACGTTGCATCCGAGCGGGTAGTTCGCGGCTTTGCTTATTGCAGCTGAAGGTCTTTTGCTTCGCATCATCGACGAACAGAGCGTGCGCACGGTTCAGCCTCGGACGTGCGTCGCCCTAGCGCGGAATGGGGATGCGCAAAAGTCCTAGAGATCGCCGAGAGCTCTCGTATGCAGCGGGGTCGCTACGTTGGCGCTCGTCGAAGTCAACAGGAGTGGTTCAGCAGTTGCCGACGATCACGATTCAAGAGAGTGAGCTGCTGAAGCCGACATATGCGCGACGCGGGTTTCTTCCCGAAACCGATCCGCTCGCCGCATTTCCGTCGGGTTCGCCCTATGCCGCGCTCGACGAAATTGGGCGCGATCTAACCAGCCTCCTTTATGACAAAGGATTCCGAACCTATGCACGCGCCTTGCGCATTCCGAAGTGGGAAGAACCCATCTCGGAGATGACTCTTCCGCAGCTTCGCCTTTATTACGTGCGGGTCGGGTTTCTGGCCTCTGCCTATGTCAACCAAGTCGGTCAAGAGCCGGCTACGTCTCTTCCCCGCAACCTTGCCGAACCGCTTACTAACGCGGCGAAACGGCTCAGACGCCCGCCGATCCTCAGTTACGATGGCTATGCGCTGTACAATTGGAAACGCTTCCGCAAGGATGGGCCGATCGCGCTCGGGAACATCGACACGATCCAGAACTTCGTCCATTTGTACGACGAGCACTGGTTCATCCTGGTGCATGTCGAGATCGAGGCTATAGCAGCAGACATTCTAAGAGCGATCGCGACGATCAAGCGCAGGCTGATGGATGATAATGCTGCTGATCTTAGCGCTGACCTTTGGCGCATCGAAAAGGCCATGCGACGACAGGTAGAGGTGCTCAAACGCATTCCTGAGCACATGGATTCCAAGCTCTATTACAAGACCTTCCGGCCTTACATCCGCTTTTTCGAGAATGTGACTTACGAAGGCATCGACCAAACCCCCATGCACTTTCGTGGCGAGACAGGCGCACAAAGCAGCATCATGCCGACGCTCGTCGCCTTTATGAAAATTCCCCACCAGCGGTCCGTACTCACGGATCATCTCGTCGATATGCGCAGATACATGCCAGCCAAGCATCGGGCGCTAATCGAGGAGGTCGAGGCTATGCCCGATATCCGCAGTTCCATGCATAAGGAGGCCTACAATGCTGTCTTGGAGGCGATGGCGGCCTTCCGGCGGGTCCATTACAGTTGGGCTGAGGATTACATCAATCGTTGGACTGATGACCCGCGCGGAACGGGCGGCACTCCTTATATGCAGTGGCTACGACAGATGCTGGACGAAACCGAGGCGCACTCTCTTTGAGCAGTGGGCCACGTGCACGGCAAGATGGACTTGTAGATATCTGATCACGCGCCACCGCGCACGCTCGCCTGATTTGATTGCCCATGGAGTGAATTGTTGGAATCGGAATGTGATGCGGCTTTTCCGAGCATCTCGTTGTTGGGCAATGCTGTCCAGCGCGCTTTCACAGCGTCCGCACGATTTCCTTGAAACGGTTCCACTCGGTCGCCGGCCAAACCTCGGTCTGGGCGTGGCCAAAGGTCCGGATCAACATCGAAACTTTACTTGCC
>NZ_JABVWW010000049.1 GCF_013350005.1 Methylocystis silviterrae
TGCGCATTCCACGGATGCTGAGCGCCCGTTCCACGGGATCGTGAGCAGCCAATCCAAGGCATCGTGAGCGCGCGTTCCACGCGATCGTGAGCGGCTGGCGCGTCGCCGACGGCGACATTGATTCAGGCCTTGGCGTCGGCGTCAAGGAGACGCTTTTTGGCTGAGAGTTTGCGCATGCTTTCTCCTGTGATCGGAAGCCGATGAGCGTTGTGGACGAGGCGGTCGAGAATGGCGTCGGCGAGCGTCGGATTGCCGATGATCTCGTGCCATTGCTCGACCGGAACCTGACTGGTGACGACAGTCGAGACGCGTTGGTGACGATCTTCCAGGATTTCGAGGAGATCACGCTGCTGAGTTTCGGTGAGGACCGACAGACCCCAATCGTCCAATATCAGGAGCTGCACGCGCGCGAGCGTTTTTAGGAGGCGGGCGTAGCGGCCATCGCCGCGGGCGAGAGCCAGCGTCTCGAAGAGGCGCGGCACACGGTGATAGAGAACGCTTTTTCCGTCACGACAGGCTTTGTGCCCGAGCGCGCACGCGATCCAACTCTTGCCGACGCCGGTCGGCCCTGTGATCAGAAGCCCCTCGGCGCGATCGATCCAGTCGCCGGCGACGAGCTTCTGGAAAAGAGCGCGGTCGACGCCGCGCGGGGTTCGTAGGTCGACATCCTCGATGACGGCGTTCTGCCGCAAGGCCGCGAACTTGAGGCGCGCGGCGAGGCGCTTTGTGTCGCGCTCGGCGGCCTCACGATCGACCATTAGGCCGAGCCGCTCCTCGAAAGAGAGGGCGGCGATATCGGACGATCGCCGTTGCTCCTCGAAAGCCTTGGCCATGCCGGCTAGGCCGAGGGCAATCAGGCGCTCATGAGTGGGGTGGGCGAGCATTGCGTGGTCTCCTTTTCTGGTCAGTGGAAGTAGTCGCGGCCGCGGATGTTGCCGTGGCGCACGGGTTCGCGGTCCGGGCGCTCTCCCTCGTCGAGGAAGGTGCGATCGAGGCCGTTTTTGAGGATCGAGCGGATGGAGGCGACTGAGCGCGCCCTGATCGACATGCCCCGTCGGCAAGCGGCGTCCACTCGCGCGTTATCGTAGGTCCGCGTCAGGGCGAGGATGCCGAGACAGGTTCGAAACCCCTGTTCGGGATGCGGGCGAGCGGCCATGATCTCCTCGAAAAGCGCGGCGGCCGACGGGCCGATTTTTTCGGCGGAGGCGACGAGTCGACTCGGCGTCCAGGACGCATGGCGCCGGTGGGCGCTTGGCATGTGTTCGGGAAGCGTCGTATGGCCGCGCCGGTTCGGGGCGCGCAGATGACTGGCGATGCGCTGGCCTTTGAAGAATATCTCGACCGTTTTGTCGGCGACGCGTACGTCGACCAGTTCGCGGATCAATCGGAACGGCGCGGAATACCAATGGCCGTCGACCTCGACATGGTAATCGGGGGCAACGCGACAGCGCTTCCAAACGGCGAAGGCGTAAGGCTCCTGTGGCAGCTCCTTCAGGGCCGGCCTGTCGATCGCAGCGAAAAGCTCGGCCCGGCTGGCATTGAAGCCCTTCATCAGGCGGGCGTTGATGTCATGGACGAGGTCGGCGATGGCGGCGTTGAGTTCGGCGAGACTGAAGAAGCGTCGATTGCGCAGCCTAGCGAGAATCCATCGTTCGGCGATCAGGACCGATTGCTCGACCTTGGCCTTATCTCGCGGCTTGTAGGGCCGCGCAGGCAGGATCGCCGCGCCGTAATGATCGGCAAGTTCCAGATAGCTGCGGTTCAGACCCGGCTCGTAACGATCCGGGTTGGTGACGGCGGCCTTTAGATTGTCGCAGACGACGAACTTCGGCACGCCGCCGAGAAAAGCGAAGAGATCGACGTGGGCGCCGATCCAGTCGGCGATCTGTTCGCTGGCCCGCGCCTGCGCGAAGATGTAGTTCGACGCGCCCATGGCCGCGACGAACAGCTTCATCCGGCGCACTTCGCCAGTCGCGGGATCGACGATGTCGATCGTGTCGCCAGCGAAATCGACGAAGACCTTTTCGCCGGCGGCGTGGCTTTGCCGCATGGTCGGCCGAAGGCGTCCCTTGAAGGCGGCGTAATGCTCGCAGAACCAGCTGTAGCTGAATCCGTCTGGATGGGCGCCGCGATATTCTTCCCACAACAGCGCCAGGGTGACGCCGCGGCGGCGCAGCTCCTTTTCCACCCCTGTCCAGTCGGGCGTCGGACGGGCCGCCGCCGCCACGGCGGGCGCCGGCGGGAACAGCAGCCGCTCCAGCGCCGTGTCGTCGAGGCCCTCGGACAACGGCCAGCGAAGACCCGCCATGCGGGCGCGCTGGAGATAGGCGTTCACGGAGCCGTTGCTGAGCGACAGCGAGCGCGCGATCACGCGCTCGCTCAGGCCGTTCTCAAATCTCAAACGCAAAACATCGCGGATCTTCCGCATCGACAATCTCTCGGTTGGCATGGACCCCTCGCTGTTGGACGAGGGGCCATACGCCGTTTGGATTGTCGGCGAACGCGTCCGCCGGAGCCGTCCACAGGCTGCTCACGATCCTGTGGAATGACTGCTCACGATCCCGTGGACTGAGCGCTCACGATCCCGTGGACTGAGCGCTCATGATCGTCTGGAATCAGTGCTCACGATCGCGTGGATTACGCA